>JAOXRS010000162.1 GCA_025800385.1 Candidatus Albibeggiatoa sp. nov. NOAA
ATGCATCAAGCATTGCCCCCGGTTGCGTGCTTTCACGGCTTTCTTTAATCACTTCTGAATAACGTCGCTCTTGCATTGGCGGCATGGTTGGTTGTAATTTTTCGGGTAATAAATGCACTTGGTTGGTTGGCAAGCCTGTTAAATGGTCTTCCTTCATCCGTCGCAACATAATCGCAGGTATTTTATTCTTAACTTCTGTTAGGCGTGGTTTGAGTAATTTGAGATTTTCAAGGTCTTTTTCGTAAAATTGGCTGAAACTCTTTAAATCTCCTAAATAACCAGGGCAAGCAGTATCGATAATACACCACAAATCTGCTAGACGGTTTTCAATCGGTGTACCCGTCATCGCTAATACAAATTCGGTATGCATCGCTTTCGCCGCTTCGGTCATCAATGTTCCGGGGGTTTTGATTTTTTGCACTTCATCAAAAATAATTGCACAAAACTGTAACGCACCGAAACTATGCTGATAATCCCGCAACGTCTCATAAGTCGCTAGAATCCAATCCGCTTGCTGCAAACGTTCTTTATCCAACAACGGCACGCCTTGTTCCACTTCTCGCCCTTGATTTACACGCAGTTCTTTCAACGCTTTACCATATGCAGGCTGGCATTCACCCAACCCCGGTAAATTAAAATGGCGTTCATGCTCTTCTTGCCAATTCTTCAGCAAACCCGTTGGCGCAACAATTAGAATCGGATTCGGTTCAATTTCCCCTGCTCGCATTCGTTCCTTCAGCCACACCATAAAACTCAGTGATTGCAAGGTCTTACCCAAGCCCATGTCATCCGCCAATAACGCTCCCGCACTACCACAACACCAATGCTGCTGTACCCAGTCCAAACCATCCACTTGATGTTGTTTCAAACTGGTTTTCAACGCATCAGGTGCACCTAATTTTGGTTTTTGCCGTGGTTTTAAGCTTTTGAAATAATGTAATTCTGTTAAGTTATCTTCAATTTTTAAAGTGATTTTACTATTTTGCTCAATAATAGTGTTTTGGGCTTTTTCATACGGAGTTTGTCCAATCGATTGCCCACTGCCATCATGCGGCATCCACGATTCTGCTTGCTTTTGCACCCAAGGAATTACTTTCTGTTCCCATAAGCCAATTTCACTTACTCGCTGTGAATAATCACCTGTTTCAACAAAAAGGGCTTCTAATACATTGTCTTCAAAATGATCTTCTAATGCTTTACGCAAATAACTACGTGGATTTTTGACGAACTCTTTGCGCTGCTTCGGTTTGGCTTTTTGCTGTTTATGCACCACGTCCAGAGCTTGATTTAACGCATCATCCACAACTACATACCAACCGTCTTGCAATACATAACGCGATTTAGCTTGCTTGGATTGTTTAAATCGGTCAGAGAAAACACCTTGGCTTTCAGTGGGTAGCAAGTTTTGGGCAGTTTGCTGTGAGACATCATCATTATCAACTTTGGGCGGCTTAATCAAAACAGGATCAAAATCAATATTGCCATCATCATCTTGCTGAATATCTAAACTAAAAGCAGTGGCATGAACTACCTTAGTATTTTTTAAATAACCGTGGGTTTGAATCGCTTTTGCAGATTCTTCGGGTAAAAAGTCACTTAACTTGCCCCAAGCCAGAAACCGCGCTTCTAAATTATCGGGCGGAGTTTGGTTAAATGCATCCATGCCAACTACCAGCGAATAATACGGCTCAGCGATGCGATAAAATTGTGAACCTGCTTTTAAAATCGCGCCTTGGCGTTGAGTGGATAACAAAGGCTGTCCGTTTTGACGCTGCCATTGATATTTAAAATGAAAATCAGATTGATCTAATGTGCCTTTATGGTCAATGTCTAAAATAAAAGGAATTGGACGCGGTAAATTCAACCAAGCAGCTTGCGTATTCGTGATTTCTGCCACCCATTGCGGATTAAGCAAAAAACTAAACTCATCTTTTTGTACTAAGTGTTGTGACTCAGATTCTTCTTGTAATTCCACTTCACCCAACAAAAAGGATGCGCCTGCAAAACTCTGTTTATTCGAGCGTTTTGTCCATTGCTCAATCGCTAAAGGTTCATCTTGTTCTAATAACTGGATGTTGATTTGATCGTCTTCGACTGTCCATTTAAAGGTTTGTTGAGTTTGCGTTTTAGCAGGTTGAGGCTTTTTTTTACGGAAAAACATGAAAAATCTAGCTTCCTTGTTAGATTAGCATAGCTATTTTGAAAGTCGTTTGAGGTTATTTTTTATTGAGGCTGATTCTAATAATGGGATCATGCATAACGTTGAATCCAATTTAAATAAGCCAATCTCTGCGTACAAAATCATTGATTAGCTTAAGTCTATAAATGGGATATTTAAATAAAAATCGTTCTCACTCTAAGATAAACGGCTGTTAAAAACAAGATCGCTTTATTCACAACTCAACGAATAGGAAGAAAAACGCTGCATTGTATTCTGCGGCTGCCAATTATCCAGTGAATCATTGATATGACGATACATATTGGCTTTTAAACTAAATGATGCATCTGTTTTTGGCATGTTTTCTGGGTGTCTGATTTGCTGACATGGATCAACAATCGCAATGGGTTTTAAAAAATCTTTAGATAATAAAATGAGATTATTGCCAATGTTTCGATCTGGCGAGCTAATGTTAACATGACCATCGATGCCTAAATCTGACGAAGCACTCACTAGGCTATCAGAAGATTGAATAAATTCCTGTGCCGTAATCAAAATATTACCGCCATACCCTTTATAGGCTTGAGCGATGGCATTGGTATGATTCAGTGTTAAAAATTGAGGCTCTGCAATGGTTAAGTTGCCACCGTTGCCCGCCCCTTCTTGTACACTGGTAGAGATTTGTGCATTGTTTAAAAACATTGAACCTAAAGCTTGAATATCAATGCTGCCACCACCTGCGCTCACAGATTCTGTGGTAATTTGACTGCCACCCGACAGATAAATTTGATCTTGCACATTTAAAGTAAGCTGGCCTGCGTTACCCCCTTTAATTTGAGTCAACCATTGATTATTGCTATAAATATATTGAGTTGCTTGGCCATTTTCTGCACTTTCAACCGTGACAATGTCACCCGTGTTTGCTTGTATTGCATTGCGTTGGCTTAAGTCATTCACACGATAACGCGCATTTAAATCAACCCATTGTTGCCCATCATATACTTGGGTTGCACCTGTATCAGTCAACTCTGCTATATAACCCGTATGTGTGACAGTTAATTCATTTTGCTCGGCTAAGTTTTGCACGGTATGGGTTTCATTATCATGCAAATCTAACCATTGTCCATCATTGTAAATAAAATAATTGGTTTGCTGTTGCGCAGTTAATATGGCCAGCGCACCATTGGCAATAGATTGTTTTTCAGGCAAGGCTTGTAACTCTGATAAATTGTTCGCTTCATAACGATGCAAACTGATCGGCTTGGCTAAATAATAGTTATTGAACGGGTCTAACAATCCAGAATATACATAAGTTGCAGGCTTACCATCTCCCGCATCTTTAACCCGCATCACTGTACCATACGGATAAGGCACGGGACGCTTAACCCCATCATACCAGCCATCGACCGCAGTAAATAAAGCTTCTTTGGTATCAAATTCCAATATACCTTGTGACTCATCAAACGCTGTCCATACCTGAAATACACCATATAAATCTTCATACATATAACGCAGCCCAGTTTCTTCTACGCGAACCACATCACCATTACGAATTAAGTACGTTTTGGTTAACTCCTGCAATGCCTGCATGTCGGACACGCTATGAATATAATTAATCCGCATCAAATTACTGCCATTGTGTGCATAGTAAGCAATCCGTCCTGCACTATCTAACACCTTGACCACATCGCCCGCGACGAGCATTTGTTCATTGCGTTCAGCTTCATTGGCATAAACATATTGATTGGCTGCATGGCTATCTGATGCAATCAGCGAACGACTGTCCATCGTTAATTGATTGACATTTAAAGAGATATTACCCGCCTGCCCATCGCCGATGCTAGAAGTTGAAATCTGGCCTTGATCGATTAAGATAAGTTGGTTAGCAGATAAAGTGATTGAACCGCCTTGACCCGATTCTCCATCTGTGCCCGTAGTACGTGCATAAATGCCGCTGGTGGATTGATTGTGAGTTTTAGGGGAAAATTCAGACACATAACGCAGTTGAGTATTGCCCGCGTCTTTGGTGACCAAGCCTTCAGCCGTGCCCGAAATGTGTACATCACCTTGTGCCACAATGGTTATATCACCGCCTTGTGCTTGCGTATTGGTATTGGTTGCAATCACTGCCCCTTTTTCAATCACAAGTGAGCCTGTTTGCAAATCGATCGAGCCGCTATTGCCCGTATTATTATCGACCCCAATCGTACTAGCATAAATCCCAGAGCCAAAGCCTTCACGGTTTTCACCAAATTCATTTGCGCCTGATAATTTTGTTTCACCTGTAACGCGAATGATAATTTGTCCCGCATCACTACTCTGTCCCCACGCAGGTGCATCCGAACTACTACTAATTAAACCACCATCAGTTAAAATCAAATTGCCTGCTTCAACTTGAATAAGGCCACCTTTGCCTGTTGTGCTTTTACCCAAACTCAGCGAACCCGATTTAAGTGCACTGGCTTTGCCTTTACCTTCCTGACTCACCCCTGAAATCGTCACCGTGCCAGAGGCCTTTAATATAATTTTGCCAGCATCGCCTAGGTGATTTTTAGCAGTGGTATCGATAAACGCGCCATCTTTCAATGTGATATTTTGTGCTTCTACAATCGTATCACCACCATTGCCACGTCCTACATAAGCATCAGAATATAAATGTACATTTTCTATTAAATCAACATTGTGTTTTGCTCTCAGCTCGATATTACCCCCTTGACCAGAGCCAAAAACTCCCACATTAATCATGCCGCCAGAGATTTCAATATTATCTGCCTTAATAAAAACACTACCACTATCACCTGCATCAGTTTCTTGACTAAAGGCATTGGCGTAAATAATAGATTCTTTTAATTTAACATCCTGTTGCGCTTCTAATCTAATATCACCGCCTTTGCCCGATGCATCAGCACTGGATTCTAAATCGTTGTCTGTGATTTCAATCGAATCCGCTTGCACATGAATGTCACCGCCTCGCCCTATACTTGTCGCTTTAGATAAGAGTGGATAAAGTTGCACCGTATCAGCATTTTGACCTGAAATCGTGACATTTTGTGCTTGTAAATGAATCTTAGCCCCATCTGCATGACCAGAAGTTTGAGTGCTGATTTGAGAGCCTTGAGTTAAATCGATTTGATCGGCTTGAATATCAATATAGCTACCATTTGTATTGCCGTTAGTATGCGCTTGTATCTGGCTGTCTTGTAAAATAAATTGTCCTGCTCGAATCAATACTTGACCATTGCTCGTTCCGTTAACATGGAGTTGTGATTTATCTTGAATTTGAATATCAGCAAGTTGTGAAAATGAAGACAGATCAAGGTTTGTATGATTTAAATGCAGTTCGCCTGCACTGGCTGTTGCGATTAAATTGAGTCGGCCACTGGGTGCAGATAGGCTGGGCAAACGTTGAGTTGAGGTAATGGCTTTACCACGGTTATTGATAGATTCTGTATAAAAAAAGCTACCTCGTTCAATATTAATATCGCCGCCAATTAAAGATAAGGTTTGACCTGTCGGTACACTCAAACCTGTGGTCATTACATTATTGTCAGCATTTAACTCACCATAACCTTGTATTTGAATTGGCGCAGCAGCTTGTAAAAAACCAAACGCACTCACGGGTGCAGTAGTCAATAAACTGTCTTGCGGGTTGGTCGCATCGAATCGGCCACCATCTGATAGCTTTACATAATCTGCAGTTGTAGCGTGAAAACTACCTTGAATATCTAAGCGTGCATTTGCACCAAACTGTAAGCCAGCAGGATTTAATAGATAAAAATTAGCATCAGGAATTGTTGAACGAATCACCCCATCAATAAAACTAGCCTTTCCGCCTGTCACTCGGCTGATAATATTTTGAATTTCAGAATTACCCGAAAAAGTGGCGATTTCACCTTGTTGCAAGTTAAATTGTTCAAAACTGTGGAATAAATTATTGCCCACTCTGATTCCAACTGTTTCAGGAATATGATTATTAACTAGGGTATTGGTCGTTGAGTGGAGTGTATGATCGAGCACAATCGCTGCGTACAAAGGTATGGGCGATATGAATAAAAGTGATAATAAATAGAGTAATCTCATGGTATTTACCTACAATGAGGCTTAGGCAGGATCAAGCAAGCTGGCCAGATCGTGATTATTGTTTCCTCCCCAAGCAAACAAAAATACGATGTATAGTGATATAGAGTTTTTAAGAAATAGCTTATTTCATATTGCTTTTATCAGTTGAGCATAGTTGATTTTGAGTTAAATGATGGGCACTCATCTTACTAATTTGTCTTAATGAGATAGTGAAGATTTTTAGACGTAACGTAGAGTGTCATTTCTACATTGAGCCATAGTATGACTTTATTTACAATAAAAAATAGATAGGCAGAACAAATGAGAAGTTGTTTGGAAGAACACTAGGAATCATAAGTTTTTGGCAAAAAGGCTAAGACATTCACTATAGACCTAGCCTTGTTAATGTTTGGATCAATCTTGATTGGCTAATTGAATCGCTTTTAAAATTTGTTTTTTAGCTGCTAAAACACATAAGCGTAATTCCACACCGCCGTGTTTCCATTGGTTATCTGCTGATTCTGCTAAATCTAAGGCACGTAATGCTGCATCCAATTCCTGTAAGACAAAATGGTTTCGATCATCTTCTTCATCGTCGAATTCATCAAAATCTTCTAATTCTTCTTCAAACTCCTCAAAATCCAGATTTTTTTCAATTTCTCTAAATAAGTTATTGGGATGGTAGGGTGTTGATTTAGGCGCGGGTAGAGATGTTTTAGTGGGCATGAGTTTGGTTTTCTCTAGCCATGCGATGTCAATAAATGATTTTTCTTCTTCTGATAATTGACTAACTAACCAATTTTGCATCAGTATCACACTGGCTTCGGAGATACCCCAGATTGAGAAGTGTTCACTAATCGTAGACCCTTCTTCAATTTTCTCAACGAACAATTCGCCCACCGTGAAACGAATACCTGTGAAATAGCCATAAATTTCTGGCTCTTCTTCAAATCCACTGGCATCAAAAACCTCTAAACTGGGTTCTTCCTTGTCATAAATAAAAGCATCGTCATCACCATACGCATCATTTTTACGCAATAAGCGCACTGTAAGCAGTAAACCGTCTTCATTGGTAAGCTGTAAGGGTTTTATCATGCGTATTCTCTTTACACAATCCTATTAATTCATAACATACTCTGTGTTCGTCAGAAATTCAAGTTTCAGCAATAGGCAATCTATTTAATATTGAAGAGGTACAGTAATAGGCTGATATAAAAAGTAAATAATAGAAAAAATAAATATTAAAAAAATATATGACTTACTCATTTGCAAAGAAACAATCAAAAAAATGTAAAAAAATTGAAAATAAAACTTGCTTTGAGGTTCGTAAGTCCATATAATGCGTGCTTCCTAATTGATGCGGGGTGGAGCAGCCTGGTAGCTCGTCGGGCTCATAACCCGAAGGTCGTAGGTTCAAATCCTGCCCCCGCAACCACCATGCTTCATCAGAAAGGCTCAACCTTAAAGGTTGGGCCTTTTTTTATTCAATTCAATTGACGG
>JAOXRS010000170.1 GCA_025800385.1 Candidatus Albibeggiatoa sp. nov. NOAA
GTCGCGGCTGTAATATCCCTGCCTTTCTACCACTCGGTCCACTCTTTATTTTCTACTTTTAATTTGTAAAAACCTCCTCATCATGCACAAAGACGACTTGGCCTGCAGATCTATCTCCTTTCAGTATGCACTGACTAAAACCTGCCACCAATTGAAATAAATTCGATCAGGGGAAATACTTTTCGCGCCCGGTCAATATCTTCGGCCGACGCATTGACTGACACAGTTTCATATCATCTCTTGTCCCCGTCAAGTAAGTTTCAAACTGCAACTTAACACTGATGATACCAGCTGTTGGTTACACACAAGTGCAAGTTTTAAGTTGCAGCCGATTGCTCATTGCGTAAACGCATTGTTGCCGTTTATATATAAGCAAAGACAACCAATTGCTTTAACAGTAAAATTTCTGTACCACCAAATACGAGGTACATATCATAACTCAGTTGCACAAAGGGCAAAAACATGGCAAATTCGAGTCAAAACCAAAAATTTACGCAAGCAAGCAAATGTACGACAAAATATGTGCAAAATTGACATTTGATCATTATTTGTTTATATTTGCGCTATAAGCAAAGACATAAATTTAAACAGTAAAGTTTGCTATACTACCAAATGTGAAGTAAACATACATGACTTTTGCATTCAGGGCAAAGACATG
>JAOXRS010000171.1 GCA_025800385.1 Candidatus Albibeggiatoa sp. nov. NOAA
TAGGTAAGACGGCCACCCCCTCTATGCGAGAAACTAGCAGCGTCAGGGAATCAAAACCGGTCTCGAACGATGCATATTATTGTCAAACCGGGCTGGTATAAGTTTGGTGTATTTTGGCAGCGAAGTTTTTGAATTATTTCCAAAAATGTGAAAAAGCATGTCTATTTGCACATTTTGGCACTTAATTTGCAAGCCGCGTACTCTTACATGGTTTGAGTGAAAACCACAATATATGCAGCCATATTACACAACTAATATGTGAATCGTTCAATAAAACTTGCAAGGGCTTTATCTTACACACTCATTCAAAAATATGAATTGAACTTCCTTGATCACAGATGGGGTAAGACGGCCACGGCAGTCGCCATAGGAAAACAACGTAGGTGGCCATCTTACCCCACCCACTTCTACACAATGGACGGACATTGGTGGTGTTTTGTAAGGGACGTTTCACTACAAAAATGCACGTGGCCACAGCCAACCCGATCTGTTACCAGGCCTGTGTGTAGTGTTCTGAATTAGCAAACACGAAGAATGTGACCGCAGCATCTGTGTTCTTATGGGAGCCCCTTATTTTACTGATGTTGCACACTTAAAAAATGTTCATTGCATTTGGGTGTTTACTGATGAAAATATTCTAACTAATGCCTAAGCCACACATACCAAACGATGCAGCACTAGTAACGTCCCGATGTGTGTGAAACATACGTTGACAAATCAACTACAACCATCATTAATGTCGATCCATTTATTGATAATATGAGGCCGTCTTACCCCATGGGGGGTGGCCGTATTGCCCCATG
>JAOXRS010000176.1 GCA_025800385.1 Candidatus Albibeggiatoa sp. nov. NOAA
CTATGCCTATACATTTCGCTCGCTAAAGGTAAACAGGATAGGGTTTTCTGTTCTTTGATTTGAGAACAAAAAGCCATCTTATGACAGCCAACTGGAGAAAAATATTCCGGCGCAGGCGAGTACACAAGCAGCCCAAGCTAGAAGACACTAGTGATTTGACAGTCAGCATACACTTTCCACGATTGAGGAGAAAGTTTGGTAGCAAACATTCCTTGACAGCAGTGAATGCGGTGTCAAGTGATTTGATTGCCGTCAAGAGCATAATCTGCCGAACATAATAAGTACAGACTCGGGAAAGGCTTGAAACCGGATTCCGTTTGTCATCCAAGAACTGATCATAAACCGTGGTCCATGGACAGCAACTGAAAGTAAATGCCAGGTAAGTGACTTAAATATTGGAGTACTGCTGGGTAGCCTTAAATTTAGCAGCTTAAAGGAATCAACTCTGTTGACAAATGTGTTTTGAAATTGACTCGAACTTAATTAAATGCGATTAAATTGCATCATAAGTTGCATATAAGTTGTTGTTTATAGTCAAAATGCTGGTTAAGTTATGGATCAAAGACCCCTTGTCAAGTGAATCATCTGCCAGTATTATGCAGTGTTAT
>JAOXRS010000192.1 GCA_025800385.1 Candidatus Albibeggiatoa sp. nov. NOAA
ACCTAATTCAAAAAAGGTTGCTTTGGGCATTGGCAATTGGGCATTGGGAAACTATTGTTTGGCGGTCACTCAAGCGGAGCATTTCATTGTTTTCGTATGCCCAAATGCCCAAAGCCCAATTGCCAATGACCAATTGCCAAAGCAACTTTTATTGAATTAGGTATATATATCTAACATAGTGCTCCTGATCAGTACCATTCTTAAGGAATTGCCTTATTAAACGACATACTGTAAGGACATTTGGAATGAGGTTTGCAAAACATATTATCACTGATGATTGCCAAACAAAGAATGATGGACATAATGACAGCAAAATATTGTAACTTTACTCACCTCAGCAGATGAACAATTTTATCCTTTACTGTGGTCCTTTTCGATATCTACTGTTATGCAAGTTCTCTGGTATTGACAGTGTGGAAATTAATTCCCCATAAATAGATTCTATCCATGTCTTTGACAGGTAAACGAATGTTGTATGTTGATGCAAAGTTCGTTCACTATGTTTTGTTTGTTGCAAAAAGTTGTCATGTATGCGGCACAAGACTTCGTTTTCATTTCTCCACTGACAATGGATCCGGGCTCAAAGTGTTGGCATGGTAACTATGTGAAATTCAAGATGGTGGCGATGGTGGAGGCGACCTGTGGTGGAGAACACCGATATATTTTGGCTTGTGATTGACTTTGTTGCATTTTTACTGTGCATTGGAATACTTAAAAGTGTTAAGCCAGTTAAGGTGAAGTTATTGTGCGAACAAATTTTGGTATTGCTTGACATTTTCAGCCAAATATCGAATAATATGTTTAGAGGTTTAATTGACACTTTCGGTTGAAATTCTGCGGGGCATTTACTGTATTTGAGAGGATGTCCAGCTGCCAGGCATATTGCCACAGCTATTAATAATTATTGAACATTGAGAGCTTAACTTTAGCTACTTGCTTTATTTTGTCTTTCATTTTGTACTGCAGAGATTTGGAAGTGCATGAATTGATTTTTTAAACGGCCATAGAAAGATGATTGTTTGAAGGTATGTAAGCATAATGGGGACTCTAAGGTGAAAGGAATTAGTGGGTTGTGGCGTGTACTGTTGTTGTACATCATGCAATAGGTAAATAGAGACTAATGGTGTT
>JAOXRS010000198.1 GCA_025800385.1 Candidatus Albibeggiatoa sp. nov. NOAA
GGGTTACATGGCTTGCCACCCAGCCATACAAATCCTTTAACATTTTCAAACTTTCAAACCTTCATAACATCTCGCGCTTAAGCAACAGCAGTCTCAAAATTGGCATTCTTACTAATAATCATGCTCTTTTCATTTCTCGAAACCAGTTTGTACTAAAATGTATTTTTAAGATTAACATGGTCACATGACCCTGTCCTGCAAAGAGCCTATTAGCATCAGGTGTGAAATTGTGTTATATGTTGTATATCACTCTTGCTGTGATTGATACACATTTGACTCTGTTTGTTAGCTGCTCAAACCAGCTGTTGTGACTGGCAACCGTAGGAAAGATGGCCAATCAATTAGGATTTTACAGCGACAGGAGTAGCTATTCTAAGAATTCAAGACTTCCTCTACTTTCCTTATGTAGCTATATGTATTAAGTTGCTGTTGTGGGGGTTCTGCTGTTTGTAGCCCTGACAGTTAAAATGAGTTAAAATTATCTTAAACACAGCCTTTACTTATACACATGCACAGAGGGTCACCGTAGGGAATTGACCACCGCTTGCAGACAAGCACTTTCTCGTGCACCGATGGTGGTCACTTACATGTATGAGAGAGCGGACTCTATTGCCAATCTGGGGCACTCTTTTC
>JAOXRS010000213.1 GCA_025800385.1 Candidatus Albibeggiatoa sp. nov. NOAA
CCGTTTGTGTTTTCATTTCAATGTGTGACCCAACGCAATGGATTTCTTGAAACTGGTCGGAGGGGTTTCTTTTAAACCTTTTATGAGAAATGTTCATATTTGCCTTTTATTTGGTCAACTGAAACATTCATTTATCACCCAGAACGAAGGCAGGTAGAGGCTGAATTAGTTCACTTCGCGTGACTGCAGGGACGGATGTTACTAAAAGCGGGAACGAGAAACGGGGAACGGGGAACGGGGAACGGGGAACGGGGAACGGGGAACGGGGAACGGGGAACGGGGAACGGGGAACGGGGAACGGGGAACCGGGAACGGGGTTCTGGTAACGACCGGTCAGCAGTATCTGCCATAAAAATTCAAAATGGCGGACTAAAAAGTCAATAGTGAGCCACGGAATAGCAAAGTACACCTTTTATCACACAGCGGAGTTGCAACTGTACCTTACGGTTATTCCTTGAAGATGCCTTCTGGCAGAAGCAGTGTGTTACCGTCTTTAAAGCCCCACTCGCCGTTTTCTACAGTGATAAATCGGGAAACTCGAGATCATTCATCACTCAGCACAAGCAGAAATGACACCAGAAACTGTAACTGTAGCCGAGTTTAGGCTTTAATACACGCTGATATTTAAGGACTGCTTCTTCAAAGGACTGAAAGGTAACAAAAAACACCAAAGCCTGTTGTGATAAATAAACAAGATATAATTTATTCAAGATGATGTATATATAATACCGAACAGACACATGCATGCATCACTTTGATCACACCTAATTGGTTGTAACACTGAATTTAGATGAACAGATTTTAGGTTGGTTGCATGTTCGTTGATTAACGGTATGTATCAGTTAGACAGACTGATGCTGTTCTAAATTATGAACCGAGGGCCAGATGTGGCGTGCAGGACTTGTACAGCACGAGTGTAAATTTTGGACAGGAGTTCAGTTGCATGATCTAGGCTTATTTCACAACATCACGTGATGTTTGCTCACTGAATGGCAAGTTATTTTACTGGGCCGTAATTTTACTAAACTTAGGGTTTATACTTTTCGTGGAACTACATTCGACTGCGCGATAAGGTAGGTCGCATTGTTTCATGCTAGTCTCAGCACAAGCAACATTGGCAGGTTAGCTTTGCTTTTATTTCCCTTCCCTCCTCCCCCTAGGGTTAATATCTGTGTATTGTTTATGGACAACCGCCTTTGTTGTTTCTGTCTGATCTTAGTGTGTTGGGAAACTTTTGTGCCGTGTAGGGTTTTTTGCTCTTATTTATTGTGCCAGAGTAATTTTCAATATGGTATGTTTATTAGAATATATATTTTTTGTATTATTAGTGTAAGTAACATATTGTTGTTTAATTATTAATAAAGGCTTTCTTGCATCCCACACGCTGCCTCACTTTATGTGTGTTGTAATTTAGAGATCCACTGAGGTGGACAGGACTAATGTACATGTAGCTCATTGCATTGATTAATAATATTAAGCACAATGATTCATAAAACAATTTAAAATTCTTGTTATGAAAAAATCATTTTTTCCAAGGCATAGACAAATGCGATTACCAAAATTTAG
>JAOXRS010000215.1 GCA_025800385.1 Candidatus Albibeggiatoa sp. nov. NOAA
GCTCGAATAACGCAAGAAAATTATCAAAGACAATTGGTTGTCTGGTTATTCCACAAAACTGAATTGGGTGCGATAAAAACGGAAAAATAAAATAAAATAGACTATTGTTATTGCAAATGCCATCATTATCGCATTTAAAGAGATTAGGCACGTAACTTATTGCTACAAAGAAACTGCTATTACTCCTGTGGTGTTATTGTTGTAATTTACAGTGACTTAGAGATACAGGTGGCTTAAATTCAGCTTTTTCCTATAATACTTTCCAAATGTAAAGAATCACAGTCTCATTTAACTTAATCGTTTATTTAAATTATGGTGCATTCCTTTGGGATGATCCGGATCCAAGATCACTCGGAACATGGTGCATCAAAGGAACCGCCGAATCCACTCTAGCCAAGGATTTAGCGGTTCCTTTTATGCACCATGACCCGAGTGATCTTGGATCCGGTCATCCCAAAGGAACGCACCCTCTTGCTAGTTTTCATGTGAAGCCATAAAATTCTAAAATCAAATTTTGCAGGGCCTGCCAAATTTTTTTTGCCACCATGTGAAAGAGAACTTAAAATTTATCTCTTGACAAATCTTCATATCGATCATGTCGTTCGTTAAGCATTTTGAACATTCTAGTTCTCCGCCACCGTGTGACATCAAGCTGAGCGCCGTGACAAACTGTTTTGTTTGAAAATGAGGCATCTTCTTTCGATTTTTAGCAGTTTGAACATTTCAGGCATAAGACGTGGTGTTAATGTTAAAGTACACTAGATCACGAGCGAAGAGTAGCCGCTGTGGTAGCATAATTGAGTTCCAGATGTTTTATGTGATATACAGCCGCCATATTTGTGCCCCTCGGAGGAGCACAAGTATGGCGTCTCCATACTGAGCCTTACAAATTTGAGTGGAACATTTTGGCAAATAACCTGCGAACGGAGCACTGCACAGACCTGAGACTTGGAGAAATTGTTTATTATTTAATCTTCTATCATATTTGAAATTCGTAGATTTTATAGTTCAAAGGTTTCAGATTTATTTTTTGATTGTGTGACAGTGAAAACCGGCAATACGATCGAGGTTGGGCTACCAAACCGGAAAGGGAGGTGTCGCTGCAATGAGCACATAAGTTTAGCGATGCTATGCATGACATAATTCATTGTTGGTCAGTGAACAAATTGACATCACACTAATGCGCCATTGACGTCATACTAC
>JAOXRS010000223.1 GCA_025800385.1 Candidatus Albibeggiatoa sp. nov. NOAA
ACAGACAGCCATACCCCTCACGTTGATGCGTTGGGTGTGATTGCGATTGGTGTCGGTGGTTTAGAAGCGGAAACGGTAATGTTAGGTCGCCCATCTATGATGCGTCTTCCAGACATTATTGGTGTGGAATTAATCGGCAAACGTCAACCCGGTATCACTGCAACTGACATCGTATTAGCAATCACAGAATTCTTGCGTAAAGAACGTGTTGTATCTTCTTACTTAGAATTCTTTGGTGAAGGCGCGAAAGACTTAACTATTGGTGACCGTGCAACGATTTCCAACATGACACCAGAATTCGGCGCATCTGCGGGTATGTTCTACATCGATGAGCAAACTATTGAATACTTAAAATTAACAGGTCGTGACGCAGAACAAGTGGCATTAGTCGAAAACTATGCGAAAACCACTGGTTTATGGGCGGATGACTTAGCAAACGCAGAATACGAACGTAAATTAACATTTGATTTATCAACTGTTGTGCGCAACATGGCAGGCCCTTCAAATCCACACCGTCGTTTACCGACTAGTGATTTAGCAGAACGTGGTATTGCGGTTGATTTAGACAAAGCCCAAGCAGAAGAAGCAGAAGGCAAAATGCCAGATGGCGCGGTGATTATTGCAGCGATTACCTCTTGCACCAACACGTCAAACCCACGTAACGTTGTAGCAGCAGGCTTATTAGCCAAGAAAGCCAATGAATTAGGCTTAATCCGTAAACCTTGGGTGAAATCATCTTTTGCACCGGGCTCTAAAGTCGCGGAACTCTATTTAAAAGAATCTAACTTATTACCTGAATTAGAAAAATTAGGTTTCGGTATCGTGGCGTTTGCATGTACAACCTGTAACGGTATGAGTGGTGCGCTTGATCCGAAAATCCAACAAGAAATCATTGATCGCGACTTATATTCAACAGCGGTATTGTCTGGTAACCGTAACTTTGACGGTCGTATTCATCCTTATGCAAAACAAGCGTTCTTGGCTTCTCCTCCATTGGTGGTAGCGTATGCGATTGCGGGTACAGTCCGTTTTGATATTGAAAAAGACGTATTGGGTAAAGATGCAAACGGCAATGACATTCTCTTGAAAGACATTTGGCCTTCTGATGAAGAAATCGACGCAATTGTCAGCACAAGTGTGAAACCAGAGCAATTCCAACAAATCTACAACCCAATGTTTGATTTAGGCGCGGTGGAAGAAGCAGAAAGCCCATTATACGATTGGCGCGAAATGTCAACTTATATCCGTCGTCCGCCATATTGGGAAGGTGCATTAGCGGGTGAACGTACTTTGAAAGGAATGCGTCCATTAGCAGTGTTAGGCGATAACATTACGACTGACCATTTATCTCCTTCAAACGCGATTCTTGCCAGCAGTGCGGCAGGTGAATATTTAGCGAAAATGGGCTTGCCTGAAGAAGATTTCAACTCTTATGCAACCCACCGTGGCGACCATTTAACTGCGCAGCGTGCGACGTTTGCGAATCCTAAATTATTAAACGAAATGTGCCGTGATGAAAATGGCGAGATTAAACAGGGTTCATTAGCGCGTATCGAGCCAGAAGGTCAAGAAGTGCGGATGTGGGAAGCAATTGAGACTTATATGGATCGCAAACAGCCATTAATTATCGTGGCGGGTGCGGATTATGGTCAAGGTTCTTCGCGTGACTGGGCGGCGAAAGGTGTTCGTTTAGCAGGTGTTGAAGCGATTGTTGCGGAAGGTTTTGAGCGTATTCACCGTACAAACTTGGTCGGTATGGGTGTGTTGCCTTTACAGTTCAAAGAAGGTGAAACCCGTGAAACTTATGGCATCGACGGTACAGAAACATTTGACGTGATTGGTGAAGTGAAACCACGCACAGATTTAACGGTTGTGATTAATCGTAACAATGGCGAAAAAGTCGAAGTGACGGTGACTTGTCGTTTAGATACTGCGGAAGAAGTGTTAGTGTATCAAGCAGGTGGTGTATTACAACGCTTTGCACAAGATTTCTTGGCGGGTAATCAGTAAGTTATAAAATTTTTCTTGTTCCCATGCTCTGTGTTGGAATATATATTACGTCGTTCCTGCGGCGTAGTTAGTATATTCAGATATTTTATATTGCCACTAGAGCGATAAGATAGGCATTCCAACGTAGAGCGTAGGAACGAGAAAAAATGAAATAAAGTATTTCAATTAAAAGCATATTCCCCAAAAAAGCATTAAGGATAGCCAAACACTAAAAATACTTATCCATGATAATGTTTTTGAACATAAAGAGCTGCATTTAGGTTGCCCTCTAATAGTTTCAAATAGTAAATAAAGTGTAATACCAACGAGTAGAAATAAGGAACAAGTCATTTTAGAAAAAGTAAAAGGTAAGGTGATATGATGAAAAAGCTATTATTTATCTTAGATTGTTTACTATTTTTTGTGATGCCAATATCAATCATTTTTATCTCTCTATTATTTTTTGCATTGCCTAAAACGGATATGCCTAAAATAGTTGTTGCAGTCCCCCTTATATGCTTATTCGCTATTGTTGGATTGGTGAATTCTCTAAATAATAGCCATGATTTTTATATAAAAATGAAGCTCATTTTAAGTTTATCATTTTTGATGATTTTGTTAGGTTTTGGGGCATTTTTCATGGGCGGAAGTCATGGGGTAGTATCACATGGTATTTCTGAAAATTCTCATCTCGCTATTTTATTGTCAGGTGGTCTTTTGGGTTATATTGCTAGAAAAATTGAAGATTTCAAAAAGAAAAATGATAAAAGGAATCGTAACCAGCTAATTTATTAAGATAACAAAATGAAGAAGCTATTATTTATTTTAGATTGCTTAATGTTTTTTGTAGTGCCAGTTTCAACCATTCTTCTATATTCATTGTCATTCGAATTAGATGAAAATGATTTAACTAAAGTGACGCTTCTTATCCCATTTTTGTATTTAATGGCTTTGTCTTCTTTGTTTATTTCACTGAATAAGGATGACGATTTTTATATCAAAACAAAATTAATAAGAAGCTTAATTTTTGTTGTATTTACTTTGGGTATTTATGTCGTAGGTTATCAATATTTCATCGTAGCTCCTGAGCTTCTCTTTGGTCATATTGCAATTACCTTAGCGTCAACTGGATTTTTAATCTATATAACAAAAACAATTGAAGAATTTAAAAAACAAAATAACAAATAAGTTATAACCAGTTCAATTATAAAAACCATATTGATTTCATTACGTTCAAAAAAATTATTTCTTGTAAAGGAAACCACAAACATGCCTCACGTACCTCAAATTAAAATCCCAGCCACTTACATGCGTGGTGGCACAAGCAAAGGCGTATTTTTCAACTTAACCGACTTACCTGAATCAGCACAAGTTGCAGGTGAAGCCCGTGATAACTTATTACTACGAGTTATTGGCAGCCCTGATCCTTACGGCAAACACACAGACGGCATGGGCGGCGCAACCTCCAGCACCAGCAAAACCGTGATTCTTGGCAAAAGCGACAAAGCTGACCACGACGTAGATTACTTATTCGGACAAGTAGCAATCGATAAAGCATTCGTAGACTGGAGCGGTAATTGCGGCAACTTAACAGCGGCAGTAGGTTCATTTGCGATTTCTAGCGGCTTAGTGGATGCAGAGCGTATTCCTGAAAACGGCATTGCGGTTGTGCGGATTTGGCAAGTCAATATCAAAAAAACCATTATCGCCCATGTCCCTATCACCAACGGTGAAGTACAAGAAACAGGTGATTTTGAATTAGACGGCGTAACTTTCCCAGCAGCAGAAGTCCAAGTTGAATTCTTAGACCCATCTGACGGCGACGGTGCAATGTTCCCAACAGGCAACTTAGTCGATGACTTAGAAGTTCCCGGAATTGGCACATTTAAAGCGACCATGATTAGCGCGGGTATTCCAACTGTATTTTTAAATGCAGATGAAATCGGCTACACAGGCACAGAATTACAAGAAGCCATCAACGGCGATCCTGCGGCATTAGAACGCTTTGAAACCATTCGTGCATACGGTGCATTACGCATGGGCTTAATCAGCGATGTATCTGAGGCAGCCAACCGCCAACATACACCGAAAGTTGCATTTGTTGCCCCACCAACTGACTACACAGCTTCCAGCGGTAAACAAATCACCAAAGACGACATCGATATTAACGTGCGGGCATTATCTATGGGCAAATTACACCATGCGATGATGGGTACGGCAGCAGTGGCGATCGGTACAGCGGCGGCGATTCCTGGAACGTTGGTTAATCTTGCAGCAGGTGGTGGTGAGCGTAATGCCGTTCGTTTCGGACATCCATCAGGCACATTACGTGTCGGCGCAGAAGCCAGCCAACAAGACGGTGAATGGGCAGTGGATAAAGCGATTATGAGCCGTAGCGCACGGGTATTAATGGAAGGTACTGTGCGAATTCCGGGTGATAGTTTCTAAAGCTTAATTAAGAAATTACAAATATAAGGCAGATCGAGAGGTCTGCTATTTATAAGTGAAATCATTGAGTTTGCTGGGTCAAATCACACAGCATCTATTGCATAACTATCTTGTTGAGAAATAAATATATTAGCTAAATTAATAATTTATAAAATATTTTGATAAAGGTATATATTTTGCCATGACAGTCATTTTTTATTTTCTGACGGGGAGAAATATATGCAGATGTATCACAAAGCTTTGGTAGCAGCAGGCTTGCTGAGTTGTAGCTTAACCGTGTTTGGCCATGCTGGATACAAACCCAAAGATATTAATGACAATTATGACGGACGACGTTATGCAGAAGGCAGTACGGCTTACTTGTCAATAACTGTGCCTCATGGTTGCAAAGGTGCAAATGGTGAGCGTTATACAACAAACCATGTTGGCGTTGTATTGCCTTCAATGGTGGCCTTACCTGCAGAACAAGCAATCACAAAGGATCGTAACGGCAATCAATATGGTGCAAATGCGATCATGGGTATCAAAGTCGCAATTGATAATAATTGGGCAGTAGTGCGTGGTTTACGCGGTGATGTCAGTGAATTTTATAGCCATGGCATACGTACTAACGATATTTATGCAATTCATTGGCTAGGTGGTGAATTACCTGATAATATGTATGCAGAGCTTAAATTCCGTGCAACATTACCTACATTAACAGGCTGTGTCACCAAAATGCGTGTCTATACTCCAGCTATCCAATATTGTGGTGAGCGACAAATGGTATGGAATGCGGAAGCAACCGCTGAATTCCCTGAAGAAAGTATTTCCAGTGGTTATACCCCTTATTTTGATGTGATGCGCAATGTGGACAATAATCCTTTAGACGACAGTTGTATTGAAGAAATAGAACTCGAAGTAACACCGCCTGCAGATCAAATTGATTGGTATTTATCTCCTCGAGAAATTTATTAATATTCTGTATTTTGCAGTAGTTCAATGATTAATAAGGTGATTAAGCAATATTTACAGCCTTAGCTTAATCGCCCCTCTTTTTAGAAATGCACTTCTCCATGCAACAATAATTAAAAAATGAATTGGACGTACGGTATACACTACGCTATGCTAAAATGCTGTATTGTTTATTCGTTGTTTATTGTTAGTTGCCAACATGACTCCAGAAAAATATTCCCAACTTGTGCAGCAAGGCTACAATCGCATCCCTGTTTTGCGAGAAGTACTTGCTGATTTAGATACGCCGCTCAGTGCCTACCTTAAACTGGCTAACGGTGCATATTCTTATCTATTTGAGTCCGTACAAGGTGGTGAAAAGTGGGGACGCTATTCAATCATCGGCCTACCAGCAAAAACCATTGTTAAAATCTATGGGCACGAAATTCAAATCGTTGAACAAGGTCAGATTGTGGAAACGATTCAAGCTGATGATCCTTTAGAATGGATTAAAAGCTTTCAACAACGTTATCAAGTGCCAGAAGAATATTTTGAAACCCCGCCATTTACAGGTGGTTTGGTTGGTTACTTTGGCTATGACACTGTGCGCTATGTCGAACCGCGTTTAGCTAAAACCCAGCCCAAAAACGACCCATTGGGTAATCCTGATATTTTGTTGATGGTGTCAGATGAAGTGTTGGTTTTTGATAACTTGAAAGGTGAAATCTTTCTTGTTGTTCATGCTAATCCTGAACATGAAAATGCTTTACAACAGGCAGAATCTCGCTTAGATCAATTAGTCGAACAGCTGAAACAACCATTACCTCAACAAGAAAAAACGACCGCTTATAATATTGACGAATCAGATTTCAAAACTGGTTTCGGATATGAAGCCTTTAAGCAAGCGGTAGATAAAACCAAGCATTACATCTTGGAAGGCGACATCATGCAAGCGGTATTATCACAGCGGATGTCATTACCTTGTGCGATTCCACCACTGAATATCTATCGTGCATTACGTTATCTCAATCCGTCACCTTATTTGTTTTATCTTGATTTAGATGATTTCCATATTGTTGGCTCATCTCCTGAAATTTTAGTTCGTTTCCAAGATAACGAAGTGACTGTGCGTCCAATTGCGGGCACTCGTCCACGTGGCAAAACTAAAGCAGAAGATATTGAGTTAGAACAAGACTTACTGGCTGACCCAAAAGAGTTAGCAGAACACTTAATGTTAATCGATTTAGGTCGTAATGATGTGGGTCGCGTGGCTGAAATTGGTAGTGTGAAGCTGACAGATAAGATGATTATCGAACGCTATTCGCATGTAATGCACATTGTGTCTAATGTCACGGGACAGCTAAAACCCGATTTAAATGCAATTGATGTATTAAAAGCCACATTCCCTGCAGGCACATTAAGCGGCGCGCCCAAGATTCGTGCAATGGAAATTATTGATGAATTTGAACCTGTAAAGCGCGGTGTTTATGGTGGTGCTGTTGGCTATATCGCATGGCATGGTGAAATGGATACCGCAATTGCGATTCGAACCGCAGTGATTAAAGATCAAACCTTACATTTGCAGGTAGGTGCAGGTGTAGTGGCAGATTCAGTACCAGAAAACGAATGGCAAGAAACCATGAATAAAGGTCGTGCGGTATTTAGGGCGGTTGCAATGGCTGCCAATGATTTGCAGAAATAAAGTTGAAACTTAATATGATGCGTATGGTTAATAGTCCAAGTAAAAATAAAACCATTGTGCTTTTGTTTTTATTTGCTATTTTTACAGTAATCTTGATTAGAACCGCATGGTTGAGTGATGATGCATTAATTACATTTAAAACAGTAATTAACTTTACAAGTGGATATGGCTTGGTTTTTAACTTGGGTGAGCGAGTGCAAGCTTATACACATACCTTGTGGTTTTTTGTATTGTCTTTTTTCTATTATTTTATTGGAAATATTTATTACACGACATTTCTCGTTTCGATTACAACGTCTATGTTAGCTGTTTACCTTCTAGCAAATCGTATTGCCATTCACTTTACTAGTACTTTGTGGGTATTTGTTCTTTTATTATTTTCAAGCGCATTTATTGATTTTTCGACATCAGGGCTAGAGAATCCGATGTCATTTTTATTAATATCTGTTTATTTTATGTGTTTTGTAAAATTGCAAAATGATGAATACCGCAAAGGCTTAACATTGCTTGTTTTTGTATTCTCTCTGCTATTTTTAAATAGACCAGATATTATCTTAATCGGTTTACCTCTGTTAATATATGCAACTTTTAAAAGCTTCATTGTAAACCAATCTATTATAAAGCTGCTTTTTCAATATGCTTTAGGTTTGATCTTGTTATTAGCATGGGAAATCTTTTCAATATTTTACTACGGTTTTCCATTGCCAAACACGGCATATGCCAAACTTGGAACAGGTATTCAACAATCAGAACTATATTATCAAGGTCTATCCTATTTTTTAGATTCTATACAATATGATCCTATTACACTTATTGTTATTTTTGCTGCATTGGCTTTAAGTTTTGCACGTAAACATACAGTACAAATATTACTTTCCCTTGGTATTATTTTATATTTATTATATATTTTGAAAATTGGTGGCGACTTCATGTCTGGTCGCTTTTTTGCCGTGCCGTTTTTTACAGCATTAATCATTTTATCCCTCATCAAATTTCAAAATAATCATATTTTTTTGGTTGTTCTTAGCATTTCTATAGTAGTTGGTTTTTCCTCTATTCAAATAAATGGTAGCAGCATATTAAGAGGTGAAATCTATCATAGTGAGGTTGACCCTAATTCATTCATTAGGAAAAATACAGGTATTGCAGATGAAAGAAAATTTTATCACCTCAAAGGATATGGGTTCTTAACTGCAAAAGAAGGACATTTTGAGCAAAAAATAAATAACTATGAAGACACCTATGTACACCTTAACAGCATTCTCCAAGTATGTGGAGGTTTGGGTGAATATAGTATGACTAACAAATTGGATGTCTATATCCTTGATACCTGTGCTTTATCAGACCCTCTATTGTCACGATTACCAATAAAAAATATACATCATTGGCGTGCTGGTCATTTTCAAAGAGCTGTGCCTGATGGTTATAGGGAATCCATTTTCACTAATGAAAACTTAATAGAAAAGCCTGAATTAAAGTTACTTTATGATGATATTCGCTTAATTACACGAGGTGACTTGTTTGATAGGCAGCGACTTATCACTATTGCCAAAATAAATTTAGGTCTATGATTTTATGGCAATCGAATAAACCTTATTTTCCAGCATAAATACTATAAACTTGCTTGAATACCATGTTTAATAGTGAATTTACTTCTAATCCTAAAGGTTTTTTAACATGTATTTTTATGCTATATCTGACCCTAAAATGAGCTAAGGATAGCACTATGTTGTTAATGATAGACAATTACGATTCATTTACTTATAACCTAGTCCAATACTTTGGTGAGCTAGATGCTGAGGTTAAAGTAGTACGCAACGATCAAATTAATATTGATGAGATTCATGAGTTAGCACCTGATTTTATTGTTGTGTCCCCCGGCCCTTGCACACCTTCTCAAGCGGGTATTTCTATCGAGGCAATTCAACAGTTTGCGGGTAAAATTCCAATTTTAGGGGTGTGTTTAGGCCACCAAAGTATTGGTCAGGCATTTGATGGGGATGTGGTTCATGCTAAGCAAATTATGCATGGCAAAACTTCACCTATTTATCATAATAATCAGGGTATTTTTAAAGGCTTAGCTAATCCATTTATTGCGACACGCTATCACTCTTTGGTTGTTGCTCATGACAGCTTACCTGCTGACTTAGAGGTAACAGCATGGACACAAACAGAAGACGGGCAAATTGATGAAATTATGGGGATGCGTCATCAAAGCTTCGCAATACAAGGTGTACAATTCCACCCAGAGTCCATTTTAACCCAGCACGGACATGACTTATTGCAAAATTTTCTAAAACAAGTTTAAGTTAATGTGGTTATAGCATTTTTTTCGTCATTATAAATATGTTATAACCATAAAAACCATTCTGAAAACGGTAATGAATCTTGCATAAGAGTGACAATCATGCAGACATCACCTAAATCAATATGCAGTTTCACAAAAAATACACTATAGTTAGGCCTAATTACTTTAAAGCATTCGGGTAGAGCGCGTATGGCAGTTTCCAAATCAAAAATTATTTTAACAGGATTGGCGCGTAAATTAGTCAATGAGAAGTTACTCAATGAAGAAGATGCTGAGGCCGCATTCGAAAAGGCTCTAGCAGAACGTACGCCTTTTGTATCCTACGTTGTCAAAAATGACCTTGTATCGAGCCGTGAAGTTGCCCGAGCTGCAGCTGAAGAGTTTGGTGCACCTTTGGTCGACATTGACAGTATTGAATTGAATCCAGACATTATTAAAAGTATCGATGAAAGATTACTTAAGCAACATGCAGCATTGCCTATTTTTAAACGGGGTAATCGTATGTTTGTGGCAATGTCAGATCCAACCAATTTAGGTGCATTAGATGACATTCGGTTTCACACTAAGATGAATACTGAAGCAGTGATCGTTGAAGATGATAAATTAACAAAAGTCATTGAACGGTCATTAGAATTATTCGATGATACGATGAAGGATTTGGAAGAAGGCCTTGGCGATATTGAGTTAGAGGAAGAAGAAGACGATAAAAAAGAGGAAGATGATAAAGAGGCCGTTGAAGATGCACCAATTGTTAAATTCGTGAATAAAATGTTACTCGATGCGATTAAAATGGGTGCGTCAGATTTACATTTTGAACCATATGAAAAGTTTTATCGAGTGCGCTTTCGCGTGGATGGTATTTTACGAGTCGTTGCCAATCCGCCAATCAGTTTGCAACGCAAAATCTCAGCGCGTGTTAAGGTGATGTCACGCTTAGACGTATCAGAACGTCGTGTTCCGCAAGATGGTCGTATTAAGTTAAAACTCTCTGCCAATAAATCCATCGACTTCCGTGTCAGTACCATGCCGACCTTATGGGGTGAAAAAGTCGTAATGCGGATTTTGGATTCTTCCGCGGCTAACTTAGATATTGATAAATTAGGTTATGAAGAAGATCAGAAGAGACTGTACTTAGAAGCGTTGGCTAATCCTTACGGTATGGTGCTGGTTACAGGGCCTACGGGTAGTGGTAAAACAGTTTCACTGTATACAGGAATTAACATTCTAAATAAAGAAGGCGTAAATATTTCAACCGCAGAAGACCCCGTGGAAATTAACTTACCGGGAGTAAATCAGGTGCAAGTCGATGAAAGAACAGGCATGAGCTTCGCCAAAGCTTTGAAGGCGTTCTTACGGCAGGATCCTGATATTATTCTGGTTGGTGAGATTCGTGATATTGAAACAGGTGGGATTGCAATTAAAGCCGCGAGTACGGGTCACATGGTAATGTCAACCTTGCATACTAATGATGCGCCACAAACTTTAACTCGTATGATTGACATGGGGTTACCACCGTTTGCCATTGCGTCTTCAGTTAACCTGATTATGGCACAACGTTTAGCACGTCGCTTATGTCCACATTGTAAAGAAGAACAAAAAATACCTGAAACAACATTAAAAAAAGAAGGCTTTACTACAGAACAGATCAAAGACCCAGACTTTAAATTATACGCAGCACGCCCTGGAGGTTGTGAAAAGTGTAACGGTCTTGGTTATAAAGGTCGTGTGGGTATTTATCAGGTCATGCCTATTTCAGATGCAATGAAACGTTTAATCATGGAAGGCCGAAATGCCGTAGACTTGGCTGACCAAGCAGCAGAAGAAGGTATTCCAGATTTACGTCAATCAGGCTTAAAGAAAGCAGCTGAAGGTGTGACCTCACTTGAGGAAGTAAACCGTGTTGTAAGTAAGGACTAATCCATTATGGCTGACAAAAAAGATACATCCGTTATGTTTGTCTGGGAAGGCAAAGATAAAACAGGAAAGAAAGTAAAGGGCGAACGCTCAGGAAAAAGCGATACCATCGTCAAGGCAATGTTACGCCGTGAAGGGATTATTGTAACGAAGGTTAAAAAGAAACCAAAAGCCTTATTTGGCGGAGGTGGCGGTAAACCTATTACTGCTTCAGATATTGCTTTATTTGCCCGTCAGCTCACAACTATGATGGAGTCAGGTGTACCTTTGCTGCAATCATTTGATATTGTGGGTCAAGGTCATGAAAATCCCACCATGCAAAAATTGATTATGGCTTTAAAGGCAGATATTGAAGCAGGCGGTACTTTAGCAGATGCGTTGCGTAAATACCCCGATCAATTTGATACCTTATTCTGTAATCTAGTCGAAGCAGGTGAGCAAGCAGGTATTTTAGAATCACTCTTAAACAAAGTGGCAACGTATAAAGAAAAATCAGAAGCGATTAAGAAAAAAATTAAAGGTGCATTGAGTTATCCTGTTTCTATTCTTGTGGTTGCATCTGGTGTAAGTGCGATTTTGTTAATTTTCGTTGTGCCTGTATTTGCTGATTTATTCTCTGGTTTTGGTGCTGATTTACCAGCATTAACCGCAATGGTTGTGTATTTATCTGATCAATTAAAACTATATTGGTTGCATGTCTTGGTTGTCATTTTTGCGATTAAAACAGCTTATCAGCAAGCGAATAAACGATCGAAAAAATTCAATGAAGCGATGCAACGCCTATCACTTAAATTACCTGTGTTTGGTGAATTAATTCGCTTATCTTCTATTGCACGTTTTGCACGTACCATGTCCACCATGTTTGCAGCGGGTACACCAATGGTAGAAGCGATGGATTCGGTTGCAGGCGCAACAGGCAATATTGTGTATTATGATGCAGTAATGAAAATGAAAGGCGACATTTCTACAGGTACAGCATTAGCAGATAGTATGCGTGATTGTGGCAATGTATGGCCAAACATGGTTGTACAAATGGTGCAAATTGGTGAAGAATCTGGTGCTATTGATAAAATGCTCGCTAAAGTAGCTGATTACTATGAAGAAGAAGTTGACGAAATGGTGGAAAAAATCAGTGCAATGATGGAACCTATGATTATGGCATTCTTAGGTGTTGTGATTGGTGGTTTAGTATTAGCGATGTATTTACCAATCTTCAAAATGGGTGAAGTTATTTAAACCTTTGCAACGTTTGATTTAGTATATTGTTAGGATAAATTTATGGATTTTGTAGCTGAAATAGGTTCAACTGTTCGCCTGTTTTTCTTTATTTTAGAACATGAGCCTATGATGCTGTATTTTACGGTAGGGTTGATTGGTCTGGTTGTGGGTAGTTTTCTTAATGTGGTGATTCACCGTCTGCCCATTATGATGTTTAATGAGCTTAGACAACAGTGCCAAGAATACCTATCGTTGTCTGATGAAAAGTGTGCCGCTGAGTCTGGCAAAGTCTTTAATTTAAATACGCCTTCCTCACATTGTCCTCACTGTCAGCATAAAATTCGGTTTTGGGAAAATATCCCCATTATTAGCTATCTGTTTTTAGGCGGTCGTTGCTCTAATTGTAAAGCAGGTATTTCCATTCGTTACCCTCTGGTTGAGTTTTTTACTGCTCTGCTAGGTTTAATTGTCTGTTGGCAATTGGGTTATGGCATTGGGTTGGTATTTGCACTGATTTTTACATGGGCATTGTTAGCAGCCAGTATGATTGACTTTGACCATCAGCTATTGCCTGACCAAATCACCTTACCTTTATTATGGCTAGGTATCGTATTTAATTTGTTTTTTCTCGGCTTTACCAGTTTAGAAAATAGTATCATCGGTGCAATTGCTGGCTATTTGTCTCTATGGTCAGTTTTTATGCTATTTAAACTAGTCACTGGCAAAGAGGGCATGGGTTATGGTGATTTTAAACTGCTCGCTTTATTAGGTGCATGGCTTGGCTGGCAAGCTTTACCTATCATTATCTTGCTATCATCATTAGTCGGTTCAGTTGTTGGGATTGGTTTAATTTTAGTTGCTGGACGAGATAAAAATGTACCGATGCCATTTGGCCCTTTTCTCGCAGGTGCTGGCTGGTTAACCATGTTGTGGGGTGCTGAAATCCAACAATTTTACTTCAATATTAGCTTTTAGCTATAGTCAATCCCGTTTTAGATATTAGGACTGACCTCATTTTTGGAAAGTCTTGATATTTAGAACATAGTAGGATTACTAGTCCTAAAAATATAACATTTAAGAAAGAATTTACTATATTTATTCAATTAGCACAAAAGTTTTGAATTTCAGCAGGAACTCAGTGCTTTTATGTTGAGCTCATATCTGTATCATTCATTAAACCCAGCTGGCAGCGTTCCAAATACACTTTAGCTACATGGTCATCACGATTTTGGGTTAATACTTCCTCAAAGTGATTGCAAGCCAGTGTGAGTTCTTGCTCATGGTAAAACTTCAAGCCCAACTCAAATGCACTGAATGTTTTTTGCTTGAGATGCAACACATGATATTCATCTGCATCAAATATTTCATACACCGTAACCGCTTCAGATTTCCCTTTGACTCGCACTCGATCAATCATACGAATTTTATATTGTGAAGGGTCACTGAGTTTTTGATAAGTATGTTCCGTAATCAGCAATGACGTGCCATAGATTTTGGTTAAACCTTCAATCCGTGAGGCAAGATTCACCGCATCAGAAATCACCGTCCCATCCATGCGACTACGACCACCGACTGTACCCAGCATCAGTTTACCTGTATGAATCCCAACCCCAATCCGAATCACGGGACGACCGGGGCGACCTCGAGTTTTATTATATTCATTCAAAGTCATCAACATATCAATTGCCGCTTGCACCGCATCATCTGCATTGGTTGGAAACAGTGCCATAATCGCATCACCAATATATTTATCGATAAAACCGTTGTAATCTAAAATATTCGGTTCCATTCGACTGAGAAAGGCATTGATAAAATCAAAATTTTCTTGCGGCGGCATTTGCTCTGAAATGGTTGTAAAATCACGAATATCCGAAAACAAAATACTCATTTCTTTTTCAACTTGATCGCCTAAACCCACATCCATCACACTTTGTTTATCTAGCAAACTGAGGAATTCACGGGGCACAAATCGTTCATAAGCCTGATTAAGCAAGCTCATATTGGTATATAAATGGGCATTCTCAATTGAAATCGTAATTTGAGAGGACAGTAAATTTAACAACTCTAAACGTTGTGGGGTAAAGGTATGCGCCATCAATTGATTTTCTAAATATAAAATACCGACCAACTTACCTTGGTGCAGTAGAGGAGTGCATAAAATCGATTGACTTTTGTGCTGCATAACATAAGCGTCTCGGGTGAATTGCCCTTCTTCCAATGCATTATGCAATACAATACTTTCTTTCATTCGCGCCACAAAATTAATTAAGGTCTTTGGTAATTTTGCCTGATTCAACGGTTGAGACTGTAAAACCTTGACTGCATTTTTATGGATTTCATTTTCTGCTTCAACAACCAGTTGCCCGTCTTGATTCAGCAATAATACGCCACGTTCTGCCCCCGCATTTTCAACCACGATTTTCATTAAATTTTCTAACAAACTATCCAGTACAATTTCACCTGCAATCGCTTGAGAGGCTTTTAACACACTGTCTAAATCTAAATTAATAGTAGAGCCTTCACCTGAATGCAAGGTTGCATGAACAGTCGTTGTGGTACTCACAGTGTCTGATTTATTGTGTTGTGGTGCTGTAGGTTGATGAATCAATGGTAAATACTGCGCTTCTAAATCCTGCACTTTTGCAGTCACACCCCATTTTTGATACATATAATGTGCTTCACGTAAGTAAACTTGGGCAATTTTCTGCTGACTTTGGTCGAGAAAAAATAAACCAGCCAACTCATTGGCTAAAGCCACTTCATGCGGATAATTATTGTCTTGCGCTAAATGAATCGCTTCATTGTAATACGTCATAGCCTTGGCAGCATGGCCTTTTAAACGGTGTCGTTCTGCTTCCACTAAGTAATATTTATGCAGATGGTTCATTGGTGCATGTTTTTTCCATTTATTCAATTTTTGCTGGTTCTGCCAAACTTGCAATAATAAATGGGCTTTTTTTGATTTAGAAGCACGTTCTGCAATCGCTACTTTAATCAAAGAATCATAAAAATAGAAAATTGGCTCATACAACATAGCACTGATGCCACCGAGGTAAGCTTTTGCTTCAGCTGCATTTTGTACTGCACCTGCTAAATCTCGAAATAAGTAGCACAACACCATTTTATGCAAATAAATCCAGCACACTGCACTTCTATCATTGGCGTTGATTAAGTTAGATAGCGACTCTTCTTCATTATAAGCTTTACCCACTAATGTATAGAGTTTGTCGCTTTGCCCCATTAGGTTTAACACCATTTGACGGAAGATTTTAATTCTATGTAAAACAGTATGTTGGCCTAATTGTCGAACCACATCTTCATATGAGCGCATTTCCTGCTCTAAATTATTCAGCTCTAAACCTAAAGCAAGAGAATGGCTGCAATGAATAAAAATAGAGCGACTAGCAAACTCCAAGTCGGCAGTTTCCAAACCATTTTGATAAGCCTGAGATAAGGGCTTAAGAGTCTGTTTTAAATGCTTTTTACTGTGTGCGATAAATGTATGAAATGAAAATAAAGTTTGCGCTTTAAAATGCGGGTATTTATTCAACAAATCTAAAGCCAACTGTCCAAAACGATAGCCATCTTCAATATCCTGTATTGAACCACATAAAAACTGGCCATAAGTGACATAAGCAATCGGGGCTTCTTGGGTCACACCATAACGTACTGATAACAACATCATACGCATAGCAAGTAGTGGCATCAGTTCAGGATTAGCAGAGTAAGAAGCAACGGTAATTCTGGCCATGATTCGCATTGCAGCCAATTTATTTTTATCCGTCATTGGCGGGCGATTGACCAAGCTTTCAATGGTTTTATCTCGCACTGCCCAACGTGTGGTTAAATAATCTTTAGTTAAATGCCATGATTTAGGCTTTTTAGGGAATTTTTCACCTAATTCAGCTAAAACGTCTAAACCAAGATTGATCGCAGCAAGTGAGTCATCACGGGCAGTATCCGCTAAAATTTTAATTTCATAAGTTTTAATTTTATCTAATAAATGATGGGCTTGCTCAAATACAACCTGTGACAACTCATCCACTTCATCCAAATGATTACTCAAATAAGCGGCATCAATGGCTTGCTCATAAATATTCAAAGCCAGCTCGTAATGTGAATGCCACCGCTCTTGGGTTAATAGTTGAATTGCAATATAAAAATAATCAAATGCTGATACATAAGCCGTTGCATCTTTAGCTTTTTTACCCGCTTTATAGTTTAATTCTGCTAAATACACTTGACTAGCAAAAATATCCATGTCAAACAAAGGTAACATGGGATAATAATCTTTAGGATCAATGCCAATATTTAACTGGTCAACAATGGTAAATACATATTGTTCACGTTGTTCAGGACTGATATTCTCAAGTAATAACTGTCCCACTTGCCAATGGGTAATCTGTTTAAAATCAGGCTCAATCAATAAGTAAACTGCTTGTTGCACACGATCATGCACAAAGGCATATTCAGACAAGCTAACATCATCGCTATGCAAGGTTTGGATTAAAATCCCTTCTTGAATTGCCAAATTGATTTGCAATAATAAATGTTCAAATTCATCTTCACACACTAACGCCAATGTTTGAAGTTGGAATTGATTACCAATGCAAGCCGCTCGCTGTAAAATCTCTTGTAACTCACTGGGTAATTGCTTGAGTTTTTTGGTTAAAATCGCGACCACATTTTCAGTGATTTCGCACTCAGCAATTTTATCGGTATCCCATCGCCATTCAAAATACTGCCAATCAAAATCAAGTAAATTCTCACTATACAAGGATTTTAAAAACTCATTCATAAAGAATGGATTACCTTGGGTTTTTTGCATTACCAATGCGGCGAGAGAATAGGTTTTTTCCAATGCGGCATTCAGAGAATCAGATACAAAGTAATTCACATCTTGCAGGCTGAGCGTATCTAAATTGATATTTTTAACCACAGACCCTTGTTGTTCAATATCGTTGAGACAAAGCATCAGTGGGTGCGCGGGACTGACTTCATTTTCTCGATACGCACCAATCAGGAATAAATACTCACTGTCGTGCATAATCATGCTGACCCAGTCTAAACTGGCTGAATCTGCCCAATGTAAGTCATCTAAAAAAACCGCTAATGGGTGTTCGGGCTGGCAAAAGACATATACAAATTGCTTAAATAATTGGTGAAAGCGGGCTTGAGTTTCATTAACATTGAGACTTTCAACAGCAGGCTGTTCACCCATAATCAATTTTAATTCAGGAATGACATCAATAATCACTTGAGCTTGAAAGTCCAGCGCACCCCCTAATTTCATTCGCCATCTTGCTAAACTGTCTTCTGATTCTGTGAGTAGTTGTTGAATCAAATTGCGGAAAGCAGCCACAATTGCTGAATAAGGTGTATTACGTTGAAATTGGTCGAATTTTCCTGAAACAAAATAGCCACGCTTGGCGGTAATAGGTTTGTATAACTCTTGTACTAAAGCTGATTTACCCACACCTGCATAGCCTGTCACTAACATAATTTGGCTTTCACCAAGTGACGCATTATCAAACGCTGTAAGCAATGACTGAATTTCTTGATCTCGACCGTATAATTTTTGCGGTAATTGCAAACGATAAGAAATGTCTTGCTGGGCAATTTTAAAGCTAGGGTCAATTTCGCTATGTCGTTCTAGCTCTTGTTTACAATATTCTAAATCGGTTTTAATTCCCCACGCGCTTTGGTAGCGATTTTCTGCCATTTTTTCCATCATCTTCATCACAATGTCGGAAACAGCTTGTGGAATATTGGCGTTTAATTGATTGGGTGGCGTAGGATATTTGGCCAAATGACTGTGAATCAGCTCAATCGCGTCCTCGGTGTCAAACGGTAGACGATGTGTTAGTAATTCGTAAAAAGTAACACCTAAAGCATAAAAATCGGTGCGATAATCCAATGTGCGATTCATGCGCCCTGTTTGTTCAGGCGATAAATAAGCCAGCGTGCCTTCCAATTGATTTTGATTTTTTAAGCTGGGGTTTTCTCGGGGTAATAAACTCGAAATCCCAAAGTCAATAATACTTAATTTTTTCGTCTCAGGGTTGTATAAAATATTGTGTGGATTCAAATCTTTATGAATCACATTGGCTGCGTGAACTTCTGCTAAAATCTGACAAATCTTAATTGCTAAATCTAAAAAGCTAATAATGCCATCCACGCCTTTTTTATTTAAAGCAGGCGTAAGCATCAATTTTTTCAGGGTTTGCCCTTCTGATACCTCAAATATGGTAATGATATTATTTTGCTGCACTTGTTGTTCATAAGCTTTGACCACACCTGCGATTTCTTGCAAATGACATAGAATTTTATATTCTTGCTTATAATGTGCAATTTTTTCAGCGGAGGGGTAATCCTCTTGCAGGGCTTTTAAGATAACAGCTTGATTATCAGAAATGCGCGTGGCTCGGTAAATAACAGAGCTTGCACTTTCATATATTTGTTCAGCAATGCGGTAATTAGGTAGGTTAATCATTGGGTTGTTGTAAGCTGTTTAGTGGGTTCTTACTTAGGAAGTTTGTATTAAACCGTCACACCCTATAAGCAAGAATTGACCATTTGTCACTATTATTATAAACGATTACAACAAAAGGGATTAAATTATTATGCCAAATTGTCCATTCTAAAGAGTTGCAAAATAACTGACTAAATTAGTATTTTTTAGATTTATTCATACTTATCTGTTAAAGCTTTCCCATTCGCCCTATGACTTGGCTATTCATTGCTGTTCTGACCTTCCAAATATTTTTTACAGTAACATCCCATTTCATAATAGCTTGAGTTCTTAACGAGTAATCTCAAATCATATTAGAATTGATAATTATATTTTGTTCATTGATAATTGGGCAAAGGGGGTGTTGCTATGTTGGAAGAGTTAGGGGTAGTTGTTAAGGCTACAGAACAATATGCTTGGGTAAAAACGCAGCGTAAAGCCAGTTGTGGACATTGTGAATCAAAATCTAGTTGTGGCACTGCAAGCTTGGCTCAAGTCTTAGGACAGAAATATACTGAAGTCCGAGTTGAAAACAACCTAGCAGTCAAAGAAGGAGACACCGTCATTATTGGGTTAGCTGAACAAGCTTTAGTCACAACTTCATTAACTGCCTACTTAATTCCACTCATCACCTTATTTCTAACTGCCGTTAGTTATGAGTCTATCGCTCCCTTTATTGGGTTACCTACAACAGAGATTTTTACCATATTGGCAGGATTTGCAGGCCTTGGGTTGGGTTTCATTGTCGTGAAATATTTATCAAATTACCTTTCGCTACATGCTCAATACCAGCCTGTATTATTACGTATCCAAATGAGGTAATAATTATGTCTACACAATTCCTACAGCTTAAAATTAGTTTAAAAGGGGCAAAACCCCCTATTTGGCGACGGGTTGTTGTACCAGATGCATTAACATTATTTGAATTACATCAAGTGGTCATTGCTTCGATGGGCTGGGGTGGACATCACTTACACCAATTTGAAAGTGGTGGTGTATTTTATGGTAACCCTGAAGACGATTTATTTGGGGATGGTGATATCAAAGAAGAGAAACAATATACCTTATCAGAACTACTTACTCAGGAAAAAGATAAAATCAACTATCAATATGATTTTGGGGATAGTTGGGAACATCAAATTATATTAGAAAAAATTTTACCGACAGTTGAGCAGCATCCTGTCTGTATAAAAGGCAAGCGTGCTTGTCCACCTGATGATGTAGGAGGTATTTGGGGCTATGGTGAATTTTTAGATATTTTAGCCCACCCAGAACATGCCGATTATAATGATACATTAGACTGGATAGGTGGTGACTTTAATTCAGAACTATTTGATTTGAATAAAGCCAACGAGGCACTAGCACAATTACAATTTTTCAAAGCTTGAATTTAAGTCAAACTAAACGCATGTAGTAAGCCACTCATTACTTATTGTATGGAGATATTATGCAACGATTAAAACAACTTTTATGGATTCCTTTGCTGTTTCTTGCTTTTTCATCTGTCCAAGCCCGCTCATTGCCTGAGTTTACTGGGCTTGTTGAGCAATATGGACCTGCCGTAGTCAATATTAGTACAACCGCTAAAAAATCAGATAGTTTAGGTAGTTTAGGCCGAGATATTCCCGATATTCCTGAAGATAGCCCGTTACATGACTTTTTCCGCCGCTTTTTTGATGAAGAAGAGATGCGCAGCCAGCCTTCAACCTCATTAGGTTCTGGTTTTATCATTAGTTCTGATGGTTATGTAGTAACAAATCATCATGTTATTGATAATGCGAAAGAAATTATTGTTAAATTGACAGATAGACGTGAATTAGAAGCAGAAGTCATTGGTAGTGATAAACGTAGTGATTTAGCTTTATTAAAAATTGAGGCAGATGATTTACCTACTGTCCAATTAGGCTCATCAGATAAGTTGAAAGTCGGTGAATGGGTGTTAGCAATTGGTTCTCCTTTTGGATTTGACCATTCTGCAACTGCGGGTATCGTGAGTGCGACAGGCCGTAGCTTACCAAATGACAACTACATTCCATTTATCCAAACTGACGTAGCAATCAACCCCGGTAATTCAGGTGGCCCTTTATTCAATATGGATGGTGAAGTGGTTGGCGTAAATGCGCAAATCTATAGCCGCACAGGTGGTTTTATGGGTTTATCGTTTGCGATTCCTGTTGACGTAATGAATAACGTAGTCGATCAATTGAAAAATGACGGCAAAGTGGTGCGTGGTTGGTTAGGCGTATTAATCCAAGATGTAACCCGTGATTTAGCCGAATCTTTCAACATGGATAAACCACAAGGGGCTTTAGTAGCACAAGTTTTACCTGATAGCCCTGCTGAAGATGCGAAATTCAAATCAGGTGATATTATCACTAAATTTAACAATCAAATTGTTGAGCGCTCTTCTGATTTACCGCCATTAGTAGGCAGCACAAAAGTGAATCACACGGTGAGTGTTGAAATCATTCGTAAAGGTAAAAAGAAAATGTTACGAGTGAAAATTGGTGAATTGCCTAGCGAAGACGAATTAGAAAATACGTCTAACCGTGGTAGTAAATCATTTAATAGCGAAGAGATTGGCTTAAGTATTAAAGATTTAGATGATGAGCAGAAAGAAGAAATGAGCATCACCAGTGGCGTTTTAGTGAAAAAAGTCCAAAGTGGTGTCGCTTATGATGCAGGTATTCGTACTAATGATGTGATTTTAGAAATCAACCACACTAGTATTGATAATGTACGTCACTTTAAACAAGTGATTAACCAATTACCAAAAGGGCGTTCTATTCCTATTTTGGTATTACGTCGTGGTTCTCCACGTTTCTTAGCGTTAAAGATTCCTGAATAATGGCTGATAATACGACTTTAACCTTGTACACTCGTCAAGGGTGTCATTTATGTGAAGACATGTTAAAATCGCTAGAAAAAATGCAAAAAATCTACGGTTTTTCGTTAAACATTGTAGACATTGATACTGATGAATTCTTGCAGCGACGTTACGGGGAATGGGTTCCCGTTTTAATGGCTGGTGAACAAGAGTTATTTCATTATCATCTTGACGAGCAGGTATTAAGGACGTATTTCAAATCAACTTAGCCATCTTCAGGAGGTGGAGTATGAAACGCTGGTGTTTGTTATTTGTTCTTGGCATGAGCTATGGCAACATTGCATTAGCAGACTCGCAAACGTATTACACATGGACAGATGCCGACGGCATTATTCATATTACAGCGACTCCACCACCAACCCCTGATGCGCAGTTAAATAATGTGATGGAGTATCAGCCTCCTGTGCCAACCAAATCGGCAGAACAACTTGCTTTTGAACGATGGCAACAAGAGCGAGAAAAACGTCTTCAGCTTTTACAAGAGCGCAACCAAGTTCCAAAAACACAGACTGTAAAAAAATATTATCGTCAAACCCCTAATAATCCATCTTCGCTACTGGAAATTGAAAAAGCGCAGTGTCGAAGTATGTTTTCAGATGCCAGCGATGCCAATCAATGTATTCAAAGAATTTATAGCTCTCGTAGCATACGCTCTAATATCACTCGATGGTATTAATAGCTAAATACAATGATTGAGGTATGCGATATGAAGTATTTTTTATTGGCACTTGGTATGGTGCTTAGTGGGCATGTATTGGCTGAACAAACTTATTATACGTGGACAGATGTTGATGGGATTATTCACATTACTACGACACCTCCACCACAACAAGCTGAAACACAGCTCCATAATGTGACAGAATATCAAGCCCCCGCGACCAATCATTTCTACAACTACCCACCTGATGTAGGTATTGTAAGTAGAGGATATGATGAATCCCCCGTGTTATCAAAACCACCTGTTGCACATCAGCAAACGCCAGAGCCTCGTAATAAAACAAAAATAGACCAATTGTTTGAGGCAGCAAAACGTGAGAAACAACAGTGTAGAGAAAATTTTAGTGATTCAAATGATGTGAAGCAATGTATTAGTCGAGTAAATTATAGCCTCAGATTGCGTTTTAGATTGCTGAAAAATAAACAGGATTATCCAATTCATCCAGATATATCAGCCCCATCTCAAGACTAGCCTTTTAATCATATCTGCTTTTTTAAGTAGTAATAAATACAGTGTGTTACAAATATTTGCAGCACACTGTATTTAAATAGATTACTGAGCAGTATTACCTAAGATTTCTTGTAAACTAGGCAATTCAGGTTGTGGTTGTGTATTGGTAGATAAATTACTTAGCGCATCCTCTAATGAAAATATAGGTTGCTCACTAGACCCTGTTGCTATGGGTGATTCTTCTTCCTCAATTTTGTATAAGTCAGTAGGTTGTTTAAATAAGTAGTTGGCTTTATAGCGTGGTAATTCATATACCCACGAAGCAAGCTTTTCATTCAACTCAGCCACTTCCTGTTGTACTTCTACAGGTGATTTTAAACTTGGTGCTTCTTGACCCTCTACCACTTCAACAGCTGTTGGCTCAACATAAGCAGCCGCAAATTTCGCATAATACACATCATTTTGCTTCACTAAATTCAAAGTGACTTGTAAACCATCATAAGCAGTGAATACAATCTCACGCCCAACAACTTCAGCCCCTAATGAATCTGAAACACTTACATCTTCCATGTTTAAATTGGCTAAGAAGTGTGCAATTTGATTAATCGAATAGCTAGAACTAATCATGGCTTTTTCAGGTAAGTTGGCCATTTGATAATCATTATCTGAGGGCTGCTGTTTAAATATACGAACCAATTCCGCACCGTTTTCACTAATGACCGCTTCACGAATACGATTGCCTTCCACATTAATAATGATTTTTTCTAGCCAATCTTTAGACGTTTTTTCCAAGTTTAATAAGCCTTCAACCGCCCAAGATTGTGCTTCATCAGGTTTACGTACATAAATTTCACGCAATGTATTATCGCTACGTGCAATACGATCATAGCCAACAATTAAGCTGCTAACCACCGTATCACCTTGCTTTAAGGTCAATAAAGTAGAATCACTGTTTTCTTCGGTCACATCTTGCACACCCAATTTTGCATAATTCTCTGGCTTTTGGGTTTTTGGCTCTAATATCGCTAAGCTGGCTACGCCAAGCAATACATTTCGCACATTTTCTTCTTTGACAGGATAGCCTTGTTTTTCTGCTAAACCCCATTGCTCAGAAGCAAACTGTACAGTAAATTTCTCACTATTATTAGTCACTTCAATGTTATCCACATCGTTTAACTTATCCATTAAGTTTGGAAAAAGTTTGTCTGGCGTGCTTTGTTCAGGGCTGGTTGTTTGTGTATTTAGCTCAACCACAATGCCCACTGCGATCAGTGCAATCACTGCCAATAACATTAGCTTTTTCGGCTGCATAAAATCTCCTTTATCATGCTGTAGATAAAAACCCCTTTTTAACTATGCTCTATCTATAATTTTTCAAGCCTTAAATCCCGATTTTTCAACATTAGCCGTTTTTTTTTGAATATCAACATAAACAATAAGTTTCATCATTATGTTACCTAAATGTGTTAGATTAAATGATGCAAGCGCACAATTTTTTTAAAATGCACATGGTTTTTTATATCAAATGCCTTTAGAATATTGTGCGCTATTCCAAACAGTTTTTTAATCCGTTACTGGAAATTTATATGAATTTAGATAGAGTTGCACCGGGTAAAAATATACCTGAAGAAATCAATGTTATTATTGAAATTCCTGCACATAGCGATCCTGTGAAGTATGAAGTAGACAAAGAAACAGGTGCGATGTTTGTAGACCGTTTCATGAATGTTGCAATGCACTATCCTTGTAACTATGGCTATGTTCCTCACACTTTGTCAGAAGATGGCGACCCTGTAGACGTATTAGTTATCACACCTATTCCTGTTATCAGTGGTGCGGTGATTAAATGTCGTCCATTAGCGTTATTACGCATGGAAGACGAATCAGGCCCTGACGCAAAAGTACTTGCAGTGCCAGTTGACAAATTGTCTACTTTATATCGTCAAACCAACGATATTAACGACATTCGCCCTGAATTATTACAACAAATCGCTCACTTCTTTGAACACTACAAAGATTTAGAAAACAACAAGTGGGTTAAAATCAGTGGTTGGGCTGACGTTGCAGAAGCAAAACAAGAAATTATGGATTCTGTAGAACGCTTCAACGAAACAAAAGACAAACCACACTTCTAAGTCGGTTTGATTGAAAAGAGCCTGCTAAGTCATTGCGATTTAGCAGGCTTTTTTATGCTTAAGAGAAAAGACTATTCAGGTAAGGCTTGCTGTAAGAAATTAGGCAAAGCAAAACTAGCTTCATGTACCGCTGCATTATAATATAAGGCTTCAAAATTTAGATTTTCTGCATCTTCACGACGGAACTGGGTTAAATCACCTTGTCCTGCAATCGTGCCTGTCCACCAGCCTGAAGGATAAGACATTACATAAAATTGTAAGCTGCGTGTGGTTGCAAAGCCCGCTTCACGCTGTGCATTATGAATCGATTGCAATAATTCTAAATGGATTAAAGGTGACTCACTTTGTTGAATCAATAAACCTTGCTCACCCAATACACGACGGCATTGTTGATAAAATGGAACATTAAACAAGCCTTCTCCTGGACCTATTGGATCAGTACTATCAACAATTACAATATCAACACTATTATCTGCTGCATCTTGCATCCATTTAATCCCATCATCAAATAATAAAGTCGCTCGCGGATCATCATTTGATTCACATAACTCTGGGAAGTATTTTTCAGAGGCTCGTGTCACTGCTTCATCAATATCCACTTGAATGACTTTTTCTACATTAGAGTGCTTTAATATCTCACGCAAAGTGCCACAATCGCCGCCGCCAATAATCACCACATTTTTAGGATTTGGATGCGCGAATAAAACAGGATGCGCCATCATTTCGTGATAAACAAAGTTATCGCGAGAGGTGAGCATAGTAAACCCATCAATCACCATTAAGTTGCCAAATTTCTCAGTTTCATAAACTTCTACTTTTTGAAAAGGACTTTGTTCTTCATGCAGCTTACGTTTAATTTTAAGTGAAAATGCTGAATCCGCTTCATCATCAATTTCAGAAAACCAGCTTGTATCTAATGCCATTACGAAATGCCTTTGCAGGAGAAAAGTGGCGCTTATTATAAAACTTGAATCAATATTGCTAAAGGTGTTGCTTGCCAATATTTTTAAATAAAAGTATGCTTGATATACATTTTAATGTTTTATGTCAAAAAGGAACATGCAATGAAATACGAGTTGACCAACCCGTTTGCAGTGACCCTAAAGCATTGGCTGGCTTGGCTGATGCTGTTTATATTAATGTTTGCTTTCAACGTCCGTGCTGACAACCATTCGATAGAATTATGCACAACATTAGATGGCTCAGAAAGTATTATTCCTAGTGATTTTCAGGTGCAATTAGATGGCTTATCTCAAGCGTTGCGCGATCCTGCTGTTGTTCCACAAGATGGCAGTGTGACCATTTCAATTGTCCATTTTGCTACTGAAGCACGGGTTGAGGTTACACCGACGGTGATTACCAGTGCCGAAGTTGCAAACCAAGTGGCTGAGCAAGTGACTAATATTAAACAAGAAGGCTTAGGCGAATTCACAGGTATTGCACAAGCGATTGATTTATGTGCACAACAATTTAGTTATACTGCTGAAAAACAAGTGATTGATATTGTAACAGATGGCGAGCACAACCAAGATGGCGATCCAATTGTCAGTGCTGATAATGCTATTGCGAAAGGTGTAGATGCGATTAACTCGTTAGGGGTTGGTACACAAATCGATGCCACTAAATTACGTGCGATGGTACGTCCTCAACCTGCCAGTGCAAACTTATCTCAAGATGGTTTCTTTTTCCAAATCTCAAACCACAGTCTTTTCGTTGACGCGATTCGTGCCAAAATTTCTGCTGAAACAGGTCAAACTGTTGATTCTTACCCTTCTTCTATGGTGAGTTTAGGCGGTGGTTTATGCTTAGCTTCTAGTAATGATGCTGTACAAATTCAAACATGTAACGGTAATCCAAATCAACAATGGGTCTTGGTGGGTAATCGTTTTGTGAATCCAGCAGGTCAATGTTTAACCAGTGTAGAAGATGGTCGTTTAGTGGTAACTGCTTGTAATGGTGGTGCAAGTCAAACATGGTCTTTACAAGGTAACCAGTTGATTAATGGTGTAGGTCAATGTTTAGATGTACCTGAAGCAGAACAATTTACGCATGGCGGCAGAGTGCAAACTTCTGAATGTAACAGCAATACAAATCAAACTTGGCAATTAAGTGGTACAGCATTATTAAATGGCACAGGTCGTTGTTTAGATATTCCAAACTGGGATGAAAATGGCAAAATTACTTATACATGGGATTGTCACGCAGGCCAAAACCAACGCTGGATTTTAAATGGTTCTCGTTTGGTGAATGATTATGGTCGTTGTTTAGATATTCATGCGCCAGATGCCAATACCAATGGCGGTCAATCACAAATTTGGGATTGTATCGATGATGCGGAAAACCAAAGCTGGGCATTGAATGACACCAATGAATTAGTAAATGGTACAGGTAAATGCTTAGATGTTGATTTAACTCAGGCCAATGCTAATGGCGCGAAAGTACAAAACTGGGATTGTAACGGCCAAACTAACCAAGAATGGCAGTTCTTATTTATCAATAATTACAATGGTAACTTAAATGGCTTTGTAAGAAATGCTGTGGACTTTTCTGGCTTAAGTGCTGTAAATATCGATGTTAAGGCAAATACCGTTCTCACTTCTAACAATATCACAACAGGTGATGGTAGTTATAACGTTGGCAATGTACCGACTAAGCAAAGTGTGGTCGCTGAGTTTACAAGAGAAGGCTACATTCCTGCGACGTATAATGATATTAATATCCAATTTGGTGATAGTTTAGCGTTAGACCAAGTGTTGTTAATTCCAGAGCAATACGCAGGTACAGGTACAATGACTGGCTTAGCAATCAATGGTATCACAGGTGGTGGTTTAGCGGACGTGACTTTACGCTTACGTGAAGGGATGAATACACAAACAGGTGATATTGTCGTTGAAACGGTTAGTACCGATGATGGTTCATATCAGTTACAAACCAATGGTGGTAACTATACACTAGAAGCATCTAAACTTGGCTTCGTGACCAGTTATACGAATGTGGTTGTATTAGGCGGCGAGACCCGTCCTGAGCAGAATGTAACGTTAGTGCCAATTTTAGGCAGTGGTGAAGTGCGTGCAGTGTTAACATGGGGTAGAACACCATTGGACTTAGATGCGCATGTTACAGGCCCTCTAGCGAATGATGAGCGTTTCCATGTATTCTGGCCAACTATTTCACGTGGTAGCTTAGATACAACACCTTTTGCACAATTGGATGTTGATGATGTACTGAGTTATGGGCCTGAAACAATCACATTAGCACAAACTAATTTAGCAGGTGTATATCGCTACTCTGTGCATGATTATACTAATCGTGCTGCAAGTGGTAACAATGGCTTAGCGAAATCAGGTGCACAAGTGAATATCTATAATGAATTTGGTTTGATTGCAACTTTAAATGTGCCAAATCAAAGCGGAACGTTATGGACAGTATTCGAAATTCGTGAAGGTCAGTTACGTCTGATAAATAGCATGACAAATGAAAGCAATAGCCGTAGCATTAAGCGTGGTGCGGATACTGTGAGCACGGATTACGATGTAATTAGCCAACAGCCTAATAAATAGTCGTAATTTATTGATTGTGAAAAGGGTGTGTTTATATGGATTGTAGACACACCTTTTTTATTTGTAAAATACGTCTTAAATATTTGTCATTGAAATAAATCCGCTCTTTCAGCATGATTGATTTAAAGTGAATATCAGGATTTTTTATGAGTAAGCAACCGCTGGATGAAACTGATGTGCAAACGTTTCGTCAAGCTATGCAAAATCTAAAAGGTTTAAAACCCATTCAGTGCGATGTGATTAAACCTGAACCCAAAAAAGTTGCCGCTATCCCTCGTCAGCGTGAACAGGAAGTATTGAGTATTCGCGATGAAATGATGTCGGACAAATATGATCCTTATGATTTGGAAACGGGTGAAGAGCTGGTTTTTATGCGAAAGGGGGTGCAGCGTAGTGTATTACGAAAGTTACGACGTGGTCATTATAGTGTTAATGCGGAGCTAGATTTACATGGCATGATTGTACCCGAGGCACGTGAAGCTGTGGCTTATTTTTTACATGAGTGTCAAATTAATCAATATCGCTGTGTAAGGATTGTACATGGCAAAGGTTATGGTTCTTGGAATAAATTACCCGTTTTAAAAGGCAAACTCAGTCGTTGGTTACAACAAAGAGATGAAGTGTTGGCTTTCTGTTCTGCTAGACAGTTTGATGGTGGGACGGGCGCAGTTTACGTATTGCTAAAACGCAATTAGCCAAAGACAATTTTACAATCATCTCTGGCTAATGGTATCAACTTAGATTAGCTAAGCGGATATTATTCAGCTTTTTCTTCAGCTTTAGGAGGTACTGGCGCACCATAAGGAGCTGGTGGGTAAGGGTAGCCATAAGCACCGTAACCTGGGTAGCCATAGTTGCCGCCATAAGGATAGCCGCCGTAACCTGGGTAGCCATAACCGTTGTAACCATAGCCGTTGCCATAACCGTTACCACGACCACTACCACGGATACCGAAGTTCATGTCGAAGTTACCGTCACCAAAACCAGAACCGTCGAAAGGACCCCAGTTGTTGTAACCGTTACCATAACCAGGACCGCCCCAAGGACCACCCCAACCATTACCAGGACCCCAACCCCACCATGCTTGAGCTGGTGTAGCAACTGTAGCAGCACCGATAACTGCTGATAAAGCTAAAACTTTTGCAAATTTCATAATCATCTCCTTTGTCAGGATTTGTTTGGATTAAGACTAAATTTATTTTGTAGTCGTCTACTCAGAATCCCTTCTTGCTGTGTTTAGCAGCAAACTCAAATATAGAATACTATGTTATTTGAATATTAGCAACTACTAATATGCCGATTTTTTATAAAAATTTTATATCATAGATAATAATAACTTAAGAAAATGGCATGATTAAGCTAAAGGGCAACCTTATACATAAATGGTCTAAACTGTATAAAGATTTAATTATTCAATGGCTTGTGTAAAATTTGCAATATCAAATTAGCATAATATTCTAATAAACATCTTACTTCGAAATGGTTTTAATCTCAATTACTTCTTTTTAATTTTTTACAAAGTGATATGTTACCGTATAAATCAAATAGATAATACGCGGCAGAATATTTAATTAAATGACAAAAATAAAAAACAGTATATTTATAATATTGGATAATGGTATGAAGTTGTATATTGAAACGATGTTTTTTGACAGGAGTATGACAAGTGCAATTGCTACGACACAATTTATCTATAAAGAAAAAACTATAGATATATTGTATTATTTTGATAATAAGAGACTTATAGCAATATATTGGTCTCATTGTTCACTCCCTGCTAAAGCTTTAAACCTCGATGAACGGTAGGAATCAACGTATTAACAGGAAGTCTAACATAGTTTAAATGGTGTGGCTATCTAAAATCGCATACTCCAGCCAATTTCGATTTCCCATTGATCCATCTCGATTGAGCCTGTTTGTGGACCTGTATTTGGGTTCTGGCCATACATGGTTTCATTTGGTACGTAGCAAGCGGCTAAGCTGATTTCTTGATTTTCGCCTAGTTTACGCGTAAAACCACCTGTGATATGGCGTTTGACCACAGCAGGTGCGAGAACGTTAAATAAAGATTGTTCACTTGGGAATGTGGTGCTTGCATAGCTATAACCTGCTCTAAATGTCCAGTCATGGTTATATTCCCACTGTAAACCAAACTTATAAACGTTAATACTATCCCAGCCAAACCCTAAACCATCTTCTGTGCCTAATAATGTTTGTCCTGGCACAAAAGGAATCGCAGAGTTGTTTGATACGGCATTCACTTTATCAAATTCGATACGTTGATAATTAAATGCAAACGTAAATTTTGGCGTGATCTTATAAGAGAAGCCTATGTCATAGTTTGGCGGCACATCAAAATCACCATCTTCCGCAAATAAGCCTTTGTAGTCGTCAAATTCACTCATCCATAAGCGAGTTTGATAAGAAGCACCAAAGTTTAATCGATCATTAACTTGCCAAAACCAACCAAAACGCAAGCCACCACCATAAGACATATCATAGCCATTGTTGGTTACATGTTCAGGATGTTTTGAGAAAGGAGTGAAAGGTTGTAACCCTTCTGCTTTAAAGCGTTGCATCGCAATTAATGGTGCAATACCTACTGAATGTTGTTCATTGATTTTATAAGAAATGGGTAAACCAATAAACGCTTGCATTAAATCCACACCTGTTGGACTGGTTGCCAGCGTACTTGGTGCTGCGGGATTACCAAAATTTTGAAAGACAGGAGCGGGATACTCTGTATTCATGCCACCATTTGCACCAAATGTTACACCAATTGATAAATCAGGCCTCACAAGATAATTGAATGCAAAATGTGGAATTAAGAAATAGTCATTTTCACTTTCATAAGTGCCAACTGGAATTGATGCAGGGCCATTTGGTGGGCCAATAGGAGATGCATCATTATTTGCGGTAATACTACGAGAAGGTGCAAATAAGCCCAAACCTACTTCCACTCTATTACCAACCAAGACTAGCGATCCTGGATTACTTGCGGTACACATTGCGCCCAATGCCATTGCCACACAAGCACCACCCATCGCCTTAGATTTTGGCCCATAGCCAAGAGACCAATAACCATTCGTTGCATAACTAAATTGCGAAAAACACAAACAGCTTGCCACAACAGCAATTAACAATTGTTTTCTCACTACTTTTCCTCCATTTCCTTTGGAATAGTAAGGTTTGTTATTATTGTAAAAAAACGATTATCTCGTTTAGTAACCCTACTATACTTAGTTTTAACTTAATTTTTTATAAGGTGTCAAGCTATTTCTATATTTAAGCGGAAAAAAGAGGTGTTTTTTAGTAAAAAAGAATGGTATAGAAAATATTTAAGTGGTTATTATATTGATTTATAAACAATAAATTTACAGAATGGATATGATAGCAAAAAATAGAGGATTTAGAAAAATTAACTTATGTTATTTTGCACTGCAATACAAGATAGGGATAGTTTGGCTTTTTTGATAATAGAGCGTTAGTTTAAAATTTTAGGCATATAATCTTCAGCTTGAATGCAAATATCTGTATGCGTTGCAATAAATGTCGCAATATCTGCCTGCCAACCACCTGTTTCATTACTGTGATGGCTAATACCTGCATAATTGTATTCAACTTTGATTTTCTCAGAATGCTGTGTCACTGCTTCACGCGAATATTCTGATGCATAAAATTTAGGTGCATCAGGATTATTACTGAGCCAAATATGACAACGGCCTTGATGACTCCACTCTGCAATAATGAGATTTTTGATTCGAAATAACAGCACACAATGATTTGCCCGCACGTTTGAACCGACTAAATTTGCATAGGTTTCTTGTACAGTTTCATGTAATTCTGGATTATTGTGTAAAAAGCTTTGTGCTGCACTGCCTAGTACCAGCCATGCTTCATCAATATACTCACGCTCATGATATGCCCACCAAAATGCGCGTCGATATTGCCAATGTTTATCTAAAATACACTGATCTAAAATCTCGATAAAAGTATCTAAAGTTGTTCCAATTAACCAGCGATACATGATCTTCATCAATGATTTATTAATTCCATGCCATGATTGATGGTGAATACGTGGGTCTTGTAAATGCTTAATCAGAAAAGCTTGAACAGGTTGCTTTATTTCAGTGGGTGGATCAATATTTTGCCAAGGTGTGAGCAGAGCTTGAACCAGTTTGCGCTTTGTATCTGGGTAACGTAATTGTTGATTTTCTTCGCTCCAGTCTAATAAGTTGGCTAGAGTTCCAATATCATATTTTTTCTTTCTGATCGTTTGTTGCAGTGCATTTTGATATAAGGTTTTAACATAGTTGCTATTGATTAACTCACCTTTAAAACCTAATTGTATCAAAGCCATAAGTGGTTTATTTTTTAAACAATATTCTGTCAGTAATTGTACACCCAATTCAGGCTCAAATAATCGGTATTTTTTATGTTGTTTTTTCCAATTTTGTAATTGCTTATTTTTTAAATTTTCTTTTAAAGCCTGTTCAATAAAATAACCGACTTTATCGATATTCGTTTTTTTAAAGCTAAACTCATAGAAATAGACCCGAATCATACGTTTCAACAAAATCGGACTGTCTAATACATGTGGCCAAAATTCATTGAATAACTCGTCATATTGGGCTAAATGATCGGCTTTTTTTCCATACCATAATAACCACACAACTTGCCGCCATTCTTGCGTTGTGATTGTTGCCCAGTCATTTTGTTGCGCTGCCTGTAAAAATTTTTGTTGTAATTGTTTTAAATCTCGGGCTTGAGGTTGACCTGTGGTTTTGGCTTGTTTGGCGAGGCGATTAGCGGTTGTAACCAATTTAGGTTTGGTTGCTGAGAATGTGAAAGGGGTTTGATTCAGCTTCTTCAGTGTTTGGCGGATGGAATAAACAGGCATGATGACCGCCTTTAAATCATAATTGAGCTGAGATAAGGGTGCGGTTCAGCTTCTTCCCACATTTGGGTAAATGTATTGCCCAGTGATTTGGCCAGCTGCGCATCACTAAAATGAAAATTGGTTTTTAGGCTATCAGGATAAGGCTTATGGATAACACCGATATTATCCGCAATCAAAAAAGTATCAGCATAGGATTTAAACCGTTCTGGCAGGCAGCGAAAACTAAAAAAGCTACTGAGTTTTTTACCCAAATCAATCAAGCAATGCCCTCGACTCGCTGCTAACTGGGGATCATGCAGAATCACGCGCACATGACAACGGTGATTTTGCAGCACAAAGCTCTCAAATGCCTCAAACATCTCATCATTATCATATGTCAAAGGGTCAAAGTCACGGGTTAAAATATCAATTTTTCTATCAGCTTGACACACAATTGTTGTTGTTAATTGTTGGATTTGTTCTACATCTGTTTCGGTTAAAGTGTGTTCTGTTTCACCTAAAATTAATTCATCCATTTTACGTACTCTAATCTTCGTCTTCTGCTAGTCAAAATTGGATAAAGTATACCCTTTATAATCAGGTCAGTTGTTTGTTAATTTGATTACTACCAAAATGCTCGATAAATAACTTTTTAGATTGCCTAAACAAATGATTTTGTATCTCTGGGTTCAAGCCCTCAGCAATAAAAACATCTCTCAGAAAATCATCAGCTTCGCAAGCATCACTCAACTTGGAAAAAATTGTGGCAATATCTTGCGGAAATAAACAAATACCAAGCTTAGAGCATAGTTTATCAAGAAATCGTCTCAACTCAGTTTCTATAGGCAATTGCTCTGTCATGCGTATGGCTAACTCATTGGTACAGACTAATCATCGATTAACTTTTCAGTTTCGGCAATCTTCTTTTTAATTTCATCCAGTTCTTGTTGCTTTTCTTCTAGTTGTTCATGTAGTTTTTGTAAATATTTTTTTGGATTACGGCTTTGCTGCCAACGTTTTATCACATCAATCAAAATGAAAATACGAATCAAGCGATTCATTGTCGAACGAGCACGATACACATTCAGTAATTTTTGCCATTTGACTGAATAATTCACCACCATTTTCTGAATGAAGCCATATTTTGCTAAAAAGCCAAATTGGGTTAAACGTAAGAAACGTGCAAAAGCTAACATAGGCAATAAGATAATTAACAATTCGACCCAATGTTGAATAATATATTTTTGCCATTTTTTAGTCAGCGAAATTTCAATCACAAACTCCGCCACAAATACAGCCCATACAACAGCATTACCAATATTCATGGCATGATGAAATAAAATATAATCTTTGAGATAATGGGCAAAAAATAGCTCTGCTAGCCAAATCGGTGTCATAATAACTAAAACTAACATAATCCAAAATAAGAACTGTCTCTCAATTTTGTCAAACAATTCTTCTCGGACTAACTCCCAATGACTGAAATACCAAATATACTGCTTTTTATGACAACGGCGAGCGGCTAAATGCAGTGGTGGAAATAAGGTAATAAAAAATGCGGCTACAAAACTACGCCATGTTTTATTCGGACAGAGACTTAAGTATAAAAAACGTTCTATGGCAAACACAATCCACAAACCAAACAACACCCATTGCATTTCCTCCAGATAATGAAGGCTGCGCATACCCTCGTCTGTTTGATAATATTGGATTAAAACTGCTGAAAGCCCTAAAAAAATGATTTTGAGCAAAAACATAAACCGAACAATATAATTATCAATCCAGTTGTAATAAGCTTGTAGCCCAAATACATGAATTAAGCGATTAAGTGCGGCAAGAGGATATACAAAAATAAATAAGTCCAACCAATGATTGACTAAATATCGTGATGATTTGGGCGATGTACCCAACATGATTGCCAGCTCTATTATCCATAACGTCATGACCAAACTCATGCTCAGCAATTGAATGTGCATCAGCCATGATTGCTGCGCCACAGATGGCATCCAAATAGATAAAAGCTGAAGAGGTAATAAAACAATGAGCGCAATTAATAAAATCGGATATAAAAAACGCTGTTCTAATTGATCTAAATGATTGGCATCAGCAGGCTTCCAACCAAACACCCAAACCTGTTGTTGTTTCAGGTGGCCAAAACGAAGCGGGGGAATAAGACTCGCCAGTGCATATTGATAGGTTTGCTGTCGCCATGAAAAGGATTCGGTTGAAAACACATAATCAAACCAACGCTCAAAAAATATCAAAAACCAGCACAATGGAAGCAACGTAAATAAAATCATGCTTAAATAGGGCAGCTGATCCGTATAATCATGAGCATCATAAACAGCATAGGTAAAGCTTAGAAAAGTAAAACTAAGCGTTACTAAAAACCAAAAGCTGGGAATAATTTGACGGTGGAATTGTTGAAGTTGCCCTATCCAATTCATTAAGCTAACCTTTTGGATTCGTGCTGCGAGCGTTATGCTTATGATACATGTCACTTGCAACACATTAAACTAAAAATAAGACTAAATCATAAAAAATGTGGTTAGCTATGGGTTATATGTCGCCAAAACTTTCTGTTTCTAACGTAATACCCCATTTATTTGATAAACTTTCAATTAAACTAATATCTAGGCCTTGTGCTTTATTATACTTTGCTAAAAGGTCAACGATAGCTTCTTTATATGCATTGTTTGGGTCTATAATAATGCCATATTGTTGATAATTAATCACTTTAGGTAACAAACGAATATTTGCTTGACCATTGCCGTAATGATCGTCAAAGAAATTTTTCAACTGAACACTATTATGTACTAATGCGTCAATTTTAAACGTTTCTAACAATTCAAAACCCTGTTTTAAATTATCCACTTCAATAAATTCTGTGTTAGGATCACGTTGTTTTAAATAGTGTTTTATGTGATTGGAATCTTTTATGACAGCAACGGTTTTGCCATCAACATCTTCTTGTTTATGAATTTGGTTGCCGCTCGCTGCTAAACTGAATGAAACGGTTAAAATACTCAACATTGCACCAAATAAAACCATACCTAAAATATGCCAAACAAGATCAAAAAATAAGGCTAGGCCCCGACTAGTGTCTACACCTTCCCATCCGATAATCAAGTTTACATTCCACCACGTAACTCCCGGTAAATCTCTGATAAAACTGCGGGTAAAACGCCGAAAATCCTGAGGCTGAAAGCGGTCAACAACCCAGCGAATGAAAGAGGATACAAGCAGAGCCAGTATGACAATCCATAGTATTTTCCATGAAAGGCTAGATGTTAAATCGGATAAGACTTTTTTTACAATATGAGACGTTGTGTAATCTTTAACGGTTGCTGTTTGCAAACCAAGCTGTAACACATTAGAAGCAGGGAAATTAACCAGCCCGACATCAGCTTTATTGGTATTCACTGATAAGATAACTTGCTTCATATCTTGATTATACTGCCACTGAGAACATAAACGTAAGTCTTCTGCCATGTTCTGCCATAAATCAATATTAAACCCAGAAGGCTGGCGCGTATCTATCGTTTGCTTTTCATCATATTGGCTCCAAGGTACGCTATTTGTGATAGCAACTGTCATGCAGTTTTCATCCTGAGCTTGCACAGCAACAGGTAAAAAATAGGCACTGATAAAAATAAGAAATATGTAATATTTGAGCTTTTCCATTCAGGGTTTAGCTATATTGTTTTTGGTAAATGTGGAAAGTGAGTCATCAACTGAACTGGCAGATTGTAGCTTAATTGTTAATCATTTATCAATATAACTTAGAATGAAAAGCCTGTATCAACAATAGATATAACATTAAGAATCTAACCCTATGAAAATAAAAAAAGTTACAAACTATTAATTTCCTACTTTTTGTTTAAATAATTAATGGCTGAAAAATTGCTTGAAATCACCATCAACACAACTAAATTACACTATAACAGCTTATAAAAACAAGTAAAAATAATACCATATAAAACAATTTAAGTATTTTTAATAGTATTTAAATAAAGTCTTATTTCTCCTAACTACAAATACGTATATTTTGCTAACTTTCCTCTAATTAAGAAGGCTTCTGTTATGAATTTGCGCTGGAAGTTACTAATCCCAACATTGTTGACCAGTATATTGTTGGTTGGGGGTATGATTTATATTAGCTTATTACAATATAACTTATACCATAGACAAATTGAACAAAATCAAGTCGTACATAAAGCCACATTACAAGTTTATTTGCAGCAAATGGCGCAAGATACAAAACGGGTTACTCATTTTTTAGTAGAAGATTGGCGTATGGCTGATGGCTTATTAACTGAAAACAGAGATAGTTTACTAGAACTCATTCAACCTTTTTATGGCGGTTTGTCATTCGATTGGGTGACAGTGTATGACATAGAAGCAAAAGTGGTGGCCAGAGCTGACCAACCAACTTGGTATGAGTTTACAGATGCATTACAGGCTGAAGTTGTAGAGACCTTGGCATCATCAAAACCCCAAACCTTGCTTACTTTAGTGGATAATCAGCTATTACTGGTATCTTTAGAACGTTTGCATTTAGATATTCATGGGGCAGAAGCAGTGGTTGCTGTGGGTTATCTACTCGATCAAGCATGGCTACAACATTTTATAGATTCACAGTTACATATGTTCAACGTCAAGCTTGCATACTCAACATGGCAGCTGTCTAACTTAGAAGATGTCACACAAGAAACATGGAGTGAGTCTTCTATTGCCCTAAATAATATTCACAGTGATTTTGAGCTAATAGGTAAAATCAATGAAGTCACCCAATATCCTATCGCGTTGTGGATACAAATTGGTTTAACCGTGTTGTTATTGGCCGCGATTAGCAGCATTGCGTTATATATTTCACATCGTTTAATACGCAAAACGGTCTATAACCTTCAATGTGCACAGAAAGAAGCCGACCAAGCCAAACAAGCTGCTGAAGTGGCCAATCAAGCAAAAAGTACATTTCTTGCAAGCATGAGCCATGAATTACGCACCCCCCTCAATGGAATATTGGGCTATGCTCAAATTTTAAGTTTTGATTCGAGCTTAAATGAAGAACAATGTGAGGGCTTAGATATTATTCAAACCAGTGGTGAACATTTATTAACACTAATCAATGAGATACTGGACTTATCTAAAATTGAAGCAGGTAAAATCGAACTTTTTTCAGCAGATGTACATTTAGAATATTTTATTAAAACAATTTCTGATATTTTTATATTACGAGCTAAAAATAAAGGCATACAGTTTAACTGTAAACTCGCTTCATCTCTTCCTGAGTTTATTCATGTTGATGAGCAACGTCTACGTCAAGTATTGATCAACTTATTGGGTAATGCAATTAAATTTACAGATCAAGGTAGTGTGACATTAAAGATTAGCTATGAATATGGATATTTAAAATTCGATATTATCGATACAGGTCAGGGCATTTCAGAACAAGATCAAACAAAAGTATTCAGCCCTTTTCAACAAGTTGGTAACCAAACTAAAAAATCAGAAGGTACAGGCCTTGGCTTGGCAATTAGTCAAAAGATAGTTGCTATGATGAATGGTACATTAAGCTTATATAGTGAGCTAGGTAAAGGTAGTATATTTAGTGTTCAACTTCACTTACCGCCTGTGATTAATCCTGATAACGCAACGTTGGCTGATGGCACAGATGCCATTCCAACTGGTTATAAAGTACTTAAACAGCTAGAAGCACAAGATAAATATCATATTCTCATAGTAGATGATACACCAGCTAATCGTACTTTATTAAAAGGTTTTCTTGAGCCGCTAGGATTTATTGTTAAAGAAGCTGCCCATGGTCAAGAAGGTTTAGAGTTAATACAATCTTGGAAGCCTGATCTAATTTGCACTGATATTATTATGCCTGTCTTAGATGGGTTAGAATTAGCCTATCAAATAAAAAGCCTGTACCCTGGTTTGCCTATTATTGCGTTCTCTGCGAGTGCATTTAAAGTAGACCGTGACCGTGCTTTGGCTGCTGGGTGTGATGATTTTTTACCTAAGCCATTTTATTTTAAAGACTTACAACATATTTTAAGTAAACATTTAAACTTAGAATGGGAATTTAAACCCAACACACTAACAACAAAAAATGAAACAATTGAAACTGAGGGTTCAACTGTATTAACTGCGAGTCAGGCAAAACAGTTTTTCGATTTAGCACAACAGGGTGACACACTTAAAATACAGGAGTACGCTAATGAAATACTTATACAAAATCCTCAACTTAAAGCATTTATGCAACAAATTAAACAGCTTGCAGATTTATTTGAGCAAGACGAGATTATCGAATTGGTTGAACCGTACTTGGAGCAAACCGTTTAGTTTATTTATGGGTTTGTTACTCTTTGGTCATTGGGTTACTGCTGCCGAACCGTATAAACTTTATTTAGACGCAGATCAAACAAGTACGATTGAATCAACTATTTCCATTGAACAAGGTATTCTAACGGCGTTAAGTGAAGTTAATCATGAGCTAGCAGGTCGCCCCGTTGAATTAATCAAGTTAGACCATCAAGGTAATTCAGCCCGTAGCCGCCAACATCTTGAGCAGTATTTACAAGATGAACATGCACTGGCAATTTTTTCTGGCTTACATTCTCCGCCTTTACTCGCCAATTTGACATTTATCAACCAACATAAAATCTTGACCCTTGTACCATGGGCTGCCGCCAGTCCTATTACGCGTTATGCAGAAGGTGATAACTGGGTATTTCGTTTATCGATTGATGATAGTAAAGCAGGATATGTCATTACAAATTATGCAATCAAGCAACGAGCATTTAAGATACCGCATTTGTTATTAGAGCGTACAGGCTGGGGCAAAGCAAACCATAAAGTCATGACTAAAGCCCTTAAAGAATTGGGTTATACGAAAAATCCGCGAGTCACTTGGTTTAATTGGGGAACGCCTGAAGGCAAGGCGCGCGCAATTTTACGCACAATTGGGCATAGTAATGCCGATGTGATCTTTTTTGTAGGCAATGCACCAGAAGGAAAAACTTTTGCCAAAGCAATGCTGAAATTACCCGAAACACAACGTTTACCAATCGCTAGCCACTGGGGTATTACAGGTGGCGATTTTCCTAAAGTAATTGATGCTTCTATGCGAGAGCAATTGGACTTAGCCTTTATTCAAACCCGATTTTCATTTTTAGATATTGATGCCAATCCATTTGCGCAGAACGTATTAAGCCAAGCAAGCCAAGTATTTCCAGAGCTACAAACAGCTTATGATGTGCAAGCTCCAACAGGATTTATTCATGCCTATGACTTAACAAGAATATTGATTGCAGCTGTCAATCAAGCGCAATTAACAGGTAACATCATGCAAGATCGAGCCGCTATTCGTTTGGCATTGGAACACTTAAAACAGCCTGTTAAAGGATTGTTAAAAACTTATGAGCAGCCATTTAGACCTTTTTCTGCCAAGCATAATGATGCACATGAGGCCTTAAATATCAAAGATTTTACAATGGGACGCTATGGTAAACAGGGAGAAATTGATTTATATTAACCTATGTTATGTTTGAGTATGTTATCATTATTTATGCAACAAGATACATACTCATAAAGATTTGATGTAAAAGGAATGTGTTAAGCTCATGGTCATGATATTAACCGCCATCGCTGTTATTAGTGTGTTGGCTTTATTTTTTGGCTTACTGCTCGGTTATGCCGCAATTCAATTCAAAGTAGAAAGTAATCCCATTGTAGATCAAATTGATGCATTATTACCTCAGCAACAATGTGGTAAATGTACTTTTCCTGGATGTCGCCCTTACGCTGAAGCCATGGCCAATGACGAGGCTGAAATCAACCAGTGCCCTCCCGGTGGTGAAACTACCATGTTGGCTCTTGCGGAATTGTTAGATAAAGAGCCTAAGCCATTGGATGGTGATGATGATTTAGAAGAGAATATTAATTTAGTCGCTGTTATTGATGAAAAAACCTGCATCGGTTGTACGCTGTGTATTCAAGCTTGCCCCGTTGATGCAATTTTAGGTTCAGCGAAACATATGCATACCGTGATTGCAAAAGAATGTACGGGTTGTGAGCTATGCTTGCCACCTTGCCCAGTTGATTGTATTACTATGGAACCTATTCCTGAAACCACAGTGACATGGAAGTGGCCTTACCCTATCCATACAATGGATGTGGAACAAAAAAAAGCGGCTTAAATCCGTGAAGCCAACTGATCTAAAATAGTGGTGGCTCGTTCAAATGACGCTTAAAAGCAGCCAAAAAAAACAGGTGAAATTATTTTCATTTGAAACAAGACCCTATTCTCTCTTTAGTCTGTATATAGATTTCATTTTCGGTATTTCTGGTGTATGTGCGCTGAAATACCGATCACAAATAAATTGATAAATCTCCATGGTTGATTGATAATTGCTGATTGATAACTGATTTTGGAGTTGCGGTGAACCATGACCCAACAGGTCTATGATGTCTTAATTATCGGTACGGGTGCAGCTGGCTTAAGTTTAGCGTTAGAACTCGCACCACATGCCAATATTGCTATTCTATCCAAAGATTCCGTTGATGCTGGAAATACCTCATATGCCCAAGGCGGGATTTCTGCTGTGCTCAGCGAAGATGATTCTATCGAATCTCATGTTAAAGATACTCTAATTGCAGGCGCAGGCTTATGCCACCGTGATGTGGTTGAGTTCACAGTGTCTGAAGGCCCTGACAGAATTGCATGGCTGATTGAACAGGGAATGCCATTTACACAAATTCCTAATACAGAACAATATCACCTGACACGTGAGGGTGGTCACAGCCATCGTCGTGTGATTCATGCCGAAGATGCTACAGGGCAAGCCATTGTTGCCACATTGAGTAAGCAAGTACATGAACAACAAAATATTACTATTTTAGAAAATCATATCACGATTGATTTAATCACAGGTAAAAAATTAGGCCTACGCAACGCTCGTTGTCTGGGTGCTTATATTTTTAACCGTGAAACAATGGAAACCAGTGTTGTACGAGCGAGATATGTGATTTTGGCCACAGGTGGTGCGGGTAAAGCTTATTTATATACCAGCAACCCTGATGGCGCGACAGGTGACGGCATTGCGATGGCATGGCGAGCAGGTTGTCGTGTTGCAGATATGGAGTTTATCCAGTTCCATCCTACTTGTTTTTATCATCCTGATGCAAAATCCTTCCTAATTAGTGAAGCAGTACGTGGTGAAGGTGGACAATTATTGCTACCTGATGGTCAACGCTTTATGTCCAAATTTGACGAGCGTTTAGAACTTGCTCCACGTGATATTGTGGCGCGTGCTATTGACCATGAAATGAAACGCCTAGGTTGTGATTATGTATTCTTAGATATTAGTCATAAATCGGCTGACTTTATCGTTGCACATTTCCCGAACATTTATCAGCGTTGTTTAGATTTTGGTTATGACATGACGTGTGAGCCAATCCCTGTTGTGCCTGCTGCACATTATACGTGTGGTGGTGTGTTAACCAATCAATTTGGGCAAACCGATATTGAAGGCTTATATGCTGTAGGCGAAGTGGCGAGCACAGGTTTACATGGCGCGAACCGTATGGCGAGTAATTCATTGTTAGAGTGTTTAGTATTTGCACATAGTGCTGCCGAGCATATTTTGCAACATCTAACTGATGTACCGAAGCCACCGCACTTACCTGAATGGGATGAAAGTTTAGTCATTGATTCTGATGAAGAAGTGGTTGTTTCTCATAACTGGGATGAGCTACGTCATTTTATGTGGGATTACGTGGGTATTGTACGTACCACTAAACGTTTGCAGCGGGCTAAACATCGAGTGGAATTATTACAAAAAGAAATCGATGAATATTATAGCCATTTCCGTGTGAGTAATGATTTGATTGAGTTAAGAAATTTAACCCAAGTGTCTGAGTTAATTATTCGCTCAGCATTATTGCGTAAAGAAAGTCGTGGCCTGCATTACACATTGGATTATTTAAAAACCAGCCCAATCGCAACCAATACGATTTTAACACCTGAAAACTACGGGTAGCATACGGATTTAAATAATAATGGCGTGTTCAAACTGATATTGATACACGCCATTATACAAGTTATTGCACTAAATCCACTTCGATCATTCCAATGCCGCTATGAGATAAACTATTCAACACGGCAGCATATGCACCTGAATTAATTTCAACCGTTGTTGTTTTTGAAGTGGTATCAGCAAGAACCTGCCCTGTTGTAAGGTTAATCACCGTCATTTGAGTTTCAACTTGTCCTTGTAATATATGGTTTCTGATGGTGACATGTTGGCTTTGCTGACCTTCAACAATGAAATTTAAAATCAACTGTCTATCTAACACGCCTCTGACACTAATATTAGATAAATCCAACTGGTTATTTTGTAAACTAATTCCTGTCATGCCACGCCCTTGAATGCCACTAGAAGATAACTGCATCGTGTATGCGCCTGCTGCCAATGCCCGATTTAGCATAAAACCCTCAGTATTTTGTTCTTGGATAAGGACGTTGCCATAAAAACCTAGTGTTGTATCGTGTAACACTTCATTCAAGGTCATCTGAGGTAAAACACCTTGATCTAATAGCTCAGCATGTAACGTCACATCATTTAAACCATCGCCATCTAAAATAAAACCAAGTATCACATCTTCCGCGCCACCATTTAATAATGCGCTACCGCTAAAATTTAATAAATTCAATGGCTGCAATGTTGCTTCAGACGTATTGACATCGGGTGTTGTCTCCACTGTGCCTGCATTCAATTCAGCTGTATCAACTTTAGCAACTGGTTCTGGTTCAAGCGTATCAGGTTCTGGTGCATTCGAAATATTTTCTGAGACTTGTTTTTTTCCATAAAAGCGTACAACACAATTAATATGGTTCTGCATGTCAATGCGTTGGTCTGCACAATCAGGGTTGCCTTCCCAAGCAATATTGTAATCTGCTGTGGTCAAACCATTAGCATCTCTAAAATCCACTAATTCAAGTTTCAATTTTGTACCACGATAAAACATTGCACGACAATGACCTTCTCCATATTCACAATCAATTCCACTGGGAACACTTCGAATATGGGCTTGAGAACTAGAAATTCTAAATTGGTAATAATCTTGTTGAAACGCATTTTGTACTACTGGGGCTTTGATAATGACGCTTAAGAGTTTTGAACGCTCACTCTGATTGCCTGATGCATCTATTGAAATTGCAGTAATATCGTGATTACCCTGAGGTATGTTTCTTGAAACGATTTGCCATTTGCCATCAGTTGCCGTCGTTCTGCCAATAAAGTGAGTCACATCATAGAATAATTCAACGGTTGAACCTGTTTCAGCTATACCTGTAAATGTGGGGGTTGGATCAGTTGTGATGTTGTCACTATTAGATGAACCCCTATCACTTTCATTCGTCATATCGGGTTTTGAAGGTGTTTCAGGTGCAGAAAGGTCTAAGGTTAAACTATTTGAAATAAGATAAGTACTTGCATTACCCGCACGGTCAACGCCAGACACCTCAATATCATAAGTACCTTCATCAATGGAATCTAATCTGTTATCCGCTAATACCCAAGTGCCACTCACATTATTACTCACTGCATTGGATAAATATTGAGCAGGTTGAGTCAAGACGCGTACATCTATTTCGGCCTTCCAATCATCAGTAGACCCTGTTAATTGTGGAGTTTGGTCATTGGTGGTGAGCATATCTACAGAATATGCGGCTGGGATCGTGTCTATGGTAATGATTAAAGGTTTCGATAGATCACTGACATTGCCCGCTGCATCAATGGCTTTGGCTGTATAACTGTATTTTCCATCAGTCAGGGCGGCATTATCAGGTATAGAAATTGACCAATGACCACCAATAGCGATTGCCGTATCAACTATACTGTTCTGCTCATCATAAATAATAATCGTGGTGTTTTCTTCTGCCGTACCGTTTAATATTGGAGTGGTGTTATTAGTAATTTTATCGCTGTTAGATAAACCCGAGTCGGTGCTTGCGTCCAATTTTATTGTCGGTGCATCTGGTGCAATATTATCTAATTCAACAGGGATATAAGGTGCAGCGCGTAATGGATAACCGAATACAGCAAGACAATAGAAATGGTCTGTACCTGCATTATTTTTGATATAAATCAGGTTACCATCTGAAATATTGTTAATGCTTGCATTACATGATTCATCTGAAATATCAGTACATTGGCCAATCGGGCTGGATACACGATCAGAGCCATCACTCGGGTCATCATATATTGACCAAGCTTTCTTAAATACCTCATATTCATCATAATTTATATCAGTATGACATCCACAATAATTAATTCTTGATGTGTCTACAGCATAATCTACGCAATTGGTTGCCATAACAGGTGATGCGGACAGCATGAGCCAACCGAACAATAACAAAATGTAGTTGATGAGTTGTGGATAAGCAACATAGTGCCTACTAGCATCATAATTTTGAGAACAATAAGTCGCACGAGACCCTGTCCAAGAGTAGAAGAGATTCATACCCACCTCTTTTTACTGGAATTTAAATTGTATTCTCCTAAACTTGATGTGTTTTTTAGCTTTATAGCATCAATGATTTAAATGATTACTTTTAGCTAAAACACGGTAATTTTTTGATTTTAAAATAATTTAAATAACATCAAGAGGAGTTTATCTCTGGTTTTAAAAAGGAGACTTTTTAGTTTAGAGCAATTATCAAACCACTTACTTGTGGGTATGGGTTAATAAATAGAATTTATACAAATTTAAAATAGTGGGATATTTTTATAACTCATTATTATATATGTGGTTATATAATGGAAAGCATTTGATATTTTTGAGTTTATAATAAATAAGCCTCAGGTAGAGTATGTATTTTAAACTTTATAAATCAGTCTATTAAAAATAACCTAGTTTTTAAATAAGAATAGAAAATATTGTGTTATATAAGGAAATATAAATACACAGAAAAAAGTATATTATTTTTACTTATTTTATACAAAGGTAGTGTCAGAAATATGTCATATGGGAAGTGCAGTTTTTTATATTTTTTAGCGTTTCTATTAAATCAGCTTAAATACTGGATTTATCTAATTTATATACCAGTGGCTGTTATTAAGGTGATTCCCGATTTTGATAAAGATTAAGTGTCACAACATGTGCACCTGTGGTAATTTCGACAGTTGTTTTTTGAAGAAATATCCTCATTACATATTTCTCTTGTATTTTTAGAAGATTTTGATTTTATTGAATTTGTTTTGTTACTAGCAAGTTAAATACTAACCATAAGTCCTCATATTGCACTTGATAGGTTAAGAACAGTTCATCATTGATTGTTTGTAATTGAATACGAGGTTGTCGTTTTTCGCCCAATTTCAATCGAATCATATCTACGTCAAAGTCAGGCTCTAATTTGTATATTTCAGCAGGCTGTTTGACACTCACCGTAAAACTACCATCCGCGTTGTATAACACTTTATCTACATTCTCGAATTGCTGTAATAAATCTACTAAGTGATTAGGATAAGCTACAGTTGGATAAATTTTTTGTTTTGAACCGTCTGCATAAGTGATTTGGGCTTCAGAACGCGCACGGAAACTAGGAAACCCTAATTCACTAGGAAATTCCATCCCAAATCCACATTCACAAAATGAATCAGGCGCAGGTTCAACAAAAGCATCAAACACACCGATCATCATCACTTCTGTTTCAAAGCGGGTTCGACGGGTTTGTGGTGGATTTAGCCCCATCATCACGTCACCATTTGGACTCATTAACATTTCACCGTCTCGACCTAAAGCACGTTGTAAATCTCGTGGATTATTTGGCGCGGGAATCAGTTCAAATTGTTGAAAATCAGGGGTTGTCATGCGAAAACGGCCATTTTCTAGCAATGCCACACCGACAGCCACATCGAGCGGTGCTTGTTCAATGTTGTTGGCATCAGGCATAAACGCGAAAACCGTACCCTCATATTCACCTGTTCCCACAATGTTAAAAATCCCAAATTGGTTCTGAGTAAAAATAAACTGGCTTAAGTCAACTTCATCTAAACGTGTTGCTTTGAGAGTTTGATTTAAACTGGTTTGAACGGTGTTGCCCGTGCCTAAGCCTGCAAAGCCTAAACGCGAGCTTGTATCTGGTATAAATGGTAATTGAATATCACCCAAGACTTGCTGATTTGAAAATGCTGGAAAGCTTAACAATCCATCGACTGGGGCAGTCAACGCACCTGTTTGTATATCGATTTGCCACGATGTTGGCAGGATAGTTTGAATGGTTTCAATGCTTACAAGTTCAGGATTTAGATTTGCGAGAATTTTACTAACTAAAAGTGCATTTTCCCATTCTGTTGGATTTAAAGTGGTCAAATGGGCTTCTGTCCATAAATGCATTATCTGTGGGTCAAAAGCCGTCATATTATCTCGAGTCAAACCTGTAAATGCGGCTATGGGAATATAAGAGAATTGCGCAAGCGATAACTGATTAATAATACGGACTGACATAAATTGCATGGCTTCAGCATTGATACCTGCAAACGCTTCGGCAGGAATTAGAGCCAGCTCATGACTATCCAAAATTGACCAGATTGTGGGTTCAAATTGTATGGTTTCTGCGGTTAATTGACTCAATTGGTTTGGATCAAGGTTAAAGTCTTGTAAATCGGGTGAAGTTGTATCATTGGGCAAAATGACGTTAATGAGTGTGACATTGTCTGGAAGTATCGCTGTTGGACTAAGGCGGACATTTTTTAAAATTGAACCTTCATTAATGTGTGCCATACCAATAAAAGGCGGATTTTTTACATCACCAATGATTTCGCCATCAATAATGCCCCCAAATAACGAACTGCCTGCTTGCAATCTCATCAAGCCTTGGATTGTACCAAAGTTACGTAATCGCCCTGTTAATGCACCTGAGCTTAAACTACTTGCCAATATTGCATTTTCAGCAATCGTAATATTTTGCATCAGTCCGTTATTATCAATTTGACCTGCAACCACACCACCTATTAACTCAGAATATTGGGTGAGATGAATATCTTGCACTATACCTTGGTTTTGGTTTGAGCCACTCATTTTGCCGCCAGCCAATACTGAATCAGGCAACAAAGTTATATCCGCCACAAGACCAATACTTTGATTTGTATTTTCCAATGATCCGCCCGTTACTACACCTGCTTTTAAAATACTGAGATTACCCGAGATTTGATTATGATTACTGGTTGGCACAGGGACGATGCCCAGCTTTGACGTTTTTGGTAAACCGCTATTACTTGTACTCGTTATTGGAGAATTTGAACTTATTTCAGAGGGAAGGATAGGCTGCTCATTGGGTTCAGCAGGTAGAGGAATGACGGGATCAGTTGGTAATGGCACAGTTAGTTCAGGCTCTAAAGGTTCAATAATGGGTAGTTCTGGTGTCACAGGTTCAACTGGAATTTCAGACTTATCACTTGGTGCGGATGTAATGATGGGGATTGGCTCAGTTATTTCTGGATCAACAGGTTCATCAACAACATCACAATCTAGGCTTGATACATTTAACTCTGCTGAGGGTGATTGAGTAGCATCTTGTAAAGCTGAAAGTATATAAATATAGCTTGTAGAACACGTAACGGTATTATCTGTGTAGCTAGTAGAATTGGCTGCTAAATTACTGAGTAACTGTCCATTTCGCGATAATACAAAACCTGTTTCAGTATCATAATCATCCGACCAAGTTAAGCTAATCGAAGTTTGTGTAATATTATTCGCACTGAAATTACTGGGTGCATTGGTTAATTCAGGACAATTCGTTGTAGTAAGGGTTTGAGAAATAGCTGAAGATGTTGAACCATCACTGGCAATCGCGACTAAGTTGTAAATATAGGTTATGCCACATTCAAATTCTGTATCGATAAAACTTTCTGTATTACGACTTAATTCAAACTCAACCAGATTATCCTCATCGCCTTCAATATGTCTGGTTACAATAAAGCCTGTTTCTAAATTGGTATTATCAACCCATGCCAAATTAATTTCTGTATCGGTTTTGTTTATTTCTAAATTGCTTGGCGCACAAAGTGCTGTTGTTAGATTGAAACTGATGCTACTAGAATTGTTGGCACTGCCTCTGGCTACAATCGAATAAGTGTAATTGGTTTCACAAATCACACCTGCATCTTGATAAGTTTCTATATCCCGATCTAAATCAAAAGAAATTTCAATGTTATTGGTATCACGGTTAAAACGCTGCAAAATAAAACCAAGCTCTTTACTGCTGGTATCAATCCAAGTGAGTAACACATTGTCACTTGTAATATTTGATGCTTGAAAATTATCAGGAGAATTTGGTGGTACAGGTGGACAAATGCCTGTGGTGATCGTAATTGAACTGCTATCAGAATCACCACCACTATCTGTTGCAACAATCTCAAAGGTGTAACTGGTATTACATTTAGCGGTTTGAGAGTAATTTCTGGTCGTGCTGCCAACGGTTTTAACTGGGCTGCCTGAACGGTAAATTGTAAAAGAATCAGCAATATTATCGGGATATGTCCAACTAAAGCCAACTTCAGAGGAACTAGAGATTGTTTCAGCTAATCCTAAAACAGCATATAACGGTTGTTCATCTCCAAAAGTAAAAACCGCATTATCTGGGAATGTCACACTACTAAAAATCGCAGTGCTGCCATCATGACTATCTGCACTGATAACGATGTCGTATTTTGAGGCATCATCTCTATTATTGCCTTTGCCATCACTGTCAATCATCAATACCATGTTTTCACTTAAACTAAAGCTACTGACATCCACTGTCACATCAACTACAACACCACTGGTATTGCGTACTTTCCATTCGCGTTGAATTCGTTTGCTGGCAGTAAAATTATAATAACTATTGACAATCTGATTGGTGACAAATTCACCTGTCGTACTGATTAAAGCAAAGCCATCATGTCCCCATAATACTGTTTGTCCATCGCCTAAATTGGCTTGCTCCATGGTAATAACACTATTGTTGTTCACGCTTTTAGATTTAGCTTGATTCAAATCATTAGCATCATCACGCGCAATACCTGCAATATTATTGTTATAGTCTCCCGTACTGTCACCATTGTCATAACTAAATGTGTCGCTCATATTCCATAAAATTGTACCGTCAGCTGCGATATAGTTGACGCTGTTTTGTAAGGTAATCCCATATTTCAATGCCAGATAGGTATGTACTTTTTGCAGTTCATCATTCGTTAGAGCACGGTCATAAATGATAAATTCGGCTAATAAACCTGAATAATCGGCAATTGCCCCGTCATTTTTACCTAAATAAGCATCATCATCGGCCAAAGATGCACCAATCGTAGAGCTTGAATCATAGCTCGAATATACTAAACCGTTATAAAAACCATCTTTTTGCGTGTCCCCTAAAATATCGTCACGTACTCCAACCAGCATAGAAATATTGGAAGGCACACTACCTGCACTGAATGAAGCCTTGCCACTACCATCTAACGTTCCATTTTGCATGGCAATCCAAGTCACCACATTATCCGTATCCTCAAATTGAAACAACACTTGGTTATCCAAATATTTGTGCATCGCCAAAATGATGGTAATTGTGCCTGAGTTATTGATATTTGGTGTATTGGATACTTTGAGAAAGCGAGCAGCGTTGGTAAAACTGATATAGGGATTGAAATTAAACACTTCATCCGTTGCATCTTGAACAAATAAAGGATAATTACCTGTATTAGCGAATGAATAGCCATTGCCTGCACTATCATCCCATTGAGTAATTTCATCAGATTCATTAATAGTTACAGCCGTTGAATCATCTGCTTTTAGCCATAAATTCAGCCCACTCTCAATACCTGCTGGGGCAGCAATCGCACTAACAGAGAACAGGAATAATATTGTGCAATGGAAAAAAGTATTTTTGAAAGACATACTTAAAGCCTATTGAAAGGACAGTGGTCTTATTTGAAATAATAGATATTTTGAGCTTGAAAACAAGTTTTAAATAATAATGATGCTAAGCTTTCGTAAGATGAGATTTGGTAAAAAAGATGGTTTGGAGGGATAGATAATTGCAATTATAAAAATTGTGAAAGCCCCAGAGAATCATTCTTTGAGGCGATTTAATTATTGATGAGTCACACTTTTCACAGGTGCTTAAAACACTGACCAACCATTGGGAACATCACGAGATGGTGGTAATTGAGATTTAGGTATATCAATTGAGACCGCGACTGTTGCAGGGTGGTTGCTGGTATGACGAGGAACAGAGAGTGCGCTTGTAGTTGTATTGATTTTATACTCGGCCATTGCACTGATTAAGCCCTCAGCTTCTATAGCAAACAAACCATCAGGGTACTGCTCTCCCCGTTGCGGCACTAAGCTATACATCCATTGCGCTGCATCTGTATTTTGTTGAGCAATAGTATTTAATAACTGCTCGTTAATATCAAATGCGACATGTTCACTGTAAACACATTTTCCATACAAACCCAATGCACTACAGTCCTCAACTTGTCTCAATGTTTGCGTATTTGCAACTTGTTGACCATTGGGCACAGTATAATTCGCTTGCTTATAATGTCGCCAATCACCACGACCATTACCGCTGTAATACACGACATTGTAAATCTGGAAGCTCTTTTGCCCTGTGCGCTTATCAATAAAGCCACGGAAAAAGTTATCATCCCACACAACCGAACCATGACGTTTTTGATGTGCATACACAGTTGAAAATGAAATGATATGACCTTCATCATTCGCAATCACAGACTGCTTAAAGTGCTCAATATCATTGGACTGTGAGCCAGTATTTATATAAGGGTCTAAAGTACAACTTGTAACTAAAAATAAAACAAATAAAAGGCTCAAACGGCTAACTAACATAATTACTCCTTACTGTTAAGCGATGCAAACTGCTTAATCCATCTTTTTAACTTTGAATAAGTACCAATATTGGGTTTTATGGGACTTATCAAATGATGACTCGGGTAAGGAATATCAGGAATCGACAGTGTTGGCAATGTTGCTGATACACGGCTTTCATCTTGCCAATAGAGCTTCCGTTTTCTACTTTCCTCAACCACAAATTCTTGAATACGTTCACGCTTTTCAGCATCAAACTCAACTTGTACAAATTCTGCCAACTTTTCTGCAATTTGCATGGGGTGAGCACGAATTTCTTCAAAATTTAAAAAAACCGTAGGATAATCATTGCGCATATAAAAATCTGCGATACGAAAATTATAATAATTTACCACTTTATAAGTATAATCAAATGGCAAACGGAAAATCTTATGACATGCAATTGCATTAGTTAACGGATTTCGTTGTGTAATAATAAAATGCGGATTTTCTAAATGTGGTAAAAATAAATCAATGGTTAAACTGGTTTTTGGGTTTTTAAACCCCCAGAGTGTATGATTAGTTGAGTATTTATCAACAAAATCAATAATATCTTGTTCAATAAATGGTTTTTGGGCTAAAATGTCTTGGTGTTCAGGCGGCGACCAGTGTGCATCGATACCCTCGATCACAGCTTCTCTGGCTGCAAGCTGGAATATTTTAGTATTGATTAAGTGAGCATCTAAACTTTCATAAAAGCCTTTGGGTGCATGAATACCTGGTTTTCCATAATCGGCATCCATAGCCACACCTAACGCTTTTAAAATGCCAGTGGCTAAGGTAGTGCCACTACGGGCATTCCCTAACACTACAAATGTTTTAGCCATGTGTGTTCATTATTTTGAAATATGAGAATTTTTTAAGCGACCTAACACTTTACAGCTAGGCAAGCTTCATTATACCCTAATTAATTAATCAGTGATATTTTTAGATACGACCATGCAAATCAAACAGCCTATCTTTCTTGTTGGTGCAGAACGCTCTGGAACGACTTTATTGCGTTTAATGCTTGACCATCATCCTAACATTGCATTTTTGTATGAATTTGAATTTGCTGTAGATCAAATCGATGCAAATGGTAATTATCCAAATATCCAGCAATATCATGAATATTTGGCTTATCACCGTATTTTTCTAGGGGCTAACTTAGAAATTGATCCTAATCTTAACTATGCTGAGCTGGTGAATAGCTTTCTACAACAAAAACAGTCTCGAGATAATAAGCCGTTGATCGGCGCAACAGTACATCATCAATTCCAACATTTATTAAAAATTTGGCCTGAAGCAAAGTTTATCCATTTAATTCGGGATGGGCGTGATGTGGCACGTTCTACGATACAAATGGGTTGGGCTGGCAATATGTATATGGGGGTTGAACGCTGGATTGAAGCGGAACTGATTTGGAAGCAAATGGCGAAACAATTAGCACCTGAGCAACAAATTTCTGTACATTATGAGGATTTAATTCGTGATGCTGATGGCGTATTACAACGTATTTGTGATTTTACAGGGGTTGAATTTGATAACGCCATGTATAGCTATGCAGACAAAACCACGTATAGCGTGCCTGATCCTAAAATTTTAGAGCGTTGGCGTAAATTGCCGCAAAAAGACTTACAACTGGTTGAATGTCGAATTGCTGAAATGTTAACAGAGCGAGATTATCCATTAAGTGGTCATCCAATTTTACCAGATAGTGCAAATTTGAAATTTAGAATGAAAATGGACAATCGCGTACGCAATATTTTGTTCAGAATTAAGCGTTATTCGTTTAGATTGTGGTTAGCTGACTTAATATCACGACGCTTTGGATTCAGTAAATGGCAACAACAAGTGCGTTTGAAAATGAATGAAAAAGATAAAGCCTACTTAAGATAGAAGGTGGGTATTTTGCCAGTTTTAAACAATCCGAGTTGCCAAGAAGTTTCAGTTTAAATACTGGATATTCTTAGCAAACGGGTTGAATTAAGCTATTTAAAAAAAGCGATCAATATTCTTTTCAAGGCTTATAAATATCGTAGCGGGTGTTTTTACTTTCCACTTGGGTATGCGGTTTGATCTCTGGTACATCTTCACCATTCGCAGACAAGAGCGGTGCACCTTTTGGCCTTTTCACCACCACACGTTGTTTGACGCGTTGTAATGCAATTGCTAACACATCATAACTATCATGATCTTCACCCACCACTTGCCGAATAAAACGCATCTCTTTTTTAACCAAAGCTGACTTCTGGCGGTGTGGATACATCGGGTCTAAATACACCACGTCGGGATAACTTTCACTATCCAAGTTTTGCAAATAATCCTGTGTAGGCTGATGGATTAACCGCATATTATCCCAGATAACCTTTAATTCAGCTTGCTGTTCTAAACGTTGTAAACCATCTGTAAGCAAAGCCGCCAAAACAGGTGAACGTTCCATCATAGTAACCTGACAACCCAAAACAGCCAACACAAACGCATCCCGACCTAATCCTGCAGTCGCATCCAATACTTTTAAATGCTTGTGCTTTTTTAAGCCAATTGCTCGCGGTAAGGGTTGATTACGGCCACAATTATGCTCACGCCGATAGCCCAACTTACCTTGGACAAAATCAACGTATACACCTTGGGTTTTCTCTGTATTAGAGTGCAAGGCTAAATGCTGTTGATTTAGTTCAAGATATAGCTGGTTTGACGCTGTGGATATTGTTTCAACAAGGGGAAAATTGAATTGTGCAGCCAAACGTTGTGCTTGTGGTTGCAAATCCGTCTGACTGCAATAAATGGGAATATTATTCACTACCCGCCCGATACACGCGACTTTCACGAGAGCTATGTAACACACGTACACGGTCGTTAATTAAAAATTCATCAGGATGTTCAAAGGCTTGAACTAAAGCAATAATTTTACCGCTATCTAATTCAATGGTTAATTCCACACCATCTTGTCGGGTTGTACCTTCTTCAAGTGCAGAACCTGCAATACCACCGATAATCGCACCAACCGTTGCCGCAATCACACTGCCACGGCCGCCACCAATCGTGCTACCTGCTACACCACCGACAACACCACCACCGATTGTACCGACACCACTTTTTGTGCCTTCAATTTTTACCTTGCGAATATCGATCACTTTGCCCATTTCAACCGTCTGTATACGTTGTGATTGATCGCGACTGTATACATCACCTTCTTTACTGGTCGCACAGCCAATCAAAGACAATAACATGATTCCAATTAAGGTTAATTTACTGATACTCATAAATTTCATCTCAACATAAATGAATTACAAAGGATTATAGAAGTTCTATTAAATTTTATCTATAGCAGCTTATATGCCGATTTTATCCATTTTTGCATTTCATGCTTGAGAATTAGTGAATTGCCTGCTATTAAATTGGATAAGTTAAAAAATATTGACTTAGGAGTCATTAACATGAGACGCACAGTTTTTTTGATGTTGCTCAGTGTCTGGGCATTTAATTTACAAGCTGCAACCATTCGTGTCACCACCACTGAAGATGCTAGGATTCAAGATGGCAAATGTAGTTTACGTGAGGCAGTACAAGCCGCCAATCAAAATAAAGCGGTTGATTCATGTCGGGCGGGCAGCCGTAATTATACCGATGTGATTCAATTAGGTGCGAAAGAATACCTGTTAAGCATTGATTTACTTGACATTACGGAAAATGTCATTGTATCAGGTAAAGGTATGAGCCAAACAACGGTAAATGGTCAAAACCGTACTCGTTTGTTTTTTGTACGATCAGGTGTTGATCTGCAATTACAAGATTTAACTTTAACCCAAGGCCGAACAACTAATTTTGGTGGCGCGATTACCAATGCAGGCGGGTTGGTTACGTTGTATCACTGTTTATTCAAACAAAATCTTGCTACAGGTTCATCTAGTGCAGGCGGGGCAATTTTCAATTATAGCGGTACAGTCAACGTACACTATAGCCAATTTGTTGAAAATACTGCTGAACGTGGTTATGGCGGTGGTGCAATTTTTAATTATCAAGGTCGCCTAAATATAGAAAATAGCCAATTCCTAGATAACCAAGCTAATACAGGTTTTGGTGGTGCGGGAATTTATAATAGTGAAGGCATTGCTAATATCATGAATAGCAGTTTTTCTGGTAACCAAGCCAATTTCGGTGGTGGATTGTTTAACAGAGATGGTGTAGTGAATTTAGCCAACGTCACATTATCAGGTAACCATGCTACTTTTGGCGGTGCATTGAATACCTTTAAAGGGGCAACTTATTTATCGCATACAACAATTGTAAATAATACAGCCAATTACGGTGCGGGCGTTGATAATGATGGCCAACTATTTTTAGCAGCTTCTATTGTGTTAAACAACCAATCTAAAGTCGGGGCGGCAGGTTGTAACAATGGTAGTAACAGCCAAATTACAACAGGTGGTTACAATGTATTTGCTATCGATAATGGATGTGAAAAACAAGCCACTGATTTAGTATTGGCTGATGCGGCGACTCAGTTAGATTTAACCTTGAAGCAAAATGACGCTGCTAACGGAATGCCTTTAACCCATGCTTTACTTGAAAATAGTGTGTTAATCGATGCGATTCCTGCACAAGATTGTCGCTACCTTAGTCAAGTGCATGGCTACAACCCATTGTTTTCTCATCGTGACCGCGTCTTAGTCGACCAACGTAATGCTGTACGTGATTATCAACAAGCGTGTGATATTGGCGCGTATGAGTTTGCCGCTGTGCCACCAAGCAAAACCACGGATGCACCTAATTTACCAACCACACATTATCTAACTGTGAAAATCCAAGGCGAAGGCCATGTCAGCAGTTATCCAGCAGGCTTAAATTGCGGTGCGAACCAAACATGTCAGGTTGAGTTTTATACAGGTACAGATTTAACCTTAACCGCAGAAGCAACTGAAAATACCAAATTGGTTGCATGGGAAGGTGATTGTGCGACAAAAACCAATACGCGTAGACGTTTAACCCGTGCTTTGATTGTGCCTGAACCAGAACCTGTTGACCCACCTGTGAATCAAACCGTACGTGTTAATTTAAATACACATAAACAATGTACAGCGGTATTCGCAGCCAATTAATTTTTTAAGGACTGCTCACTCTTGATGGGTTGGCAGTCCTTCAACAATATTATTTCCGTTTCAAACTATCCCCGCGCCCAATTGCATAATAAGTAAAACCTCTATCCTGCATTTTCTGCGGCTCGTATAAATTACGTCCGTCAAAAATGACTGCTTGGTTCAGTTTCTGTTTAATCAAATCAAAATCAGGGCTGCGGAACATCCGCCATTCCGTCACAATAATTAAGGCTTCAGCATTGTCTAAAGTGGCTTCTGGTGTATCGCATAATTGCAAATCATCACGCTCACCATAAATACGTATGGCTTCTTGCATCGCTTCAGGATCATACGCTTGCACAGTCGCACCTTGCTCCCATAATGCTTGCATTAAATTACGGCTAGGAGCTTCACGCATATCATCGGTATTTGGTTTAAAGGCTAAACCCCATAGCGCAAACCGTTTGCCTTTTAGTTCGCCGTTGAAATGTTTGTGTACTTTGGTAAATAAATTTTGACGTTGTAAATCATTCACCTGCTGCACTGCATTTAACACTTTCGGTTCAACGTTTACATCTTCAGCAATCTTGGTTAACGCTTTCACATCTTTCGGGAAACATGAACCACCAAAACCCGCACCAGGGTAAATAAAGTGAAATCCGATCCGTGGATCAGAACCAATACCAATCCGTACATTTTCAATATCAGCCCCGACTTGTTCCGCAATATTGGCCATTTCATTCATAAAACTGATCTTGGTGGCGAGCATGGCATTGGCAGCATATTTGGTCAATTCCGCCGAACGTACATCCATGATAATCAAACGATCATGATTACGGTTAAACGGTGCATATAATTCACGCATCACCTCCGCAGGACGTTCACTATTTGTACCTACCACAATCCGATCAGGCTTCATAAAGTCTTCAATCGCCGCACCTTCTTTTAAGAACTCAGGGTTTGAAATCACATCAAATTCTAATTGTGCACCGCGTGTTGCCAAGGTTTCTGCTACTTTTGCATGAACTTTGTCCGCTGTTCCTACAGGTACAGTCGACTTGTCCATAATCACTTTGTAATCATCCATATACTGGCCAATGGATTCAGCAACTTGTAACACATATTGCAAATCAGCCGACCCATCTTCATCAGGCGGTGTACCTACAGCAATGCATTGTACCTCACCATGTTTCACCGCCATTTCGGTATCACAAGTGAATTGAATTCGGCCACTGGCTAAGTTAGATTTAAGTAAATTTTCTAACCCCGGCTCATAAATCGGTGATTCACCCCCGCGCAACATTTCAGTCTTACGTTCATCTACATCTACACAAACTACATGATTCCCCACTTCTGCCAAACATACGCCCGTTACTAGCCCAACATAGCCAGAACCAAAAACAGTAATACGCATTAATGAAATGCCCCCGTTATTATTTTGAATATCAATCAATTTTTAGAATAGTGATAGGCAATAGTACGGTATGTACAGGAAAATGTTGTGCATCATACAGTTGCTCTATCCATTACTCACTACTGTAGCCCAGTTGCATGAAATAAACATGAAAACCAACAATTTTTTTACTTTACGACGTTTTATTTATATGAAAAGTGTGATGATTAGTGCAGTTTACAAGTTTTTGGTTTAGTGTCAGAATAAAAAATACATAATAACAATAACTTGATTTATTCGCTCTTGAAACATGATTTATACCAAAGGAGATTATTCATGTTAAATCGGTTTTATATTTACCTGCTTTTACTTTGTGCGCCGCTTAGTGCACATAGCTTACAAATCACCCAGCCACTGGTTGATACAGATTGGCTTGAGGAACATCAAAATGATGTTGTTATTTTGGATATTCGCGCCAAAGTGAAAAATTACACAAAGATTGGCCATATTCCAAATGCTGTATTGATTGAATGGAAAAAGCTTAGAGCAAACAAGCAAGTCGGTGATGTATTGTTAGAGAGACTTGTGCCGAATAAAGCCGATTTCGCTACGTTTATGGAGTCTAAAGGCGTGAGTAATGACAGTGCTGTGGTGATTACCAGCCAAGGTAAAAATTCCAGTGATGTGACCATGGCAACCCGTTTATATTGGACAATGAAGTATTTCGGATTTGACAACATGGCCATTCTAAATGGTGGCACAGATAAATGGGTCGCTGATGGTTTTCCGATTACTAAGGAGGTGACTATTCCAAAACAAGGTTCTTTCACAATAAAAACTGAACGAATGGAATTACTGGCAACCACTTCTGATATTGAACAGGCAATTGTCGATCAAAATGTGCAGCTGATTGATACCCGCTCACTTAATTTTTATTTAGGTCTGACGATTAAACCTTATGTGTATAAAAAAGGTCATATCCCGACTGCCAAAAATTTCCCACATGACATGATTACTTATTGGAAAGCTCCCGCTGTGATGATGGACATCAATGAAATTCAAACGTCACTGGATGCTTTAGGGATTGATGCACAGAAAACCAGTATTGCTTATTGTAATAGTGGTCATCTTGCGACAGGTGCGTGGTTTATTTTAAGTGAATTACTCAATAACAAAAATGCACGTTTATACGATGGCTCTATGCACGAATGGACGAAAGACCCTAGCCGTCAAACTGTGATGATGAGAATGGAATAAAGCATTAACAGACGATTGAGCAAAGTTTATGAAGTTAATCCGATACATAAACAGTCTGCTTGATCGTCTGTTATTTTTAAGTAAATGAGAGCAAATATTTATTCATGGAACGGGGCAAGTTTTGAATTGACTTGTGCATCTAATTCAATCCAACGTGCAACCAACCACAATAAATCTGAAAGGCGGTTTAAGTAAACTAAAACCAATGGTTCAGTTAACAAACCTTGGTCTTTTAAATACACTGCTTGCCTTTCTGCTCGACGACATGTTGTTCGTGCCACATCATAGGCTGCAGCTGTTAGTTCATCACCAGAAACCGCCCAACCCGAAAATAAATCCTCACGTTGTTCTAAACGCTGCGCTGTTTCATTTAATCGATCAATCATCTCGGGAGTCATTTTGCGCTTAGTTTCTTTCTCAGGCACAGTTGCAATGATATTACCCAATGTATACAGCTCAACTTGAATATCTTTAGTCAGTTGATTAAATTCTTCTGATTTACAAAGTGCTCTCGCATAGCCTAAATGTGCACCTAACTCATCGATTGCCCCACATGCCTCAATACGAGCATCTGATTTCGGCACACGTAACCCAATCAATGAAGTAACACCCTCATCACCACGCTTTGTTGTAATACTACTCATGATTTGACCTTATTTGATTAATACAGGTTCTACAATATCACCCTCACGCACAAATCCTTGTCCAACAGCAATAAAGCGCAAAGTCTCAGGTAAATTACGTAACCACACTCCATCACTCGTTGATTGAGCTAATGTGGCAGGATAAAAGGCAACTTGGTTTTGCGCATCTACGGCTTTAATGCCTAATACCCCATTATCATTTAAAGATAACAATGAGGCTGACACTTTATGTGCCATAATATTTTCAACAGGAATTTCAATACTGGTGGTAATACCTGCAGCTAAAGTGCGTTGAGGGTTAGATACTTCAATCTCAATATTAAATGTGCGGGTGGCTTCGTTCGCTTGGCGACTAATTAAACTGATTTTACCTTGCACTTTTTGTCCCGTTACCAGTTTTGCCGTAACAGGTTGGCCTAGCTTCAAGTAAGGACGTTGTAATTCATTGATGTCTGCAATAATTAAGAAGGGGTCTTCATCCATCACTTCGGCAATCGCTGTGCCCGCAGTCACATAATCTCCAAGCTCCACATGACGCTCAACAAGTACGCCTGCAAAAGGGGCATACACTTTAGTATTTTGTAAATCAAGCTTAGCGCGCTTCAGTGCAGTACGTGCATTTTCAAGCGAAGCAAAGGCTTCTGCAATTTGAACCTCAGACTGATAGCCTTTTTTAGACAGGTTTTTCATTGCTTTATAGTTAAGTTCATGTTGCTTTAGGTTGGCTTGCGCTTCTTTAACCAGTAGTTGTCTTTCATCCGTAGCCAATTGCAATAATAAAGTGTCTTTTTTGACCCGTCCACCACGCTCAACTTTAATTGCTACAACTTTCGCATCGATCTCCGCACGCAAGGTTGCAATACGATCAGGGGCTGTACGCCCAGTCAAAGTAATTTTACGTTGCAAAGGTTCAGCTTGTAGCACTTTCACCTGTACTTTTAAAGGTGGTTTGACCGTTGGTTCAATCACAGGTGTTGCTTGAATCGGTGTTGTTGACTCTTTTGTTTGGCCAGATAACAACCACAAAGCCAATGCGCTCGCAATCAACATTGCAATTAAGTAGGGTGGAGGCGTTAATGTTTTTAGTTTCATCATCAAAATTCTAATGTAAATACGTTACCTTATAGTATATCTTAACTATTTATACTATTGAGTTTATTTGGAAAAATTTTAGGTACTTGACCATTTTACTGGTTACAGCTAAAGATACCCACTTTCTCAAATTTTCTATAGTATAACAATCTCGTACTATCTTTCTCCTCGTGAATCATGCCCTGAGCCACTAGAGCTATTTGACGATGGGCGCGAAGAGCTGCTTGAGGGATTATGTGTCGGAGGAGGTGTATAGCTACGGTGACCACTATCATTACTCGTGTTGCGTGGTGGCGGTGGTTGTCTCACAGGCTGGGTGTTCCGTGGGGCAGGCTGATAGCTTGGTTGTGTATTTCTTGGCTTGTGTACTTCATGGCGATCATAGCGAGTATCATTAGAGCTTGAGGAACTTCGACTAGATGAACTTGTGCCATAACGATGACTCGGCGGAGAACGGTGTACAGGCTTTGCTACTTCCGAACGCTCATAACGACTATCATGGCTGGAGTGACGAGAGCTAGACGAAGAAGTTGAATGACGACTCGGTGAATGGCTATAAGGGCGGTTACGATTTGACGTGCGTGACTCGTAACGGTCTTTTTCATAAGTATCACGGTATGGTTTATTACTTCTTGGTGGTGGTGCTGGTGGTCTGGGCTTATGTACTTCGCTACGTTCTCTACGGCTATCATATGTGCCTGAACGATTACGATAATAGCGGTCATCATACCGTCTATCATAGTCATCATCATAGTGTCGATAATTACGATTTTCACGAGGATAATGACGGGGATAATCATTACGCGGGTAACTACGTGGATGACCGTGACGGTAATCTGGATCATCACGGCGATCATCGTGAATGGTAGCGCAAGACGACAAAAACAGCGTCACCACAATTAAGCTAAAATAGGTAAATATACGACGTAACATAACCTTTCCTTTGTAAACATCTTAGAACAAAGTATATAACTGATGTATGAAAAGGGAAATACTGCTTTTTTCTATGAATTATTTTTTGCTCTTTTTACCAGCCACTAGCCATTTTGTCTTTTTTCTACTTAACCCTAAGCATATTCTCTCCTAATTATATTTGCTTTTATAAAACCTGTTTGAAATCCAAAAATAACTATTTTCAAATTATCTTTACGCCTTATATTTTTACAAATTCAGATGGTTATAAAGTATGGCTCTTTTAAAATTAAAATGCGACTTTGTATAGAATTATCCAGTATAAAAATAGACCAAAGGAGGCAATATTCTTAACTATCTCGGCATAGAGTTTGAATCAGACAAGTTATTGACAGGTTTTTAGCTAAATGATAACTATCACAAGTTATTATATATTTGTTAACTAGTGACTAGGTAAGGGCTGCTATGTTTGAACTAAAAAATATATCTATAAAGAATAAATTACGGGCGGTTATTGTACTCACAACGACGCTTATTGCGCTCATTGCGACTAGCATTTTCATCGTGACAGATACTTTAAACCTACGTAAAACAGAAGTGGCTGATGGTTTTATTCTGGCTGAAATCATTGCAACACAAAATATCTCAAGCTTACTTTTTAATGAAAATGATAAAGCAAATAAAAATTTAACTGCATTGCAGGCCAATCAACAAATTCTTAAAAGTTACATTTTTGACTATCAAGGCCATCCTTTTGCTAGTTACACAAAATCAGATAAAGACCTAACAATTGTAACGGATTCATTAAAGCTAACAGATATTTATCCAGACGCTAAAAAAGTAGAAGATGACCAGTATTTTTTTAACGGTTATCAATTACATGTTTTCAAAGAAATCACCTTAGAAGACGAACATATTGGTACGGTATATGTGCAAACTGATTTAGAACAAATGCGTCATTATTTATACCAAGCCACAGCCATTGTGCTATTTGTAATGATTGCCTCATTTCTCATGTCTTTCGTGCTGGCTTCTTATTTTGAAAAATTAATCACACAGCCGATTCACAATTTACTCAGCGCAACCCGTGAAGTGTCTAAATATAAAGTCTACTCCGTTCGTGCCAAAGCAACAGGTAATGATGAACTAGGTCTTTTGACTAAAGAATTTAATACTATGCTAGAACAAGTAGAACAGCGCAGTATCCAACTGAATTTATATCGCGATCATTTGGCTGAAATGGTACAAGAACGAACCAAAGCCTTAACCGAACGTACGCAAGAATTGGTTGAAGCCCGCGATCAAGCGATGGCAGCCAACAAAGCTAAAGACACATTTTTAGCTAATATGAGTCATGAACTGCGTACACCATTGAATGCGATTTTAGGTTATACCCAAATACTAAATCGTAATAAAGCATTATCTTCTGAACAAGCCGAAGGCCTTAAAATTATTCAACAAAGTGGTGAATATTTATTAACGTTGATTTGCGATATTTTAGACTTATCCAAAATTCAAGCGGGTACAGTTGATTTTCATCCAAATGATTTTTATTTAAGACATTTTTTAGACAATATGGCGGATTTATTTAAAGTTCGAGCGCATCAAAAAGGCTTAGAATTTAAATATGAATTTGCTGAGGAATTGCCCAATGTAGTACGAACAGATGAGAAACGTTTGCGCCAAGTATTGATTAACCTGATTGGCAATGCAATGAAATTTACCAATACAGGCGAAGTGCGATTCTTCGTAGCTTGTGATAATGGTCAAGTTAAATTTACTATTGAAGATACTGGCATTGGAATTGACCCAGTTGATTTGCAGGATATTTTTGAGCCATTTCAACGAATTGGAGAGCAGGAATATCAATATGAAGGCACAGGCTTAGGTTTAGCAATTACGAAAACATTGGTTAATATTATGGGAGGTGAATTACAAGCAACCAGTCAACTGAATCAAGGTAGTCAATTTTGGTTTAGCTTAGAGTTGCCTGAAATTGCAACATCGATGAAACCACAAAAACCAATTGAGCACTATGCAGGTGAGGACAAACAATATTCCGTACTGATTGTTGATGATAAACCTGAAAACCGCTCAATGTTGGTCAAACTGCTTGAGCCTTTGCATTTTGATATTGTGCAAGCAGGTGATGGTTACGAAGGCTTGGATAAAGTGGATGAGTTGCACCCTGATTTAGTAATTACTGACTTAATGATGCCTGTGATGGATGGGTTTGATATGGCTAAGGAAATCCGTAAACGTGATGAAATCAAACATACACCGATTATCGCGACTTCTGCCAGTGTATTTGAACATCACCAGCAAGCCAGCTTAGAGGCAGGTTGTAACTCATTTTTACCGAAACCGATTCGAGAGCAAGAGTTAGTTCAAGCGATTTCACAATATTTAGAATTAGCATGGTTAGACACGGTTAATTTAGCACCTGATGAAATCCAGCAGCAACAACCAACCATAGAAGCTGAATTAACAGAACAGCAGGCGCACACCATTTATGATTTGGCAGCAGTGGGTGATATTGATGCCATTATCGATTATGTGCAAGAACTCGAACAAATCACCCCAAACAACCATGAGTTTTACAATCAAATTATACACTTAGCAAATGACTTTGATTTGGATGAGATTCGAAACTTGGTCAAACCTTTTGTTGATGAGGCATGTTGTGTCGATTAAATTTAATGATGCTGCTGTTGAAGAATCCCAACTCATGCCACACCTTTTAAAGTACATCTTGTATAGCAAATGCTTGGAAGGAGTGAGAAATGAGTGATCTAACAGCAAAAACATGTAAACCTTGTGAAGGCGGTGTAAAACCATTAACCATAGAAGAAGCACAAACAATGCTTGCTCAAGTCTCAGGTTGGGAGTTGGTTGAAAATAACACGGTAATCGTGCGCCAATTTAAATTTAAAAACTTTCATGAGACCATGGCATTTGTAAACGCAGTGGCTTGGGTTGCCCATCAAGAAGATCATCATCCCGATGTATCATTCGGCTACAAAACATGTGAAGTGCGCTATAGCACCCATGCCATCGGTGGTTTATCTGAAAATGACTTTATTTGTGCAGCAAAAATTGATAACTTACTGGGAAAACCTGTTGAACCCTTAGCTTATAAGACTCACACCGCGATTTAATATGACCACACATTCACAACTTGCCCACAGCTTAGGCCAAGAGCTGCAAACACGCCAATGGAAATTAGCCACTGCCGAATCCTGCACAGGTGGTTGGGTTTCACAAGTGATTACCGAAATTGCTGGTAGCTCCACATGGTTTGATCGAGGTTTTGTCACTTATTCTAACCAAGCCAAACAAGAGATGCTCAATGTGTCTGAAATAACTTTGCAGCAACACGGTGCGGTCAGTGAGGCGACGGTATTAGCGATGGCCAACGGTGCAATTCAAAATAGCCAAGCACAAGCCAGTATTGCAATCAGCGGCATTGCAGGCCCTAGCGGTGGCACACCTGATAAACCTGTGGGCACGGTGTGGATTGCATGGGCAGTCAAGGATAAAGTACAAGCACAATGCTTTCATTTCCAAGGCAACCGACAACAAGTCAGACACCACGCCGTCACCGCCGCTTTACAAAACTTAACTCAATTCATTATTCATAACTCATAAACATGCTTCATATTTCCAAACAAGGTCAAGGTCAGCCTGTAGTATTACTGCACGGCTGGGGTTTCAATCACAGTATTTGGTATCAAGTCGCACCATATTTAGCGCAACATTATCAAGTCTGGCAAGTGGACTTACCGGGGCATGGTCAAAGTGATTTATGCGATTATGAGCTTGATGTGTTGTTAGCACAGTTTGCAGAAACATTACCAAAAAATGCCATTTGGATAGGCTGGTCATTGGGTGGTTTGTTATCGATGGCGATGGCTCGCTGGCAGCCTGACTATGTAAATAAGTTATTTTTAATCGGCAGTTCGCCTTGTTTTGAGCAAAAAGCGGATTGGCCACATGCCATGCAAACCGAGGTGTTGCAACAATTTGGGCGTAATTTGCAAGCTGACAGCATTGGTACGTTAAAACGCTTTTTAGCTTTACAAGTTAAAAACAGTCCTGAAGCCAGACAGAATTTACGGGCTTTGCATCAATTAATGGAAACAGCAGGTTATCCCACATTGGAAGCATTACAAAGCAGTTTAGACTTTTTATTTAAAACTGATTTACGTGCAGAACTCAATCAAATTCAAGTCCCAAGCTTGTTGTGTTTAGGGACACATGATGCACTTGTACCAATAAAGATGGCTGAATCTTGCCAAGTATTGTGGCCAGATTTAGAAATTGTCAAAATGCGTTCAGCGGCTCATATTCCGTTTTTATCTCATTTTGATGAATTTTGTACTGTTATGGATGATTTTTTACAGATTAAATAATAAGACTTATATCAAAAAAGGTCACATAACCAGCCATGCTTTCATTTATCCAAAAATTGTTTATCCATGATTTATTAGTTGAACTTAGCAAAGAAAAAATGACTGTTCAGTCACTTTCAGATGCAAATAATTCAATATACGAAGATGCACCTTGGATTGCAATTAAGGCTCAAAATAATAAAGAAACGATAGTTGGGGTAGGTATAAAAGCAAAGTCTATGGCTGGGGCAAATATTAAAGTGGTGAATCCTTTTGACCATTCAAGAAGTTTTGTTGCTAGTTTCAACTATGCAGAAAAAATCCTTCAGTATTCGATACATACATTTTGCAAATCAAGATTTCTGCGCCCATCCCCAAAAATAGTGATGCATCAATTAGAAAAAACAGAGGGGGGATTAACCGATATAGAAGAGCGTGTTTTAATAGAATTAGCTAAAGCGTCTGGTGCTGTTGAGGTTCTAGTTTATACAGGCAGTCGCATAAACCCTAAAATCGATAGCTTCAAGTCAATTAAAGCAAGGCTAAATGACTCAGCTAATACTAAGCACCAGTTAAAATTTGACTTGTAATTTTATGAAGTAATTATCTTAATATCCATCTATCAATATAGACTTTAACCCATAAATTGTAATATATGATATGAAAAGAAAGTTTGAATCAAAATTAACGACTCTCAAGAAGATTTGGATTTAAATCCAGCTTAAAATATTGAAAACCCTGATTCAAACAACCATAAACTTAAGCACAAACTTCTTTTTCAAAAATGCTTAATGCACGCGCAACCGCCTGATCCATATTATAATACTGATAATCAGCCAAACGTCCAGCAAAAATCACCTTATCTTTTAATTTTTCCGCTTCCGCTTGATATTTCCGATATAGAGCTTTGTACTCTTCTTTTGGAATTGGATAATAAGGAATCGTTTCACCGTGGATATGTGGTTGTGGGTATTCTTCCACGTAGGTTGACCCCGCCACTTTTTGACCTGTTAAATGCTTAAACTCTGTAACTCGAGTGAATTCATATTCATTTGGATAATTTACCGTACCCACCGTTTGAATTTCATCTTGTGTTGTATGACGGAAATTAAAACGCAAACTACGATAAGGTAATTCACCATGCATATGACTGAAAAACACATCTATTGGCCCTGTAAAAATCATCCGCTCACACTGAATGTCATTTGCCACATCTTGATAATCAGTATTGAGCAATAAACGGATATTTTTATGGCGCAACATATTCTTAAACAACACCGTATAACCGCGTTTTGGCAAACCCTGATATGTATCTTGGAAATAACGATCATCGCGACTGATGTTAATCGGTACACGTGCAGTTACCGCCGCGCCTAATTCCTCAGGTGTTAAATCCCATTGTTTTAAAGTGTAATGGTGGAAAACTTTTTGATAAATGTAATCTGCTAAAAACCGAAGATCATTGCCTTGTGCTGATTCACGAATTTTCAAAATTGGCACTTTGACATTAAAGCCATATTGTTCGACCAATTGATTGGCTAGTTTATCTGCATAGTCTTTTGGAAATAATGCATACAAGGAATTGATGTTAAAAGGAATCGGTACTTGTTTGCCATCAACCACGCCTAATACTTGATGGTAATAATGATACCAGTCAGTGAATTGGCTTAAGTATTTCCAGACGTGTTTTGCATTGGTGTGGAAAATATGTGGCCCATATTCATGAATTAAAACACCATTGTCATCATAATAATCATAAGCATTACCACCTACATGATTACGCTGATCGACGACTAAAACGGTTTTATCCAACTGAGAAGCAATACGTTCTGCTAACACTGCCCCAGTAAAGCCTGCGCCCACAATGAGCCAATCAACTTTCATTATTAATCCTTAGCTTAAACCTAAAATTTTTATTATACACGGTTCATTTTGCATCGATGTGGCATTTATGGGGGAATTTTAATATTGAGAAGAGCCTTAAAGAATAGTACTCAACATCATCATAAGGAGTGCAAAAAATATAACGAATGCTATAGCAATGATTTTGCCTGTGAGATCAATTTTATTTGAGTCGCTATAATTTGTTGGATAAATAAGGCATTGAATATAGACAAGTCCATTAAAGAGAGGAATGAGTATTAGAAGCCCCCACCAAGGATTGTAGCCCATATTTTTGTAGCGATATATTGCTAAAGTCACAAATAACCCAACAATTGGGGTGATGTAAAAGAACATGAAAACAAACTCGACTAACTCACCAGTTTCAGCATTATTAGGAGGGGATGTAACAAAATACATAAATACAATAGTTAGCCAACGAAAGAACATATTCAGTAATACAAACCCAAAAAAACTGGCAAAAAAGAAAAAGGCTCGCGAAATACCTTGATATGAATATTGTGGTGCATCCAAATTTGCATCTGGTGCTTGATAAGGATTATTTTCTATTGGCATGATTTACACCTCAACTAACCACATTTGGCTACACACTTATTTAAACAACACTTTGTTAATTTACTGTAACGCTCAAAGTGAGTAGTTTAATGATTACATATACATACATACTCGTCCATTTATATTTCCTACAAAAGCTTAAAAAAAGCCATCAACTAAGCTAAGATAGCATCAAAAGTTTATTTCTAGGAGAAGCTATGCAAGTTACCGTTCTAGGGATGCACCGCTCTGGTACATCTGTTGTGGCTCGTCTACTCAATATGATGGGTATGTATTTTGCGCCTGAAGACAAAGGTATGCCACCAACTGAAGATAATCCCAAAGGCTACTGGGAACGGATGGACGTGGTGCAACTGAATGAAGGTATTTTAGCCAATTTAGGTTCGACTTGGGAACGTGTCAGCCAATTTGATTTAACTAAAGTATCTGATGAGTTACATGCAGAATTTAACAGACAAGCCACTGATATTATTTACAACCTAGATGCCAATCGACCTTGGATGCTAAAAGACCCACGCTTGTGTTTAACTTTCCCATTGTGGCGTAAATTGTTAGAAGTACCTGTTTGCATTATGGTCTATCGTAGCCCAATTCAAATTGCTCAATCTATGCACAATCGCGATAAGTTTAGTATGCAATTCGGCATGGCATTGTGGGAATTTTATAATATTCATGCCTTACAATCTTCGCTCAATCTACCACGCATTTTGATTTCTTATCATGATTTAATGGCAAATCCGTTAGAAACCACTAAAAAGCTATATCAAGATTTAGAAAGCTTAGATATTACAGGGATTCGTTTACCTAGCGACAAAGAAATTTTAGCATTTGTTGAACCTAAGTTATTCCGTGCAACCGCAGGCGGTGATTTACAAAAATCTTATATTAATCAAAATCAAACTGAATTAGTCAATGCGTTTGAAAACGGCACTATCCTAGAATGGCAGGAATTGCCTAGTGTGTCACAAGGCGCAATTGACGCGCTGCAAGAGCATGATGCGCAGTTTTTTGAACGCGAGCAACACAAACAAGAGTTGGCACAACAGCAAGCGGTGATGCAAAGCCAACTGGCAGAACAGCAAGCAGAATTAGAGAAACTCAGCCAGCAATTAACGCAGTTACGCAATGAAGTTGTTGAGCAAGACAAAGCAATTAGCCAAACCACACAACAGCTTAATACGGTTGAGCAACAAAAAGCAGGCCTGACACAAGAGCTACACGCAGCGCGCCAACAAGAATCTTACTATGAACAACAAATACAGCAGATTAATCAAGATTTAGAATTAGAGCGAATTGCTGTTGAAGAAAAAGACGTTGCATTAGCTGATTTAGATCGTTTAAGCCTACGTCAATATGAGAAAATCCATAAATTAACCAATTGGCTTGAGGTACTCAACCATGACGTTAATGCCGTGTTTAACTCCCGAACTTGGCAAACAGGGGATAACATCACAAAACTAGCATTACGCTTGATGATGAAACCTGAAGGCAAAACGGCCAAAGATCACATTAAACAAGTGATGGATGGTTTTATGGATTGGCGCATTAAGCAATTAAGCGATGATGAGCGTCTTGATAGTCCTGAAGCACTGGATCGAGATAAAAAAAAAATTAACGTAGCCGCCTTGGTTGCGTTACATAATGGTGAACCTTCAGCATCGGCCAGTATCCGCCTGATTCTGCCTTTAGAACACCCGAGCGTATCCGAATTTATTCATTTTAAAGTGTATACAGCTTGGGAATATTTACTCAGCATTGCAGCTGATGTGATTATTGTACAGCGTCATATGCTACCCAATGAAAATGCAGCTAAACGCTTAACTGAACATTGTCGTAAACAAAATATCAAATTGGTTTATGAAACCGACGATGATTTGTACAATATTTTCAAAAAACCTGATATGCATGGCAATTATGCTAAAGATGCAGTCGATGCTTTAGAAGTCGTGACCCGTGATGCAGACTTGGTGGTTGCGTCATCACCTAAATTGCAACAGCAAATCCGAGAGATGAATCAAAATACCTTGTGTGTGCCAAACTCATTAGATGAGCAAATTTGGTTAGCACAAGATAATGGTCAATTTGTCCAGCCTCGCCCACAATCGTCTGATGGCAAAATTCATATTTTATACATGGGCACTAAAACCCATACTGAAGACTTAATGTTGGTAAAAGCCGCTTATCAAAAAATTAAGGCTGAATATGGTGAAAAAGTCAGTTTAGATGTGATTGGCGGTGTACCTGATGGAATGCAGATTTTTGCAGATAATTTGATTTCAAAAGCGACAGACAGCAATTTGGACGATTATCCTACTTTTGTACAATGGATGCGCGACAATAATCACTGGCATTTCGGTATTATTCCGTTGACCAATAACAATTTCAACGAGAAGAAAACCTATATTAAATTCTTAGATTATGCAGCTTTAGGTGTTCCTGCAATTTGTTCTGATATTGACCCGTACAATGAAATCGTGCGCGATGGTGAAAACGGCCTCATTGTCAAAAATAATACGGATGCTTGGTATCAGGCGATAAAACGAATGATCGATCAAGTTGAGTTGCGTGAACAACTGGCTGCTAATGCATTCCAAACACTTGTTGATAAACATATTTTACATCATACCGCGAAAGATTTTGCTGAACCATATAAAAAGCTTCTAAATTGGCAACCGCCTAAACCTGAAGTTGTTGCAACTGCCCAGCCGAATCATGATGATTACCACAAATGGTTACGCTTATATGATCCGTTAGATCGCAAAACCTTGCAAAATATGAAAAAACGGGTAGAAACATGGCAAAATCCACCGTTGATTTCTATTCTGATGCCCACCTATAACACCAAGGAAAAATGGTTAAAAGCGGCGATCCAATCGGTGCAAAAACAAGTATATGGCAACTGGGAATTATGTATTGCAGATGACGCGTCAACCGATGAAAATACTAAACGGTTATTAAAGCAATATCAGCAGCAAGACGAACGGATTAAAGTGGTATTCCGTGAGCAAAATGGTCATATTTCCGCTGCGTCTAATAGTGCGTTGGAATTGGTTACAGGCGATTATGTCGCGTTACTCGACCATGATGATGAACTTGCGCCACATGCTTTATATTGGGTTGTCGAAGAATTGTTAGCCTATCCTGATGCGCAAATGATTTACTCTGATGAAGATAAGATTGATGAGAAAAATCATCGGTTTGGTGCATATTTCAAATCTGATTGGAATCCTGATTTATTCTTATCACACAATTTAGTCACGCATTTGGCGGTGTATAAAACCGAGTTATTACAGCAAATTGGCGGCTTTACTGAAGGTTTGGAAGGCGCGCAAGATTACGATTTAGCGATTCGTGCCGCAGAACAATTGGAGTCTGAGCAAATCCGTCATATTCCGCGCATTTTATACCATTGGCGGATTCATGAAGAAAGTACTTCGGGCAATCCTGATGCTAAACCATACGCTGTGGTTGCAGCAGAAAATGCCATTCGTGCCTTCTTAAAACGCCAAAGTATTGCGGCTAATGTCAATGAATCAGAAATCATGTCGGGTATGATTCGGGTGCAATATCCATTACCTGCAATTCTGCCTTTGGTCAGTATTATCATTCCAACTTATAATCAAGTGCAATTACTTCGCCAATGTATTCAAAGCATTACCCGTAAAACTGATTATGCCAATTACGAAATTATCGTGGTAGATAATCGCAGCGATGACGCAGCAACGTTGGCCTATTTTGAAGAGTTAGAACAGAAAAATATTGCAAAAGTCATCAAATATGATCAGCCATTTAATTATGCAGCAATCAATAATTTTGCGGTTAAACAAGCCGAAGGTGAATTGGTTGCGTTATTAAACAATGATATTGAAGTGATTAGTCGTAGCTGGTTATCTGAAATGGTCAGCCATGCGATGCGTGAAGATATTGGCGCAGTGGGCGCAAGATTGTGGTATCCACACCAAACTTTACAACATGCGGGTGTGTTACTGGGTGTGGCAGGTTTAGCTGAACATGCACATAAAAACGTGAGTCGCGGACAGTCTGGCTATTTTGGTCGTGCGCAAATTATTCAAAACTTCTCGGCAGTGACTGCAGCGTGTTTAGTGGTTTGCAAGGAGAAATTTGTTGCTGTTGGTGGCTTGGATGCGGATCATCTAGCAGTGGCATTTAACGATATTGATTTATGCTTGAAGCTCACATCAAAAGGGTGGCGCAGTTTGTGGACACCATACGCTGATTTGTATCATCATGAATCTGCCAGCCGTGGTTATGAAGATACACCTGAGAAAGTGGCTCGCTTGCAACGTGAAGATGCGTATATGCGTGAAAAATGGGGAGATTGGATTGCAAATGATCCTGCTTACAGCCCTAATTTAAATCATAAAACGGGGGATTTTAGTTTAGCGTTTCCTCCACACAATCTCTCGGACAAACCTATGTTTTCAATGAAGTTACCTAACTTTTTGCGTCGTTCACAACCTGATGAATCTGCAGCACCTCCTGCTTCACCTATTGCACATCGTGCCGATGCATATCAGCTGTTAAATGGTCGTGGTTTAGAAATTGGAGCATTACACGAACCTGCAGAAGTACCAGAACATTGTGAAATGGAATATTGTGATGCTAATAGTCGTGCTGATTTAATGGCGATGTTCCCAGAGTTGCATGGGCAAGAAATTGTTGATCCGCAGCATATTTGTAATGTGGATGAGAGAGGCTTAGAAATATTTAAAGACAACACTTATGATTTTGTGGTGTTTAACCATGTGATTGAACATATTGCTAATCCTATTAATATGGTAGGCGAATTATTCCGTGTGGTCAAAGTAGGTGGGCTGGTTGTATTATCTGCCCCTGATAAAGATTTTACCTACGATAAGCCACGCCCATTAACCACATTTGAACATTTGCTTGAAGAGTATGAGCAAGGTGTGACGGAAATCTCTGATGAACACTATATTGATTTTATTCGCCATGTTGAACCGAGTTGGTATCAATCTCCAGCCGAAGAGTTTCAGCACTATTTAGCACGGGTTAAATTACGTCGTGAACATGCTCATGTGTGGAATGCTGAATCTTTTGAGGATTTCTTACAACGTACATTTGAGCTATTTGATATGCAGCCAAAATGTGTATATAAACACAAAGAAAATGGCTATGAATATTTCTCAATTTGGGAAAAAACTGCCGAGTAGTTAAATTTTTAGAATCAGTTGGAGTGCAAACAGTGTCAAAACTCAATGCACTCCTAATTGATTTAAAAAGTATATTTCAAGGTTAAGCCAATGCTACGAGGTTGTTGAGGGTTGGCTAAAAATGTTGCGTTTTGCGTGATGCTACCTGCATTGTAATAACGTGTATCAAATACATTATGCACATCAACAAATACCGATAACTTATCCCACACATCCATTGCACCAAAATGTAAATCCATCACAACATACCCCGGAGAATGTAACCAACGATTAGGGTTTGTTGGGTCGGGTTTATTGGTAATGGTTTCATCGATTACATACAATTTAGGCGTGAAAAAATAACGTTGTTTATAGCTAAAAGTTGCTCCTAATTTCAATTTATGTTTAGCAATATATGGCAAATCACGTTTTATATCATTTTGCCCCATAATTTCGCCCGTAATATAACTGTAATTCGCCCACAAAGAACCTGATATGCTGTTACCAAAATAATGCTGGTACTGTACATCAATGTCTAATCCGTAATGACGTTCTGTCTCTAAATTGTCTTTATAGTTACCTGTTTCAATATAACCACCGGGGATAAATTGTACTGGATTTATCTGTGTAGGACTTGTACCGACTAAGCCTGTGACTTTGGCTGAATAACCGCTAATGGAAAAGTGTAAGTCATTACTGATCTTATGAAATACATTGAATTCCCAACTACTCACCTCTTCAGGTTGTAAATCAGGATTGGGCACGCGGAAAAAGCGGCTGATATATTCACCACGCTCATTTTTTTCACCTGAAAACGTACCAAATACGCTGTAACTTTCATGCGGAGAAGGTGCACGAAAACCTCGACCATATAATAATTTAACTGTGGTATCTTGCTCAGGTTGATAAACAAAACCTAAACGCGGATTGAGTGTGCTGCCATAGTAAGAGTTATCATCATAGCGTACCCCAATGGTTGAAGAAATTTTGTCACTCCAATGGGATTGCATCTGTAAATAAAGTGAAGTATCCGTGTACTTGGTATCTAAAAACTGGATGGGTAAAGTATTGTCAGTACCACCATAATATAGGTTTTGCTGGCTGTAAGGTGTTGAAGGTACAAATGCAAATGGCAAATCAGCGGTACGCGGCAATGAATAATAATCTTCATAACCAAGTCCTACGACTAAATCATGTTTTTCATGTAATAAATAAGTAAATTGTTGCTCAATACTTTGTTTGCGCCCTTTGGCATATTTATAACCATCTTGAAAATCGGTAAAAATATTGTTGAATCGTGAACTAGGTAAAACCTCATAAGTACTGTAATGCACAGTAGTATCACCAGATAAACGTTCAAAATCAAAATGATATTTCCCATAGGCTGAGGTTAATTCTGTTTCCCAAATCGCATTGCGATCATATAATGCGGCACTCGGTTTATCACCTGTGCTACTAGGGCTTAAGAAATGGCCATAATTTAATCCAAATGTAAAATTACCAAATGCCTCTAATTTGGCATATGCACTACGGCTTTCCGTTGCACCATAATAATCCTCACGCTCGCCAGCGGGAATAACTACATTGCCTGATAAAGTCGTTGCATCTGTTTTCGCGTAAGCATCGGGGTAATATTTAGATAAATCAGCATTATCAGCTTCATGCACATGACCGCCTAAAGCCAATTTAAAATCTTCGCTCAAATAACCGCCCGCTCGCGCATGATAATAACGATAACCATGTGATGCCACTGTGGTGGATAATTCCAGACCATTAATGCTGTCACCGTCTTCAGTAATAATATTCACCACGCCGCCAAACGCATCCGCGCCATACAAAGCTGCTGCAGGCCCGTATACAATTTCAACCTGCTTGGCGTAATACAAAGGAAAATTATCAGCAACAGGAATAATTTCACCCGTAGGCGAATCAATACGCACACCATCTTGTAAAATCAGGAATTTGTTATTGCCTAAATGTCCACGTAAGGTGATATTGTTATAGCGGGTTTCATCACTGGCTTTTTGAATATCAACCCCCGGTAAATCTCTTAACAAATCGACCAAGTTGATATAGCGGCGGGTTAAAATTTGTTGTTTTGTAATGACAATAACGGTTGACGGAGTATCTTTGATATTTTCTTTACGCTTAGAGGCCGTTGTAATTGTCGTTGACATCAACTCTTCAAGCGAAAGTGATAATAGATAATCAGAATAATCGCGTTGTAATAAGTCTTGTGCCTGAGAAAGCACAGGAAAAACTAGACAATACAACAGGATAACCAACCACTTCATTCTTAAGAATAATTGGCACATAGCATAGCCCTCTCCATTGTTCGATGCTTAGCATATTATAGACTGAGATATATCTATCAATGATTTTTATCAAGTCATAAATATACTTCAAACTCAGATATTGCGGGCTAATAGGAACACGCCAACATGATAGCCAGCGTGCTCCCAGTATCACTATTTATAAAAGACTAACCACTAAGTTCATTGTGACTAATAAATCGCCATCTTGCACTTGGTAAGCAATACTGCCATCAGGGTTCGCAGCTAAACTAGGAGGTATCCGTTCACCGGGGTCTAAGCCTCTGGTTGTGGTATCAAATGTTGGCAATAGTGCATAAGATAGTCCAAAGAAAGTTAAACTCAATGTACCATCGACATTTAATATCACGTTATCAACCCCTTCAACCTGATTAGCCAAACTAATAAATGTGTCTGGAAATAGCACCGCAGGGTAAATGTTTTGCGATGTACCATCAGAAAAGACAACCCGACCTTCACGAATTGGCGCACGTACATTACGTCTGACTATTGGCGCATTGTCGTCAGGCAAGTACACACCAGCGTCACCTGTATCGCGGCTGACATTCGCTCCAAACGTGACAACCACATATGTGCTGAGGCCATTAACTTCAATTTCTAATAATACATCACCTTTTTTATAGCAACGTGCTGCATTATCTTCGCCAAGTGTGTCGCTGAGTAGAAAATAGTCTTTTGGAGCAGGAATAAAACTAAATTGTTGTTGAGCCGTTGAAGTGAGAAGTAGTTTACCTGTGGCTTCGTCGAATACCACACCTGTTGGTGCATCCGCATCTAATTGGATTTGACCATCAATATCAGGAATAAATGCCCGTTGCAATCCATCAACATCCGTCATTACAATCAAACCATCTTCACGTTGTCGAACACTGCGAATACCTTGAGTATTGTTTGTTGAATTTAACGCCGCATTGATTTCATCCAGAATCGGTACTCCACGACCACCAATACCAAACCCTTTAGAAAAATCAGGAAAGTCGTAATCAATCGTGACTTGTTTCGGGAATGTTTCAGGTAAATTGAAGCTGGTAAAATTGATTGGTGTGTCAGCAGGGACTGTTAATAAACCATTTTCGTCCATTGACCAGCTTGGTTTCAAAAATGTTTCAGCTACTTCTAACGGCACAATCTCAGGATCAAAATTAGTGATATATTTAGTTGTACCCCATGCATTTAAGTTTGCAATTGCTTCATCTGCCATCGCATCAATATGTTCAGGGGTCACATGACCAATCACATAACCTGTCAACCCTGCCATATTATTCTCAGTTAAACCTGAAAAACTACTAAGTGGAATGGCATCAAATTGGTCTGCAGTAATTGCATCTAGCGTATTGTCAGGAATAAAGCTCATTTGATCGGGTGTTAGTACTTTCATTGCATTGGCTGGAATCAACTCTAAATCTTCATCTAAGAAAATACTAAATGCCTCAGGGTCAACACCAAGTAAATCATGTTGGTCGTACTCAGAAATTCGCTCAGGTAAAATGCAATAATCTGGCATGTCTGGATATTGATAATTTTTCGGTAGTTGAATATTACCGCGTAAATCCACACCTCTTTCAAAAGTGACACTCGGTGTAATACAAACATTAAATAACTGACTGCCTTGCAAAATTTCTGCTTGCGCAATGGTAGCAGGCGCACGAGATTGGCCAACTAACACGCAATCAATTCGTCCACCAATAACACTCGTATCATCATCTAACTCCACATCACATATCGTACCTTGGCTGAAAATAATACTACTTAAAAAGCCACCTGTGACTTGCGCATCTTCAAGCAAACTCACATCGGTAAGTGTGCCAAAGTTTTGAATATCATCGCATACATTACCGCCGATTAACTCTGAATAATTCGTTACAGTTGCATTACACACAGTACCGAAGTTATAGACAACAGAGCTTAATCTACCTCCCTCAACCGTTGTATCAGGATTGATGGTTAAGTTTGCAATCAAACCTTGGTTATCAATACCACCAACCAAGTAACCACCTGACACACTACCATTAGGATCAATTGTAATATCTTGCGCAATGCCTCCCCCATTATTAACTGCACCCATCACAGTACTACCTGGAGGAATGGTAGATGTGTCTGCTGTTGAAGGTATTACCGTTGGCTCATTTGGGTCTGTTGTAGGCGGTTCTGCCTCAGGTTTCACCACTTTGCCGCTTAAAGTAATCAAATATGGATTTTCATCACGATCATTATTACTTAAACTAAACAAAGGCTTAAATTCACCTAAAACATTACCTGTTAAAATTAAATCAAATGAGGCTGTATAATTTTGTTCATCTTCCACAATGGAAGGTAAGGCTTTTGGAATCGTTTGACCCAACCCTAAACTAAACCCTGAAGGAATAGTTGGATTATCTAAGGTCAGTGTACTATTACCAATATTGCGGATCGTCATTTTAACCACACTCGATTCACCTTGGACAATGGTTCCAAAGTTAATTTCATTTTGCCCACTTTCAATTAGAACCCCATCGACTGTGACTTCAATTTCAGGTTCTGGTATCGCTTGTGTACGACAACGCAAATTATAGTTAATCGATTCTTGATTCGGACTATTCGTTGCAAATTGCAGATTTAATTGAGTACCTGCAATGCTAGAAGGCGTACACTGTATAACGAAATTATCGGATTGCCCTGATACCAATTGCGTTGAATAGCTGGTGGCAAATTCAAACTCGCCCGCAGGTTGTGAAGTAAGCTGAATATCGAGCGGTAATGCTCCTTGGTTAGTAAATGTAATTTGAGTGGATGTTGGTGTGGCAAACTCACTAATCATTTCTACATTGCTATTAGGAATTGGCTGTGAACTGAAAATTGGCAATTGCTGTTCAAGTAAGTTGAATGCGCTATTCACTGTTCTATCCATAATCGCATTATTTGCATTACTTGCTAAAAGCAATCTAGCATTGACGCTATAACTGTTTGGTATGATGGCTTGTCCCCCCGGAATTTCAATCCCAATATAATCTTGGCGGGTTGTGGTGGGAAAAACATCACCTGTAAATTGCGTGGTTGCCTGACCTGTTGATTGTGTTAACGACGAACGTGTGCCAGCTGCGGTTAAACCACTATCATCAAATTCAATAAATACATCCGATATAGTGGTCATATTGCCAAATACATTAATAACCAAAGTATCATTGGGTACGAGATTGATCGGGTCATCAATCAAGCTAGCATTGTTAACTAATAAATAGCTGGCTGTGGATAAAGTTGCATCTGTATCACTGGTGCTTGTTAATGCATCTTGTGCACCTTCCTCATTTATAAATAAACTGTTTGGAGGGTTTGCTGTTGCATCTAATACCGATGTGGATGGTTGTGTAATAGCAAAATCAAACTGTGGCACAAAATTAATTAATAAAATATCAGAATCAGTAAAAATTGCATTTGCACCATCTCTTGCTTCAGACACAGTATTGTGAACCGAATAAGTAACTCGGGCGGGTTTTGATGTGTCGACTACAGAGAGAATAGGATGAGCCGCTGTATTAGTAATCCGACCATTTTCAACAGTATAATCAGGATTCGCTGTTGATAAAATAAAACTGGCATTTGTATTAGTGGGTGGAGCACCTAAACTAAAAATCAGTACATTTTGATTCGGTGTAATTTCAACTAAAGAACCCACTTCTAATAATTCTAAACGACCATCACCATTTAAATCTTGTGTGCCACCCGATAAATTGGGCTGATTGCCCTCTTCAAATAAAAGCACTGCATTATCAAAATTCCACAAAACTTCATTGGTAAATGTAATACGTACAAAAGGTGTTTCTGTTGCATTGGTTGTAACACCTGCAGTAAAACGGAAAATATGGTCTTGAGTTAAAAAATTACCATTTGGCGTAGCAACGGCTCTATCAAGATCAAGCACATAAGGGTTGCTTTGGCTTACAGGTAAGTCTTTTGGTAATGTAACAGGTGTAATATCTGCTGCTTGAACAGTAAAAAATGTGCATTGTATGGCTAACAACACACTATAGAACAACAGCTTAGCTATATAAGCAAGTTTCATAATATTGTTCCTAAATAAATTGGATTGAATTACTGTCAAGTGTAGCGATTTTTACATATTATTCAAAACTTAATTTAATTAAATTTCACTAAAACTAGGAAGTGCAGGACTTTATTCCATCTACAATGCATGTAAATAATCTCAAAAAATCAGAAAAATATTCTCTAAAAAAATATGATATTAGTTTAAAAAACTTCTGAATTAAGGACTCATTAATCTCAATTGCACAAGTTTTGGCTAAAAGCTTTATTAGGAAAATATATGACTTGTGAAATGAATTATTAAGCCATTGAAAATTTAAAAGGCGGGGTTTCCTGTTTTTATAGATAGTTATTGCAATAATTTATTTTATAAGAGTTATTTTTTTACCAGACTGTTGTACATTGGTAAGTATGATTACTTAGATTTTCATATAAATTATATTACAGAGTCGCCTATTTATATTTTAAGTATTTGCTTCCAATATTGATTTGAGGAAAATGTTGATTAATACTTGCCTCTATGTTGAAAAGCCAGCAAAATACCTTGTGTCTTCCTCATGCCTGTTTTTGACTGCTCTTATAATAATATTTGTTTAACAGGTTTCACAATGGACAATAAGAACAAGGAATCACAATGTTTGAAGCTGCTGAAGTTGGACGTAAAATTAGTAAAAGTGAGTATAAAGCCCAGTTGCCCGAATTACGTGCACAGTTATTACAAGCACAATTTGCCTTAAGCAAAACCAATACACCTGTCATTATTATTATTTCTGGTGTCGATGCGGCAGGACGCGGCGATGCAGTGAATGCACTGAATGAGTGGTTGGATACACGTGGTTTAGAAACGATTTCATTAGACTCCCCAACTGATGAAGAATTAGAACGACCTTACATGTGGCGTTATTGGCGTAAATTGCCAGAGCGTGGTCGTATCGGTATTTTCTTTGGGGGTTGGTATGCTGACCCTATTCGAAAAAATGCTTATGGCGATATGGATGTGGCACAATTTGATGAATCTTTGACCCATATCCGCCGTTTTGAAAATATGTTGGTTGAAGATGGCGCGTTAATTCTCAAGTTTTGGTTGCATTTATCTAAAGATGAGCAGAAAAAACGCTTAGATAAATTAGAAAAAGACCCGCACACACGCCGTAGTGTTTCAGAAAAAGACTGGAAACATGCGGAAATGTATGAAAATTTCACCAGTGCCGCAGAACGTACAATTCGTTATACAGACGCAGGCAGAACCCCATGGTTTTTAGTCGAAGCCAGTAATGAGCCTTACCGTAATTTAACCATTGCACACACTTTATTAGAGCATTTACATAAGCTTTTAGACCAGCAAAATCAACAACCTCCTAAACAGCCTGAGTCAGAAGCAGCAACCGCGATTCAACTTGAAACACCTGATACTGCACAATTAACCGTTTTGGATAAAGTGGATTTAACCCAAGCTTTAAATAAAAAAGTCTATCAGGAAAAATTAGCGCATTATCAAGGCAAGTTACATCGTTTATCTTGGGCAGCACAAAATGCACAAATGTCGACCATTATCGTATTTGAAGGCTGGGATGCTGGCGGTAAAGGCGGGGCAATTCGACGCATGATTCATACCATGGATGCCCGTTTATATCGTGTGATTTCAATTGCCGCGCCGACAGACGAAGAGCGAGCGCATCATTATTTATGGCGTTTCTGGCGACATGCACCAAGAGCGGGTCATTTCACAATTTATGATCGTTCTTGGTACGGCCGCGTGTTGGTGGAACGGGTAGAAGGCTTTGCTAAAGAATATGAATGGAAACGGGCTTATTCTGAAATCAACTCTTTTGAAGAGCAACTTGCAAATCATGGCGATGTGGTGATTAAATTCTGGTTACACATCAGTCAAGAAGAGCAGTTAAAACGCTTTAAAGAACGCGAAGTGATTCCATATAAACAGCATAAAATCACTGAAGAAGATTGGCGTAACCGTGATAAATGGGATGATTATGCGTTAGCGGTGAATGATATGGTGGCACGCACTAGCACGCAATACGCACCTTGGACATTGATTGCAGGTGATGACAAACGTTTCGCTCGGATCGAAGCATTGAAAACCGTATGTGAACGTTTAGAAAAAGCCTTAGATGAAAAAGGTAGTAAGAAAAAATAACACTAAATTATCTTGATCGCTGATTTCGGCGGCCAGTATCAAACAGTCCTAAAGGTGAGTAAAAATCATGACTTTTAGGACTGTCATCACATTTTTATTCTTCAATAACACTCATTTCACCACGCCATTCTGTATCATTACTTGCCCATGGCTTAGTAAACTTATCAGGCACAGGCCCCATCCACCCAGGGTAAATGTCTAAAGTTTCCTGTGTAATTGGGAAAACAGGGACTTCTGAATGTGCAGGAATATCCTCACCTATTAATAACGCATAAGTCAGTTTCAACGCTTCCGCACCCAAAGGGCCACAAAATTGTGCAGAGTCAATCCGAGTTAGACGTTTTTGTTTAATATTCTCAACAGATTTTGGATCGCCATCAATGGTTGCAATGAAAATTTCGTCACGTCCTGCATTGGCTAACTCATCAACTACACTCAAGCCACCACCATCATTCACAGTGAAAATCACATCTACACTGCCTTTTTCAGGATATTCTTGTAAAATTTGTAAGCCTGCTTCTTTTCCTGATACAGGTTCAACCGCTTCGTATGTGCTTAAAATATCATAGGCTTGATCGTATTCGTCTAAAGCATCTATGAATCCATTTACGCGCTGCACGGTAGAAGAAACCAATGGATACTCAACAATAATTAATTTGATTGTATAGTCAGCATCAAAGTTCGCCGCGACATATTCCCCATCTAAATAGCCCGCTTGATAATTATTTGAAGTGACATAAGCGGCTAATTCGCCTTTTTTGATATATTGGTCGTAAGCAATCACAGGGATATTGGCTTTATTCGCCTCAATCAGTGGATAAGCTAAGGCAGCATTATCAGTGGGTTGGGCAATAATCGCATCGACTTTTTGCTCAATTAACTGTTGCATCTGAGTGATTTGTCGTTCAACCCCTTCATCCCCATCACCTGCAACATAAGGCATTAAGCGGATCATTGGCAAATTCTTTTCTGCAGCTTGCTGATTGATTTTTTCCGCTTCTGCTTCCAAGCCTTTGCGCATCGCGACTTGCCCCGGTATATTCATCGACCAATAAAGCACGCCAATTGTTTTGGTCTCATTGGCATGAATGGCGATTGAAAATAGGCATAGACTGCCTAGTAAAAAAGATTGCCACTTACGCATCATCATTCTCCTTTATGAAGTGGTATGGGGATGATTAAGGTACAGCTTTACAATTCAATCTAAACCTATTTTAATAATTATCAAGCTTTTAAAGTGTCAATATTAAAAATATGCTGACGGGATTAAGTGCGATATTCTGCGTTGATTTTCACATAGTCATACGATAAGTCACATGTCCACACAGTTTCTTGCACTTGACCACGACCTAATTCAACCCGCACCGTAATTTCAGATTCAGACATCACAGCTTGTCCTTGTTCCTCAGTGTAACTGGCTGCAACCCCACCATTTTCCACAATACACACTGAACCTAAATAAATCTTAATTTTTTCAATATCAAAATCTTGCAACCCAGCACGACCAACAGCAGCTAAAATCCGCCCCCAATTCGCATCACTGGCATAAAATGCAGTTTTAACTAAAGGTGAATGGGCAATGGTGTAAGCTACATCTAAGCATTCTTGTTGATTCGCGCCTTGCAATATTTCAATGCTAATAAACTTCGTTGCGCCTTCACCATCTTTAACAATCGCTTGTGCCAATTGGATGCAAATTTCTGTAATAGCCTCGGCCAGAGCTGCATAATGTGGGTGTTCAGTACTATCGATACAGGCTAAATCAGCCTTGCCAGTCGCAACTAATACACACGCATCATTAGTCGACGTATCACTATCAACTGAAATCCGATTAAAAGATTGATTGGTTGCATCAGTGAGACAAGTTTGTAAAACAGTTTGACTGATGTTGGCATCGATTGCCACATAAGCCAGCATGGTCGCCATATCAGGCTTAATCATGCCCGAACCTTTTGAAATACCTGTCACCGTGACTGTTTTGCCTTCAATGCGGATTTGTTTGGATGCAAGTTTAGGCTTTGTATCCGTGGTCATGATTGCAGCTGCTGCACGTTGCCAATGCTCCGCAGTTTCACCGACATTTTGTAACGCATGAGGAATAGCTGCTCGGATTTTTTCCATGGGTAAAGTTTGGCCGATCACACCTGTTGAAAAAGGCAGCACTTCGGTTGCAGCACAATTTGCATGTTGCCCAACGATTTCGCAACTGCTGAGTGCATCTTGCATGCCTTGTTCACCCGTACCAGCATTGGCATTGCCCGAATTGATTAATAAGTAACGTGGAGTTGTTTGGTTTAAATGCTGTTTAGCAACTGTCACAGGTGCAGCACAAAACGCATTGCGAGTAAAAACGGCTGCGCAAGTTGCACCTTCATCAATCTGAAATAATGCTAAGTCATCTAGTTCAGTTTGCTTAATGCCAGCACATGTTGTTCCGATTTGAATGCCAGCAACAGGATAGATATTTGCCATGTTTCATCCTTGGTCATTGTCTAGTTGTATACTGATTCTATCGGGATATAAAAAGTTTGAGAAGTATATAAAGAAGGTTATTTTGAAAAGATGAAGAGAAAAAGGGAATATTTTTGAAAAGTAATGAAAAAACAACGAACCGCAAGAGTTTTACAGTCCGTTATTTTTAGCAAATAATATTAAAGGATGTCTTGCCAGAATTTTTTCACACTATCAACCCATGAGCCTTCTTTTGGCTGATGCTTATGGTTGCTATTGTGTAAGCTGCTTTCAAATTCTCGTAAGATTTCTTTTTGATCGTTGGTTAAGTTCACAGGGGTTTCGATAATTACACGGCATAATAAATCACCTGTTGGCCCACCACGCACAGGTTTAACTCCTTTACCACGAATTCTGAATACTTTATCCGTTTGAGTTTCTGGTGGAATTTTCAGTAACACTTTACCATCTAAAGTAGGCACTTCCAATTCGCCACCTAATGCCGCAGTCACCATGCTAATCGGTACTTCACAAGATAAATGATTGTCTTCACGGGTAAAAATAGGATGTTGTTTGACTGTGATTTGAACGTATAAGTCACCCGCAGGGCCACCATTGACTCCTGCTTCACCTTCGTTAGATAAGCGGATTCTATCACCATTATCCACACCTGCAGGAATTTTAACCGATAAGGTTTTGTAATCTTGTACGCGACCTGAGCCATGACAACTTGGGCAAGGTTCTGGAATCACTTGACCTGTACCGCGACAACTTGGGCAGGTTTGTTGGATTGAGAAAAAGCCCTGTGTCATACGCACTTGACCTGAACCACCACAGCGTGAACAGGTTTGTGGGCTTGTCCCCGGTTTTGCACCAGAGCCATTACATGTTGTACATGTTAACTGAGTTGGAATGCGTAATTTTTGTTCTGTGCCTGCAACCGCTTCTTCAAGCGATAAACTAAGGTCATAGCGTAAGTCTGAGCCACGATAAACACGAGAGCCACCACCTCGACGACCGCCTGCAGCTGCACCACCAAATACACTTTCAAAAATATCACCAAAATCGAAACCACCACCGCCAAAGCCGCCAGCTCCCCCCATCGAAGGGTCTACACCAGCATGTCCAAATTGGTCATAAGCTGCCCGCTTTTGGTCATCTGATAATACGTCATAGGCTTCTTGAACTTCTTTAAATTTTTCTTCTGCTTCTTCATTATCTGGGTTACGGTCAGGATGATATTTCATGGCAGAGCGACGATAGGCCTTTTTTAATTCGTCACCGCTAACATTTTTAGATACGCCTAGGACTTCATAATAATCACGTTTGGACATAGTTACTAATCTTTGGGTTTAAAATACTCGATATGGCAAGACTATTAATAGGTTGTATTGGGTCAAATTTCCACCCACAGTTTACTAAATTTTACCTAATAATCTACAGGCATTTATTAATTTTTTGATTTTTAAGCAGAATTATTATAGTTGAAGCTGATTTAATCAGAAAAATACTAATATATTTAATGCATTAAGTTTTTCCTATCTGCAAGAAAATATTGCATATCAGTTATGCTGACATTCAACATTGCTATAACTTCATACAGCTTCAAGGACAATAATATTTACCCTACTTAATTGAAATACGATAGCTAGCCATATCCCAAGAAACGATTATAACTTGTTTTACTTAAAATGATTCGCTAATAGAAAAAATCAATCAAACCAATACAACACTTTTCTAAGTTAAATTACGCGTAAGTTGATGCCATAAACTGTTCTGCTTCCAGAATAAACTTAATTGCCTGCGCGTGCTTGGTGATAAGGTTTGGGGCTTAATCGGTGTCCATAAGGCTTCTTTAACCGCACGATAATACCACTTCCATTCCCCTGCTTGTACTGCTCGCACAAAACCAAAGCATAAACGAGAAAAAATCATATAACTGGCTTGAGGCAATGGGAAATAACGGCGAATAATCCAAATAGTATTACGGGTAGGATAATAGACTCTGCGCCAATTGCTGCGATTTACAGGTGATTGACGGTGAATAACGCGGCATTCAGGATCGTAATAGATTTCATACTGTTGCTGCATGACCCGAATCGCGACCTCAATTTCATTTTGGTATAAGAAAAATTCACGTGGATACCAGCCCACTTGCTCAAATAATTCACGGCGAATCGCAAAGCCACATCCGACAAAAGCAATAGAATGACTGACTTGATTAGTATCAGGTAAATGCCAAGAACGTACAACCTCTTGTTGCGGGTTTTCAATTTGGCAAGCAATCACGCCTACTTTTGATTGAGTTTCAAAACGGTGGATAATACGATCTAAGGTTTGCAGATCAACAGGGTGAGAATCATCATCTAATACAAAAATATATTCGCCTTGGGCAATTTGAAACCCATCGTTATAACCTGCAATACCTGTATTGGTGGGTAGACAAATTGTTTTCAGCCATGTTTGTTGTTGGGTTTGTAGAAATTCGGGCGTGCCATCTTTTGAGCCATTATCAACGGCAATCACTTCGATATCTGGGCGGTGTTGAATCAAGCCTTCAAGGTGTTCAAGTGTAAAACGGGTTTCAGTCAGACGATTAAAATTGAGAAAGACGATACTCAACTTTACATTGGATTCTTGCCTCATGATTATGCCCTTTTGTTCATTCGCGCAGCATCTTGTTGTTGCTGAATAAACCATTGCAGCATTCTCCAAGCAATACTTTTTTGCGCGGGTGGTTTCGGTAATTGACTGAAATGATACCAGCCTCCGTCTTCTAATTCATCATGATTCACATTTAACTCACCACTTTCATACTCTGCAGTATAAGCCAACATAAGAGAGCTAGGAAATGGCCATTGTTGACTACCAAAGTAACGAATATTCTTCACTTTTAACCCAACTTCTTCCATCACTTCACGTTCAACAGTCTGTTCTACACTTTCACCCGCTTCAACAAAGCCTGCTTGTACACTGTATACACCGGGACGAAAACGAGGGGAACGAGAAAGCAATACTTCCTCTCCACGGGTAATAATGACAATCATAGCAGGAGAAATACGTGGATAATTGACCAAACGGCATTTAGGGCAACGTTTTGCACGCTCACCTTGGCTTATATCCATTTTAGTGCCACAACGCCCGCAGTATTGATGGTTTTTATCCCAATTTAACACTTGAGTGGCCACACCTGCTAAGGCAAATTGCTCATCAGATAAGTCGAAAAGTAAGTCGCGTAAAGCATAAAATTGTAATGTTTGCGGAATATTTTGAATTTGACTCAATTCAACAACATAACAATGTTGACCATCTTGTGTGCCTAAATAATGTTGGCGGGCAACTTGAGCTGCACTACTTTGGATTTCTACCCAAGTTGGAATGTCTGTGTGCTGAGCCGTTTTTTTGACTAGCAATTGACCTCGATAAAAAACTAACCATATCGCTGTTTCTGGATTAATATTAGGTGGAGGCTGAACAGCTTGAATAAAACTCATATTATAAACTCTTTATTATATTGGATTATCATGTCCGTTCCCCCTCACTAAAAATCGTATAGAACTAGTTTGATGTCGTTTTAATAATAACTAGTCGTTAGATTGTATAACGCTTTCATCAGTACACAAAATACTTGATTATCAAATTTTAAAAGGTCACGCCTAATTTTTTTTGTAAAACTTTAATCTAGTAATTTAATATTTATTTTTTACGTTCTTGTGCCCAAGCAATACTACGAGGGAAAAACATTCTATCACCTTCATGTTTCACAAATTGGTACAACTGTGCAGGTCGGTTTGAACCCGTGCGCATTTTGCCATTAATCGGTGCAACAATATCCGCTCGTGCCACACGCATTCTAAACGAACTTTTATTCAGCTTTTCTTGCATAATGATTTCATATACACGTTGTAATTCACTCAAGGTAAACTCTTTGGGTAATAAGTGTACAGCAATGTCAGTGTAATCTAATTTAGCACGTAAACGAGAAATGGCCTCACACACAATACGCTCATGGTCGAATGCCAAACTCACTTCTACTTTGTCTTGTGTCAATGTATGCCACTTTGCCTCCATGGTATCTGTACCTGCACGCAATGTAACCTCATCAGCTGCAACTAATGCAAAATAAGTCACACTTAATGTCCAATCACGTGGGTCTCGGTCAGGCCCTCCATAAGTACAAAGTTGTTCAAGATATTGATTTTCAACCCCTGTTTCTTCCACTAGCTCCCGCATAGCAGCTTCTTCTAGGCTATTATCGGTCACTGTATTCAGTGCACCACCCGGTAATGCCCACGAATCCTTAAAAGGTTCTGAGCCACGCTTAATAAGTAATATCTTGAGTTTATCCTCAAAAACAGTGAAAATGGCGATGTCTACCATTACGGTTGGCTTGTTCTTTTCCATAAAACCTTGAGTTATAACTGTCAAAAGTGAAGCAAAGATGACCATCTTTACTCATTTACACACAGTGAATCACGTACTTAAGTAACATTTAACCAAAAGCTTAATAAAAATCAAGTGAAAGTTATTTCGTTTAACTGCATTTGGTATTAATAGCGTTCATTTAATTTTGCTAGCAATTGGTAGTTTACTGAGTAATATGCGTTGCATTCTCTGAATATTCAAGAATAGTGGCATTTTGAATAATATGGACATTTTCGACATGTTACTAAGTAAACTATAAGGTAGGTTTCAATTGCTAGCTATTACCTTCAAAGGAATCATCTTATGGGTACGGCATATATTTATTTGCTAGTCGCAATTGTGATGGATGTTACCGCAACCAGTGCTTTAAAAGCATCAAATGAGTTTACTAGGGTTATGCCCACATTAATTGTATTAATAGGCTTTGTAGGCTCAAATTACTTATTAGCTCTAGTATTACGGACTTTCCCTATAGGTGTCACTTATGCGGTTTGGTCTGGACTTGGCATTGTTTTAGTCACAGCTGTAGGCTTTATTTTTTACAAACAAGTGCCTGATATTGCAGCTTTAATTGGGATGTTATTTATTGTTGTTGGTGTCGTTGTAATTAATCTATTTTCAAAGATGGCTGGATAATAAATGACCTTTTTTTATCAGTGGGATAACCAAGATTTATTGTTAGCAGTGTATGTACAACCTCGCTCTAGCAAAACACAAATCGTTGGTGTTTATGGTGATCGATTAAAAATCAAAATCACTGCCCCTCCTGTTGACGGTAAGGCCAACAAGGAGTTGATAAAGTTGCTTGCAAAAACATTCTCTGTCCCCAAATCAAACATTTCTTTACTGAATGGCGAAACCAGTCGTGAAAAGCGTTTCAAAATTCAAACCCCTCATAAACTTCCTGACTGTATTCAACGCTAAATTAATTTTATTACTAGATAGCTTTAAATTGATTTAAATATTGTTGTTTTTAATATTTTTTTCTTATGCATTTTTTCGCCAAAAATATATATAAAACTTACAAATAGACTCAACTAAATCAACCCAGTTAAATACCAAATTGTTCACGAATCCCAATCGAAAATATATACAACACGTAGTATACTTGGCAGTTCAGACCGTTGTTACAGGGAATAGCCTAAGCCAATGCCTAACGAAACTGAGCTTAAATTACGCATCGCGCCTGAACATGCTAGCGATTTTGCTCAATTGCCTTTATTACAAACTGCAACGCAATATGAGCCAAAAAGTTTATATAACACTTACTTCGATACGCCTAGACATGATTTTTTACAAGCCCGAATTGGTTTAAGAGTGCGCCATATTGGAAATCAACGCATTCAAACTTTAAAAACAGCGGGTAAAGGCTGTGGTGGTTTGCACCAACGTCAAGAATGGGAAACCATCATTGAATCTGATACGCCAGACTATAGCGTTTTACCACAAAAAGTATTACCGAAATGGTGTCGAAATAAAAATAAATTACAGTCCATTCAACCTGTTTTTACAACTGATTTTATCCGCACCCAATGGGATGTGAGTTGTGATGATGGCAGTTTAGTCGAAGTTGTATTAGATCAAGGTGAAGTCAGAACTGATGACCATCGTCTGCCATTACATGAAGTTGAGTTAGAACTTAAATCAGGTTCACCTGTCAAACTTTATCAGTTGGCTTTAGATTTTCAACGCTCAATTCCTTTAACTTTAGAAAACCATAGCAAAGCAGCTCGTGGCTATGGCTTACATTATTCGCAACCTTTGCAATATCAAAAAGCAGGCAGTGTCGGCCTTGACATTGATTTGACTGCAGAACAAGGCTTTGAACAAATCTGTTGGCACTGTATTGCACACCTGCAAGCTAATGAAGATATGGTGTTATATGGGCGAGATGTTGAAGGGGTTCACCAGATGCGTGTGGCACTGCGCCGATTGCGTTCTGCTTTAAGCCTATATAAATCCTTAATTCCTGCTGAGACTAATAAATGGATTCGGGACGAAATTAAGTGGATTAGCAGTGTACTTGGCGAGGCAAGGGATTGGGATGTATTTATGCTCACCTTGCAATCTGCACAAAAAGTCAGCTCACACCAACCAGAGCAACTTGATCCTGTCTTGAAAAAAGTCAAAGCCTTACAGAAACATGCTTATATTAATGTTCGAGAAGCCATGCGTTCTCCGCGTTACACCTGTTTATTATTAACTTTAGGGCAATGGCTCACCGCGCAAACTTGGCGAGAAAGCCTTGATAAAAAAATGCGTACTAAATTAGAGCAGCCCATTCAAGCATTTACCAGCAAAGTATTACAAAAACAATATGAGCGTATTTGTAAGAAAGGCAGGCATTTAATCAGGATGCAACCTGAAGCACGGCATGAAGTACGGATTATGGTGAAAAAGCTTAGCTATGGCATACGATTTTTTTCTGAGCTATATCCTTCTCGAACAACGAAACCCTTTATAAAATCATTGTCTGTGTTGCAAGATGGTCTGGGCATTCTCAATGACATCAGCGTATCTGAGCAGCTGATTACGCAACTAGAACTTGCAGATGATGAGCCTGCACGCTATTTCTTAGCAGGTTGGTATGCGCATTTATATCAAACCCATCTCACTGAAATTGCAGAAGTATGGGATGATTTCACCAAACAAGAAACCTTTTGGTAGGGAGTTTACATTGTCTAATTGCCTTGTCATTGGTGGCGGTGTCAGTGGAATGTTGACGGCATTACATTTACAAGCTGAAGGCTTAACCGTCACGCTGATTGAAAAAAATGTGCTTGGTCAGGAATCTTCTTGGGCGGGTGGGGGTATTTTATCACCGCTTTATCCGTGGCGTTATCCTGAGTGTGTAAAGCAGTTGGCGCATTGGAGTCAAACCCATTACCCTAATTTTTTTGAAGATTTATATCAACGCACAAAAATTGATCCCGAGTATATTCGTAACGGTTTTCTGATTTTAGATACAGCTGAAATGGAACAAGCTCAAGCATGGGCAGCACAGTACAATGTCCCTATGGAGCAACTCAACAATAAATCTTTAGGTGAAATAGAGCCAGAACTAGGAGAGTATGACACTGCTTTATGGTTTCCTGATATTGGTCAAGTACGAAATCCTCGTTTAATGAAGTCCTTGCGTAAAGATTTAGAATTAGCAGGAATTGAGGTTAAAGAACATCATCCTGTCACTAAAATTTGTTCACGCCACAACAAAGTGTATGGTGTTGAAACCGAGCAAGGCGATTTTGGTGCAGATTATGTGGTTGTAACTGCGGGAGCTTGGAGTGGTGAGTTGCTTGCATCTTTAGGTGTTGAAGCCAATATTCGTCCAATTCGTGGTCAGATGATTATGTTTGAAGCACAACCGGGGTTAGTGTCACGCATTGTATTAGCTAATAACCATTATGTGATTCCACGCCGAGATGGTCATGTTTTGGTAGGCAGTACGATTGAGGATGCTGGGTTTAAAAAGGTGACAACATTAACCGCTTTGGAAGATTTAAAGTATTTGGCATTTAACGTCATTCCACGTTTAGCAGATTATACTGTAGTGCATCAATGGGCTGGTTTGCGCCCCGGTTCACCTAGTGGTATTCCTTATATTGGCCAACATCCAAATATTGAAGGTTTGTTTATTAACGCAGGACATTTCCGTAATGGGATTGTATTAGGCTTGGCCTCAGCACAATTGTTAACGGATTTAGTGCTACAACGTGAGCCTATTCTTGATCCTGAACCTTATCATATTAATGCTGCTCGTGGAGAGCTTATCATTTAAAGCTTTAGTGGTAATGACTTATGTGTTAGGACTGGCAGCTTTATTATAGAACCCGTTTGAAATCTTTCATTCACATTATTAATTTGGTAACTAAATTCTGCAAAGTCTTAAAAATTGCCAATTTATAACTGTTTGAATTTTAAAAATATATAAAAGCACTTGAAATTCATTAATATAATTTAAAGATGTCAAATGGGTTCTATATTAAGTATTTTCACATTATGCTTAACTTTTTAACTACGACAGGTTGTTATGTCTTGATAACAAGGTATAGGAAGTTGCTAATTTATACTCTTAGCGAGTCGATATACCCAACATACTATACTTCACCATAAATTGGGTTACATAGAGCTTTATTGCTCAATTTGTTTCTTGGGTTGTTTGCTTATTACTAATTAAGGCGGCAAAGTACAATACTGTATATCTGGTCGTAAATTTTACACTGTAAGTAGTACACATGTAATTTGTCAACATACTTAGGGTTACTTAATAGATGACTATATCTTTAATGTGTTTGTCTTTTGACCATAACAATGGGCTTTAGTTTATGGTTAGGAGTGCCATTTTATACTCTTGGCGAGTTGATATACCCAGCTACTATACCTTGCCATAAATCGATTTATAAAAGCTCTGTCATCCAATTTGCTTCTTGGATTTTCATATCAAGTAAACGACTATCTCTTGCGATTGTATCAGATAACTGACGTATCTCAACAATATTTATATTAGGTAAAATTTTAATTTCCCGTTGACTAAACCTATACTGATCAGGTGTGGGTGTAGCCTTATCTACAAGGTTAGTACAAATATAATGCTTATAGCGCAACATATCCCTTTTAGTCAGTGCTTCCATCATATTCATACCATTTTCCAGCACAGTCACATTGTTGGTTTTGTTAATACGGATAACAAGTTGTTCAAGCTTAGTAACTTCTGCATCAAGCTCTTGTAGCAAAGTGGCTGGAGACTCAGTGAACTCATCACCTTCTTGAATTTTAGACGTGGCATAAATACGCCTTTTAATCTCTTCCATCTTGGTTTTGATGGCTTTTCTTTCAATTAATGCTTCAGCTAATTTCATATTTTTAACGTACATATTTACGCTATTATTGAAACGGTAAATACTAGTTTAGATAACCATTATTTGCAAGTACTATTCGGCATAGAACACAAATGAGAAATCTTAAGCTGTTTATAGTCAATTCCGTCCCAAATAGATATTAGGCCATGTTGGCGTTTGATCTTCTAATACATACTAATATGTAAGAAAATCAAAAAACTACCAATTTTAAGTGCTTTTTTTTACAACTTGTTGTATATAAAGATTTTTTACGAAATACCAACAGAACCTAGTTTTTTACTAGAAAATGGTTAAATATAAATAACCAACTATACAAACCCTAACAAACGATCGTCAAAATCAGCTGTTGCCAACGCCATCACTTTAAATGTTTCGCCCATTTCTTGGGGCATTAATAAAATTTTGGCTTGCTGACTGAAGTTAAAATATTCCTTGCTTTCCTTATCTTCAATGCTTTCCATAATTTGTAGCAAACCCGCTTGCATTAAGAAATTTCCCTGATTGCTGTAGCCCGCAACTTGCAAACCAGATTCAATTGCTGCTTCACCAACCGCTGTAAAATCTACGTGTGCAGTAATATCTTGCAAACCAACATAAATCAATGGATCAGGATGCGCATAATGCTTATAGTGACACATCAGTGTGCCCATACTGCGTTGTGGGTGATAGAATGTATCTTGCAGAAAACCATAATCGATTAACAAAGCAATCCCTGACTCCAATGTATCGGCAATGGCTTGAATCCAACCTTTAACTTGTGGATTCATTTCAGACTCATAATCAGCTGGTAATTGGTATTTTTCGATTAATGACGCAATTTCTTGATTCTCATATGTTTGCATTTGCCAGATAAATTGTTCATTTTCGTCAACGGCCACATAATATTCATTGATGCCTTGTTCAGTAGCTTGGAATTTGGTCACAGGCATTGCATCCAGCACTTCATTCGCCACAACAACGCCATTGATTTTCTGTTCAGGTAAGGCATATAACCACTGCACCCGATCCAATAAATGCGGAACGTGTTTCTCAATCGTTTCTTGCTGCAACTGTTTTAAATCTGCACTGAGTTCTAAAATCAAATATTGTTGCGGCAAGCAACCCAACTGCTCCAAACTTTTCAATAATCCTGCAGCTAAAATGCCTGAACCTGCACCAAATTCTAAAATCGTGTCATGTTTCTCATTTTGCAAAATTTGCTGACATTGTCGTGCAAGCGTTTGGGCGAATAATGGTGATAACTCTGGTGCAGTAATAAAATCCCCTTTTGCCCCAAATTTGTGTTTATTTCCCGTGTAATAGCCCAATTGTGGTTCATATAATGCTAACTGCATAAACTCACTAAATGGGATTGCCCCACCTGCCTGCTGGATTTTTTGTATAATGACTTGCTTTAATTGTTGGCTATAAGCCTGTTCTGATGCGGTTGGTTGTGGTAGTTGAGACATAAGACTTTGATTTACTCAGCGCATTTTAGATGTTAAGGAGAACGATAATGACAAAAGCTTTGCAAGGTAAAGTTGCATTGATTACAGGAGGCGTAAAGCGTGTCGGTGCAACAATTGCGCGTCAGTTACATGCAGAAGGTATGAAGTTAGCCCTACATTATCGCCATTCGGAACAAGAGGCTCATGATATACAAGCCGAATTGAATAAGCAACGACCTGATTCTGTGATTTTATTACAAGCAGACTTAGGCCACGTCGCCAAGTTGAACAGCATGGTTAATCAAGTTATTGAATCATTTGGACAATTAGATGCGTTGGTAAATAATGCATCAAGTTTTTACCCAACCCCCGTCGGCAAGATCGAGGAACATGATTGGGATGAGTTGATGGCAAGTAATTTAAAAGCCCCCTTATTTTTATCACAAGCGGCTGCCCCACATTTAACTAAATCAGAGGGTTGCATTGTGAATCTAGCTGATATTCATGCAGATAGACCATTGAAAAAATACCCAGTGTATTGTTGCGCTAAAGCAGGTTTAGTGATGTTAACTAAGAGTTTAGGCCGTGATTTAGGCCCACATGTTCGGGTGAATGCGGTTGCACCGGGGGCAATTTTATGGCCAGAAAATGATGATATGGATGAAGTGACAAAACAGCGGATTATTTCACAGATTGCACTAAAACGTCACGGTAGCCCTGAAGATATTGCAAAAACGGTATTATTTTTAATCAGAGATGCCAAATATATTACAGGGCAAGTGATTCCTGTTGATGGCGGTCGGACGCTAGGACAGTAGGCAAATATGACTGATATTAAGGTATTGCGCCACAATATCGGTCATCATTTTAAGCTAATTTCTTTCCCACACGCCAGATTTACCACCTTCTTTCCTGACCAATCTGATTTTATCCATGCTCATACCACGATCAACTGCTTTACACATATCATAAATAGTGAGTAAAGCGACTTGTACCGAAGTCAGAGCCTCCATTTCAACACCTGTTTGACCACGGGTTTCAGCCTTGGCTTGACAATAAACAGCATTTTCATCAGGCAATAATTCAAAATCAACGCTGACATGGGTTAAAGCGAGAGGATGACACAACGGGATTAAATCACTGGTTTTTTTCGATGCCATGATCCCAGCAATCCGCGCAATGCCTAAGACATCGCCTTTTTTATGATCGCCTGCTTGAATACGCGCTAAAGTATCCGCCTGCATATAAATCCAGCCTTCAGCAATTGCGATACGATGAGTTTCGGCTTTATCACCCACATCAACAATGTGAGCTTCACCCGCTTGATTAAAATGTGTGAGTTCGGACATTTTGGACAAATATAGGTAAGGGGCTGGTAACTGTAAGATGAGAAGCCACCAGCACATGAAAATTATGCAAATTGCTCTGGTAATTGACGATGCCAATCAGTGCGTTGCTGATATTGATGTGCGACATTTAATAATTTCGCTTCATCAAAATAGTTACCAATTAACTGCATACCAACGGGTAGTTTATTCGCGAAGCCTGCTGGTAATGACATGGCTGGTAAGCCCGCCAAGTTCACGGCAATCGTGTAAATATCAGATAAATACATGGTGATAGGATCATCAGCTTTTTCACCGATTTTAAATGCTGGGGTTGGGGTGGTCGGGCCTAAAATCACGTCAACTTTTTTGAATGCCGCTTTAAAGTCTTCACTGATTAAATGACGAATTTGTTGCGACTTTAAGTAATATGCATCGTAGTAACCTGCTGATAATGCATAAGTACCGACCATGATGCGACGTTTCACTTCTGCGCCGAAACCTTCACCACGCGAACGCTTATACATATCAACTAAATCAACTGGATCTTCACAACGATAACCAAAACGCACGCCATCAAAACGTGATAAGTTAGAAGAACATTCTGCGGGTGCAATAATATAGTATACGGGTACAGCCAGTTTATTGTTTGGTAATTCAATTTCTTCAAACGTCGCACCGAGTTGCTCTAATTCTTTAATCGCTGTTTGTAACGCTGCATTGACTTCTGGGTCTAAACCTTCGCCGAAATAGTCTTTAGGTAAACCAATTTTTAAACCTTGAATATCATTATTTAAATCGGCACTGAAATCAGCTACAGGACGATCAATCGAGGTAGAATCACGCTCGTCAAAACCTGACATGGCTTCTAACAATAATGCCACATCTTCCGCGCTTTGACCCATAGGCCCACCTTGATCTAAGCTTGACGCGAATGCAATCATACCGTAACGAGAAACAAGCCCATAAGTTGGTTTCATACCTGTAATGCCGCATAAAGCCGCTGGTTGACGAATTGAGCCACCTGTATCTGTGCCTGTGGCAACGGGTGCTAAACGTGCTGCAACTGCCGCTGCTGAACCACCAGAAGAACCACCGGGAACAGTGTCTAAATCCCAAGGATTTTTAACCGCACCATAAAAGCTGGTTTCATTTGACGAACCCATTGCAAACTCATCCATATTGGTTTTACCCAACATCACCATGCCCGCTTTTTGAACATTTTCCACCACGCCTGCATTATAAGGTGCTGTAAAATTATCTAACATTTTAGATGCACAAGACGTTCTTACACCCTGAGTGCAAAAAATATCTTTATGAGCCATAGGGATACCTGTTAATTTACCTGCTTTACCTTGCGCTCTTAACTCATCAGCTGCTTTTGCTTGCTCTAAAGCTAATTCTGGCGTAACTGTAATAAAACTATTAAGCTGACCATCGTGCTGTTGAATACGGTCTAAAAAATATTGTGTCAGTGCTTGGCTTGTGGTTTCACCAGATTGAAGGGCTTGAGATAATTCAGATAAGGTTTTATTGTGCATAGCTTTTTATCAGTTTTAAGTTCTAAAATTATTTTCTGCTGTCGTAATGTTTTGGCTAAAAACGGGCGGTTCAGAATCTAAAATAATACCCATTGTAGCAGAAAACGCGACATTTCTATGCGATTGTTTAGCATAATAAGTTGGGATTATTGCGTGATACATAACAGTCTATCAAAGCGGTAAACTGATATTTAAAATTGCTTGGTTTGTAACATAACTAAAGTACATCCTTTTACAACTTCAATACCTTGTTTTTCAGCCTCTTTTTTCAAAAAATCGTTTTCCGTGCCTGGATTCATAATAATACGTTGCGGTTGCAATCCCACAATCTCATCTAACATTTTATTTGAGCGTTCTTCGCCAACGTATAAGGTTAAAGTATGAATAGGTTGATCGATTGCAGCTAGATTTTTATAGCAGGCTTGGTCGTGAATTTTATCAATGTTAGGGTGAATCGGTAATACTTCATGTCCATATTCTAATAACATTTTCACCGCTTTATTAGAGTAACGGTCTGCTTTTGGTGATGCGCCTAAGACTGCAACTTTGTAAGACATCATTGACCCCTTAAATTACTTTATATAATCATTTAAATTCATTGGAATTAGATGTTTATATAGTAAATTATTATTTTCAAGCCAACAAGCTAAATATTGGGATGGAGAATGTAGGAAGTGCAGATATTGAAAAGAGAAGGGGTATTTTTATAATTAGAGAATATCGACAAACTGTTAGCCCTAGTTATAAATAGAGCTAACAATTTAAACAGTAGCTTATTGCTTGCCGACTAATAAGAATTCAAGCAAGGCTTTTTGTGAGTGTAAACGGTTGCCCGCTTGTTCCCACACCACACTTTGTTCTCCGTCGATCACGCTGGCGGATACTTCTTCTTCACGGTGTGCAGGTAAACAGTGCATAAACATCGCATCTGATTTTGCCAATGACATTAATAAGCTGTTGACTTGATAAGGTTCAAAAGCTTGAGCACGTTTTTTTTGCTCTTCTTCTTGTCCCATACTTGCCCAAACATCAGTTGTGACAATATCCGCATCCGTTGCAGCTTGCGCAGGGTCATGACACACTTCGATACTATCGCCTGCGGCTACGACTAATGCTTCATTTGGACAATAATCAGGTGGACAAGCCACATGTAATTTAAATCCGAACAATTTTGCAGCGGTAATATATGAATGACACATATTGTTACCATCACCGATCCAAGCGATTTTTTTACCTTCGATTGAACCGCGTCGTTCTACATAAGTTTGTATATCCGCTAAAATCTGGCACGGATGATACATATCAGATAAAGCATTAATGACGGGTACAGTTGCATTTTCTGCAAAAGTTTCAATCATTTCCTGCGAAAACGTCCGAATCATCACACAATCTACCATTTGTGATAAGACTTTCGCTGTATCTTCTACAGGCTCACCACGTCCAAGCTGTGTATCGCGTGGAGACAGAAAAATTGCACCGCCACCAAACTGCAACATGGCTGACTCGAATGAAACGCGGGTGCGGGTGGACGATTTTTCGAAGATCATCCCTAACACACGATTTTTCAACGGCTCATAAATTTCACCTTTTCGATGCATTGCTTTGAGCTGAATTGCGCGTTCAATAATGTAATTTAATTCCTCAGACGAAAAATCCGATATGGTTAAAAAATGACGAGGAGTAGCCATGTTCATCTCCTTCAGTGCATGGCAAGAAAACTTTTAATCAAGCCACTAACTGTTAGAATTATTTTATCTGCTTGACTATCAGTCAAAATGAATGGGGGCAACAATCGAATTGTATTCCCAGCAGTTACGTTAATTAATAAGTGTTGCGCTAATGCTTGTTGTACCAATTCAGCACAAGGGTGGTCGAGTTCAATACCAATCATCAATCCTTTAGCCCGAATAGATTGAACGCCTTGCACTTCAGACAACTGCGTAGCAAAACCCTTTTTCAAATATTCACTTAATTCATTAACACGTTGTAATAAATTATCTTGTTCGATGCTATCCAATACAGCTAACGCGGTTCTACACGCCAAAGGATTGCCACCGAATGTTGTACCGTGTGTACCAGGGGAAAATAACTCAGCCGCCACACCACGCGCCAAACATGCACCAATCGGCACACCATTACCAAGCCCTTTCGCTAAACTCAATACATCAGGCAAAATCTGATTGTGCTGGTAGGCAAACCACTGCCCTGTCCGCCCAATGCCTGTTTGAATTTCGTCTAACATTAATAGCCATTGTTGCTGGTCACATAATGTACGCAGTTGATTTAAATAATCATCAGCAGGCACATTGACACCACCTTCACCTTGTACAGGTTCAACCATCACCGCAACAATATTGTCTTGTTCCGCTAATTGCTGAATTGCAGCCACATCATTATATGGTACATGAATAAAGTCCAGCACTAATGGCTCAAAACCTTGTTGTACTTTCGGGTTACCCGTTGCACTTAAGGTTGCTAAAGTACGCCCATGAAATGAATTGTGTGTGACAATAATGGCAGGATTTGGAATATTTTTACGTCGCGCGTATAAACGAGCTAACTTAATCATGGCTTCATTGGCTTCTGCACCTGAGTTACAGAAAAACGCGTTTTCCATACCTGTGAGCGAAATCAGTCGATCAGCCAATCGTCGTTGGTGTTCAATACCATAAATATTAGATGTATGAACTAAGGTTTGCGCTTGTTCACAAATGGCGGCAGTAACATTAGGATGTGCGTGACCTAAATTACACACAGCAATACCCGAGAGCGCATCTAAATATGATTGCCCTTCAGTATCCCACAATAGTGCACCTTCGCCTTTGGTAAACGTCACTGGCAAACGTGCGTAATTTGACATTAAAGTTGCCATGATCTATCCCCAAAATGAAAAAGCAGCCCCGAAGGACTGCCTTTAAACCAAATTTTGATTCTATCGCTTACGCATTGAAAATGCAAGGGTATAATAAAATGTTTCGGAATAAGGACATTATAAAAAGTATTAATTTGGAAGGAAAAGATAAATAAGAATTAATTTTTTAGAAAAGGGAGTAGGCTGAAATTACAAATTCCGCACTGCTTTTTTAAGCTAACTCATTATTATAATGACAAATTATTTACAACCCTAAAGCATCGCTGACAAGTTTAACTATATTTTACTATCTTGATAAAGCGATTAACCAAATGCTTTAAGTGTCACCGTTGTTTTTTTCCATTTAATAAAATAATAGGCCAATAGAAAAAATGTCCAAAAATAAACAAAAATCCAATAATACCTACTATTTGTACTTCTAATAAATACAGCTCCCCATTAATCTGTATCAATTTAGAAGCAGTCATTATAAAAATTATCTGGGATGACTTCTAAGCCTGTGGCAATGTAAAATAAAAGGTTGAACCTTGGCCTAATTCTGTTTCAACGCCCACTTCACCGCCTAACTTTTCAACCACTTGCTGTACAATCGATAAGCCTAACCCATGGCCTTCTGCGCGGTCTTCATGTAAACGGGTAAAAGGGGTAAACAATTTTGCTTTGGCCTCAGGCGATAAACCATCACCATTATCCTTCACCCAAAAACGTACACCATCACTGACTTCTGTTGCACCTAATTCTAATTTTGGTGGTCTACCGCCATACTTTAAGCCGTTACTTAAATAATTCGCCCATACCTCTTCCAACCAAGGGGCATAAGCTCTAACCGTTGGCCAATTATCAGGCTTGTGTACCGTGCCATCATAATCTTTTAATAAGTTAGTTAAACGGTGTTGCATCACTTGCTCAACGACAGAACCCATATCCACCGATTGCATGTCAACATTGCCTTTGGAAGTCCGAGCCAGTAATAATAATGCATCGATAATTCCAACCATTTTTTCACCAGATTGTACGATAGTTTTTAACTGACTCAGCATATCGACACTATCTGGATATTGTTCCTGACAGTCCGCTGCAAGCAAATCAGCATAACCAATTACAATATTAAGTGGGCTTTTTAAATCATGAGCAACCGTTCGTGCAAAAGCTTCTAATTGTTGATTTTTCACTTGAAGCTCAGCTGCTTGATTGGCCATTTCTTTCTGCATTCGACAAATTTGTAAGTGGGTTCTAACCCGAGCCAAAACCTCTTCATGCTGGAATGGCTTAGTAATATAATCTGCAGCACCTAAACTAAAGCCTTTCACTTTATCCACTGTATCTGCTAGCGCAGTCATGAAAATAACGGGAATATCTTTAGTATCCTCATCATTTTTTAAAGCCTCACAAGCATCAAAACCATTCATTCCCGGCATCATGACATCCATCAAAATCAAATCAGGAGAAGCATACTTTGCTTTTTCAATCGCACGCTTGCCATCTTGGGCAACCAACACCTTGAAGTTTTCTTTATTCAAGAATTCAAATAAAACACTAATATTTGCAGGTATATCATCTACAATCAACAAAGTATCTTTTTGAGCAGTCATTGTTATTCGTCACCGTGATTGTGTAGTAAGTGTTTGATTGCATGAATTCGACGTTGATGCAATTGCTCTTTAATTTGGCTACCCGTAAATCCATCAGCAATAATGGTTGCAACATTAACCTGCTGAGCTGCTTCAAAAATGCGACGAAACCGTGCAGCTTGTGGATAGGGTTGATGTTCTAGCCCTTTTCTACCTCGAGCATCTGCTTCACAAGCAAGCAAGAATTGTTCAAATCGCTGAGGTCGTCGAAAAGCATCCATCACTTCAAGTACATTTAAGGCTGTGTTGGGTCTCAAGTCAGCAATTCTATGACAATGGGTATGAAATTGCACAACAAATTTAGCTAACTCTTTATATTGTTTTGGAATTCGCAATCGTTTGCAGATGGGTACAAGTAAATCAAGCCCCCTTTCTTCATGTCCAAGATGACGCGGTAAAATATCACTGGGCGTATTACCTTTACCCAAATCATGTACTAAAACAGCAAAAATCACTTGTGTATCCGAAGTTAAACGTCTTGCCTGCTGCAAACACAATAAAAGATGTATGCCTGTGTCCACTTCTGGATGATAATCAGCTCGCTGTGGCACACCAAATAATTGCTCTACTTCAGGGAAAATCACTGCTAATGCACCACATTGACGCAAAACTTCAATAAAGCGTTGGGGATAAGCTTCACCTAATGCACGCTCTGCTTCTTGCCATACCCGTTCTGCAACAAGTGCATCGACTTCACCATTTTTTACCATCTCTTGCATTAATTCCATGGTTTCTGGCGCAATTTGAAAATCATAACGCGCTGCAAACCGTGCAATACGCAAAATACGAACAGGGTCTTCACTAAATGCTGGGGACACATGGCGCAAAAGACGGTTGTCTAAATCTTGCTGTCCGTTAAATGGGTCGATTATATTACCTTGCTCATCTTCAGCCATCGCATTGATGGTTAAATCACGACGTGACAAATCCTGCTCTAAGCTCACATCCGCAGCAGCATAAACCTCAAATCCTGTATAACCCTTGCCTGTTTTACGTTCTGTACGTGCTAAAGCATATTCTTGTTTGGTTTTTGGATGCAAAAAAACAGGAAAATCTTTACCAACTTGAATAAAGCCTAAGCTTTGCATGTGTTCGACTGTCGTACCAACCACCACCCAGTCAATATCTTTTACTGCTCTGCCTAATAATCTGTCGCGTACAGCCCCTCCAACTTTAAAAACTTGCATAAATGAACCCTTTTTCTATATTCCTTATAAATTAAGATTTTTTGCGCTTATCATTAAATTTCAAGTTACGCTTATCATTCAAAATAACAAGATTTATGAAATTTGCCACTCAACCCTTATCTGGTTCTTTAAGTATGAAAATTCTGTATAAACCCTAACCCAAGTGCTATGCTTTTTTTGGTAATCTCAATTTTCTATATTATTAAAGTGGGTATAGAATACATGTATTTTGATACAAGCTAATCTTGTTCAAGGACACAATAAATTGTTGCTTTCTATAAAAAAACAAATTCTGGCATTCATGATTCTTAGCGTATTAGCAGCGATAGGATATTACTGGCGATTGCCTACTTTTTTTGAATTTGACTTTATCTTTAGCAGCATTGCAGCCTTAGTTTCTCTCTATTTATTAGGCTTTGCCAGCAGTATTGCAATTAGTTTTTTTTGTAGCTTGTTCTATTACACCTCTGATCCTATTTATGCTTTTGTCAGTTTATTAGAAATTATTTTCGTTGGGTTGGTTTGGCGTAAGTCAATCTATAACTTACTAATTGTTGACACACTATTTTGGATTAGTATTGGATTGCCAGTGTTATGGCTATTATATGTACAAGCACAACCTAATGATGTCATTCATATTTTACCGCTTTTGTTTATTCGTTTCCTCAATGGCGTGAGTAATGCGATTGTTGCAAGCTTAATTGTTACTTTTTTCCCGTTTCGAATGTGGCTTTCAAACTTAGCTGCAGATTATTTTTCATTTCGGCATACATTATTTAACATCTTCATGTTATTTGCCTTATTTCCAATTCTGATTTTATTGCATATTCATACTTGGGGTGTACAAACTTTTCAATTATTAGAACCACAACAATTACAAATATTGTATATTATTCAATTAGGCGTGCTTTCTTTAGTTTTTGTATTAAGTTTAAGTTTTGCGGCTATTGTGACACAAAAGTTAACTAATCCCCTCATTCGATTAAGTCGTTTAAAGCCTGATTTATCAGATAATCCCATTCAACAAGCCCGCTTTCCCGACAGCCATTTAAAAGAAATTCATAATATTTCAGCAAATTTTCTCATTTTATGTCATGACATGGTGCAACATAAAAATAGTGAAAAAAAGCTATTGCACTCACAAACCATGCTAAAAAGTATATTGGATAATATTCCACAGTATATTTTCTGGAAAGATATCAATGGATACTATTTGGGTTGTAATAATAATTTTGCTCAACTGATTGGTATACATGATGTTAATAAAATTATTGGCAAGAATGACGCAGATTTGATCGCGCACCATGCTGATGCTGATATTTTACAGTTTTTATCTAAATGCTCACAAACAATATGCAATCCTTGTTATCACTGCATTTCACAAGTGACACGTGAGAACCAGACTTTGTGGTTTGATAGCAACACCATTCCTTTACAAAATAAGCAAGGCGAATGTATTGGCTACTTAGGTACATTTGAAGATATTACCCAGCGCAAGCAAACTGAAGAAAAGCTCAAACAGGCAGCAAAAGTACTAGAAAACAGTGCTGAAGCGATTTGCATAACTGATGAAAATTCTAACATTATCGTAATTAACCAAGCTTTTACGAAAATCACAGGTTATGAAGAAGCAGAGATTTTAGGCAAAACCACCAGCATTCTTAAGTCGGGCAAACATGACAAAATTTTTTACACAGAAATGTGGCATTCAATCCAAGCCACGGGACACTGGGAAGGGGAAATCTGGAATCGGCGTAAAAACGGTGAAGTGTATCCTGAGTGGTTAAATATCAGTGTGATTCGAGATGAAGTCACCACAGAAATTACCAATTACTTAGCGATTTTTTCTGACATTACACGCACTAAACAAAATGAACAACGTTTGGCCTATTTAGCACATTATGATGATTTAACGGGTTTGCCGAATCGCACTTTATTTTATGAGCGAGTACAAAGAGCTTTGTTTTTAGCCAAGGAAAATAATTATAAAGTTGCAGTGCTATTTTTGGATTTAGACCACTTTAAATATGTCAACGACACATGGGGACACGCAGTTGGTGATTTGCTGTTAAAAGATGCAGCAGAACGAATTTTAAAATGTGTGCGTAAAAATGATACTGTTGCCCGTTTGGGTGGAGATGAGTTTACGGCGGTATTGGACAATATTGGCAGCTCTGAAACAGCAGCAACTGTGGGACAGCGTATTTTAGATAGCTTGCGCCCGCCTTTTCATTTAAATGGACATGAAACGTTTATTTCATCTAGTATCGGCATCAGTATTTACCCTAGTGATGGACAAGATGTAGAAACCCTTTTAAAACATGCAGATATTGCTATGTATCGTGCTAAAGAGGGTGGTAAAGATAACTACCAGTTTTTCACTGCACAAATGAATGTTGAAGCCCACCAACGCTTATTGTTAGAAGTAAAATTACGCCATGCTTTAGAACGTAATGAATTGAGAGTGTATTATCAACCTCAAGTACATTTGGCCAGTGGCAATGTGCTGGGGGCAGAAGTACTTGTTCGTTGGCAACATCCAGAAATGGGCTTGTTATCACCTCAGCAATTTATTCCATTGGCAGAAGAAACGGGTTTGGTGGTATTAATCGGGGAATGGGTATTACGTGCAGCTTGTGAACAACATAAAATTTGGCGGGAAAACGGCTATCCACATTTACGTTTGGCGGTGAATTTGTCATCACGGCAATTTAGGGAAAATAATCTAGCCGATAGAATTATCCAAATTTTAGATGAAACTGAAATGGATCCCAGTTTATTAGAGTTGGAAATCACTGAAAGTGTGTTGATGAAAGATGCGAATAAAGCGATCGAAACCCTGAATATTTTAAAAGATATGGGAATTCAACTTGCTATTGATGATTTTGGCACGGGCTATTCCTCACTGAATTACTTGAAACGTTTCCCGATTGATAAACTTAAAATTGATAAATCGTTTATCTGTGATATTCCTAAAAATATGGATGATATGACGATTACTAAAGCCATTGTCGCATTAGCACGTAGTTTACATTTGAAAGTGATTGCAGAAGGCGTGGAAACCAAAGCTCAACTGGCTTTTTTAAAATCATTGCGTTGTGATGAAGTACAAGGCTTTTTGATTGGCCACCCGATTCCTGTTAATGAATTTGTGGAATTATTAGATGAACAAAGTGCATTGCAATTAAAACGGGCTTAGGCATTGAGAGGAAACTTACCTTAAAAAGCATCTACTTTAAAAGGTAAGCCTTTGATATGTTATTGTTGCTCTGGGAATAATTCTAAGGCTTGTTGAATACGTTTTACTGCACGTTCTTGGCCGATTAATTCCACTGTAACATCGATTGAAGGTGACATGGTGCTACCTGTAACCGCGACGCGTAAAGGCTGAGCCACTTTGCCAAATTTTAATTCATATTGTTGTACCACTTCATCCACTGCACCGTGAATGGTTTCTTTATTCCACTCAGATAAGGCGGCTAATTTTTCACCCAAGGTGGCCAAAGGTTGTTTCACTGCGGCTTTAAAGTTTTTCTTCACCGCTTTTTCATCATATTCCACTGTATCAACAAAGAAGTAATGACTGGTTTCAGCTAGTTCTTTCAAAGTCTTACAACGTTCGGCTTGTATTTCAATTAATTTCATCAACGAAGGCCCTTGCGTCATGTCTAAGCCTTGTTGTTGGAAATGATAAAGCAAATGGGTTGCAACGCTATCTCTTGGGGCTTCTTTTAAATAGTGCTGATTGAGCCAGATTAATTTTTCAGTATTAAACGCAGAAGGCTTGCCATTCACATCTGACAACTCAAATAAATCCATCATTTCCTGAATTGAGAAAATTTCTTGATCGCCATGTGACCAACCTAAGCGCACGAGGTAATTCAATAACGCTTCAGGTAAATAACCATCATCCTTATAATTCATCACGCTGACTGCACCATGACGTTTGGATAAACGCTGGCCATCATCACCTAAAATCATTGGGACATGTGCATAAGCTGGAATCGGCGCACCTAAAGCTTCCAAAATATTGATTTGACGCGGTGTATTATTTAAATGGTCATCACCACGAATCACATGGGTGATTTCCATATCCCAGTCATCCACCACAACGGTTAAGTTATAAGTCGGCGTACCATCAGAGCGTGCAATGATTAAGTCGTCCAATTCGGTATTTTTAACAATCACTGAACCTTTGATTAAATCTTTAATCACCACTTCGCCATCTTCAGGGTTTTTGAATCGAATCACAGGTTTCACACCTTCTGGTGGTTCACCTTGTAAATCACGGCAATGACCATCGTAACGTGGCTTTTCTTTATTGGCCATTTGCTGTTCGCGCAAGTTATCTAAACGCTCTTTAGAACAGTAACATTTATAGGCTTTGCCTTCATCCAACAGTTTTTTAATCACTTCGCGGTAACGCTGAAAACGTTGAGTTTGATAATGAGGGCCTTCATCATGCATCAAGCCTAGCCATGCCATGCCTTCTAAAATTGCATCGACAGATTCTTGAGTTGAACGCTCTCGGTCAGTATCTTCAATCCGTAAAATAAACTGACCTTCATGTTTCCGCGCATAAAGCCATGAAAATAAGGCAGTACGCACACCGCCAACGTGTAAATAGCCTGTGGGACTTGGAGCAAAACGAGTACGAACAGTCATCACAATCCTTTGTTATTGGTTGATTTAAATCGAGGATTATAGTAGCAGATTTTACTGAGGAATTTGACAGAATTGAATATCAGAACGCGCGTATTATTATTTGGCACTTTGTAAATAGTATTGTCTTTTTTGTTTATCAAATTTTTCAATCGCATAACGTAACATAGTGCGCGGCATGGTTTGATAATGTTGTTGTAAAAAGGCTTCTTCAACCGCTTGATCTTTTTTCCCTACTTCCCGCAACATCCAACCAACAGCTTTGTGAATTAAATCATGTGGATGATGTAATAAAATTTCAGATACGGTTAATGTATCATCAAATTGCTGATATTTAATCAAACGCAAAGTCGCCACAATCGCAATACGCTGTTTCCATAAATGATTTTCTTGAGCCAGTTCGATTAAAATATCGCGCGGTTTATCTAGCAAATATTGCCCAACAATTTTATGTGCTGAGCAATCAACCAAATCCCAATTATTTACATAATCTGCATGGGCTAAATACTGTTCAAACCATTGTTTCTGTAAAGCCTCATCGCCTGATTCAAACTGATGGGTCAAAATAAACAAAGCTAGCATACGCTTTTCATGTACGGGATCAGTTAGTAGTTTTAAACTGTCTTCAATTGATAGGGTTTTATATTGTTTAGCTAATTGGCGTAACACAGGCACACGAATACCAATAAAGCGATCACCTTCGCCATACTCACCTTTTCCTGTTTTGAAGAATTTTAGTGAAATGGCGGCATAATCTGGATTAGCCAGTGCATTCAACGCTGTTTCTAAATTAGCTAACATAATCTGTAAAACCTATGTTGTTGGCCGTCGATCAAATAGTTTCATAAGCTGGTGTGGAATTTCTTGTAAAGGTATGACTTTATCGACCCCACCTTTTTTTACCGCTTCCCCCGGCATTCCCCACACAACGCTTGTATGTTCATCTTGGGCAATGGTAAACGCCCCAACTTCATGCATTTCTTTCATCCCTGTCGCGCCATCATCTCCCATGCCAGTAAGAATCACACCGACACTATTAGGCCCTACATTTTGTGCCACAGAACGGAATAACACATCAACAGAAGGACGATGACGATTAACAGGTGTGCCTTCATTTAAGCGGCAAACATAACGTGCGCCATCTCGTTCAACCAATAAATGGAAATTCCCTGGGGCAATATAAACATGTCCAGGTAAAATCGCTTTGCCATCTTCAGCCTCTGCAACAGTCATAGGTGAGAGTTGATTCATCCGTTTGGCAAATGATGAGCTGAATGTAGCGGGAATATGTTGGCTAATCACCATACCGGGAGCATGAGCAGGCATATGCATCAAAAGTAATTTAATCGCTTCCGTCCCCCCTGTTGAAGCCCCAACCGCAATAATTTTATCGGTGGTTTTGAGGAACTGAATTTTACGTGTTGGCGAATTACTGATAATGGCATCAGCTGTATATTTTGGTGGTACATTAATACTTGAAGGAGTAGGTGGCTTGTATTTGGTTAAGGGTTTCACTTGAGTGCGTGCGGCCATACGTAATTTGCCGACAATCTCTTCACTATAGGTTTCAAAGGTTTGAGAAATATCTAACTGAGGCTTGCACACAAAATCTAGCGCACCATATTCTAAAGCTTGTAAAGTCGTATCCGCCCCTTTTTGAGTTAATGCTGAAATCATAATCACAGGCATTGGGCGTAAGCGCATTACATTGCGTAAAAACGCTAAACCATCCATACGCGGCATTTCAACATCTAAGGTCAATACGTCAGGGTTAAACTTTTTAATTTTATCTCGTGCAATATAAGGGTCGCCAGCCGTTGCAACCACTTCCATATCAGGCTCTGCATTAATAATATTGCTTAACATTTGCCGAATCAACGCCGAATCATCAATGACCATTACCTTTGTTTTTGCCACACTTCACTCCTTAAAATAAATCAATCTCACCATCAATTGGCTGCTTTTCTAAATCGCGTTGATACACTTTTTCACGTTGTGCCACAATTTGCTCCATTGAGCGAAGCTTTTTAACACGAACGCGCCCTGTTTTAGGATAAAAAAGGATTTTTCGTGGATAAATGCCTCCTAAATCTTCTGCGAGTAAGTTTAGACTTTCTGTCTTGACATAATCCTTAATAAAGTCAATATTTTGCTGCCCTATATTGGCGACATGAGACATGATTTTACCGCCACCAAATAATTTGATTTCTAAATTGCGCCGTTTGCCCCCATATTTTAAAATTTCATTAATCATATGTTCCATGGCATAAGTCCCGTAACGGGTGGCAGAGCTGACTTGAGTGCGATCCCAACGGTCGGCCAAACTGGTGCTGGGTAACATAAAATGGTTCATTCCACCAATGCCCGCAACGCTATCACGAATACAAGCAGAAACACATGAACCCACCACTGTCATGAGTATTTCTTCTTGACTTGTCACATAATATTCACCGGGTAATACTTTGGCTACAAAGCCATGATGGTGTCGATCCCAGTAACGTTTTATATGTTCATAGCCCGGAAAACTATTGGGTAAATGAGACAATTTAGACATTATATTTATTCGTTACAATCCATCTCTTCGGCCTTTATGATATACCATATCTTGTCATAATGGGGAATTATGAATATGTAATTATGAATTATAAATCGTGCATTTTTCAATTAACCCCATGATAAAAATGTTTTTTCCAATACCTCTTTTAGTATTTACTGAATAAACATTGAAAAAGATGACAATTTATAACGCATAATTCATAATTACCGCTTTATTTTGACTAGGATTGATACATGCTTGACCCTCAACTTATTCGTAACCATTTAGATGATGTTGCAAAACGCTTAGCCGTGCGTGGCTTTGAATTAGATTGTGATAAATTAACCAATTTAGAACAACAACGTAAACAATGCCAAGTTGATACCCAAAATTTACAAAATGAGCGCAATACGCTATCAAAATCAATAGGCAAGGCAAAAAAGCAAGGTGAAGATGTTTCAGAGTTAATGGCTAAAGTGGCTGAATTAGGCAATAAACTTAAAGCCAGCGAAGTGCAATTGCAGCACATTCAAACGGAATTAGATGACATTTTAATGGGTATTCCTAACGTACCACATGAATCTGTTCCTGAGGGTAAAAGCGAAGATGATAATGTTGAAATACGCTGCTGGGGCGAACCAAAAGCATTAAGTTTTGAAGCAAAAGATCATGTCGATTTGGGTGCGATAAATAATTTATTAGACTTTGAAACCGCTGCAAAATTAACAGGTTCAAGATTTAATGTGATGCGTGGTAGTGTGGCACGTTTACATCGTGCATTAAGTCAATTTATGTTGGATTTACATGTTGACGAACACGGTTATACTGAAGTCAATGTACCGTTTTTGGTGAACAGCGATAGCTTAACGGGCACGGGGCAATTACCTAAATTTAAAGAAGATTTATTCCATATTGCTGAGCAAGACTTTTTCTTGATTCCAACCGCTGAAGTGCCTGTCACCAATATTGTGCGTGATATGATTATTGCAGCTAAAGAAATGCCTTTAAAATTTGTGGCACATACGCCCTGTTTTCGCAGCGAAGCGGGTGCATATGGTAAAGACACGCGCGGCATGATTCGCCAACATCAGTTTGAAAAAGTCGAATTGGTGCAAATGGTACAGCCTGAACACTCTTATGATGCTTTAGAACAATTAACAGGTCATGCAGAAGCTGTTTTACAACGCTTAGATTTACCTTATCGTATGGTAGCTTTGTGTGGTGGTGACATTGGATTTTCAGCAGCGAAAACCTATGATTTAGAAGTGTGGTTACCTGGGCAGCAACGTTACCGTGAAATTTCATCTTGCAGTAACTTTGAGTCTTTCCAAGCCCGTCGTATGAAAGCCCGTTGGAGACATCCAGATCAGAAAAAACCTGAGTTGATTCATACATTAAATGGTTCAGGTTTGGCAGTTGGACGTACTTTAGTGGCAGTGATGGAAAATTATCAAGACGAAAATGGCAAGATTGCGATTCCTGAAGTATTACAAAAATACATGGGTGGCAAAACGCATTTATAAGTTTTAAGTTTTTTTGTTAAATTGTATAAAAATGGGTAATTGTATTAGAAATACTCAAATATGATTGCCCAATTTTAAGACAAGCACGCATCTAACCACACCAGTCGATGATCTGAACTTATGTCTTTTTTGACATTTCGATAAGTCTCAACTTGTTTTACCAAATAAGCCAATGGGTCTGCTTTCACTGGCCAAAATACGCGACTATCCCATATTTTCATATTTCTTGATGGTAAAACATAATCAACTTGTAAACCCCAACTTGCCGTGGCCGCTTGCGCTGCTCTGGTTTTACACTCTTCACCACCTTTACTAAATGGTCTACAGCGACCTGTTTGAATATCTGGATGTATTTTTGGATGTTGTAACAACTGCCCAATCGCATTATAAACACTATCACCATATTTCGGGTCGGCGTTTAAATCACCCATAATTACAAAATAATCATCATGTTGCAATCCACCAACTTGCCCATTGTCATCATAAATATAACCACTGGTTTCAGGTTGAATATAATCTGCTAACAGCCGAATTTCATCGTGATTACGCAGTGCATTACGTTTTTCACGACCATCAAAAGTGGGCGGAGTTGGGTGTGCGGACAGAATATGTACAGTGGCTTCAGGAAACTCAATTGGAATGTCGACATGATTTTTCGAGGAAAGGCGCATAATATCTAGCTTTTCATCAGAATACCATGCATCACCAGTAACTGGATGTATAGGTAATTTTGCATCTGGCATGTCTTTCCATAAAAAATGCTGAAATGTACGGATTTCATTAACTTTAATCGGATATTGTGATAACACAACCGACGCATATTGCCCTTCAAAAAAACCAAATCCAAAGGCATCTCCGGGGCTGTGAATACTACCATCATTGTCTAAATCCATCCCCGATAGTGTGCCCGCATTAGAAGACACTAAATAAGCATAAGGGTAGTCAATAGATTGTGCACCATTTTGACTAACGTCTAAATAATTTTTTTTGAATAAAGATAAGGCTGTGCCCTGCAAATCGTAATCAAATTCTTGCAACACTAAAACATGTGGCTGGGTGCGTTGAATGATTTCAGCAATAGCTCGAGCTTGACCGTTGTTTTTATTAAATAAATCAGATATTAACTCACCTGCATGTTGTCTGGATAAAGCGGTATTGAATGTGGCAAAGCGATATTTATTTGATGGATAGTGAGTCATAGAGTGTGGGATTGTTTTGAGATTGATGGCTAAGGTGGGAAACCATCAATCATTTTTTAACAGTGTAATTATTGTTCTAATAAATACTTATAAGGCTGTAATCGACGCAAAGCTTCTTTTTTCCAACGCTCAGTTTTATTGTTTTCTTCTAACGCGGTTAAACGTGAATGACAGAAAATTTGTAATAAAGCTGGCCAGCGTCCACTTTGTTCTAAAATCCATGCAATATCATCTTCAGGAAATGGAATTGGTGAACTGGCGATTAATTCTAAGGCCTCCTCTTCTTCCAATTCATCTAAAAAGAATACATGGCCGAAAATATTGAAAAATGGCGAAGGACTATGATGATCGATCATTAACTCTTCAGGTGCTTGGTGCGCTGTCATCAAAAAGCCAATCTTACCACCTGCATGGTTACTACCTAATGAACGCAAACCCCACCAAAACTGCTCGTCGAGTTCAGGGGCTTCTAAACCTGCACCAATTTCATCGAGCAACACCAAAGTTGGAATTTCCAAGTAACCATCAATAATTTCCATAAAGCCCACTAAATCACAAGGTTCTGGTACGGGCAAATCCAGCTCGACCAAAATGTGACGCAATAAACTTTCTTGATAGCACATACGTGGGTCTTGGAAATCAACAAAAACCCATTGATAACCGGGGCTTAACCAGTCATTACGTTGATTAGTCCTTAACTGTTCTTGAGGTGTTTCTATCACCCGCCGCAAATAGTGCAATAGCGATGTTTTACCACTGCGTTTTAAACCAACCACGGCGATATGTTGCAACGGCATACACCGCCACACATCAAAAATCCGTTTGACAACATAGTCACGGCCAAAAAACTGGCTAGGCTCAGTGATCGGAGGGCCAATAATGAAAGGACTCCGATGCAGTGCCGTTAAAGAGATAGGCAAATCTGGGCTAGGCATAGATGCTGGCATCCCCTCAGGTGCAAATCCTGCTGCAATTAATAATTCGTCTCGTTGCTGAGCATTTAATCCTAAATAGACTGCACAGCGTAACACATCTTGACGTAGACGTGGACGTAAAACTTTACCATTCGACCACCTCGCTAGGGTTTCACGACGTAAATTCAAGCCCTTAGCTAATTGCGTCACACTAATATCCATTTGCCTCATATAACATGTCAGCAATTGTGCAAAATTGGGCTTGTCCGCTGGGCGGCTAATTATAGATAAATTTGTCATAGCGCAATGCAAAGTTAGGATTTCGTGTGAGTTTTTTGCTAAACTAAACTTAAATACGTTAGATAGCGTCTATAATTGTCGTTTCACGCTAGGAGAATCGCTAATGTTAAGACTGAGTATTTTAGTACTTTTTTACACTTTTATCAGCAGTGTTTATGCAGCCGATATGGTTGTGATTCGTGCCACTGATAATGCAGGTTATGCCAAAGGACAGTTATTAAATAACGATATCCATGTGCAATTGCCTCACGAAGCTGAAATGACTGTTGTGTTTTCAAGTGGCAAAGTGTTAACTGTTGGCTCAGGTTTTAAAGGTTCGTTGGTTGACCCAATGAAAAACAAGCATACCTCAAATAAGGTTGATAATGCTACCCAGTTAGTGGCCAGTTTATCAGACTTTTTATATGAGCAAGCGCATCATGAGCCACCAACAACTCGTAAATCAGGCCAAGAGCGTCCATCAAGCGCGTGGCAAGTGGACATGAGTAACCGCAAACGTCATTACTGCGTTGCGCCGTCAAAACAAGTTGTCTTGTGGCGGCCTAGTAATTCAAGTAAAACTGCGGGCACTTTAGAAATAAAACATACTGCCAGTAATAAACGGGTGAAAACAGTCTGGCCTGCACACAAAACCACATTAAGCTGGCCGAAAAAATTAGGGGTTGTGTATGAAGATGCGTATAGTGTTGAAGTGAAAAACTTAACAGGTCAACGCTTTTTCAAAAAATTGGTTTTACACAAAATTCCTAACGATTTACCTACAAAATCTCATCAAGTGGTTTGGATGGTAGGACGTGGGTGTATTCCGCAGGCTAATTTACTATTGGCCAGTTTGAAATAATCCACAGTTAGTTGACACATAGTTAGTAAAACAGGAGTGTACTTATATAAATAGTGCACTCCTATATTTAAAAGTTCCTAATTCGTTTATCAATACACCTCCGCTAATTACGATACTAACAAGTGCGGAGGAAACGTAAGATTTCTCAAATATCCCTCAATAATCGGCACAGCATCTTTTCGACACACCATACAAGTCGGTAAGTTTGCAATGCTTTTATCTAATTCTGTAATTTTTAACTGATCGGCATAACCCAATTTTTTCACAATATTCAATGGTAAAGCCGTCATGCCCATCCCTACTTTTACACAACCTAAAATAGTTTCTAAACTCCCAAATTCCAAGGTTTTATAATCATATTTTCCTAGTTGTCTAAAATAGTTTTGCAAAAAAGCATTGTAAGCACAGCCTTTTTTAAATGACAAAATCACATTAGGCACAACACCTGTTTGAGGTTCTAAAATCACGATTTGTTCTTCAAATTGATTCAGCACAGTTAAATCTTGATGGCTGGGTTTGCCTGTAATAAATGCAATGTCGACTTTAAAGTTTAAAATCATTTGGGTCACAATATCGGTTGTACCAGTGAAAAGCTCTAGCTGCATTTGTGGGTAATCATTATGTAATTTAACCAAAAATGGCACGATACGAGTGACAGCATTCGACTCCGTTGACCCGACACGTAAATGGCCTTGATGAGTGATATTTTTCATTTCCAGCATTGCCAATTCCATTTTATGCACAATATCAGTGGCATGGCTGTAAAAACGTTCACCCGCTTGAGTTAAAATCACGCCTTTCGGTACACGATGAAATAAATCATGTCCGAGATTTTTTTCTAATTGTTTAATTCGTGCTGTCACATTAGATTGGGCAAATTTTAATTGCTTAGCGGCCAATGAAATACTTCTGGTATCCGCCACTGCGACAAAAACTTTTAATAAATTCGCATCCATATCACTCTCCATTATATCGCTTATCACGATTGGTTATTTGCTATATATATCATTTTTAGTGATACTATGCACGAGTTTTACGCAAGGAGTATTGCCAATGTCAATCAACTTACTAGATAGGAACAACAACACAGCGATTTTATTAGCGGGTATTATTGGCCTCATCGTCGGTGTGGGTGTGGCACGGTTTGCTTTTACGTCACTATTGCCAGCCATGCTAGATGATTCATTAGAGCTGACATTTGCAGGCGTATTGGCTTCAATGAATTTTGTGGGTTATCTAAGCGGGGCGATTTTCGCAATCTTCATCAAGGATATTAATGCCAAAGTGAAATATTTTAGAATTGGCATGGTGTTGTGTGTGTTAACCACCTTGAGTTTAGGCTTAACCACCAATGAAACAGTCTGGTTGATTGCGCGAATTATTGCGGGATTTGGTGCAGCGATGGCCTTAGTTGTTGGATCTGCAATTGTGATGACTAAATTGAATTTTGAAGATAAAACCAAAGCCATGGGTATCCATTTTAGTGGTATTGGCTTTTCGATTTTAGTAACGGATTTGATGAGTCGTGCGGTATTGGTTTCTGGTGAAAATTGGCAAACAGCTTGGTTAGTTTTGACTTTTTTAGGTACAATTTTAGCAGTTTACGCGATTTATATTTTGTCATTCGACCATGAAATTAAACAAAACAATGTCACGCATTCATTAGATAAATCCTTATTTTCGGTTTTTGTGATTGTACTGATTCTGGCTTATTTCACCGAAGGGGTTGGTTTTGTTGTACAAGGTACTTTTTTACCTGACATTATCAATTCGCTACAAGGTCTTGAAGGTTATGGCAGTTTTACATGGACAATGGTCGGGTTAGCGGGGATTCCGTCTTGTATTATTTGGATGCGTTTGGCGGCTCGTTATGGCAGTGTGAATATGATTATGATTGCGATGCTGATTCAAGTGATTGGTATTTTGATTCCGACTTTGACCAATAATGTCTATTTAAACCTATTTTGCGGGGTTTTATATGGTGGGACATTTGTTGGTTTAGTCGCATTATTTATGCACTTAGGTGGAAAATTAGGGGGGCAACACCCAGTGATGTTAATGGGCGCATTGACCGCAGCTTATGGCATTGGGCAAGTTACCGCACCACTATATAGCGTTGCATTAGTCCATTATTCAGGTAGTTACGATTATGCTTTATATTTAACAGCTGCGATTGTGTTTAGTGGAGTCGTGATGCTGTTCTTTGCGAAAAATTTACAACACGCCGAACAACTCTAATTATTAAGGAGTAAACAATGTACGCTGTAATTTTTGAAGTTGAAGTGAATGAAGCACACAAACAAGATTATTTAGAAACAGCTGCTAAACTCAGAACACAGGCTGAGCAGGCAAAAGGCTTTATTTCCATTGAACGATTTGAGTCTTTGGTGAATGAAGGCAAATTGTTGTCATTGTCTTTCTGGGAAACAGAGGCGGATATTTTGGCTTGGAAACAAAATGTCGATCATACAGCGGCACAAAAACGCGGGCGTGAAACTTATTTCAAAGATTATCGCATCCGTATTGCCAATGTAGAACGGGATTATAATATGTCAAATAGCCATTTTTCTTAAATTAAGAAAATGTTTACAAAGCTGGTATGACATAGTGATTTTATCTCATACCAGTTTTCAACCATATTTAACGTTGCAAGAATTGAGAAAGTCGATCTAATCCACCTTGCAATGTTTCAGTCGCTGCGCCAAAACCTAAACGTACATGTTGTTGATGTCCAAAACATGTCCCCGGTGCAAGCAATACATTCTCTTGTTCCATGAGATCACGACAGAAGGTTTCTATATCATCCACTTGAGTAAAGCGCGGGAAGCTACTCACACCACCTTTAGACGGAATCCACTGTACATAATCTTGATGCGCATTCATCCATGCACTGACAATAGATAAATTGGTTTCAGCCTGTTGCTGGCGTAAATCAATTAAGGTCTTAGCATGTTGCATTACATGAGTGGCAATGCCATCGATCAAAGGCGATAAACAGATCGTAATATAATCACGCCAATGCACGCACTGTTTTAACACCTCATCTGGCGCAAACGCCCAGCCCACACGTATCCCAGGTAAACCGTATGCTTTGGATAATGTGCCAATCGAAATGGTTTTTTCATATAACTGATGGAAATCTTGTAATGGCTCTGCGTGGTTAATATCTACAAAAACTGCATCCCACACTAAATAAGCATCGGTTTTACTCACCAAATCGACTAATTCTTGTTGCTGTTGATGGCTCAATGATGCACCTGTTGGGTTATGTGGGAAGTTAATCACCACCATTTTTGTTTTATCTGTTAGCAAGCTCGCTAATCTATTTAAGTCAGGCTCAAATTGATCTTCAAAATGTAAATTCCAATCTTTGACCTCACAGCCAATCGAAGCCGCAATTTGACGCAGAGCAGGATAACAAGGCTCAACGACAACAATTTCATCGCCTGCTTTCAACAATGCATTCATCAATAAAAAAATCACTTCACTAGAACCATTTCCCACCATCACATTTTGAGCTGAACCATTGTAATGTTTGGCAATCGCATGGCGTAACGGTTCACTACCTAAAGCAGGACTATCGTGAAATACTAAATCGTTAAAACTATTTAAATCTAAACCAATGAGTTGTTTTAGTTCCGCAACAGAAAAATCTTCAACACCACTACTACTCAAGTCATACTGTGCATCAAAGTAATATTCACGTAACCAATATTCTAAAAGTGCGGGGGCAATAGCTGGCATGGTGACTCCTTGGTGGTTAAAGGCTTGATTTTATATCATCAAGAAATTGTTGTATTTTTTGTTCATCAAAGTGTTGCATTACGACAATATGTGCTTGCCCGTCTTTTAGTGCAAGCTGCCATTTTTGGCACAATGATTTGTGAGGTTGAGGAAAAACAACTGTATTCGAAAAATCATTTAATCGAGCATCAATGCCCAATTGTTGTAAGGCATGTTGTAAATCTTGAGCACGTTTTACACAGGCTCTGGCTTCTTCTGCCAACGGTCGGGTTTGAATCGCATACCACAAACACAAAGCACCTAAGCCATTACGCACGCCTAAAATAGTACTATCCTGACAGCCGATATAATCCACTTGTCTACTTAATTTACTGCTGGCTTCGGGATGGCTTAACACTACACCATGTGGCACAGGTGCGCCAACAAATTTATTGCCACTGACGGCCAGGCTATCAATCGGATATTTTTGAAAACTCAATTGTGGTGCATGATCTAAAAATGGTAACAACATCCCACCCAATGCCGCATCGCAATGTAAGTAAAATGGTTGGGGGTGTGCTTCAAGCAGTGTACAAACGCAATCAATATTATCAATTGCACCATCCATGGTTGTACCAATATTTAGGTTCATGATTGCAGGTTTATCGGCATGTTGAGCCAGTTTATCCGCCAAAATACGATAGTCAATTTCACCATTTGCTTGAGATGGAATGCTTTCAAACTGCATCTGCATCATAAAAGCAGCTTTGGGAATTGAATAATGGCTTTCTTCCGAGAAATACAACACCCCATCAGGGTAATGCTCGCGGCCTAGAAACATACCATAAAAATTACCTTCTGTACCGCCACTGGTGACATAGCCCCAGCAAGGATTGAGTTCATATAATTGAGCAAACCATTCCACTGCTTCACGCTCAAAATCTTTGGAATGCAAAGACCAATCAGTTTGTACAAACGGGTCGCCTGCATTGATGATCGAATACTGAAAAAAAGAAGCTAATGCGCTGTAATCATAATTGAGGTTATCAGGATATCCAGCATAATGTTGGGTTGCTTGTTGAATTTGTTGTTCAAAGGCTTGTAACCGTGAAGTGATTTCATCAGGGGACAGCTGAGACATGTGATATAAACTTTAATTAAGAGAATTGGAGGTAAAGTATATACTGCAAAAATATATAAAAAATAGCAAATAGGAGCATTATTTAAACAAAGCCCCTATTTTTACCAATTTTAATTAACTGCTCGTTGCTTCTTTACATTCTATTTGTGTACATTGACTTTGTGCATAAGCCAAAATACTTGGGTTTGTATTGTTTGACCAAACAATCCCACCTGTTTCTCTATCATGTCTTGCATAGTTTTCATCTTGCATTAACACTTGATGCGCTTTAGGCAAATTCCAAAATGGAATCGTCGGAAATAAATGGTGAATTAAGTGGTAATTTTCATTGTGCATACCTGTAAAAAATAACTCGACAGGATGACTATGGCGGTTACGGCTCATATAGATATTGGTATCCTTTTCCATCAACGGATAGTGTTCACTAAGCTCAATAAACCAGCCAATAATTTGGAAAGTAGTTAAGTAAGGGACAAGCCAAAATAACACTAAATATTCAGCTACACCCGCATATGCCAAGGCTGACACGATGACACCCCAGAATAAAAGCATAGCAAATAGCTCGTTATAATTTTTTTCTTCAAATAAGCGACGTACGATGAGTGAGTGTAAATAACTAGGCACTTTGCTTAATAGTAGAGGAGATAAAATAAATTTTTTGCGGAAGTCAGACAGGGTATGATTTTCATATAAGCCTTCACTTAAGGCATATTTATAATCAGGGTCTTTTTCTGGGTCTCCAAAATGAGCATGGTGTTCATGAACATGGGATTTTTTATAAGAGGCCATTGTTTGAAAAATCAAATAACCAGATAAAAATGTACCCATGATGTAATTAAGTGTTGGATTTTTCGCCACTGCTCCATGTGCAGATTCATGCAAAATGGTTGCTAAAGCCCGCTGTCTTGAGCCAATCATTAAAATAGCAAGTGGATAAAAATACCAAGAAAAATGAATTGTAATCAAAATGGCGGCTGAAACAACTATCACATCCTCAATAAATGCTAGCCAACAGTGCCAATTATCCAAGACTAACAAAGATTTAAGTTCTTTTTTAATCTTATCCGAAAACTTGTGTCTAGTAATATCCTTACGCATGCTTAGTTGCCTCTTGTTATAAAGTTAAAATGGTCTACTGCATTAGTTTTCTTATTGTAATTAGGATCATACTTTAGATAGACTTAAACCATTGTTATTATCGAGGTGCATCACCTTTCAACCTTTGTGGTTTAACTATATAAAAATGAATTTTTACTTAAAACACCCTCTATCAAAACAAATTTGAAAAATCATTATAAAATAAAAACAAGTCAAGTCAACACACATATTTTAATAAATATTAGTTTGACAAAATATAATGATTTCTGCTCTCACTTGATTTATATCACTGGCAAGCATACGCAATGTTTGCTACTCTTTCAATATAAAATAAAATACTAAAATATGGTCATAATAAAAAAGAGAATGAGGTATGAAAATTAATATTGATATTGAGGCAACTCCTCAAGAAATCCGTAGTTTTTTTGGTTTACCTAATTTAGAACCGCTACAAGATGAAATGGTTGATATGATGCGCAAGAATATGACATCAGGTATTGAGGGTTTCGATCCGTTGACCATGATAAAAGCATTTACTCCAGAATCGTCCCCTGCATTAAGTGCATTGCAAAATACATTCTGGAAAGCCATGATGGGGCAAAAAGCCACCAAATCATCAGAAACAGATTCCGAAAGCATTTAATTTTAAATTATTGCTCGTTTGATTTACCTGAGGCAACCGACAACGATAAAAACCCAACTATCAACTTACTAGGAGGAAGTATGGTAGAAGCAAACCCACTCAAGGACAGTTTTGGTCGCAAAATAGAATATTTACGCTTATCGGTCACTGATCGATGTGATTTGCGTTGTTTCTACTGTATTCCAAAAGGATTTAAAGATTTTTCTACCCCAAGCCATTGGCTGACATTTGATGAAATTGAACGAATCATCGCAATCTTTGGCCAATTAGGTGTGAGCAAATTACGTCTCACAGGTGGTGAACCTTTAGTACGTAAAAATTTACCTGAATTAGTACAACGACTTGGACAGCTAGAAGGTATTGAAGATTTGTCACTAAGTACTAATGCAACGCAATTGGGTAAATATGCTGAAACCCTAAGAGCAAATGGGGTATCACGGATTAATGTCAGTTTAGACACGCTAAACCCCGAACGGTTTCAACATATTACGGGTGGCAATTTAAGCCAAGTTTTACAAGGTTTACAGGCCGCCAAGCAAGCAGGCTTTCATCCCATTAAAATTAATATGGTTATTATGAAAGGTGTTAATGATGATGAAGTGGCTGCGATGGTTGATTACTGTGCGGCCAATGACTTTACATTGCGCTTTATTGAAACCATGCCTATGGGCGAAACAGGTCAAGATGCAAGCCAGAATTACATTAGTTTACAAGATATTAAAAGTCAACTTGCTAAACAATATACATTGATTCCAACGGTGATGGGACGTGGTGCTGGCCCTGCCCGCTATTTTCAAATCCAAGGTACTAACCTGAAAATTGGTTTTATTACCCCGCTGTCACAACATTTCTGTGAAACCTGTAATCGAATACGCTTATCTGTTGAAGGGACTTTATATCTCTGCTTGGGTCAAGATGATAAAATAGAACTGCGTGATGTGCTGCGCCAAGGCATTAGCGATGCCGAATTGCGCCAACTTATTTTACAAGCCATTGCGTTAAAACCAGAAAAGCATGAGTTTAATCAGAAACCAGAACAAGTGGTCAGAATCATGTCTATGTCTGGTGGTTGATTCACAAGCATAACCAATGCCCCCATAACAACTTTAACATTGACTAGACCCTTTTAGGGAGGGGATATGAAAATTAACAACTTCGTAGAATGGACAGATGAGTTAAGTGTTGGTATTCAAGAGATTGATGAACAACACAAAATATTAGTTGATTTACTGAATCGTTTGTATGAATCTATTATTCTACGCACGGATGACGAAGAAGCATCCCAAGTATTAACTGAGCTTTCACAATATACCATTGTACATTTTGCGGTTGAAGAAAGTTTAATGCGTATTTTAGGTTATGATGAGTATGAAGAACATAAAAAACACCATGAAGAACTAACGCAGCAAGTGATTGAATTGTCAAATAAAGTGAAAGCAGGCAAATTGTCTTCTAGTATGGAGTTACTAAACTTTTTGAAAAACTGGTTAACTAAGCATATCTTGATTGAAGACAAACGTTATACAGCGCACTTTTTGGACTGTGGTGTGAAAAAATCATGGACAGAACAAAGCTGGGTCGGGCGCATCTGGGATGCCGTGCATCATCAGCAACATAACTAAATTTAACGCCTTTATTTTACATTTTATGTATGCAGGTAGCTGAACATGCGTCTTACCGTTACAAGGGTTGCCCCTATTGTTTTATTTCTGCTCTATGCGGGTTATTACTATATGACTCACTTGGAGAATGTGCCAATTACAGGGCGGCAACAACTGGTTGACCTCACTTCTGAAGAAGAAAAGAAGTTGGGTATGCAGTCTTACCAAGAAATTTTACAACAATCTAAAGTAGTGCAATCAGGTGACCTTATCAGTCAAATTCGTAAAATTGGTGAGCGTATTGCTGCTGTTGCTAACCTGCCTCAAGCTGATTGGGAATTCAATCTCATTAACGCGCCTCAGTTAAATGCATTTGCATTACCGGGAGGAAAAGTGGCTGTTTATACAGGGATTGTGCCTGTGGCTGAAAATGTGAACGGTATGGCGGTGATTATGGGTCATGAGGTCGGACATGTGATTGCTAGACATGGTGCGGAAAGGTTGGCATATGAAAAGCTGAAAAACTTGGGTATGCTCGCAATGACTGTATCGGTCAGTGATATGGATTTTCAAACTCAGGCTGTAGTCATGGGGGCATTGGGTTTAGGCTCGCACTATGGCATGATGTTACCGTTTTCCCGTTTGCATGAATCAGAGGCAGATTATATCGGTTTATTGCTGATGTCGCGTGCTTGCTTTGATCCAAAAGAAGCCCCTAAATTTTGGCAGCGGATGGCAAAAGCAGCAGGGGATGGTAAACAGCCTGCGGAGTTTATGTCAACGCACCCTTCTCATAACACACGGATTAAGCAACTACAGCAGTGGATACCAGAAGCTTTACAAGAAAAAGCCAAGGTCTGTAAAAGACAGTCAGCTTAATCAGGTTGTGAGTTAAAACATCAAGACGGCATTCCAACGGTAATCGCTGGAACGAATGTAAAGTCTATTAAAACAGTACTCCCAAACAAGTAATAATGCTTTGGGAGTCAACGTTTAGTTTAAAAATTCAACTGTAATATTTCTAATAGTCTTCGCGCATATTTGCTGGATTTGCCCGAGACTTTAAACAGAATAATCTTTTGCTCAGGTAAGCAACGCACAATTCCTTGATACCCACTTTCATTGACTCCAAATAAAGCCAGTTTCTCATAATCAATTTCAAAATTACGCGCAAATCCTGAATTTCTCAAAGCCGTTTCGCCTCGCTCAAGGCATTTACTGCGACCCAATAAGCTATCTTGCCATGTTTTGGCACTATTGCCTCCATAACTAGGTTTAACTGTCTTTGTGGCTGCTGAGAGTGGGGCAACAACTTGAATATCAGAAGGTTTGGTGGCTGTATCAGATTTAATGGCGGGTGCAAAAGATTTTTGGATAGCAAGACGAATGTTTTGAGCTTTGGCTTTGATGGTTTTGGTGGAATTAGCAACGATGGCAACAACAAAAACCCCTTGTGTATCGATACATCTGACCATTGCCTTATATTTATAATCCTTGGTGGGATTGAAAGCAGCAAATAAATTAGCACCTGCGGGTAAAAACTTTTTAAAACCATTGCTCTTTAACACTTTCCTGCTGGCTGCAATACAGGCTGGGTTTGTAAAAGAGAAATTCTCACCTACACTAACAGCAATATAAGGTGGTGCGGCATGACTCGGTAAGGAGTATAAGCACAGCATGAACCCTAGTAGATAGTAAATAGACTTCATTACGGTTTCCTCGCTGGCATGTCTGACAGATATAGGTCGCATTGACTAATCAGTGACATGTAAAAGGTTATTTTAATTTCAACTTGTGTGCTGAATAATGTCTATACGGCGATACCGTTGTATAAACGTCAGTTTTTTAGCATATTGCCAAAGGCTTTAGCTAAATTGATACCAAATGCCATATTTTGGACATATTTCAACCCCATTTTAGCCTAAAAGTCTGCTAGCTCTCTATATGTAAAGTGATTTATTTATACTATTTTATATACGGCTAATCGTGCTAGAAGCAAATTTAGTCGCTTTATGTCTCACCTTTCTGCAATTAAGATGCTAGACTTTAAAAAGTGATGTTTAACATCCATAGTGATGATTTATTGACTTTAATATAGCCGTACTCAGTCTATTTTGCATATCCATCCTAATATATAAGAATTAAACCTGAAGTTTATGATCGATCAATTATTTGAGCCTCATTTTGTAAAGAAGCTATTTAAATTTGGTATTGTTGGCGGCATTGCGACAGCTATCCATATTGGTATGGTCGCGGTATTGGTTGAGCTGGTTCACTTAAGTGCAGTAGTTGCAACATTTCCCGCTTACATACTTGCATTGCTGTGGTCATACACGCTTAATCAACGTTGGACATTTAAAGCTAAAGGCCACTATAGTGATTTTTTACCTAAATTTTTAGTTGTTTATTTCATCGGCTTGTTGGCCTGTACAGCGATTATGTATATTTGTGAACAATTACACATACATTATCAAATTGGCTTGTTAATTACGGTCATTGTTGTGCCAATATACAATTTTTTATTAAACCATTTTTGGGTTTTTCGTCATAACGAAACCGTCGCATAAACTACCTTTATCAATAAGTAAATATCCATGAATGCACCGACAGAATTTCAAATTCAACCTCGTCTAGGCGATATGCTGATTACTGACCAATTGGTTTCAGAGCAAGATATTCAGCGAGCTGTAGATTTTCAACAACGCTTTGGTGGGCGTTTAGGTGCGGTATTGATTCGGATGGGGGCAATTTCGGAAGATAGCTTATTGCAAGTTTTGTCGAAACAGTTGGATTTAGAAATTATCCATAGTAACAATATTCCATTCGATGCTAACTATTTATTACAACAAGTAGAACAAACAGGGATTGAAAAAGATTGGTGGCTGGATCAAGAGGTGGTTGTGTGGGCAAATGAAGATGAGAGTTTGCATTGTATTTCACGTAATCCATTAGATGAAACCTTGCATGAAGTATTTGAGCATATTTACGCAGGGCAAGAGATTACATGGTATTTAGTGCGAAATCAGGACTTAGATCGAATTTTAGATGTATTGTCTAAAGCCCAAGGCGAGGGTGAATTAGACAATGTAGATGATATTAATGTGTTGCGTGAGCTAGCAGAAGGTGCGCCCGTGGTCGAATTTGTGAATAATATGTTTTCACAAGCGATTGATCGCCGCGCATCAGACGTACATGTTGAGCCAGAAGAACATACTTTTTTTGTACGTTACCGTGTGGATGGTGTGTTGTATGAGCATATTAATTTGCCCAAAGAACGTTTTAACCCAATTGCTTCACGGATTAAATTGATTTCGGGGTTAGACATTGCAGAGCGGCGTTTGCCACAAGACGGGCGTTTAAACATTCGTGTCAGTGGTCAAGATTTAGATATTCGTGTGTCATGTTTACCAGGGGTGCATGGCGAATCGATTGTGATGCGTTTATTACCAAAAGAACGCCAAACCAGTCGGTTGCAACAGCTTGGTTTTGCACCAGATCACTTAGATATGTTTGATAATTGGATTAATGAACCGCACGGGATTATTTTAGTCACAGGGCCTACAGGTTCAGGTAAATCAACGACATTATATGCAGCATTGGATGCAGTCAATAATCGCTCACAAAAAATTATTACGGTTGAAGACCCCGTTGAATATCAACTTAAAGGCATTACCCAAGTACAAGCACATAGTGAAATTGGCTTTACATTCGCCAGTGCATTGCGCTCTATTCTACGCCAAGACCCTGATATTGTGATGATTGGTGAGATTCGTGATGTGGAAACCGCCGAGATTGCGATTCAAGCCTCACTCACAGGTCACCTGGTTTTATCAACCTTGCATACCAATGACTCAGTCAGTGCATTTACCCGTTTGGTGGATATGGGGGTTGAGCCATTTTTGGTTGCTACATCAGTGAAGGCGGTACAAGCACAGCGTTTAGTTCGGCGTTTATGCCCACATTGTGCTGAGCCTGATGAGCCATTGGCAGAGATTCAAGCCCGTACCCAACAATTATTACCTGCTCCGTTAAATGAGCAAGCCCCAAATTGGAAAAAAGCAGTCGGTTGTCAAGAGTGTCAAGGCTCGGGTTATAGCGGTCGAATTGGTATTTATGAGCTAGTTGAAGTGTCACCAGAATTACAAAACTTAGTATTACAGCACGCACCGTCGCCTAAATTACGCGAAATAGCAAACGACCAAGGTTATAGAACATTACGTGAAGATGGTTGGATTAAAGCTTATCAAGGTATTACCAGTGTAGATGAAGTATTACGGATTACCAGTGAGCATTAGTTTTCAGGCATTTGCGCCATGTAAAAATATGCTCAGGATATAGACGAATCTCATTCAGCGTGCTAAAAAAAGCATCATTATCAGCTAAAAAGCTCACAACATCATGCCACCCATTACCGATAATCAAACTTTAAAAAAGCTTTACAACGCATTCGATGGTTTTCCATTACATCCAGACAATGAGCGCGACCGACAGTTGTATGTGGATTGTCAGAAGGTGCGTGGTGATACCAATATTTTGAATGATTTGGGAACACATATTGAGTGGTCGGATGAGCCGACTTGTCAGCTTTATGCGGGACATCGTGGTGCGGGTAAGTCTACGGAATTATTGCGTTTAAAACAGCATTTGGAACAGCAAGGTTTTCATGTGGTGTATTTTGCGGCGGATGATGGTGATATTGACCCAGAGGATGCACGGTATACGGATATTTTATTGGCGTGTGTGCGGCAGCTGTTAAAAGATTTACAGCAAACCAATTCAAAACCGTTACAAAAATGGCTCAAAGAGATGTGGACTGGGTTGAAAGACTTAGCTCAAACTGAAATTGATTTTGATATACAAGGTGATATTGAAATTTCTTTAGCATTTACCAAGTTGACTGCTAATTTACGAGGTAGCCCGTCTGTACGACAAAAGATTCGGGAACAGGTTGATCCGCATACTGTTGGTTTGTTGGATGCGTTAAATGAATTTATTCAAGAAGCTTGTCACAGCGAAATTGAGCCGAATAAGTTGGTGTTGATTGTGGATAATTTGGATCGGATTGTGCCAATTTATGATGCTGAAACCAAGCGTTCTAATCATGAGAGTATTTTTTTAGACCGCAATGAGCAGTTAACCGCGTTGCAATGTCATGTGATTTATACCGTTCCGATTTCGTTGGTGTATTCAGAGCATGGTACTTTATTGAAAGATCGTTATGAGGGTTTGGGCGTTTTGCCGATGATTTCGGTGCATGAGCGCAGTCCAGATCGAGAACCTTATCAGATTGGTTTAGACAGTTTTTATGAGTTATTAGATAAACGGGCACAATTTGCCGCAGGCTGTTCTATTTTGGAGGTGTTTGGTGATAAAGCAATTATTGAAAAGTTGTGTTTAAAGAGTGGTGGGCATTTGCGTAACTTGATGCAGTTGTTGCAGGGTACATTACGTTATTTGCCGCAATTTCGAGATGCAAAAAAAGCTATGGCGCGTTCGATTATGAGGATGCGGGAAACATATGTGAGTGCAATTGACCATGAAGACTGGGAACGATTAGCAAAGGTCTCTCTTGCGTTTGAAATTGAGAATAATCAAGGCTATCGTGATTTATTGTTTAATCGTAGTATTTTGGAATATCAATTAACCACTGATGATAATGGCAACTCTAAGTGGCAAGATGTACATCCTGTGATTTTAAAAATTGAACAGTTTGAGCGTGCTTTGCAACAGGTGACATCATGAGTATTGCTATCAATTCAACATCGATCAGTACGATTCAAAATGATTATACGCCTGAGCAGGAAATTGAATATCAGGGGTTGCGTAATGCGTTGCAGTGGACGGATGAGTTTGGGTTATTTTTTGTGCAATGTAGTCCAGCACAAGGTAAACAAATTTATACACGCTTAACAAAAGATTTATTACATGAGAAGCAAGGTCATTTGTTGGTTTTAGATAAAGAAATTGATGATTTGTATCCTGAGTTAGCAGCGTTAGATAAGATTCAAGACTTGGATATGGTGTTTATTTTGGGTTTGGAGAAATCGTTTGAGCGTTATATTGGTGCGGGTTATGGTGGTCAAGGTGATTATTATCGAGAAGATAGTGTGCCAAGGGTGTTGGGTTGTTTGAATTTAGAACGGGAGAAATTACGAGATAGTTTTCCAAATTTGAGTTTGGTATTTTTGTTACCGCGTTTTGGCATGAAGTATTTCATTCGACGGGCAAAAGATTGTTTTGATTGGCAAGCAGGTGTGTTTCATTTTTCAACAGAAAAGCCTTTATTAGAGAAGCAAGTTTCTGAGTTATTAAAAGATACTGATTTTGAGCATTATAAAACTTTAGATAACAAAGAACGAATTAATCAAATTGTCGAAATGCGGGCTTGTTTAGATGAATTAGATCAAAATGATGAGCGTTATGCTGAATTATTAAGTAAACTGGGAGGTGTTCATTTATCTAAGCATCAATTAGAGTTTGCAGCAGAATATTATGAACAAGTAACTATTATTAATCCAAATAACATAAAAGCTTGGGATATATATGGTTCTAGTCTTCACGTTCTAGGGCGTTACGAAGAAGCAATAGCTAGTTTTGAAAAAGCTTTAGAAATTGATTCTCACTATAAACAAGCTTGGTTCAATAAAGGTAATGTATTGGATGATTTGGATTTATATAATGAAGCAATTACTTGTTACAAAACTGCTCTGATAATTGCTCCTAAAGATGCTCACATTTGGAATGCTCTTGGAAATAGTTTGAAAAATTTGAATAAGCACGAAGAAGCCATTGCCAGTTATAATAAGGCATTAGAAATAAAATCCAATTATAAATATGCTTGGGGTAATAAAGGTAACGTATTAAGAAGTTTAAAAATGTATGAAGAAGCTATCATTTGTTATGATAAAGTATTAGAAATTGATCCAAATGACACGAATGCTCCATTCAATAAATTTATTGCAAATTGTCAATCAGGCAAGCTGGGTGAGCAATTACAATTTATTACTACATTTCCTGAGTCAATAGAACCAATAATAAATATTGCTAAGAAAAAAATTAAAGGTGTATTTTACCAAAGCCTACAAAATATCAGCTTACTATTTTCATCGTTTGACACAGAAAAACTCTTAGATTCTTTAATATCTAGCTCAAAAAACTCCATTGTTTTAAGATTATTCAATACTTGGTTAACTAACCCAACTACTGATTGGCAACCTATTTTGAATGCTATTGAAATATTAGAAGCGAATAATTATAAAACTGATTGGCATCTTAGAATAATATCTACGAAACTAGAAAAGCTAACCCCAGCACAACGCAACCTTGCCAACACCTTTATTCACTTTTTTGAAAATAAAATCACCTTACAAGAATTACGCATGTGTTTAGGTGTAGATACGCTGGAAAAATACAACGATATAGCTATTAATGAATAAGAACTCTAAAGCTAATCTTTCCAAATCATTCACTCCACCCTTCCGCTTCCATATCATCAAAACGACTAGTATCTTTCGGCTGTTGACGACGTAATGCTTTTGCCAGCCATGCGGTAGGGCCTGCGCATAATTCCTCTTGGATATTCTCGATTAATTCAGCGATTTCTGCCCCTGCACTAACTTTAATCGGTTGAATCCCTTGCATGGTTAATTGTCGAATTGCAGAACCACCTACCGCTTGACAATACACCGCTGCACAACCTTCTAAAGCCGCAATTTTGTCATTTAACTTATTCTCATTGCCATCTTGTGCGGTCTCAGCAAATTGCAACACTTCCAACAACTCATGCTTGTCCATATCCACACCATACATCGCGAAAGAAGTCGCTGAACCAAAATGTTGGTCGACGTGTTTCATATCGGTGCTGGCGAATGCAAATTTTAACATTGTACTCATATCTGCCTCCGAATCAGTGCTGAACGCCACGCGTAAGTGTCTGCTCAGACTCATGTTCATACTCCTCTTTCTGCGTATACTTGGCATAATATGGTTCGATTTCATGTTCGCTAGGACTGTGCAAAACTAAATTGGCTAAATCAAACAAGGTTTGACGACAGCCTTTGTAACCAATCCAAGTACGTTGATAACCGCCAACATAGTCGTATTGTGGGAAACTGGCGCGTAAAATCGGTAGCTCTAAACGTTTTGCCGATTCCACTACATGTGAGTTACCAATCAATAATTGGGCTTTTTGCTCTGTTGCAGATTTCTCTAAATCTTCCAAATCACCGATTTGCACTTCTGGCACGTCGAGCTGCTCTAAAATCCCCGTGTGTACGTGCGTTGGTGCAATGGCAGTGACAATTTCCGCGCCCATTGATTTAAATAACTGATTGAAATTGTATAACTCATCGGGGTCGGCTGCAATCGCAACTCGTAATTGACCTAACATAAAATGGGTATCAAGCATCGCATCTTGTAACTGACTGCGTTGGCGTTCGAAACGGTCTGGAATTTCTGCACCTGACAATTCTTTTAAAGTCATCAAAAATTGGTCAAACGCCTCCATGGTCATCAAGGTTTTAAATCGGTAATCGGGGACAGTGGTTTTTTCATGTAGCATGTCTGCTGCTTTATCCATTGATGCACCAATCACAATCGTAGCCGCCGCTAAGCCTAAAGTTTCAAATTCAGATACCGCTAAACCGCCTATCGTCAACGGGTTCAAACGTGATTCAGTCAAATGTCCATCCATCGAATCAGCTAAATCAGGAATCATCACAGGACGTAAGTTAAACGCTTCAATGGTTTCTTTTAATACTTCGACATCACTAGGCGTGAGCGACGGACTGATCAATACATTCACTTGACGCTGACGTTGTGCCACTTTTGGAGCTTCGGAGCTGTCGGGTACAAGTTCTTCAATCATGGCTTGAATCGCCAAACTATAACCTGTTTCTAAACAACCTTTATAATCTGGTGTGTTGACGGGAACAACGGCGATATTGTCAAACTGGGGATATTGTTGGCGGAATTCGCGCACGGTGCGTTTAACATCTGTGCCTTCGGTTTCGGATAAGCCTGTGGTAATCAAGCCAATCATGGCAGGTTTATTTTTTTCCGCAATGACTTTTAGACCTTCCATGACGTTATCGTCGGGATTCATGATTGCGCCGACTTGGTCTAATGCAGTGGTTTGTAACGGTATGGGTTCACGGAAGTGACGGACAAAAAAAACTTTGCCGAAAGCCGTACAGCCTTGAGAGCCATGTAGCATGGGCATGGTGTGGTACATACCTAAAAAGGCAAGGGCTGCACCCATAGGTTGACTGGCTTTTAAAGGGCTGACAGATAAGGCTTTATTGCGTTTGGTTATCATGTGTGTTCCTTCTAGTTACCATGCTCAGCGTGGTAATTCAGTATTGACGCTTTGCGTCACGAGTCATTTTTAAGCGACGCGGAGCGTCTCAACTGCATTCCAACGGAGACCGTCGGAACGAGATTTACTAATTAATTATAAACAGGCGCAAATGCTTCCTCTGGATTCTCAACAGGGCCATTCTCACCCCAATATGGCGACATCTTACGCAAATTCGCCACAATTGCGGGCATTACCTCAATCACTTTGTCAATTTCCGCTAAAGTGTTATAACGCGATAATGAAAACCGCACCGAACCATGCGCCGCCGTGTACGGAATATCCATCGCTCGCATTACATGAGATGGCTCAAGCGAACCCGAAGTACACGCCGAACCACTAGACGCTGCAATGCCCATTTTGTTAATCATTAATAAGATAGATTCACCTTCGATATACTCAAACGCAATATTACAAGTATTCGGTAAACGATTATCAGGGTCGCCCGTGACAAAACAATTGGGAATCGCTTCTAAAATGCCTTTTTCCAAACGATCGCGTAGACTTTTCACGAAAGTATTTTCATGCTCAATACTTTCTAACGCCAATTCAGCCGCTTTGCCTAAACCGACAATTGACGCGGTATTTTCTGTACCCGCACGACGACCACGTTCTTGATGACCACCACGTAACAATGGACGGAAACGTGTACCACGACGTAAATATAAAACTCCAATGCCTTTTGGCGCGTGTAATTTATGTCCAGAAATCGATAACAAATCAATCTTAGTCGCTTTTAAATCAATCGGAATTTTACCCACCGCTTGTACCGCATCAGTATGAAACATCACACCTTTTTCGTGCGCCATTTCTGCCATCTTCTCGACTGGGAAAATCGTACCCGTTTCATTATTTGCCCACATTACCGACACAACCGCTGTACGAGAATCGAGCAATTCCTCATACTCTTCTAAGTCCAAACGACCTTTTTCATCCACATGCAAATGATGAATTTTATAACCTTCTTTCTTCAAATAATCGCACAATGCCAACACCGCAGGATGTTCTACATTAGTGGTGATGATTTTTTTACGGTCAGGTTGGGCTTTTAAAGCCGATAAAATTGCAGTCGAATCGGATTCTGTGCCACACGAAGTAAACACAATTTCCGAATCATGTTCTGCACCAATCAGTTGTTGAATTTGCTTGCGAGCCTGTTTTAATGCCCGTCCCACTTTATCGCCAAAACTATGCATGGATGATGGATTACCAAATTGCTCGGTAAAATAAGGCATCATTGCGTCAACCACTTTTGGATCAACCATGGTGGTCGCATTATTATCTAAATAAATGCCTTCGCTCATGATGCTGCTCCCTCTGCTTGTGGACGCATGGACGCTGGCACAACTTTGATGAATTCGCCGAGTGCTTCCATTAATTGCTGTTGTACGCCTGCTAAGGTTTGGGCTTCTAATTGACAACCTTTGCACGCGCCTAACATGTTGACGTAAATGGTGCGTCCGTCAATGTCGACTAATTCAATGTCGCCGTGGTCACGTTGTAATTGTGGGCGAATCGCTTCAATTGTGGTTTCAATTTTTTTCATACGTTGGAAGCCTGTCATCGCGTATGGTTTCGGTTGGGTGACAGGTTGAGACGGTTGGCTAAAGTCGATGGCTTCACCTTTTTCTGCCCAGACTTGAGTTAAGATTTCTTCAATGCCTTCATGGCAAGAGGAGCAGCCACCGCCCGCTTTGGTGTAGTTGGTGACTTCTTCCACAGTGCGTAATTCATTGGCGCGAACAGTTTCTTCAATCATCACGGCATCAATTGCGAAACATTTACAAATCAATGCGCCTTCTTCGTGGTCGTCACTCCATTCTTCACCTCGGAAATTCGCCACTGCGGCTTGTAAAGCTTCACGACCCATGACTGAGCAATGCATTTTTTCTGGCGGCATTCCATCAAGAAAATCGGCAATGTCTTGGTTAGACACTGTTAAGGCTTCGTCTACAGTTTTGCCTTTGATGATTTCAGTTAATGCAGAAGAGGAGGCGATAGCTGAACCACAACCAAAAGTTTGGAAACCTGCTTGTTCAATGACTTCTGTTTCTGGATTGACTTTTAAAGTTAAGCGCAGTGCGTCACCACAAGAAATTGAGCCGACATCACCGACCGCGTTTGCATCTTCGATTGCACCTGCATTGCGTGGCTCAAAGAAGTGTTCTTTTAAAGTATCTGAATAATCCCACATAGCTCAACCCTTTATCAATTAACTGTAATCATATCGATGGAGTGATAAATTTAATTAACTGACTGTTGAGCAAGGCTTATGCCACGAGATTACCATTTGTTTTTATTGATATTTTTGATTTGATTGTATGAATACTAACAAAGGGTATTTTGTACGGTGTGAGGGTTTTGTAGCAAAACTGACATTTAATTTGTTGATGGTAATAGTTTGTGTATTTTTTCTAATAACCTAGGCAATTCGACCGGTTTAGGCTGATAATCATCGCACCCAGCTTTAAGTGCATATTCTCTATCCACAGACATTGCATGAGCTGTTAAAGCAATAATAGGAATATGTTTAGTATCTTCTGCTTCCTTGATTTCTCTTGTTGCATCCCAACCAGTTTTAACTGGTAAACTCATATCCATTAAAATCAAGTCTGGCAACTCACGATGCGCAAAATCAACTGCCTGTTGACCATCCATTGCTCGAACACAATTAAACCCTCTACGAATCAAACGTCTTTCAACCATACCATCACTCATTTCATTATCATCAACATATAAAATTTTTATTTGATTCTCCATTTGTGTCTCCAAGTTGTTATTATGAATTGGATAGTAAAACATTTATTTTTTTGAATAACTCTTTGGGTATAATCGGTTTAACTAGTATGTCATCAAAACCTGCAGCAAAAATTTTTTCTTTAAATCCTTGTAAAAAATGAGCAGTTAAGCAGATAATCGGGATATGCTTTATACTTTCTGTTGCTCTAATAATTTGTATTGCCTCCCAACCATCCATTACAGGCATATGAATATCCATCAAAATAAGATCAGGTATTTTACGACATGCTAGGTAGCGTTCTCAAATAGAGGTAAAAGAGTAAAATATGTAGGAAAAAATGAGGTATATAGAAAATGGTTAGAAGAATACTAAAGGATAGCCAATGGAGACGAATAGAAGGCCTGTTGCCAGGTAAGAAAGGAGATGTAG
>JAOXRS010000230.1 GCA_025800385.1 Candidatus Albibeggiatoa sp. nov. NOAA
CTAAATTGAACTACACTAAAGCTGAGTGTAGCTCATTTGCGTATATGAGACAATAACATTTTAACACGATAGGGGAGAGTGGGGTGAGTTGTATCACTTTTTACTCTGACCTCATTTTCTCGCTTCGTAACAATGGCAGAGGAGTCGTTCATATACCGATGTGAAGCTTAATCCTTCATCTGCATCCAACCAGAAGCGATTTCGTGTATGTTTGATAGTTTGTCTTATATAGCCCGTTGAATGGACCCATTTCACTTGATACAACTTACCCCAGTAGTGAGGTAAGTTGTATCACTATGTGGGGAAGTTGTATCATCTCCCATAGGTACGCTTGAAATGCATTTTATGATCGATAGTGAAGCACTGCTACATTCTGCCGGTCCAGTAGATACCATCAGGCCCCCTTTTACAAAAATTGTCGCCACCCAGGAGACGTTTTTAATGATGATAGGATGAGATGGTAATGCCAACAAAAAAGGCACGGTTATATTTGCGGAATTTCTGCATGGAAACGGTCAAAAATTGCTGGTTGAAATGCATTTGTTTGATGCTTTTGCAAACACGACAATTCAGCTGCGCACTTAAATAAATAGGGGAAATAGGTCAAAAACGCCCCCCTTAAGCGCGGAGGCTTCTGGTGTTGAATTGAGCAGAAGTTAATGCCGAATGAAGG
>JAOXRS010000240.1 GCA_025800385.1 Candidatus Albibeggiatoa sp. nov. NOAA
AAGGGTATTCCAATGTCAAATGTTATTCATAATGCTAAATTTGACATGAATAATCAAGCTGTTAACCATCGTTTTATAATTAATTACTTCAAAAATATCTAAATTATATATATAAATGAAATCATATTGCGTTAAACAAAAGAAACAAACCGAATGTTTGCCAGGAAGTGAACAATACAAAAAATCAAAGAATGGACGATTAATGATGCAATGCAAATGTGCTGAATGTGGAATAACAAAATCAAAATTCGTTAAAAGCCCAAAGGGAAACTAAATAGCCCGCATGGTAGCGGGCTTATGGATAGTATAGCATCAACTGGTGCTGATATGTTGATTCATCATGGTATTCCTTTTCTTTCAAAGAAAGCAGTTGAAATGGGTAGATACTATAGTTCTGAAGCATTGAGAAACCCAAAACTGCAGAAAAAGGCTATCGATTATGCTCTGGATAAGTTGAATCCGATGATTCATAATGTTGGTAATCAAGCTCTTGATCAATTATCTACTAAAATCAGACCAAA
>JAOXRS010000255.1 GCA_025800385.1 Candidatus Albibeggiatoa sp. nov. NOAA
CAAGAATTGGAAAGGAAGATGTTACCTCCGATGCAGCTTACAATTGAACTAACACTCAATGATGATAGTGAATTGATACACATGGCTAATGGTACTGATGCTGGCCGTGTCGTTGTAAAGAGATTGTATCTTTGACTCCCCAGATTAATCCCAAAAGACAGTATGTATAGTAATTTCGTTTCAGAGTTTCTTAAGCCAACAGAATGGACATATCTGATGCGAGATTTATACAACCAGTCAGCTAATACAAGAGCCCTTCAGAATATGTTTCAAATCAGTCCAGCTATCGACGACGTTGAACATGTTTTTATATATCTCCAGCGTACAGACGGACCAAATGATGATGAATCCGAGAGAACTCCATATTTGTTTGACACTTTTCAATTGAATGCGGATAACGCTAATAGCTCTCTCTCAAGCTGTCGATTAGAGTATGGTAACAATACGTTTTATCCCGAACTAGAATATGATAGTGATTCAAAAATCAGAATATTCAATGATCTAATGAGTTATGCATTTCGTAAAAACGATTACAACACAGGAACACAGCTAAATTTATCCAATTTCACTAGTTTGTATGGTTTAATTTACTTCGATTTATCATATCAGAAAGAGGTAGTTACAAGAGATCCAAAGCAACTTATTTTACATTATCGTATCAATGTAGCACCTGCTGCAAACGTCAGAGCTCATAGCATTGTATTTTACAAGAGCGAGGTCGTTGTAAAGAGTATTGGAAATGAATTAATGATAGTATAAATAAATAAGATTAAAATTTTAATTGAATATGTTAGATAAAACA
>JAOXRS010000257.1 GCA_025800385.1 Candidatus Albibeggiatoa sp. nov. NOAA
TTAGTGTGTTATTGACTAGGTACTATCTATTTATCTATGGGCTGTTGAATGAATTTGCATGACTTTATTTGATAAACAACGCTTTTCTTAAATATATATATTGCATAGATTTGCTAGCTTAACATCACATAGTATGAGTTATATTGTACTGTTTCTTTATAACTACTTAAATAATATTTTTTAGTAAACTGATCTACTACTTTGCTGCCTATGAGTGTAGATCAAAAGGCACGTTTATGCTTGTTTTTGCAAAGGTAAGTACACGCTAAATTGACTACCGACTTCTAATTCGCTGCTGACTTCAATATGTCCACCCATTAATTCACAAAAGCGTTTACTAATATGTAAGCCTAACCCTGTCCCTCCATATTTACGTGTAGTGGAGGCATCAGCTTGGCTGAAGATATGAAATAACTTTTGTTGTTGAGCTGGTGTCATCCCAATGCCCGTGTCAGAAATAACAAAACATATCCAGCTTTTATCTGAATTTTCTATGGCAGGTAGATTGACGGTAATGCGTATTTCACCTTGCTCAGTAAATTTACAAGAATTGCTAATGAGGTTAAGTAAAATTTGATATAGCTTAGTGCGATCCGTATATAAAAAGAATGACTCGTCGTTATAATCTGTTTTCAAAGTATTCGATTTTTTTGCAGCCAATGGAAAAGCTTGATCTAACACTTCATGTAATAATCTGTATATTTGTACATTTTCATTAAAAATATCCATCTTACCCGCTTCAATTTTTGAGACATCCAGCACATCATTGATTAAGCCTAATAAATGCCTAGCAGAGTCTTGAATTCTGGTTAAATCTTGTAAGCACATATCTTTACTATCTAGGAATGTCTCAACACTGATTTCATCTTCCATTTCATCTTTTAATATTTCACTATAGCCAATAATTGCATTCAACGGCGTGCGTAATTCATGACTCATATTGGCGAGAAAATAGCTTTTTGCATTATTAGCTTGCTCAGCGTGCTCTTTGGCCTCTGTGAGCATCAGTTCTGTTTGTTTGCGTTTTGTAATATCGTTAAATGTTAACACTGTGCCTGTGATGTCATTATTACTTTGAATCGGTGCAAGTGCACACTCAACAGGAAAAGCGACTTCATTTTTATGATAAAAACACTCATTTTCACTATGATAGTCTTTTCCATGAACAATTGCTTGATAGAAAGGCATATTAATAAAAGAAGTTTCTAAATTGGTATTTTGGCAAAATAACTTACACGCGCTTTGTCCAATTAATTCGCTAATAGAGTAGCCTAACATTTGTGCTGCTGAAGGGTTGATGAAGGTAATTTCAGCGGATAAATTAAACCCACATATGCCATCGCTGACGGTTTCTAGTATTAATTTATTGTAATGCCCTAATTGTTCTAATTCCGTGTTTACTTCAGACAAACAAGTATTTGCCTTAGCTAACTCTGCTGTACGCTCTTTTACCCGTTGTTCTAAAATTTGGGCATGTCGATGTTCCTGCTGAATAAAACGTAAATAGAGATTGATTCTGTTAATTAACTGTGCAGCATCAATGGGTTTGGTTAAATAATCAGATGCCCCAATACCAAAACCTTTTGTTTGGAATTCTTCTGATTTGTACGCAGCGGTTAAAAATACAATGGGAATATGTTGAGTTTGCTTTATCGAGTGGATAATCTTTGCAGTTTCAAAACCATCCATTTCAGGCATTTGAATATCTAAGATAATTAAATCTACTTTTTCAGTCATCAATGTAGCTAATGCTTTTTGGCCTGAATCCGCTTCTAACACATTGATTTCTATATGCTGAAGAATTAAAGTCCGTAACGTAAATAAATTATTTTTATTATCATCAACAATGAGAATTGTATAATGGCTATTATTCATAATTTTCCAATCCTGTTGCAGGACAAGTTTGTCATCCCCCGACACGCATAATTACTGCAACAAAAATACCTAATTACTAATGGGTAGTACACCTATTTCTTATAGCTTTTATAGGTTCTATTAATAGGTTGTAGCTAAATAACATCTGTTTTTTAAGTTTACACACTTTATATTGGATTGTTGTAGATTAAAAACACTAGATGAATATAAGGAATATATCGTGTACATAAGCGCGATATCAGATGATGTTAAAAAAGTGATGGTGATATTTCATGTATTCTATGAGCTAAGAACAATCATTTAAAAAGATTATTAAAAATGGGTCGACCACTATATATTTATATCGATGTTGATGAAACATTTGTAAGAAATTATGGAACAAAACGGATTCCTATTCCTGCTGTCATTGAGCACATTAAAGCATTGAAACAACAAGGTGCACTTATGTATTGCTGGAGTTCTGGCGGTGCAGAGTATGCACAAGAAAGTGCTAAAGAATTTGGTATTGAAACCTGTTTTCTGGGTTTTTTACCAAAACCTGATGTTATTATCGATGATTTGGCTTTATCTGATTGGCGTAACTTGTTGCAAGTGCATCCCAATGAATGTCATGACAACAGTATGGCATCTTACAGAAAACAGCTGACTGAATAAGGTATTTAATATGTTAATAGCTACAAGGTGCGTTATATCAATATTTAATGCGATGCAAATGCTTTCAGGATAGTGCTATGCTTTCATATAAACGATGTCTTATCTTCCTACTATTCTTTTTATTAAATGCTGCTGTTCAAGCTTCTCCTGCACAAAAAATCATTTCACTTAACCTTTGTGCTGATATTCTATTATTGTTGCTATCTGATGAATCCAAAACGCTATCTATCACTTATCTTAGTAAAGACATGCAGCCATATATTACGATTCCACAAACCACACAATTTAATCGCGGCTTAGTGGAAGAGGTCACTGTCTTTCAACCAGATATTGTATTTGCACATACATTTACCAGCAGCTTAACTTTACAATTTTTAGAACAATTAGGACATACAGTCATTAAGCTGAATACAGCACAAACGTTAGAAGATATATACGCTAATATTAATCAAGTTGGTGATGCAATCCATAGAAAAGAGCAGGCACGACAACTTATACAACAAATGCAAGCCGATTTACAGCAGCTACCTAAATTGAATCAGCAACGGGTTTTAGTTTTTTATCCAAATGGTTTTACAGTAGGTCAGCAGACTTTAGCTGATAATGTATTATCTTATTTACAATTGCATAATATTGCGGATGAGATTGGGATTCAATTTTGGGGAAAGACCAGTTTAGAGCATATTTTAAAACATCAGCCTGAATTGATTATTTTAAGCCGCTACCATACAAATAATGCCGCGTTAGCAACACATTTATTAAAACATAGCGTACTACAAAAAATGCCACATATCGAGTTAGATAATCGACTGTGGCAATGTGGTAATCCATTTACTGTTAAAGCAATGCAACATATTTCAGAAGCAATACGCCATCTCGATAAATAATTTTAATTACAACTGGTCGGCTGCAAAACCTGTCGATCGCCACTAATCGCTTCAATTAATTTGCCATCGCGTAGTGACATATGTGTTTTCAATTCTTCCTGTGTATCACTACCGTATTTTAATAAACCGATTAATTCTAAATCATCACCGCGTCGAATGCCCTTGAACTCATAATGACTGGTAACCCCTAACGGCATAGTTTGAATATAGTAATGTACTTCAACAAAGTTCTGGTAAAAGTTCAATCTTACGCTATAGAAATTATACAGTTTTTCACCACTTGGGGATTGTTTCTGAGATTGACCGTAAAAACACATCGGTGGTTGTGATAACTCAATGGTTTTCTTAATGTTCTGATTTTTAATTTCTATCAATTCTCGGCGGGTTACATAACCTTGCTTTTCAACACGAAGTACATATTTACCCGGAGCTAAAGTCATATTGGGACTATAAAGTTGATTTGTCGTTAGAATTTTAACAACTGCACCTTCTGGCTTCACATCTAAATCTAAAGTATATTGATTTTTTGGGATGGGAATCGCCAGTGCTTTGCCTCTATTTTGAGGTAAAAATGCAGACATGGAAGACATAGAGAGTGATAAAATCACTTTTAATTCAACATCATCATTGGTTATATTGACATCATGCTCTTGACTTGCATAACCATTTCGACTGACTAATAATTTATATCGTCCCGCTTTTAAAAACATATCTTGCTCAAAGACTTGATTGCTATTAATAAATTGGACTTTGGCATCACTAGGAATAGTTTCCACAGTTAATATGTATTCTTCTATTTCTGGTGGAGGTGTAACAGAGTCAAGGCTAATTTGAATATCAGACGAAGGATTGGTTGCAAGCGGACTAATAGGCTGAGGTGCTTCATCAATAATATTGGCACTAGCGGGTTTAGGTTGATTGAGCGGAACTAAATCAACTTGTTCAAAAACATCAACATCACCACTTTTTAGCTCAATCCATTTACGCCAAGTATGATAACCTTTTGCTTGCACCCGTAAGTCATAACGACCCACTTTAAGCTCAATACCCTGACGAAATTTTGGTTTAATATTCCATATGAAAATCTTCGCATTTGCTTCAGCAGGGAATACATCAACATATAACCGATGTACTTCTGAATTCGCATAAACTGTATTCAATGTGGTCAGTAGTAGTATATAAGTGAACAACTTATACATTCCATACCTCCAATTAGTCCCTAAAACTTTGCTTTAAAATGGCTAAACGCTGTGCTGGGTCAGATAGTTCCAACAATTTCTGACGTTGTACGAGCGAAATCGGTAATAATTCAGCCAAACGATAGCTTACCCAGTGTGCATTGTTATAGTCTAACGATATTTGAGGATAAATATTACCTAATTGTTGAATAATTTGCTCTAATAAATCCGACAAAACCTGATATTCTGGGGTCAGTGTCGCTGAATCTTCTGAAGGAAACAGTTCAACTTTAGCTTCAATCAATTGATTTTTTTTAGTTTCTTGGCTTAAAATTTTGAACTTCTGTTGTCCAACGACTTTAATCACCAATAAGCCATTTTCTTCTTTATCCCAATCAACAATTTTCGCCATCGTCCCAATATTATGCGTGAGTGCAGCCTCGCCAACTTCTTTGCCATCATAAATCAAGCTAATGCCAAACAGAGCATCTTGCTTTAAACATTGGCTGACCATGTCTAAGTAGCGGGGTTCAAAAATACGCAGAGGCAGTAAGCCATCAGGAAATAAAACACTGTGCAGTGGGAACAACGGAATTGTGATGGTGTCATTGTGCATTTTCACCCCAACGTGGTAAGAGCTGATGTTCAATATTGAGATGGTCAAGAATACGCGCCACCACAGTATCTGTGACATCTTGAATGGTTTGTGGTTGATTATAAAATGCGGGGCTGGCGGGTAAAATAATCGCACCAGCTTGAGATAAGGTTAGCATGTTTTGCATATGAATTGGAGATAATGGTGTTTCACGGTGCACTAAAATAAGTTGCTTACGCTCTTTCAAACTGACATCAGCTGCCCGTTCGATTAAGTTACGACTCATACCATGTGCGATAGAAGCCATTGTACCGCTAGTACAGGGACAGATCACCATGGCTCGACTGATTGCACTGCCGCTGGCTACCGGGGCTGTCCATTGTTCTAAACCATAAACGTATAGCTGTTCTGCTTTTGCGCTATATTTTTCGACCAATTGTTTTTTTAAATCAGACGCGCGGCTTGGTAAACTGATACTCAGTTCCATTTTTATAACAAGTCGTGCTGGTGTCGAGAGTAAGAAGTGCACAGTTTTTCCTGCTAAAAGCAATTGCTCCAACAAACGAACACCATAAATTGCTCCCGATGCACCCGTCATGGCTAAAGTAATACTATCAGACATATTTAATTATCAGTTACCCGTTAAGTTATCAGTATACCAATCTTTGACCCGATAAACTGATTAAAATACTCAGTTATAATTGACTTAGGTAGATTACTTATTTTAGCCTGAACTCATCGTTCATCATTTATACAAAGGTTTTTTGTGATATGAAATTACATTTAGATCGAACATCCGCTAATAATATTCAACGTTACGATCGAGATAGCGTAGTCATTAACGAGCAAAACTATGACCATAGCTTGATTGTGATGCCAGAATATTTATCAGATTGGGATGTGAAAAATTTTGATGATTTAGATATTGAGCATTTTAAACGTTTGCGGGCTTTGCAACCTGAGCTAGTGATTTTAGGGACAGGGTTACAACAGCAATTTCCCTCTCCCCAATTATACGCACCATTGATTGAGGCGAATATTGGGCTGGAAGTAATGGATCGGCTTGCCGCCTGTCGTACTTATAATATTTTAGTCGCTGAAGGGCGGAAAGTGCTTGCAGCATTGATTTTTTAACAAAGTGAAAAGCTATTGCTCGGTTTTGGTAGTTTCAATCAAGCTGGGTTTGATTTGTTCCCAAGTCATTTTTTTTTCAAAGAATGGCTGTAATGTTTCCAAACATTTATAGTCTGGGCATTGGATAGGGGGGAATGTGGTGATTTTGGCTTGGCTGCGATGAAAAAAAATGCTACCCATGATCGAACCTTCCCCGTTGATACCTGAAATAATAGAAGGATAAATTGGACATTTAGCTTGTTCAGCTAGCCAGAAGCCGCCTTTTTTCAGCTTTTTGGATTCATGAGGCAATGTCAACCCACCTTGCGGAAACAGAGCAATCACCTCTCCATTTTGCAAGGCTTGTAATGCAGGTTTGAGCGCGCGTTCAGGCTTATGTTTTAAATTAACGGGAATACAACCAATAATTCTAAAAAACCATTGCAAACCAAAACGCTCATATTGTTCATGAGAAATGAGAAAGCGTAATGGACGCGGACTGGTTGCAATCAATAGCATGGCATCTAAACCCGAGCTGTGATTCGCCATCACCACCGCACCTTGATGCTCAGACAAAGCAAAAGGTGCGTTATATTCTAAGCCATGGATATATTTACAAAATAAGCGATTAAGCCCATCAATCGTATTGAGCCAACGATTTCCCCAGTTTGCAACGTGCGCTTGATGACATTTAAATGCTGACCAACCAAAAATAATGAGTATAAAAACGAGCAGAGCAGTCCACATAATCAAACCTCATACACTCAATACTATGCTTCGAGCAAACTGCATAGCTTGAAAGATTTGTGAAAATTAACGATCTTTGGATATTCTTGTTTTTCTAAGTTTATCTAATGGTTGAAGTAGTGGTGAGTTTATCAATTTCCAACAGTGCAATCGATATTTTGCCGAAGTCCATAACACACCTAAGCCATAAGTTACGGAACGTCGAAAGTTAATCGATGAGGCATCTTCAAAATAAAGTGTTGGACAAGTCACTTCTCCAATCACATATTTTGCATAAACAATTTGTGCCAACATTTGATTATCAAATAAAAAATCGTTTGAATTATTTTCTAGTGGCAAAGTTTCTAGCACTTCCTTGGAAAAAGCCCGATAGCCTGTATGGTATTCTGATAATTTGTAATTAATAACAATATTTTGCACAAAGGTTAAGATGCGATTGGCAATATATTTATACATGGGCATTCCACCTTTTAGCGCACCTGTTCCTAAAATCCGTGAACCTAATACACAGTCGAATAAACCCTCAGCTAGCATCGAAGTCATTGCTGTAATCAATTTGGGGGTGTATTGATAATCTGGATGCAGCATGATGACAATATCTGCGCCTTTTTCTAATGCAACCCGATAGCAGGTTTTTTGATTACCGCCATAACCTAAATTTTGCGGATGTATTACAGTATGAATACCCAGTGAATCCGAGACTGTAGCTGTTGCATCACTGCTTTTATCATCAACTAAAATGACTTCATCAACAATATCATGTGGAATTTCCGCATATGTTTGACGTAAGGTGGACTCTGCATTATAGGCAGGCATAACAACAATGATTTTTTTACCTTTCAGCATAGCGAGGATATTTAGAGAAATCAGAACGAAGTTCGAAATTATACGCGATTGATTACGGAAAGCGAAAAATTTTAAAAATATCGACAGGATAAAAAATAACAGCAATAATGTGTGATAGGGTTTACAGCAAGTACCAATAATCAGAGTGGGTTTGTTATGGACATGTTGGTGATGGTTGCGGGCGCAGTCGCTGGTGCGGTTGTGGTATCAAAGCTTTCTAGCATAGCAGTTGCTAAAGTGCCTTTTAAGAAAAAAATGGTGAGCAAACCCGCTACAAAAAAAGCCTCTACTCAAGAAAACGCAGCCAAGCCTACGACTGAGCCAACCGTCCATATTAATATTCAAGGTTCTGCTGAACAAGCCAACATCAATATTGGTTCGGGTAATAATCAAGCTATTTCTAGCATGTCAGATACCTACCAAGTGTCCAAAGTCATTGAATCAAGCCAGCCTTATCTAACAAAACTCCCGCCTTTAAACCATAAAACCATTGGGCGCGGTACAGAGCTGGGGCAAATTACACGAGCAGTTCATAGCAAAAAACAAGTGGTGGCCATTATTGCATTTGGTGGGGTGGGGAAAACCACTTTAGTGCGGCAATGGCTGGAAAACTTGAAAGCCAAAGATTACGAAAGCTTTAAACATAAGAAAATCTTTGCTTGGTCGTTTTATAGCCAAGGTTCACATGAAACACAAAATTCCTCAGTCCCATTTTTTGAAGCAGTTTTGCCTTTTTTCGGCGCGGCGGAAATTCCTAAACAAGATGAACAAAAAGGGGAGTTATTAGCTAAGTTGTTATTTGCAGAACAAGCAATGTTAATTTTAGATGGTTTAGAGCCGTTACAAAATCGTGTTGATGTGATGGAAGGGCATTTTAAAGATGTGGCATTACAGCAGTTTTTATGGGCGGTTAAGCGTGGTGGATACAATACAACAAGTCTGATTTTGATGACTTCACGCCAACCGATCGAGGAATTAAAAGGATTTGACGGGTTTAAAGAAATTGATTTACGTCTGTTGAGTAAGTCGAATGGGATGAAGCTGTTAAGATCATTACAAGTGCAGGGCACAGATAAGGCATTGCAAAAGGCCAGTGAGGTAAATAGAGGCCATGCGTTAGCGTTAGTTTTATTAGCGAAGTTGTTAGTGACACAGTTTCAAGGTCATATTGCTTTTCGTAATCAGCTGCCACGCTTTAAGGGAAAAAGGTCTGATGAACGTCATGCACGGAGAATTTTGCAGTTTTATGATGAGCAGTGTTGGGATGATACAAGTTTAGAGCGGCGATTTTTGTATTTATTGGGATTATTTGATCGGCCAATGGGTTTGGTTGAGAAACAAGTGTTATTTGAGAAAGCAACATTTGCCCAGCCATTAGGACAGTTGTCAGAATTGGAATTTCAGAATTTAGTAAGTAAGTTAGAAATTGCCAATTTATTATTTAGTTCGGAAATAGACTGGGATTGTCACCCAATTATTCGTCAATACTTTGGACAACGTTTTAAAGACACAAAAGAAGATTTGTTTAAGCAGGCGCATTTGGTTTTATTTGAATATTATCAATCTGTACCTGATAAAGATCACCCTGAGACATTAGAAGAATTAGAACCTTTATATCGTGCGGTTGTGCATGGGTGTTTGGGTGGGGAATATAAAGATGCATTGGATATCTACCGCAATCGTATTCGGGGAGGAAGTGATATATTTTATGCAACTCAAAATTTAGGGGCATATAGCCAAGCTCTAACGGTACTTAAAGCATTTTTTAAAGAAAATTGGTTATGGTCAGCAGGACAGAAAACATTATCTGCTGAAGAGCAAGCTTTGTTATTAGGAGAAGCTGCATTTGTTCTCATGTCATTAGGGTATATATCTGAGTCTTTAGAACTTAGAACAAAAGATATTAACTTATATAAAAAACAACAAAACTGGAAAGAAATATCTCGTTCTTTTAGAAACCTTGCTAATCAACATATCCTTCTTGGCTCAATCAGTCATGCAATTAAGGCAGCTAAACAAGCAATACATTATACAAAATATATTGATAGTAAAAATGATTTTACTCAAATGCATATATCAAAAAGCTATGCTATGTTTGGCATATGTTTATATCTACAAAATACAATAGAACATGCTTCAGATATGTTTCTAAAAGCTGAAAATTTTCAATTAAAACAATATCCAAGTGTACCATTTTTACACGAGCTTGCAGGTTTCTATTATTGTTCTTTATTATTGGAACAGTCTGAAAATATTGGTGAAATTAAACAAATACTAAATAGAGGAAATAAATTACTTGAAATATCAATAAATAGGCAACGTCCTCTCTATATTGCACTTAATCAACTAATTTTAACTCGTTGCTATCAAACCTTGAATAAATTAGAGCAAGCAAATAATTATATGCATCTTGCAATAGCTAATATACGTAAATCAGGAAAAATTAATCTCTTACCTTTGTTCCTTATTAATTGTGCTAATTTTCATTTACAACAAAAAAAATGGGATGATGCCAAACGTGATCTTGATGAAGCAGAAGGTATTATCAAGCGTGGAGATATGAAACTATACGCTGTAGATTGGCATTTAGCCATGAGTCACTATCAACTCGCCATGGACAATAAAAAAGCTGCAATTGAACATCAATACACAGCAAAACAACTCATCAAAGTCACAGGCTATAAACTACGAGAAAAAGACTTAAATCAAGCATTATTGAAATAATTTGCGTATATATCCAAGTTTGCCCTTGCATTATATTTTTTAGCATTATGTAAACTTGAATAAAGCTTATAAATATTAATTATCAAAATAAACCTTTGGTTAAATCACTTTTGGTGCATTTTTACATTGCGTTTTTCCTTATTATCAGTTATCTTATCGCGCCCTTAGTTCATCAGGGTAAGCAAAAACCGATAATCGGCAGAAAAAAACGATGAATGGACTATGTGGTTGATATATAAAACAAATATTGTATCACACAAAGATTTTCATTGAAAAAATGACTTTCCGATCAATAGGATAGCCATAAAACAAGCAGTTATGCAGGTACTAGATTGTTGGGGCGATCAAGTATAAACTGATTGCCAGTATCTCAAATACTGTTTCTTACAGGACACACAGTCACTCAATTTTAAGTGACGCTTAATATTTTGATAGACGCGACAAAATAATAGGCCCATTCTTAATTTGTATTTAAATACAACAAGCTGATAGGCATTTATTTAGAACGATTGTCTAAAATTGTCAAGTAACTTTTTGACTTTGAAATACTTACCTTGGAGGTAAAAGAATCGTGTCCGCCCAGTTGTGGAATCAATGTCTTGGCTACTTAGAGCAAAAGCTTACGCCTAAAGACTTTAATACCTGGATACGTCCACTACAAGCAGATGAGGACGCGGACTGCTTGCGCCTGTACGCCCCTAACCAATTTGTGTTAGAGCGAATCAAAAAAGAATACCAACAGCACATCAACACGGTGATGACGCATGTTAGGCCTAAACAACAGCCTAAACTATTAATTCAAGTCGGTAGCCCTAGCAAAGCCAATCAACAAAAACGCACCATTGGTCGCAGCCCAATTACAGCTGAAACCTTTACAACTCATTTAAATCCACAGCTCAGCTTTAACAGCTTTGTCGCAGGTGAATCTAATCGCCTTGCCCAATTTGCATCATTACAATTCGCTGAACAAGGTGGTTACAATCCACTATTTATTTACGGTGGCGTTGGCTTAGGTAAAACCCATTTAATGCACGCAGTCGGCAATCACATCATGTCACGCCAACCGGGGGCTAAAGTCAGTTATGTTCGTGCTGAGCAATTTGTAAACGAAATGGTGAAGTCACTCCGAGAAAATAAAATGGGTGATTTTAAAAAACGTTATCGCTCTTTAGATGCGTTGTTGATTGATGACGTACAGTTTTTCGCCAATAAAACTCGTTCTCAAGAAGAGTTATATCATACGTTCAATGTGCTATTAGAAGATAGTCGAAACAAGATTGTATTGGCCTGTGATCGTGTGCCTCAGCAGATCCAGGGTATTGAAGACCGTTTAAAGTCGCGTTTTAGTAGTGGTTTAAGCGTATCTGTTACTCCGCCTGACTTTTCAACCCGTTTAACAATTTTAGAAACCAAAGCACGTTTAGCGAAAATTGAGTTGCCAACAGATGTAAACAGTTTTATTGCTGAACACATTCACTCTAATGTCAGAGAGCTGGAAGGAGCTTTAAATCGCTTAATTGCTGTTGCCCGTTTATTACGCCAGAAAATCACCCTAGACAGTGCTCAATCAACGTTAGAAGACTTATGCTCGATTAAGATGCAAGAAATCAATGCACAAATGATTCAAGAGCTGGTGGCGGATTATTACAAAGTATCTGTTGCTGATTTGTGTTCTAAACGTCGTCATCGGCAAATTGTTCGCCCAAGACAAATGGCAATGTTATTAATGAAAGAATTAACCGATCATAGTTTACCTGAAATTGGTGGTGCATTTGGTGGACGCGATCACACAACTGTTTTACATGGCTGTAAGACCATCGATAAATTAAAAATGACGGATGCACAAGTCAATAAAGATTATTTGCAGCTATTAAGTCATTTATCTTAAAAAATAGTACCTATCACTCAAATCCGCAAAATCTTTGCTACAATGACATTTTTATCTCTTGCAACCCTCAAAGGTGTGATATGTCATTAATAATAAAATCTACTATCGCCGCCATGACCTTAGGTTTCGCAACACAAGTTTTTGCTGATGCTGCTTTTACTGAAGTTTGGACGCTGAGCGAAGGTTTAGATAAGCCTGAATCTGTGGCTTATGATGCCAAGCGCGAACGCTTATATGTTTCTAATGTACAAGGTGAACCGTTAGGCATGGATGGTAAGGGCTATATTTCAATTATCAGCCTAGAGGGTAAGACAATTGATGCAGCGTGGGTTGTTGAAGGTTTAAATGCACCAAAAGGTATGGATGTTACAGATGATACGTTATATGTCTCTGACATCAATGCTTTGGTTGCTATTGATATTGAATCAGGCGAGGTTACACAACGTTATACCGCTGAAAAAAGTGTCTTTCTAAATGATGTCACAGTTGATAGCAAAGGTAATGTATATGTGTCAGATTTTTTTGCAGATACCATTTATTGCTTATGTGATGGAAAATTTGATGTATGGGCACAAGATGCTGCATTAGCCAGTCCAAACGGTTTACTTGCTGAAAAAGATCGTTTAGTTGTTGGTAGTTGGGGCATTCGTACGGAAGGTTTTCAAACCTCAGAAACAGGTTATTTAAAAGCGATTGCTTATGATAATACCAGCAAAATTGAGCCATTGGGTTCAACGGAAAGCTTTGCTAATGTTGATGGCGTGGAATCAGACGGCAACGGTGGTTATTACGTAACAGATTGGATTGCGGGTAAATTATTTGCGGTCACAGCAGATGGTAAAGCACAAGAAGTTATGGACTATAATCAAGGTTCTGCTGACCATGAGTACATTGCGGAAAAAGGTTTATTACTTGTTCCAATGATGTTAGACAAACAAGTCAAAGCATTTAAGAAGAACTAACCAGTGAATTAACAGAGCCATACCATATTGATGTGGCTCTTTTCACATACATATTATAAACGCTGATATATTTTTGCAGGGGCTGCTTTGCGATGAATGACGGTTCTTGCTGGACGGCTTTTCTTCAACAAAGGTTCAAGCTCTTTTAATGCAGCTTCATATACTTTGTATTTGAAATGCACCACTTCATCTAGTGGTTTCCAATAGTTAACCCACTCCCATTGCTCAAACTCTGGTGAGTAGCTTTTGTCAAAACGAATATCAGTATCTTTGCCTGTCAAGCGCAATAAATACCAGATTTGTTTCTGCCCAATACACAAGGGTTTTTGATGGTAGCGAATTAGGTTTTGCGGTAGGCGATAACTTAACCAACGTTTCGTTGCACCTAATACTTGCACCTGTTTCGCAGTCAAGCCAACTTCTTCGTAAAGCTCACGAAATAATGCTTGCTTTGGGGTTTCATTGGCCTTGATGCCACCTTGAGGAAACTGCCATGCGTTCTGACCTAATCTTTTAGCCCACAGCACATTTCCCTCCTGATTACTCAGGATAATCCCCACATTCAATCTGTAGCCTTTATTATCAATCATAGGTCTTACCACTATGCCAAAATGGGTTTATCGAGTGAAGGACTCTGATAAGTTAGGATTAAATAAATCACTCTGATTTACAGTAACTTATTTCTAAGTGTAATCATAAAACTGTCATATCGCAAGCTTTTAACGTATAAGTATTATATATTAAGATTGTAACTATCTGATATTTAAGATATATAAAAAAAGCAATTAAATCGATTTTTGTGTTGAAATATGATCATACCTCACTATCACGCTTACAGAGTACTTATATTATTATAAAATTTACTTATAACAGGGTTTTTCCAAATCTACGCCCTTGTAATTTATATAACAAATCAATAGGGGTTGTTATAATATAGCTTTTCACTAGGTTTTATATAAAACGACTCATGAGGAGCATTGAGTGCGACTAGCTCAACTTTCTTTGCATCAAAAGCTTTGGTTACTTATTACACCAACGTTATTTTATTTATTATTACTTACAGTTATGGTTGCCAGTCAACAGCTCCAACTTAACCAATTTCAAACAACCAGCTTCACTATTATTGGTCTATTCACCACACTGACCTTTATTACAGGTGCATTTCTGATCTGGATGACATCGGTTATTAAGCAAAGTTTTGACCCACTTATAAATCATATACCAGATGAATCCAAGCTAGATACAGAAACCCAGCAACAAGATTACAGCCAAAGCAATCAATTACTCGAGATCAATGCAAAAAATCAAATTAAATTACATGAAAACCAATTGCTTATTGACGAATACCAACGTATGTCTGAAGAGCTGCAGCAAATTTTCACAGCACTTGCAGAAGGCCAGATCAGCGTAAGTATTTCGGGTGAATATACAGATAAGCTGGCTGTGTTAAAAACAAATATTAATTCTGCTTTAAATCATATTGATACTGTAATAAATGATATTAAAGCCACAACTGAAACATCTGCAAATGGATTACTCGATCAGCGTATTGAATTAGAGGGCAAGCAAGGTATTTTCAAAACTGTATCCGAGCATATTAATCAAAATCTTGCGATGAATCAGTTATTGCTGGAAGAAATAAATAAAGTATTTCAAGCCATTGCTGATGGTGATTTAAATCAAACCCTACAACATGATTACCTCGGCTATCTACAACAAACCAAAGATCATGTGAACAGCTCGATTAAATGTTTACATCATGATATATCAGCAATAAAAGATGTTTTGGGCATGGCTGCAAAAGGTCAGTTGAGTGAGCGCGTTAACATCCCAAATAAACAAAGTGTACTCAATGAACTAGGGTATCAGATAAATACACATTTAGACGCAAACCAAAATATGATTGAAGAAGTAAAATGCATATTAGAAGCGATGTCTGCTGGTGATTTTAGTCAAACTGTTCAGCGTGAATATGTTGGTCATTTTGCACAATTAAAACAAGATACAAACAACTCTGTAAATAAACTCAACCAAGTCATGGCACAAATGCATCAAGCCTTATTGAACTTACAGCAAGGCATGTTTGAGCATCGTATTCCATCAGAAAATAAACAAGGTCTTTTGCTTGATATTACTGAAAGCATGAATCATGTTTTAGAAACGCATAAAAACGTGACTGAAGAACTTAAATGTCTTTTTCTGGCGATGTCTACGGGTGATTTAACCCAACCCATGCGAAGTAATTATGAAGGTTATACAACTGAATTAAAAGATAATTTAAATTATACGTTGACCTGTCTAAATACTATTACGACAAAACTGACACACTCCAGTAAAACGGCTAACGCAATATCTAGTGAAGTGTTACAAGATAGCCATAATGTGAATCAACATACAGCCCAGCAAGTCGCTGCATTAGAAAACATCACAACCAATATGCAGAAGATTGTTGAAATAGCCAAACAAAATGTGAGTGATACCGAACAAACAAATCAACTTGCTATTGATACTTATGAACAGATTGAAGCGGGTAAAAAACTGTCAAATCAAGCCACTATAGCAATTGATGCAATCAGTAAAAGCAATCAAAATGTTTCGCAAATGATAAATGCAATTGATGCAATGGCGTTTCAAATTAATACTATCGCTCTAAATGCAGCAACTGAGGCAGCACGGATAGGTGGGCAAGGTTTTGCTAAGGTTGCTATCGATATACGTCACTTAGCACAACATAGTTTAGGTGTGGCGAAAGAACTCAGACCGTTAATGCAAGATAGCATAGAAAAAATCAATGAAGGTTCTACATTAGTTGAGCAATCAAACAATGCTTTAGATGCAATCGTGCGCAGTGCAAAAACTGTTAATGAGCATATTACAGGTATAATGACAACCAGTCACCAACAATCAACAGATATTTCACAAATTAATCAATCGATTACAAAATTGGATGAGATAACGCAACAAAATAGCACATTAGTTCAGACGTTATCTGAGCATAGTGATAGCATGAAAAAGCAGATTATTTCTATAGAGGAACAATTGCATTTCTTTCAACCAAATACAATTCAGCAACAACCTTGTGAACAATAATTGGTGAATAGTGTGGGTCTTTGTTAAATGCTCACACTGCATAAAACGCTGCCACAAAATATTGCAATTATCCTGCATCAGATTACAATTTGGCCTCCAAAATAACTAGTTTAAAAATATGTCCAAACAATTACCTCGTATTGCATTGACCACAGGTGAACCCGCTGGTATTGGCGTTGATATTTGCTTACAGTTAGCACAACATCCTGTTAATACTGATATTGTTGCTTATGCTGATCCTGAATTATTACAACAGAGAATGCAGCAGCTTGATCTTAAAATTGAACTCGATGTACAAGATCAACACACGCCAAGTCAACACAAAGTAGGTCGTTTAAAAGTGAAGCCGATTAAATTGGCAGAACCTTGTGTCACAGGGCAATTGAATGCAAATAATGCGGCTTATGTGTTGGATATGTTAGGACAAGCTTGTCAGGATTGTCAGTCGGGTGAGTTTGATGCTTTGGTAACTGCGCCTGTGCATAAAGGCATTATCAATGAAGCGGGAATTGCTTTTAGTGGCCATACCGAATTTTTTGCAGAACAAACCCAAACCAATAAAGTGGTGATGATGTTGGCGACTCAAGGTTTACGCGTTGCTTTAGTAACAACCCATTTGCCTTTAACTCAAGTCAGTGCAGCAATTACTAAAGAGAACGTCGAAACTACAATACGTATTTTACATCATGATTTACAAACTAAATTTGGTATCGACAACCCCCGAATTAATGTGTGTGGCCTAAATCCTCATGCGGGTGAAGGCGGCCATTTAGGCATGGAAGAAATCGAAGTAATCGAACCAGTATTAGCTAAATTACGTGCTGAAGGCATGTCGTTACTGGGTTCATCTTCTGCAGATACCGCATTTACAGCCAGTGCATTGTTAAATGTTCATGCGGTATTGGCGATGTATCACGATCAAGGCTTGCCTGTGTTAAAACAAAAAGGCTTTGGCGAAGCAGTCAATGTTACGTTGGGCTTACCCATTATTCGAACTTCAGTCGATCACGGCACAGCATTAGAACTGGCAGGGACAGGACGTGCGTTAAGCGATAGTTTATACTACGCAATACAAACTGCTTTAGATATGGTTGCGCATCGACGAGAATCTATATGAAATATTTAGTTGTAATCAGTTTAACTGTTCTGCTCAGTGCCTGCTCTAAACAAATAGCCTTTGGCGATTGTGACTATCGGGTGCGAACGGGTGAATGTGCTCGCCACGCATTTCATCCAAAAGATATTGATATGGTTGCAACTAATTATGAAGCCACAGATAAACTGATTGTCAATGCAAAGCAAAATATTGATGATAAACAACGGATTTTAGTTACCACGATTGCAGATATCAATAACTTGAATGACAGTGCACCATTAGGGCGTTTAGTGGGCGAACAAATTGCGTCGCGCATGATTGAACGTGGCTTTAAAGTGGTTGAAGTGCGGTTACAAGACAGTGTTTCGTTAGTGCCGTATACGGGTGAGTTTATTTTATCGCGAGGCGTTAGAGAGTTACGTGAAATTGGTCGTGCTCAAACGGTCAGTCGTATTGTCACAGGTACTTACACAGTTGCAGAAGAAACAATTTTTATCACATTGAAAATTTTAGATTTTTGGGACAGCAAAGCGGTGGCTTCTCACACTTATACCTTACCGATGACTAAAGATATTGACCAATTGCTTAAGAAAACCCGTGCGTGGTGGTGGCTATAAAATTCATATTTGGATCAAGCAACCCAATGTGGAGAATCAAAAGGTTGCTTTTTCAAAATGGCTAAAATGCACCTGCTGCCAATTGTGCAAACTGGCGAATATGCATAGAGAGTTCTAATAAACTATCGCCATTATCCGCATAGTCTTCTTTCAAAATAATGGTTTCTGTAAACAGTCTCGAGCGTAAACTTTGTTCACTAACGGACAATCTTAAGCAGCAGTGTACTTTTTCTGGATGCAAGAAAGTTTGTACAGCTTGTTGTAATAAGGGTATACCCTCACCTGTTTTTGCTGATAACCAGATTTTTGTGCGAACATCCTCACCTTGACCTTGTTGTTCTGTGCGTGGAATTTCTTCCATACGGTCAATCTTGTTATACACCATAATCTGTGGCACTTCATCTGCGCCAATCTGTTCTAATACTTCATTAACCTGTTCAATACGTTCTAAGCGTTCAGGATCACTGGCATCAACCACATGCAGCAAAACCGTAGCCTGACACGTTTCTTCCAATGTTGCCCGAAATGCTGCAATTAAATCATGCGGTAGTTGTTGAATAAAACCCACCGTATCGGCAAAAATAACTTTGGTTTTATCTTCCAAAATGTCTTGGCGCATTGTGGTATCTAAGGTCGCAAATAATTGGTCTTCAGCATAGACTTGCGCATTGGTTAAATGATTGAATAAAGTAGACTTGCCCGCATTGGTATAGCCGACTAATGCGATGACAGGCACATCAGCACGTTTACGCGCCCGACGACTCAAATCACGTTGTTGTGATACTTTATCCAGTTGTTTATTCAGTTGCTTAATTCGTTCGCCTAATAAACGACGGTCGGTTTCTAGCTGAGTTTCACCCGGCCCGCGTAAGCCGATACCGCCTTTTTGGCGTTCCAAATGCGTCCAACCCCGAATTAAACGGGTGGATAAATGCTTTAATTGCGCAAGCTCAACCTGTAATTTACCCTCAAAGGTACGCGCACGTTGAGCAAAAATATCTAAAATTAGACCAGCACGATCTAATACACGACATTGTAATGCAGCTTCTAAATTTCGTTCTTGAGAAGGGGATAAGGTATGGTTAAAAATGACAAGCTCGATTTCATCAGCTTCAATCTGATTTTTCAGCTCTTCTAACTTGCCTTTACCAATGAAATAAGCGGGATGGGGTAAATCACGTTTACCTGTAAGTTGATCGACACACACCGCTCCCGCTGACGTTGCTAATTCAACAAATTCACCTAAATCGGCTTGATGTGAAAGACTATTTAATTTGATATGTACCAATATGGCACGTTCACCACTACGAGGGCGTTCAAACACTGATTTTATTACCTCTAAAACTTATTCTTTTGCTTCTTTCTCTTTGTCTTCATCACCTGTAGAGAATTTTACATTGCGTGATGGAACAATAGTTGAAATGGCATGTTTATAAACCATTTGACTGACCGTATTTTTTAGCAACACGACAAACTGGTCGAAAGATTCAATTTGACCTTGCAATTTAATTCCGTTAACAAGATAAATGGAAACTGACACGCGTTCCTTGCGTAAAGCATTCAAAAAAGGGTCTTGTAAGCTTTGCCCTTTATTCATGAGAGTGTTTCTCCGTGTTTTATATTATTTATTTGTCATTATACTCATTTTGCTGTAATTGTGGAGAGAATGTTATAGGATTTCAAGCATAGATTACTTAGCCTGAGGTTCATAAATAACAACATTTAACAGTAATATATTAAGCTTATCAAAGTGTAATATGCACATCGTATGTTGCAAGTGCACAAAAAAATTAGTTTGTTATCTGTCCATTCATTGGTAGCCACACAGTAAACATTGCACCACTACCCTCTGGATGGTTTGAGACTTTCACCAATCCACCGTGATAATTCACAATCAAGCGCACCATGTATAAACCTAAACCTAAATGTGGTTCTCTTGCATCAGTAGACTGACGAAAAGAAACCATTGATTCAAATAAACGTTCTTGCATATCAGCGGGAATATTTGCACCTCGATTGAGTACTGACAATCGTGCAACACCGCGCTCTTGAACCAGCTCAACACGAATCGCTTGCTCAGCATCGGAGAAATCTGCCGCGTTGGAGACCAATTTATCTAACATTTGAGCAATTAAATCAGGTGCAACAAGACTGACAATCGGTTGGTTCGGTAATACGGAGTGAAAACGTTGTTCAGGATAGGCTAAACGATAACCTGCCACGCAATTACTGACTAAATCTTTTAAATCGACTTTTTCCCGTTCCGCATCTTGTAACGCTTGCTCTAAACGGGTGGCTTCACTCAAGCGGGTAATCGTGGTATTTAAACGTTCAATGCCTTGCTTAGCCCGTTCAATATACACTGTAGAATGCTCAGACAAGTCTTGCTCTAACTCTAAATTTTCCAATGAAGAACGCACAACAGCAATCGGGGTACGTAGTTCATGAGATAAACGACTGGCCATGCCTTCTAAATAATTATTATATTGATTGAGCTTGTCTAAAATATTGGAAAAGCTGCGTGATAAATCGCCAATTTCATCTTTTGCATTTGAGCCAATTTTCGTGGCTGTAACTCGTCCATTTGCATCAATAGCGGTTTCGGCTTGATTACGTAAATGCCGCAGACGAACAGATAAACGACTGGCAAAAACAAGCAATAGCAAAGTCACAACGGTAAACAGTAATAGGGTTTTGTTAAATAAGTTAGCTATGGCTTGACGTTGGACGGTTTGAATACTATGGCTGGTTTCTTCTACCATAACCGCACCAATCACTTGATTTTGATCTCGAATGGGATGAGCTGCAGACACAATAACGGCCTTATCATCATCAGTTGAGTGCCAACGCACATCAGGTAGGCCATTTAGTGCATATTGAATTTGCTGATAATATAAACCGTCATCACGACGACTATTGTCAATTTTTTCTGAAACGGGAGGTAGTAATAAACTAAATACTTCATCTAATGGATGCTCATGCAATTCCCGATATAAGTCTCCATATGACGCTAAAATCCGCCGCTGCTTATCTAGCACCCACACTCTGCGCCCCGGTGCATTACCTAACGCTTGAATGATTTGGTTAATTTTTGGCGACTCAACGTAAATATGACCTGTTTCGTCGCTTTGTTCAATGCCTACATTCGCAACCAAAGTTTTTAACTGACGGGTTTGTTTATCGTCTACATCACCAATTGCAAAACTAAAGCGTTCACCCATCAAATTCATAGGAATCCGCACTTCTATCACATAACCACTGCCGTCACTGGTTTCTGCCCAAGTGCCTTGAATCCGCCGTTCTGGATCAGACAATAGCGTATCACTATAAGCTGACACACGGTAAGCGTTGATCCAACCTGCTTTTGATGGGGCAATAATATAGCGGTGTAAATGTTGTTCATTATCTTGAATCACTACCTGTAAATGATCGCTACGCTTGATAGATAAATCACCTTGATTGCGATAGACAATAGCTTCATCTTTTACAATAAATAAGTTGTATAAATAATTACGATAAGTGCCAACTACATGTTGAAAAGATAAGGATTCAGCAGTACTTTCGTGGGAGGAGTAAAGCGTATGTTTTTCTGCATAACTTTGGGCTTCAAATAAATAGTCCTCCCAGTCATTGGTGTTACCATCTAAGTGAAAACCGACTCTAAATTGACGCAGGTTATCCAGCGGTTTATAAAATTCAACGACATCACTGAGTTGACGATTAAATAATTCAGGCTGATTATGCAATACACTGGCAAGGGAGTGGGAAGCATCTTTAAGAGAGGTTTCAAGATTATCGCGTAAATACTTTTCCATCTCCAACACATATTCGTACCCCACGTAGGGAATACTAAATAAGGTCAGAGACAACAATAATACTTTACTACGAATAGTTAAACTCATTGTCCATCCTCAGACTTCCAACGATAACCCATGCCGTAAATGGTTTCGATGGCAGAAAATTTAGGATCAATCGTTAAAAATTTCTTGCGAATCCGTTTAATATGCGAGGTAATCGTACTGTCATCCACTTGTACATTTGCCTCTTGCATGAGTTGCTCGCGTTGTTTCACATGTCCTGGGTAACGTGCGAGTGCATACACAATCCAGAACTCGGTCAATGTTAAATCAACGGTGATTGCTTTCCATGTGATTGTCAGGCGATTGCTGTCAATTGTCAATGAACCACGTTCGATCAAGCTATCATTTGAAGCGGGAATTCTCAGTGCATCAACGCGCCGAAATAAAGCTGCAATCCGTGCTAATAAATGCGGCATACTGATGTCTTTATTTAAATAATCATCAGCCCCTAAACGCAAGCCTGAGACAGTATCAAATTCGCTATCACGCGCTGTTAGGAAAATAATCGGCAAATAATGCGACATGGCGCGAATATCACGACACAGATCAAAACCACCTTCAACTTCATCTTCTAAACCAATATCTAATAGTACTAATTCAGGTAAACGGGTTTGAAAAGCAGCTAATGCTTGAGGGCGATTGGTATATGTATGTACATCATAACCTTGCCTGCGTAACACTACTGCATAATTTTCTCGAATTGCTGGCTCATCTTCAACTATGGCAATTCGTCTTCCCATCTTTATATTCCAATATATAAATAAACAATTAACAATTATCGATTAACCACACACAATTATCAATCTTGTTTTATCAATGTATTAGAGAATATTTTTCATGATGAAATCCATCATATATTTATATCAATGGTTTATATGTGGTTTTATGTAAAAATGATACAAGGTTGGCAGTTTTTGGCTTTAAATACGATTTTATGGGATGTGGGAACAGTGTCAATTCTGATAAAAAAACCCAACACCTAAAATTCATAGCATGTTGGGTCTTTAAAGGTATAGACTTAGGTCTGAGGGCCATACATTAAGTTAGGTAAGAATAAACTAATTTGTGGCACGTAAGTGATTAACAATAAGAAGGTCAATAATATCAACAACCATGGTAATACCGCTTTCACCACTTCCATGATGCTCATATTGGTAATACCCACGATTACAAACAGATTCAGGCCAACAGGCGGCGTAATCATGCCCACCTCCATATTCACCACCATGATGATACCTAAGTGAATCGGGTCGATGCCTAACTCCATTGCAATTGGGAATAAGATCGGTGCAACAATCAGTAACAAGCCTGAAGGTTCCATAAAGCTACCACCAATCAACAAGAGCACGTTAACCACGATGAGAAACATCCACGGTTCCATACCCCAACCGACAATCATTTCTGCCAATTGTTGTGGAATTTGTTCCGTTGTTAAAACATGACCAAACATCATGGCGTTAGTGATGATAAACATCAACATAATCGTGACTTTACCAGAATCGGTTAAGACTTTTGGTACATCTCTGAACCCTAAATCACGATAAACGAATAAGGCGATGATAAATGCATAAACGGCTGCAACCGCTGCGGCTTCCGTCGGGGTGAAGATACCGCCATAAATACCACCTAGTACGATAAAGATTAATAATAAACCCCAAATCGCATCCGTACCCGCGGCAAATATTTCTTTGGGTGTAGCAGGTTCCATTTTAGGTAAGTTATGTTTACGCGCAAAAAAGTAAATACCACCCATCAACATCAAGCCCGCTAAAATCCCTGGAATTACACCAGCCATAAACATCCGGCCAACTGATACTTCAGTAATCGCCGCATATACAACCATGACAATTGACGGTGGAATTAAGATGCCTAATGTACCTGCGCTTGAGACCACACCAGAAGCAAAGCTTTGACTATAACCCGTACTCACCATACCCGCGATAACGATAGAACCAATGGCGACTACAGTGGCAGGAGATGAACCTGATACCGCAGCGAACAGCATACATGCCAATACAGAAGCCATGGCCATGCCGCCACGAATTGAACCAACGCACGCAATCGCAAACCGAATTAAACGCTTCGCAACACCACCTGTTGATAAAAAGGCGGAAGATAAAATAAAGAATGGAATCGCAAGTAGTGTGGCGTGCTCCATACCTTGGAATAACTTAAGTGACAAAGAAGCCAATGAATCATCGGAAAAGAAGAAAATGGTCAGTACACTCGACAAGCCCAAGGCAATCGCGACGGGTACGCCGATGATGAGTAGGAAAAACAGTAAACCAAATAAAAACGCAATAGTCATAATTTTCTACCTTATTTGTGATGCTCTTCAATAGCTTCTTTTGCTTCATCAGCAATCATATGGACTTCTAACCCTAAGATCAGTTTCCATAACACTTGTAAAAAGCGTACAAATAAGAGTGTTAAGCCTATTGGTAAAATTAGATATACAACCCATTTTTCGATAGGTAAATCTTCAACTTCAATATGTGTCATATACATTTTTTGCACATATTCATAACTGCCGATAAATAAAATAACGCAGTAAGCCAAACAGAAGAAAATAGCTAAAATCGCAAGTCTACGTTGCCAATTTTGTGGTAATAATCGTGTAAACGCATCGATCCCGATATGTGCGCCAATTCTTACACCATAAGACATTCCGAATAAAACCATCCATGCAAACATATACATGGTCAGTTCCAAAGCCCACACCATATTAATTTTATAAACAATACTGTCTAAAATTGGAAACCAGCCAATTAAGGTTTGGCCAAACCCTGACTCCCATAAACCTTTATTATTAAGTAAGTACCGAATAACGACGTTAGTAAATGTAATTAGCGTCATGCCTGCCAACAGCATGGCAATAAACGCCTCCTCCAAGCGATTATAGATTTGATGAACCATTTTTTCCTCGCATCACATCAGGGTGAATATTGACAATATATTGTAAGAAAGGTGGTAAAAGTTGTTAGATGAATTGTTAGAAAGAATAAAAAGTTAAGAGAGCGATTGTAACAAAAATTCCATATAAATCATATCTGTTTATATCAGTATAAAATGATTGAATGGGCTTGGATTTTATATCGCTTATGAAAACGGATTCTAAATGATGTGTTGCTTGCTAGATTTTAGATAGCATTGACTGTTATTTTTAATAGTGTTTTGTTTTATAAGCCTAAAAATTTAACTTCTTCTTAAGCAAGACATTAAAAACAGTTGACCTTGAATTGATAGTATTCAGAGTGTTTTAATACAAAACTTGAATAACCATTTTTAATGAACTATAACTTATGCCAATTATTAAATTAAGTTTAAGGAATTTAAAATGCGTTTATTTCAAGTCACACACCTCATATTAGGGTGTTTGCTGGTATTTAACCTGCACGCAATAGAGCCTAAAATTGCTATTGCAGGTAAAACACTCTCTTCTGTAATTGTATTACAAAAAGATGGTTCATTAGTTGGTTGGGGAGACAATGCCAATGGTCTTTTATTACGGCAAGAGCCAAGCAAACGTAATATGCCTGTAACACTCGATATTGATGGTGTTCAAGATATTTTTCTCAATTCAAGTACTTTCTTACCTGCTTACCTTCAGAAACAAGATGGCTCAATATGGTACTGGGGTAACTCTAGTTATTTCAACCCAAAAAATTTGTTTCCGAAATCCAATACATCTTATATCCCACAACCAGCCAAGCAGTTAAACCAAGCCAATATTAAAAAAGTAGCTCTCAATTATTACTCTATTTTCATTTTGACTGATAAAAATGAATTATGGTTGTCGTCTAACAACGATATATTTTACCCTGATGTGTTTGAAATGCAGACTGAAGGTTTGGTACTGATTGATACACAGGTGGCTGATATGGCCGTTTCTAATAATCATGCACTGATAATTAAAACAGATGATAGTGTATGGAGCTTGGGACATAATGTTAATGGACAGCTGGGAACAGGAGACACCAATTTATACAACAAGCCACAATCACTCAATCTATCGAATGTTAAACAAGTGATAGCAACTGAAAGTAATTTAAATAGTTATGATGAAGACTATTATTCGTTGGCTTTAAAACATGATGGCACAGTATGGGCTTGGGGGTTTGCACCTTATATTGGCATCGGGGCAACACAGCTGGATAGTCAACCCACACCTGTGCAAGTAAATATTGGTAATGTAAAAAGCCTTAGTGCTACGGCTGGCCATACTCTAGCACTCAAACATGATGGAACAGTATGGGCTTGGGGAGATAATACATCTGGACAAATAGGTGATGGTATTAGTACGGCTTTATCCAGCCAAAATCTTAGCATACAACTGGTAGGACTTCCATTAAGAGAGGATATAGAAAATGCGCGCCAAAGCGTGATGACAGATCAAATTGCTGCAGGGAAACTGTTCACAAGACCCGTTCAAGTTGATATTGATGATGTTACCGCCATTGCTGCGGGTGAAGGCTTCTCGGTTGCAGTCAAAAATGATGACTCTATTTGGACTTGGGGTGATAATAAATTTGGTATGTTGGGTGATGGTACACAGCTTAGCCGCAGTACACCTAAATCGATTAGTTCGAATACTTTATATATGCCAGAAGGGTTTATTGGCAATGATATTGAAGAGTTTGTTTCATTGCTCAACACCCATGATGAAGAAGTGAATGCAACGTGTTCTATTTACTATGAAGATGGTACAAAATTTAGTTTTCCTCTTACTTTACCACCCAAGCAACGATCTAGTTTTAGTGTGAAAGAAAAAGGCGTGCCATTTTATCGTCCTTTTGCCATGGTGATTGAATCTGATAAAAAAATTACCGCTGCATTCGCACATTATGCTACGGGTAATATTGCATTAGGTGATAATTTTACATCTATTACCAGCAAAAAATGGGCAACTGCACAGGGTTTCTATAATCATGAAGATAAAATCAGAAGCTATTTAGTTGGGTTCAATCCCAATGATGAAGCAGTTAATGTGAACTTACGTATTACAGGTTCTACAGTAGCCTTTCCACGAGATATTGAACTTAAGGTAGCTGCTAACAGTCGTTTCAGTGTAAAACTTCAAGATCATTTAAATACATCTATTCCAGAACAATCTATTGGGGCATTAGTCTCTGCAAGTAAAGATATTGTCGTTGGTATGAGCCATTATGATGACTTTTTAAATGAAGGCACTTTTACTATTGCGCATCCTTCATGGGGTGAAAATACAGGTCGAGTCGCTGAAGGCTGGTTATCAGATACAGGTTTTGAAGTGGTTGACTTGATTAATCCTAATGATACGCGTGTTAGCGTGAACTTTTCGGCTTACCCATCAGAAACTCAAAGCTCTAGTTTTCTCACGGTTGGCTTAGAGCCATTTAGTCAATATGCTGTTGTGCTAAATGATTTTCTACCTAAACATAAACCACAACATATATCTTGGCGCGAAGAGTCGGGGCTACCTGTTGTGGCAGACTTTAGCCATTATGATTTATCAGGACTAAATGGTGTTAATTTTACTCATCAAGCTTATACACATTGGGAATTTGCAGAGGGCTTTAGATTTGACAATGTGTTGGAGTTTCTTTTGATTTCACGCGGACATCCTAATGGAGAAACCAATATCAAAGTCAGTGTGTATTATTTTGATGGCCAAGCGAATGCAGAGTTTAATGTGGTGATTCCTGAAGGGGAAATGAAAACCGCGCTTGCGTTACATGAAGATGATAGAATTCGCTCTAATCCCAGTCATGGAATTGCTTATGGTTTTACACTGGATGCAAGTGAGCCTGTAATACCTTATTTCACTCACTATGATTTTAATTTAGGTGGGGCGTTTGCGTTATCGGGTACAGGTTGGAATCCTTAAACTAAATATGGCGAGTTTCTCATATATTGAGCGACTCGCCATTAGATTCCGCATTGTGTAAAGCGGGAATGTCTGAATAAACAAGTTATAGTTGTCCAGATCATTCCACACACATCATGACGAAGCTTTTAGAACATAAACTTGGTCATGATTCACAAAGATTAGTAGCGGTAGTGTTCAGGCTTATAAGGGCCTTCAACAGGTACGCTAATGTAATCAGCTTGTTCTTTTGTCAATTCAGTTAAGTTTACGCCGATACGTTTTAAGTGCATACGTGCTACTTTTTCATCTAAGTGCTTAGGTAACATGTAAACTTTATTTTCGTATTGTTCAGCGTTGTGCCATAACTCGATTTGTGCCAATGTTTGGTTAGCAAAAGAGTTAGACATCACGAAACTTGGGTGACCAGTTGCACAACCTAAGTTCACTAAACGACCTTCTGCTAATAAGATGATGCGCTTGCCATCAGGGAAAATGATGTGATCCACTTGTGGTTTGATGTTTTCCCATTCGTATTGACGTAATTGTTCAACTTCAATTTCAGAATCAAAGTGACCGATATTACATACAATCGCTTGGTCGCGCATTTTCACCATATGGTCATGTGTGATAACACTCACGTTACCTGTTGTTGTAACGAAGATGTCACCTTCAGCACATGCTTCTTCCATAGTGACAACGCGGTAACCTTCCATAGAAGCTTGTAACGCACAAATTGGATCGATTTCAGTTACTAATACAGTCGCGCCCATGCCACGGAATGCTTGCGCACAACCTTTACCTACGTCACCATAACCTAAAACAACACATACTTTACCTGCGATCATCACGTCAGTAGCGCGCTTGATACCGTCAAGTAAAGATTCACGACAACCATATAAGTTATCGAATTTAGATTTAGTCACAGAATCATTAACGTTGATTGCTGGTGCTAACAATGTGCCTTTTTCAACCATTTCATATAAACGGTGAACACCTGTAGTGGTTTCTTCAGAAATACCGCGCACGTCTTTCAACATTTCAGGGTATTTGTCGTGCATTAATACAGTTAAGTCACCACCATCGTCTAAAATCATGTTAGGTGTCCAACCATTAGGACCGAAAACAGTTTGTTCGATGCACCACCAAAATTCTTCGTCAGTTTCACCTTTCCATGCGAAAACAGGGATACCTGCATCAGCAATTGCAGCCGCTGCTTGATCTTGTGTAGAGAAGATGTTGCAAGATGACCAACGTACTTCCGCACCTAAGTCAACTAAAGTTTCGATCAATACCGCTGTTTGGATTGTCATATGTAAACAACCCGCGATACGTGCACCTTTTAATGGTGCTTGACCTTTATATTCTTCACGCAATTGCATTAAACCGGGCATTTCAGTTTCAGCAATTGAGATTTCTTTACGACCCCAAGCCGCTAAGCTCATGTCAGCAACTTTGTAGTCTGGGTCTAAATTCACAACTGGTTGTGCACTCATAAAATTCTCCGAAAATATCATTAATGGCTCAGTTTGAATCTGCTTAAGTCCACTTGGTAATGGGATTACCGTCTTTATCTGTGAACCCACCAATAATGATAAAGATTAAATCAATTAAAGTCCAAACGCCAAGCCCGCCCAATGTCACCAATTGTAAAATACCTGTGCCTATTTTGCCTGTATAAAAACGATGTACGCCGAACGTACCCGCGAGAAGACATAATAAAAATACAGGGAGAATACGTTTTGTCATGACATTCTTCGGTTGGCAATAATGGGGAATAGCCAAATTCGGGGGAATGTAGGATACAACCCTTTGCACCCTACATTAAAATCATTTAATTATAATCCAGCCGCTGCTTTTAAGTCTTCTGCTTTATCAGTTCTTTCCCAAGAAACGTCTAAATCATCACGACCAAAGTGACCATAAGCCGCTGTGTCTTTATAAATTGGGTGTAATAAATCAAGCATTTTGATTAAGCCGCGAGGACGTAAGTCAAAGTGCTCACGTACTAACGCATCAATTTTCGCGTCATCAATTTTGCCTGTACCAAACGTTTCAACACGGATAGATGTAGGCTCAGCAACACCAATTGCATAAGATACTTGGATTTCGCAACGATCAGCAAGACCCGCTGCAACTACGTTTTTAGCGACATAACGTGCAGCATACGCAGCAGAACGATCCACTTTTGAAGGGTCTTTACCAGAGAACGCACCACCACCGTGACGCGCCATACCACCGTAAGTATCAACGATGATTTTACGGCCTGTTAAACCACAATCGCCTACAGGCCCACCGATTACAAAGCGGCCAGTTGGGTTGATGTGATAAATCGTATCTTTATGTAACCATTCAGCAGGTAAAACAGGCTTGATAACTTCATCCATGATTGCTTCTTGCAATGCTTTTTGGCTGATTTCTGGGTCGTGCTGAGTTGATAATACAACCGCGTCAATACCAACAGGTTTGTTGTTTTCATAACGGAAAGTCACTTGGCTTTTCGCATCTGGACGTAACCAAGGCAAAATACCTTTGTGACGTAATTCAGCTTGTCTTTTGACTAAACGGTGTGAATAATCAATCGGTGCTGGCATTAATACATCTGTTTCATTAGTTGCATAACCAAACATTAAACCTTGGTCACCTGCACCTTGCTCATGGTCTTCAGTTTCATCAACACCCATTGCAATATCAACTGATTGTTTACCAACCGCAGACAATACAGCACAAGAGTCAGCATCAAAACCCATATCAGAACTTGTGTAACCAATTTTCTTAACGGTTTCTCTAACCACTGATTCATAATCAATTGTTGCATTGGTTGTGATTTCGCCTGCAACAATTACCATACCTGTTTTTACTAAGGTTTCACATGCAACACGTGACTTAGGGTCTTGCTCTAATAATGCGTCTAGGATCGCGTCAGAAACTTGGTCAGCAACTTTATCTGGATGCCCTTCAGATACGGATTCAGAAGTAAAAAGTGCAGTATCAGCCATAATGTCCCTTTTGATATTTTTGATTAATTTGTTTGGTTAAATAGTCGAGCTATCCGATTAAACACGGCTTAGTATCAGTTCTGTACTATACAGCATTTTCTCTGTGTAATACAAATTAGCTGATAACGCTAAAACTAGTGTTTTTACAATATTTTAAGGCATCCCCTGTTTTCAAAAAAACCGCCGTATAATATTGTAATACAAAGTTAATTAGTAAAACCTGAGCGACTCATTTATTAACAAATAGCATATTGTGTTGCGAGTGAAATATTATCAAACAAAGTTTCTACTTATTTCTGCTAAAGCTTATTTATATTATCGATTTAGCCTAGTGAACTTACTTAGGTTAAAAAATATAACTAAGTTACGATAGTGAGAAACAAAGCTATTTTACGGCAATATGCTAGTCTTACTTTTGCAACCAATTACCCAGTATAGTATTCAAAAATGAAATTTCAATGAAATCAAATTTTCTATGTTATACGTGCAAAAAATTCATATTGGAGATATGGCCATATTTTGTTTTTAGTAGGATTGACTTTTTATTTTTCATCGGTTTTATAGGTATATTTTTAAATTCATATGGCACGTCCCAAATTGCTCATGAGACAGCTATAGCTTTTTAGTATTATAAATGAATGCTAAAAATCTACTCTATGATAATTAATTCCTTATAAAACCTGATGATTAGCTGGATTAATACAGAAATATGACAGTTTAAGTTAACTCTGTCTTTTAGATGTGATTATTTTAATAATTTCTTAAATACAAAGGCTTAATACTGCTTTATTCATTGAAATGATAGATAGACAAACTAATATTGAGCGATAACAAGCCTATAATTGGTTTAGTTGATAGTAATTTCTGTTATAGCCAAATTCAGAGTGAAAAGCGTTATTTTTATAAGCTCTAAAAGACCAGTAATACCATTTATATTGAATAATATCGAGCTGTAAAATTTACTTGACAAAAAAATATTAAAAGCACAACAGTTGTTTATTGCAAAAAAAGTATTTTTAGTATATTTTTAAACTATAAAGACCTGCGATAAGGGATAAGTCAATGAAATTCATCCACGCTGCGGATATTCACTTAGACAGTCCTCTCTGTGGATTAGCGCGTTATGAGGGTGCACCAGTTGAACAAATGCAGACCGCAACCCGCCGTGCATTCACTAACTTAGTCGATTTAGCCTGTCAAGAACAGGTGGATTTTATATTATTAGCAGGCGATTTATATGATGGTGACTGGAAAGACTATAATACAGGTTTATTCTTCAACCAACAGATGACCCGATTGCGTGATTGTGGGATTGATGCTTTTATTGTTTATGGCAATCATGACGCAGGCAATGTGATTACCAAACAACTCACGTTACCTGATAATGTATTCGAATTTAGTTCCCGCAGGCCTGAAACCCATATCTTAGAACATATAGGTGTCGCAATTCACGGCCAAAGTTTCTCTAAAAAATCCGTCACAGAAGATTTAAGTGCTGCTTATCCCAATGCCATCGAAGGTTTTTATAATATTGGTTTATTACACACTGCGTTAAATGGTCGCGAAGGCCATGCTAATTATGCACCTTGCCGTTTAGACGATCTGATTGCTAAAGGTTATGACTATTGGGCTTTAGGTCATGTACATCATCGTGAAGTATTACACACCAATCCACACATTGTTTTTTCTGGTAATTTGCAAGGCCGCCATGTGCGAGAAACAGGCGCAAAGGGTTGCACAATCGTACAGGTGGAAAATGGCGAAACTCGCATGACACACCATAGTGTTGATGTGTTGCGTTGGGAACAATGCCATATTAATGTAGATGATGTCAGCCGTTCTGATGATATTATTGATAAAGTGCGCGAAACTGTTAGCCAGCTATTGCAAAATACTGAAGGTCGAGCGTTAGCCTTACGCTTTATTATTGAAGGGCAAACCCCGATTCATACCGAATTACACCAACATTCTGAACGTTGGATGAATGAGATTCGGGCAGTTGCCACAGATGCAGGCTTTGGTAATGTGTGGGTTGAAAAGGTGAAATTACAAACTAAAGCACCTAATCACGTGAGTTTGCACAACGATAGTCCTTTAGGTGAGTTATTGGATACCTTGCGCACGTTGCCACAAGATAATGATGTGGTTGATACATTGTCTTTAGAGTTAAGGCATTTACGCAATGCACTACCTGTTGAAGCGAGGACGAACGGGCGCGGTATTGATCCCGAACACCCTGATACCATTCGCTCAATTTTAAATCATGTTGAAGATATGTTGTTAGCGCGATTATTAGCTAATCAGTAACCTTGAGGTTGTGACGGCATTGATAATTCATCATTGTTTGGCAAAATCGCAATAAAGTCATTCAAACTGGGTAAAACAGGCACTTCATCATCAGGTAACAAACTTAACCCCTTCTCACGCTGCTGTTGCTGAATTTGCTGCATCTCTTCATATTTCTGCTGACTAATTAAACGTTCTGTTTCTGCATCTCGGATAATAATAGGATGCAAAAAGATCATCAAATTACGTTTAATCTTCTGCGTATCTTTAGACCGAAATAATGCACCTAATAAAGGAATATCACCTAAAATCGGCACTTTTTGTGATACCTGTTGCAAGTCTTCTGAAGTTAAACCACCTAATACCACCATATTGCCATCTTCTACAATTACCGTGGTTTTAATCGTACGTTTATTCGTGACAATATCCGCCGTTGCCACGCTGCTACGGGTTAAACTGGACACTTCTTGTTCAATATTAAGCTTAACCGCGTCACCTTCGTTAATTTGTGGTTTCACTTTTAATTTAATACCAATATCTTCACGTTGAATGGTTTGAAATGGATTTGTCGCGCCAGACACTGCGCCTGTGTTTGTATATTGACCTGTTAGAAAAGGTACATTTTGACCGACAACAATTTCTGCTTCCTGATTATCCAGTGTTAATAATGAAGGGGTGGATAAAACATTGGAATTGGTATCTGCGGCTAATGCTTTTACCAATAAAGCGAAATTGAATGCTCCCCCCAAATGTCCAAGACCAAATAATGCGCCATTCACACCATCAGGAATAGCTATATTACTATTACCTTGATCGAATCGATACGCACTGGCAGCTAGATCAGCAATCCCAACGCCCGCATTATCAAAGTTAATCATACCAATCGGCGTTAAATTATCCCCACTATTATAGGTAATCCACTGCACACCTAATTCCCGTGCCCGATCAACAGACACTTCCGCGATCACAGCTTCAACTAAAACTTGAGCGCGACGAATATCTAGTTTATTAATCACATTTTCTAAATTACGTAATACATCGGGGGCAGCGGTAATGACTAAACTATTGGTGGTTTCATCAGCTTGAATACTGGTGCGTGTGCCACTATTACTTGTCGTACCAGTTTCGCCCTGCTTTTGTTCTTCAATTGTATCGCTAACTCCTTTTAAGACTTCAACCAAATTAGTGGCTTGTGCATAACGCAAATAAATCACTTTGGTGTTGCCCACTGATTTTAAAGGTGTATCTAAATGCGTCACAATAGTGCGTAAATGCAAGCGAGTCGCTTTATCACCGCTGATTAAAATACTGTTGGTTCGTTCATCTGCAATTACACTGGGTGCGGTTGTGCCAGTTGTGGTTTTATTTGCTGCTTGCCGTTGATATAAAGTGGTTAAAATCCGCGAAACTTCAGGTGCTGAAGCATGTTGTAGCATAATCACCTCAACGCCTTCATCGCTTGGCTGATCAATACGTTGAATCACTTTTTGTAAACGTTTAACGTTGCCAGCGTAATCAGAAATAATTAAACTATTGTTCGAAGGGTACGCCACAATGTGACCATGCTGAGGAATTAAAGGCCTTAATAACGGTACAAGTTGTGCTGCTGAAACATGTTGAACCCGAATAATTTTGGTAACTAAACTATCACCTTTGACAGCTTGACGTTCAGATAAAACTGGGGTGTTTTGCGATTTAGCTAAATTGTCAGGCACGATTTTGACAATATGATTATCGCTTTCAATAGCAGTAAATCCGTGCACATTGAGAATCGATAGAAACACAGCATAAACTTGTTTTTCATCCATTGGATGAGTTGAGATAACATTGACCTTGGCTTTGACTCGGGGATCAACGATAAAAGTTTTTTGTGTCACTTCTGAAACAATATTGACCAATTGCTGAATGTCAGTATCTTTAAAGTTTAAAGTGACATTTTGAGCGTGAAGCGTAGGTATCGCAAACAGCAATAAACCTATGAAAATAAATCGGATAATGGACATGTTAGTTTTTGATATTGAACGACTGTGAATAAGGGCGACCATGACGCAATACGGTTACATTCAGTTGCTCAGCTTCAGATAATTGTTGAATTAAGCTTAAGCCTTTGAGCGGGGAATCTAATTCTACGTCATTCACGGTTGTGAGTATATCCCCAGCTTGTAAATTAAATTGGGCAAGTAATGTTTTATCTTTGCCCTCGCTCAAACGATAGCCAACCAATTGGCCATTGTTATAAGCAGGCTGAATACGTGCTAATTGGGCGAGAGATTGGGGGTTAGCTTTGAGCTGACGCTGATAAGTTGCAAGTAGTTGTTCTGGGGGTTGTTTATTTGGTTTGTTTTTTGCTTTAACTGCTTGAGAATGAAGTGGTTGGGTTTCTCGTAACATTAAACTTTCGAAACGATTATTTCTTTGTAAAACAATCTTTTTAGGATGTATTTGATAAAGTAGCACACCTACCCGAATAGCGGTGTTTAAACGAACTTTTTTATCATCAATAATAACAAATGAATGGTTTTGATTGTCTGAGTAGTAAATCCCTTGTAAATTAATTTTTAATTTTGTTTCAGGTATATCTTGATTAGGTAATGTGTTGTTTATAGGTTTTTTTTGTGGGTTTTTTTGTTGTATTTGGCCAAATAAATGGGCATTAATAATCGGCTGAACATCAAATTGAGCATGTGGCGGCGAATTTACAATAATGTTAGGGGTATTGGAAATAGATAAATGTTTAGTAGAGTTATCTGATACTTTTTGCGAATACATGTTTAATCCGATATGTACTGAATAGTAACTAATAATACTCACGACACATAGATTGATTATGATAGGGATATAATTCAATAAAAAGCGTTCTAAAAAAACCATAAAAAAACCAATATAAATATTATTTTTCGTTATTTTTTGAGTATAGGGACAGGCTTTTTTCTATTATTGAAAGTAAATAATAGATTGAAATAACAAACCGTTTGTCGCTATTATACACTAAAATTATCAATAAGTTCCTTGTGCTTACCTTCTCTTACTTTATACTCCTAAAGTAGGGTATGGTAGGAATAAATAACTTAAGTGACTAGTTTAGAAGATCATCCAAGTATTTTAATTTTAAAAGTTAACAAAATGGAGTTTACAATGATACGGCAATATTTACTCATTTTACTGTTGAGTTGTTGGATGGTATCACCAAGCCATGCCGAAGAAACATATGATGCAAGTATTTTAGATGAGTTACAAGCAAATGAAACAGCCAAAAAAGAAGCTGATGCTGATAATGCGAGTAATGAAGTCCCGACGGGTAGCGGAGAATCGCTAGAAAATACACAAAATGGCTCAGGTATTATAAAAGCAGACTTTGAAAAAAATGACCTATCAGATGGCGGGCTGAATGCACCAAATAATGAACCACTTGCACCTACCGCTGAGTATAATCAGATTCCTGAAGAAGATGCTGCCAATGCAGAAGAATCAACTGATGTAACTGAGAATTCAGGTGATAATCAAGTTGTTGATCCTGTTGTTGAAGATGTGGTTGCAGAAGAAACACCCACAGGCACACAAACCGATACAGCAGCGTCTAGTACGACAGAAAATGTTGATACACCTGCTGATAATACAACGCAAATAACATCAGAAAATAGCACCAATCCTGTCGTAAATAATGCTTCGAATATTGGAGAAACAGACTCAGGCCAAACGGAATCTAATGCCACTCAAACACAAACTGCGGCAGACTCCAACGTGACGACAGACCCCGTCACAAATAATGGTTCATCAAATTCATCTACAGCTAACACTGCCACGAGCTCAAATAACACCAGCAATGGTTCAACTACAGCGGTGGTCAATGTTCCGTCACAACCGATTATTCCCGTGAACCCAGAGTTTGCAGACCATTGGATTGATACCCGTCCACAAACTGCCGTTATTATTGAGTTAGAACAAGATGTTGACGATGATGAGCGGTTTTTCTATTTATACAGTGATATAACTAACCAAGCAGGTTACAGTATTGATACTGGCAATGGTACGGTTGTTTATAATGGTGATGGTACAATCACTTACACAGCAAAAGCAGGCTTTAGTGGCACAGACACCTTTTTTTATGCTTATGATGGTTGGGATTATGGCCGTGGTGGTTATGGTCGTGGTAGTCGTATCAAAGCTTATGGTTATGGCTGGCAAGACTATGGTTATGGCAGTCGGTATGGTAAAGGGTGGGGTTATGGTGCAAGCGATTCAGAAGTGGCAGAAAAGTCACGTCGTTATTCCAAACGCAAAAGAAAAGCGAAAAGTCGTGTCAGTAGACATTTAGGTTCTCCAATTGGCCCTGCTATCTGTCAAATTTATGCAGTACATGATGAAGGTGCAAGCGACTCTCAGTTTGTCAAATTTGAAGTAATTGACCTCAAAGAAAAGCGCACTCGTACTCAAAAAATCGGGATTGAATACCCTGGGTTTGATATTGAGGCGATTGCCATTCACCCAATCACTGCCATGTTATATGCAGCATCTGATGATTTATTATATCTTGTGCACCCTTCAGAAGCTTCATTAAAAGTGGTAGGCGAAATTGGCTATGATGAAATTACAGGCTTCGCATTCCATCCTAAAGATTCCACTTTATTTGCTGCAACCGATACTGATGAAGTAGATAAGAGCAAAGGCATTTTGCAAGTTGATCCTGATAGCGGCACAAGCAAAATGATATTACCGTCTAGCTATGCAATCGAAGCATTGGCGTGGAATTTAGATGGCACTATTTTATATGCAGCAGAGAAGACCAAACGTCCTAATGAATATGGTGTGATGGTCAAAAGCAGTAATTTAATTGCTTGGTATTACGATGGTAAAAGATTGCTAGGTAAAGGCTTTGAAGCTCCTACAGATAGTAGTGAGCAAGCACCAACGTCAACCCGTAGCACGCGTAGTGATCGTAATAATAATGTTCGTGCTTCATCAGACGATCAAGTCTTGCCAGACAGTGGTGTTGATTTCTTACGCCTTGGCTTAAATGTGGTTGGTTCTGCCGATGCAGGCAAAAACATTGAGATTAATGCAGAAACAGGGGCTGGTGGTGACTCTCCATTCACGATTTGCGAAGGGTTTGGCGACATTGATGGCGAAGTAGAATCCTTAGAAACCCGTGCAGACGGCATGTTGCTCTTTTCCGTTGACAACAAAATTGGCGATGGCAATAAGATTTATGCTTTCAATCCTGAAACGTGTAAAGTACAAGAAGAAACCAGTTTTGGTACACCTTATTCTGATATTGAAGCGATTGCATGGCCGATCCATTGTCAATCTAGCACCGTGCCTGTTCCTAAAGGTTGGGACATTAACTTTATCGGTAACAACAGCGCATTTTGTGTGGAAGAAGGTAAACCATTTGAAATTAAAGGTAAAGTCAGTCTTGCATCTAAAGGTTTCTTAAATCTTAAAACGTCATGGGAAATTGTTGCACCAGAAAATGCAAAATGCCCACAAATTGGTGAAGAATCGGGTTTAGCCAATCCAGAAATCATTGATAATTGCCCAACTAAAGCATTGAAAAACTCACAAATGCTAACAGGCAATAGCGACTTTAATATCACAGCTTGGTGGCCGGGATTAACAGATATTGCAGGCAATGACCATCAAACTGTTGAAGTCCGTTTCACAGCAGAATTGTTCGATATGTTAGGCAACCCAATGTCTGATTATGCACCGAATACAATTGAAAATGGGACAAGTATTGCGACCCGCAGTATGATTGCAACGGCTGAAGTATGTGGATTCTCTGGCTCACTTAGTCCTGCACAATTGCTCAATGACTTTTTCATCAATGATTACGCAATAGAGTCTGACGCATTTAACTTGGGTAAAGGTATCTTAACTGTACGTATTGATGGTCAAGTCTATTCAGGTCGGATTACAGATGCCATGTTAGCTGCGATTGAGCAAGGTTCACCTAGCTCCAGTTTCCTAGACAAAAACAAAGATGGTATTGATGATCTCATTTTGGTTTATGCTGATGGCTCAAAACAGACACTATTTGCACAAATAAAAAGCGAGGTGAAATCAGCTTCTGAGGAAAAAGAAGAGCCAGTACTAGAAGAGGTCGCACAGTCTGACGTTAAAGCCATTGATGCTGAACAAGAAGCCCCTGAAACTAAAGAGGTTGATTTTAGTGAATATGTTGCTAAATTTAATAGTTACTTACAACAAATTTTATCACAGGGCGAGTATGAGTTTGATACAGATGGTTTATTGTCATTAGTATTAAATGATGCTGAACACTTAGGACAATTGTCTGAGCAGCCTATTGATGCAGTTGAGCCGTTTGAAGGTAATATTATATTTGGAGAGTTAGCGCAAGATGAAAAAGGTCTGCCTTATTTTCCTATAACCTTCCAAGATGGTCAGGTATTTGCATTATATTACTTAGGAGAATCAGACAACGAAGCTGAACAATCCGACGAAAATACGGCTTCTGATGATACCGTTGTTGAATCAGCGGATACTGAAGAAGACAGTAATGACTCTGGAGAATCAAGCAATGAAACTTCAGAGTTAGAAGAAGATGTTTTTGATGGCGAAAGTTTAGATGACGAGTCAGGGTCTGATGATTCAGCATCTACAGAAGAAGAAACTACTCACAATACTGATGACAGTGTCGATGATGAGGAATCGGAGGATAAAATAAAAGAAGCCGATGGCGAGGGAAACTCTGATGAAGACATTGATGCTGAACAGGGCAATGATGAAAGCTAAGTATTATTGGGGAGGCTTAGGGAAATAAAAAATATAAAAGCCAAATGTAAATTTGAAGCTCTTCATAAAAAGTCGTTATTTGTGAAGAGCTTTTTTATGTCTTTAATATAGCTTGTTTTTTTGATTCACTTCTTTGGGAATATCAAGTGTCTTGGTTATCAAGTCTAGTTGATAAATCCACTTAAACTTTTTTTGTTTCTAAAAAGGTCAAACTATACAAAGTGGTTTGAGTACGAATAAGCTTGATCGAAAATATGCTAATAACCCATCTATTCTATATTGAAAATAGCTGAAACTCGCTTTTCTTATCCGCTAAAAACGTTTAACATGCGCAATCATTTATAAAAAACATAATAACCCAATGCGCTGCTTCAAAACGCTTAAAAATATCATTTATATTAGTGTCTTACTTATTTCTCAGCTGGCTTTTGCTGACGAGCAATATTGTGCTCCTATTGAAGACATTACACCACCTATACCAGAAATACCTGATTTAGAGTTGCAGCTACCTATTCTTAAACAAAATCAAATGCGCTTATTTGCTGATACTGCTTTTGTTCAACAGCAAGAAGGTAATTTATCAACTTTTGCGGGTAATGTGTTGTTAAAGCGTGATACCCAAATATTAAGTAGCGAAGTGATGGTTTATGATAATAAAGATGACAGCATTGATGCATTAACAGGTTTTACATATTGGGATGATAATTATGTTGTACAAGGTGAACGTTTAAAGCTATTACCCAATTATCAAGGTGAAATTAATAATGCAAATTATTGGTTGCTACACAAGTTCACCCAAAATATTGGCAATGTACGCGGTGAAGCCGAAAAAGTTTTACAAAAAAATCAAAATGAAATCGAACTATTTAATACAACCTATACGACTTGTGATAAGAAAAATGAATATTGGAAATTAACCGCCAAAGAAACTGTATTGGATAAAGAAAAAAGTGTTGGTGTATCACGACATGTTCGTATTGATTTTTTGGATATTCCCGTTTTTTATACCCCTTATATTTCTTATCCATTGAACGATGCGCGTAAAACAGGCTTCCTGACCCCCAGTTTTGGTACTTCTGATAGCGTCGGTTATGAATATACAATTCCTTATTATTTAAATTTAAATCCAAGTTACGATGCCACTGTTGGTTTACGTGTGATGTCAAAGCGTGGCATGTTGTGGGATGGTGAATTTCGTTATTTGCGCGAAAACTCAGGCGGTAAATTAAACGCAAGCTATATGAGTAATGATAAAGATTATGGTGATAAACGTGCCTCGGTGTCATTTGCTCATAATGGTAAGCTTTTCACAGATAGTCGCTGGTATACAGATATAAACTATAACTATTTATCCGATGATGAGTATTTTGAAGATCTGGGCTACGATTTGCAGTTAACCAGTATTACCCATGTAGAACGCCGTGGCGATTTATATTATTTTGGTAATGGTTGGACAGGGTTAGGGCGCATTCAGGCTTATCAAACCTTAACAGAGCTGCAAAGCGATCGACCTTATTATCGTGCCCCACAATTGTTATTAAAAACCAATCTGCCTGAACGCAATAAGCAGTTTAATATTGAAGGACATTTTGATTTTAACCGCTTTGAAAGAGATGCAGACCTCGCTTCTAACCCAACAGGTAATCGTATCGACTTATATACTGCACTTAGCCATCCATTTCGCAACCCCGGTAGTTTCATTGTACCAAGGCTTGGGATGCGCTATACCCGCTATGATTTAGATGAAGATTCCAACCCACTTGATGACCAAATTAATCGCTTTACTTGGAATGCCAGCTTAGATTCAGGACTGATTTTTGATCGAGATACTTCATTATTTAACACAGATTTATTGCAAACCCTAGAGCCACGTTTACTGTATCGTTATGTTTCTTATGAAGACCAAGATAATATCCCATTGTTTGATACTGTGCGTTATGATTTGACCTATAGCCAATTATTCCGTGAAAACAGCTTTAGTGGTGCTGACCGAGTACAAGATATGAATCAAGTCACTTTAGGTGTCACGACACGTTTACTTGAAAAGGAAAATGGCAAAGAACGCTTACGCGCCAGCTTAGGTCAAATTTATTATTTTAAAGATCGTCGAGTAGCATTAGCAAGTGACGACTTTACTGATATCACCAATGATTCATCCAGCTTAATTGGTGAAATATCTAGCCAAGTATCAGATTCTTGGAAATTATCGACAACGATGCGCTGGAATCCTCATAGCGATAAAAATGAATATGCGGTGGTTCGTGCCCGCTATCATGATGAAAATAAAAAACGTATATTAAACCTTGCTTACCGCTTGCGTGATGACCAATTAGAGCAAACAGACGTTTCTTTTCACTGGGCTTTAAACCGAAACTGGCGTATTTTAGGGCGGTGGAATCAGTCAATTTTACACAGTACAGAATTAGAAACATTTGTTGGGGTTGAATATGACTCTTGCTGTTGGGCGATGCGTGTTGTTGCCCGTCGCTATTTAACAGATGTAAATAACAGCGATTTTGTTAATGGTATTTTTGTGCAATTCCACTTAAAAGGTTTAGGTGGTGTAGGGAAAAAAGCAGATATTTTACTTGAGCAAAGTATTCCAGGTTATTATGATAATTTTTAAACAGGAATGCTAATTGCTTTATGATGTCATATCAAGTGCTGACCGTCTTGAACAGTATATAGGACATTGATAATTGTGTGCTGTTCATCGATAATTATAACTGATCCCGCGAGTCCAAATTAGGAGCAAATTTATGTCTAAATTACCATTAGCGATTGTACTAAGTGCTGCATTAAGTTTTCCTTTAACTTCTTATGCAGACGAAGCCGCAGCGGCACAAGCAGCAGCTGAAGCAGCAGCAAAAGCAGACGCAGAACAAGCTGTAGAAGAAGCACTAGAGCCAATGCAAAAAATGTCGTTTTTGATGGGACATATAGAAAAAGATGCAGAATCTGAAGATCAAGCACTACAAGCTGCAGCAAAAGCGGTATTAGAAGCAAAGACGGAAGATGAGGGTATTCCAGCATTAAAAATGTATGTTGAGTTGAAGTCTCAATCTGTTAACGAAGAAGATGCTGCTATTTTACGTGGTGGGTATGAGGCTATGGTTCAAATGTACGCAGAAGAAAAAAATAGATAAGTAGTTTATATTTAGGGGCACGACTCAATATTTGTACGCGCTCCTTAAAGAAATATCTTTCCTTTAAATAGTTTAATTACGTTTTTTCAGCTCATTGATATGAAGTGTTTTTGCTTGATACTTAAATCTGATTGAAGAACATTGTAAAAAAAGAAGGCTGCCAATTCTAAATGAATGAGCAGCCTTTTTAGTTTAGAGCCAATTACCGATTAATAAGAACGGTGCCCAGAATACAGGGTGACGGAAATCACGTTGTTTAGCCAATGCAGCTTGTGAACGGCGCAACGCTTCGGCTTTCGTAATGCTGGTATCTTGCATATGCTTATAAAACTCTGTGACCAATAATGCTGTCGCGGAATCATTCACAAACCATAAACTGGCTAATGCACTACGTGCTCCTGCTTTAATTGCAACCCCTGCTAAGCCTAATGCCGCACGTTCATCGCCTACCGCTGTTTGACATGCACTGAGAGTCAATAATTCAACCGTGCTTTCTCTAAACTCACTAAATGATAACATCCGTTCTAATCTGTCCATGGTGATTTTATCGTCATAAGTTAATAAGAATGTGTCTTTTGGATTAGGACTGAATTGACCATGTGATGCAATGTGGATAATCACAAAAGGCATTTCTTGTAACGAGTCATTGACCTTGGTAATTGAAAACGCTTCATCCATTAATACTGAACTTTGTCTAAATAAACCGCGAATATTGCTAATTTCATCTGGTACGTTAGGTAATGCTGCGAATCCTTGTACACTTTCAGATAAGCCATTCAACAGAATACTTAAATTGTTACGAGGCAATGGACTAGGTGTGGTTAAATCTAAACTCGGCGTAGTCGCAATCGCGTATTTATCAATTAAGAACTGTTTTTTGTCATGCAACGCCCCTAATGGAATCATACGCAACGCACCATCAGGAATAAAAACCAATGTATTAATTTCATGTTGATTTAACAAACTTTCCAACGGTCTAATTAACCAGTCATATAACTTCCAAGATTGGCGTAAATAACTACGGCGGGTTTTAATTTGCAGGTTTTGCTGAAAATCGACAATGGCTTGTTGCATCGTTTCCAAGTCAACAGGTACTGAAACTTGGTAAATTTTCTCATAAACACTTAATAATAATTCTGTGCGCTCTGGTAATAAAACAGGGTAGAAAACAGCAGTATTTTTTAAATGGGATTTTTCAACTTCAACAGGAGTTAATTCCTTAGCAGTGACACATTCATCTTGGAAATAATCTTGTAATTCTGCCACTTTAAGTTTTTCTACTGTATCAATTGCTTGAGACAAAAATTCTTGCTTCTCAGTTTCATCAGAGGTTAAAGCAGCTTTACGCAATAACACATCAGATAAACCAAAATAAACAGGGCGAATACGCTCTAAAAACACACTGCTGACATCACGTTGGCCATTGGATAAACCAGAACGAATTGGCTGTAAATATTCTAAGGCACGGCGATAGGCTTCTAACGCGCCATCAATATCATTTTGAGCTATAAGAATGCGGCCACGTTGCCATTCCCAACGATACTGCAAATCAGGCATTTCTTGAGATAAAAAGATTGCTTGATGGGTTAAAGACATCGCTTCTTGATAGCGTTTTGACTGCTCATATAATTGGCCAAGATAGCCACGAGCATAAGCGGTTAAGCGTTTGTCATCGGCATTTGCTGCGAGTTTCAAGGCTTGTTGTAGAATGCCATAAACCAATGTTTGACTTTCTGGTGCGGATTTATGAATCGTCAAACCTAATTGACCTAATGACAATAATCTAAAAGTTTTAGTTGAGTCGTTAAATTGGGTTTGTGTATGCGCTAATGCCGTTTTTAAAGTTTCAATGCTTTGTGGAATGGCTTTTTGTTTTATGTAAGCCCGTACTTTATTTGCCAAGGCTTGGCTATAGAGTGTTTCATCCTGTTGTTCGCGAGCCAATGTAATAGCTTGGTCGTAGGCATCTTGCGCCAAATCATATTGCTTTTTCACACCATGAAAATTGCCTAAATTATTATAAACATGTGCAAGCAAACTAGGGTGTTGAGTTTGTTGCGCTAATTCTAAACTGATTTCAATTTCGGTTTGCGCATTGTCTAATTGTTGAATCGCAAGATAGGCATCACCTAAACGACTATGTAGTAATATTTTTTGTTCAGAAGATAAATTGTCTGCTTTCGTGCCCACTAAATATCTTAATACTTTAATAGATGCAGCATAGTATCCTTGTGCTTGTAAGCGGGTGGCTTGCTCTATTAAAATTTGCTCTTCGGACTGCTCCAAATCAAGATTTTCAATTAACCTCTTTTCCTGTAAGGCCATACTACAACTACCGACAGTCTCATCCTGTTCTGAAGCAACAGCTTGCCCAACATTAAGCCAATACAAGCTTATTATGAATATAAAAAGATGTAGTAGTTTCATAAAGGGAGTTCCTGTTAAGTGATTCTGAGCTATTTCTTATGTTACTACATTCTCAGTTGATAGGGGTATCTTAATTATATAGTATGTTGTTTTATATATAAATATTATTGGTTTATAGTGTATTTCTATATTCTATAAAAATATTATTTTACACATAAATTTCCTCTTTAGTTAAAAGCAAAATCTTTATGGTTATTATAAAAATTAAAGTAATAGTATTATCAGCCTTTGTTACACAACCATTTCCAATAAAATTGGATTATTATATAATGATTTAATTACCTTGTTTATTTAACTGAAATTAACGAAAAATCTGTATTACATACCACTTATCGACTAGAATAAAGAATAGTTTCTAGCCATGCATATAATCTTTACTACATGGGAAGGGAATAAAAAGACTATATCAAATAGTCTAAATTACATAATAATTACAGTATATTATGGCGCGAGTTGATAGAAGCTAAACTATTTATCCTTTTGTAATTAATACTTTTAAAGTAAATATTACAATTTGTTTCATCAACCTATCTTTCTAGGAGTATCACCATGAGCATTATGGTAGGTCTTGCCATTTACTTTGTATTATTAATGATTGCTGTACCTTTATTGCTATGCTTTCTTCGTATTGGTCGTAATGAAGTTGAAGATGAGTTGTGCTTTTATGAGTTTGCACAGAGTGTAGATTCAAGAAAACAACTTAATACAACAAACCCTCTTAGCTTAAAAGCATTAGCAGCAGAGCTTAAAGTAAGACATTATATTCCAAGGACATAATCGGCAGGTACATATAAATATACTGTACTGTTGCAAGTAGTAAGAGCATTCGTTTAGTTCTGAAGTGAAAATTTTGGAAGTTGTAGACTTTAAGGTAAGTATTAAACTCTATATTTCTATTTTTTAGATACAAGAATTTTTAATGCTCTTTTTCTACTGTTTTTTACAGCAATTATCTCACCTATTTGAGTTTCATCTTTATTAATTTCCCTAGTTATATCCAAATAGTGACCTCATCTATCCGTTCAACCTATTATCTCTATCAATTTTCCATACAAATCTATTACCCTTTTTAATAATGATAAGGCCATCTATGGCTCACTATTAAAAATAAAGTGCTGCTAATAGTTGAAAATCAGTTATTAGATATAGATAAGAGCCAATCAATTTAGCTATCATTTATCAAAACTTACTATTTATTAATTTGAGCCAAATATGTCACAGTGAACCATACTTTGCTGCAAAAATTACTAAGGCTAAAAAGTATAGAAAAAATGATTGTATTGTGTAAATATTTATGTGTTATAACAAATAATGTTAAAAAACCTTACAATTTTGAATATAAATACAGCGAAGAATTGATGCAAATAGCCTGATATACTTTGTTTTAGCACAATTTTATGATAAAAAAGTGGTGGCATTTGTTTTGCTGTATGAACTACAAATGTGGCGGGTTTTATCTATTATTAAAGGCAAATATTTACACCTAAATTCAAGGGTAATTCTCGGTGCAACTGATGCTCACTCTATGATTTTAATGATTTGAGGTGATCTATGTTTCAACCTGTTTCTATGCAACGCATCTACCTCAAGCTCCTGTCTGAGGATACGCAACCAGCCGCACAGATTTTAGCTGATTTTGGTGTATTAAATACTGAACAACTAGAGCCTGAATTGATTGAACCTTCATCTCACCACTTAGAACAGGGTTTTCAAGCAGCTTTTTATAATGCTCGAAATCACTTAGATAATATTTTATACCATTTGCCTTTTACAGCACCAAAGCAAATATATCCATACAAAACTATTGCAATTACTGATTTGACAAATATTGACAAACAATTAAGTGTCATATCACAACAAATATCTGTACTAGAAGAGAGACAACACCAACTAACTGGGCAACAAACAGACTCAGAGCAGTTATTAGCCACCTTAGAGAAATTTTTAAATTTAGATATTGATTTAGGTTTATTGCATAAAAACAAGTGTTTTTTAAATTTACACATTGGGATTGTTAAAGCAAGTCATTTGCAAAAACTTACTGAGGCAGCTGCTAAAGCACACCATTTTGTTAATGTATTTCACCGTGTTGATGAAACAGCTTATTGTATTGTGGCTGGGTCTTTAGATCATGCAAATCAGATTTCTATGGTCTTAAATTATGCAGAATTTCACCCGTTACAACTACCCTTGGAATTTCATAACTGCCCAAAACAAATTCATGATGAACTAACCCAGAAGTTGAAGCAGCTAAAAAAAGAACTTCATACTGTTCATCGACAATTCTTACAAATGGGTGAGCAATATCAAGATATCTTAGCCCAAGCTTATGCCTTGTTACACCAAGCAGCTCCCTATGCCATGATAGCTGACAAAGTGCGTGGTCATGGTGAATTAAGTGTAATTACAGGCTGGATTCCTCGGGAGGATTTAATTGCATTGGAGGGCTTTTTAGCACAAAAATTGAATTGTCCTTATGTACTGGATAGCCGTCAGCCCCTACCTGAAGAACGTGCCCAAGTCCCCTCCCTCATGCGTCAGTCCAACTTTGTACAAATGTATCAATCATTGATGCAGAGCTATGGCATTCCACGTTATGGTGAGTTTGACCCAACTTCCCTATTTATGGTGATGTTTTTATTGATGTTTGGAGTGATATTTGGCGATGTTGGCCAAGGGGCAGTTATTGCAGGCTTTGGCTGGTTGATGCGTGATAAATTGAAACCATTTAGCCTATTTTTTATGATTGCTGGGATATTTTCAGTTATGTTTGGCTTTTTGTATGGCAGTGTATTTGGAATCGAAGATACAATTATTCCCACACTGTGGATTTCGCCATTACATCAACCGTTTTATATATTGCAAATTGCTTTGTATTGGGGCATTGGGTTTATTTTGGTGATGACCTTGCTGAAGGCAATGAATAACTGGCGGCTTGGCCATCATACTGAAGCTATATTTAATAACAATGGTTTAGCGGGCATTATGTTATATTTAGGTGGCTTTTTCTCATTAAAAATGTGGGTGGAAACCAGTGATTTTAGTCAATTACAACAGTTTTCAATTATTTTACCTTTATCTCTTATTTTAGCTTATAAATGGCATAAAAATAAACTGCCAATTGGGGAACAGATTTTAGTGACTTTGGTTGGAGGTTTAGAAGCTTTAATCAACTATTTAACAAATACACTATCATTTCTACGGGTAGCAGCCTTTAGTATAAATCATATTGTGTTAGCCATTGCAATTGTGATTTTGGCCAATATGATGGGAGAAAGCAGTTTAGAATACTGGTTTATGGCGATTTTAGGTAATATTATCATTATTTTACTAGAAGGCGCGATTGTTACAATTCAAGTCTTACGCTTAGAATATTATGAAGGCTTTTCTCGTTTTTTTAGTGGCAATGGGCGTTTATTCGAGCCATTGAAAACCAGTATTAAAGGCTCTGCTTAATTAAGATAAACAAGGAAGTTATCCCCAATGATAGGCTACAATGCTGCCACGTTTATCAGTATTTTTAACGGTGAGATAATAATCTAATTCCTGTTTTAAATCATCCACATGGGAAATAATACCTACTACTTTATTTTCATGTCTTAGAGATTTCAAGGTATCAAACACTAATTGTAAAGACTCTTTATCTTGCGAGCCAAAGCCTTCATCTAGGAAAAAGAAGTTTTGTGTCGTTTGAGTGGTTTTCTGAATACTATCGGATAAAGCCAATGCTAAAGATAAAGAAGCTTGAAAAATTTGCCCACCAGACAGAGTCTTAACACTACGCAACTGTCCGTCATTCATATAATCTCTTACTTCAAACTCATTTTTATCATTCAATTCTAAACGTAGTTTTTGCTCGGTTAAACGAATAAACCGATCATTTGCGGCATTAACCAAATCTTGTAAAAAAACGGTAGATACATAATTCACAAAACCACTACCATGAAATAGCTTTTTCAACGTATCAATATTGTGTGCTCGTGCTTCTAATTCGCCTAGTTCGATTTGCAATTTCTGTTTTTTCTGCCAATCTATTTGTAATTGCTGAATTGTATGTTCAAGGGTAATAATGTTTTTCTTGTGCTGTTCAAGTCTATTTTCTAATTCGACGACATTTTGTTTTGATAGCTCAAACTGTTCTGGGTCAAATTGTTGATCTTGAGTCTTAACTTGTAATGTATGCAAATGCTGTTGAACTGTATGTAATTGTTGATTAAACTGATTTATTTTGGCACGTTCCACATCAATTTTTAAATCTTCAGATAAAATATGCTTAACTTGCTCAACAGATTGATAGTCAGTTTGTTGCAAAGCTTGGGTGATCTGTTGATCTAATATTTGCAGTTGAGTTTGATAGTTTTGCTCATAGTTTTTTAAGCTATTGATCTGGCCTTGTAATTGATTTGATTGGTTTTGTTGGACAGAAAATTGGTTTTGAGCCGAATGCAAAGTATTAGATTGTGTATCTAGCTTTTTTTGTAATTGTGCAATCTGCTGCTGCATCTGTTTTGATTGGCTATATTGTTGCTCAATTTCAGATTCAGACAATTGTCGGAAATCAGGCCATATAAATTGCTTTTCATGTTCTGCTAAGCTATTTTGCGATTCTGTATAATACTGTTGATTTTGCTGAATATGTTGCTGTTGTAACTGTAATTTTGTTGCGAGTGCTTGCAAATAAGTTTGCTGCTGCCGACAAAATCTAATATGTTGTTGAATGGTTTGTTTTTGTTGTTGGTAAGTGCTTAATTCTGCTATGATATTAGTTTGTTGCAAAGGTTTTGGATGTTTTATTGAGCCACACAATGGGCAAGCCTGACCTGCATGTAAATTCTGTGCATGTTCTTCTAATTTAGCTTTAATCGATAATTCATTGATATTTTGCTCAATATCTAATAATTGTGACTCAAATTGTTGTATTTGAATTTGCACTTGATTCAATAATTGTTGAAAGTCCAAATTTTGCCAATCATCTTGAGTATAATGCTGTAATTGTTCAGATATTATTTTATATTTTTGTTGCTCAATTTCCGCAATACCTTGCTGCAATGAATGTAACTGGCTTTGATAATGAGCTGCTTGTTGTTGTAAGTTCTGCCTTTTCTGTAGCCAAATTTTAACCTCACCTAATAGTGTAATATCGGGCAATGCTTTTTGTAATTCATCGCGGGTTCGTTGTAATTGTTCAATCTCATTTTGTGCTTGATTAACAACTTGTTGTGCTTGATCTGACTGGTTTTCTGCTGCAACTAACATTTTTTGTAAATTTTCTAATTGCTGAGTCAATTGATTAAGTTCTTGCTGTTTACTATTTTGTTGACTGAGCAATACAGAGAATTGTTTATAACATATTTCATATTGAGTGATTTTTTGCTCTAATATTTCAAATTCTGTTATTTTAGCTAATAAACCTTGTAAAATCTGTTTTTGCTGCTGAATATCTAAGAAAAGTGTTTGTAGGGTTTGCTGCTGCTGGAACTGCTTTTGCTCTTGTGCTAACTGCTCTGAAGTTGCAGTTAATGCTTGTTTTAACTCGATCAATGCTTGCTTTTGTGTCAAAATATATTTGTCATCCACTTCTGCTAAATGTGTCAATTGCCCTTGAATTTGGTTTAATTTAGTTTTATTGGCTTTATCTAAATCTGCAGCCTTATCATATAAATCAAATCGCTGTAACCCAAAAATATCTTTTAGCATGGTCGTACGATCTTTTGGAGCTAACTGTAGGAATTCTTGGAATTTACCTTGGGGTACAATAATGGTGCGTTTGAAATAATCGTAGCTTAAACCTAATAATTCGGTAGCACTGGTGGTCTTAATAGGTTTCCATTCTTTGTTTATTTTTTGATAAGCAGCACGTTTTAGCCCTGAAACCTCAGAAAAAACCTTTTTTCGCTTAGCTTGAGCAATAAATTTATAATATTCATTGGAAAAAGTTTTAAACTCATATTCAATATACAAATTATCGACTTTCAAGTTCATCAGATTATAACTAATATTGCGCTTGCCTAATTTTTCACATTCGCCGTATAAAGCCAGAGAAATTGCTTCTAAAATCGTAGTTTTACCACTACCAACTGCACCGAAAATACCAAACAATTTAGCAGAAGTTAGCTTTTCAAATTCAATTACTTGCTTTTTTTGATATGAATACAAACCCTCAATAATTAACTTAATTGGAATCATGTTGCTCTCCTGCTAATAATTCCGAAAATAAGTCTAAAATATCTTTATTTGGTGTTTGCCCATGTTTTGTATGAAAATAGCTCATAAACAAATGATCCATGTTATGAAAATTTTCTAAAATATGTTTGGTTTTATTTTGAGCTTGATCGAATAAATCTGTACTTTGTACATCTGGAATCACAAATAAGTCATCATATGCATCATGCAGAGCTTTTCTATCTTTAGCGGTTAAATATTGTTCGGTTTGTATCGTTAGTTCAACAATCATATTTTGCTGGGTTTTTAACCATTTCACTGCTTCTTTGACTTGCATAAAACGTTTTCGAATCAATTTTTTCGGTGTTTTAAGCTCTATAGGTTTGATCTCTAACTGCTTATTTTGGTCAAATTCTAGCAAAATCACATATTTCTTCTGAAAAGATTCAGAAAAGCTATAGGCCAGTGGGCTACCACTATACACCACAGGACATATCAGGTTCTCGATGGTTTGAAATCGATGTAAATGACCTAAAGCCACATAATCTAATTGCGGAGGTAAATTATTAGTGAAAACAGGCTCTGAAATTTGTTCAATGGGCTTTTCATTATCAGGCTCTTGTAGTGGATGTTTAGCCGATTGGTACATCAATAAATGACTGATTAATAAATTAATACTTTCTTCACTACAATGCTGATCCGCAAGCTGTTGCCATGATTGAGCAAGCATATTACGCACAGACTGTTTAGAATTGTCTGGGTTTAAATAGGTTTTTAAACGGAATTCATTAGCAAATGCAGTTAATAATAAACAAAGTGGATTTTTATTCGGCAAGGTAATTTTAATAAAGCCTTGTTCTGATTGCTCAACTTCAAAGCCTTGATAGGTTGAAAAAGTAGGAATATGCGTATGAGGATAGCCAACAAAAATAATGCCACTTTCATGGGCTAAAGCGTGAGGGGCTTCAATACGGTCAGGAGAATCATGATTACCTGCAATGGCGATAACAGGCCTTTTACCTTGATTACCCAGCTTTTTTAGTGTGCTGTAAAATAATTCAATGGCTTCAACAGGCGGGTTAAACGTATCAAATAAATCACCAGCAATAATCACTGCATCAACAGACTGCTGATCTACAATATCACAGATTTCTTGTAAAACACGCTGTTGTTCAGCTAAACGTGAAATATGGCCTAATTTTTTGCCTAAATGCCAATCAGAAGTATGTAATATTTTCATAGCTAATGATTGAGTGCAGAACCCAGTAATTTAGCAGTTAAATCGACTACAGGAATAATATGCTCATATGCCATGCGTGTGGGGCCAATCACACCTAACACCCCGATGGTTTCACCATTTACGACGTAAGGCGAAGTCACCACACTACAGTCTCCCAACACTTTATAACCTGATTCTTCACCAATAAAAATCTGTAGCCCTTGACTATCAATCACTTGGTCGAATAATTGTAAAATATCATGTTTTTGATTAAATGCAGAAAATAAATGGCGCAATTTCTCAATATCGGACAAATCCACAATATCCATCAAATTGGTTTGCCCACTCATGACGTAATCACCTTTAGAGTCGGCTTTATCAGGAAATACTTGGGTTGTCATTTCGATCACGGCTTGCATCAACTTATCCATTGATTCACGTGCTTCTTGCATTTCATTGGTAATTTGATCGCGCACGGCATTTAAGTCTTTGCCAATAAAAGCATTATTTAAGTAATTTGCAGTTTGTTCAAGTTCTGAGGCGGAATATTGACGTGAGGTCTGAATAATCTTATTTTGTACTTCATGGTCGTTGACCACTAAAATCACTAATACGCGTTTATCCGATAGCGGTAAAAACTCTACATGACGTAAGGTGTTGCACAATCGGCGGGGGAGCATCACAACACTGGCAAGATGAGTGATTTCAGACAGCAGGCTGGAGGTTTGGGTTAATAATTCTTGTTCACTTTGTTGCGCTTGTGCTAATTGTGTCCTAATTACTTGAATTTCACTACTTTTCAGCGGCTTCACTTGTAACAATGAATCAACAAATAAACGATAACCCAATACGGTTGGAATCCGTCCCGCCGAGGTATGTGGCGAACGAACCAGCCCCATGTCTTCTAGGTCAGCCATAATATTACGAATCGTGGCAGAACTTAAATCCATATCAAATTCTTTAGCTAAGGTGCGAGAACCAACAGGCAAGCCTTCTTTGATATATTTATTAACCAAAAGCTTGAGTAAATATTGAGCACGCTCATCAATCTTGTCGGGTGTTTTTGCCATAAGGCTGAATCTCACAACTTATCTGTGCACAGTTTCCGTGCGGTCTCGTCAAACGATGTTGACTAAAAGTATTAGGGCAAGCATTTGAGTTTCAAGTTTTATCAAAAGCCAGTATATAAATTATTACCTTAAAAATTAGGATTTTGCAAATTCTTTTAAGATCATCGGCTGAATATAATCCGCTTCGCCACCAGAGGATAAGATCAAAGGGCATTGTGGTACGTAGCCTTCTTTGATTTTAGCATTCACCTTATTTTCAATGGTTTCCAATAAACGTCCTTTTACGATTATATAAACAGGTTTTTCTGCATCAGACATCGCTATATTCCTTTGTACAAGAGTGAGAAACACCGTTACTTTACAATTTACCAGCACTCAATACAAGCCATGAGATTAGCGTGGAGAAATATGCTATTATCAAAGGTGAGTATTTTTTAATTTAATTCGTATCGAATATAGCATTTTATAAACAAAGTGCTTGATTTTATTTAGGCTGTCCTTATCTAGGATGGCAAAATTGTACGCTTTAAAACAAACTATTTATTAATGCAATAACGAGGATAATGCCGATGCCTATTTATGAGTACGCTTGTGAAGACTGTGGCCACACAATGGAAAAAATGCAAAAAATGAGTGATGAGCCATTAACCACTTGCCCCAAGTGCAATAAAGACACTTTGCGTAAACTCATTTCTGCGGGTGGTTTTCAGTTAAAAGGCGGCGGCTGGTATGAGACTGATTTCAAAAACAAGCCAGCCCCAGCTTGCCAAGCGAATACAGGGGGTTGTCCTGCCTGTCCTGCTGATTAACCAGCAAGCAAATGCAGTGTTACAATTAAAATCCGTAGCACTGCACTATGCCTAATATCCTGCCATATTTTCTCTTTTTCCACAGTTATACATAACAAATCATACATTTCTAACATATTACAAAATAAAAAAACGAAATTAGCATCTAATCCATGTCATAATTCTTTTCATGCTACATTTTTATCACAGTAATCATATTGAAGTATTAGCCAAAGAATTGGCCAATAAAATCAAACAACAGCCACTGAATGACCCATTTGCAAAAGAATATATTATTGTTCAAAGTAAAGGCATGGAACGCTGGTTATCGATGACGCTGGCGCAACATTTAGGGATTACCGCAAATATAGAATATCCTTTTCCAGACAGTATGTTATGGAAGTTGATGTATTGGAGTTTGGATAATTTACCAGAACAGTCTTATTATAAGCGAGAAGTGATTTTATGGAGCTTTATGACCATATTGTCACAAAATAAGCAAAATCCACAATTTCAAGAAATTAACAATTATTTACAAGACGATAAAACAGGCAATAAACAATTTCAGCTGGCATGGCGACTGGCGAATTTATATGACCAATATGTTGTGTATCGGCCGCACTGGATTCGTGATTGGGAAAACGATTTGCAGCCTCGAGTATTGGGCATGGATCGACAGGCTAATTGGCAAGCTTCATTGTGGCGGGTGTTGAATCAATATTATGGGCATACTCAACATAAAGCTAAATTACGCAGCCAGCTATTCCATAAATTAAGTAATGGTTTACCTCTGAATTTACAGCAAAAATTACCCAGCCGAATCAGTGTGTTTGGTATTGCCGCATTGCCGCCTTTTTACATCGAAGTGTTCACCCAATTAAGCCAATGGACAGACATCCATTTTTTCCTATTTAATCCGTGCCAAGAATATTGGGGCGACATTGTGTCTGATAGTGAAATTGCGCATCAAAGTGTGGAAGATGGAAAACCTGTTGCCCCTGAAACTTTGTATTTTGAAAAGGGTAATAGTTTACTGGCTTCTATGGGTAAATTGGGTCGTGATTTTTCAAAACTGTTACTTGAGTTATCTGATGAACAAGCAAAAACCTATCCGAAATTTATTGAAATACCCGAATCCAATTTATTAACTACAATCCAAGCGGATATTTTACATTTGCGTGAACGTGGGCTTGATATACCAGCAATGTGGATTGGACAAAAAGACAAATCATTACAAATACATGTTTGTCACAGCCCAATGCGCGAAGTGGAAGTTTTATATGACCAATTATTAAATCTATTTGACCAAGATAAAAACCTTTTGCCAAAAGACATTGTGGTGATGATGCCCAATGTGGAGAAATATGTACCGTTTATTGAAGCTGTTTTTGGTACGGTGGTTGATGATAAAGCTAAGATTCCATTCAGTATTACAGATCGTAGTTTGCGCAATGAAAGCATTTTGATTGATGCATTTTTTGCTATTTTAGAACTTTGTCAAAGTCGGTTTGGTGTGAATGAAGTTTTAGCAGTTTTGGATCATGTTCCGATTCAACGTCAATTTAAGCTCACTTCTGCAGATTTAGCCTTAATTCGACACTGGGTGATTGAGACCAATATTCGTTGGGGGGTTGATGCCAAAAGCCGTGAAAACATGGAGCTGCCAGCTTATAAAGACAATACATGGCGCGAAGGTTTGCAAAAAATGTTAATCGGCTATGTGTTACCTGCACAGAATGAATATTTATTTTCTGGCTTATTACCTTATGATGATATTGAAGGTAGCGATGGTTTAATTTTAGGTCGTTTTATCCATTTTATGGAAACTTTATTTACGACCGTCGATATTCTGGAAACTGATCGTACTTTATTAGAATGGCGTACATTTATTCTTGATTTAGTTGAACAGTTTATTTTCAGCAACGAAGAAACCTTATCCCAATTACAGCAAATTAGGAATGTGCTAGATCGCTTGGTTAATTTGGAAGGCACTGGCGAATCGCAATTGGCGGGTTTTAATCAACCTGTTAGCTTTAGTGTAATTTTTGCGTATTTAAAACAATATTTGGATGCTGAACCTTCTCCTTTACATTTTTTAACAGGTGGTATGACATTTTGTGCATTGCTGCCTATGCGTAGTATTCCATTTAAGGTTGTGTGTTTATTGGGTATGAATGACAATGATTATCCTCGCGGCAATCAACCTTTAAGTTTTGATTTGATTAACCATTATCCGCTACGTGGCGACCGTTCTCGTCGTAACAATGACCGCTATTTATTTTTAGAAGCTTTGCTGTCTTCTCGCCAATGTTTTTATATCAGTTATATCGGCCATAATATTAATGATAACAGCGAATTGCCTCCTTCTGTTTTAGTTAGTGAATTATTAGATTATGTGCAAAAAGGTTTTAAACATCCAAAAAATGCAATTTTAGACGAAATTATTACTCATCATCCATTACAAGCATTTAGCCCTAAATATTTTAGTGGTGAGCATCAAAAACTATTTAGTTATTCCAATGAATATTGTACCGCCAGTCACTCTATGTTTGGGGAACGTGAATTGTACCGCCCATTCATTGAAATGCCTTTGCATCCGACTGAAATCACAACTTTGGAATTAGAGCAACTGATTCGTTTTTTCACCCATCCAACCAAATATTTATTAAGACATGGTCTAGGCATTTTGTTGCCACAAGCAGAAGGTTTTATTGAAGAAAGTGAACCATTCGAATTAGACTTTTTAACCCGTTATCTTTTGGGTAATTTATTGGTTGAGAAAGGTTTTTTGCAACATGATTTAAACGAATTTCAACCTATTATTCGTGCAACAGGTCAATTGCCTTATGGTGAAGTGGGTGAGCATATTTATAGTCAATTGCAAGTACAAGCAGAATCTTTTATCGAATCTATTCAAGAATATAGCCAGCAAAAAAAATTAGATACGGCATCCGTGATTATTGATTTACCGAATCGAGTACAGTTAATTGGTAATCTCCCCAACTTATGGGAAAAACAACAATTACAATATCGTTGCAGTAAATTGAAAGCTAAAGATTTTATTAAATTATGGCTACAACATTTATTGTTAAATGCAGCGAAACGAGAAGATTTACCAAAACACAGCATTTTAATTGGTACAGATAAACAATTTAAAGCCAGTCCCGTTCTGGATAGTTATGACATTTTAGCCCAGTTGGTGCAAATTTATCAGGATGGGTTAAAGCACCCTTTAGCCTTTTTTCCTGAAAGTGCAATGAAATTTGTAGAAACAGTACAAAATCCTAAGAAAGGCGAACAGAAAGCGTTACAAGCAGCCATTCAAAGTTGGCAGGGTTCGCAATATGCGCGGGGAGAATGTCTTGATCCATATTATGAGTTATGTTTTGCCAATGATGTGACTTTACCCGTAGAGCAAGAGGCATTTAAGCTCATTGCTCAACAATTTTACGCGCCACTATTAAAATATGTGAAACAGTAGGAAAATATCATTGTCCAAGAAAATAAATCGGTGTGAGTGGTAAACGCTTTTTATCTTCATCGGGCAATTTTTCATAAAAATCCTGCCATAAACCAATAAAGCGATCAAAATCAATCAGCTCAACATGTACATGTGAATTTCTAGCAGTAGCCTTTGCATCTGCGGTAAATCCACCCGTTGATACAAAAATACCGACATCGCCTTCACGTTGCAACAAACCCATTAACTGACGAATTTCTTGTACAGTCGCTGATGTTTCTCGGTGTTTGATTTGGACTTTCATTCTAGGCGTGACTGTGCCCAAAGGATCACGATAAGCAATCACATCTAAACCACCATCTTTGCCTTTCGGTGCAATAAATGGCGTGTAATAACCCATGCCCCGTAATAAAGCAGCCACTACATCTTGAAATTCATACGGATTTAAGTTAGCGACAAATGCTTTTAAGCCCTCAATCGCAATTTCTTCATATTCATCAATAGTGGCTTCACTGAGTTTTTTAGAACGATCCTGCTCCTCTTTTCCCTCTTCCTCGTCAACTGCATCAATGGTTTGTCTGGCTTTCCATTCTTGATATGCATAATTAGCTTGTAACAATAAATTGGATTCCCCCAGTTCTAAAGCGGCTTCACCTTCAGGGGTTAAATACCAAATCCCATTATTTTTGAGTAAAAAACCTGCTTTTCGGCAATCGATGGTATAAAACTGTAAAATAGATTTCCAGCGCACTTGGCCTGATTTCTCATATCGGGCTTTTGCCCATCCATCCAATTCTACCCGTTTGCCGACCTCTTCGATAACTTTACGGCCTTGCAATTCGCCATTGTGTTCTTTTAGCACCCCAAATGCAGCAAAAATCAATTTCTCTGCTAATTTTAAAGATTTGGAATTACGTGCTTTAGCCATCGTGCTCTCTTTAGTTAGGATTGTTATCAATGCGTTATGGTAGTTTAACATTTTCAGCCAAACAACTGATTGCGCTATTCATTGGCTGATTGAAACATATCATTATATACTTGGTATTAAGTATTCGTTTTGCACATTTTTGATGCACTTAACTCAATGAGATCAAACAATGCAACACTGGTGGCAACAGCAATTCCCTAAAGGCTGTCAATTCGCGCAAATTGAAGATGCAAATCAGCAAATGGTTAATATTGCTTATGGTGAAAAAGGCCAAGGTAAAACCTTGATTTTATTGCATGGTTGGGGATTGTGGAGTTATGCGTGGCATAAAAATATTGATCCACTTGCTGAGCATTTTCGCGTGATTTGTTTAGACTTCAAAGGGTCAGGCTTTTCTGACAAACCTGCGAAACCTGAAATCGTTGGCCATCAAATCATTGAAACCATCAATTTTATTAAACAAGTTTCTGATGAGCCTGTGATTTTACTTGGGGAATCTTTAGGTGGTTTAGTTGCATTGGGTGTAGCTGAGCAAGCCCCTGAATTGATTGACCAATTGATTGTAGTGGATGCCGCGATTTTCCCTAAAAAAATGCCAAATCTAGGTATGTATTTATTGGGTATTATGCCTCTGGGGCTAGTACGTTTTGCTGATCGATTACGCTTGGCGCGGTTGTTTTATCCCGTTATCTACTACGTTGTGAAAATGAGTCATGCGCAAACTCATCATAAAATACCTGTCGAAAAGTTGAAAAAGGCGATTCAACAAAATATTTACCCGTATTATCATTTCCCTAATGCCATCACTAAATTAATTGAAGACACCAAAATTGGCATTAACGAGCTGTTGAAACAAGAGCGGGGCGAGCCAAATTTTTTAACTGAAGTGCAACAAAAATTGGAAACTATTCAATGTCCCACCCTGATTTTATGGGGTGAGAAAGACATCTGGTTTCCTGTCGCTCATGCGGAAAGATTGCATAGTATATTGCCTGATTCTCAATTAACTGTGCTTCCAGATTGTGGACATCATGCCACCAGTGATGCCTCGGAAACGGTGAATCAAGCGGTTATCGAGTTTGGTACTCAAGTTGAAAAATCTTAAATTAAATCAGCTTTGCTATCCACATCACGCAACACCCCTGCATCATCGACAGGCAATAATTGTATATCGTGATTTTTTAGTATCGACTTTGCGCCGCTATCACCTTGCAACGCTAATAATTGTTGACCAAAACATTGATTAAAACCAACAGGATGGCCACGTTGATTGTTAAATGTGGGGGCGGTGATGAGTACGCCATTTTCTACATTTTGACGAATTTGTTTTAACGTATCGTTTTGAATCCAAGGCATATCACCCAACGCAACTACCCAGCCATCAGCATTTTGACTCGCAGCAACGCCTAAAGCCAAATTGTCACCCATGCCCGCATCAGGGTTCGATTGTGTAACCACTTGACAGTTAAGCGATCGTAATGCTTGCTGCAATGCTTGATCTGTTTCACGCACGACGACAATACAATGTTCAAATACGGTGATTAGTTTTCGCGCCGAAGCAATACCGATAGGTTCGCCACTTGGCAATGGATGCAACAACTTATCACCACCAAAACGTGTACCATGACCTGCAGCCAGCAAGATAGCAACAATATTCATGAGATTTGGCGGCGCACAGCGGTGATACCAGCCATGATTGATAAAGCGATTTCAGGCGGGGTTTTACTGCCAATACTTAAACCGACAGGGGCATGTAGGCGATTAATTTGGGTTTCGTTTAAATCTAACTGGGTTAAGCGTTCACGACGGGCAGCACTGGTTTTACGCGAACCCAACGCACCAATATAAAACGCTTGAGTTTTCAATGCTTCCATCAAGGCCATGTCATCCATTTTGGGATCATGAGCTAAGGTAATCACAGCCGCACGAGGATGGTTTGCCAGTTCAAGTACCGCATCATCAGGCATCGTCGTAATAAAGTTCACCCCTTGCTCTTGCCAGTCTGCTTGCATCTCTCGTGGATCACACACGGTGACGCTATATCCCAACATCAATGCGATTCGAGCTGTATAACGTGCCAATTGTCCTGCCCCGATTAACAATAATTGCCAAGCTGAACCAAAAACTTGATTAATATTGTGTTCGTCTGCGCTGAATTCTTGGATATTGTTTGCGGGATGTAATGACACTTCTCCTGTATCCAGACAAACTTGTCGCCGCATTAATTCGCCTGCTTCGATTTTTGATAATAGAGTTTGCATTTGCGCAGCGTGTTCTAGTGGCTCAATTAATAACTCTAAACGTCCGCCACAAGGTAAGCCGAATCGTGCCGCATCACCCGCTTTGACCCCATAGTCAATTAACATCGGATGGGTTACAGATAATTCGCCCGTACGGAATCGTTCCAATAAATCGTCTTCAACACAACCACCCGACACTGAACCAGAAAACTGTCCATCGCCACCCATGACCATCAATGAGCCACAAGGGCGGGGTGATGATCCCCATGTTTTAACCACCGTGACTAATGCAACACGCTGTTGAGCTTTTATCCAGTTGATTGCAGTGGTAATGATTTCGCGATCTGTACCAAAAGATATATCTGTCATTGGAAATAATATTAAAAAGGTGGGCAACGTTTAGTTATCTAGCTGCCAATATTTGGAAAAAGATAGGATGAATGGCTTGCAACCAAATATATGTGCGGTTATTTGATCGCTTACCACACCCTATGTACTCTAAAAATTAAACTTGTCGAACAGGTAAGTTATAAAAACGTTTACCCGTTGCAGCTGCTAAGGCATTGGCGACTGCGGGTGCAATCACAGGCGTTGCAGGCTCACCGACACCTGTTGGGGCTTCTGCTGATGGCACAATATGCACTTCAACATCAGGCATATCCGACATACGCGTCACAAGGTAATCATGATAATTACTTTGCACCACACGTCCTTTATCCAAGGTGATTTCACTGTTTAAAATCATTGCCAAACCAAAGCCCATACCACCTTCCATTTGCGCTTTGACAATATCAGGATTCACCGCAACACCACAATCCACTGCAATCACGACTTTATCAACTTTGAAACTATTACCGTCAACACTGACATCTGCAACCATCGCCACGTAAGACTTAAACGATTCATGTACTGCAACACCACGGCCTTTACCTTCAGCGACATCTGAACCCCAGTTGGCTTTTTCGGCTGCCAATTTCAACACAGCGGCATGGCGAGGGTGATCTTTAAGTAATGCCAAACGATATTCCACAGGGTCTTTGCCTGCTTTAGTTGCAAGTTCATCGATAAAGGTTTCAGTACTGTAAGCGGTATGGGTTGAACCGACTGAACGCCACCATTGAACAGGTATACCGAATTCTGGCGAACGTGTATCAACATATAAGTTGGGGATTTGATATGGTAAATTGTTCGCGCCTTCGACCGAAGTATGGTCAACCCCATTTTTAATCATAGCTGGTTCAAATGGCGTACCTTTAATAATCGATTGACCGACTAATTGATGTTGCCATGCTTTTGGCATACCGTCTTCATCTAATGTTGCACTAAGACGGTGCATATTGGCAGGACGATACCAACCCGCTTGCATATCATCTTCTCGCGTCCAAACCAATTTAACAGGGACTTGTTTTTTCAACGCTTTAGCGATATGTGCCGTTTCAACTAAGTAATCTGATTTTGTATTGGCGCGGCGACCGAATGAACCGCCTGCATATAACATATTGATTGTGACTTTTTCAGGCTGCAAACCGAAAACGCCCGCCACCATGGCTTGATCTAAAGTGTGCATTTGTTCGCCATTCCACACTTCTGCTTCATCACCACGATAATGAATCACACAATTTAATGGTTCCATCGCAGCGTGCGCGAGATAAGGAAAACGGTAGTCTGCTGTAATCACTTGCTCAGCTTTTTCTAACTCAGCAACAGCGTCACCATCGTCACGGGCAACTGCGCCTTTTCCATTTAATAATTCACTGAATTGATTGAAAATATCATCAGTGCTTAATTTAAATGCTTTGGAGTCATCCCATTCAATCTCTAATACATCACGGGCTTTTTTCGCTGTCCAGAAATCCTGAGCAACCACAGCCACACCAGAAGGAATAGTAATCACATCTTCAACCCCAGCAATCTTACGCGCGACAGTATCATCCACAGATTTTACCGTTGCACCAAACAAGGGAGGATGCTTAACCACAGCGGTTAACATATCTGGCAATTGTACGTCTTGAGTAAACTGCGCTGTACCATTAACTTTGCCATTGGTATCTTTACGTGGTAATTTTTTACCAATTAAACGGAATTGGGCTGGGTCTTTAAGTTTGGGTTCAGCGGGTACAGCTTGTTTATTTGCAGCTTCGATTAATTCGCCGAAAGTCGTAGATTGGTCGCCGTGGCTGACTTTGCCATCTTGTACCGTAATTTCAGCGGCTGGCACTTTCCATTGTTCTGCTGCGGCTGACACTAACATGCTTCGGGCGGCTGCCCCTGCTTGACGTAATTGCATCCAAGAATTGGCAATCGCTGTACTGCCACCTGTACCTTGCGCTGGCCCCCAGAATAAATTGTTATAACGCTTATGATCCGCAGGTGCACCAACAACTTTGACTTGCCCCCATGCTGCATCCAATTCTTCAGCAACAATCGTCGCTAAACCTGTATAAGCACCTTGTCCCATTTCCAAATGCTTAGAAATCACAGTGACTGTATTATCAGCATTAATATATAAAAAAGCGTTAGGGCTAAAAGTGGCATTCGCTGTAGCAGTCGTTGCCGTTGATTCTGAAGCTTGAGCAGGAATATGAAACCCAAGTGCTAAACCTGTACCTGCCGCCAGACCGAATTTAAGAAAGTCACGGCGGTTAATAGTGCGTATTTCGTTCATGACAATCTCTCCTTAGCTTAATTTTTTTGCCGCAGCATGAATGCCTTTACGAACCCGATGGTATGTATTGCAACGACAGACATTACCCGTCATCGCATTATCAATATCGGTATCGCTAGGATTAGGATTGCCCTTTAACAGTGCAGCTGCACTCATGATTTGTCCTGACTGGCAATAGCCACATTGCACTACATCATCCCAAACTTCCTGTATTACTTGACCTTCTTTTGTTTCGCCAATCCCTTCAATAGTGGTCACATTTTTGCCTTCAGCAATAGAGACAGGCGTGCTACAGGAGCGAATTGGTTGGCCGTCGAGATGAACCGTACAAGCACCACATAATGCTGATCCACAGCCAAACTTAGTACCCGTTAGTTTCGCGTGATCGCGGATTGCCCATAAAAGCGGTGTGTCGGGCGCGACGTCGAGTTGATACTCAGAGCCATTAATGCTGAGTTTAATCATAAGGTTACCTATAAGCGCAAGATTTTATCGTTATTTAGTCTAACGCTATCACACCTGTTTTTCACCATGCGTTTATCGGTTTGGCATCATTTGCATATAATATCTTTGATTTGGCGCAATTTGCATATATTATTTTTTTAGACAATATGCTAAAAAGTGCTTTTTTTAAACATAAGTTATATTTTTTGCAAAATACCTGTATTTTTTTATAAAAGAACAAATAGTATTTTTATGTTATATTAGTTACTCATTTTTTAAATGTCCTCTATTTCTTAAAGGTAAATGGAGATAAATAAATATAATTGCTATTTTTTATAAATATCGTGTATATTTCAAAAAAACTTGCAAAAATAAACATATAAAATTGAACTGATTTAAGCGAACTTATATTTTAAATTGAAAAATTGAACTATTTATAGATGACAACAACCATATTTTTGATACACTTAAGTTAAAGATAAAAACAAAAATTATGGTGTACTGAGGGGCAAAGTAATGAGAGGGCAAACAATAAATCCTAGATCAACTTATTTTGCTAAATTGTCTTTAGCTCAGTATTTTGAGGCTATGTGGTCTCGGTTTAATTTAGAGACAATTGGCGCAAAATTATTATTTTCTCTATTAATTGGCATTTTTAGTGGTTTACTGGGTTTATCCTATTATTTCTATCAGGCTTTAGAAAAACATGCTTTAGCCGAAGTACAAAATCGTCTGCAAATCCAGTCGCTCAGTCTGGAAAAAGAGCTGAGGACACTAGAAGAAGCCTCTAAAAATATGTCTATCGCGCTCTTCAGATTAAAAAAACTCGGCATCAATTCACCTCAAGCCTACAAACAACTCGCCTTTGATTTCTTTTTAGAACGTTCCCCACTTGCAGTTGGCGCGGGATTTGGTCAAGCTCCTTATCAAATTATCTCAGAGCAAGAAGGGTTTTGGCCTTATTTTTATGTTGACCAAGGTGAGGCAAATGCAATCGGACAATCATTAAGCCCGCCTTACGCAAATATCCGTTATGCTGAGTTGTTTCAGGAAGATAATTATTTAAATCAGGCATATTATTTACATACTGTAGAAACAGGCAAGCTTAACTGGACAGAACCCTTCTCATGGTACGGTATTGCGATGTCAACTTTGCTCGCACCATTTTATGATGAAAATAATCAATTGATTGGAGTAGCTGGATATGATGTTAATGTCACGGCATTGACTCAAAAGTTGGACGAACCTGTATTAAACCAAGATGGACATTTTGTCCTGTTTAGCAAACAAGGCCACTTGCTCGCCAATCCATACCAGCCCGAACAAGCCAAAGCCATGGCGCATTATACCCAGCTCCCCTTCTTCCAACCTATTTGGGGCAAAATGCAATACTCTTTTGATAACTTATTTACTTATCAAGATACCTATGTCGCTCATCAGCATATTCCAAATACAAACTGGGTGATTGCTGCCATTCTGCCAGAAAAAACCATTCTATATCCTATTTATCAAATGATTGGCATTAGTATGTTGGTGGCGATTATATTTTTAACCTCTATTGTCATTTTATTTGTTCGCTGGCTTAACTGCCGTTTAGTGCCTATTTTGAATGAGTGCCAAAAGTTAGATATTGATGAAGCTGATGAAAAATTACGAATGCAACGTTTTGCACACCAATTGACAACGGGAGAATGGGGGCAAAAACTACCCGTACAAAGCCATGATGAATTTGGCAAATTATCCAGAACCTTTAAAGGCATGGCAGGGCAATTAAGTGATTTATTCCGTAACCTAGATATGAAGGTTAAAGAACGCACTGAAGAACTGGAGCAAGCCAATGAAGAAATCAAAACTCTGAATGATTATTTAAAAGAAGAAAATGTCCGCATGTCCACCGAGCTACTAGTCAGTCAAGAATTACAGCGTATGGTGTTGCCAAAAGAAGAAGAGCTGCAAAATATTGATGATTTAGAAATCTGTGGATTTATGCAGCCTGCAGCTGAAGTCGGGGGTGATTATTATGACGTGCTGCAATATCGGGATAATATTAAAATTGCGATTGGTGATGTGACAGGGCACGGCTTAGCCAGTGGTGTATTAATGTTGATGGTGCAAACGTCGGTTCGTACATTATTCGCTAATGATATTTGTTCGCCAGACACCTGTTTGAATATTTTAAATCGTGCTATTTATGAAAACATTAAACGCATGGATTCGGATAAAAACTTGAGTCTCGCATTGGTTGATTATTGTAAAGGCAAAGTTAAAGTCAGTGGCCAACATGAGGAAGTGCTGTTAGTTCGCCATGATGGAAAAATTGAACGAATTGATACGATTGATTTAGGGTTTCCAATTGGCTTAGAAGCGGATATTGAGCCTTTTTTAAACCATGTCGAAATTGAATTACAACCCGGTGATGGCTTGGTTTTATATACAGATGGTATTACTGAAGCTGAGAATATGAGCAAACAACTTTATGGTTTAGAACGCTTGTGTGATGTGGTTAGTAAAGCATGGCATTGTAATGCAAAAGAAATTCAATTAGCGGTGATTGAAGATGTTCGAGCACATATTGGTCAACAAAAGATTTTCGATGACATTACTTTAGTGATTCTTAAACAACGTTAGTCATTTGCGCTTTTTCAACTTATCAAGAGCTGGGTTATTGTTGAGTCAATATAAATCTATACGAACCATTGGTTTATATAAACTCAATTTTAAAATAACCCAAAACCTATCAAAAATGGCGATTCACCAAACAAATTATGCTAGACTTGGTCAATTGTTTTGATGAAGATGGGCAGCATTAGCAATGAACGTATTAGTTGTCGGTAGTGGTGGTAGAGAACACGCACTCGCATGGAAAGCAGCGCAATCAGCACAGGTTGAGAAAGTATTTGTCGCACCGGGGAATGCAGGTACGGCTTTAGAAGCAAAATTAGAAAACGTCAATATTAATGTCAACGATGTACAGGGTTTAATTGAATTCGCTCAAAACAATGCGGTTGAATTAACTATTATTGGCCCTGAAGCACCTCTCGTCATTGGCATCGTAGATGAATTCCAACAAGCAGGCTTAAAATGTTTTGGCCCTAGCTTGCAAGCCGCACAATTAGAAGGTTCTAAAACATTCACAAAAGACTTTCTAATTCGTCACAATATTCCTACAGCCGCATACGGTACATTTACGGATGTGCAAACAGCGTTAGATTATTTACATAATACTTTTACAGATAAGCAAAGAATTGTAATTAAAGCAGACGGCTTAGCAGCAGGTAAAGGCGTTGTGATTACCGATGATATGCAAGAAGCGGAAGATACTATCAAGGATATGTTAGAAGGTAATATCTTTGGTGAAGCGGGACAACGTGTTGTTATCGAAGAATTTTTAGAAGGTGAAGAAGCAAGCTTTATCTGCATCGTAGACGGTGAACATATTCAAGCCTTTGCAAGCTCACAAGATCACAAACCACGTGATGAAGGCGATAAAGGGCCTAATACGGGTGGTATGGGCGCGTATTCTCCTGCCCCCGTTGTCACTCAAGATATTCACGACCGTGTAATGAAAGAAGTGATTGAGCCGACTGTAAAAGGCATGGCGGCAGAAGGCTATCCTTATACAGGCTTTTTATACGCAGGCTTAATGATTGACAGCCAAGGCACACCAAAAGTATTGGAATATAACTGCCGATTTGGTGATCCTGAAACGCAACCGATCATGTTACGCCTTAAATCAGATTTAGTCGAAGTATGTTTGGCTGCTGTTGAAAAACGTTTAGATCAAGTCACTTTAGAGTGGGATGAGCGTACATCTTTAGGTGTGGTATTAGCTGCAGGCGGTTACCCAACCAGTTATGCTAAAGGTCATGTCATTCAAGGTTTATTAGAAGCTGATGGTATGGATGGTAAAGTGTTCCATGCAGGCACAAATCGACGTGATGGTGAAATTGTCACCGACGGCGGGCGTGTATTATGCGTGACGGCTTTAGGTCATTCTGTTTCTGAAGCACAAAACAAAGCCTACAATATTATTTCTAAAATCAGCTGGACAAACATGTATTATCGCAAAGACATTGGTTATCGAGCGATTGCGCGTGAAAAAGAATCAACCTAACCTTATCGCGTATTTCTAATAATTGTGCTAGGTTCTATCAACATGTTTTACTATGTGAATAGAACCTAGTTACTTTAAAACGTCCTTAAATGCCTCGTTAAACTTGTTGCAATTTACTGCGCCAACATCGCTTGAACTCTCGTTTCTAATATTGTCAACTCATTTGCATCCAATGCTTTTTGCTTACGCAACTGAGGCAATAGTTCTTGTAAAGCCTGCCAATCTGCCAGTTGTAAATACAAGCTGATTAATAACAGATAAGTTTGCTTGTAAGGAGCATGTTCTAAAGCTTGCTGAGCCTGTTCAACAGCTAATACTAATTGGCCTTGTTGCTGTAACATTTTTGCTTGGAAAAAAGCCACTTCAGCCTCATGCCCATCTAAAAATGCCTTTGCATGATCTATATGATCTGCTGCTTGTACAGCGTCGCCTTTTTGATAAGCGATAAAAGAAGCACCCACATAATGTAACGCAGGCAATATGCTGAACTGAGGAGATTTTAATAAGTGCTTTTCTGCTTGTTCCCACTGCTGTTGCAATAAATTCAAATATCCTAACCCTAAACCTTGATGGGCTTTATTTTGTTTATGTAATGCAGTTTTAACCCGTAATTGATGTGGTAAATCCCAAATCCAACCCAATATTTTAAATAAAATAAATAGCACAGCAAAACCAATAACAGAAAAGATGACAAATGTTGCAAGGCTCATTTTCACTGTCCAAGCTTGCCAGCTCATGACGACAAATCCAGCATCTTGTTCAAATAATAAGGGAAATCCAAAGCCTGCAGCAACAATAAGTAATAAAAAAATAATCGCTTTCATTTTTATCAATACCTCAACGCCTGCCTAGTGGGTGCTATTTAATATTATAAGTGGTTTCTATAGGATAAGGTATTTTAAAATAATTTATCTGTTTTTCTGTGTTTCTTGAGGTCACAACCTAAAAACTGCAATATTATCAGTTTATAATGCTTATCAATCTAAAAATAATACTAAAAACATAGAGCTGTTATATATAGAATATGAGATTAAAAACAAAGGTTTATTTATTTTTCTTTATTGCATTGATTTTATTTGGCCTGCCTATGAGCATCACAGGGTATATGTTTATTAAGCAATATACCTATGATCTCAATATGAAACTATTTGAACAGCAAGTGCAGCACGCCCAGCATGTGATTGAAACCCATACAAGCTATCAAACCACATCCCAATCAGTATTAATTAAAAAAATTCGGCAAGATTTAACTTTACATAGTTTAACGACAGATGGCTATATTCATATTTTTGACCAGTCAGGCAATATTGTATTTAGTAGCACCTCTCGCTTTCTGCAAACGTTGCCTGAAGTGAATTTGCAGTATGTGTTACAACATAAAAAGGGCTTGATAACGATAAAAAATGCTGAAATTGACTATTTAGGCTATTTTTCAACTTATAAGCCATTGGAATGGATCATTATTTCAGGGCATGAAAAACAATATATTTTCACAACAACCAAGGATTATCTGTTTTTTATTGCTTTAACTGATATGATTACCTTTTTTGTACTGATGCTAGTGATGTTTATGGTTGTCAACGGCATTACTAAACGTCTGCAGCATACATTAATCTCTATGCAAAAAATTGAGGAAGGGCATTTAGGCATTCAAATACAAACTGAACATAAAGATGAAATTGGCCAAATCGCGCACACCTTTAATAATGTTTCAGAAAAACTTAAACAAAACTTTGATTTATTAGAACAAAAAGTTTCAGAAAGAACTCAAGCTTTGCTAGAAACCAATCGGCGTTTAGAACAGAAAGTGTTAGAGCATAAACGCATTGAAACGGAAGTGGTTCAAACCAATGAAAAATTAGTACAAGAAGTGGTTGAGCGAGAACGCACAGAGCAAGCGTTACGTTATACGTACCAAAAATTGCTGTCTTTTACCCAAGAAATTCCAATGGCTTACGTTGAGTGGAATACTGACCTGTTAATTACCAGCTGGAATCCTGCCGCTGAACAAATATTTATTTATAGCCCACAACAAGCCATGCACATGCAAGTTTCCAACTTAGTGGCAGCAAAAGATCGGCAGCAAATGCTGGACACGATTTCCCAACTACAAAAAAATAAAACCGCTATCCGACAAACCTTAGATAGTGTGACACAAGATCAACGTGAAATTATTTGTACTTGGTATAATATCCCGCTATTTAATGAATACGGCGAAGTGATTCAATGGCTTTCTCTGGTGCAAGATGTCACAGAGCAAAAGTTAAATGAAGAAGAAATTATTTTACAAAAAGAAGCATTGCAAATCACATTAGAGCATTTAGAAAATACGCAAGAAGAATTGATTCAGATTGAAAAAATGGCCGCATTGGGACAAGTGATCGCGGGGGTTGCGCATGAAATTAATACGCCTTTAGGAGCAATTCGGTCAGCAATTGGTAATATTAGTGACTTTCTACGCCATGATCTGAGGGAGTTGCCTAAATTTTTCAGTGATTTACCTGAAGACAGACAAGTTGATTTCTTTCTTTTGTTAGACAGTGCTGCACAACATGAGTCTATTTTATCAACCAAAGAAAAACGTAAGATTAAGAAGCATTTGACTCAGCAATTAATTGAGTATCAAATTAGCAACCCTGACCCCATTGCGAGTAAATTGGTAAATATTGGTATTCATAAGGATATTATACCGTTTTTACCATTACTACATTCCGAAGAACGGGAGTCAATGTTAAAACAGGCTTATTTATTAACCAGTTTGCAACGTAGTGCTTATGCTATTTCAACTGCTTCTGAACGAGCAGGGAGAATTGTTTTTGCATTAAAATCTTATGCACGTTATGACCAGTCATCAGAAAAAATCCAAGCAAACATTATCGATGGCATTGAAACTGTGCTGACCTTGTATCATAATCAATTAAAGCAAGGTGTTGAAGTTGTACGTGAATATCAAGAAATTCCTAATATTTGGTGTTACCCTGATGAGTTAAATCAGCTGTGGTCAAATTTGGTACATAATGCGCTACAAGCGATGGATTATAGAGGCCAGTTAATTTTAGCAACAGGTGTAGACGGTGACTATGTTTATGTTAAAGTGACAGATACTGGGAAAGGCATTCCTGATGAGATTAAATATAAAATATTTCAACCATTTTTTACTACTAAACCTGCGGGTGAAGGTAGTGGTATGGGACTTGGGATTGTAAAGAAAATTGTTGAAAAGCATGTTGGCAATATAGAAGTGGAAAGTCGTGCAGGCCTCACTTCATTTATAGTCAATTTACCGATTAAAGCTGTGGAACCATAATGCAAAATACAGCCATTTTATGCGTAGATGACGAGGTACTCATTTTAGAAGCGTTGGAAACAGAGTTACACCGCGCTTTTGGGGATCGCTACGTGTATGAATTTGCTGAAAGTGCAGAAGAAGCATTAGAAATTATGGCTGAACTAGAACAAAGTGCAACAGAATTAAAAGTGGTAATTACAGACTGGTTAATGCCACAAATGCGTGGTGATGAGCTTTTATTAGAAATTCAGCAAAAACGCCCTAATACGGTTAAAATTGTCCTCACAGGCCAAGCAGACCAACAAGCAATAGAAAAAGCCTGTATTCATTCTCATTTAGATTATTGTATTAATAAGCCTTGGGACAGTAAAGCCCTTATTCATCTACTTCAAACTAGCTTAGCACATTATGGATATAAATAGTGACCCTCAGAAATTAGCCATCTTATGTGTTGATGATGAGCCCAGCATTTTAGATACCCTTGAAATTGAAATCAGTAAAGTACTCGAAGATGAATATTTAATTGAAGTTGCTGAAAGTGGCGAGGAAGCACTTGAGCTGATCGATGAGTTGACTGCTCAAGAATATGAGATTGCTGTAATTATTTCCGATCATATTATGCCGAACCTCAAAGGTGATGAATTATTACAGCAAGTCCATCTAAAATTGCCTAATACTTTGAAAATCATGCTGACAGGTCAGGCTGATGTGCAAGCCATTGGCAATGTCATCAATAATGCTAAGTTATATCGATATATCCCAAAACCTTGGAATTCTGAAGAATTGCGTCTTATCGTTAAAGATGCTGTGCGTACTTATTTGCATGATAAGATGATGGCAGAACAACATGCGAAATTAAAACAATTAGATGCACTAAAAGACCAATTTTTAGCCAATACCTCCCATGAATTACGCACCCCACTCAATGGCATTATCGGTGCGTCTGAGTTTTTGCATTCTGAGCTAGGCGATCAACTGACAGATATACAAGAAGAAATGTTGTCGGTTATTACACAAAGCAGTAATCGTTTATTGCATCTAGTTAGTGACATTTTAGATTTTTCTTATCTCAAACGTAACGCGATTGTACCCAAATTACAGCCTCTAAATATTGACTTGGTTATACGCAAGGTATTGACAGTTTATCAGCCTATTGTCAAACATCGCAGTACCCTATCTTTTGTGAATAATACACAAGCTGATTTGCCATTGGTAATGGCCGATGAGGAACGAGTTCAACAAGTTTTACATAATTTTATTGATAACGCGCTCAAATTTACCAATGAGGGTGAAGTTGAGATTGCTGCAAAAATCGTATGGCGTGATCCAGATTTGTATTTATCCGATTATAGTTCTGATGTGCTGGTGACAGCAGAACAATATGACATTGGTGTTGAATCCAGTCACTATGTTGCTATCCATGTTAAAGATACAGGTATCGGCATTCCCAAACATAAAATTAGCCGCATTTTTGAATCATTTGAGCAAGTTGATGGGTCTAGTGCGCGTAGTTATGAAGGCTCTGGCTTAGGACTCAGTATTGCACAACAGTTAGTGACTCTGCAAAATGGTGAAATCTTTGTCGAGTCCGCTGAAAATCAAGGCTCATGTTTTACTTTCACATTACCACTTGCATCCGAGCAACAAATTGCAGAAGCCAAAAATGCCCCACCTCCTTTATTTAAAGAACACAGCAACCTTGTCTTATCTCCTCTGGCTGATGTCTTATCTACTCAGCACATTGACTCTATTTCCTCAGTTCAGGAAGACGTTGAGCATGATGCAATAAAAGTGCTGTTGGTTGATGACGATTTTGTCAATTTACGTTTGTTATCCATTTATTTGTCGACCCAGCCCTACGAAATTATCACAGCGAATTCAGGTGAAAAAGCACTCGCTTTAATTAAAGAAGGTTTACAGCCTGATCTGATTGCAACTGATGTGATGATGCCTCAAATCGATGGTTATACACTAACTGCAGAAGTACGCAAAAGATGGCACGAAGGTGAGTTACCCATTTTATTATTAAGTGCTAAAAACCAGCCTGAGGATATTATTCAAGGCTTAACAGTTGGGGCAAACGATTACTTAACCAAACCTATTGCTCGTGAAGAACTGGTTGCGCGGATTGAAAGCCATCTTAAATTAAAACGCTTACATAATAAAAATACCTTAAAAGAAGCAGAATTAAATATTGCGCGACGGATTCAACAATGGGTTTTACCACGCCAACATGAATTAGATAAATTAGACGATTTAGATATTGCTGGTTTTATGCAGCCCGCTGAAAATATCGGTGGTGATTACTGCGATGTATTAAAATACAATGGGCATATTGTGTGTGGAATTGGTGATGTGATTGGGCATGGCTTAGAAAGTAGTGTGCTAATGCTAATGGTACAAACGGCAATGCGCACCCTGTTAGCCCATCATGTCACCAGTCCTGAATTATGCCTAAAAGTATTAAATCGAGCATTGTATGACAATATCCAACGCATGAAATTAGATAAAGCACTGACTCTGGCTTTATTTTCTTATCATAATGGTCGATTGCGTTTTAGTGGTCAGCATGAAATTATTTTGCTAATTACGAAGGATGCCAAAATCAGGCAGATTGATACGACAGATTTGGGCTTTATCGTGGGTTTAGAACCCAGCATAGAACAATTTGTGTCTGCGATGGAAGTAGAATTACGAGAAGGAGACGGGGTTGTTTTATATTCCGATGGGGTAATTGAAGCACGTAATACTGAACATGAAACCTATAGCTTAGAACGCTTATGTGAAGTAGTGAAGCAAAATTGGGATGAGGATGCAACGCAAGTACAACAGGCAGTTATCAACGATTTGCGTCAACATATTAATGATTCAGCAATTCATGATGATATTACATTATTGGTCATCAAGAAAAAATAGTTAGTTGAAGAACATAAAACAGCCCAATCTAAAAAGTTTTATGTTCCTCATCAATAAAGCAGGTTAACGATTACTTGCCTTTAAAATGGCGTTTGTTCTGTTTACGGTTTTTATTACCACCTTCCCGTTTTTTCCCGCCGCCACTATGATTGCCACCACGACCTCTGCCGCGACTATTACCACCGCCGCCTTTGCGTGATCTTCTTTTCGGACGGTCATCACTGCTGCCATCATCTTCAATTTCGACAATATCTAATGTCTTACCGCAAACACGTACTTTTTTAAGATGTTGCAATGTGTCTTTTGACATACCCAACGGTAATTTTACCGTAGTATAGGTGGCATAGAATTGAATTTGCCCAATATAACGGCTTTCAATATCTGCTTCATTGGCAATTGCACCGACAATATTTTTTGGCTCAACGCCATCTTTACGGCCTACTGCCAAGCGGTAAGTCACCCAGTCAATATGGTTCTCATCGCGATCAAGTGGGCTATATTCTTTTGCACTTTTTGGCATTTGTAATGGGCGTTCACGTTGCGCAAGATAAGCCAAAGCTGCTGCAATATCAGTTAACTCCATTTCATCTTCATGCTGGAACGCATCCAATAACTGACGGAAAAAGTCTAAATCTTCCGTGGTGAGTACATCATTGATTTGCTCTTTAAAGCGGGCAATACGTCGGCCACTCACTTCTGCATGAGAAGGTAAACCCATCGGTTCAATTGGTTGACGGGTGGCTTGTTCAATCAGGCGCAACATCCGTTTTTCACGTGGTGCAACGAATAAAATTGCTTCACCTTTACGGCCTGCACGACCTGTACGACCAATACGGTGCACATAAGTTTCTGTATCGTAAGGCACATCATAGTTAATTACATGACTGATTCGAGGCACATCTAAGCCACGCGCTGCCACATCGGTTGCGATAATAATATCAATATCGCCTTTTTTCAGTTTATCGACGGTCTTTTCTCGTACTGCTTGATTCATATCACCATTCAATGCAGACGCAGCATAGCCCCGTGCTTCCAGTTTTTCAGCCAATTCTTCAGTAGCACTTTTAGTTCGTACAAAGATGATGATGGCATCAAACTGTTCAACTTCTAACATTCGCGTCAAAGCATCTAATTTGTGTACACCACTGACCAACCAATAGCGTTGTTGGATTGCACTAACTGTAGATGTTTTGGTTTTAATTTTGATTTCAGCAGGGTTGTCTAAGTATTTATCTGCCACTTTACGTACTGCAGTCGGCATGGTAGCAGAGAATAAAGCAGTCTGATAATCAGAGGGAGCTTGCTCCATAATCCACTCGACTTCCTCAATAAAGCCCATACGTAACATTTCGTCTGCTTCGTCTAATACTAAAGTGGTTAAGTTTGTCAGGTCTAATGATTTACGTCTTAAATGGTCAGCGATACGCCCCGGTGTGCCCACAACCACATGTACGCCTCGGCGCAACGGTTGTAATTGTTGGTGCATGGATTGGCCACCATAAATTGGCAGTACGTGAAAATCAGGCATATGGCGCGCATAACGTTGAAAAGCCTCTGCAACCTGAATCGCTAATTCACGAGTCGGAGTTAAAACCAAGACTTGCGGATAGCGGTTGCCCAGTTCGATATGAGAAAGTAATGGGAGTGCAAAAGCAGCCGTTTTACCCGTGCCTGTTTGGGCTTGGCCAATTAAATCACGTTTTTCAAGTAATGGAGGAATAGCAGCAATTTGAATGGGAGAAGGTTCTTCATAGCCGACATCTTTCACTGCTTGGAGTACAGGTTGTGAAAGTGCGAGTTGGGAGAAATCGGTAATTGTGGCAGACATGTATGAGCCTATAAGTGAACAGCTTTAAACTGGTAGCAGGGTACTGGTTACTGAGAAATAGTCAATCATTTTTTGCTTAAATGCCTTATTATTATTCATAATAGTAAGTAATTTGAGCTTTGGACACATTTTTGAGTGGTTTAATACAGGCAATGACTTTGTTAAGTTTTAATTTGTGATATACAGCATCAAAGAAACATTTGGTTGAATCCCTATCACAACTTGTTGAATTGTAAAACACTTCAATATTTAGGTTAGAAAATTCAAATATTTCATGTTGTTATTAATAGTGAGTGAGGAACAACTCTAGCTAATAATATCTTTTAATTCCTCAAGCAAATCTTGAAAAGTTAAAACTGGCTTCAAGCCCATTTTCTGGGAACACATAAATGCATTATTTAAGTATATTTGAAGTGGATTTTGAGTGTATAGCAATATATAGATTTGAATGGCTTTAGTATATTGGCTGCACCTAAAGAGGTTGTTTGCAACTGTTAAGCTGTTCATTTCTGGTGATATTTTCTTGTGAATTTCCTTTAGGAACAGATTGTTCAAAGCTGGGTTTAATGTTGAATCAACACCTTGAGTATATAGTAGTTGAACTGGCATTTTAGGAAAAATTTGGCAAGCTCCATTTATTGTACAGTCATAAATTTTACGTCCATCGCTTTGATAGGCATCAAGAGCTGCTTGATAAGATATTTCGCTGTTAACCAAATCTGGTAAGTCCCATGACTGTCCATGCCCAAAGTATTTAGGATCAAAATGATCGTTGTCGTCGCCTTTTATATAGGAGGCTCTATTTTCTTGTCCCTTTATATGCTGAGAAAAATAGTGATCCATTCCAACAATATAGACTTCTCCAAACCCCATATAATAGATAATTTGTAATGCAGCATGAGTTACTGTCCAACCTTCATGTACATATTCACAAATATTCTTACTAAAACGTTCTCTAGTTTTAGGTATGTTTGTAGTATTGATATAGTGAGTATATGGGTTTTCAGGAATAAGTTGAGGGCTAACTCGATTGCTAATAAATTTGACAATATCTAAATTGTTATATTTTTCAGCAGATTGTTCTAGCACTTTTTTATTTACAGCAACTAAGTAATCAGGTTTAATAGCAAACTTATCAAATCCCAAAAAAATTTTATTAAGACCAAATAGCTTAACTTTTGTAGTATCAATACGAGAAAAGTCTACTTTATTTAAGCTAGAGCCATTACAAAGTAATAGTGCTTTTTCGTATTGATGAATATTTTTAAATTGAGCGAGCTGATTACTTTTCATGAGCGATAGTTACATGTTTATTCCACATGTTGTAATAAGTCATCCAAAGTATTAACAGGTTCTAAACCAAGCCCACGCACACACATTAAAATGTTATCAGCATATATCGGTAAAGGTCGAGAAACATATAACAACAAGTAAATTCTCATTGCGTTAGTATAATCACCTCGCTTAAATAATGAATTCGCAGTTGCTAAATTAATATCTTTCTTAAGTGTATTTTTGCGTATCACTTCTAATGATTGAATATTAGAAATATCTAATGCAACAATATCGTCTAATTCATAGCTTCTAGCAAGAGTCTGTTTTTCTAAAAGCTTATCGTAGTCAACTCTTTCAAATATTTCTAATTGACCACCTATGGTTGCATTATAAATACGGCGACCTACAGATTCATAAACAAGTTTAGCCATCTTATAATTCAGAGCTACTCTATCAAGTTTTGGATCTTTCCAAGTTTTCCCTTTGCCAAAGTAATCCTTATGAAAATGATTAGGATCATCAGTATCTGAAAGTAGAACGTCCCCTGTCCGTTTATGAGAAGCAGGTATTGTATAGCTAAAGTCCATACCAATAAGATAAACTTCAGTAAAACCCATAAAATAAGCTAACTGCAAATTGATATAAGTAACCGACTGACCGCAATAAAGCTCTTTTGTAGCATCAGTCGAAAATCTTGGTACACAATAGTTAGGGGATGATTTTTCGTAAAACCCTCTATTCATTTCAAAGAAAAAAGTATTGGGTGTTTTAGGGTGCAGCTTTTTATAAATTGTTGGAAAAAACTTAAAGGGTGCATAATAATTTTTAATCTCAGAGATATTTTCTTTCATCACTGAGCTATCTTCAACTACATAAAAAGTTGGACGAAAACCAGTTTCTCTCGTTTTGTAATAAAATGAATTAACACCAAAGGTGTACTCATTTTTTAAGAGAGATAAATCGTGCTTATTTAAAGAAGGGCCATTGCCAATAATAAAGCATCTTTTCCCTTTAAAAGCATTATAAAACATGCTTAATTCTGTGCTATCAGCAGCTAAAACATTGCCAATTTCTTTACTTTTATACTCTAGTAAGGATGTAAATGCCGTTGGAAAAATGATAGTAGGATCACTCTCAAACGAGTCAAGAAGAGTCACCCTCTCTTTACAAACCAAACCATTTACCGTTAGATCATGATTTTTATACAGGTCTTTATTGCCAAAATCTGTAGCTCTTTCCAGTGATAGTTTTAATGTGGTAATTTTATCAGTATGAGAACAATTTTTATGTATGTAATCTGAAGAGCTTAACCCATGGGTATAGCTACAACCATAGTTTGAAACTAAGTGTTGATATATTTTTGGATAGTTTTTACGCTTAGCAGATGGATGATAAAGATGCAAATATGTGTATGGAGCAATTCTTAATCGGTCTGGGTCACAGTGGTTCATTAGCGTTACATCAAGTGCCCTATCCTCGCAACCATAGCCAATGTACTGCTCAAAACCTTTAACCGCCATAAAAATTGACTTTTTAATAATCAATATGCCGCCAGAAAGTGTAACTGGGTTTTTCAATTTAGATTGATTGCGGAATGTTTCTAGTTGATAAGTCGATTGTTTGATTTTATCTGCTTCAGTTGCATCAGAATAATATATATTTAGATAGGGAGAGATTGCATCATATTTAGAGTAACAATCTAAGATTTCCTGAATAAAATTATCTCCAGGTAAAACATCCGTATCCATTAACACAAGGATTTCGCTATCAGCGCAAAACTCTTTGGCAGCTACATTATAGCCCCAGCCTCTGTTGTACTCTCTAGGGTTATAAATAAATTCATACCGTATATTATTATCTATGGAAATTTGATCAAGTTGAATTCTAGGCTCTGAACCTTGTTCAACAATAAGAATATCAAATAAACTTCCATAAAAATAATCTACCCATTTCAGAATAAAGTGAAAATTACTATTTCTAACAAGGTCTTCTGGGTTTAGCTTCACACCAATAATTAATGTTGCGAGATGTTTTTCCACTCCAACTTGAGCTAACAGCTTTTCTTGAGCTTGAGCAGACAATTTTTTAGGGGAGGCCAAACCTGTAAATTGATACTGAGTTTGAGGAAAAAAGCTCGGTACTTTATAAGGTAAAACAGTGGTTTTTAGTTGTTCACTTTGTGTAAATAGAGAGTGCATATACTGCTTTGTCATGGGTTTATAAGGCTGGCTTGGTTTAAGCGTCAAATATTTTTCTATTAAATCAAAGCCTGCTGCAATAATATTTGAAGTAAATAATTTTTTAAATGACTGAAAATTTGATAAGTAAAATGTAGATTTATAGAAATTTGCAGTTGGATAAATTTCCTCATTAGAAAATGAGCCATAATCATATTTGTGCATATCAAAAGAAATAAGCTCAAAATCTGGTGCATTGGAAGCGCGGTTTAAAAGCCAATCTTGAATGTCAATGCCCAATACTAAGTGAATAGTAATATCATCACTCTGAATACTAATTTCTAAATGTAACTTATCTGCTGTATTTTCAGACAGCAAAATATAAAGGTCAAAATATTTTGTTGTCAAATGTTGACTGAGAGCTTCTTCTATTCTGCAATTAAATATATTAATAGATAAACTAGGTTGGGATAGTGAGTTCATTTTAATTTCAAAATGTTCACCTTTAAAAAACACATTATGATCTAACATAATGCTCACATTTTGGTATTGTGTTTGTTTTGAGAAAATACCAAATAAACCGCGAATAACCCCTTCATTTTTTAACAGTTCATCTAAGCTTTGTTTGTCTGGCAAAAATCCATATATCAGATTGATATAATAATTAAAAAGGATATGAATCCATTGTTTATTGTTCAGAGGCTCTTCTAAGGATTTGCTGAGTTCATTAAAATATTTAATGGAATAGAAGATTGTATGAGATAGCATAGAATAATAGGCTGTATTTTTTGATACAAACGCTAATTGCTGCTTTAGCTCTACCGCTCGTAGCTTACCAACATCGGCGTGTTGAATAAGTTTTCTGTTCTGTCTACCTAGTTGTTTTTCATCCTGTTGAAAGGCATCATGAATAGTAATTAATGAACCTAAAACATAGTTATTTAAGCCCATTGTTGTGCTTCTAAATCCTAATTCAGAATCCTCATAACCAAAAGGATAAAACTTATCACTATACAAGCCTGTTTTTTTGATTGCATCCAAAGAAAAAGCCGTTACACCGCCTGCAGTAGAAGAAACAAATAAATTCTTTTTTTGAAGCAGCAGTTCATTTAATAATTCTGGAACGAATTTGATACTTGCAGATGCTGTTCTATATTTTTTTATTAGAAACTCATTTAATGACTTTTGTAAATCTTTAAAGAAGTGTGTATATAAATCAAAATGAGCCTTCCATATATTGACCGTTCCAACATGATAAACTGCTTCTAATAATGAACTTTGGTCTAGTATAGTTTGTAAATAATCAATATCTGTAAACTGATAAAACGCATTGTTAATAAGAACATCATCCCAGCTTTTATCTTGTAGTCCCATTATTTTAGTGAGTCTACGACCATCTAATAACACAGGCTGTACAAAACCAATATTTTTATCATGCTGTTGAATTTCTGCATATGCTACTTTTATTTTATACCAGTAGTCTTGAGGGTAAAAAATGTCAGTATCACAGGAGATAAAAAAATCACACCCATCTGAGATAGCCCTACTAATAAGAATATTCCGCCCTGTAGCCACACCATAATTCTTGTTATCACACAGTATAGTAATAAGCGAACTCTTACTAGCACAATACTCATGAAGTTCTTTGCTAAATGTGTCATTCACTAATATATATAATACACAGTTTTCTGATAAGGAATGCCTGACCTGTTCAATAAAAATTTTTGCTTTATTTAGTTCATGCTGTTGAAAAAGGGTGTATATCGCTATCTTCATTAGGTCTGGTCTTTAATTATCAAAAAGAGATTCAAAGTTAACGCGTTCAAATAAATGTAACTGCCCACCAGGTGTTGCATTCAGAATTTTTCGGCCATCTGCTTTGTACATGTATTTTGCTTTATGGTAGCTGCGTAAAACACGTCCAAGTCTTGGGTCTTTCCATGTTTTACCTTGTCCAAAATAATCTTTATGAAAATGATTTACATCATCACAGGTTGCTTTAATATGATTGCCATCTTGATGATGACCTGTAGGTAAAGAATAACTGAAGTCCATTCCAATGAGAATAACCTCTGAAAATCCCATAAAATAAGCAAGTTGCATATTAATATAAGTTACAGATTGGCCACAGTAAAAAGTTGATTTATCAGATGAATAAAACTGAGGAATAGCATAAGTTTTATCATTTTTATTATAAAATGCAGTATCCATCTCAAATATATAGCACTCTTTTTTACATTTAAGCTGCTTTGCATACTGCTTAGGAAGGATTTTTATAACACCTGAATATTTATCAATTTCTTTTTGATTTTCTTTAAAAACTAAATTGTCTTCAACGACAAAAAAAGTGGGACGAAATCCATTGGTTTTAGTCATAAGAAATATAGAATTAACCCCAAATGATATTTCATTTTTTAGTATTGAAATATCAATTTTATTAAGAGAAGGTCCATTTCCTATAATAAAGCAACGCTGGCCCTTAAATTTATCTTTAAATTCAAGAATATTTTTCATAATTAAAAATCATTTGATAACTTTGAATATAAAAACACGGTAATTCTTATCCTTGGCATCCAAAATATCTACTAGCTGAAGAAATTTACAGTTATTATATAATACTTTTAATCTTAAGTTAACCAAAGGGTTTCCATGTTTTTGCATACACTGTCTCTTTTTATCAAAAGCACTAGCTGGAAACCATTGTATTAAATACTTTATATTTTTTTGTTTTATATAGCTAAATAGTGTATTTGTCTTATTTGCATCTAATATGGTGACATCACCAACCAAGCCTTCTAAATTCACTATTTTTCTACTGGAGTAAAAGCCTATTTCACCAGATGCCCAAGAGCCTATAATATCTGATTCATCTGTATTTTGTTCTATCCAATCAACTACTCTTAAAGAAACTTTTCCCCATGTTTCATTATTATAGATGTGATTGACTGTAACTTGAGTATGGCATATATCTAGTAGAAAAAGCACAATAACAAAATATAATAAGCCTATTTTTAAAAAGCTTTTATCTAACCATCGAAAATAAAATAAACCATATAAAATATTAAAAAAAATAAGAAGCAATCCAGTGCCTAAATACCATCGCCAGATTAAAGGGGAATATATTGAATAATAAATAAGTTGGCATATAGTGTATAAAATAATAATTATATTAAAAGCAACATATTTATATTGTACACTGTTTGGATTTATTTTCTTTATACTAGAATAAATAGAAATTTTAATGAAGAATAAAAAAATGCCTGCGATTGCAATTTCTAAAATAACTTGTTTGTAAGTATTTAAATAAAAGCTAAAAGGCTGGCTAGCATATTTTGAAAAGAGTTTCATTAAATAAGTAATTTTTGTTGAAAAGTTGTCATTCGTTTGTGTTGCCCAAAACTGTTTTACTTCACCACTTATAGGTAATATTGTGCCAAAAAATAAATAATTTAAAGCAAAAAAAGCTGACATGAAAAAACAATAAATGAAAACTAATCGTATAAGATAAGCCTTATTAAAATATAGAGAATTCAATACAAGTAATAATAGAGAGATAATGATGGCATCTAGTCGAGATAAAGAAATCAAAATAATAATCAAAGCATTTAAAAATAAATGATTTTCTTTTGGATTTGGTTTTGATATACGGAGGAAATATAATATATAGATTTCAAAAAAGAAGACTACCAATATAGTTTCCATCCCATTAATTAAAAATGGCATTGCTAAAAGGTAGCTTAGATAAGAAAATACAAAACTATAAGTTTTTGAGAAAATTCTATTCAGGATATGATAAAACAATAAGGCACTGGCTAGAAAAAGTGCAGCATTAAGTAAGATACTAGCATACAAAAAATATTCTTCTAAATTTAGCGTGTCACTTACACCATATAAAAGAATTAATAACCATTGCCATAAAGGATGAAAACCATTTGTTTGACTAATTTCATCAAAAGTAAAGGTATAGTGTATCCAGAAATTTTTGGCAATTTCTAAATAATAGAATAAGTCATCCTGTATAAAAAAATGATTATTCCCTATAAGCTGCTCAGGCAAAAAATATTTATACAATATAGAGATGCTGAGCAGAAGGAATAAACTCACAGAATTTATAGTTTGTTGAGTGTTAAAAAAGTTCATTTCTTCTCAACAATCTATTTATGTTTAAAAATAACCATTCGTTCATTATTGTATTTAGCACTGCCAATAACTTTAACAACTTCATACTCTGGGTGGCGTTTTAAATATTTCTTTAATCCTCGGTACTTATCAACGATATATTTTGGTTTATAAGTATTATACCAATAATACACATCATTTCTATGGTTTCTTGCTATATCTGGATTCAATAACCCAACAATATCAACAATATGCCTATCAGCATAATATCCAATATATCCAATATTAGCAACTGCTACGGTATCAGTTTCCTGGGTATTATTTTTTATCCATAATCCTGCTGCTCTATTGATATTATGACGTTTTTTCTCTCGGCTAATAAGTTGTTTTGTATTAATTCTAATCAAGTCAAAAGTACTAAAATGATAAAAATCAGGTTGTGTTGGGAAAATTAATGCCAAACAGATCGTATTAAAATATATCAATACACTTGTTTTTTTATCTAGAATTAATTGGTAAACCATCTGCATCCCCAACATAATGAGTATATAAACTCCAATGTGGAATGGAAGATAGTACCATTGAGATTTTGGTAACAGGAGTAAACTGTATAATACAGTCATCACAAAGGAAAATAATAGGAAAATAGAAAAAACACTTAATTTATTATAGTTTTTTAGGAGCAAATATAAACCAGGTAAGATAAAAATAGACCAGACTCCAATTTGAGAAAAAAGAGTAGGTAAATAGGTATAAAAATATCCCCAATTTTGTGCTGTAAGAAACTTCACTTCTCCAGTGTCAGGTAATGGTTGCCCTTTAAGACAGTAAAAAACAATCAAGTCTATACTAATAAGAGAAATTAATAAGAAAGAAGCTGCAAACCATTTTCTTATAAAATTTACTATCCCAGCCCATGAAAAATATTTTTTGCTTCTAATAAAATCAAATAAAACAATAATACCAAAAACCAAAACAGCTTCTGGCCTTACTAAAAATAATATAAATCCAAGCAAACCAACAAGTAGAAAATATTTCTTTTCATAAGCAAGAATGATCATAGTAACAAAAAATAAATACCATGGTAGTTCCATACCTGAAAATAAATAAGTATAATTATTATTATTACTTAAAAATAAAATAAGAAAAACAATACTGATAAATGGATTGATTCCTCTTTTTTCAAAAGTTTTTGTAAGGATAAATAATGTAAATATGACTAATAATATTTCAAAAAATTTAAGATTTTGAAGAGCTATATCAGGTGAACTCGAGAAAAAATAAAATAAAGAACTAAATAAAGTATGGAAAATAGATGTGGTAGCAAAATCATTACCATTTAAGTTAAAAGAATAAATACCATACAATGCAATATTTTTTGAATACTGAAGTGTGATCATTGCATCATCAAGTGACCAATCAGAAAAGCTTGCTAAATACCCAAAAATAGATAAAGTAAGTATTTTAATACTATCAAAAATTGCTGTATTATTTTGTATATTTTTAAGCATTTAAATAAAATCTCTAGTTAAATTCAATATAATGTCAAAAACAATTTTAGTTACAGGTGGAGCAGGCTTCATTGGTTCACATCTAGTAGAAAAATTACTTAAACTTAACTATCAAGTTAAAATACTAGATAACTTTTCAACAGGTAAGCTAGAAAATCTAGCTCTATTTATTGAGCATCCTAACTTAAGTATCATTAGAGGAAGTATTACTTGCTTTGAGACAGTTTACCAAGCTATGCAAAATACACAATACGTATTTCATCAAGCTGCATTAGTTTCTGTCCCTTTATCTATACAGCAGCCTCAACAAAGCTTTCAAAACAATATTAAAGGTACATTTAATATATTCGAAGCTGCTCGTTGCTGCCATATTGAGCATATTGTATTTGCGAGTTCGGCTGCAGTTTATGCAGAAAGTACTACACCTTTGCAAGAGAGTATGTCAACCCAACCTGCTAGCCCTTACGCACTTGAGAAGCTTTATGCTGAACAACTGGCTCAACTTTACCAGCAACTTTATGGTATTTCTTCTACAGGATTGCGCTACTTTAATGTCTATGGAGAAAGGCAAGACCCTAAATCTCCTTATTCAGGGGTTATTTCTATTTTTTTAGATAAAATAAGAAATCAACAACCCATTACAATCTACGGGGATGGACAACAAACCAGGGATTTCATTTATGTTAAGGATGTTGTTCAGGCAAATATATCCGCAATGGAAAAATCTCAAAATATCTACCACACCTATAATGTTGCAACAGGGCATAGTATAACTATTCAAAAGTTGGTTCAAATTTTACAAAAACTAACAAACTCTCAAGAAATTGAAATAAATACCCAAGCAGCCCGTAAAGGAGAAATTTATCATTCCTATGCCAACGTTGAATATATTACAGACAATTTAAATTGGGTTCCACGATGGAGCATTGAAAAGGGTCTACACCAACTCATTCAGTACTAATTAGGGTCGTATAAACAAGTTCCTATCCCACCGTCAAATGGAATTATTGCACCATTTAAAAACAGGCTTTCATATTCAATAATTAAGCGAGCAAGCTTTCCTAATTCCTTAGGGGTACCAATACTTTTAGAAGGGTGAAAGTGCTTCAATTGCTCAAACCCTTCTGTATTATGTTCAAATCCAGCTCTTAACATAGGAGTATCAATTGCTGCAGGCTCCAGTGCATTAATACGAATTTTATTTCCTAACTCCACAGCCATTGCGCGGGTTAAACCACTAAGAGCAGCCTTACTAGTCGCATAAGCTGTAAAATGTGGCTTAGTAAGATTAGCATGAATACTACTAATATTTAACACGCAGCCTTGTGCTATTTCCAAGTGTTTTAAAAGTGCCTGAGTTAAAAAAACAGGTGCAAGCAAGTTTGTTTCTAATGTTTCGTACCAGTTTTTGCGTGAGAGTGTATCAAATTCACCTAAAATTTGAATGGCCGCATTATTAATTAAGCCTTTTAAGCCTTTATCACCTAAATAAGCTGTGATCTTAGACAGGATTTGTTGGGCATAAAGGTCGTCTTTTGCAATACGCTGTAAATCAGCCTGAATAAAATAGTGGCATTGTAAATTATTGGGTGCTTTATTAATATCTATTGCTATGACTCGATAGTTAGCTTGTGTAAATACCTCTACTAAAGCCTGACCAATACCACCACTAGCACCTGTAATTAATACAAATGGCTTCTTCTGCTCGGTTGTCTTATTCTGAGGCATGTAAAAACTCGAATAGTTTATCCATTGCCTCTAGGCTTGCACGACGTACTGCATCTTTTGTATTAGAACCATTATGAGAGCCAAAAATACATTGGGGCATTTGGCGTAGTGGAGAACTTTCAGGTAATGGTTCTTGATCAAAAACATCTAAAGCAGCAGCTGCAACTTGTCCAGATTGTAATGACTGAATTAATGCGCTTTCATCAATTAAACCACCACGAGCCACATTGACTACAAAAGCACCTGTTTTACATTGTTTTAAAATTTCAGCATTGAGCATATGGTAATTTTTTGCATTTAAGGAGCAAGTGAAAACTAAAAAATCCATTGCTTCAACCTGTTGAGGCCAATTAGCTCGCTCAATACCTTGTATATTTTGATTACCTTCAACACTAGGGTCATAGGCAATCACTTTCATGCCACAAGCAATAAGACGTTTAGCTAAATTTTGTCCTATATCACCAAAGCCAATTAAGCCTACTTTCTTATCTTGTAAACTCATTCCTGCAGGTTTTGGCCATGAATATTGCTGGCGTATGTCTCTATCAATAAAGAACAAGCTTCTTGCCAAACCTATCACATAAGCTAATGCCACGTCAGCGACTTCAGCACCAAACATATTAGGTGTATTGGTAATAGGAATATCTAAACCTTGGCAAGCAGTAAAGTCAACATTATCAACTCCAATACCCCATTTAACAGCTGCTTTTAAGTTGCCCTTCTTACCTGCCTCGAAGACTTGACGTGTTGCAGGATCATCTCCAATAATCCAACCATCATATTGAGGTACTAAGTCAATTAGCTCTGCTTCTGAAAGAGTTTGGGTGACTTTTGCTGGTATTAATTCAATATTTTGTTCCGCTGCAATCGGAATAAACTCTTCAATTAAGCCTAGCATTGGAGGGCATGTGACAAGTATTTTCATACTTATAGCGATTCCTGTATTAATAATAATTTAAGACCACAAGCATAAGCTTGATCTGCATATCTAAACAGCTTTATGTTGTTCAATTTACCTGTAAAACAGGCTGTAGTTAGCTCCACCTGTAGTTTTAGAACTGGTAGCTCCAAGTTCTAGTTACTTTTATAACACTAAAGACGGAAGCCAGTACAGTAATTTTCACCATATAATGCATGTTGTAACAGATAGTACATATAATGGATTTCTTTATTCCAAAAGATCATCAATAGCTTTGTTATAAGTTGAAATAGCTTCTGTAGAAAAAACGTTATTAAACAAATACCGTGTGCAATGCCGACAGCAATCTTCTTTCTCATCAAACTTAATTAAGTGTTGCCGCCATTGAACAGCTTTATGACCACAATATAAACTAAACAGACTTTGATTTTGAAGATTGCCTATAATATGTTTTTTATGTAGTTTATGAGAAGGGTGAATATTACAGCAAGGAACAACAGAACCATCATAGGCAATGAGAATTTCTTGAAAAGGAGAGAAGCAAGGCGTTTTCCTTATTTCTTTAGACTCTACATTCACTAAGCCACCTCGATCATAGGCAGTTTCTTCTACATTTTTCCCAACAATATTAATTGTCATGGTTTTATAATGAGCCTGAATGACTCGGCTTAAATCAGTCTCAATATCACTTTGAATATTTATATCTAAACTATCAACTAGCTGCTGAATTCTCTGTTTTATATTCTTAATTTTAAAAATACCAGGGTTTTTCCCATAAATTGTAATATTGATAGTATCTAAGCCATTTTGTTGTAATTTATGAGCTACCTTTTGATTAAAAAAATCTCCATTTGAATTGATAGTTGTTTTTGCTTGGGGAAGCATTAGATTTGCGAGATAAATGCGTTGAAAAATATGCTTATCGACTAATGGTTCATTGTATAAATGTAATAGAATTTCCCCTTGAAAACCAATCGATGCTAATTCAACTAAAATATGATTATAAATAGCATCTGACATAGACAGCTTGTCATTGTTTCTAATGTTTTCTACATTCGGACAAAAAATACATTGCCGATTACAATAGCTGCTCGTTTCAATGACAACTCGACGGACAGTACGTTTAATTAAACTACGTTGAACTTCAGGTGCCTGCTGCTCTGTAAAATGCTCTTTAGCAATATAAGCTTTTTGATTACCAACTTGTACAGATAATACTGTATTTTCTAAAAAGATAGATTGCTTTGTATCTTTTATATCTAAATTCATTGCAAGTTGTTCTGTTGATATTGAGCAGCAATAACAGCCATATCCCAATCTTCAGGCTCATCGATATCAATTGATTCGAATTTAGACATGGTAAACATCATTGGTTTTTGACCGATACGAGCATTTGTTTTTACAAAGCTTTGCTGAGTAAATAGATATAAATTTGAGTTTTCCTCAAACCAAGGCTCTAAGTCCTGAGTACGAATAAGGTTATCTGGGTCATGATTAACGGCTGAACCATCTTCACGATAGAAACGTGTTTGGATTTTATTAACTGTAAATAAAGAATCAGCCTGATTGATTGTGTGGGCTTGAACAAATTGGTTTAATGCCTGTTCAATTGTCTCTGGTGACACCAGTGGATTAGTAACATGGGTCATCAAGTAAATATCTGCTTCAACATTATTAATATCATCAGCTAGAATTTTATTCATACTCACCATGTCACCACAGATTTCAGGTTTTCGATCCCGAATTATAACGCGCTCACTTTCAACTAAGCCATTTTCAGCTAAAATATGGCGAGCATCAGTATTAATTACAATACAATCAATCGCTTTTACTTCAAGCAATGTATCTAAAATCCAACGAAATAATGGTTTACCACAAAAATCTCGAAAGTTTTTACCCTTCACCCGCTCACTATTGGCTTTCATAGGTAATAAGGCGACAATTTTTTTTGTATCTAAACTCATAAATTAATCCTGCTCAATATTAGTGCGGATAGAAATATTGTTCTTTTTCTGCATGGGATAGCTTACGGTGCTCATGATTGCCTTTGTAGGCTCCCCAATATTGCCAAAATCGGTATTGAATAATTTCAAAAAACTTATTGATTAATATTTTATCATGGTAAGCATGGCGCATATCTTTCCAAATACTGGTAAAAATATAACGTAACATATCACGTTTTCGAATATGTATTTGCGGCATAATACCTTGTAATGCAATAGCTTCTCGTTCAAAGCGGCGCTTCACTTGAGCCCAAGTTTCTTGATGATAATGATAAACACACGCCTCAGCAACGTAGGCAACTTTCCCACCATTTTCAACAAGTATTTTAGCCAATGCCATATCTTCTAAACCCGTTAATCCTTCATCAAAGCGATATTGTGCCCAAGCTTGCTTAGAAACAGCAGCATTCGCATTATTACAAAAAAAACTAGATTGAGGTATTTGGGTTTGTTCAGGAAAATATTTAGCAAAAATACGTTTTTCACTATAGCAACTTTGTTCACCACCAATTTGTCGGCCATAGGTATAATCTGCTTGCTTCAATAGCAATGGTTGACATAAATGCTCTAGCCATTGGTTTGAATTAGGAACGCAGTGGCCGCTAATCATGACCAAAAAGTCACCCGATGCAGCATCGCATCCCATATTCAGTGAACGACCAAATGAAAATTCTTGACGTTGAATATGAATAATTTTGCAGGGATATTGCTGTGCAATTTTTAGTGTGGCATCAGTTGAACCAGAGTCAACTAAAATAATTTCCCAAGTAATGCTTGAACTTTCTTGAACTAATATTGATTGCAATAACTGTTCAAGATATTGCGCTTCATTCAGCGTTCTAATAATAATACTGGCAAGCTTCATTATAATATGATTTCAGTAGGCTGCATTAATAACTCAAATGAGGGTTGCATATTATCGTAAACAGCTTGTATTTCAACTGGTGAAACAGAATTAATTGCAAACATATCCCAATGTACAGGTATCACTTTCTGAATATTAACTTCTTGAGCAAGCAAAAATGCTTCTCTTACACTCATATTACCAATAATGCCACGTTGAGTACGAAAATAATTTTGCTCATTTACAGGTAGGAATGCAATGTCGATTTTCTGGAATGTTTTTAAGCTATTAATTAGTTCTTCGTGAACACCCGTATCACCAGCAATATAAATAAGCTTTTCTTTATAGTTCAGCATATAGCCTATAAATCGACAATACCCTTCATCATCACGTTCAATTTGTGGGTGTGCTGCTGGAATCGCCTGTACTTTAAGCTCTGGTGTTAAAGCAACCCACTGTTGTTCCATAGCTACAGTACAACGTTGTTGGCTGATATTCCAAGTTTGTAAAATACGTATAACAGGCTTTGGTGCAATAAATTTTGCTTGAGGGGAAGCGATAGACAAAGTGGGCAGTGTATGAGGATCACAATGATCGATATGCTCATGCGTAATCAATACATAATCTGCATCATGCACATCACTCGGTAACATGGGTATTCTGAGCAAACGTTGTATATCAGGAGAATCAAGTTCTTGAACAGAGTGTGACAGGTAAGGGTCTATATATAACGTTGCATGTGGAAAATAAAAAATACAACCACTTTGACCTAAAATCTGGATAGTAATATTATTCATTATGCAGTGTTAATGCGTACTAATATAGCAGCATTATTACCTGTATGTAGTATTTTGAATCCATTATTCAGCAAATAAGGAATTGCTGTTTTACCTTTACCTTGCCATTCACCATCTCTAAACCAAACGTCATCAAAGCAAATAATACCATGGGGACTCAATTTTGATACTAGTGGTATAGCACAATCTAAGTGCATTTGATGGCAATCTTGATCATTGATTCGATTACCCAATACTTTCTCATAGCGTGTTTGCCTGTCTTCAGAGTGTTTGCCATGATCGAAATCGTAAGCATCTAAAAAGATAAAATCTATTAACCCTTCATAGTGTTCAAGATAGTCCTCACCTTTAGCAGCAACAACATCAAATTCTGGACTAATATCATGTACAAATGGTTTAATCGTTGTACTATTTACCTCATCCATATCAACTGTAATGAAATGAATACCTTGCTCCAAGCATAGCCGTGCTAGCTTTTCTGTTGAACCTTGCCCTGATACAAGTTCTCGTGTACTACCAATTTCGATTAAAGTTAATTTTCTATTATCTCTAACATATTGCTTAAGTTCAGATAATTTTTCATTTATAGTTCGAATGAGTAATATATGACCATGCTCATAATGTGTAGAGGCTGTTTCCGCTTGAGCTTTTTCAAAAAATGAAACTAACTGATCTTTATGAAGTTTAGGTATATCAATTTGATCAATTAAATTTCTCAAGATTATATCTGTAGTATAAGCAGCAGGTTGGTGTAGCTTTAATAAAGCATTTGCACAAGTATTAATGAGCCAAATATTATCAGTCGATTTTAGTGTTAGGGAATAGTAATGTATAGCCTTCATCTTATTACAGCGATCTTGATAATACTCAGCAATCATAAATAAGCTAAATGTCTTAACAGGTTCAGCAATGTGCTCTTGTTCAATAAAGCCTATCAGCTCTGATAAGTCAGGATGTTTATCAAGTGCTTCATATAATAAATGTCGGTTATAGCAAGCTAATAACCAATGGGTTGATATACCTGTAGCGGACTGGTAGCACGTATCTAAAGCAGGTGTATCAGATAATATTTGGAATATTTCTACGGCTTGTTGATATTCTGCAACAGCTAAATATGAAATAGCCATGGTTTCTGCTTGCCGAAAAAAAATAATATCTTTAAGCCATAAAGTGCAATCAGGCACAAAAACGGGGAGTATTGCGTTATCTTGCTCAAGGCACTGCTTATCAAACTTTAGCAATGCTGTCATATGTTCTACTGGTAAAGAATACTGCACCTGTTGAATATCTGATTGGGATTGGGCTAAGAGTTGCCATAATGAGGATAGCTGAACTCTTTTGTCATTTAAAGCAGGTAAAGACAAGAGTGAAAACTGCTCATTAGGAGCATGATTTATTTTTTTTATTAACCAATCGCAGCCTATATGTAAAAAACCAAAAGAGCCTGATTCATTGTTTTTTTTTTCTGGTGAAAGTATATTAACTTGATTAGAGGGTTCTTTCGTTAAAAGTGTAGAAAAGTATTGTAATTTGCGTTCTAGCGATAAAGGTCGGGTCGTAGCAAGCAAACTTTCAATATTTTGATTGACTTCATCAGATAATTGATTAAATAGCCCGAGCTGTTTTAACTCATTATTTTTTCTAACTTGAATATCTGTAGCTACAGCCTTATCAACAACGCTACTGATAGTAACATGAAAATGTTCATCCATTTTTGGCTTATCTTGTTTCAAAGCATAAGCTCTTCCCAATACATTATGAATGCCTGATATCAAGACCTTTGAAACTAACGAAATAGAACAATTCCAAGCAATTGCTTGTCGTAAATATTGAGTGGTTTTTTCTGTATCACCTAATTGCTGATATCCAGCTGCAACGAGTAACGCAATAATGCCTCGCTCAGGGTGTTCTTCAAAATGCTTTATATCAAATTTAGCTAAACTCTCCCACTCTCCAGCCAACCAAAGTGCTTTTGCAGCGGTTAGAGTCTGTTCCTGACTGCGTTCAATATGAGTATTTTCTTTTAAGTCTATTTGCTCAGGCATAATTTACCTATCTTATTTAAAAATGCTTTTCACGAATAAGAATATCAGTAATTAGCTCAACATGAGCCTCTGCTTTAAGCAGTTCTCCATCTAACAAATGTTGACGTTGTACTAAAGATTGGTTTTCTTTTTCTAGTTGCTTTAATTCATATAAACTTTGTTCAAGTTTATAAGATAATTCTGTATTTTGCTTTTTTACTACAACAAGTTCTTCTTTAGAAACCATCTCTTTTTTTTCTTTTTCAATCTGCTCTATCTTGTTTTGATAATTAGCAGCTAACTTTGCTTGCTCATCACGCTCTGTTGTTATTTCAGTTAATTTACTAACAATTTCAGCATTGGTTTGTTCCAACGTATTTAGTTGCTTTTGTTTCTTGGTATTCGCTTTTTCTAGTTTGTCATTTTTAAAAAATAAAGTTTCTAGTTCTTCCTGAGTTTGGTGAAGTTGTAATAGTAATAGTTCGTTCTCATCTAGTTCAGTAGCTGCTTGTTCTGCTGCAAGCTCCTCTTCAATGGCTTTTACACGCTTTATAACTTGTTGTGCTAAATCCACTTTATTTTTTTGAGTTAGAGTATCAATTAAAGTTTTGTAAATTCCAATAAGTTGAGGTCGTAAACTTTTATCTAAATCAGAGGTATTTTTATAAGCATGAAGTGCAAATTCATACTGTTTATTATTAACTAGAATTTCGCCAAGGCGTAAATAAGACTGAGCAAGTTCAGGGTGGACATTTTTAAATTTGAGAGCATGTAAATAAGCTTTTTCTGCTTCTTCATAGGCTTTCATGGTAACGGAGACATCACCAAAAGCAACTGCTGCAATAGCCAACTGAGGATTAAGCTTTAAGGCTTGCATGAAAGACTCAGCTGCCTTAGGCCATCTTTGATCTAAGCCATAAGCTTTACCTAATTGATAATAAAGCCAGTCTATATTAGGTGGGTTTGATGCAATAAGTGTTTGAAAAACCTGTGTGGCTTCTAACCCTTTTCCATTATCTAATAATTTATTAGCTAAAGCTTCTTGTTCTTGTAAGCTTTGAGCAGACTGAGCTGACATAAATATGCAATTTCCTATAGTTTATAGATGAGGCTTGTTACACTAGATTCTTTAATTAATGCGATAGATTATAGTATAGTCACCTTAGATTCTCAATGATAGTGGTTGGCTAGCTCACTTTACACATAATCAAATGACGATGTAGTACACCGTTATCAGTATAAATTTATATTTTACAAGCCAATGTATGTAATATCAGAACGTGGCTGAATTGGATATTCATTTAGTTTAAGCGAAATATATTTTTCAAATAAACTCACCCCCGCTGTATGATCGACCGTAATGGTAACTTGAGCAATAGATGTTAAAGGCTTCAATTATTGAATTGTATTAAGAGTGACTGTTTTTAATTTTTTGATTAGGTAGGATTTTTATTATTTTTCATATTGAGAAGCCGTTAAATTAATTTTTTGCAAAACAAGTGAGAAATACTTTTCGTCCGTATGAAACAGGCGTACAATTTAGTTTTTATTTATAACCAACCTAATGGAGTATGAAAATGGCAGAATGGCGCAAAGTAGCGAAGGCGTTTGCTTTAGCAGATGGACATGTGAGTCAGAAAGAAGTAGCTGTATTACGTGAGCAGATTTTTGCAGATAACAAAGTATCTAAAAGTGAATTAGATTTTTTACATGAAATTAAAGCAGAAGCAAAATCAAGTGTACAACTTTTAGATGAGTTGATTGCAGATTGTGAAAAGGCAATTAAGTAAAATAAATAAGGACTGGTTTTATAACTTAGATTGCCAGTCCTTTTTGCGTTAAGTGGCCAGTTCATCCACTGCGGCTAACACTTCATCAACATGGCCATCTACTTTGACTTTTCGCCATACTTTTTGCAAAGTGCCCGCTTTATCATAAATATAAGTACTACGTTCAATGCCACGGGTATCTTTACCAAACATTTTCTTGTTTTTCATGACTCCATAAGCTTCACATAAAACTTCGTCAACATCCGCTAATAACTCAAATGGAAATGTATATTTTGCTTTGAAATTCTCATGTTTTCTCACTGTATCGCGTGAAACCCCTAAAATCAGTACATTTCTGTTTTGGAATTCTGTAAATTTTTCAGTAAAGTCTTTGCCTTCTTGCGTACATCCCGGTGTATTGTCACGAGGATAAAAATATAACACCACCACTTGACCTTTAAGGCTCGCTAATTTGATGTCTTGATTATTGGTTGCAGGCAACGTGATGTCTGGTAAAGGGCTACCAATTTCCATTGTCATAGTATTTCCAACTGGTTAGGGTAAAACGGCAAAAATGGTAGCGGATGTATATACTGAATGCAAATCAATATCAACATGGTTTTAGCAAAAAAGTCTGGGTAAAGTTATATAAAAAATCGAAAACGGGGCAAATTGTTTTACAATAGTTACTTGATAAAAAATATATAAAGACCTCCAAAGAAGATCATGAAACTGCTTATTACTTCAATCAATACGCTCAATGAGTGGGTCGGGCGTGTGACTGCGTGGCTGGTGCTGCTAATGGTACTGGTGATTGTTTACGATGTCATGATGCGGCGTTTTTTTAGTATCGGTTCGGTACAATTGCAAGAATTACAATGGCATTTATTCGCGCTGACATTTTTATTAGGTGCGGCGTATACTTTTAAATATGATGAACATGTAAGGGTTGATATTTTTTACCAATCGAGGTGGGTGAGTGATGTAGGTCGGGCTTGGATTAATTTATTAGGTAATGTCTTTTTGTTGATTCCGTTTTGTATCTTAATTATTTATACCTCTTATCCTTTTGTATCTGCTTCTTTTTTCCAAATGGAAACCTCTCCTGACCCCGGTGGCTTGCCTTATCGGTTTTTATTAAAATCTGCGATTCCTTTGTGTTTTATTTTATTGTTATTACAAAGCATTTCAAACATTGCAACCAGCATTTTAGTCATCACGGGTTATAACTCACACCCTAAATATCACGGTTGTTGTGGCCTAGATGTAAAACCAATTGAAGTGGATAAGGGGTAAGCAATGGAATTTTTGACAATGGAAATGTGGTCGCTGGTGATGTTTGCCACATTAATGCTGGCCTTGTTACTGGGTTATCCTGTTGCATTTACCCTTGGTGCAATCGGTTTGGGTTTTGGTTTAGTGTTTTTAGATGCAACTTTTTTTAATTTATTGCCGATGCGTGTTTGGGGCATCATGACCAACTTTACCTTGTCCGCCGTTCCCTTATTTGTATTTATGGGGATTATATTGGAAAAATCAGGATTGGCCGAAGATTTATTAGAAACCATGGGTTTGTTATTCGGCCCTTTACCCGGTGGTTTGGCGATTTCGATTGTACTAGTCGGCGCATTATTAGCCGCAACAACGGGCGTAGTCGGGGCAACAGTAGTGACAATGGGCATTATTGCATTACCGTCGATGCTTAAAAACAACTATTCCCCAGAATTAGCCACAGGTACAATTGCTGCGTCAGGTACATTAGGCCAAATTATTCCACCCAGCGTAATTCTCATTTTATTAGCAGATGTGATTGGTGTGCCAATTGGGCGTTTATTCATCGCAGCCATTGTCCCTGGTATGATTTTAATCGGCATGTATTTGACTTTTATTATTATCCGCGCTTGGCGAAATCCAGACTTAGCTCCTGCTTTAATTGAATATAGCCAAAAATGGGATTTAGATTTATTAATTCGTTTAGCAAAAAGTTTATTTCCTGCCTTATTTTTGATCGTTGCCGTACTGGGTTCAATTTTCTTCGGTGTTGCTTCACCTACAGAATCAGCTGCGGTCGGTGCAGTTGGTGCAATGTTGTTAGCAGCGATGCGTCATGCAAGTAAATTAGAAAATCTCATTTTTATCAGTGCCATTATTCTTGGTGGTGTCATTGGCTGGTTGGTGATGAACACAGTGTTTTTTGCTATTGCTGTGGCTATCGTGGGTACATTATGGCTGACATTTAAAAATCGTCTTACTCGCCAACATACCGTAGAATCAATGCAACATACAGTGCGTTTAACCAGTATGGTGTTTTTGATTTTAATCGGCGCGACTACATTTGGTTTGGTGTTCCGAGGCATGGGTGGCGATAACTTAGTGCATGAGATTTTCACTCAGCTCCCCGGTGGCCAATGGGGCTTTTTATTGATTAGTTTGGCCTTAGTATTTGTATTAGGCTTTTTCTTAGATTTTTTAGAAATTTGTTTTATCGTTGTGCCGATTCTCGCACCAATTGCGGCTTATTTCCAAATCGATTTACTCTGGTTTGCGATATTGATTGCAGTGAATTTACAAACCTCATTTTTAACCCCACCTTTTGGTTTTTCATTGTTTTATCTAAAAGCGGTCGCGCCAAGCAATATGCAGATGAGTGTGATTTATCGTGGTGTGATGCCGTTTGTGATTTTGCAAGTGATTGGTTTAGCGATTATGGTGGCATTTCCACAAACTGTTTTATGGTTGCCGAACTACATAGATAGTTTGCTGGGTTTGTAAACGTATAACTGAATGTTGTTTAAAATTGGGGCTGTGGGTTTGAATGTAATCCAGCCCTATCTTTTTTGATCTTAATTTTGGTGAGATAGATTTATGCTACGTTATTTAGTTCCTTTTGCAACTTTTGTGGTGTTGGGCGGTTTCTTATATGTTGGCTTACAACTGAATCCCAGAGATATTGAATCAACTCGAATTGATAAACCTGCGCCCAGCTTTGAAGTGAGTACGGTGTTAGATGCAGACAAAACTTTAAATTCTGAAGAGTTCAAAGGCAAAGTTTCTATTTTTAATACATGGGCTTCATGGTGCGTATCCTGTCGTCAAGAACATCCTTTGTTAATGGACATCGCTAATCAAACAGATATTCCTGTTTATGGTTTGAATTTCAAAGATAAATTAGCTGATGCACAAGGTGTTTTAAAAGGCACAGGCAACCCATATGTTGTGAGCGGCTTTGATCCTAAAGGACGTGTGGGAATGGATTGGGGCGTACGTGCAACACCTGAAACCTTCATTGTCGATCAAGATGGCATTGTGCGTTACAAGCATACAGGCCCTTTAAGTGTACCTGTATTAACGGGTGAAATTTTGCCTTTAATTAAGCATTTACGTGAACAAGAAAACAAAGATAGTTAATTGATTGAAAGCTAAAGTTTAAAACGCCAATTAATCTAACTGGTGTTCAAAACTTTAGTTTTTATTGATTTTTAGAATGGTTGAAAACGTGGTGATGTGAATTGAGAATTAATCACAGTAGCTGGTGCTGTTTGCGCTGGCATCGTTTTAATTTCAACCCGTCGATTTTGTTGTCTACCTACTGCTGTTTTATTCGACGCAACAGGTGAGCCTTCTCCAAACGCATTAATCACTAGCCGCTGTGGCGCAATACCTTGTGCAATCAACCCATCACGTACTGCTGTCGCTCGATTTTGTGACAAACGTTTATTATATTTTGATGTATCACGGCTGTCGGTATAGCCTTCAATTAAAATACTGCGATTATCGTTTCTCACCTGATTAGCAAAATCTGAAATCAAGCTCACCGCTAAACGTGACAAATAGTATTTATCGGTTGGAAATAAAATGGTTTCACTGATAATAGGCGAAATCGGAGCAGCTGCAGATTGAATAGAAAAAGACCGAATAGGGACAGGATTCGATAATAGTCTTGGTGCAATCACGGGAGGCTCGTCATTACAACAAACACTGCCTGTGGTAATAATCGCATTTTTTGATGCCACTTTTGGGAAGCTACAAGCCTGTAACATTGCCAGACAACAAAGCACCATGATATGAGAATATTTCATTGGTTGATCCTTATAGAGAAATGAATTTTCTATTCAATACGGTAATTTTAAGCCAATAACGTCATACAAGTCAGCACATAGTTTGCCATAATCGTTTATTGCTTATTGACTATATCTGCATACTTCTATTTAAGATGTTAATTTTAGATAGAAAAACATTCCTCAACATATCCTACTCAATGCTTAAAGTCGTTGTAACCAAGCGTGTACAGTCTTGCACCGTATACTTAAGCGATCCATCAACTTGAAATTCAATACTGGGCAGCACTTCTGCATTTGGATTGGCTAGCGGTGTTGTAACTGTATCAAAGCTAGGGTAAAGCGTGATGGTTTGTCCTAAATAACTGACTTTAAAACTGCCATTCGATTGATAAATGACTTTTTCCACACCCGCCAACTCCGCTATTAATCGTTCAAACGTGACAGGGCTTAATACAGTTGGATATACCACTTGTGATGAACCGTCAGGATACACCACATAAGCTTGTTGCAAAGCGCGAAAATTATTAGGAAAATGCATACCTTGTTGTAAATTATCAGGCATCTCTTCCCAATTGCAATCATCATTGAAACAAAAATCATTCGGTGCAGATTCAACAAATGCGTCGAACATGGTCACCGCATGTATATCTGTTTCAAAAGCACGAACACGGCGCGTACTGTCTTGAGACACTTTTAATAGCGTATCACCCGACTCATTGAATTTCGCCACTTGATCGTCGTATTCACACGCTATAGAAGTTTGATCTGTGCGCTGGCTTTCTGTCTCAACCGTTTCACTGCTTAACACCGTCACTAAACCAACAGGATCGTTACTTGATGGCGTGAGGAAAAATTGTTGCTGCTCAGGTGTCACCATGGTGAAAAAACCGCCTTCATCTTGTGACAAACCGACAGGTACATCTAAAGGGGCTTGCTCAATTCCATTCACATCAGGAAGAAACGCAAAAGTAATACCTGCATATTCACCTTCTCCCACAATATTCAGCACCCCGTTTTCATTTTGGGTAAAAATGAATTGACTCAAATCCACATCACCAAGGCTGGGCGATTGTTGTAAACCTGTGTTTAAATCCTGCTCAGCGGTGTTGCCACCGACACCACCTAAACTAAAACTGCTTGATAAATCTGCAATGTCAGGAAAACTGGTTTGTTGTGGCGAGAGAATATTTTGTAAGCTTAAGTTTTTATAAGTTAACTTTGTGCCTACGGGCGTAGTCATCTTGCCTGTGGTTTCGTCAATCTCCCAACCATCTGGTAAATAAGCTTTTAATTGTGCTGGAGTGATATTATTTGGATTCAGTTGCGTGAATATTTTTGCAGGCTGTTTGGCTTGTTTTATTGCATCAGGCTGCATTGCATTAAGTTGTGTCAACGTCATTGTAGCGAGATTTTGACTACTTAACGCATCCACATTATTCGCAGTAAACCCTGCAAAGCTGTCTAACGGTAGTTGTGCAAATTGTTCAAAATTAATCGCCGCAACCGTTTCAGCTTGTAAATAACGAATATCTTCAGCTTCAAATTCGGCAAATAAATCCAATGATAATTGCTGCAAATGATTTGGCTCAAATAAACTAAATGCAGCAGGCTCGATACCCTGAAATGTCTCAACATCTATTGTGCGCAAACGACTTTCATCGATACCGAAATCAGTGAAACGAGGCTTTTTATAACTACTGGGGAAAATCACGCCTTCGCCTAATGTAATATCATCGGGCAATTCTGTCGTTGGGCTGATACGTACATGATTCAGCGTTGCCCCTGCAAGAATTTCTACATTGCCTAAATATGCAGGCGCGTCAGCTGTGCCACGAATTTCACCACCTATTGTGCCACCAATCACTCGAGCATGTGCAGTTAAATCCACATCGAAAATTGTGCCGCGACTTTGGGTTGTGCCATTGAGTTCTCCGCCTGTAACGGTACATTCTTCAGCCAAGCTGACATTGGTTAACGTGCCACGATTGGTAATATTGCCATCTAACATACCACCAATCACTTCAGAGTATGCGGTAATGGTTGCATCTTTAATTGTGCCGTTATTGATATTTGTACCGCTGATTGAACCGCCTGATAAAGTTGCACCCTCGGCAATAATCATGTTGCTGATTAAACCTTCACTACTATTATCGCCTGCCAACGTACCATTCGACACACTGCCATTTTGGCTAATGGTTAAATCTTGTACAGTTTGGCCTGAAATGTTCGCAGCTTGAGAAACGGATTCACCATTGACTAAAACAACACTTGGCGGTGGCGGTAATAATTCAGCGGGCGTGCCTGCAAACGGCGAGTCATCTTGCTGGGTATTATTGGTTTGCCCAGAGTCGCTAGATTGATTATTGTTTTGTTCTGAATCATTGTTGGTTTGATTTGAATTTTGGCCTGAATTGTTAGACTGATCTGAGTCTGAATTTGAGGATTGGTTAGAACCATCATTTTGTTGTGAACTATCCGAATTTTGGTCATCGCTTGATTGATTTGAATTATCTTCATTGTTATTGATTGACGCGTCAGGACAAGGCAAAACCACTTGAGCAAGACTTGCTTGAGAAAGTTGTAAGCTATCATCAATTGCACGTACCACATACTCATACACTGAACCGCATGTTAAACCTGTATCACTGTATTGCTGAATATTTGGCGCGGTATTAATTAATAATTGGCCATTACGCGAAATTTGATAACCCACTTCATTGGCATTGCCATCTGTCCACAAGATTTGCACAGTATTGTTATTAGAGATGGTTGCTGTGACTTGATTCGGCGCGGACACGGCTGGACAAGGCAAGGTTAAATTGATAACAGTTTGTTCAGATTCTCCCAATGCATTGCTAGCAAATAACACAAATTGTTGACTCACACCGCAATCTATACCTGTCGTATCAAACGCATAGCCTGTAACATTCGGCGGCAATTCGGCAATAGTGTGTTGCAAGGTGAATTGGCTTTCGTTATTGCTGTTGTCTAACCAATCTAATATGATTTGATTGTCAGGTGAAATACTTGCAGTTAATCCAGAGGGCGCGGAAGGGGCTGCATTACTATCATCATCGATAATACTAACATTAATTGTATCGCCTGAAATTGCGTCAACCACCCATTCAGGATCAGCATAAGTCTCATCTAAACTGGTAATCGTATGGCTGATGTCAGCATTGTGTATATCTTCTTGCAGGGTGTCGTTAATCGCGGACACTCGAAAATATTGCGGCTGACTCCAATTTAAACGGGTAAACGTAGCCGAAGTAGGATAAATTGAAATTTGACTGCTATCAATGATTGGCTGAATCGTCACATCAACACTGGGTTGTAAGCTCAAACTAATCGAATAACGATCTGAATCAGCTCCTTCAATCACTTGGGTTGAAAAGTCAGTTTGATCGATAATCACCCCCGCATCATTGTCTAAAATGGGGAAAAATACCTCACGTATATCACCGTCATAATTGGGATCAGGGCTGCTACTGCTATGCGTAATAATACCTTGATGATTGCCTTCTAATAATGTGTCATCAATCGGCAAAACAGTTAATGCCACTGCATTTGTATCTGCAATTTGTAAAGTCAATGGTACGCCCGCGCCTTGGCCATTTACGGATAATTGTGCATCGGGTTCAACCGTAATATTCACAGGTGCTGCAGGAAAGGTAGCCAATTGAATCGAATAGGTATCGCTAGTTTCTGTGTCTTCGGGTAATGCTGTGTTTGATGTTGTGTAATTGATTAAAATTTTATCAACTTGATGTTGTACTACTTCGTTGATATATCCGGGATTATAACTGTTATCTCCCAGATAAGACGCTTGCATCTGATACGTGCCTTTAGCAGTAAATGTAATGTCACATGAACCTATGCCATTGTCTTCTTTTGCCAAAGTTGCTGTACATTGGAAGCTATCAGTACTGTCTTCAATCACCACATCGCCCGTCATATCCGAGCCTAAATCAGAACCCACAGCAAAAAAGAAAGTCGTGGCTTGACCAATGCCTGAAGGACTATATACTACTTGCGTGATGCTCACTGTCGTATTGGCTTTGCCCACATCAATATCGCGCGAAATATTCGACGCTGCATTGTAATCGTTATTCCCTGATTGGCTGGCGACAAGGGTACAAGTGCCTGAAGTTAAATAATTAACCGTGCTGCCACTGATACTACAAACTGCAGGCGTATCACTACTAAAACTGGTGGACAATCCTGATGATGTGGTTGCGGTTAAACTGGCTGTTGAAGCAGTTAATGCACTGTCAATGGGGTCAAAAGCGGTAATCGTTTGATTGGCTTTTGCAATGGAAAAACTACGAGAAACATTGGTTGCAGCATAATAGTCATCATCACCTGCTTGGGCGGCTGTGACTGTACAGCTACCCGCCCCTGTTAATGTAATGTTTGAACCAGCATTAGCACAATTACCACTGGTACTGTATGTTATATCTAAACCAGAATCTGCACTCGCACTTACAGAAAAGTCAGCATTTCCATAGGTTTTATCAGATAAGTTATTAAAGGTAATGACTTGGCTTTTTTTATCACCTTCACCTCTAATTCTAAACCGATAAGGTGTACTGTCACGATCATTGGTTTCAATATAAACTACACAATATTCATCTGTTCGACTGGTAGGGCTATAGCGAACAATCAAATCTGTGCTTGTGCCATCATTTGGAATCGTGGTTAAACTGGGTTGGGTTTGAATCGAAAAATGGGTGCAATCATCTGTACTGTCGTATTCTTCCAATTCAACAATCGGTGTACCTTGTAACAATAAGTCCACTTCACCATTATTGGTAATCGTAAAAGTCTTATCTAAAAAACCATCAACCGCGACATTATCAAAGTCATTAGGGCTATTCAGATAAGAATAACCGTAAATGCCTGAGTACACGACATCAGTTTCAAATTTAACAACCATATTTGGCCACACTTCCGTAACCGTGGTGGGTGTATTTCGATCCGTTGTGGTGTAATCCGAAAGCTGTCCTTTATGGTTATAACCCCAACATTTTGCACTGGTGTTGACCAATAATGCACAAGAATGATGTCCTGACACTGCAACATTTTTTACGTTACTGAGGCCGCTGACTGTCACAGGAATATTACTTGATGTATTTGATCCATCACCTAACTGGCCATATGTATTATTTCCCCAACATTGAGCTGTTGCATCGGTTAACAAGGCACAGCTATGTGTATGACCTGTTACAATTTGAGTAACATCAGTTAAGCCATTGACAGCCACAGGGCTGGTACGTTGTGTATTGCTGGCATCGCCTAATTGCCCATCAGTATTTAAACCCCAGCATTGCACCGTATTATCATTCAACAGGGCGCAAGTGTGTGATTGACCTAAAGCCAACTGCGTTGCATTACTTAAACCGCTTACTGTTACTGCGCTACTACTATCCGTTGTCGTTGTATCGCCTAATTGACCACTTGCATTGCTACCCCAACATTGCACCGTACCGCCACTGATAACAGCACAAGTATGATTTGCTCCAAGCGCGATGGCAGTTACATCACTCACACCTGAAACGGTAACCGCTGAACTGCTGTCTATTGTTGTACCGTTACCCAGTTGGCCATTTGAATTACTGCCCCAACATTTTATGGTTCTATCAATCATTAGTGCACAAGAATGATTCGCGCCCGTACCAACCGCAATCGCATTATTCACACTTGCCCCAGATTGCCCAAAAGTATCATCTCCCCAGCAATCAATATTTCCATCTAATTGCAAAGCACAAGTATGGCTTTCTCCTAATGCAAGTTCTACCAAAGAGCTATTATTATTAATCGGTACAGGCGTGTGATACTCAATCGTTGTGCCATCGCCTAATTGTCCCGTGTCGTTATTCCCCCAGCAGCTTTTCACAGATTCTTGAATTACACAGCTGTGCTGTTCTGAACTAGAACTATGATTCCATAGTTTGACAATACCGCTAAGCGTGATGGCTTGAGATGGGGTAGAAATAAGTAGTGAAATAATAAGGATTGAATATGTATAAAAAAAAGGGTCTACCTTGCACAAAGGCCATATGTGGAACATTTTCATGTTCATGATGTATTCCTTCCATCAATTAGATAACAAGAATATCAGCATGGTCTTGGACAACTAATATTTTGTTATGACAGGATTTTAATTAATAAAGCATCCAAACAAGATGGCTTGATTTTAAAAATTGCATATTGGTTTATTAAAATAGGAAATGGAATAGGTGTTTATCTTTAACTATATTATTATTCATCATATTTTTAGTCTCGCCTTTCAATAGAAATAAAGTTATTTTTAGTTTATATGCTGTGTTTAACATATATTCGGTTATATGGTTTATTTCTGGTAACATGTTCTCTTTTTTAAGCAAAGTATAATCCAGACTGGTTTGTAAGATTTTCTAGTTATATTGAATAGTTATTGTTGGTGGGTGTGAAAAACGGGGCACTATAGATAAGCTAGCAATACCCCGTATATAACGTAGTATGTTTTATCTGCACAAAACCATGAGTGCACGGACAAAAACATCATATTTAATATATCTCAACGGAAGTGGATTGTTTTAGGTTGGCAGGAATTGTTTTAGGGTTTGCGGGAATTTTAAGAGTACTGCTATTTTGAAACATCGCAATGCCCAAATACACTAAACGGTTTTGCATCCATTTATGCAGACTTTTTAAACACAGCGGGGGTAACCCCAAAATGTTTTTTAAAGGCTTTAGTAAAATCAGATTGATGTTTATAGCCGCAGTAAGTGGTAATATCTTGGATGGTTAAACGTTTTTCTGATAATAATTCAGAAGCTTGTAACATGCGTTGTTCCCGCAACCAAGCAAATACAGGCTTGCCAAAAAAGGTTTTAAATCCTTCCGTTAATTTTTTCTCGTTAATTCCCACAGAATGGGCAAGCTCAATAAGTGAAGGCGTGGTTTTCAAGTCTGCAAGCAAACGGTCACGGGCTTCATAAATCCGTTGCTTATCAGCATGAGAAAAAGCAATATGTAATGACTTATCGACTTTGGCTTGGTTCAGACCTGCAAGAAAATGTACGAGCCATTCTTGGGCTTTGGCTTCCATGTATAAGCGTTGCAAGCCTTCGTCTTCATATGGAAAATGCTGAATCTGTTGAATTGCTTGTTTTGCTTCTATGGTAAGTGGAATATGACGCATTTCGGAATTAAAGTCATCGCCTGCCAAAAAAGCGTTTAATTGCTTATCTACTTTAATTTGAGTCATTTGCAAAGCTGCATCTAATGCTTCACGACTGATAATCATTTCAGCTTGGGTGATGTCACCCGCCTGCATTAAGTAATCAGAAAATTCTCGAAGTAATAACATATTCATACTATCGCTGCGATGATGATGTGAATGTTCATGTGTATGGGTAGAAAAGTTTGCACTGATTTTCTGGTGTTGGCTGGGTATATAAATCGCTAACATCGATGGCGTATGCAATTCTAATTGAATATCCTGAACAAAATGCGCCGTTTTAACCCCGATATATAAATGCTGGTTGAGATGAGCATTGGTTGCTTCACATACACCAAATGGTTTAGGTATTTTAACTTGACTGGGATTATCAATAGAGTAGGTTTCACCCTGATGACTTTTATAGGTGACATTGAAAATCGGCTGCATACTCTCCCCCTTGCCTAAATTATACTAGAATTTAAGCAATTTAGAGTCCCTATAAAATACACAATATCAAGTTGCTATTCTGCAAAGTTTTACTTGTTAAATAAGGTTTTTAATAGTTGATAATAGACTTTCTGTATTAGACAATGTTATTTCTTTGAAGCCTGCAAATGAAAGAAAGGATGTTATTTTGCAACAATTAGTCAAACAAGCTATGGTTCTTGCAAAACAAGGCCGTGTGCAAGATGCCATTCTTTGTTATCAAAAAGCCATCAAAGCCAATCCAAATCAACCTGTTCAAGTTTATCAAGCTTTAGGTGAATTACTATTACAAGCTGGGCAGCTCAATGCTGCTGAGGACTGCTTTCAATTTTTAGTAAGTAATATTTCCAATTATATCGATGGTTATGTCAACTTAGCTAAAATTGCAATGCAAGCCAATAAGTTAACAATAGCTTTGGAGAGGTGGGAATATTGTATTCAGACTTTTCCTGATAAAGTGCAATTGATTTGGCTGGTGAATAAGGCAGATATTTTATTGAAATTGGAACGTTTTGAGGAATCAGAGCACACTTTCCAGTTAGTTATAAAAATAGCTCCCAAAGTACCAGCAGGCTATATTGGCTTAGCACAAGTTGCACAAATGCAATATCAATGGCTACAAGTGACTCAATATTGGGATATTTGTTTGCAAAGATTCCAAAATCAAGCACAACCAAATTGGTATTTAAATTGTGCTACAGCACATAATAATATTGGACAATTTCAACAATCTACCAATGTCTTAACTCAAGCCACAGAACAATTCCCTGATAATTTAAAATTGTTTATCGAATTAGCTAAAACCTATGAAAAATGGATGAAATTCGATATTGCTATCAAACAGTGGGAAAATACATTACAACTATTTCCAAATGAAATAGAAATACAAATTGGCCATATTGCCTGCTTATCTCAAGCCACAAAATATGCAGAAGCAGAACAGCATTGTCATGACTTTTATCAAAAAACACAAAATATACAATTTTTAACTGTCTTAAGTGATAATCTTGTTTACCAATATCAATATGATGAAGCCCTCAAGATTATTTCTGATTTAATCGCTGCCCATCCTGAAAATACAATATTTTTGCTGAAAAAAGCCCATATTTTGATGGCATATCGTGAACAAGATAAATTTCAGTTAGCTGTTGATGTACTGCAATCCTTTAATAAAAAACACCCAAATGCTAAACAAACGCAATTATTCTTGGCTAATGCTTATATTCACAATAATGAATTTGATGCAGCTTGTCAGATTATTTCTAATTTAGATATTAAAAATAGTAAATCTTTTTTAGAATTAAAAGCTTGGTATCATCATATCAATAATAATGAACAACAAGCCAAGTTAGTGTATGAACAAATATTTAAACAATATTACAGTCCGCGCATTCATGCTAAATTTAGCTTGAAAAGGATTGATACAAAGCCAATTAATCCACAGTCGAACGAAATATTTTTATTTACACGGGTTAAAAATGAAGCTGATTATTTTGAGTGGTTTTTAAATTATTATCGCAATTTAGGTGTGAGTCGCTTCTTTATTGTAGATAATGACTCCTCCGATCAAACCCAACAGATTTTACTGAATCAACCCGATGTGCATGTATTCTGGACAGATGACCATTATGGTTTAACAGGTTCTGGAGTACGTTGGATCAATGAGCTTGTAGAACGTTATGGTACAGACCATTGGTGTCTGTTTATTGATACAGATGAAGCGTTGGTTTTTCCTGATATGGAGCAAAAAAATTTAACCCATTTGGTTAGTTATATGGATGAACATCAATACGATGCAATGAATAGCTTTATGTTGGATATGTATTCCGAATCATCTAGTCAGGAAGCGTATCAAGCTGGTGATGACTTAGTTAAATATGCATCTTATTTTGATAGTCGCCATGATATGATGCCTACTTATCAATGTGGTTATCGCCTTGTTTCAGGTGGAATGCGTAAACGTTTATTTGGCGAGCGAGAAACCTTAAATAAAACACCTTTGATTAAAGGTGGAAAAGGTATTAAGTTTTTATCGAGTTGTCATTATATTTCACCTGCTCGAATTGCTGATGTCTCTAGCGTACTATTGCATTATAAAATTGCACTTGCTCCAAATAGTAAACTAGAAACACCTATATTAGAAACAGAAAAAGTCAAAAATATGGCTTCTCACTGTAAAAGGCGCAATCACCGTTATCATCAAATATTATCGCAGTTGGATGATGAGACTTATCTTTGTGCAGATAGCGTAAAATATGAATCAAGTCAGCAACTTGTTGATTTAGGTTTGATGCATAGACCCAAAAATTTCTAAATCATATTATGCAAAATGCCAATCAACATGCCAAATTAGGCTTAACTTATCAACATCAAAATCAATTACAAAAAGCCGCTCAACATTATTACCAAGCCATTGAATTAGATGCCAATCAGCCTGCTTGGGTTTATGCTTCTTTTGGCTCTTTATTATTGAAATTTAAACAAATCCAAAAAGCTGAGCATTTTTTCAAATTTATGCAACAGCAACACCCCAACGAGCCCTATAGTTATATTGGTGCAATCACACTATTCGTAGCACAAAAACGATGGGAACAAGTTTTAGATCAATGTCAGCGTTGTTTGCAAAAAATTCCTTTTGAAATAAATTGTTTATCAGCTAAGGCAGATGCTTTATTTAAACTAGGTCGTTATACAGAAAGCAAAGTGATTTACCTATTCTTAATAAAACATGATTTAATTAAACCAAACCTTGCCATTTATCATCGATTAATTAAAGAAATCACATTTGTACAAAATGACTTAGTGGCAGCAAAGTATTGTCTTGATAAGGCCTTACAGCAATTTCCTGAGAATGCATTTTTAAACCAAAAACAATTCCAATTAGCTCAGTATTTTAATAGTTTAGATCAGCCTGCAGATACTATTGAAAACTTATCAAAAAAATATCCAACATTACCAATTTATCAAGTATGGTTAAATACTATTCAAAGGTTTTATGATGGGGAACAAAGAATTGAGCATTTGCATAAATTGTTAACTGCACTAGATAAAGTAGAGCATGTTAATAATGAAGTAGAGTTCTTGTTATTGAAGATAAATATTTACCTTGCATTGAAAGATTATGAAGTCACTCGTTCACTGATTGAAGATTTGCGTAAATTGGATTGTCAAACCCCTATTTGTCAAAGCTTATTTCATATTCAGCAAAAACTAAAAGTCGCCCATTTTCCCAATTATAATGCACCCAAAATCTTTGGTATTGGTTTAAGCCGAACGGGGACAACTTCGTTAACTCAGGCGTTGGATATCTTAGGGTTTCATACTGCTCATTGGATAAATCCACATACCGATAGAGAATTAGATATAGACGATGTTTTGCTATTTGATGCATTAACTGATATTTCAATTAGTTATATGTTTGAAACGTTGTATGAAAAATTTCCTAATGCTAAATTTATTTATACCACACGCCCATTGGATTCATGGGAAAAATCAGTGAAAACCCATTATTTACGCAACCATTTTTCTAGTGATTTAAAAAAATTAATACCTATTACAAATTATAGAAATCAAACTTATCAAAATACACAACATAATATTTATTCGAATCACACTTCTTGGCGTGAAGCCTACCTTCATTTTGATACTCGAGTAAAAACATTTTTTGCTGATAAACCACAAGATAAATTTTTGGAATTTAACATTTTTGTAGGAGATGATTGGCATCAATTATGTGAATTTCTAGGCTGTGATAGACCTACAATAGATTTTCCGTGGAAAAATAAAACTTAGCCTAAATTCACTATTTTTTGCAACTACGATCCCCTTGTTTTAGTTACAAAACTGTATGCTCATATAATTCTGTAATGGCATCTGAAATCCGATAGCCTGCTTCGCCAAATTCAGTGGTTTGTTTATCGACCTCAATCATGCCAGAAACCCAAACAGGGTAATACGCCATGTCACCATCAATTGCTTGCCCTTCTGCGGTTTTAACTAAAATGATTTGATTGCTTGGCGGTGGTGGTACATGGATACACGCCCCAAAATAAGGCACAAGTAAAAACTGCACAATATTGCCTTCTGAATATGCCAAAGGTGCAATGAATCCCCCTATTTTGACATTTTGATCCTGCATTTCTGTATTTAGCGGCGCGCTATTAATTTCGCTCATCATTTGCTGATAAGTTTCATCGGCCTTGGGATCATCATCCTCAAAGGCTTCTAGCAAAGGCATATATTTAGCGGCAATGGTATCAGGCTCAAAACCGAGCGGAATCAACGCCTCCCATTTAATTTCCCGTGGTGCTTCAATAGCTAATTCTTCATCAGTCAAGCTATTTGTATCTTGTTCACCGCAAGCAAATAAAGTCATGCAGAAAAATATAAGAACAACGTATTTCATTAATTTTTAACCATTAAGCCATCTTGTAAAGAATATCGATATGCGAGCCAAGCAGGTAATAAACTCAATAACATACCGAACAAAATTGCTGCGCCCAAAATCATCCACTGTTGCGTATCAAGCAAGGAAATTGTTAAATATAAGCCATACGAAGCAGAAAGCCATGATTGCAGCATAATTTGTACAATATAGAATAGTACAACACCTAGTCCGCAACCACCTGCAACGATAAATATTGCTTCCAACATAAATAACAAACCAATGTGATAACCATGTGCGCCAACTGTGCGTAAAATCGCCATCTCGCGCCGTCGTTCGTTAATCGTGGTTAACAACGTGGTGAGTAAGCCGATTAAGCCCGCGACGAGTACAAAGCCAGAAATCAGCATTAATACTTTTTCGAACTGCCCGATCATTTGCCACAATTCAGCTAAAGTTGCTCCCGGTAAAATCGCCATCAATGGTTCAGCACGATATTGATTAATTTGACGTTGTAGACGAAATGTATCAATTTTTCGCTCTAAACCCAACATAAACGCAGTAATGGTTTTGGGTTGTAAATCCATAGTACGGGCTTTTTCAGCAGAAATCGATATAGCGGAACGTGTACCCGTTTGCCAATCAACGTGAATTGCTTCAATCCCTTGCAATGAAACATGAATCGTGTGGTCAACAGGTGTGCCCGTTTGCTGCAAAATACCGACAACTTTAAACGGTTTATCATCGTGTAGGGAAAAAGCAGTACTGACCAAGCCGTGTGCAATAATGACTTCTTGGCCAAGTTGATAGTTTAATTGCTTCGCGACTTCGTAACCAATCACCGCATCATAAAGATCAGTAAATTGCTGACCCTGCTTAAATGCTAACGGCTTTTGATTTGAATAACGATAATAACGAAAATAATCTTGATTCGTGCCCATCACCCTAAATCCACGATGTGAGTCACCTAGCGAAATAGGGATTGTCCACTTAACACGAGGCATGGCAGCAATTTCTTGATAGGATTGATACGATAGATTATGCGTAGCATTGCCAATACGAAACACGCTATACAGCAGCAAATTCACCGAGCCACTGCGTGCGCCGACAATCAAATCAGTCTGGGAAATAGTGTTGATAAAATTGTCTTTGGTTTCTTTGCGAATCTTATCCACGCCCAGCAATAATAAAATACTGATGGCAATCGAAATCATTGCTAATGATAAACTGACTTTTCGATTCCAAATACTTTTGGCTGCTAATTTAAGTAAAATCATGATGATATAGTTTCGGCAAGATTTAACTCGTTTAGTTTGATGACTGTAGAAAAGTGTGTTGACAAAGCCGCATCATGACTGACAAAAATCAATGTGCTGTCTTGTTGTTTCACTTCACTAAACAATAAATCTAAAAAACGTTGTCGATTATCGTTATCAAGGGAAGACGTTGGCTCATCTGCAATAATGATTTCGGGTTGGCCAATCAGTGCCCGTGCCACTGCCACACGCTGCTGCTGTCCCACACTTAAAGTATTCACGGATTTATGCAACATAGAACGTGCAATTTGTAATTCATCCAATAATCGCAAGCTGGCTTTTAATAAATCGCCCACTTTGGCTTTACGTTTTGTAGAGAATTGACAAGATAACTGCACATTTTCTAATAATGATAAATAGGGTAATAAATTGAATTGCTGGAAAATAATCCCTAAATGCTGGGCACGAAACTGGTCTCGCTTGGTCGCTGAAAGCGTTGTTAAATCAGTCTCTAAAACCTGCACTTTGCCTTGTTGAGGGCGATGAATACCCGCAATCAAATTCAATAGTGTGGTTTTGCCACTGCCGCTATGACCCTGAATAAAAACCAATTCACCGCGTGGAATATGCAATTCAGGAATGTGCAAAATATCATTGGCTTGTGGTGACCAACGAAAATGCACATCATGTAAATGAATCGCTGTCATTAGTCAAATTTTACTTGTGCGCTGCCAGCAGTTAAAGCTTGGGCAGATTGTTGGTTATCGTTTACCCATTGTAAATTGATGGTTTCGAAATTAGGGAATTGTGTAAATAAACCTTTGGTATCCAATGAAGTTGGCAAAGACTGACAATGATAGTGATACATGACTTCTATATCGCTATGGGTTTCACTATGCTCGTCTTCATCGTGATGCCCATGATGTTTGTACTCGCCTTCATTGTGATGTCCATGATGTTTGTGCTCGCCTTCATCGTGATGTCCATGATGTTTGTGCTCATCTTCATCGTGATGGTCATCATCTTCAAAAGGGCTTTCAATTTCTACTTTCTCTAATTCGCAAGCCGTATTCCACGCAAATAAATTCGCTGGTTGTTTTAAAGTGGCAAATTGTGTGGTGACATGTTGTTGCTGTTGCTCTGTACTTGGTGCATGTTCAAAACCCAGTACGTTGTAAGCGGGTGTTTGTAATTCAATTTCAATCTCTTGTTGTGATAATGCAATGCTTAATTCTGCAACACCATGTTGATGTTTACCATGTTCACGGTGTTCAGGTTCTGCAACAGCAGTTGTCGCAAATAAAGATAGTAGAATAATGGGTAATTTTTTATTGAGCATGTTAAGGCCTTGTTAGTATGCTACGACAATATCAATAATTTTTAACAGAATTTGGTATTGCGATGGCGTTATTTCAAGTGTTTGGTCATAATGAGTATGTTGTTTTCTATGCACAGATAAGAACATGACTGTTGAGTAAATAGTAATATAATTATAAGCAGAGAAAGAAAGTAGAAAAAAGTCATTCAGCAAGGCCAAAAAGCCATGATTGATTATTTCGCATCTTTTATGAAATAGGTTTTCAACCCGAAATACAATCTGCGCCAATACAACGTAAATAAGCCTGTTCTAAATCATCAGTTTGATATTGCGCACAACACTGTTGCGGTGTGCCGATAAAACGTAATTCGCCATCATGCAAAATAGCCATACGGTCACATAATGTCTGAATATCAAATAACAAATGTGTAGTAAAAAAAACTGTTTGTTGTTGCTGTTTTAAATTTTGTAAATAATGTTTAAAGTAGGCACGGGCTTTCGGATCAAGACCACTCATTGGCTCATCTAAAATAAGCAAAGGCTTCTGGGTAAAAAAACAGGACACTAATCCTAATTTTTGATTCATGCCTTTAGAATACTTTTTTATGGGCTTATGCAATACCTCGCTGTCTAAATCTAACTGGCTGCATAACTTTTTAATATCATCTAGTTTGATCGGTATTTGATGCAATTTCGCAATATATTTTAAAAATTGCAATCCTGTTAAAAAAATGGGTGGCTTGAATTGTTCGGGTAAAAATGCCAGAGTTTGACGTGATTGCGGCTTTAAATGTGATTGTTCAAAAATTGTAATCTGCCCTGTATCCGCTTCTTCAAAGTCTAAAATAGTTTTTATCAGCGTGGTTTTACCTGCGCCGTTAACGCCAATTAAGGCTAAAAACTCGCCTTGTTGTACACTAAGACTGATATTTTTCAATACATGCTGCTTAGCATATTTCTTACTTATTTGTTGTAATTGCAATACATCAGTCATTGGTTTTAATCGAGTTTCGAGTATGGCTTTTGCGGTAAATCCTATAGCCGTTTTCGTTTAAAGTGATAAAGGGCTGGCAGTCTCAACATTTAAAACAGAATTTATAGCTATGACAAAGGCACATTCATAACAGGTGGTTCAGGCAATTGCACTTGATTGCGAATAGTGAAGTTATTTAAATCGATATGTACTGAAGATACAATATCATTTTGACGATATAACAACAATAGCGTATTTTTATCAACGACTTGTTGTCCAACAATCTCATCAATATTATTTAATACGGTTTTATATCCCGCACCATTTAATTGAGACAAACCCACTGTAACTAAGTCACGAGAACTTAAACGTTTATCATTATTGGAATCCACTTTAATCACCTGATATAAAATGGCAATTGATGGCCTATGTTGATTATCACTAGGTTCAGTTAATACATTATGATGTGTAATCAAATACTGATTGGTTTCCAGCAACCAGTGTTGTTCGCTATTATCTTCAGCATTTAAAAACAGATAATTACGTACTGATGAGGTTGATTTATCATAATAGGATTGTTGGTAATGCTGTTCTAATTCTAAAGGCAGCATCACATATTGAGAGCCATGTACTTTAGATAGAAAGCCCAATGACCAATCTTGCTCAACCTTCGCTTGATCCTGTTCGATATTCACAACCGCGCCAACACGATGAGTCCCAAATACTTCACCAAACAATTGATAACTGGCAAAACTTAAAACACCAATCCCTAATACACCTCCAGCAAGCACAATGAAAGCATTGATACGCCAGATCAGTTTAAAAAATGGGTGGGGATCAGTCATATCGTTTTCTCCAAATTACAAACAAAAATGTCTAATTAAATTAACTAAAACTTCAGTCATGGGTTGTAAACGCTGTCCATTAATGAATTCATTGGGTTGATGCGCTTGTGCAATATCGCCTGGCCCTAAAACAACAGGCTCAATACCTAATTGTTGTAAATAAGGGGCTTCAGTCGCAAATGCAACAGCCTCGGCTTCATGATGTGTTAGTTTCTGGGTTACTTTTACAATTTCAGCATCTTGCGCTGTTTCTACTGCAGGAATACCATCAAATAGAGCGGTAAACTCTACGCCTAATCCTGTATCTGCAACGGCTTGTGTTACTTTTTGATGTAACATGCCTCGCAATTCCTGAATATCCATATTAGGCAAAGGGCGCAAATCAATATGTAATTCACATCCGCCACAAATCCGATTAGGGTTGTCGCCACCATGAATATGGCCTAAGTTCAATGTGGGTACAGGTACTTGAAATAAAGGGTTATGATATTTTGATTGCAGTTGTTGCCGCCATTTTATCAGTTCCGCAATTACAAGATGCATACCTTCTAACGCATTATTGCCTAAACTAGGGTCACTTGAATGGCCTGCTAAACCTTGCAAATGAATCGATTCCATAAAAATACCCTTGTGCATTCGAATCGGTCGCAAATTGGTTGGCTCACCAATCACAGCATGTCTTGCCCCTGTTTTCCAAGTATTGAGCAAAGCCTTTGCCCCATCCATGCCGCTTTCTTCTTCAGCTGTTGCCAGTAAGATTAAAGGGTGTTTAAATTGCTTAGGATCAAATTTTTTTACCGCTTCCAGCACCAATGCAAAAAATGCTTTCATATCACTTGTGCCTAAACCATAAAATAAGCCATCTTTTTCTGTAAGTTTAAATGGGTCGACATCCCACTGCTCTAAGTCATATGGTACGGTATCGGTGTGACCTGATAAGACTAAACCGCCCTCTCCATGTCCTAAAGTTGCAATTAAGTTAAATTTATCAGGCATATTCGGTATAGGTAGGATTTCACAACTGAATCCTAAATCTTGACACCAATTTGCAAGTAAATTAATCACTTCACGATTACTTTGGTCAATTTTTGGATTCACACAACTGATAGATGGCGCGGCAATTAAAGCATCAAGCATCGCTATGGTATTATGAAATTTCATTGAAAACCCTCTTTTTTAATAGATTTTTATCATTGTTATTGATTATATCTTGCGGATTTTAGCCACATAAATCAATTGAAAAACAGGTAAAAATGGTTTGAAGGTATACTTTTTTTTAATATATGGTATGAATACCGTTTTTAGACGGCTATATGGCGAGTGAGTGGCTTATAACACCGTTGTGACAGTCGAGGTATTTTTTGTCCAAGCTATCAAGCGGAACATTAAGCTGTGTTATAACTGGGTTTATGTTTTCGATGCATGAATTTATCATAATATATTAAACTATACTGTGGATCACATAAAACCACTTTAAGTAATCAAGGAGAATTTATTTTGACACCTGATGAGAAAAAGCAACAAGTCGCTAAAGCTGCATTAGAGCATGTTGAGCCAAACACAATTATTGGTATTGGAACAGGCAGCACAGCCAATTATTTTATTGATGCACTTGCTGCAATTAAACATACGATTGAAGGCACGGTTGCGAGTTCTCAAGCCAGTGCTGATCGTTTAAAGTCACATCATATTCCTGTATTAGATTTAAATGGTGTCAGTGAAATTGATGTTTATTTTGATGGTGCTGACGAGGCCACGAAGCGTTTGCATTTGGTCAAAGGTGGTGGTGGCGCGTTAACACGTGAGAAAATTGTGGCTGCAGTGAGTAAGAAGTTTGTATGTATTGCTGATGATAGCAAATTAGTTGATGTGTTGGGCGCATTTCCGTTGCCAATCGAAGTTATTCCAATGGCTCGCAGTTATGTGGCGCGTGAAATTGTGAAATTAGGTGGCAAACCAATCTGGCGTGAAAATTTTGTCACAGATAATGGCAATTATATATTAGACGTGCAGAATTTGACTATTGCTGAACCTGTTAAATTAGAACAACAACTTAATCAAATTGCAGGGGTTGTGACAAATGGCTTATTTGCTCAACGCGGGGCTGACATTTTAATGTTGGGTTCAGATTCAGGTATTAAAATCATCGAGTAGTATTTTTATAAATGCTGAGTTAGTTTAGTCATTGTGATTTAAACCAACTCAGTGTTATTAAAGATAATATTAGAAATTCTTTAACACATAATCAAATGCAGATAATGAGGCTTTTGCACCTTCACCCATTGCTACAACAATTTGTTTATAAGGCACGGTGGTCACATCGCCACAAGCAAAAATGCCCGCTTCATTGGTTTCGCCACGTTCATTAATCACCACTTCGCCATAACGCGTTGTATCGACTAAATCACGGATAAAACCACTATTTGGCACAAGGCCAATTTGCACAAATACGCCTGCTAAATCTTGGGTATGCACTTGCTCCGTCGCACGATCTTGATATTCAATTGCTGCCACTTTGCCATCATCGGCTAGAATTTGTTTAGTCGCTGCGTTTTTGATAATCGAAATATTATCGCGTGCTACCGCTTGATCGATTAACACCTGATCGGCTTTAAGATCAGGCATGAACTCAAATACAGTAACTGATTTTACAATCCCAGCTAAATCAAGCGCGGCTTCAATTCCTGAGTTACCACCACCAATCACCGCTACATCTTTACCTTTGAAGAAAGGCCCGTCGCAATGTGGACAATAAGCAACGCCATTACCGACATTTTCTTTCTCACCGGGAATACCTAACTCACGCCATTTTGCACCTGTTGCCACGATAATTGTTTTGGTTTCAATGATTTCGCCAGAAGATAAATGTACCGTTTTCAATTGACCTGCTTCGATTTTATCAACTCGCAAGAATTCCTTAAGCGTAATATCATAACTTTGCATATGAGTGAGCAAGTTGCCCGCTAACTCTGAACCTGTGGTTTGTGGCACAGAAATTAGGTTTTCAATTCCCATTGTATCTTTGACTTGTCCGCCTAAACGATCCGCAACTACAGTGACTTTCAAGCCTTTACGCGCCGCATAAATCGCAGCAGCCACACCTGCAGGCCCACCACCAATCACTAATACGTCTTGTTCTGGCAATTGTTCCGTTTTTGAAGCAGTAGCAATATTTGGATATTTTTCGATTAATTTATCCAATAATTGTGCAGTATCAATTTTACCATTCGCAAACACTTCACCGTTTAGATAAACCGTCGGCACGCCTTGGATATTGCGTTGTTCAATCAATTCGGGATACACGCCACCGTCAATCATTTCGGTTTCAATCCGTGGATTCAACGTGGCAAATTGATTTAATGCTTGCACAACATCAGGGCAGTTATGACAACTAAGACTGACAAAAACCTCAAATTTCAATGGTTCTTGAATCGCGCTAATAATATTTTTAATACCCTCGTCCAGTTTCAACGCTGTACCTGATGAATGCAATACCGCCAACACTAATGAATTAAACTCATGGCCACTGGGAATACCTGAAAAGCTGATACCATTTGCTTGTCCATCGACTTCAAATTTAAAACTCATCGGACTGCGTAAGCCTGCGTCACGTTGTTCAAATTGAATGCGTTCCGATACCGAAGCAAATGCGCTTAAAAATTCAACTAATTCCGCTCGCTTTTCATGCTCACCCGTTTGCAGAACCAATGTCACGGTATTTTGCATGTTGGCGGTGTATCCCTGAAGTGCGGTTAAAATATCTTGCGTTAACATGTTTCTGCCTTTTGAATTTTAAATGTATATTTGGAGCAGTCTTAAAACTGCATCCCAACGAAGACCATTGGAATGAGTTTGCTCAACTGAAATATTAAATCTTGCCGACTAAATCTAAACTTGGTGTCAAAGTTTTTTGACCTTCTTCCCAAGCGGCTGGGCATACTTCACCGTCATGAGAGGCAACATATTGTGCAGCTTTAACTTTGCGTACCATGTCTTTAGCAGAACGACCAATGCCTAAATCATGAATTTCTGCGACTTTGATAATGCCTTCTGGATTAGCTAAGAAAGTACCGCGTAACGCTAAGGCTTCTTCTTCGATCATCACATCAAAACCGCGCGTAATTGTGCCTGTTGGATCGCCTAACATTGGGAATTTGATTTTGCTAATTGCATCACTCGCATCGTGCCAAGCTTTGTGTACAAAATGTGTATCGGTGGATACGGAGTACACTTCAACGCCTAAACCTTGTAATTCTTCATATTGGTTTGCCATGTCTTCTAATTCAGTTGGGCAAACAAAAGTAAAATCAGCTGGGTAAAATAAGAAAATTGACCATTTACCTTTTACATCATCAGAAGTCACAGTTTTGAATTCGCCATTGTGGAAAGCTTCAACTTTGAATTCTGGGATCATTTGATTGATTTTAGCCATGAGTCAGTATCCTTTTAATCAGTTAGTTTTGTTGAATGAAGCGTGTTTGCTACATTGGTGATAAGTCTAATCAACTTGATTGATAATGAAAATCGAATAAAATTGATGATAGCAATCGATTTAACTGAACAATAAACTAATTGAATCTAGCTGATATATTTTTGGTCAGTACTCTCAAATAGAGTTTAGAGGGTAAATAAAGTAGAATTGATTAACGGTTTTCTTCAGCTCATTGAAAAGATATTCAAAATGCTAAGAAAAAATATTGGAATACTTGGACTCAAGTTTTTTTTAAATTGGATGAAGTTAATTCTCAATTAGTCGGGTACTTACTGCATGACCCTGACATTGTGGTTGAGATAGCACAGATTTATGAAGATAAGGAAAATATGCAACGTGCGAAAAATCGGGTAGACGCAGCAGCAATAGCAAGATTAGAAATTCATGAAAGATTCTTGAAGAATAAAGCTAGTGACCTCAGACAATAATGCAAATAAATCAACTTCAAACCAGTCCAATGCCATGATATGCCCCAATTTTGCACTTGCGTAGTCATCATTGATCTGTCTATGTTGAACTCATAACTGAGTATTTAAAATACTGCCCAGTTCCCAGAAGCTCTATTTTATGCACTTCTGGGAATATTAGACCTAAAATAATTACAACAATACCCGCTCAATCCCGCCATTATTGACGTTATCTAAAAAGCTTTGTTGCCAATCTTCACCAAATTTCTGTTTCATCACTTCGACCACAATATAATCCACATCAATATTGCTTTCGTCACGATAGCGCGATAAACCTTGTGTACAAGCAGGACACGCGGTTAGCAATTTAGCGGTTTCACCTTCAGCCACGCCGAGCTTTTGCATTCCTTTGTTTAATTCTTCCTGCTTACGGAAGCGCACTTGGGTCGCAATATCAGGGCGAGAAGTCGCAAACGTGCCTGCTTCACCACAACAACGCTCGGTTAACACCACCTCTTTACCTAACAATTCTGATGCTACTTTTGTTGGTTGATACTGCTTCATAGGAGTGTGACAAGGGTCATGATACATATATTTTTCACCTTGTACCCCGTCCAAAGTCATGCCTTTTTCCAACATATATTCATGAATATCCAACAAACGGCAATCTGGGAAAATCTGCGAAAACTCGTATTTCAGCAGCTGATCCATACACGTCCCACAAGATACAATCACAGTTTTAATATCCATATAATTCAAAGTATTGGCGATACGATGGAATAAAATGCGGTTTTGCATGGTGATTTGTGAACCCTTCGCCACATCACCGACAGAGGTTTGCGGATAACCACAACACAAATACCCCGGTGGCAACACGGTTTCCGTGCCCAGCTCGTATAAAGCCGCCAGCGTCGCCGTTCCCACTTGACTAAATAAGCGTTCAGAACCACACCCTGGAAAATAAAACACCGCATCACTTTCATCGGTGACTTTATCAGGATTGCGCAAAATCGGCACAATGCTATTGTCTTCTACATTCAACAAGCTACGCATGGTTCGAGCGGGTACTTGCGCAGGCATCGGACGTTTAACAAAGTTAATCACTTGGGTGGGCACAGACATTTTACCCGTGGTGGCAGCAGGCTGTTTTTTCGGCAATAAACCGACTTTTTTAAATACAGTATGTGCGAAACGTTGTCCCATAAATGCCCATTCAATCATGCCTTTGCGCATTAATTTAATATTGGTTGGGTCAGTAATATTTAAGAAACCCATTGCTGCTTTTGTAGTCACGCTAGAACGACGTTTTCCATACGCTTTGAGAATTTCTCGCATCTTAATCGTCACATCACCAAAATCAATATTCACAGGACAAGGTGTAACGCATTTATGACATACCGTACAATGGTCAGCAACATCATTCATTTCATCAAAATGGCGTAAGGAAATACCACGGCGGGTTTGCTCTTCATACAAGAAAGCTTCAATCATCAAGCCTGTTGCCAGAATTTTATTGCGTGGTGAATACAATAAATTTGCGCGTGGCACATGAGTATTACACACAGGCTTACATTTACCGCAGCGTAAGCAATCTTTAATTGCATGATTTAAATCACCGAGTGCGCTGGCTTCTAAAATAAGGGCTTCTTGCTCTAATAAACGCAAAGAAGGGGTATATGCGTTTTGTAAGCCGCCGTCTTCTGTCAATTTGGAACGGTTAAAAATCCCTTTTGGATCAACTTCTGCTTTATATTGGTTAAATTTTTCAACAATTTCGGGTTTTAAAAACTGTAACTTTGTAATCCCAATTCCATGCTCACCAGAAATCACACCACCTAATCTTTCTGCAATTGCCATGACTTTCTCAACCACATGTTCAGCCTCATGCAGCATCTCATAATCATTTGAATGAACAGGAATATTAGTGTGTACATTACCGTCACCCGCATGCATATGCAAAGCGACGAATACGCGACTGTTACGCAGTTTTTTGTGAATATCAATCAATTTTTCTCGAACTTGACTGAACATCTGTCCAATGAAAATTTCTTCTAAAATATTTGCCACTGACTCACGATAAGAAATCCGTAAATCTCGACGCTGCATCATACGGAAAATCGTATCGTCAGGTTGAACCGCTTGCTGTGTGGTTTCCAGCAATGAATATTTGACCGACTCGGGTGGATTGTCCAAGTTATCCATCAAACTCACCCAACGTTGACGCGCTGCTTGCAAATGGTCTCGGGCTGCCTGTTTTTTACGTTCGATGATTGCATCGTTTTCTGCGCTATCGGCGATTTCTTCTTCATCAGTTTGCCGCAATTCAGGCATATCAGAATCTAAATAATCCAACACCTTATCAATGATTTTAATTTTATTCGCGGTGGAATGCTCGATGTTGATGCGCTCGATTTCATCATTGTATTGCCCCAAGTTTTCCAATGGAATCACCACGTCTTCATTGACCTTGAATGCGTTGGTATGGGCGGCGATGGCGGCAGTGCGTTTGCGATCTTGCCAGAATAAATTCCGCGCTTCAGGAGTTACGGCGATAAAGCCTTCTGCGTCGCGGGCGTTGGCTAATTTAACGATGTGTGATGCGGCTGCCCCCACGGCTTGTTCATCTTCGCTGGCAATATCGATTAATAACAACATTTTAGGCAATTCGTGGCGTGGGGCTTTGGTGCTGTATTTGACTGCACGAATGTAGCGTTCGTCGAGGTGTTCCATGCCGCTTAATAATACGTTGTCCAAGCTATCTAAATAGTCTTTGGTTTCGACGATGGCGGGGACGGCACGGCTTAAGTCTGAGCCAAAAAACTCTAAACAGATGGTGCGAATGTGGGTTGGTTCTGGATATAGAACGAACTTTGCTGAGGTGATAAAACCATCACAGCCTTCTTTTTGTGCTCCCGGTAAGCCGCCCAGATATTTGTTTGTCACATCTTTGCCTAAGCCTTCTTTGCGGAATTCAGTCGCGGCAATTTTTAAAGTTTCAGGTGTACCGATTGGAGTTTTGCCATCTTTTTCATAGTAGCTTAAACGGAACTCGGCGAAGGGTTCATCGTGGATTTTGCCTAAGTTATGGTTTAATCGCTCCACTTCCAACCATTTCGCGTCAGGTGTGACCATTTTCCATGATAATAAATTGTCAATCGTCGTGCCCCACAATACGGCTTTTTTACCGCCCGCGTTCATGGCGATGTTACCACCAATGGTAGAGGCTTCTTGTGAAGTTGGGTCAACAGCAAAAATGAGTTTATGTTCTGCGGCTTTGCGTGCCACTTGTGCTGTAATTGCGCCTGCTTCAACATGTACGACATGGAATTGTTTGTTATTTTGGTTGATTTTTTCAGGTTCAGCGATTTTCTCTAGTTTTTCAGTATTTATTACTGCTGATAATTCATGCAAAGGTACTGCACCACCTGTATAACCTGTACCACCACCACGCGGGATTACAGTTAATTCTAATTCGATACAGCTGGCAATTAAATCAATGATTTCCTGCTCAGTATCAGGATATAACACCACCGCAGGATACGCCACACGCCAATCGGTTGCATCAGTGACATGAGACACACGCGCCATGCCATCAAATCGAATATTGTCTTTACGCGTGACTTTTTTAAGCTTGCTGAAAATGCGTTGACGTAGTTGTTGTGTTGAGACTATTTGTTGCTCAAATTCAGCCACGGCTTTTTTTGCTGCATTCAGTAGTTGCAAAGCTAATTGATTGCCATCTGCCCGATCTTCAATTTGTCCGAGACGGTGTTTTAACGCGCCTACAAGTAAGTCACGTCGTTTGGGGTTATCCAATAAATCGTCTTGAATGAAGGGATTTCGCTGAATCACCCACATATCGCCCAAAACTTCAAATAACATACGTGCCGAACGGCCTGTACGCCGTTGTCCCCGTAGTTGATTTAGGATGTCCCATTGTTCCGCACCGAGCAAGCGTATGACAATTTCTCGGTCAGAAAAAGAGGTGTAATTATAGGGAATTTCACGAATTCGAGTTTGTGCTGACATGGTATCACTGAAAAGTATATAAATAATAAGGAATTATTGATGAATACTATAACGGATTACTATGGCTTGTGCAATTTTTAGAAAATATCCATAAATTGGAGGGTTTTGGGTAATAAATAGAGTTTTTCACCAAAATAACGAAAATTTTTAAATAATAGGAGAATAAATAGCTTTGTCAGCCTAAAGGAATGCTTAACAGATAACCAAGATTATACAATACAGCTACTATGAATAATGAAAAATCTTATTTATACCACAATGCATCTATTAATAAATTTAATTATTTCATAAAATACACTGATCGAAGACCTCTAATCACTTAGAGTCCAATAACCTTATTATCCGAGGTAAAAATGAGCAATTCAATTGATGCTGAATCTTTAGCAATCATACATGCACTGGCAGAAGGTGTTAAACCGAAACGTGCACCGATTTTAAAAAACCCTGCCGATTATGATTTAGAATATGAAGATATTTTCTTTCCATCTTATGATGGTATTCCGCTTGAAGCGTGGTTTATTCCTGCTAATTCAAACAAGTTAATTATCTGCAATCATCCAATGACTATGAATCGCTACGGATTCCCTGGGCATCTTGAACCTTGGAGTCAATTCAGTGATGTCGAAGTGGATTTCAATAAGATTTACAAAATATTGCATACGGCGGGCTATAACGTTCTAACTTATGACATGCGTAACCATGGTTTGAGTGGTGAGGCAAATGGTGGCATTGCAGGGGCTGGTTTGTATGAATGGCGTGATGTGATTGGGGCAATGCAATATGTGCAAAATCACGAAAAATTGAAAGATATGATCGTGGGTTTGCTCAATCCGTGTGCAGGCGGTAATGCAGCAATGGTTGCGATGGCAAAACATCCAGAATACTTTACTGATGTGAAAGCTTTTGTTTGTCCACAACCTTGTTCAATGGATTATGGCATGAAGGAGATAGCAACTTTACAAGGTGTTGGCGAATATATGGATGAGCTTGATGAGGCACAGCGCAAGTTAGGAGGCTTTACCAACAAAGAAATGTCACCACATCCATATGCCCCGAGTGTCAGTATGCCCACTTTTATCACGCAAGTACATGATGATCTTTGGACAATGCCAGAGGATGTACAAACTACATTTGATAAACTGACGGTGAAAGAGAAAAAGTTATTTTGGATTGAAGGCACGACTAAACGCTTTGATGGCTACAATTACTTTGGCGAACATCCAGAGCAAATGCTAGATTTTTTTGATATGTATATGAAGTAAAATATAAACGCTAGACTAAAGTGGTTTATGTATAAAATCTAATAGATAGTTAGGCATATCAGACTATCTATTATGTTAACTTTTTACTTGTGAAACAATATAATGGATTACTATAGCCTGTGTAATTTTCAGAAAATGGCTATAAATTCTCAAACTTTGGTTAATTTTTGAGAGGTTAATTATTTTATCTTATTTCTTTCATATTCATAAAAAGGAAGCTTAGTATCAATTTCGTTAAGAAAACGTTTTAATAAATATAATGTAGAAGGAGTAAAATCTTCTTTTTTCATAGTGAGTAAAATATTATCTAACATAGCAGTAGAGCAAGTTATGATATGACCAAGCTCCTTACAATCAACAGGAGGAAAAGCTTGCCCCACTTTTTCATCTATGGCTTTTATTTGATCTTCCCATGAAAGTATTGACTTTTTTAAAGCTTCAATATCATGATGTTTTTCATAATCAATAAGACTGCTCTGTATTTTGTTCAAGATAATTTGACAAGTCTGAAAAGCATTATCAGAAAAGCTTAAAAATGCACCTTTTGTTGTTTGGTTTTCTACTATAAAGTCTAGTAGAAAATTGCGATCATCCCATTTTATTTCAATATTGTCTGTAATCTCATCATAATGATCTGACTGTACTTTTGCTATGCACTGAGGGGCATTCCATACAGTTCGACAAAATGGTAAGCCATGATTAATTTGTTGAACACTATCATAGAAAAATATAGAAATAACTTCAGCTGGCTTATCTTTATAAAGATTAGATGTTACAGCATTTCTATGGTAATCACTTTTTTTTAGTTTTTCATTTATCTGAGGAATCATTTTTCTCATTGCTACTCTTGATGTTGCATAAGTATTTTCAACCAGTATGTCAGCAGAAACTCTTCTTGTTAATCCATGAGATATATCTGAAATGTTCATAATAGAATAATGATGAGGGTTATTATAGAACTTAGAGATTTCTTCTTTAAAATTTATTGTTAGTTTTTGAGAATATGGGATTTCTATTTTCCAACCTTTTGATGTTTCTTCTATTTTATTAGGTAACACATTTTGCCAATAGGCGTAACCAGTATCTGGGTTATAAATAATAAGCAAAACAGGCAAAGAGTGGCTTAGCCAATAATCTAAATGACGTTTTTTACCTCTATAAATAAAACTATTTTTACTTTCTTCCCTAAAAAAGCTTCTGCCACTTTTTATTTGTAACGCAAATAGTTGACCTGTTGGTAGTCCGTTTTCAACAATTTCAACTTGCATATCTATTCCAACATCAGAAACAGTTTGTTCTCTTTCTATCCATCCAAACTCTTCAAGAAAGGTTAGTGCAACTTTATGTACTCCAATTCTATCAATTAAATCAACTTTACTCATAATTAAAATATTTTGTTTTTCAATAGGTTGAACCTGAAAAACCTGACAGACACAAGCTGCCCATCAGGTTATTTTTATTTATAAAGCGCGAACGGTTAATACACCTTCGATTTGCTTCATTTCATCAAGCACATTTTGCGTGACAGGAGCAGAAATATCCACCAAAGTACACGCCACCTCACCACGCGAACGATTCAACATATCAATAATATTTAAATCAGCGTTAGCAATGGTTTTTGAAATCTGCTCAATCATATGCGGCACATTGGAATTCACCACCATCAAACGATGTCCACCATTACGCGGCATATACATTTCTGGGAAATTCACCGAATTCTTAATCGTGCCATCTTCTAAATAATCACGGATTTGATCTGCCACCATAATTGCACAATTCTCTTCCGCCTCATTGGTCGACGCACCCAAATGTGGTAACGCAATTACGCCTTTTTGCTGTAGTAAATCGTTGGTTGGGAAATCACACACATACGCATTGACTTTGCCCGCATCCAAGGCTTCGCATACCGCTTTGTCATCGATAATCCCGCCACGAGAAAAGTTTAAGACAGTTAAACCTGTTTTGGCATTGGCTAAACGATCAGCGTTAATCATACCGCGCGTCGCATCGATTAAAGGCACATGCACGGTGACAAAATCGACTTGATTTAACATATCATCGACATTCGCCGCTTGTTTGACTTCTGCCGACAATTGCCACGCATTTTTAACTGTAATGTGCGGATCGTAACCCATTACGTTCATGCCTAACGCCACTGCAGCGTTTGCCACTTTTACCCCAATCGCACCTAAACCAATTACGCCTAACGTGCGTCCTGCCAACTCGAAACCAACAAATTGCTTTTTGCCCGCTTCCACACTTTTTGCTAAAGCTTCGTCTGTGCCGCTTAAATTACGAGTGTAATCCCATGCTGGTAATAAATTCCGTGCACTTAACAACATGCCAGATAATACTAACTCTTTTACCGCATTGGCATTTGCCCCGGGGGCATTGAATACAGGAATACCGAGCTGGGTCATTTTATCCACAGGAATGTTATTCACCCCTGCCCCTGCACGACCAACCGCTTTTAACGTATCAGGCACAGACCAATCGTGCAATTTATACGAGCGTAATAACACCGCATCAGGGTGCTGAATTTCGGAAGCCACTTCATAATTTTCACGTGGCAAACGATCCAAACCTTTAACAGAAATATTATTAAATGTGAGAACCTTGTACATGTTAGGCATTCCGTTGTTCAAAGTCTTGCATGAAAGCGATTAACGCATCGACACCCGCTTCTGGCATCGCGTTGTAAATACTGGCACGCATACCACCAACTGAACGATGACCCGCTAACGTAGCTAAACCTGCTTCTTTAGCTGCTGCTAAGAATGGTTTATCTAAGTCCGTATTAGCTAAAGTGAACGGGATATTCATCCAAGAACGGTATTTTGGATCGACTGGGTTTGCATAAAAATCAGAGCCATCAATCGCTGCGTATAACTTGCCTGCTTTGCGCTTGTTGATTTCTGCCATTTTGTCTAAGCCGCCGATTTCATCTTTCAACCATTGGAAAACTAAACCAGCTAAATACCATGTATAAGTTGGTGGTGTATTCGGCATAGAATCTGCGTCGTCCAAAGCTTTGTAATCTAATACCGTTGGACAAATATCAGCAGCTTGACCGATTAAATCATCACGCACAATGACAACAGTTACACCCGCAGGGCCGATATTTTTCTGTGCGCCCGCGTAGATCATACCAAATTTAGACACATCAATTGGACGAGATAAAATCGTAGAAGACATGTCTGCAATTAAAGGCACATCACCTGTGTCTGGAATCTGATCGAACTCTAAACCGTTAATGGTTTCGTTTGGTGTGTAATGTACGTAAGCCGCTTCTGGATTAAATTTCCATTCGCTGCTATCAGCAATCGTAGTGAAATTATTGTCAGAAGAATCAGCCACTAAATTCACTTCACAATAGTTTTTAGCTTCTTTAATGGCTTTTTTAGACCATTGTCCTGTATTGAAATAATCTGCCTGCGTTTTGCCGCGTAATAAATTCATTGGAATTCCCGCGAATTGACCTGTTGCGCCGCCTTGCATGAATAAAATTTTGTAATTCTCAGGCACGTTTAATAAATCGCGTAAATCATTGGTTGCCTGTTCTGCAATTGAAACAAACTCTTTACCACGGTGACTCATTTCCATGGTCGACATGCCACTGCCCTGCCAATCCAACATTTCTTGTTGCGCACGTTGTAAAACCGCTTCTGGTAAAGTCGCTGGGCCTGCACTAAAGTTATATACTCGTGACATAGAAAAATCCTTGTTGGGTTATCCTTGGTGGTGCATTCTTGTTAAGAGCATAGAATGTAGCATAACTAAGACTAATACTGAATAACTTCTCATTAAAAGCTGACTGATTATGTAACCTACAATAGCCCAGTAAAAAAATATCAGAATGATCTTATTGGATTTTAGAGACACGAGAAATTCGTACGAGTACTTGGCTACTTCCACTGCCTGAACAATAATAAGTGCTTATAATAGGATTTGTTTTTGCTTATTACAGGTGTATAAATTGAAAGTTGATAAGAGACTTAAAAAATAACTATTAGAATAAGGCTTGTTTTGCTTGATATTGTCCATATTCTTGGTGCATAAAACAAACTTTAACAATTTTGACTAATTTAAGATAAGATAGTAATCTTGTGTTTTAGTTAACATTTCCTAACGAGGGTGAATGAATGAAAGGTGGTTTATCTGGTTTAATGAAACAAGCCCAACAAATGCAAAAGAATTTGCAGGATATGCAGGGCGAAATTGCCAATATGCAAGTCACTGGTGAAGCAGGTGGCGGCATGGTAAAAGTCGTCATGAGTGGCCGTCATGATGTGCGTCGCGTGACGATTGATGATAGCTTAATGAGTGATGACAAAGAAATGTTAGAAGATTTAGTTGCAGCAGCAATTAACGATGCAGTACGTAAAGTTGAAAAAACAAGTCAAGATAAATTATCTTCTTTGACAGGTGGCATGGACTTACCTCCTGGTATGAAATTACCATTTTAAACACTAACGCCACGCTTATCTAATGGGAACGTGCCTAGCAGAACTTTATCATTGGTTTGCAACGCCGTTGGGTGAGCGTTTGTTGCAGTCAGAAGCACGGCTGATGCAGCAAATCCTACCAGATTTATTCGGTTATCATTTATTACAAGTAGGCAATATTGGCTATGGTAAGTTACTAGAAAGTAGCCGCATTAATCACCGCTGTATTTTATGTCTACGTAATCCACATTTTGAAGACCCCTATTCTATCCTCCACGCATCAGCAGATAATCTACCCTTTGCCTCAGATAGTGTCGATGTTGTAGTGTTGCCTCATGTGTTGGAATTTGAAGAACATCCCCACCAAATTTTACGTGAAGTGGAACGCGTTTTAATCGCCGAAGGTCATGTGGTGATTATTGGCTTCAATCCTGTTAGCCTTTGGGGGTTGTGGCATCGCTTTATCTCTCGACGTAAACAAGCCCCTTGGTGTAGCCAATTTTTACCTGTGTTAAGAGTCAAAGATTGGCTAGCTTTGCTTGAATTTGAAAAAGTGCAGCAACATACTTTATTTTTCGCGCCACCATTTTATAGCCATTGGGTCACAATGAAGCGTTTAGATAAATTTGGTAGTCGTTGGGGTAAGGATTTTGGGGCAGTTTATGTATTGGTCGCAAGAAAAAGAGTGGCAACACTTACACCGATTAAACCAAAATGGACAGCTGAACCTGTGATGGTCAGCACACCCATCGGCTCACGTTTGGAAAAACATCATGAGTAAAATTGTTGAAGCATTTACGGATGGCGCATGTAAAGGTAATCCCGGTCTTGGAGGTTGGGGGGTTTTATTGCGTTATGGCGAGCACCAAAAAGAGTTATGTGGTGGTGAGCAAGATACAACCAATAACCGTATGGAATTACTCGCAGCGATTATGGCATTGGAAACACTTAAACGCCCTTGCCAAGTTAAATTAACCACAGATTCTCAGTACGTGCGCCAAGGTATTACCCAGTGGATTCACAACTGGATTAAAAATGATTGGAAAACATCATCTAAGAAACCTGTTAAAAATGTCGATTTATGGAAACGTTTACACGCAGCAACCCAACAACATGAGGTTGAATGGCATTGGGTGAAAGGACATGCTGGACACACAGAAAATGAAATTGCAGATAGATTAGCCAATCAAGGAATTGAAACAATTTAGCAAAACACTATACAAAAAAAGATTAGTCTTTCATCTATCAGAAAAAACCACTAACCTTTATTGTGATAATTAACGGGAGCGTTCTAATTCAATAATGGTATTGATTACGTGTAACCGATAGTTTCTGAAGGTGAATTTTTAACATTCCTGTTTCTCAAAATCCTCAAATACATCGCTGGGTAAGGCTGCAATATTGTCGTCGTCAAATGCAGTCGATACCTTAGACTGAATACTATTATCAGAAAAAATCACTAACCCTTATTGTGATAATTAACGGGAGCATTCTAATTCAATAGTGGTATTGATTACGTATAACCGATGGTTTCTGAAGGTGAATTTTTAACATTCCTGTTTCTCAAAATCCTCAAACACATCGCTGGGTAAGGCTGCAATATTGTCGTCGTCAAATGCAGTCGATACCTTGGACTGAATACTATAAATTCCGTTTTTTATGTTAGGACTGGCAACCCTAAGAATATAACATTGAAGAACGGAGTTTATAACTAGATTTTCAGTTAAATCAGTCTCTTCTGTCGTTGGATTAGCAGCAAACACACTATTATTTTTCAATTCTTAAGAATCAGATCACTAATCCTTAAAAAAAGGCATTAGTAAATAGTACAAATGAGATTCTACATATTTGTATTAAAAAAATAGTCTGCAATCCACTAACATATTGTTTTAAAAAAACTAACTCATCAGAAATAGATGTTTTTTTGCAAAATGACTATTTACCTATATTTAATCACAAAACTTGGCTTAAGCTATTATTAATAGCAATCCTATTTATGAAATAAAAGACAATGATTAAAATAAATAATAAAACGCATATTTACCCAGCCAATATCTAATAATGTATAACAATATAAATTATTATAAAATGTGAATATATTTTGCTTAAAACAATAAGTTTTTATTCTTTGAAAACTCAACGTAATGAAATTTAATATATTGATAGTCCGAGATATATTTGGCGATATAAGTGTTTATATATAGGTAGAATGATGATTAATTTAAATATTAAAACAGGGTTTTGGTTATCCTTTTTACTGTTATTCTTAGGTGCAATTCTTACTTTTTTTCTTGGATATCAATTGCTATTTTCACATGCAAAACAGGATATTAATAAAAGCTTCATCTCAAGCAGCCAGCTTGTTTCTTATAATATTGATAGCCTATTTAAACTGGTTGAAAATAGTGTTAAAGCCTTTGGTAACGAGTATATCTACTTGTATGAAACGCTTCCCCCTATGTCTGCACAAGATAAACAATACTGGCAGCAAAACTACTCCATCGAGCCTGATAAGCCTGTTCACTTTAAATCTTACCCATCACAGATAGAGCCTACTTATCAAGACCCTTATCCTGGATATTTATTATTTAATGATGGCGATTTTAATGAAAAAGTGTTTAAACACTTAAATGTATTCCAAAATATTAATGCAGCATTGAGAAATACACATGAAACGGTTGATTTTTCTTGGACTTATTTCACGACCACCAATGATATGATGATTATATATCCATATTTACCCTATGATTTTATCGATGAGGGCTATAATCCGACTCAAAAACATTTTTATTTGGCTGCTGACTTTGAGAATAGACAGGTAGGCTGGAAAGAACCTTATATGGATTTTTCAGATGAAGGTATGATTATCACCGCATCTTATCCTGTATATAGCCAACAAAAATTATTGGGTGTTGCATCACAAGATATTACATTAAATCAACTTACTACCAATTTATTAGATAAATTGAATGTATATAACAAAACCTTATCTTTTATGGTAGATAAAAATGGAAAAGCGATTGCTAATACCATAACTGAATATTTACAAGAAATTGATGTAATTAATGAACGATATTATCAAGCAGTATTACATTATCGAACCGATGAAGGCCTTGCGAGTTTGAATAAACCAGATATTCAAAAATCTAATTATAATTTTCTGAATCAAATTACTGAAAATGTGATACAAAACGCGCAAAATGGATTCATTAATTTTAAATATTATATTGAAGGAGAGCCATATCAAGTTTTTGCTACTCAAACTGATATTACGGATTGGTACATCATTTCAGTGATTCCTGAGGATGTGATTTATAGTTCTCTTAAAACATCTATGTTATTAATGGCTTTGCTTATCATCAGTATTATTGCATTGAGTTATCTTGTGACAGCCCGTTTTCTATTTAACAGTATTATCAATCCTATTGAACAACTCTCTCATACTGCAACACAAGCGCGTGATGGTAACTTAGATGTTAAAAGTAATATTACACAAAAAAATGAAATTGGCGAGTTAGCTAAAATATTTAATCAAATGCTTGGTAATTTAAAAAATTCACTGAATGAAATTGAAGGCTATAGCCAAAAATTAGAACAAAAAATCAAACAAAGAACCTCGCAACTAGAACAAAATAACCAAGCGCTTAAATTGCTAAACCAAGAAAAAAATGAATTTTTAGCTATTGCGGCTCATGATTTAAAAAATCCATTACAAGCAATCCAAGGCTCTGCTGAATTAATTGAAGTCACTGTACAAGATGAAGAATTTAAAAGTAAGCAGGAAATCATTGATTTTGCAAGCATGATTAATATCAGTGCAGAACGTATGTTTGATTTGATTATTAATCTATTGGATGTGAACGCCATTGAGTCGGGTGAGGTAAAAGTTGAACTACGGCTAGATAATATTCTTCCCACTTTACAGTCTGTTGTAGATGAATATGAGAAAAAAGCCCAAATTAAAGACATCACAATACAATTCACACCTGAACTACAAAATTTCAATGCTTATACAGATAGCAAAGTGTTGTACCAAATATTTGATAACCTGATTTCTAATGCGATTAAATATTCACCTTTTTACAAACAAGTTTATATTCGTATTCTTCAACAAGAAAGTTGTATTCGCATTGAAATCCAAGATGAAGGTTATGGCCTCAGTTTAGAAGATCAAGAAAAGTTATTTGGTAAATTTACACGATTATCAACCAAGCCAACCAATGGTGAGCATTCTACAGGTTTAGGTTTGTTTATTGTGCAAAAATTGGTCATGACATTACGCGGCGAAGTATGGTGTGAAAGTACACTGGGACACGGCGCAACATTTATCGTACGAATACCAAGAAACTCAGATACTATATTCTGATCATTTTAAGAATCAGATTCTTTTAGTTTTTTTATACTTTCACCCAGATAAACGCTTTTACTCCACTAGACATATTTTATTAACTTATGCAAACTGTACAGCTTTTCTAATCTATGCCCGAAAGGAACATTATGTCTGCTTTGATTTGTGGTTCGATTGCTTACGATACCATTATGTTATTCAACGATAAATTCAAACATCACATTTTGCCAGAAAAAGTACATATTTTGAATGTATCCTTTATGGTGCCTGATATGCGTCGCGAATTTGGTGGTTGCGCGGGCAATATTGCTTATAACTTGAAGTTATTAGGTGGTGAGCCGTTATTAATGGGTACAGTGGGTGCAGATTTTACCCCTTATGCTGACTGGATGGATAAATGTGGCATTTCGCGTGACTATGTAAAAACGATTGATAATAGCTACACAGCGCAAGCGTTTATTACAACCGATATGGATGATAACCAAATCACTGCGTTTCATCCCGGTGCAATGATGCAAGCCCATGAAAATAAAGTAGCTGATGCAACTGGCGTTAAAATCGGTATTGTATCGCCTGATGGTCGTGATGGCATGATTCAACACGCAGAACAATTTGTTGAAGCGGGTATTCCGTTTATTTTTGATCCCGGTCAAGGTATGCCAATGTTTGACGGTGATGACTTAAAACGCTTTATTGAACAAGCTTCTTACGTTGTGGTCAATGATTATGAATGGCAATTGATGCAAGAACGCACACAATATACGCCACAAGACGTAGCAGAAAAAGTCGAAGCCTTAATTGTGACTCAAGGTGGTGAAGGGTCTGTGATTTATACCAAAGATCAAACCTATCATATTCCTTGTGCAAAAGCGGAGAAATTAGCTGATCCAACAGGTTGCGGTGATGCATATCGCGCAGGCTTATTATATGGCTTAACTAATGATTTGGGCTGGGAAGTCACAGGTCGTATTTCTGCATTATTAGGTGCATTAAAAATTGAGCAACATGGTACACAAAACCATAGCTTCACTTTAGATGAATTTAAACAACGTTATCAGCAAAGTTTTGACTCAGAACTATTGATATAAGCGGGTTCGGATAACATATTAGTGTAATTCGTGCTTAATCCCAGACTTAGAAAGGAACTTTATGTATGTCGGCATTGATTTGTGGTTCAATGAGTTACGACACTGTGATGGTGTTTAACGACAAGTTTAAACATAACATCCCCGTCGATGAGATGGATTCAACTGAACCCTTTGACGTACATTTTATGGTACCTGATTTACGCCGCCAATTTGGGGGGAGTGCAGGTAATATCGCTTACAATTTAAAATTGCTAGGTGAAGACCCATATCCAATGGCCACCGTGGGCACTGATTTTGATGATTATGCCACGTGGTTTGATAGTCTTGGGATTTCGCGCGAACATGTCAAAACAATTGAACACAGTGCAACAGCCCGTACGTTTATTACCATGGATATGGGCGATAACAAGATGACGGCATTTCACCCCGGTGCAACCACCTATTCTCAATTTCACCCAATTTGGCAAGTTGATAACATTCGATTAGGTACAATATCTTATGACAGTACCGAAAGTATGGTAAGTCACGCATTGCAATTTACTGAGAAAGGCATTCCGTTTATTTTTGATCCGGGACATGCCATTTTCCAATTTGATGGTGATGAATTACTTAAATTTGTTGAACAAGCTTCATGGATTTTAGTCAACCAAAAAGAATGGGATGTGATGCAGCGTCGTACCAACTTAAGTCCAGAGCAAGTGGCGCAACGGATGCGAGGTTTAATTTTAACCACAGGTTCAGAAGGTGCAACGATTTACGCACAAGGCACGGAGTATAAAATTCCTGCTGCCCAAGCCAAGGCAATTAATGACCCTGTTAGTTGTGGGGACGCATTTTGTGCAGGCTTGATATATGGTCTTTTGAAAGATGCCGACTGGCCAACAATTGGGCGCATTGCTTCACTCATGGGTGCAATTAAGGTTGAGCATCATGGATCACAAAGCCATCAATTCAATTTAGACGTATTTAAAGCACGTTTTAAAAAGAATTTTGGTTATGCGTTAATTATCTAGCCTATTGAATCATCCTGTTTATGTCATATTTTCTTGTTAATATTTTAAGTTTGGGTTAAGTGATTAGGAATAGTGTATGCCGATTTCTTACCATTATGTAAATAGAATCGTTGCTGTTTTTCGTTCGGCCAATCCCAGTTTGGCATTCCAAGAATTTTTAAAATTGGAAACAGCGAGCAGCATATTATTAATTTTCGCAACAATATTAGCGTTATTGTCTAGTAATATTGCGCCATTTTCGGGCTGGTATCACCATTTTCTAGAATTAGAAATAGGGTTTCATTTTGGTACATTTGAGCTAGAAAAACATGTGTCGCATTGGATTAACGATGGGTTGATGGCGATATTTTTCCTCGTGGTCAGTTTAGAGCTGAAACGTGAAATTATGGACGGTCAACTATCGAATCCTGCACAAGTTTTATTACCAGGATTTGCCGCGATTGGCGGTATGGTTATACCTGCGTTGTTTTATTTAATCTTCAACTATGGTGATGCTGAAACCATGAAAGGTTGGGCGATTCCTGCCGCAACGGATATTGCTTTTTCATTGGGTGTACTTGCATTACTGGGTTCTCGCATTCCTTTGTCTCTTAAGTTATTTTTGATGGCATTGGCAATCATTGATGATTTAGGCGCGATTTTGATTATTGCTTTCTTCTACTCAGGCGGTGAGCATGGTTTAAATTATGATGCGATGTTGTGGGCTGGTGGCATTGTTGGCTTATTAGCCTTCTACAATTTCATTGGTGTCAGACGCTTATTTATTTATATCATCACAGGTATTGTGTTGTGGTACTTCGTTCTAAAATCTGGCGTACATGCAACATTAGCAGGTGTGGCTTTAGCATTCTTTATTCCGTTGAAAACGCCGAAATATAAAGAATCACCATTGCGTTATTTAGAACATATGTTACATCCATGGGTTGCGTTTGCCATTATGCCAATTTTCGCATTTGCCAACGCAGGTATCGCATTTGAAGGTATGTCACTCAGCACTTTAGCTGATCCTGTCCCATTAGGTATTATTGCAGGCTTGTTCTTAGGTAAACAAGTAGGTGTAATTTTATTTAGTTGGGTCTTGATTAAAACAGGTTATGCGACTTTACCGAAAGATTGTAATTGGCTGGACTTATACGGTGCAGCACTATTATGCGGTATTGGCTTTACGATGAGTTTATTTATTGGTTCATTAGCCTTTGTTGGCAATACTGATCTGATGAATGAAGTTCGTTTAGGCGTGCTCGCAGGTTCATTCTTATCTGCGGCCGTTGGTTATGCGGTGTTAGTGAATAATTCTTCTCGCAAACAAGTAGCGTAATGATGAAGCTAGGTTCTGGTGATAACTGTCCAGAGCCTAGCCATATGATTAAAAAGATTTGCTCAAGCTATATTTGGTTTGTGGTAATGGGCAATCTGACTCCTCACATAGTATTTCCAACTCTGCATTACTGTCATCAATAGGCGTTAAAGTCGCTTTTAAGCCTGTTACTGAAAACTGTCCTTCTAGCTCAATTTTTTCAAATGCATTCGCACCCGTAAAAGCTAGCCATTTCCCTTCTAAAGTTAAAATCATCAATGCCATGTAATCTGGTGTAGTGGTAAAGGTGAAAAAATCAAAACTTTCAGGGCTTTGCCAGATGCCTTGATAATCGTATAATTTAGGCACATATTGCTCAATGAAATCCGTAAATGCAGCAGGTTGAGTATACACACCATACGCATTTTCACCTGCGCATATTGGCCCATTTTCTTTTCCGCCATAACTGACAATACCTAACTGTTGCCACTGACCAGCCTCATCTTGAATCACCAAAGGGCCGCCACTGTCACCGACACAACTGTCTTTTTTCCCTTCTGCATAACCCGCGCAAATTGAATACGGTAAAATGATTTCTTCGGTTTGATAGGCCTTTTGGCATACGCCAGAATCAACTAAAGGCACTTGGACTTGTTGCAAAATATCAGGATATACTCGTGCTGAGGCAGAAAGTCGCCCCCAACCCATGACCGTAGCAACATTGCCTGTATTAAACAAATTTGAGTCTCTGTCACTGACAACAGAAAGTGGTTCGACGGTCGTAATAGGGTCTTGAAGCTTAACTAGACCAATATCTGGAAAAATCACATCATTCCTACCACGCCAACCATCGTGTTGAATCACTTGTTCTACTTCTGCTCTAATCGCTTTAGTTTCCCATTCTCGATAATCATATGCACTGACAACAACAAACAGTTCATTCGGTGCTAGAATTCGAGTGCCTGCTTTGTTATCTAAACAATGAGCGGCTGTTAAAACCCATTGCGGATGAATCAAAGAGCCACCACAGTAAGACTGATTATCGCCCGTTTCATGGATGCCGACCATCCAAGGATAAGCATTTTCAGGGGCATCTTCCCCAGCAATAATTCTTGTGTTCCGTTCTGCAAGAGCAACGGATTGGCAACCCAACAATATAAGGCACGCCAAAATAGAACGCATACGCATTATTTTCTACCTTCTGTAAAATGGTGATGTCATGATGAAAAAAAGTAACCTTTGAATAAACTCAACCGCTCATCTTTTGTATTTTTATATATCAAATATGTTCCAATTAGCTTATTAAAATCATTAGGTTAAATTATTCCACAACGTAATGATATGCCATAATAAAGCAATTCTTAGCAAAATGCGAGGTAAGGGTTTGTGGGATGATTTAAGTTTTGCACCATGATTTTTTCAATGATGAAATAAAGTTGTCCATAAAAAAGCTTCTCTAGTTTAAAATATACCTATAAAAATGCATATAAATCCAATATACTTGCGACTCATATTACTAATTATTTTCTAACTAAAAAATGGTGAAACATTAGTTTGCAGTGAATAGTTCATTTCTGGCATGGTGATATTTTTGTGGGGCTTTTACCGAAATAATGATTGTTTTTTGACCTTTTCAGTATGACAAGTTAAAAATAGACTGATTGTTAGTGATTAATGAAAAATAGACCTTTTTACTGTATCTTCTGAATAAGAAGGGGATCAATAAAAAAGCAGTACATTCATATGAGGATGAATCAAATATTAGATAGGTCTGAAAATATTAAATAAACTGTCCATCCAATTGATATATCACCACTGTCTTGTATTTAAAAGTAGTGACTATTTTTAATGGTTTTCAGCTAAATAGCCTGTTGTGGCTTATCATTATTTTTGTGTTATTGCCTGACAAAGGAAGTTTTTATGGAAAATTACTATGAGGTATTAGGAATTTCACGTTATGCCTCAACAGATGAAATTAAGCAAGCCACTCAACAGCATATCCAACTTATCAAAACGGCTTATGCAACATTATCAGATAATGATAAACGCCAAGCCTATGAAGCCAATCCCAGCGATATTGATTACTATGCCTTGTTAGAAGCAGATAGTTCAGCAACGACAACCCGCTTAAAAGTCACTGCACAAGAAAAATTGAATGCATTGAAATCGATATATCAAACGTTATCAGACCCATCATTGCGTGAGACGTATGATACCAGTTTATCTGGCAACTCCAGCCAATCTGATGAACTTAGTCATGTCGAAATAAATACAACGAACCCAGATGAATCCAGCGAGTACAACCCGTATGCTGCGCCTGATACGATGGTAACTGATGTACTTATTGATACTGAAGTGCAACTCGCTTCTCGTCTATCACGTTTTATTGCTTATATATATGATTTCATTATTTATATAATGCCAGTTGCTTTGACTATGATTGCTATTGTTATGTTAGAAGAAAGTACGCAATTTGAGTTAGATTCAATAGATGCAGCTGAAGCACTAATAATGTCTCCATCTTCAATACTTTATAGTGCTATATTTTTGGTTGGTATGATGGGTATTTTCATTTTGAATCTTATCTATTTATATCGTAATGGCCAAACTATTGGTAAAAAAATGGCTGGGATTAAAATCATACGCAGCGACTACACCAGAGCTGGTTTAGCACGTATTATTTTCTTGCGCTATTTTGCCATGGGTTTATTAGGCGGTATTCCTGTGATTGGTCTGGTTATTACGCTTATCAACTATTTGATGATTTTCGGTAAATCACGTCGTTGCTTACACGACTATATCGCGGATACTATAGTAGTAAAAGTAAAGTAGTTTTTTTAAATTGTCTACTTAGGACTTATAAATACAATAAGTGATTTCAGTTAAAAACCATTTGATTGAAATAATAACAAAAATATTTGTTAAGGTAGGCAGTTCATAAACCGCATCTTTCAGATAGTGATGGATGCGATTTTCTTTTATGGCAGGCTAAATACGTTGACCTGTCGTGTCAAATTGTAACACTTCAACCTCGCCATCTTCATCAGTAATTTCAGCTTGTTGTAAAACGCCGTCCGCATAGTATTGGTAACGATGCGTAAACTCAATATCACCATAGACCACTTTTTCACACATCAGCATTTTGGCTTGTGCATCATAATGGGCACGAAAAAAAGTCATGCGGTTTTCAGTCGATTCCAACGGATTAACTAGTTTTAAAGGTAAGCCTACTCCAGAATAAGACACGAAACAGGCTGTTCGAGACACTTCGCTCATCAGTAATATACTCTTGATTAATTAGAAATATAGTCAGACGATGTAAGGCTGACAACTCTATTATCACATAAAAAATATGGTATTTAAAAGAGCTGTCAATCTGAGAGAAGTGTTTGAATAGGATCAATATTGTTTAAGTGTGATTAAGCACGGTTTTGAATTGCATCACGTAAAGCTAACATCCGCTTGGCTTCTTCTACATGCAAATTCTCAATTAAACGTCCGTTGACAACCACTACGCCTTTGCCTGCTTGTTGCGCTTCATCCCATGCTTGAATCACTTTTTCAGCATGTTGAATTTCTGCTTCACTGGGTGCAAATACTTGATTTGACGCTGCAATTTGTTTTGGATGGATTAAGGTTTTACCATCAAAGCCCATATCACGACCTTGAATACAAGCCGCTTCAAAACCTTCGGCATTTTCTAAATCTAAATACACACCATCAACAATATCTAAACCATGTACCCGCGCCGCCATTACGCATAAGCTCAATGGTACAAGCATCCCAATACGATCAGGTGTATGACGCACACGCATTTCCTTGGCTAAATCCGATGTACCCATGACAATGGTTTTTTAAACGTGGATGGCTACCTGCAATCGATTCAATGTTAAACATGCCTTGCGGAGTCTCGGCCATTATCCAAATTGGTAAATCTGCTGTGCCGCCGTTATCGTCCAATAATTGAATGGCATCTAATACCTGTTGTGCTTGATCGACTTTAGGTAATAACACACCATCGATAGGTAACTTGGCAATTGCGATGATGTCATCTTTGCCCCATTCCGTATCTAACCCATTCACTCGCACAATGATTTCTCTATCACCATAGCCGCCGCCATTCACTGCTTGGGCGATTTGCTCACGCGCTTGTTGTTTTGCATCTGGTGACACTGCATCTTCTAAATCAAAAATTAAACTATCAACATCTAAGGTCTTAGCTTTTTCTAACGCACGCGCATTTGATCCCGGCATATATAAAACTGAACGGCGTGGCTTTAATTGTTGCATTGATTTACTCCACTTTGATGTATGTATTGCCCCAATATGTGACGGGACGTTTTTATAAATGTTTTTTAAATTAGTGACGAAGCCAAAGTTGTAATAATTGGCCAATCAACTCGCCCATGTATTTTAATAAATCGGTCGACATGCCTGAGTGGAAACGGGAAATTTCTTGGCTACCCATGGCTAAAATGCCTCTGGCTTTTGGTGCACCAAGAGGAATTAATACCGCTGAAGTAATGTCTTGTTCGGCAAATAAATAGTCTTTTTGCGCTGCTTCTAATTGTCCACAGACAGTATGGCTACCACTTAAAATAGATTCAAATAAATGGAAAACTTGTGCATCATATTCAACAAATTCTTCACGCTCATGATTTTCACTCACTTCAAATAAACGCACGGTAATCGCATCAGTTTTGAATTCAGCGTGTAAAGTTTCATATAAATTATCAAACAGCTCTTCTAATGAATTGGCTTGTGCTAGGTTTAATAAAATGCCTTGAATGCGTTGGTTTAAACCTTCATTTTCTTTGGCAATATTAACTAATTCACCAAACTGGGATTGTAAGCGTTGGTTTTCTTCACGCAATACGCTTAGCTGTCGTTCCACCAATGACACTGCATCACCGCGCTCATGAGGGATTTCCATCGCCGCTAATAAATCAGCATGGTTATTAAAAAACTTGGGATGTTGGTACAAATAGCTTTCAACATCTTCTTCAGTAATTATAGTCATAACTGAATTGTTCCTTCAAAAACGTGAATCGCTGCCCCTGTCATCATTACACTGTCTTGCTCGTTGGCTGTCCAATGAATACGCAAATCACCACCTGTTAAGTGTGCTGTCACGCCTGCATCCAGCTGTTGCCACATTTGGCCGATCACAACAGCCGCACATGCACCCGTGCCACAAGCCATGGTTTCACCCACACCACGTTCGAATACCCGCAACTTGATTTCATTTTTGTTGCAGACCTGCATAAAACCAACATTCACCCGCTCAGGAAATTGCGGATGTGATTCAATTTTAGCCCCGATTTCAGCCACAGGTGCGATCTCAATGTCTTGCACTTGTACCACAGCATGAGGATTGCCCATAGACACAGCACCGACTGGGTAAGCCACACCATCAACATCTAGCAAGTAAGTTGTACTTCTTTCATCGGCTAAAAACGGAATGTCATTCGGCTCAAAACGTGGTTTGCCCATATCAACCGTGATATTCCCATCTGCTTCAATTTGTGGATAAATGATGCCTGAAGCGGTTTCAACTGAAATTTGGGTTTTGTCGGTTAAACCTTTATCTTTTACAAATTTGGCAAAACAGCGTGCGCCATTGCCACATTGTGCGACTTCGCCCCCATCTGCATTAAAAATACGGTAACGAAAATCAGCTTGTTCAGATTTTTCAACTAATAGCAGTTGGTCACAACCAATGCCAAAATGTCGATGGCTAAGTTGTTGGACTTGTTCAAGCGTGAAGTCAATTTGTTGGTTAATGGCATCAATAACGATAAAGTCATTGCCCAAACCGTGCATTTTACTGAATTGAATGTGCATGATGCGTATGATTGGTTTGATTTAGGGGTGATTCTACTAGAAAATCTATCAAGAGAAAATTTTTTGTAGTATGTTATTGAAATGTGGAGTTAGGGCAACTTCATTTATATCGCCAAAATCCATATGACATAAGCTCTTTAATAGAACATAAATAACGTTAAAGATACGGATATATAAAAGGGAGGATTATGCCACGCAACATACAACAATTATTACATGAGGGTGAAATTTCCGCACAACAACGATTTGATGAAAGGCAACGCTGGCAATCTGAACGAGGGCAACAAGCATTGGATCAAATGTTTAAAACTTATTTAGATACCAATGCAATTAATTTCATCAAACAGCAGCATTACTTTTTTATCGCAACCGCAGATGGCAGTGGTGAATGTGATTGTAGCTTTCGCGGCACTGAACCTGATTTAGAAGGCAACAAACAACCTGCTATTATTGTGCGAGATGAACATACTTTGGTTTTTCCCGATTATACAGGCAATTACATTTATAACTCGCTAGGCAATATGTTGGACAATCCACACATTGGCATTTTATTTATTGATTTTATCAATGCGACTCGATTTCGGGTCAATGGCTCTGTGAATATTGTTGAGGATAAAACTGCTTATCAACAACATTGGGCGACGGCATTGCGTTATGTTGAAGTGACGGTGAAACAAGCTTACGCAAATTGTTCAAAACGTATTCAACAATCGGTTCAGCTCTAAACTTTATACAAAAAACGCAACCTTGCTCCTAGCCAAATTGCGTTTTTATTCAATCCATTCTTTGCTAGCGTTTTAACTTCTTCAAATAACCAAAAATCTTACTCGAAATGGTTTTTGTATCTTCTTCTTTTGTTGGTTCAACTTCATGGCGTTCTACTGCTTGAGGCACTTGTTGTAAGAAATTATACCGCCACAATGCATCCCGAATCCCGCGCTCTAACATACCTTTAGCAAGTGGTTTAGGTAAGAAACGGAAAATTTGGCCTTGGTTGATTAATTGAATCAGGGCGTTGGTATCTTGGAAAGAAGTCACAACCAAAGTTAAAGTATTGGGGTGATATTGTTTAAGCAGTTTCAGTGGATTACTAATATCTTCACTGCCTACTTTAATTTCTGAAATGATAACCGCGATATTATGATGCTCACTTAACATTTTAAATGCATCTTCTAAATTCTGACTCCAATGCACGCGATTGGTATCTTTTAGTATTTCTTCAGCAAGGTGTAAAGTCTGTTCATCTTTATCAATGACGAGCACATCTAATTCTGAGGTGATTGCATCTTGTTTTTGTTCTGCTTTGTCTGGAAGGGTTTCTGCTTTAAGTGCAATGTCTGTGGCGCGGGCGACAATAGATTTGATCTCATCATTGTCCCAAGGTTTATTGATATAACGGAAAATCTCACCTTCATTGACTGAACCCACAATGGCCGCTAAATCTGAATAGCCTGTTAAGAGTAAACGCATGGTGTTAGGTGATGCGTCTTTAATGCCACGCAAGACTTCTGTGCCTGTCATAATCGGCATTCTTTGATCGCTGACAACAACATGAATTTTTTCATTTTTAGCCATTTCAATCGCTTCGTTGCCATCCGTCGTTGTCAAAACACGGTAACGAGACTTAAACATAATCTTGAGTGATTTTAAAATCCGTTCTTCATCGTCAACAAATAAAAGCGTGGGTTTGTTTGCCATAGTCAGTACCAATTTACAGTGAACAATTATCAATCAACAGTGATTAAAACCGCTAGTGGTCTATGTTCGATGTACGTGGGTTTAAATAGAAAAGGACTGAAGTGCAATCTTACTCAACCTCAGTCCTGTGCATGATTGCGTTAACGCTTATGCTTCATCTTCTAAACATTTAGCATAGCCGCTTGCGTCTAACAAGTCCGCTAACTCTGCGTCATTGCTTAATTCTAATTTAAGAATCCAACCATCTTGATAAGGGCTGTTATTCACCAATTCTGGGGTTTCAGTTAATTCTTCATTTACTGCAACCACTTTGCCAGATAAAGGGCTGTAAATATCAGAAGCCGCTTTCACTGATTCCACCACACCGCATTCATCACCCACACTTAATTCTGCACCAACTTCGGGTAATTCTACATAAACTAAATCACCTAAAGCCTCTTGTGCATGGTCGGTAATACCTACAACAACGGTATTGTCTTTCTCTACACGAATCCACTCATGTGATGTGACATATTTTAAATTGTCTAAAATTTCGCTCATATCAGAAGCCTCACTTAATGGTTAAATATCAATACAAGCCTTACCATGTCGTACAAAAGGGGGCTTGACGACTTGGGCTGGAATTTGTTTGTTACGAATCTCAACTTTTACTTCTTCATACACACCTGCAGGCAAACGTGCAAATGCAATTGAAACACCTAAGGTTGGAGAATATGTACCGCTGGTGATTTCACCTTTGCCGCCTGCTTCATCTACATAAACAGCTTGATGACCACGTAAAACACCTTTGCCTTTCAATACAAGGCCAACTAGTACACTGTGTTCACCATTGGCTTTCTGTGCTTCTAATACATCACGGCCAATAAAATTGCGTTCAGCAGGTTTCCAACCAATTGTCCATGCTAAATTAGATTCTAATGGGGTATCCGTTTCACCCATATCAGAACCATATAAATTCATGCCTGCCTCTAAACGTAAAGTGTCACGTGCACCTAAACCAATGGGGGCAATATTGGCATTTAACAGTGCATCCCAAAACGCAGGGGCTTGCTCGTTTGATAACATGATTTCAAATCCATCCTCACCTGTATAACCCGTTCGGGCGATAAACAAGTTGTCATCCCAACAAGCAGTAAATGGCTTAAGGTTTAAAGCAGTGTCACGCAACGCGTCTGGTAGTAATGGTGTGATTTTCTCAATGGCTTGAGGGCCTTGAATTGCTAACATGGCTAAATCAGTACGTTCTGTGACTGATACAGCAAAGTTGCTCGCATGTTGTTCAATCCATGCTAAATCTTTGTCACGGGTTGCCGCATTGACAACCATTCTAAATTCTTGTTCTGCTTGGTAATACACAATCAAATCATCGATGATGCCGCCTTTTTCATTTAACATACATGTGTATAAGGCTTTACCTGTCTTTCCGACAATTTTACTCACATTGTTAGCCAGCAAATATTGTAAAAATTCAATCACACGTTCGCCGTTTAAGTCGACAACGGTCATATGCGATACATCGAAAACACCCGCATCTTTTCTGACGATATGGTGTTCATTTAGCTGAGAGCCATAATGCAAGGGCATATCCCAGCCACCAAAATCGATGACTTTTGCGTTGCTTGCAAGGTGCTTTTCATATAATGCAGTTCTTTTATTCATCAGCTTCTGTGCACTGTGTAAAAACGTGTTCATTATAGAACAATTTGCTAGAAATGTTAGGCTTTGGGCTTGCTATTCGATGTGCGTTTATAAATATAACTTATCTGGCTTATTTGATAGTTATTCACTATGGATTATAGTATGATTATTTTATCGTTATATACTCAATAATTAATAAAATAATAATATAGTTATATAATCTTTATAAGAATTTGATTTGCATTTATAAATTTTAAAAAACATAATTAATTTTACAAAGTGATACATTGTTTACTTTATATAGATACATGTTAGAATATGAGGCTTACAACTCATTCACACTGTCTGTAGGGTAGGAACAATGCCTCTGATTGGTTTCTTAGTTGCTGGAGCTGTTGCATTTGCTGGCTGGAAAGTGACAACTCACCCACCATCTCAAGATGAGCAAGATGAATCACCAGACCCGTCGAATGATATTGCACCCATTCAAGCAAGTAGTGCCTCTTTACAAAATAAATCCATCGACCGTGAAATTAAACACAATCTTATCTTATCCAGTTCCGCTTTTGGGCTGATTGCCAGTAGTACTTTTTTACCGTTTTTGATGTGGCCAGGCATTGGGCTTTTACTTGTTTCTTTGATACGCAATTTACGCAAAGTTTTAGAACAGATCAAGCAAGGTAAAATCAGTGTTACATTATTAGATACGGTTGCCTTCACTTTACCGATGATATTGCAATTCTGGTTAATGGCCGCCATGACCAGCACCTTTATTTCAACAGCCAACTGGTTATCACGCCGCACAGAAAGACGCTCCCAAGAAGACTTAGCTTTACTTTTCAGCCAACAAATTCGCACTGCTTGGACAGAACATAATGGCGTATTAATTGAAGTACCTTGCTCTGAACTTGATGCAGGTGATGTGGTGGTAGTGGATGCAGGGATGCCAATTCCCGTAGATGGAAAAATAGTCAAAGGCTTGGGGCGAGTCGATCAACAAGCTTTAACAGGTGAGGCTCAACCCGTTGATAAAGCAGTTGGTGATGAAGTGCTGGCTGCAACTTTATTACTGGATGGCAAGCTGTTTATTGAGTTACAGCAATCTGGCTCAAAAAGCATGGCCGCAGAATTAACCAAATTATTAACCAATATGGATAACACCCGTCAAGAAAGTCAAAGTCGGGCACAAAAGTTGGTTGATGACTGGGTGCCATTAACCTTGGGTACGTCGGCACTGATGTTAGCAACACGCGGGGTTGGCAGTTCATTAGCTGTAGTTTATTCAGGTATTGGTTATCCATTACGTTATGCAGGGCCTACTGCTGTATTAAATCACATCCAATTAGCCGCCAATAGTGGTTTATTAATCCGTGATGGCCGTGCTTTAGAAGCTTTAGCAAATGTTGATTTAGTCGTTTTTGATAAAACAGGCACATTAACCAATACCGTCCCCACTGTTCACCGCATTACGGGTGTTGGACAATTTGAGGCATTAGAAGTATTACGCATCGCCGCCACCGCAGAAAATCACCAAACCCACCCACTGGCTTATGCCATTTCTCAAGCTGCAGAGCAATCAGGGATTAGCCTTGCACATATCGAAGGGGTAGAAGTGGAATTAGGCATGGGCTTACATGTTGAGATTGAAGGAAAAGCTGTACTGGTGGGCAGTGAGCGTTTATTAAAATCAGAAAATATTGAGGTTTCCACTTATAACCAAGATGTCATGCCAGAAGACATTGTGGTTTATGTGGCAGTGGATGGAGAATTAGCGGGCTTTATTGAATTGTCGCCGTCGATTCGTGATGAAGCTGAGACAGTCGTACAAAGTCTACAAGCCATGGGAGTTGAAGTGGTTGTATTATCAGGTGATCGTGAAACCCCAACCCGTGAACTTGCTAACCGTTTGCATTTAGATGGCTATTACGCCGAAGTGATGCCACAAGAAAAAGCCCAAGTCATCGAAGATTTCCAAGCTAAAGGACGTAAAGTTTGTTTTGTTGGCGATGGGATTAACGATGCGGTTGCATTACGTACTGCTGATGTGTCCATTTCGCTCAAAGGGGCAACCAGTATTGCAGAAAGTGCTGCCTCGATTCTACTTATGAGTGGAAATTTAGGCGATCTGCCTGAGCTGTTCAAAATTGCACAGAATAATGATAGAAATCTTGATCGTGCGGTGACTTTAACCACGGTAACAGGGATTGGCACAATGGCGGGTGTAGTATTTTTCAACTTAGGCACATTCCCAGCGATGGTGATTTATTTATTAACCATTACGGGCAGTATGCTCAATGCCTCAACACCGCTATTTAAACAATTAGTTCGACAAAAAGCCAATGATGCAGCAGATGTTGATGAGCCGAATCAAATCAATACATCTGCACCTATTTTACGCCAATGGATAGAACATACTAAAGAGGTTTAAAAAATGACGTGGAATACTGCTGCTTGTGATATGGATCAAGGGCCTGCCCATCGCGCTGCGGTTGGTTTAATTGTACTTTCAAGTGATACAGTTTCAGAACCTGAAGTCTCGGCTTTTTTACCACGCCAAGGTGTTGGCTTTTATTCTAGTCGCGTACCAATGTCAGAAGTGGCAACCGTCGAATCTCTATCCAGCATGAAACCTGATATTCAGGCAGCAGCAGAATTACTTGTACCCAGCGATAATATTGATGTTATTGGTTATGGTTGTACCGCAGCAGCGATTTTAATTGGCTCGGATACGATTAAACAAACCATTCAAGCCGCACGTAAACAGCCTGTTGCTTATTCCGATCCCATGCTTGCAGGTTTAACTGCATTACGTACTTTAAATTGTCAGCGCATTGCTTTGCTTACACCTTATATCGATAGTGTCGGTGATGTGGTTGCCAATCATTTTGAGCAACAGAATATCACCGTTGTTGATAAAGCCAGTTTTAAAAAATCAGGTGATCCTGAAATTGCCCGCATTTCCCCTCAATCGATTTATCAAGCTGCCATTGAATTAGCCCAAGACCAAGATATTGATGCGTTATTTATTTCTTGTACCGCGTTACGGGTGTTTGATGTGTTGGAATCAATAGAGCAGCAAATAGGCAAACCTGTGATTAGTAGTAATCAAGCCTTGGCATGGCATTGTTTACGTTTAGCGGGCGATGATTCTAAATTAGATGGGCGCGGACAATTGTTTCATACAGCATTGACTTAAAAGATTTAATAAAAAAGCCAAGGGGCTACAAGTCCCAACTGATTTTTGGAATGGATGTAAACCACTACTTGACCACCACTGAGGACAATACTCATGAGTGAACTTATCCAGCCTGTGCGTGAATCATACGCTCACAACAGCCGCTTATATGATTTTATGGCAAACAAAGCGGATTTAAACCAAATTGTTGAATTCTTAACTTGGGACGCAGAACAGCCCGCGTTTTATGTGTATCTCGGTCATTGGGAAAACAAAGTGCCTGATTTAATTCAATCAGCATTAGTTGAACATATCGCAGAAGAAAAAGATGGTGACCACTCTGGTATGTTTATTCGCATGTATGATGATTTGAAAAAGCAAACGGGTGGCTTAAACGTAGAATTAGATGAAGAACAAACCGCTCGTTTAAATTATATTTTTGGTGATACGTGTGCCCAAGAGCAAAGTTTTGGCTTTTTCCTTGGTGGTTTTTTAGCCACAGAATTCATGTCTCAAAAACGCTGCCAACAATTATGGGATGGTTTACGCCGCTTAAACATTGAAACAGATTATGAATATTTAGAATTACATGCGGAAGCAGATGCACATCATTGGATCGAAGTAGATGAGAAAATGATTCAACCTTCACTAGAAAAAAATCTCACCAGTGTTGATGCAATCCAAGTCGGTATCAATCACCGTTTACAAACCTCTGCAAACTTTTTAAAATTCTATGAAAACAAATATTTATTCTGATTTTGTCGCAGATTTAACCACAAAGCTTTGTGAGCTATTTGGTGATAAGTTGCGCAATGTATTTCAATTAGGCAGCTTATCCCACGGTGGTTTTAGTGAACGATTTAGCGATATTGATATTGCCGTAGTGTTGTATGAGCCTGTCGCTGATGAGGTGATTGATGATGTTAAGCAGCACATCTTACAACTAGACCCAACGGCATTAGCTAAACGAGTATCGCTATTCTGGACTGTACCTGATTTTTCATGGGGTCGTTTGCGCCCTGTGGATCAGCTCGACTTTTTAGATAATCGGGAATGCTTGTGGGGTGAGCCGTTGCAAGATTTACCTGCGCGTCCTGCTCTTGATATGGTGCGCAAAGACATGCACGATCATTCCTTGCCTTATTGGTCAGAAAAAACTCAATATTTCGCCCAACAGTTACCCAATGATGAAAAAGCATTTAAAGAATTCGTGCGTTGCTTACTGTATCCCGCTCGACTGGTTTTCACATGGCAATTAGGCAAACTCGGTTCAAATGATGAAGCCGTTGAATATTTTATACAAGTTGCCCCAATGAGTTTAAGGCGTGACATGGTGCAAGATGCTCTGCGTTGCCGTCGCGCCGAAATCACTGACCAAGATTTATATCAATATCAACCTTATCTACTTGCCCAACATCAAGCCACATTCGCTTTTCTTGAACTGGAGATGCCATCATGAATATCCGTTATGTTCATACCAATATTGTCGCTAAAGATTGGCAATGTATCGCCGATTTCTATGAAAATGCACTGAATTGTACACGGTTAGAACCGAGTTTAGACATTGGTGGAAAATGGCTTGCTGATGGCACAGGTGTGACCGATGCTAAATTGACGGGGATTCATTTACGCTTTCCAGGGTATGGAGATACTGCACCAACCTTGGAAATTTTCCAATATGTAGAGCAATTAGACCGTCCTGAACCTTCTGCGGCAAATCGCCCTGGGTTTGGTCATCTTGCATTTGAGGTCAGTGATGTTGAAGCAGTCCGCAGCCAAATTTTAGCCCATGGTGGTAAAGATTTAGGTGTACCTGTGAGTAATAAATTAGAAGGACACGGTACTATTACTTTTACGTATATGACTGATCCTGAAGGCAATGTGATTGAGTTACAAAGCTGGGATGGCGTATCACGTTACGGCGCGGTTGATGCCTAATTCAAATGATTGAGGTAACACCATGGTTTATCAAAATATTCTTGAATACATTGGCAATACACCGCTAGTTAAGCTACATAGCATCAGCCAAGATGTGCCCTGTCATTTATATGCAAAATGTGAATTTCTTAACCCTGGTGGTTCGGTAAAGGATCGCATTGCGGCACGGATGGTGGATGAGGCAGAAAAATCAGGGCGAATTAAACCGGGAGACACATTAATTGAGCCGACTTCTGGTAATACGGGGATTGGTTTAGCCATGGCAGGCGCGGTGAAAGGGTATAAGGTGGTTATCACCATGCCTGAAAAAATGAGCCGTGAAAAGCAAGTAGTGTTAGAGCGTTTAGGGGCTGAAATTGTACGTACACCGACGGAAGCAGCTTGGGACGCGCCAGAGAGTCATATTGGTGTAGCCAAACGTTTAGTACAGGAATTGCCCAACGCCCATATTCTCGATCAATATTCAAATGCCAATAATCCCAATGCACATTATTACGGTACGGGGCAGGAAATCATTGATGACTTAGATGGACAAGTGGATATGGTGGTGATTGGGGCAGGCACTGGCGGCACAATTACAGGCGTGGCGAAGCGTTTAAAAGAGCATAATCCTGACTGTATTATCGTTGGTGCTGACCCTGTGGGTTCAATTCTCGCCAATGAAGATGATGAGGTGGGCACATACAAAGTAGAAGGGATTGGCTATGATTTTATTCCTAATGTACTTGATCGCTCTATGATTGATGTCTGGGTTAAAACTGAAGATAAACCATCATTCCAGTTAGCACGCCGCTTGATTGAGGAAGAAGGCTTATTGTGTGGTGGCTCATCAGGTTCAGCATTGTATGCCGCTTTAGAACAGGCACAAAAATTACCAGAAAACGCAAATTGTGTGGTGATTTTACCTGATAGTGTGCGGAATTATTTGACTAAGTTTTTAAATCAAGATTGGATGAATGAGCATCAGTTTTTGTAGAATTTATTTGAAGTTTACAAAATTATTATGATGCAACATACCTCATTTTTTATAAACTCAGAGGGTTGGTGATTTTTATCTTTAACTAAATTTTTTGCCAACCCTACATGCACCTAAAGTGTTTTATATTAGCCCTCTTTTCAATAGCCCTTCACAATTTCCTAATCAAAAATTCATATTTTTTCTTATCTCACTTTTTATCAGAAAGCTTGTCGCATAAAACCAAAACATTGTAAATATACCTAATTTTATTTGATTGATATTAAAAATATTATTTTACTATAAAAGTAAATTTATGTCATAAAATATAATATTTATAAATAACTCAGATTAATTTAATTTTATGAATAAGTGAACCTGCCTATATAAAATATTATTTTGAATGTTGATAACAACTAACAATACACTAGTTGTTAAAAGCTGAGATTGTTGAAATTAAGACAACGTTTTTAAATGTGACAGTGACGTATTTTTGGCGCAAATGACAGTAAAAATAAGTCTTTTGTTAATTATAATGAAACTTGATTTAACTATTTTGCATCTCTTTATATTGCATAAAGTTTATGTTATTTAAGTTAATAAATACGCACTTTACATCAATTTAAAAAGTATTAGGCAAAAAAATAGCCCGAGAGTCACAAAACTCCGAGCTATGTACTTGTTTAATAAAGTGTAAAACAATCTGTAGAGCCTGTATTATGTCACAAGATTTAGGTCGCTTCAACAAAATTCAGTTCGAAGAGCTTGCTCACGCATTATTACGTGAATATGGTCTTCCCATCTCGAAAAAAACCTCTGAACAGTTCATTGATGACTTCTTTACACAAATCCAAATGACCTTAGCCCAAGGTAATCGGGTGAAGTTTCCTGGGATCGGTACGTTGAGTATTGAGACTAAAGAAGAGCGCGTATTTGACTGTTATTTACCACACGCCAAAGGCACGCATGTGTTGCCGAAAAGAAAGGTGGTGAAATTTAACAGCTCGAAGCATTTGAGCTATCGTTTAGAAGCAAAAAAATAAGCCTTTACCAAGCTGGAGATTGGAAATAGCTTGATAAAGACTCAAATAAACTAAAAAGCACATTTTAATAATAAAATTAATATATTGCAAGCTTTTTCCGTCTCCTTATCACTAGGAGAACACCATGGATATTATTCCAACATTGCCCGCAATGCAGCACGCATTAGCGCAGGCGATACCGTATCATTTTAAGCATTTGATTGAAGAATGGTTTTATAAGCGTTTACAAGGTTTAGAGGATGAGGCGTTATTGTCTTTAACTACAGCCAAGCAAATTTTGAATCATTATCAACAGTATAGCTCTAATGATATAGGGCAAGCTGCCGATAAATGGTTGCAACAATGTGAGTTGGTTATTTCAATTCATTTTGAACAACGTCGTTTTATCCGTTTGAAATTAAGCGATTACCAGAAAGACCTTGACCAGTTTTATCACACCATCCGTACGTATAAAGCCTATGGTTGGCGGGAAACTCTATTGACGCATCAGAATGGCGACATCATTCAAACCTTGCAATTGGAGGGCGAATAATGATCGGAATGCCGTGGCAGCAATGGGCTGAGTCCGCATTATACGCTTTAGATAACAATGTGAGTCGCACCGAGTGGGTTAGAATTTTAGCCGCGTTTTACGATGCCAGCAATGGTGAAGGCGAGCAAATCGCGCATCAATGGTCATTGCAGGGTTATGCGGGAAAGTTGAGTGATAGCGAGTGGAGAACGGCGTGGCGCAGTGTGCAATCGATGAATATTAGCGCGGGCACATTGGTGTATTTGGCGCAGCAAGCGGGTTGGCGATTCCCTAATCAAGGTGATTTAAGTGATGAACAGCGTAAGTTGTTGAAATTAAAAATAGAGCAAGCAAGGCAAGAAGCGGCTGAACGACGACAAATCCAACAGAAAAAAATGGAGTTGGCACGACAGCAAGTCTCTGAATTAGCACAGGATGAATGGGAAATTATAGGATTTCAATGCTCTGCCAATAATTATTTGACTAAGTGCAAGAAATTCACAGTTAAGCAAATAATGACCTTGAAGGCAATAGGGTTTCAAAAAGATGTGATTGTGATCCCTGCTATGGACATTGATGGCTCAATTCACAACCTGCAAAAAATCTATCCGAAAACAGGTGATCGAGAGCATAAGTTTTTCCATCCAACCCAAGATATTGTTAACGGTCGCGGTGGGCGAGTTCATGGTTGCATGTTTACTTTAGGTGAGATTTCGAGCAAAGGAGTGATTTTGGTCACGACGGGTTTGGCGGATCAGATTGCGTTGCATTTGAGCACGGGTTTGCCTGTGGCGAATGGCTTTAATGACAACAATTTATCGCCTGTGATTACTGCTTTGAGTCGCAAATATCCTGAGCCAAATTACACGATTATCAATTGTGCCGATGATGACCAGTGGGGCGAGAAAAATTCAGGTCGCCAGACTGCCAGCCAATTGCCGTGTCCTTCGGTGTTTCCACAGTTTTCGCCAGCGCATTTGAATCCTGAACACCAGCCCAAGGATTTTTGGGATATGTATGATTTAGAAGGTCGAGACGCGGTACGCACCTTATTGGATCGATTTATCAGTCAGACCACGCGCTTGCCTGAAAGTTTTTTTCGGAAAGATAAGCAATTGTATAAAAAGGTTAAATTCAAGGATAGAGAAACCAAAAGTCTGGAGGAAAAGGATTTATTCATTGCCGATTTTGTCAAAGTGGTGGCGCGGGCGACTGATGATAAAGGACGAAATTATGCCTGTGTGGTGAAATTCTTTGATCGACAGGGTGATATTCAAAAATTGATTTTTGCTGATGAAATGTTAGAAACGCCTGAAAAATTAAGAGCTTTATTGCGTGGGCGTGGCTTGCGGATGTCGACCAATGGCAGTGCAAAAACCGCTTTTTTAGAATATCTAAATGATTCAATTACTAACAGATGGATTGAGCAAAGTGCCAGAACAGGCTGGTATCGGGATTTGCCTGTGTTTGTTACGCCAAAAGAGGTGATCGGGCATTACAGCAAAGAAATTATGTATGACGATTCAAATTTGCCTGCTACCCCTCAGTTTAGTGGTTTGTACGATCAAAAAGGTTCGCTTGAGCAGTGGAAGCAATGTGTGGCTGCGCCTTGTGTGGGCAATTCGCGGCTGGTGTTTGCCTTGAGTTGTGCGTTCGCGCCAATTTTGTTGAAGTGGTTGCCAGATGCGGCGGGTGGTTTTCAGTTACGTGGTACGAGTTCCGAGGGCAAGACCACGGCATTATCGGTATCAGCTTCAGTGTGGGGAGGCGTATTGACGGCGCAGACTTGGTTATCGACCGCGAGTTCATTGGACAAGATTGGTGAATTGTATAACCACGCGTTTTTAGGCTTGGATGAGATTAAGCAAGCTCCCGCGAAAGACATCGGCAATGTGATGTATATGATTGCGGGTGGTCGAGGCAAGAATCGTTCAGCGCAAGGTGGTGATAAATTACAAGCGATTAAGATTTTCACCACGATTTTTTTATCTACGGGTGAGAAGACGATACAGCAGTTGCTTGAAATAATTGGAGAATCCAGTGATGCGGGGATGGAGGCACGAATGGCAGATTTAACCGCGAATGCAGGCAAAGGCCATGGGGTGTTTGATACTTTGCACGATTTTGCTAGCGGCAAGGATTTGTCAGAGCATTTGAATCAGTATGCTAAGCATCGGGTGTATGGGGTGGCTGCGCCTGCGTTTATTCATGGCTTGTTGGATCAGTTTGCGTCGGATACGGTGGAGATGGTGATTAAGGATAAAGTCAAGGCGTTTCGTGAGCAGTTTTGTCCGCCAGATGCGGAGGGGCAAGTGCATCGGGTGATGGAGCGGTTTGGTTTGGTGGCAGCGGCTGGGGAGTTGGCGGTGGAGTTGGATATTTTGCCGTTTCCGCGTGGGGAGTGTGTGGCGCAAGTTGGCGTGTGTTTTCAGCAGTGGCTGGCGGATCGTGGCGGGTCAGGGCAGTTGGAGAAACATAAGATTATTGAGGCGGTGAAGTTGTTTGTGATTGAGAATATGTTTAGTCGGTTTTTTGATATGGATAGTTATGACAAGGCGGATGGGTTGTTGTCGGATTCAGCGGTGACGCAGTTGGTTGGCGGGCGGAAAACGGTGAATGGGCAGCAGCAGTTTTTGATTTTTCCAACCACGTTTAAGAATGAGTTGTGTAAGCAGTTTCCTTATAAGCAGGTGTGTGAGGTATTGCGGGAAGCGGGGATTTTACGCACGCCGAGTAAGGGTTTTACCACGCCTGAGCGTATGGCATTTTTTAAGCGGTCGGGGAAGGAACGGGTGTATAAGATTATTTTGCCTGATGAGGAGGAGTAAACGGCTCGATTGGGTCAACTGAGTTGGAAAGAGTCGAGCTACTCAACACCTTGTGAGTATAAGTGGCTCGACTGGGTCGTTTGGTACGAATGTTTGTTAGAATATTTACTCGTTCGAAATCTCGGTTTTGGAATGCGTGCGTTTGTATCTCAGTTAGTTGAAGGTATTGCAAAGCAAAGCATTTTGTGCTGTTCTTTCCGAGTATCACTGGGTCACGAGCTATACAGCCTAAAAGTAATAGAAAGACCCTATTGCATTTTGATAAGGTATGGTATAAAGCATGTAATCTTGTAGAACGGCAATTTAAAAGTTGCAAAGCTATATGCTAAGCATAGTGCACGGAAGTGTGTTTTAATACTCTGTAATGTTTCTGAGCGAAGCGTTATTTCCTAAAAGTATAAAGTGCCGCGAACGACTCAATATGCGGGGTAAGTTGTCGCTTTAATTCTTACGGCGATTTCGCCCAGTGCCCCGACGCTTGATGTATTCCCCTTACTGGTTATTTCCATCTCGTACGTTCTTTTCACCCATTGCGAATTTAGTTCGAATTTTTTAGGATTTGTCTTGTCGCGGAGTTCGCAAGTGTTTGCCCCAGAGTACGCGGAAGAATAGTGTAAGGTCACTATTTCGCTCCCGTCGTGGTCATATTCATTTGATATTGACGCGTCGTAGTCGTAAAATCTAATGATACCAGATGCCCCATACATTCCCCAAGCCTTGCTCTCGAGTTTGCTAGTTTTATATTTATTATTGGCGGTGGCGTGGAATTTCCCCTCGTGATCGGCTTTCCCATCGTACACGGTTATCACCCCATAAGCATTAAAATCCACCGGTCGAAAATTCACGATTACCCATTGAGCCATGCTATGTTCTCCTTTCTGTTAATTGTTCAGCACTAAGTATTATGGTGCAGCCTGTTGTGTACTGTGTTTATGAATTGATAAGTTTAGTTGTCCTGGATTCTCAAGACAGTAGTGGGAGTTTTACATCACACCAATTGATGTTATGAATAAAAGCTTCGACCACAAAGTGGAATAATGTACTTTTTTTAGTTTTGACCACTGTTGCTTTACAATATTGTTTAGGAAAAATGTTCCTTCGCACTATCCAAAACGTGCTTCCCAGCCCACACCTCATACCAACCTTCAACCACGACAACTCCACTTCTCACCCAACGCTTCCATCGTTCGACATACTGCCCAATGTCCGTTTCCGAAACACCTTGCTCATAAAGCTGGCGCAGTTTGCCCTGATGGTTAGCCCATGTTTTCCAAGCGATATACTGTAGCCCAGAAAGCCTGTAAACTTAATGCGTCTGATAAATGACAGTACGATACTAAACCACCATTTAATGAAAGTAAATATAACTAAAGTTGTAAATGATCCGATTAAATTGATAATTTAGAGTAACTATTTAAAAATTTTACAAGTAAAAATTCGTTATAAAAAGAGATATTTTATTCTTGAAATCCATTTTGTATAAATAATATTTGAGGGCAGAAAATAATGAGTTGAAGATGAGCTGCTTGATAAGAAAATGATTTGATTGAAATGCTTGCTTAACCCATACCCTATCCTATTGATAAATAGGAAAAATATTATGCAACAACAAGCAATTGTTTTACAAATGAATGCACAAGGCCAATTCACCCTACCATCAGCATTACAACAAGCTTTAAATATCAAAGCAGGTGGTACACTTAAATAGTTCAAAATGTAGTAAAGGTTTTGGAGCCTGAACCGATTAGGAGTGCGGAATAAATAGTGAGTATGTAACTTGCCGTTAATGCTAATATAACAATAGTCAATCCCATCCAAACCAGTCATATTGATCCCAAGCATCCACAAGCGGTTTGAAAAACCACCACCAATATTCTTTTATTTAATATCTGCTCGATTTTGCCATTTTTCTAAATCAATATGTAGAGCAATCATTTGCCCTATTTTTCTAAATCTTTCATCTAATTCACTTAATTGTTGGATGGATGCCCAAACCTCTTTATTAGGTAACTGACATTGCTTACAGTTAGCTGCTAATTGTTCTTCGATTTCTGTACATAGCAATAGTAGCTCCATCAATTGGTTGCTTTGTACACAATCTTTTTTGCTAAAAACCAACCCAATACACTGTAATTGATCTGCAAACTCATTCACTTTTTGCGTTAGCTCATCGTTATTTGATAAATTTATTACTTTATCCATAACGCTACCTTAAGAAGTGCTTTCTTTTTGAAGATGTGTGAGTTCATTCAGTCTTATATGAAAATTGACATTATTATAGAAAATGAGAAAATGAGAAAATGAGAAAATGCAAGAAAATACCTATATTAAAGTATTTTTATATTGGAAAAATTTCAGATAGTACTTTGAATTTATTTATATTTTAAAGTTATGGATGATAGTATTTAATATAACTATTTACACGATATTGTTTAAAATATATGAGCTTTATTCAGCGATATAAAGATGCTATTTATCGTGTCATCTTTTTAACAAATACTACAACAAATAAAGCGGTCATAAATGTGCCTGAAAAAGCTTCTAATGCAGCAAATAAGCGAGATAATCCCACAGGTGCAATATCGCCGTAGCCTAGAGTGGTAAAAGTCACAACGCTGAAGTAGAAACAATTTGCAAAATTTTGGAGGTTTTCTAGCATAGTGTTGTTAGGGTGGAAAACCAACATGCCTGAGCTACTTTGTATCCCAAGCAAAAAATAGCATATAGCAAAAAAAATAATGAACCCGCTAGAAAAGCCTGCTACGCGGAATGGTTTTTCTCCATAACCACATAGTAAATCTACCATTTTTGAAAAAAATCGTTTTAACGAGAAAATAGGCATTTGATAACGACGCATTACCATTTCACGGTAGAAAAACTTACCTGCTTGTTCAAACGCGCCTCGGGCTTCTGCGGTACGACGCAAATTGCGATAGATTTCTTCAGCTTGTTCAAATAAGTCAAATACTTCAGAGGTCTTATTATGTTTGGCCAGCAGGCGTGCTTGCCGTTCTTGTAAAACGGGTAAATTCCAATTGACGTGTTCTACTTTGGCATGTTTAAAGTTTGTGCCTAACAAATTGGCGTGACTGAGATTAGCATGGTTTAGGTTGGCAGCAGAAAGGTTGGCTTTCATTAAGCAACTATGGGATAAGTCAATATTATATAAGTGGGCATTTTGTAAATTTGCCCGATATAAATCAACATGATGTAAGCTAAAACCTGTACGGCTATCTTCTCCATTAAGATGAATACCAGATAAGTCTGCATAACGCAAAGAGAAACCTGTCATAGAACGGCCTTGTTGCGCCCATTGTTCTAACAAGGATTTAATGGTGTTGTCTGATTTGTCAGTCTTTGGATCATGCCAAAAGCATAAACCATGTTCTCCTGCTGCACCTTGGCAGTGTTGGCCTTCAGGATCAATATATTCACAAGGTTTAGGAGACACCGTTTCTGGGTTATTCATGGTCTGGTTAAGTTTTAACGACTTAAGCAAGGTGGCATCATTGAGAATTGTTTTGCTTGTCATTCAGATTGTCTCCATAAACGCCAAACATAGTTGATATTGTGTCTGATTCTTCAGCATTTTTAAAGAGGTGTTTGCTAAAAATCATAAGGTGACGTGTTACAAAGATTTATTTTTCATTAAAAATAGCTGAGGATTATTAAAGCTATACGTATTTCCGTATTTTAAAAACTTGTTTTTATGCTTGTTTGATGTTTCGAAGAATATGGTTAAATTATCGTTTAAGTATGCGCCTGAGGCAACCATAGCAGTTGTTATTTTTGAGTGAGAAGTTATCTACTCGGTAGTACATCATCTTTTAGTTGTTCCATGAATTTATCTCATATATTGCTGACTATAAAAAATAGCATAATCAAAACAATAATACATTTAGAATCAACTTAATATTAGTGCAGGTGAATTATTAAGTAAAAAGGGAAAAGATGGGTCGGACTCACAGCAAATTCTCGCCATACTCATAAAAGCCGTAAGCCCTGAAAACGTTATTTAATGAGCACAGTGCGCTTTTTTTGCTGAATCCCTAATATGTATATTTCTATGCTCAATGACACTCAAGTCACCTTGGGCATCTTTACATACTTTAACCTCATGTATTTTATTATCCTTATCTCCTATACTGAGGGTATAAATGTAACCATCTGAAGATTCTTCTAAAAAAGCTTTATCAACCTTATGCAAAACATGCCCTTGTTGTGTTGCTGCAAATGTGGCAACCTGTTGTACAATTGAGCTATTGGTATTGATGTCTGTTGCTTTTTTCTCAAAGTGAAATTTATAAAATTGTCCAGCTATATTTTGATGTACAACAGCTGCATAGCTAGTGTTATTATCAACTTTAATTCTAAGATGATAAATGCTGCCATTTGCTGAGGCTTCTACCGTTGCGCTTTCAATTTGGCGAAGCTGAGAGCCTAATTCTGCTGAGGCAAATCGTGCTGCTCGTTTAATACACAAATCAGACTCACACAATTTTCTAGGTTCAAAATGACTTGGAAAAGCTGCGGAACTCTGTTTTTTTATGGGCGTATGGCAAGCAGATAACATTGTTAATAAAGCAAAAAGACCAATAGACTGATACACCTGATTAACTCCATGTATGGTATAAATTTAATAAATGACTCGTTACTTTCAATAATAACGTAGATAAATAATGATCCCTCCCTTTTTTAAATCTATTTGGCAATCACTACCATATCACCTGTGACACCTCTATTGTATTCCAGTTTAACTGGCTGATAAACATAATTAATTTTAATATAGCTTTGCTTATCAAGCAGTGATTTCGGTATTTTGAGCCAAATAGACGTTTTTTATTTTTAATTCACTGCTATCAATAGCTGGAGAATGATTTAATGAGCAAGTATCATTCACATCAACAAAACAAGTGCACATTGACTTCTACTGAGCCTTTTCACCACGGGTTTGACTAGTATATAAGTTGAGTATACCTAATATTAAATCTATCGCTTTCTTGTGTCGCATACCGATACTCTCACTAATAAATGATTAAATATTGTCATCATACTAATGTAATTTGTCATTTTTTTTAACATTAGTCGACTTCTTGTTTATGTAAAAACTCAATGAGACGGGCAAGTTAATTGTCAGATTCAACCGCATAGATAGGAATACTATCAACTTTTAGAACCCAAATTAAAACGTTTGAGTTTCTAATAGTCTTCTGTGAATTTTTGAGTAAATAAGAAAAAATATTAAGAAACAAAAATACAGGTTAAACCATGATAGTGGATTAACCTGCTAAAAAGAGCCAAGAGAAAATCATTTAACATTGTGCTGGAATATGGCCTGAATTTTCTCATCATCCATATAACTAGCTAATAAATGCTGTAATTCTTCACAAACAGAAGATAGTTTTTGGTGTTTATCCGAGTTTGCTAAGTCTGCAACTAAATTCCAATTAATTGTTGTTTGTTGTAACGAAGAAGCTTTTTGAATTAGGCTACTTTCTGTTTTTATTGTGTCTTTTTCCATTAGTGTATCTAGGCTGACTTCAAAAAAACGGGAAAGCTTTTTTAGTGTCATATAAGATACTGGATGACATAGTTCTGCTCGTTTAATCGTTGCAATTGATATATAACAATTTTCATGGAAGCTTTTTTCTGACATTTCCTCTTGGCTTAGGCTTTTTTTAATCGCAAGTTCTTTAAATTTTTTCCATTAATACGAATACTTTTTCTACTCACTTTTATCTCCTACGCTTCAATAAAAACAGGGTTGTTAAGCATTTAAATAATTTGTTTTAACTTTTGCTTGTGTGTCGGATGTATAGTAGCTATTTAAAGCATTTAATTTGGTATCAAATTGATTCTAATTTAATTTTCATAAATTATATGTGGTTTTACTATCCACTCCTATATGTTTTTGAGTAAATAAAATTTTACTCTTAAAAGCTTTTGGTTAATTAGGTTTGATTACTGGCTTCTTATTTAAATGAGATATATAGAATTATTTACGTGTAATTGAGTAAATGTGTAAGGATAGATATTAACCTATTGCTATATAAAAAAAAATACAACTAAAGTTGTAAGTTCTCATATTTTTTATATTAAGCATGAGTTTTTTCTAAAATTGCTTATTTTTTGCTAAATAGCGTATAGATCAATGTATTTTACGTATTGCGAAAGTTTTATTAATGATATTGTTTTATGATTTTCTCATAGATATTTATTTTTATATTCATGCTGTTGCTGTAAATTATCATAAGTTAAAAATCAATAAATTCTGTTTTTTTAAATTGAAAATCGAGCGTTTTTAAGTATGTTGCAGAAAAAGTGTAATCATTGTTAATTGATATTAAAATACACCTTGGTTTGATATTCAATTACTTATAATAATTAGTTAAATTGCCTTGATAGCTAATTTTTTGCGCTATGTGAAAATATTTTATAGCTAGGTAAAAATATAACTAATTGATTTATAAAAATATTAAAAATAAAAAATATAAGTATTTCTCGTTTTTTAAATTATTATATATGGCGGTTCATCAGGTCATTTTTCATCTATATTAGGTTTTTATGAGATAAAAATATTATTTTAACTGCACTACCATTTTTTCTATTACTATGATTTAATAAATATAAATATTTAATAATGAAAATAACGTTTCGAGTAGGAGGGTGAGCCCATGATAGTTCATTACCATCGTTATGTTGGAGATCATGAAAGTTGGAAGTTATCAATCTGGGAAGCAGGAACACAAATCATAAATGATATTGTGTTATCTGCTACTGATAATTTTGGTGTGTCTTTCTTATTAAATGATCCTCGCTTCAAACCTAATCAGCAACTTGAGTTTCACTTCAAATCTAGCAAGGTTAAGGAAAAAGATAGCCTTTTACGATCTGAAGCTTTTGAAAATAAAAAAGAAATTTGGGTATTTCAAGATAGTGCCAAGATATTTACCCTTCAACCTGAAATTAAAGCATCCTTAACCACATCAAAAGAAATCAAGGTTGATTTTCCTGTCTTAATTACATCTCAGCAATTACAAACGCTCAATATCACAATGGATTCAAGTTTAGCTAAGTATAAAAAAAGGAATAATAAAGTTTCTGTTAATACACGAAATTTAGAGCTTACAAAAAATGCTAAAGAAGGCAGTCAAATTAAGCTTACTTTGAATAAACCAATTTCACTGAATGATAAGTTTAGTATTTGTATTAGAGGTTTTAAACCCGTGCTACTGACTGATCAATCTGGCAGTCCGATAAAAGAACAACCCAAAAAAACTGCAGATACTGAAACCATCAAAGCACAACTTTCTAAGTCAATACCGAAAGAATCACCAAGGGATTCAACGCTTCAACCAGAACAAGGAGAATCTACTATCATGGGTACACCTCAAAATCCTACCCCTAATAAGGCTGAACAGAAAGCTGAGTCTAAACAACAACCAACACAACCAGAAAAAACACCTGTGGCGACACCAGAGGTGGTTACTATGGCTGTGGATAATGAGAAATTACAACAGGAGCTGCAGGCTAGTACAGAAAATTTATTAGCTGAGTTAGAAAAATTACAAGGACAAGCTAAGAATTTAAATACTAGCTTGAAAACAGATTCTCTTGACCCAGATGGCAACTACATCTTTGCTAAAGAGATTATTGATAACGATATTAGTGCATTGCAGTCTGCATATAGAGGTTTACAAGATTTGGTAATTAGGATTCAATCCGATCAAACCAAAATGGATAAACGTCTACAGAGTGATGATGCTGATCTTAAGAAGGACTTAAATAATAAATTTGCTAAATTACAAGATCAAAATGATGACTTAAATAAGTCACTCGCAGAGGCTGATAGAAAGAATCGAGCAGACTTAACTGAGCACATACTAAAGGTGCAAACAGACTTAACCAATGAATTGAAGGGTGCACAATCTGAGCTAACCAATAATTTAAATGGTGTTCAATCGGAATTGACTAACACCATTAATGGTGTTCAAGCCGATTTAACTAACAATTTAAATGGTTCATCTGGTGAGTTAACAAATCGTATCAATGGTGTTGAGTCTGAGTTGACTAGTAGTATTACAACATTACAAGAGCGTTTGGGGCAAACTCAGAATGATCTATCTGCTGGTATTGGTAATGTGCAGTCAGAGTTAAAAGATGCAACTCGTACCATAGAAACCGACATTCGAAATCTAACTACAAATACAGAGAATGATGTTCGGAATTTAACCACTAACTATGATCGGCAAAATGGTGATTTGAATTCTGCCCAAATTAAAATCACAGAAAACTCAAGAGCGGCAGATACGCTTAGAAATGAATTGACTAAGTTGCGGTCTGAATATCAAGAGTTAAAAGCGAGTAAAGAAGATAGTCTGCGCAAACTTGCTCAATACGTCAACCGTTTAGCAGTTATCACAGGTAAGGATAAAGACCTTGAGCGTTATAACTTAAACGAAGCCATGAAGAAACTTGAAGGTAAAGGTTCTGCAAAATAGTATTTTTTTCAAATTATTGAGTGGGTGCTATTAGTCTAACTAGTAACACTCACTACCTGCATATCATAAAGAAGAGGCTGTTTTTATGACTACTGAACTTATAACAACTAGAATTCCTAAAACTCAGGAAAGAACTGATTGTTGTGAAGAACTTAAAATCAAAGTTTCTTCATTAGAAGCAGGTATTCAAACAAAATTTACTTTTTTGGAAGAAAGCGACCAAGAACATTTAAAACGAGTTGAGGAAAATTTAGCTAAAACAATTGATGCCCAATTAGAGAAAGGTTTTCAGTCAAAACTCATTGGTTTCCAGCAAACAGAACATACTCGCCTAAAAAGACTTGAAGAGGATTTAGCAAGATCAATTAATACTCAAGTTGAGAATGCTAGATCAATGTTAGAGGGGGAGTTGCGCCAAAATTTCTTACATATACTAGAGCGTAAACTACATGATGAAAGCAATAGAGAAGATGGAAATGAACAGATTCGTGCAACATTTTTTCCTTTAATTGATGTCACAATTGAGCAAGTGATTGAAGAGTTAGATTTTAGAGGCCAATTTGAAAAAATATTATCCAAAGAGTTAGAGGATAAAAAATATTTTACTAAGTTGCTGATTAAAGAGCTTAAAGAGGAAAAACGTTTTGAAAGTATTTTAGGTGATTTAACTAAGCGGTATTTGAATTTAAATCAGAAGGTTAGTGCTTTAAGTAATATTGTAGAGGAAATGCGCCAAAAAACGGTTTCTACTAAAGATGAGCTTCGAGAACAAGTTGATAATATCATGTCTCGACTAGAGGAAAACTCTAAATTAGCAGTCAGTATTCACGAAAAGCTATATGAAATTGAAAGAAATAGGGATATTACAACAGAGCAAATTCAACAAAGCTATAGAGATATTATTGAGATTATTGAAGGTGAAAAGGATATTATCGACCCAGATGGTATGGTTCGTGTATTTGAGCCATTAGTTAAAAGCTTGATTGAAACCGAACTTGATGAAAAAGGGCGTTTTGTTCAATTATTAGCAGAAAAAATTTCGGAAATTAGTAGTGAAAAAGCATCTGCAGAATTCCAAAAACATTTCCGTACACTGGTAGACTCAATTGTAGGTAAGGGTACTAAAAAAAATGAAAAAATGGCTCGCGAAAATACAGAGCTTGGTTTACGTCGGATGAGTGAAGCAGACGTTGATGAAATACTAGGCAAGAAAATAATTAAAATTGTCAATACTAGTTCTGGTCTTGGTGAAGCTATAGCTAATGTAGGAGAAAGCTTAAACGAAAGTCTAAACAAATTAAGAAGTGGAATGCCTGAAGATAATAAAGTTAAGCAATTTTTTGATGGGCTCTCATTGTCTGTATATTATTTTGAGTGTATCAAAGCTGACAGTATTATTTTTTTAGATAAAGATCAATACCCTCAAGATATTGATAATTTTATTGCTTACATTAAACCTTTTAAAAATATTATTGAAGAAGAGGAGCAGGCTTATCGTAAAAGTCCTGAATCCTATGCTAATTACTCAAAAACAACTCCCAAAACAGTAACCATAGATACAAATGAAGAAGGTATAGAAAAAAACTCTTTAGAAGCTTACCTATACATGTCTTATTTAGATGATTGTCGTATATATTTCTTCTGTAGCCAAGAACCTTCAGCATTATTTAAGAAAAAAGCAAAAGAGCTTTTAAAGTATGATGATTTTCAAGTTTTAAAAACTACTGCAAATGATTTAGTAAAAACTTATACAATTCCTAAAGTTAATATTGCCGTCTTTAATAGTAAAGGTTTTGAATTACCTTCTGATGAAGGGCTGTCTGTTATATCAATTAAGGATGGTAATAAATACTTGGAGCGGGAAGAAGAGATAGAATTACTCACTGTTTTAAAAGAGCTAAATGAAAATGATAGCTGTAAAAAACCTATGTCATTTTTTAAGAAACTTACTTCTAATGCAGCTCAAAGAAGAAAAGAGTGTTATCAGGAAGGGTGTCATGGGCTATGGCATTTTTGGGCTGAATCTTATCCAACAAGAAAGTATTTAGCTGTAAAGATGGCTGAAGAGTTTGGAAAAGGTAAGGAAGATATCAAAAAGAACTTTCAGAATTATGTTCAGGAGCAAATTTGGGAAAAGCTAATTTCAAGCAAGTCTATTAAAGAAATGCAGGAGTGGGTTGATACTTTTATTCAGAAAGATGCAGGGTTACTAGCACAAGAAGCAACAGGTATTTTTACATTTTTGAAGTATCTAAAATATGCAACCGTGTTGTCCATTATTACATTTTGTATTATGGCCTATTTCTATTGGCTGCCAAATTTGGAAAAGGAATTACAATTACAAAATATAAAAATCATTGAAGAATCAGAGAACCACGATGAAAATTTATATTTAGTCAAGCAATCTACAGAAGAACAAGATCAAATCTTAACCACAGAGGTTAAAAACTCTGAAAATGTGCTGTCATTAGTGTTAAATAAAATGTTAGCTGATGACACTGATATGTATTTTGAATTTAACCCTCAGAAGGTACTAAATAAGATTAAGATACAAGACCTTCCGCTATCTGATCTTGCACGCCTTAAGCGAATCGCCCACTATTTTACCGATTTAGAAGCAACAAAACTTTCACCAAGTAAGTGGAATTTAGAAATTGTAATGTATGACAATATCCATAGGAATGATAAGGAACATAATAGAAGAAGAGCAAACCTTGTTAAATCATTTTTAGAGGATGAAAACTCTAATTTAAAAGGTTCAATATATATTAGAGATGTCATTGATAAATCTGCCCAAACTTTTGGTGTAAAACTGATACCTATAAAAACTGATTAAAATCAGAGCCGTTATATCCATGAGGTTGACCACAGATGGAAATAGAAGCTGAAAAACAAGAACAACGAAAACACCTTGTAAAACACATAGCAGAGTATTTTAATTCAACAGAATTAAATAGACTCTATCACAGTTTATTAGGTGAACGCCCTACTGTGACTAAAGATGATGCTATTTTAGATTTAGTCGGTTATTTTGAAAGAAGAAATAACTTTGAAGAACTGATTGTTGAGTGTGAAAAGGAACGTCCCTATGTTGAATGGAGAGTTGGGATATACCATAAAGAAGCACAACAACATTCCATTGGTACAGAGCCAGCACAAACAAGCTCATGCTCCCCAAAAACACCTGAGCAACACCCTAATATAAATAATAAGCCCCAGGAAACACAACCAAATTTTACTAATGAAGATAACTTCAATAGTGAATCAGCTTGTGGAAGCTGTCGACATTATGAAAGTTCTTCTAGTAATGGTGGATTACCAAATGAAGATACAATCAAACAAGAAACTTCGCAACAATCATCTGACAATCATTCTCAGACAAGCCAAGCCTATGAAAGTGAAGAAATAAATAATAATCTTTCAGCAGAGAAAAGCCATTCTCAAAAATATAGTACAAGTAATTCTCCATTAAGTGATAAAACTAATAATACCCAATGGAATGAGTCAGAGGCTAATCAAGAGTCTGCACCCTTTCAGGAAACTCAAGCCAATACGTATAATTCTCCTCCACAAAATGATGGTGTAAATAATACACAACCTAAGCAAGATAGCTCTTCAAAAGCATCATCTACAACTAATAACCATACTACGACACAAGGTGGGATGGATTCAGAATTAAGCTCTGAAGCTGAGATTAAGCAATTTATTCAAACTAATGTCTGCAAAATCAGATGTTCTGATGAAAACGGTAACTTTGAATATGGAACAGGCTTTTTCATTGATGAGCACCTTGTTTTAACTTGCTTTCACTGTATTGGTGATAGAGAAACAGAAAGCTTTTATAACAATATTGAGGTTTCTGATAATAACCAGAAATGTTTTGCTCATGTTGTTCAATCCTCACCTGAAAATGATTTTGCCATATTATATGCAGAAAAATCACTATGCTCGTCTTTTGAAATTCCAGATAAAAAAACCTCTCTCAAATATTTAATTCGAAATATTGACGTTTACGGGTATGGGTTTGGTCTTACGGTAAATGAAGGTGATGAGGATACTATCTTTCAGCTCATGGATAACCGAGAAATTGTTGCTAAATACTGGGGAAGAGAAGGATTGCAAAGCTTAAATCATCCTGATGTTTTAAAGTTAAAGTCAGAAAAACATATTTATCCAGGACAAAGTGGTTCTCCTTTAGGCATCATTGATGATAACGGAAAATTCTGCTTAATTGGGATGTTGCAGGGAGATCATCCTGTAGAATTAAGTGACTCTGATGATCTTAGGGTTGAAATTTATGGCTTGCCTATTGAAAAAATCAGGCAAAAAATTCCTTCTGTTGGGCTTTCAGGTAGTAGTGAGCTAAAATTTGAGAAAGTGACAAAAAAGACTAAGAGGCCATTTCAAATTACAAAAATGCCAATTACTGTAAATATGTCTAATGTATATATCGATCAAAAATTGGATGGTATTAATTATGGTGATGCTTCTTCTTTAGCTAGGATATTTGGGGGACGATTGCCAACTAAAAAAGAGTGGGAAATTGCTCAAAGGCAAGGCAAAATTATTACACAAGCAGGGATTAAAGAGTGGATTGAGCCACAAGAAGAAGATGGTGAGCGTGTTTATCCTCTTATTGAATGTATAGAGTGCTCTGGGACTAAGAAAGTTATTACAATGAATCACCGTCCTGAAGCAAAACGTAAAACGTATGGCTTAAGAGTAGTCAAAGACCTAGATTAAGGAGTGTAGAATGAAGCCAATCAAAGTTGTAATTGAAGGTGGTGCTGATGGTAAAACCAGCGGCGATAAGTCAGGAAGGTCAAATAAGAAGCTAAATAAGTTAATGGTTGATTTGCCTGAACTACTTGCTGAGTTACAGAGTTCTGCAAGTAAGAGTATTAATACGAAAAGTACGCTTACTGTAGAGTTACAGGCGAGCTTGTCTTTATATGAAGAAACAGGTGGTGATGCAACAATTGGTATCCCTGTTCTTAAGTTTGGAGGTGGGGTAAAAGGCATTGAGACTGAATCTAGTAAAGTTGTATTAACGTTAAAAACTGAGATCGAACCTACTAAGAAATGATTGTAAAAAGTTAATTCCTATGTATTTTTACTAATAGTGGCCTCGATTTTTGTATTGAAAGATTGAGGCCTATTTTGTTATTTGAACTGCCAATAAAGTCATAACCATGCCTAAATCAACTGATAGCCACTCAATACAAATTATGAATGTACCAAATAATTCACAAAAACTATATGGAGTCAAAATAATCCCTATAAAAGTCAATTAAAGATAACATAACTCTTAATAATCGACCCAGTCGAGATAATCGAGCCTTGGTACTACTGTTTATAAAAAATGTCTCGATTGATTATTTTAAAGTCGAGGCAGGTCGAGTCGTACTATATTACGGGCTATTACACTGGACATTCAGGTTATTATGCACAATAGGCCAAAGTATGCAGCGACTTCAGCCTGAGCATTTAACAAAACATACACATCCTGCTTATATGAATGGTGGGTCTCATGAACATCATATTCAAAATTCTGGTGGGTGTATTCGACTAATGCAGCTTCTGATTACGATCATAGAGTCGCTACAGGTGTTTAAGAATCTAACAAAACAAGGCGTGGCGGTTCACATTCTTATGAATGATGGGATGAGTTTAAGTTCAAATGAGATAATACAGATTATTAATCAAGCTATTATCTCGTTATTATTTATTATTCAAAACAGACAATACCATAAGACATGACACCTTCTTTTGTATCCGCATTAGGTGCAATATTGGCCGTGATAATACCGCCTTGTGCTGATTTAGATGTGCTGGATTGAACTACCGCATCATCGACCTGTTCTGAAAATGCTTCTAAACTATCTTTAAAATTTGTTGATACCAATATTCGACTATTCATCAGCAGAGAAGGTAATTTTGCTACACTCCAACCAAGCAGTACACCTTGAGGAAAATGAGTTAAAGGGTAAAATTTAACAACGCCTTTAGTAGAAAATAGTGGTGTTAGTATGTCTAAAGTATAGTGTTCTGATCGGCTAGCAATATGCCCAACATAAATACCAATAGTTTTGCCTGTCTTATCTTTAAGAGGTGGAGGTATCACAGCTTGAGGGTTATTTGATGTGATGCTGTGTTTAAAAAAAGTTGATAGTTTGCCTTCTATCATTTTGTGAGATTCGTAAACAATATGTTCGTTGCTCATATTAAATACAAGATAGTGCTGCCCATACTGCGTTAGAAAAACATGTCTTACTAATTCGTAAATTAATTCTTTAACAATAAATCCAAGAACAATATTTACATTTGTACCTACTTTCACTAATAAACCCAGTCTCCGCATTACTCTTATTATTTTTATTTCTGACTCTGTTAAACCTTCCGTCTCAGGAATAAGTTTTTCCTCTTCTTCTAATGTCTGCGAGCCTTCCAGACCAATACTGACAATACCTATTTTCTGAATACAGGCTTCTAATTCATCATGCCATGCATCTGAGTTGTTTTGACGCTTAATAATGTCTAACAAGGTTTTTAAATCGTGAAGATGCTCCTTGATTAACTTCTGTATTTCATGACCTCTTGCCTGTATAAAACGTTGTGCTTTGGTTGGTTCTAGTGCATATACAACTGAACCTTGGTGTATAGGAATAGGGAAAGGTGCCGATAATTCAAATTCTTTAGAACAAGTGTCTACTTCATTTGGGAGTTGTAAATATAATGCTATTTTTTTATCTAACTCTTTGAGACCTTCTTCACCTTGTGCAAGTAGGCGTTGAAAATCAATATTGCAATGTTGCGTTCCATATTCAGCAAAACTTTCTAAACCTAGATCATCTGCCAAGTGGCTTAAGGAAGGTGAGCATGTCTCGGTCATGAGAAACCCCGTTAGTCTTAGCTATAAATTAAAATGAATTTGTCATTAAAATATACTAATAAAGATGGGTTTTTACAAAATTTATTTCATAAAAAAATAGATGGGTATTGAGGTTTTGAAAGAGCTGCACATTGTGGTCAACATGCAGCAGAGTATGGAGGAGACTGATTAAATGTCGTATAACGCGTCACAAAGTCCGTCGTTAACTTCCATTTTGAGTTTTTCTAATACAATGTTAGCAATTTCTTTTGCATCTTCGACACTGGCTGCCGTTTCAATATTGATATGAATATCACCAAAAGTCACTTGTTTGCCTTGGCTTAATGCAGGGGCTTCTACTGTTGTTTGCACCTGAGTGGGTGCAGCTGTTTTAGTGGTCGACGGTTCAACTGTAGGTAATGTCTGTGTCGTTGGTGTATCTAACTCACTGATTAGATCGCTATGTGGTAACGATGGTTCTGAAAAATTAAATACAGACGGTGTTTCAATCTCTGCTGGGCTATGCGGCAAAACAGGTGCTTTATCTTCAAGCATTTCTTCAAAAGAAGGTTGTTTGATAGCAGATATATTTTTAGGAATTCTGGTATCAGGCTCACCACCCAAAAATAGATTAAATGCTCCATCCAAAACACCATCAATTAAGTTTCCTGGGGCTTGTACAACTTTATGTAGTGCTGAAGAGGCTTTTTCCCCAATGCTTCTAGGTGCTTGAGTGTGAGATTCAGGTATTAAATCTGATTCTATGATATTAGAAATATCACTCAGCTCTTCTGGCAAGTAAGTTTTTACTTCATTTAATATTGGAGAATATGATTGAGTTTTTATTTCATCCATTTGCTTTTGTAATTCAGCAACTCCAGCATCTTGTTTCAATGGAGTTGGTGCAGTAGATAATCTGGCCTTCATGTCATCCATTTGTTTTTGTAATTCAGAAGTTCCAGTATCTTGTTTTAATGGAGTTGATGCAGTAGATAATCTGGCCTTCATGTCATCCATCTGCTTTTGTAATTCAGCAACTCCAACATCTTGTTTCAATGGAGTCGATGCAGCAGATAAGTTCGCCCTTGCTTCATCCATTTGTTTTTGTAATTCAGAAGTTCCAGTATCTTGTTTCAAGACAGTGGAGCTGAGTTCCTCAGCTTGTTTTTGCAAATCAGAGAGAGCTGTATTTTGCGTTAATAAACTAGTTAGTTCCTTATCTGGATTAAATGATTGAAAAACCTCTTGAAAGTTAGTAGTTGGGCTTGATGGTGTAGATTCTATTGCTGTTTGATGAACAACAGGTGTTTCCAATATATTCTTAGATAAGCCTGTAACAGTTTGAGGGTCTATTGTAGGCACTTCTAATAGTTGCATAGTGCCTAAATCATAGATTGATGTATTTGGTAAGCTAACACCTGCTTCAGTATAAAAATCTGATGTAATTAAAGATTTTGGATCATTCCCCATTAATTCAATAATAACAGGTTGTTCCAAGCTCTGATTTATATCAGTTTGAGTTTTATTAGAAACTTGAGTCGATTCATGCACTACTTTTGTAGGTGCGGCAATATTATTAACTGCCTCTGTTGTTGATATAGCATTATTTTCTTCTGATGAAAAAACTGATGCTATACTCTCTTGAGTTTTATTAGATACCTGAGTCGATTCATGCACTACTTTTGTAGGAGCTGCAATATTATTAACTGCCTCTGTTGTTGATACAACATTATTTTCTTCTGATGAAAAAACTGATGCTATACTCTCTTGAGCTTTATTAGAAACTTGAGTCGATTCATGCACTACTTTTGTAGGAGCTGCAATATTATTAACTGCCTCTGTTGTTGATACAGCATTATTTTCTTCTGATGAAAAAACTGATGCTGCACCATCCCATAACCATTTTCCTGTATCAGTAATGGATTCCCCTGTTTCAAGAGCCCATTGACCAAATCCAAAGCCAACATATTCTTCAATAGTATCCTGAAATGCTTCGCGATTGTTTTCATAAAGGTTCGAACCAATCACCCAACCAATCCCCCCCGCTACTCCTGCACCACCTGCAAGTCCTAACCTGCCTAAGGGGGTCTTTAAGAGTTGGCCAACAGGCTGATTCAACATACCGAACATCTTACCTAACATTGTTACAGCTGTTTTGACTAAGTTTGATAATAGGCCAATAAACTTTGTTGCGAAGCTTTTGGCTGTTGATAAGATGCCCACAAAGCTTGCACCTAGTTTTCCACCAAATTTATAAATAGCAAATAATACAGCTCCAAGTCCTCCAGATACAATGAGAACTAAACCTAGTTTACCCCAAAAGCTGCCATGCCATATGTTAGCGATAGACTCAAAAACGCGTGCAACTTTATCCCTAAATACAAAAATGGCAAATGCAAAAAGAGCAAGAGCGGCAATAGGAAGGCCAACACCTGTAACAATCACACCAAAGAAAATCAATAGTGCAGGCAATATACTCAGAAATGCTGTAATACCAGCTTGAGCCCATACAGGCATCTTCTCCCAAAAAGCAGCAAGCGCGATAATACCTGCTCCAATTGCAGTCACGACTAGTGCAGGAATACTAACTAATTTTGTAGCAACTAAGGCCACAACAGCAAAAATACCAAAAACTACGCCTATTGCAATCTTGCTCCAATTTGGCAGCTCACTCCAATAATCATAAACAGCTTGGCCTAATGCAATGACTTCATCTTTAAATTTGTACAATGCAAAAGCGACTGCAGCAATCAAAAACAAGACAGGAAAGAATGATGTAATAAATAACACCATAGGCAAACTCATCATACCAATTTTAACTGCTACAAAAAATGCTCCGACTAAAACGGCTAAATTAATTAAATGTTCTGTAGGTATATTGCTGAAAAATTTACCAACAGATACAATGACTTTAATTAACTTACTTGCAAGCCATATGATATGCGTTAATGCTTTGCCAATAATTTCTCCAGCTTTCTCACCAAACTTAGTAAAATCTTTTACACTTGCAGATGATCCTTGTAAATAATCTGAAATTGGACGAAGTGCTTGTTTTATCGGCTCAATTGCTTTGTTAAATGAACCGAATGCTCTTATAAACCCATTAGATAACCCTTCAAAAAAGCCCCATATTTTTTCTACTGAAAAGGTCTGAGCTAAATACTGCCGAACTGTATCCAACATTTTAATCAATCTGCCGAAAGCCCAGATAACTTTGTTAATTGCACTGGCAACGGCTTTACCTAAAACTGAACCTGTATTACTAAAGTCTTTAAGCTCTAACGATGATGTTTGCAAAGATGTTGAAAGTGGCTTAAATGCTTCTGTGATAGGTTTGAAGGCTTCTTTGGCTGACTTAAAGATAGATTTGAATCCATCAGCAAAACTTGTAAAAAATGCACCAATTCGTTCAAATGAAAAACTGTTATATAAATATCGACCAACAATAACAATTGCTTCAGTTACTTGGCTTGCCATCCAAATAATACTTTTAAATACATAACTAAAAACCTCTCCTGCTTTTTTGCCTGCCGCAGCAAAGGTTTCCGCCCCAATAACAGATTTTTGAAGCGAATTGCCAAAATTAGTTAAATCATTGAAAACAGGCTTTAATATATCTGTAAGTGGCTTAAAAGCTTGTTTGAAACTACCAAAAGTATCAATTAGGACTTGCTGAAAACTTGCAAAAAATACTTTAATATTTTTGACTGAAAAATTTTCATATATGTATTGCCCTATTTGTACAAGTACTTTGACAAACTTAGCAATATATTCAATCCCAATTTTGAATGCCTCAGCAATACTTTGACCAATGTTTTTGCCAATAAAAGATTGCTGCATACTTTCAATTCTTGCGTCAAATTCAGAAAATCGACCTGTCATCCCACTAAATGCACTATCAACACTTTGTCCCATTACATGACTGGCTTTAGAAGTCTCAGCAATTGAATACTGCATAGTTGTAAAGAAATCATCTACAGGTTTTAACGCTTCCTTGATAGGTGATATAGCATCACTAAGAGAGGAAAAAACAGATTTAAAGCCATCTGTGAATCCTTGGAAAAATGTCTTGAGCCTATCCCAATGGTGATAAATTGAAATTGCTGCGACACCGAGTGCAGCTAATGGTAGTGCTAGTGATGCTAGCCCACCTAAAATTAATGAGATAAGTGCAACTGTTGTTACAAAGCTAGCTGTTAATACCAGAAAACTTGCGATTGCAGCAGCAGCTGCGCCGACCCCTACTGCAAAATAAAACACAGTCTCTACAAAAGCAGGGTTTTCCTTCATAAACGCATAGAGGCTATTTAAGTGGGTTTGTATATATTTAATTGATTTAGAAATTTCAGGCTCTACAGAGTCGAAAATATTGGAAAATACTTTCTTAATCGTAGCACCCATAACATCAGTATTGCCAGAGACATTGTCTGTTACTTTATTTGAGGTTCTATTGGCTATGTTGTTAAATGCAGGATTATTATCCGACATACTTTCAATGTATTGGCGTAGATCACTTTTTTGGCTACTATCACCGTTTAATGCAACTCCTTGCCCTACAGTATCAATTAAAGTCATAAATTCAGGTACATTTCTTTCACCAACAATATTTTTAAATATATTAAACTGCTCATCTGTACTGAATTCTTGGTTATTTAATGTTTTATAAATGTCTTCTAGTATTGCAATAAAGCTTTTTGCACTACCATCATGATTAAGACGACTTATGCCTAATGGCTGTAAAAATCTCTGAGAGTCAGGTTGGAAGAGTTTGGATAGTGCATTACGCAGAACGACTGTTCCTTTCTCAATATTCACACCAGACTCAGTATATTTCATTGAAAGACCAGCAAGTTCTTTAAACTCCATTTTATCTCTTGCTATAGGGGCAGTACCTTTTAACATTTCAGTAAAGATATCGAAATTTGCTGGAGAAGTCAGGTTTGTATAAGTCATTACATTTGCTGTTTCCTTAAATTTATCAGGTGAATTTTCAGCAAATGCATAATTATTAATTTGAGCAAAATCTGTGGCAGCTTGTTTTAGCCCGACTTTCATTGATGTGGCTGAGTCAATTAAGGTTTCTAAAATAGCTTTAATTTCTAAGGGGCTATACTGGGATTTTATAAGTACATTAGCACCTTCAACGAGTTCTGATGGGTCCCAGCCTTTTCTACTCGCTACATCTTTAATTTCTTCAGACAGTTGAGGTAAATTTGCAAGATATAATTCGGCACTTATGCCTTGAGGCAAATTGGCAAGAAATGTAGCTTCTAGCTCGCTCATGAGCTGTTGATGCCTAGCTCCTACTGTAACTGGGTATGCAATACCTTTAGCAATTGAGTTTGAAACATTTTTAGCGTTATCGCCTGCAAATTTTATTTTCGGCACTTTTGCTAAAGTTTGGTTAAACTGCTGGATTTGCCCTTTAAAGCCTCGAAGACTCTCTGTGGTTTTATTGATTTCTGTACTAGTTGGAATAGCCTGTTTAAATTTACCTGCCTGTTTTTGTATTTTATCAAGTTGTTCAGCAATATTGCCAAGGCTAGCACTCACATCTGTTGATATACCATTGAGTGTTTTAGCTATCGTTTCAAGTGATTTTAATGCTTCATTTGGAAATGATATATTAGTGGGTACGGGTGCTGTAGCCATAAACGGCAGTCCTTTGCCTGAAGCCCCACATCCTTGTGGCAGCTTTTGAACGGAGGAGACTGACTTGGAGTTTTTGACTGAAAGGTAATCGCTAACTTCAAAAACCAGCCTTACATCTTGAACATCGATTGATTGATTTTTTCGAACATATTCACCGCATTTTCGTGATAAGCAAAAAAGTCTTGTATATCCAATTTTAGACAGTCATCTTCCGTCCAATGGAAAATGTAAGCTAAATCACTAATCATCGCGGTGAAGGGGTCTTCATCTGCGACCAATGTTCGGGTTTCTCTAATCGCTTGGAAAAAAGGTTTCTAATACTTTATTGATCGGTACTTCTGCTGCGATCGCCTTAAACTGGGCAGGTTTCATGTTATCAAAATCATCTAATGTCAAACCATCTTGACCAGCTTTAGCTAACCATGCAACTTGCGCTGTGGCCATTTGTCCCATGTCAGTTTGCGCTGAGATTTTATTTTGTTTTAAAAACCGCTTTAATCCACCGGTATTGAAATCTTCAATTTTCTTAAAGCTCAACACTTCAAATGTCGTCCCATTTAAGGCTTGATACGGCTCAGGTAATTCCACCTTTTCTAAAATGATGTTGCTTGTTTCTTGTTTTTTGTCGCTCATATCTTGATGCGTCCTCTAAGTGTTTCAATTAAATCTTCACCATCCACAATAAATTTATTGCTTTTGGTATCTACAGTGACATTACTACCATTGCCTGAATAATTAAGGTAATAACATGCCATTTCATATGTATCTTCAGTTTTCTCTATAGGTGCCCATGGAGAAGGTGTATAAGACAAAATACCTGTTGCTGTGAGTTGTACTGATTTTGTAGTTTCTGAATTATCATTTAATGAACCGTAACCACTGATCGTAATGCCATCTAAATTACGCATATACTTTTGTAGTTTTCCATATTCTGCGGTTTTAAATGTCAATTTAGGATAACCTTTAAAGCCCATAAAGACAGGAACTGGTGTACCCATCGCTGTTTGATGCGTGCCAATTTCAGGTGTGATTGCAGGTATATTAATACTGAGTAACAAACCTGATTGATCTTCACCCTCGATTTTGGCGTTAAAATGTTTCAGTGTGAATGGTGCTGTAATTGACATATTTTTATCTCAGGGCTATTGGCTTTCAACAACAGCCCATGTGAAATTAAATCAATAAATCACCACGTTCGCTTGCCCATTGATCAACACCATTAACAACCCATTTGTGATTAAATAAGTCGAATAAAAACACTTGTTGACCATCCACTTTTTTCTCATAGAACTTGACTGATTTAACTGTGAAATCTGTGTCAATCTTACTACCTGATTCAAAATCACCGACTTCCACTTTTTGGATACTGCCGTTGACTGTGACTTCCGTCATAATCGTGTCACTTGGTGTTTCATCAGTGCTAGCTGAGCTACGGAAAATGAATTGTTGATCTTGACCATCACGGATTGCAGTAATTAGCTCTTGTTCTACACCAATATCTGTTGTTGTAAACGTCATCTCCATGGGTTCAAGACCCATTTTTAGATCGATTGGCATACCCATGCCTGCACCACGATGTTCTTCAACTTTCTCTGCCACTGTAGGTAGTTTGACTTTACTAACTTTGCCTGCGAGATTTTCACCATTGATATACAGGTTAAAGTTCTTCTGAGTTCTTGCGCGATTAATTGCCATCCTTGACTCCTATAAAATTGGAAAATTTACTTGAGGACTGGCAACCTTAATTAAGCTAAGCATTGCCAGTTCTGCTGTTTTAAGACTGTCTGACGTATTCCACGTTAGTGAACATTTGCTCTAAGTATTCGAAATTGATAGAGCGTGTAATCCGAATATTTTCAGCAGGATATTTAAATTCTAAGTCAAAGTTGATCTTAGCGATGCCTTGCTTGATTTGATCTGGACTATTAGATTCTGGATCGATCCAAACAGGTGACTGTGAGCCTAAAATGATTGCACCTTGTTGCTCTAATGAACGTAAGAACTGTTCTAAAGAGCGTGCTAAGGTATTAAAATAAGCTGCGTCAATTGGGTTATCACGATATTGCTGCATTCCGCGTACAACCGCTTCTTCAACCATGTCATCCACACGAACTACAGGTTCAAACATGAATTGCACATCGTTAGAGCAAGTACGGTTACCCGCTGTCAACCAGCCACCGTCACCGCCATATGCACGGACAATTGTTGTCACATCAGCTTGGCGTAAATAATTCTCTGCGCTAGCATCCGTGTTTGCAGTTGGATTGGAACGACCAATTTTGCGATATAAGCCTGTAATGCCTAAGATTTCATGGTTAGAAACTGACCACCATGCGCCTTTTTCTGCATCAATTTTGGCGCGTAAGCCCGCAATACGTGCAGAAGCAGGTTGATAGTCGTAGCCGTTGACATGTGCTTGGTTGTTGTAGAATTGCACCCAAGGATCAACAATCATCACTCGCTCTGAACCAAATTCACTACGATATTGTGCTGCATCAATATTGCGTTCTGTGCTAGGGCCATCGGCATAAACGAAAGCCAATAATTGCTCAGCTACACCAATCATTTCTTGTACAACAGCTGCGTGGTGTGTGAATCCGGGTGCGATTAAGATTTTAGGTCTGACACCTGTATCTTGCTCAGCAGATAATGCAGTGTGAACCCCTGTCATAATGCCTGCTTCAATATCAAAACCGCCGATGACTTCATCTAACGCAACGATTTCCCCAGGTTTGAACTCATAATCGACTTCATAATTAGTTTCATCTTCTGGACGATAGCCATGACTATAAGTGACATTGTACGTGTCACCTTGTGCAGGTTGGCTTGGGTTTGCACCTGTCCATTCAATTTGTCCATTGCTACTGACTGTCCAGTCCACGCCTTTTGTGAAAAGATTGCCATCTTTTTCAACTTGGCTGGCATCGAGTAAGTGTGCAGAATGGACGACTGCATCGGTTGAGCCGCTACCTCTTGTGACGGTTTCTGTTTCGTTGTAGGTTTGCCATTCGATGCGATCGTTTTCTAGTTTGTAATCCGTGTCTAATGTGAATACTTCTTCACCTTGACGCACGGCTAATATACGTAATACATCGCTATTGATTAAATAGTCATAATCTTGTGTATTTGAGCGCGTGACGATTTCGCCGATTACTTCTTCTTGTTTGTAATGTGAATAGTCAACTTCATAATTTTGCTCTGCCGCTGGGCGTTTGCCATAATCATAAGTGACTAAATATTCTGAATGTACAGCGGGTTGGTTGTCTGTTAACCACTCAACGCCGAATGCTGTTAATTGGAAATCTGTATCAACAACATATTGAGTCTCACCTTGAGAGATTTCAGAAACGGCTAAGGCTTTGTCTTGAAAATCTACAGGGTCAGTACTTGAGGTACTACGTTTAACTGTTTCAGTTGTTGTATACGTTAACCATTCAATGCTATTGCCTGTACGTTTCCAGTCGACACCTTTCATGTATTCTGTATCGCCAGACCATACGCGGGTGACCATGTTCACGTCGCTGTTCGCCAAAGCATCAACTACACCGCTAGAAGCACGGTTCATTTGTTCGCCAGCAATATGAATTAATTGGTTACGAATCGATTGTTCAACTGTAGTTTTTGGTTTTGGTGAACGTTCAACAACAGATAAAATGATTTGTGGTTGAATGCCTTGATCGAAAATTGCATCTAACACCCATGGTGCAGTGCCTCGGCCGCCTAAAGCTGCACGTAATTTGAGGTCATTGCCGTTCATTAATACGTTTTTGCCCACTGGGAAGATGTCTTTATCTGCATCAGGGGCGGTGACAACAGCATGAATTGCACTTGTGTCACGCAAAGGAAGTGGACGAACTCCCGAGTTATCTCTGATATAACTTACGCCTATGTCTTTTGCCATCTTGTCAAATCCTTTTGACTTTGGAGCTAAGTTAAGGGCTGCATATCCTTATTAGGCTTGGCAGTCCTAGATTTTATAAAAAAAGTTTATTGAACAGCTGCTGCTTCTTCGCTAAAACCATCTTGCACATAGTCGAAAACCGCTTGTGCTAATGAGGCAAATTGGCTTGCATCTAATTCGACAAATTCACCGTTTTGCATTTTCCAAGACACTTTGTCTTTTAAGCCTTCTTTTAAAGCAACTAAAGTGCTGGCAATTTTGTTTTGTGATACAGAGTCAGTGTTAACAACGTAGTTTTTACGTCCTAATTTAAATTTCACACCTGCTTTTTCACGTAAACGGCGTTTCATGGAAGCAGTTTTTTTCTTTACAATTTCCGCTTGTTCAGCATCTAAATAATCTAATGGATAGATATAGTTGCTATCGTTATCCATTTTTAATTTGATGTCGCCTGTTGCGATAAAGTCATAACCCAAGTCACTAGGGTAATGGGTTAGATCGTCTTCTTTGACATCGTAAGCAAAGGGTTTGTCGTTTCTGAGTACTAAAATCATGATTTATCCTGCGATGTAAGATTGTTTATTACCAACTGTGTTTAAAGCTGGAGAGAATGTAGGAGAACCAGCAATTTTCTCAATATTGATAAAAGAGTTATTTATGGCATAAATGTCGGTATTTTGATTATTGAGAATATAATATTCTTTTGGAAGTGAAGCGGAGTAACTCAGCCGAACATTGCAGCTTTCTCTTGCGTATATGCCATAACGAACGTTAAATAATGAGTACAATGAGGCATCGATTAAGTTAGCATTGAAATTTAAGGTGCTTGCTTGAAGTAAATGGACACCGTGATATTGGTTGGAATTACTCAGCACTTTTGCTGTTGAGTTAACAGTCGTTCTTATAAAATACATTCCATAATAAGTTCCACGACATGCTGTTAATAAATTCAACTCTATATTTGAGTTAAATGTATTAAATATATGCTGACTAAGCCCAATATGACTAAGACTCACATCACTTTTAGTTACACTTAGAGATAGCTTTTCTAAAACAATATTTTTGAGTTCCAGTTTTGAACATGAGTCAATCAATATACTGTGGCTATTGATGATGGTTTTTGTTAAATATAAAGAACCACTTGTTATTGTATTAGTTGGAAATGTTGCTTCAGGACAATAATGCTTAATGGTTACGTTACTTCCAGATACAGCAATAACTTCCCAGCCACCTAAATGTACTTCTGGTGTACCTGTGCCTGTCACATCATGGATTAACAAGTAATCACCAACATTCACATCTGTCATATCATGTAATTGCAACGTCACATCCCAATTGCCTGCACTGCCTGTTGCGCTAACAAATGAAACTAATGTTTTGCTAATGGGTTCTGCACCTTTAACTGTGATATTGTGCACGTTCTCGATGGCTAAACTTTGACTTAAAACATGTTTACCTTCAGCTAATTCAAGTGTGATTGAAGCACTAGGCGCAACAACTAAATCGCTAATCGCAGCAATTGCAGATTCTAAATCAGGATAGTCTTCTGGGATTTTGATGGTTTTATCTTCAGAAAATGAGTACATCCCTTTGGTATTGCCGAAGCTGTCTTGATGCCGACCGTAAGTATCAACAGAATAATCTTGACTGAAATTAAACTGATTATTTTCTTCTCGAGTGAAACCACCTTTAACTGTGACAAAACCCACATCGTCATCACCTAAACGTGTAGTGAGCTGGTTATTTTTGGCTAAAACATGACCATCAGTATTGTGAGAGATGTGTAAGAAGCCTTGATTGTTATCACGATCTGGCGCATAAATGATGCTGTTTTGTAACAACACTTGTGCAGTTTCCGTTGTCATGAAGCTGTTGCAAGGACATTCTGTTGTGGTGAATTTCACACCATCTAAATAGACTTGCGCACCTTCATAAGCGATTAAGCTAGCTTGATCTGGATTTGTGCCTGTATTTTCAATCCGCACCACATTTGTATCATCAATGTTGTACCAATCTGCACTACGGTTAGTGAACGAAACTTGAGCATGTTGACCGCGTGCTTGACCTAACCATTGCAACGGCTCGGAGTGCTCTGCCATTTCCATAAAGCCAACATTAATAATTGAATCGTCTGCCCAGAATAGTTGCATCACATTGTTAATCATCAAACGATCAATATGTAATTGTGCACCGTTGATTAAGTTGATTGCTGTCGCGTGAGCCGTTTCAGTTTCTGTACGCCAGCCAATACAATTTTGTTTTGGATACTCGTTTAATTCGATATTTGATGACCAAGTTAATTGGCCTTTTTGAATGTGTTTAGAGCTGTCTAATAAAATTGGCGCAGCATGGTCGGCTAATACATCGGTACAACCTGTGTAATCTGGATGCCAAACATTAATATCTAAATCGGCATCACTGTAAATTGTCGAATCTTTAGCTTGTAATGCGATACCACTATGAGAGGTACAAGACGCGGAGTAAATCCATAAATCCAAGTGCATATCACCTAAAGTGAAAATAGTCGATTTATCCAAGTTCAAACAATGCCGTGTGCCGCGCAACCAAACATTATTAAAGCGCACTGTAGAATTGTTAAAACTCAAAGGGATTTCATCATAAGCATGGGCTTCACAAATTTGTGAAGGGGAAGAAATACCCGTGCTATTGGTTGAAATTTGGCTGTCAACTGTATTGGGTGTGCAAATGATCGGTGGATTGTCTGGGTCGTAATCGTCTGTGGGTTCAAAATTTAATAAGAATAAATCATTTAACGCTTGTGCAGGTAAGACGTGCAGCCCTTTAGACAGTTTAATTGTATTTGCAACAGAAGGAATTAAATGTTTACTCAATGCATCTGCTAATGTGGTTGCATTTTCAGCATCAACACCTGTCGCATCATTTTGAGCAGTTGGCGCAACATAAATAATTTGATTATCGAACGCGTTTAATTTCGCATCGATTTCAATTTGCTTGGCAGCCCACTCACTATCAATTTGTGCTGACTTTGCAGTCCAATGATTGTCTAGTTCTGTTTCTGCATCGGTTACCCGCTGATCAATGGTTGCCATTTTGCCAATGACTTCATTGGTCAGTTTATTTGTCTGGGTAACTAAATCAGTTACAGTATTTTCAAGGGTTGTTGTCATACGGTAATCCTTTACCTAAGCACTGCCAGTCCGTTGCACGTTTTGTTTAAGTGGCTGGGATTGTATCGCTTTACAATCAAGGATATGTATGACGTTTTGTCCTACAGAGATTAAATATTTTTACTCAATGGTTGAATTATTGATAAACAAATAGATTCAAAAAGTATGAAATCAATTAACAAATACTGATTTGGAGAAAACAATGAGTGAGCAATGGCTAGAATGGAAAACAGAAGGGAAACAGGTTAATAAGCCAATAGTTAACTTCAATGGTAAGTGGAGGAACAAACTTAGTTCAGAGATGATAATTACTGTTGAAAAGGGTATAGTTTCAGGAATATATCAAACTGTTGTTGGAGAACCTAGTCACAATTGCGAGGAGTTTCCTTTATCTGGCTTTGTAAATGGTCACCTCATTTCTTTTATTGTTGACTGGAAGCAATATGGCTCCATAACAGCTTGGGTTGGCCAACATATAATAGATATTAATGGCAATAATGAGAGAATAGAAACCATGTGGCATTTAGTAAAAAATATTGGTGAAGAAGGTAAAGAAGCTGACTCTAATTCATATTGGAATGCATTTCTCTCTGGAAGTGATGTCTTTTCTAAAATATAGTTTCTACTTGCTTGTTATTTTTTTATAATCTAAAAATAAAGAGTAAATGAGTGAAGTTGCTTTTTGAAAATATTCTCTAATAAGTATATGAGATTATGAAATTCCCTCAATCATTTTACACTTCATATAACCTGTTATTCCTTAATATCAACCCGTAAACTGCTTCACGCCACTACCTGTATTAAGGCTGCTATCGCTGACATTCCCTCCAATATAAATATCGCCACTGTTTTTAATTGCCTGACTGGTTTGTACCAATGCCACTAATTTGGTTAATTGCTCGGCTTCAGTTTTAAATCCTGCATAATCATGTTCAATTTGCACTAGATATTTTTTCTGGGCGAGTTCATGAAAATATGCAAATAAATGTAATTCATGTCCCATTTTTTGGCTTAACTTGGTTAAACGCTGTTGATAATTATCTAAGTTGGTTTGAATGGTTCTAGCTTGTGCATCTAAGTTTTTTAAATCTGCGGTATAACTCAAATTAAATTGCAAGCTATGCAAAATATCTTGTAATTGTGTTGCTTCTAAATCATGTATGTTTTGGCTCAAATTACTTTCATGCGCCCGAATATGTTTAGTATTTTGTTTAAGCTGTTTGGCGAGCTGCCGACTTTGCTGGTATGCCCAACTGATTTTGTGGCGATAAAACAATAAATATAGCCAATCTGTAAAATAAGCATTTTCCTGTTTTAAAGCTTGTTGGTTTGTATAAAATATGACAATCGTATGCGGGTCACTGATTTCATAGATTATTTTATCGTTCCAGCGCATGGTTTTAAAAAGTTTACCTGAAGATAATATCTGACAACAATTTTTAATAAATGCATCATCATTAGGTAGATTTTCTACATATGCGGAAAAAATCCAAGTTTGCCCCAATGTCCCCGCTAGATTATTCACCGCTTGCGCAATAAAACGTTGCAATGCTTTCAACCATGTTAAATCTTGTGCATCAAAATCACCTGCCAGTGAGCAATTTACCAATAATCCATAACTATCATGTAATTGCACAGGATAATAATAGCCATCATCGGTATTAAACTCAGCTATTTTGGGCAGCGGAATACTACGATTTTGCGCCAATTCAAAATAATCTTCACCCAGTTCATTTTCTAATAATTGCGTATTTTCAGGCAGCTTTTTTAAGAATTGCTGGGTGTTAAATACAATTTCTTCATCACTTTGCCCTAAGCCTTCCTGCAAGTCATAAAGATACAAATTTAAAGTGGGATAGTGCAGCATTATGTTTCATCTTTTTCGATTTGGTCATCAATATCTTGTAGCAGTTGTTTTGCCGCTTGGCTATTGTCATCGTTGCGCAAAATTGCCACTGCAAAATTAGCAATTTCAGTATTGTCTGATTCGTCAGGTATCGGTGGTAATGCACTACGTGTGACAGCAGAATAAAATGTTTCGAGTGCAGGTAATTGGTTTAATAAATGAGGATTGGCTTCGAGTTGGGTTTGATATTGGTTGTAAAGGGTTTTTAAATGAGGCTGACTCATTAAAAGTGTATCAATTTTACTCTGGATTGCAGGCCAATCAAGCGGTTTCAGTTGCAGATAAGACAATAATTGTTTTAACGCGGGATGTTGGACATTTTGGGTTTGTAATGTGAGCAAAAATGCCAGCAAGTTAGTGTTGTTCATGATATTCACTTTGTTATAGTATGATTAAATTATATTAGATTTAGCACGAAACAGCTTTCAAAAGTATACAAAAAAACCTCAGAATTTGGACTTTCAAGGTTTAATTCCATCACATCTTTAAATCTTGGACATCCTGATTTAGACAAAAAAAGGACATTCCATGAGCCGCGATGCCCTCGTGATTGGAATCAATTTATACAATGAATTAGACCCATTAGAGAAGCCTGCCAATGATGCGGAGGCAATTGCTCGTTTATTGGAAACCCAAGGTGGCTTTCGGGTCAAGCGTTTGCCGTTAAATATTGAACAAAGCATTGATGATAAAGGTGTTGTCAGTCTTGATGTATTAAAAAAATCAATTACGCAATTATTTTTGCCTCAAACCAAAACTAATTTACCTGATACCGCCTTATTATTTTTTGCAGGGCATGGGCAACGCATAGAAGAAGCAACTGGGATTTGGAAAGGGTATCTAGCGAGCAGCGATTCTGTTAAACATAAGCATATTTATGGTTTCTCTTTAGATTTATTAAAAGAAATATTACAGAAAAGTGAGATTAAACAACAAATTGTATGGCTAGATTGCTGTTTCAGTGGTGAATTATTGAATTTTGATGAAGCGGCATTGGGTAATAAGGAAGGTTATGAGCGTTGTTTTATTGCAGCATCAAGGGATTTTGAGCCAGCGTATGAAAGTTTCTCCAGTAAGCATGGTGTTTTGACCAAGGTGTTGTTGCAGGGTTTGGCCGCTCAGCAATCAGTGGATAATTATGATTTAGCCGATTTTATTCAAACCAAATTAACCAGCAGTGTGCAAAAGCCGTTAGTGCGTAATTTTGGACGGATTATGTTAACGCAAGCTGCAATGGATATGGAAAAACAACCACTCAGCGGTAAATGTCCTTATAAAGGCTTACGCTTTTTTGATGAGGATGATGCAAAGTATTTTCACGGTCGTGAGGCGTTGACTGAACAATTGATTGAGGCAGTGCGTACCAGCAATTTTTTAGCGGTGTTGGGTGTATCGGGCAGTGGTAAATCATCGGTGGTGCGAGCGGGTTTATTGCATCAATTACGTTCGGGCAAACATTTGGGAGAAAGTCGGGATTGGCATTTGTGTAAACCATTTACCCCAGCACAGAATGAACACAAACCATTGGATAATTTAGCACAGGTGTTGATTAAAGAGGGTTTACCACCAGCCACTCGTTTGAAAGAGCTGGAAAGTGTGCAGCATTTTTTAGCCAAAGGTGCAGCAGGTTTTCAGCAGTTATTGGGTACGATAGATGCGCCGCGTGTGGTGTTGGTGATTGACCAATTTGAGGAGTTATTTACCCGTTGTAATGAACAAGACCGTGAGCAGTTTTTAGCTTGTATTTTGGGTGTATTGCCAGCACCAAATGCTACGGTTGATAAATTATGTGTGGTGTTGACTTTACGGGCAGATTTTTTAGGCAAGTGTGCTGAGCAAGATTATTCAGGTTTAAACACCTATTTGGATGCGCATAGGATCACAGTTACGCCCATGACGGAAGTGGAATTATCGGATGCGATTTTAAAGCCTGCGCAGGCGGTGGGTTTAGAAGTTGAGCCTGAATTGGTCACTGCAATGTTGCAAGATGTGGATGCCGACAGTTTGCCGTTATTGGAATACAGTTTGTGGGTCTTGTGGGAACATCGGCGGGTCAATCGGTTGACGGTGGAGGATTATATACGTGCAGGACGGGTACAGGGCACATTGCAACAAAGTGCAGATAAGGCTTATTCCAATTTAAGTACAGAAGAGCAAACAGTGGCACAGTGGATATTTTTGGGTTTGACCCAGTTAGGAGAGGGGACGGAGGATACACGCAAGCAAGTATTTAAGCAGGAGCTAGTGACGGGACGCTATGCGGCAAAGGCGGTGGATGTAGTGTTGGATAAATTGGTGGCAGCGCGGTTGGTGGTTGTGGATAGTTGGGATAGCCGTGGCGATGATAAGACGTTAGTGACGGTGGTGGATGTGGCGCACGAGGCGCTGATTCGGCATTGGGGTTTGTTGCAGCAGTGGTTGGCAGTGAGTCGTCAGGATTTAATGAATAAGCAGGATATTGAGCGGGCGGCACAGGAATGGGAAGTACATCAGCAGGCGAAAGATTATTTGTTGCAAGCGGGGAAATTGGTGAATGCAGAGGAGTATATGAACACACGGGATAAGATTGTACCATTGACAGAGATGGCTAAACATTTTGTGACTAAAAGTACGAGTTATCGTAAGGCAAAGCGTAATCGTTTGGTGGCAGCAGTATTAATAGTGATAATGATGTTGGCAAGTTTTGGGTTTTATGCCAATTTGAAAAGGTTGGAGGCTGAGGAGCAAACTCAAGTCGCTTTTATTGAAAAATCAGCAGCGCAATCTACTTTAGCAGCTCAACTACCTAATGTCAGTAATGGTTATTATGAACATGCTTTATTATTGGCAGTACAAATTTTTAAAGATAAAGATAGCACAACGACTCGTAGTAATCTATTGAGAATATTGCAGTCACAACAACAGCGTAAGCAATTTTTATATGGACATTCTAGTTCTGTTAATGGCGTGGCGTTCAGTCCTGATGGAAAAACCCTCGCTTCTGCAAGTGAGGATAATACAATTAGATTATGGGAAGTGACAACGGGACAAGCCTTAGGCCAACCCTTAAGTGGACATTCTAGTTCTGTGACTAGCGTGACGTTCAGTCCTGATGGAAAAATCCTCGCTTCTGCAAGTGGAGATAATACAATCAGATTGTGGGAAGTGGCAACGGGACAAGCCTTAGACGAACCCTTAAGTGGGCATTCTCATTCTGTTAATAGCGTGGCGTTCAATCCTAACGGTAAAACCCTTGCTTCTGCAAGTGAGGATAGAACCATTAGATTATGGGAATCGGCAACGGGACAAGCCAAAACCTTAAGTGGGCATTCTGATTGGGTTAATAGTGTGGCGTTCAGTCCTGACAGCAAAGCCGTTGCTTCGGCAAGTTTGGATAATACAATCAAATTATGGGAAGTGGCAACGGGACAAGCCAAAACCTTAAGTGGACATTCTAATTCTGTGACTAACGTGGTGTTCAGTCCTGACGGCAAAACCCTTGCTTCTGCAAGTGGGGATAATACAATCAGATTATGGGAAGTGGCAACGGGACAAGTCAAAATCTTAATACGTGGGCACTTTGACTGGGTTAATAGCGTGGCGTTCAGTCCTGATGGCAAAACCCTTGCTTCTGCAAGTGGAGATAATACAATCAGATTATGGGAAGTGGCAACGGGACAAGTCAAAATCTTAAGTGGGCATTCTCA
>JAOXRS010000001.1 GCA_025800385.1 Candidatus Albibeggiatoa sp. nov. NOAA
GTGCAGCGCTGCATTAGCTATGAGTTCATATGTGCCGGACTCGATTTCGTGGAATAGTTGGTATATATGAACACAGGCATACCATCCTCTGTTTGTGTGGTTGGCCGCTCAGGCATATTAAGGCATGTTTTGTAGCCTAATTTGCATAAAATCCAGAAACAATCATAACATCGCGGAAATTTGCCGAAAAGCCCTCAAACTTGGTCACCATATAGAAATTGATGATCTTAGCTCGTTTTCAGTTTAAAGTCTCGATCATTTGGGTCACGTGACCTGTAAATGATAATTAACAGCTAAAATCTTCAGAGGGAAATGGGGAGTATAAAACGCAATAGAATAAAATATTTTTTGGTGTCATACTATTACATCTGAAGCGCTTATTATGGAATAGCCTTGTGTGGTGGTACCTGTTATTTATATTAGGAGTTATTAGGCGATTTATTAAGTCACGTGACCTATATCCGTTAATTGCAGGCTTCCTAATTAGCAGAGACACGGAGAAAAGGCTAATTCATAATCAACACATAAGATGTAAAAGTATGACACCGAAAACGATTTATTTCTATTTCGTTTTTTATTCCCCATTTTACTGTGAAGATTTGTAGTCGCAAATTAATACTTAAAGGTCACGTGATCAAAACAGTCCTCATCTTAAACTAAAAATGAGTTAAGGTCATCATTCCCTATAGGTTTGCCAAGTTTGAGAGCTTTAAGGCAAATTGCCGCAAAGTTATGATTGTTTTCAGATTTTATGCAAATTAGGCTTAAAAACATGCCTTAACATGCCTGAGTTCGAAACATACAAGTCGTAGCGTTTTACAACGTGATTAGATATGAATTACATACACATATTTCAA
>JAOXRS010000025.1 GCA_025800385.1 Candidatus Albibeggiatoa sp. nov. NOAA
ATGCAGATGCGTTCCCGCCATCGTAAAGAAAACTGTGAACAGAATCACGTTCAAGCCATCAAAGATTCGAACGATTCGCTTATTATGATAACTCAGATTGCCGATAACAATTCCGGTCGCCAAATTCACCAAAAGCGGAGAGATTCCACCAATTCCGGTACTGAATAAAATATTGAAGATGATTACAAGAAATGTGATAGCCAGCAAATCCGCTTCACGATGCACATGACGGGTAATTACATTCAGCAAAAGTCCTGTAAGAAAACCGATACCAATTGCCAAAGCCACCGCCAGCAACGGCTGAACCACCGTAATAGACCCACTTCCTACCTCAAGACCTGCACCAATTTTCTTGCAGACCTCGAAAATAATAATCGCCCCCACATTGTTCAGCGCCACCACTCCGAGCAACGTTTTCACCAACATTCCTCGAGCGCGTTTGCCATGAATCAAATGCAGAATTGTGCCCGGAGAAGTCGAAATCGCCAGCGAACTAACCAAAAGCCGCGTCGTCAAACTGAGCCCTGAGAACAACGTCAAAAGTGCAAACACAATAAAATAGGTGACCGTGATATCGAAAATCGCCAGATTCAAAATCCGTTTCCACGAATTATGCAACGATTTATATTTGATGTGCGTTCCCACTGTAAACGTCATCAGGCCCAGAGCAATATCACTAATCACATGGATATTATTGATTGCTTCCAAATCAAAAATGTTGAGACCTGTCGGGCCAAGCACAAAACCGATTCCAAGCAGACCGATCATTTCCGGCAGTTTAAGTTTATGAAAAAGATAGCTGAAGAACATGCCGCCGACCGTAAGCACAAAAAAGGTCAACAGCGCAGATGGGTGATCAATATGAATATCCGGCATAATAAATTTGAAGGGGAAAAATTTAAGAAAATGTCCGCCAATCGACGAAACTGAAAAAACGACGTCGATTATAATTGGTCAATCAAACCTCGGCAACCGCCGATATTAAAATTTCTTAATTGCACAATTGCCTTAAATACTCTTCTTATCTCTAGCCAAATACACAATTGCATAAAATAAAAAAGAGATTACCCTAAACTTATCGCACCAATTATCATCCCTAATTAACAAATGAAGATAAGGAAAAATCATATGGAGATTGTAAGAAAAATAGTTCTTTTATTAACTATCCTCCTACTACAAGCATGTGTCAAAATTACTGAATACGATTATTCAAATGTTCCCACTGAAGTACAGGATGCCTCGTTTAAACAAGATCAAAATTTATATGAAACATTTCTTGAATATTTCATTAAGCATCATGATCAACATGATGTAGAATTACCACCCCAATATAGTGAGAAAAGGTATAAGTTTGGTTTCATTTCACATGGGCACACCCCTTTTTCGAAACACCGCTACCCATTAAATATAGATATGGATTTGTACTTCCCGAATTTAGATACTGCTTCATTTAGAATATCTATGCGTCAAGTAAAACCTAATGGTGCAATCGAAATCCTAGAGGTCAAATCAAGGGATGAATGGGATGCAGGTGAAATACCTCTTCAAACCTTCTACATATATAAGCAAATACCACAAACTCATAAATAAAGGTGTTAAGCTATGCCTAAAATCGTAATACTTCTTATTCTTTCGACCTTTTGTAGCTCTTGTATAAAGAAAACAAGATATGTTTACCTTGTTGACGGCAGTGAAATAAGCGGTCAAACCGAACAAGCTCAGCCACAAAATAAACCATTAAAAACAGGTAAAAAACAAAATAATAACTCAGATAAACCTCAGCCATGATATATACACATTATATGGCTGCCCATTCAGACTGAGATCAAAACTAATTATTCTTTATTAATTCTTCATTATCAGAGGACTGGGGTGAATAGTGAGGCGAGGTTTTCTTTGAATTCGCGGATAATGCCGCGTTTGTTGTAGTCGACTAATGAAATCTCGGTTGATTTTGACAGTTCGCGTAAAAATTGATTGTGAACTTCATCAATAAACGATCCCTGTTCACAAATAAAATCAAGTTCATAATTTAAACGAAAGCTTCTTCCATCACAGTTACTTGAACCCATAAATGACCATTCGTTATCCACAAGCATCGCCTTGCTGTGATTAAAACGTCCTTTTCGTTCAAAGATTCTGACCCCATCTTCTAGAAGCGTCCCGTAAAAACTGCGTGACGCGTTTTGGACAAACCAGTGATCACTTTCTTCCGGCACAATAATTCTGATGTCGACGTTTCTAGCGGCGGCAATTTTCAATGCCGACAACAATGCC
>JAOXRS010000028.1 GCA_025800385.1 Candidatus Albibeggiatoa sp. nov. NOAA
CTTTTAATAATCGGCAATGCTAATGTATCATTGCCCTTAATCCAACGATTAATATAAGTTTTTACCTTGTCTAGCAGACTTAATAACGATAAATGGCAAACAGCCCAAATCCACAACAGCCACATTTGGTTTGATAAAAGCTTAATTTCCAAAGTTGAGCAAAATTGGTTTCACCCTGAGCATTGGCAAAAAATAGGTGCAGTAACAGGTGAATCTAAAGGTCGTTACACTACATATTTTGTTAGAACCGAAGGGGTAAATAACCAACCTGTTGATATGGTGTTGCGTCATTACTATCGCGGCGGGTTGATCAGCAAGTTAAGCAAGCGCAGTTTTATCTTCACAGGTTTACACAAGGCAAGGGCTTATCAAGAATTGCTGATGTTGAGTCAGATGCGAGAATTAGAACTGCCAGTACCGAGACCAATTGCAGCCCAAGTAATTAAAAATAAACCTTGGTCCTGTCAAAACGATATTCTGATTGAGCGCATTGATGGCGCACAGGATT
>JAOXRS010000056.1 GCA_025800385.1 Candidatus Albibeggiatoa sp. nov. NOAA
AATGTAGCCTATATGTTACAGTGCAGTAATATATGCCCATTATCATTTGACATTAGATAAATCATAAATGTAATTCCTGCTGCGACTTTTATTAAGATTCAATTAATGAATTGATTATTTGACATTTTGAACCCATTAGACAATTTCATAGTCTCCTACACAGCCGTTCTTAGTGTCATCGTGCAACGCTCCTCCTCACTAATGGCTGCTTCCATTCGAACCACATTCCTTGGCATGGCTGAGCCAATCACAGCAGCGCTCATATAATTGGGAGCGAGTCGTGCCAAAACCACTTGTCCAATCACAGATCGTGTTTTATTGATAACTCGCATTGTACGTGACTGACGCTAGTGAAGATGGCGCGCAGCTTGGCAGCGCTAAATGAAGCTTTTCATCCGGTCAGCATCATCAACATTCAAATTCCCCAGTTAAATTCCCATCAGAAGCCAGTCATTTGAAAATTCGTTGTGGATAAAGAAGGAACTCTGTTAAATTGGCTGCGGGTTTTGACCAGGTATTTTAAAACAAACAACCGGAT
>JAOXRS010000125.1 GCA_025800385.1 Candidatus Albibeggiatoa sp. nov. NOAA
GCTTATGCCTTAGCTAATATTCATCTATTCTTTGAACATGACAGGTGAATTTTAAATTGTGAACCATAACTCCTGATAACTGAAACATTGTGAAAAGCGTGTTTGTTTAAACATAAAGCGTTTATCGCCTCTCCAGGAATGGGTTCCCTGTATCAGCTTTATACTAAATCCGATTCAACTGCTTCATCTGCCTACTCTTGAGCCTCATCATCCAATTCAATAACTTCATTTACCTCTTGAGCCTCATTATCCGATTCGACGACTTCATTTGCCTCTTGAGCCTCATCATCCGATTCAACAACAACATTTAGTTCCCCACGGCAGGTTGATCCTGGACTTTGTGCCCTTAAAATAGCCGCTAATTGTTCTAGATTTTTTGCTAAGGTCGTGCTAAAAATACCCTTTTCTAGTAGCCAAAGCAAAGGGTCTAGATGCAAACGCCTTGTTAGTTACTTAGCAAAGTCAGCATTGATGCTATCTACAGGGGTAACTCTATCATTATTAATTCTCTTCGATTGAAGCGAAAATTTGTCC
>JAOXRS010000118.1 GCA_025800385.1 Candidatus Albibeggiatoa sp. nov. NOAA
TGAGATATATAATGTGATCAGCATTTGAGACGCATTGAAAATCTAGGCAAATGTTGTATATCTATTCTGGTTCACCCAGGTTGAAGTCCCGGCATCCGCATATGCCTGAGTGGTTCTGGGATATACAACATGATCAGCATTTTGAGACGCAATTGAAAATCTAGGCAAATGTTGTATGTCCTTTCTGGTTCACCCAGGTTGAAGTCCCGGCATCTGCGTATGCCTGAGCGCTTCTGGGATATACAACATAATCAGCATTTTGAAACGTAAATGAAAATCTAAGCAAATGCTGTAATTTAAATTGATTGCAAATTTGGATTGACAATAGCGCTTGAAACTCGAAAGACAACGGCTAGCCTCAACAGTCCAGAAGTTTTCATTGGGGAAGTTTTCTTTCCTGTAGGGACTTATAATGAGAAGTTCTTCAGTTCCTCAGTGAATTTACACTTCGCCGTCATAATAAATATAAGTAGCTCGGCTTCGCTGCAAACAGGAACGCGGTGAAGGCGAAAGAAGGCTGCGGCTTCGCTGCTCACAGTTCTAGTTCGCGCAATAAAAAAACTTTGAGCCTACGTTATCCAGATTCACAGTTATAATAATTTACACATGTGCATCAAGCGACTTCCCAACTGGAACTGAACAAAGCTTTTATATGACGTACAAAATTAGAACACGTACAATAAATGAACTCTCACGCTTAAGGATTATAACACATTCGCTTGATAATTGACGCCTTGAGCTGACACCGACTTGGCCAGGAACGATAACCAGATGGCATTTAATGAAATTGGAATGCCGGGAT
>JAOXRS010000126.1 GCA_025800385.1 Candidatus Albibeggiatoa sp. nov. NOAA
CCAGTACTTGTCGGTTGTAATCCACGACGCTCAATGTATGACTCCGCACATGATCATGAAGTGACATTTAAGCGACGTAGCACGAGTGTCGACCTGGGATCAGCCCTTTTTTTTGCCACGTTTATAGTGTCGCTTTTATATTTTAGTTGCTCATTCCAGTCACTTGTCGCTGTTAAGAAAGTCCCATATCGCCAGTTTTCAGGTTCATGTCGCCTGTCGCTTTTACCCCTTGGAAGGCCTCGTCAGTGTAACCAACGCAACGTGCACATTTAGTTGTTGTGGACGCGTAAAATCTCACAGTACACGAAACGCATGAGCGCTAAAATCAAAATGAAACTAATTACCTTGCAATCAAATGGATGGCGAAATTCTAAAATAGATTGAAAACGATCGACTGACATGCACTATGTCTGTAATGCGCATGCGTATCAGGCTTAACTTAATTATAGGTATTTGGACAGATAATAAGAAACACAGTGGGATAAAGAAATATTTATTGCATTCAGTCCACATGAAAGTAAACCACGTTGTATTTTTGAGTCATTTTGTGCAAAAACGGAAATTAACCCTACCATAATGAGAAGGCGATGGCTTTCAACTGTTATATATAGCGTACATGAACATATAAGCGTCCTGCATGGGAAGCTACCGTGACGATTACTGAGCGTTACCGTACAGTGGTGTGGCTGGTGTGACTAGCGACGCTGTAGTTCCCAGTTCTTGTCATTTGTAATCCACGTCGCTCAATGCATGACACCGCACATGATCATGCCGTGACATTTAAGCGACGTCATCGCAAAAATAGACCAAAAAAGCAAATTACGTCAACAAGTTTACAGGAAATGATCGACCGAGTGAGTGCCAAAGCGATTCACTTCTTTAACTTGTTCATTGCATTCACAAGTTAAAAACCATGAACACTTTGATTTGACTTTGACATTTTAATTGTGCAA
>JAOXRS010000146.1 GCA_025800385.1 Candidatus Albibeggiatoa sp. nov. NOAA
GTTTGTGGCTGGACTGCTTGGTGACCGAACAGAGCCACCGACTGATATGTTCACCGACCTTCTTCCCGAGTCGACAGAGAAGAAAGAAAAATGGCGGCTGACCATGATGGCGGATGAAGATTCAGAGCCACGCACACTGACCTGTTGGCCGACTAACGAAGACAAACATTTAGCAGTGAACATTTGTAACTGTTTGAACGAGATGCTCAAAGTAGATGACTCGGCTAAAGTAAAGAATTCAGGTGTTCAAGCTAAATTAGGTAAGATTGGTTTTAATGCTGTAGATTTTAGACGTTGTAGTCTCGCACCTGTTGACTGTGCAGCTATAGCACACGTACTTCAACATGTAGATGCAGGAATCTTGTGCATGAATTTGTTCAGAAACAATATTGGTGATTTGGGATGTAAAGAGATTCAAAAGTTTATTGTTAATAGTGACCACAGTAAGAGTAATTACAAACTCAACAGTTTAAACCTCGGAGCAAACGACATAACCGATGCAGGTGTAAAGCATTTGGCTGAAGCGCTCACCAATAATAATTGTAAAATAAACACATTAAACCTCATTGATAACCGCAGTATAACCGATGCAGGTGTAAAGCATTTGGCTGAAGCGCTCATCAATAATAATTGTAAAATAAACACATTAAACCTCAGTGATAACCCCAGTATAACCGATGCAGGTGTAAAGCATTTGGCTGAAGCGCTCA
>JAOXRS010000158.1 GCA_025800385.1 Candidatus Albibeggiatoa sp. nov. NOAA
GTTGAACCCCAGACCAGAATACAGTATTGAATATAGGGAAGAACAAGTGAATAGTATAATGTCAGCAACGCACGCTTAGAAAGGTAGAAACTTGATCTGAAAATAATACCTATTGATTTTGAAATTTTGCTTGCAATATGGGAGATATGAGGTTTCCAAGAAATATGTTCATCCAGGATTATGCCAAGGAATACGACTTCCCTGACCTGTTCGATCCTATAACTGTTAATTTCTATTTTCAGATCAATTTTCTATCTATTTTGCCTTGGTTTGAAGATCATGAAGTTTGATTTCTTTACGTTAATTGATAGTTGGTTTGCCAAAAACCAATTAGATAATTGAATCATTTCAGAGTTAATTGTTTCCATTAGATAAGATAAGTCATTGTGTGAAAAAAAAAGATTGGTATCATCAGCGAATAGAACCAGAGCAATAACATTTGAGCCATTACAAAGGTCATTGATGTATATTAAAAAGAACAGCGGACCGAGTATTGACCCTTGAGGTACACCGCATTTAATTGTCCTAGGTGAAGAGCTAGTGCCATCGTACTCAACATATTGTTCTCTGTTACAGAAGTAGTTTTTTGTCC
>JAOXRS010000181.1 GCA_025800385.1 Candidatus Albibeggiatoa sp. nov. NOAA
GGGTGCATCAACTCAGAGTAGCATCGCTAATTCGGATGCTGATATAACAAATGGTACTGGCTTAGTGCTTAATTATTTCTCAGGCGATGTGACAGCACTGCTTAATTTAGTTGACTCTGATAATAGTGTCTCTCTATTATCTCGTCCCTCCATTTTAGTACGGAATAATGAAGAAGCATCTATTAATGTTGGTACAAATGAGCCTGTAATTACACGTACTAATACGAGTAACTCTAGTATCAATACAGTGGGCGTAACTTCAAATGAAGTGCAATATCGTGATACGGGTATTATTTTAAAAGTAACACCCCGAATCAATGACGATGGTATTATTAATATGGAAGTCTTTCAAGAAGTATCGCAAATTGATACCACAAGAAGCGATGCCCAATACCCTGCATTTACACAACGTAAAATTGAAACCCATGTTGTGGTACGTGATGGCACGGCTATTGTAATTGGTGGGTTAATTCAAACTGACGGTGAGTATGGTAATTCAGGGTTGCCATTTTTACGGAAAACTAAGTTAAGCCCATTGTTTTCTGCTACTTCTGAGGAAAATACAAGGACAGAATTAGTACTAATTATTGTGCCTCAAATCGTGAATCCTGAACTCAATAACGATCCATTATTAGCACAATTTGAATCACGAATGACTCTTGTTAATGCTGTATTTGAAGAAAATGATATTAATTTTGGTCATTTTACAGAGCAACATTACAAAACATTATACCAATAGTATTGTTCGGCTGGTAATTTGACCTATTGCCAGCCTCTCATAGTCGCTACCTTACTAAGAATGTATTTAATTTAAACCTTGTATAACGAAACAAACCATCAAACACCTATCTAAAATTGCGCATTTAGCTTTAACCAAGCACTACGACCTGCTTCATTGACACGAACGGCTTCAGGATTAAATGGGTCGGCATTGGCACGGTTAACATGATAAGCATAGGTTTTATCAAATACATTGTCTAAACCAATTTGCACTTGTACTGTTTTGGCAACTTGGTAACGTGCATGTAAATCTAATACAGCAAAGCCCGCTGTTTCCCCTGCATCCAACCCACTCTGAGCATCAAAACGTGTCTGATTTGCCGCCAAACGCAATAACCCACCAACAGCCCATTGTGCTTGTTGATAATCTAAGCCTAGGGTCATTTCTAGCGGTGCAATTCGTGCTAATGGTCGATCATCAGTTGTATTATCCGCATGAGTATAAGCAATGCCCAGTGTTTGAGTTAAAGCATCGGTTAATTTAAACTGTACATCTAATTCCACACCGTACAAACGCGCATCTACATTACGATAAATGCTGGCTTTGTCCTGCTGTAAAATACCTGCTTGCCCAAGGGCTTTATCTCGTAAAATAAAATCACTGACACGGTTATAAAATACACTGGTTGCTAATTGATAACGGCTTTGTTGCAGCGTAAAACCGATGTCTAGTTGATGATGTTTTTCTGGTTTGATTTCAGGGTTACCAATCCAACGTCGATTACCCGCATTATTATTCGAAGCCATAAATCGTTCTGTCACGTCTGCGGTTCGAACTGTACGACTTAAGCCAACAAAAAATGAACTCGATTCAAAGTTTTTCTCATAACGAATCAAGCCGCCAATATTGTTTTCATCCTGTTCATCGGCGACATAACCATAATATTTTTGAAATAGATTATTCGGGCTAACTCCGCCTTGCGCTGCTTGATTGGCTTTATCTGCGTTGGCTGTAATGCGATCATAACGCAAACCGATGGTTAACATATCCATATCAGCAATAGGCAACACATATTCACCAAATAAGCCCCATTGTTGTATCGACGTATCCGCCCACATGTAAGATTGTTGGCTTTTTAAAATACTTGCTGTTGGCTTGCCTGCGTAACGAGTTGCATCACGTTCATTACGTTGATAATCCAAACCTACCGTCATCAAAGCTTGACCTACATCTAAATCATAACTCAAACGCCCGCCATAGGTTTTTGAAGTGGCTTCGGTGAGCATTTTCATTGGCGCAGTTCTTTGGCGTAAGGAAAAATTATCCATGATATGATCGATATCTGAATAATATAGATTGGCTTTTAGGGCTTGCTGCTGCAAAGATAAACGGAAAATATTATTGTCACTTTTCGGTGAATCCATCCCAGCCCCTGCAAATAACATATCGTCTTCGCGAATCGCTTCAGCACTGAATTCCAGTTTAGTCTGTTGATCTGGCGTATAGCCTGCACCAAGATAAGCCGATTGCGTGGTAAATCCTGAACGCACTTCGCGCCCGTCACCGTCTTCATAATTATCTGCATCGGTGTAATTCACCATGCCACGTATATAACCTTGATTTGAACCAGTTGCTGCATCCAGCCCAATAGACTGTGCATTGCTATTACCTTGATAACCTAAACTGGCTTTAAATCGGGTATTTTTGTTGTCGAACTGAGGGGCTTGGCGTTCAAATTTCACCGTACCACCACTGCCTCCATGTCCATCAATAACCGATTGCACCCCTTTAATTACAGTAATGTTGTCATAACTTTCCATGTTGGCATAACCACTGGCTGGATCCATTCTGTTAGGGCACGCGCTAAATGTATATGCATCATCCAAAATAATATTTAAACGATTTTGATTTTGGCCGCGAATAATAGGGTCAATGCCATGACCACCCATACGTGTACCTGATACACCTGTAGTATTGCGTAAAAAATCACCCCCATCCACAGCAAAATGTGGCGATTGTTCCACAACTTGCTCAGTTTGGTTGGGAATGAGGACAGAATCTTCAACTGAAATCTCAGGCAAATAAATATCTTGCGCAATGGCCGCTGGTGCGATTAAAAAGAGTAATGGCTGTATTATTTTCATTTTTTCTCCCCCGTATAAAAAAATAATCCAATGCGAACCTGAGGCTGAGGTAGGCATTGGATCATGAGGCAACATTCAACAGTTCTATACTGTAGAGCAGGGGGTGTGCCAAATATTTTTTAATTTAAATTCAAGCAATTAAGTTTTTAGCAAAATAAAAGCTGTGTGATATGACACAGTGTTAAGTGATATGACTCAGTGAAGTGATGAAATTGCAGAAAAAGGAAAGCCTGCCAAATGTTGACATTCGACAGGTTTTTGAAAGATTAGCTGACTAATAAAGCATTTTTTGCAATATTGGCTAAGATATTATTGACTGCGGCGACGAGAGTATTATGAATTGCTTGTTCTTTGGTTTGATTCGGTTGCAATTTACTTTCATCGATTTGCACTTGCAATTGACCTTTGTCAACTTGTTCACTCAGCATTTTGACCAAATCATCTGCGGTGCGTTCACCATCTAAATGTAATAACACATTTGCTGTTAGGCCATCGATTTCACCTGTTTTGCACTGTAAATTCGCCATAGGTTTTTGATTTTTCAATTGCCAACGGGCTAATGGACTCGCAACAGGACGTTCACTGATTTTCGTTTCAAATGCAGGTGTATACGCCATCAATTCAATCACATTTTGAATATAAAGCTGCAATAATTCCTCTGACAAGACCTCACGGTAGATTTTAATATTGGCTTCCGTTTCATGCTGCAATTGCATGTTTTCCAACACTTTCTTAAATAAATCGTCAAATACCACAGGTTGAGGATATTGTTGGCCTAAATAGTTCACAGCCGCTTGGGTTAAAGTATGTTTAACTTCAACACGTTGCCCTAATTGGGTTTTGAAATACGCAGGCTTTGGCTCAACAACTAACGAAGAAATATTAGTTTCTGGGGTTAAGAATGCAGCAATTTGTAATTTTGCCAAGGCTTTTGCATCAATTTCAGGGTTAATCTTTTGACCTGCATGACATAAAATCGAACTACGATAGCTACGGTTAAATAAGAAATCGTGATATTGCTCGCGCGTTACTCGATCTTTTTTCGCCAATTGGTCAAATACATGTTGATGCTTGGTTTTAACATTCAACGAGCTGCGAAAATCCACGTCGGTCACATAAGCTAAATCATGTTGCTCCGCTTTAGTCACAAATTCATGGAAATATAAAGGTTGGTTAACCCCTTCTAAATATTCATGGAATAAATAATCATCAGATTGCTTGCTTAAAGTTTGCAAACGCTCTTGTAAAAATACACCATAGAAACTTTGTTGCTCTTGACCAATATCCGCTGCAATTTGTAATAAACCGCGCGCTTCTGCAATACGGTGCTCAATCGAACTATTATCAATATGCTGCTGGTGAAAACGCATCATGTCCAAAGTGGTTTTTAACATATTCCACCCCGGTAAAGTGTTGTAGCTGATACAAGCCAACCCATTGAAAGCCAGATTGTTTTTACAAATAGATAAAATTTTATCTTGCAACTCAGCAGGTATCCAAGAAAACAAGCCATGCACTGAAATATAATCAAATTGTCCTAATGACTCATTCACTTCCATCAAGTCAATTTGCTTTAACGTGACATTTTTTAAGCCTACTTCATCCACAGTTTTCTGTGCTGCGGCGAGTTGCTTTTCAGAAATGTCTACGCCCCAACATTCTGCATCAGGTAAGCTTTGTGCGATGGCAATAATGTTTGTACCATCACCGCAGCCAAGTTCTAAAATACGGGCTTTTTTCATTGCTGGTGGGCTAAAACCATGCAAAGCACTTAAGCTTGCTAAGGCATTCGGTTGAAACTCGTAACCTAAAACAGAATGATAAGGAAGCTCGTCATAACTACTTTTTGTCATTTTTATTGTGTTCCGTCAATTCGTACCAAATTGGACAGATACTAGCGTATTTATTCGATTTTTTCCAAATTATTTGCATAGATAAAGTGCAGCTACGCAACTCTACCAAACCCTAAAAATGATTTTAAATCTAGGTCAAAATAAACTTAACGGCTTTTAATTGAGCTTGTTGTTGTATAAATTATCTTGTTTTTCAATTTTCACTGAATAAAAATCGCCAAATGCCCTACAAATTTTTATAATGCGTGCTAATAAAAGAAAAGAAACAAAAGGACGCTTCATGAAGACACACCAAGCAAAAATTTATCGCCATCGTCAGGTCACGCCTGCACCCACGATTGGCATTGTGATTCGAACTAAAGACCGTCCCCATTTACTTAAACGCAGTCTTGTCAGCCTTGCAGAACAAAAGCGTATCCCAGATGAAGTGGTGATTGTCAATGATGGCGGGGAAAGCGTTGCAGATTACGTCAATGAGTTCACAACGCTTAAAATTCGTTTGATCGATAATGAAGTCAATCAAGGCCGCTCCCGTTCAGGCAATTTAGGGGTTGATGCGTGCCAATCGGATTATATTGGTTTCTTGGATGATGATGATCGTTATTTGCCAGACCATTTGCAACGTTTAGAAAAAGCCATTGCCCATTTTGATGCAAAAGTCACTTACTCAGGCTGCCGCTTGCTACAGCGCGATATGTTAGGCGACAAAGTGATTTTACAAGAAGAACCCATCGGTCAATATAACGATCCATTTGATGCTAATCGTTTGCAATATGAAAACTATATTCCATTGATTAATTTACTAATTAAACGTGATTTGTGGAATGAGTTACAAGGCTTTGATGAAAACTTTGAAATATTCGAAGATTGGGATATTTTGTTGCGCTTATCTCAATTAACTCGTTTTTATCATGTGAATAAAATCACGGCGGAATATGCAGTATGGGGCAATGAGCAAATTACCCGAGCAAGCACCTCCATTCGTTGGGAACGCGCTTACCGTCGCTTTTTGAAAAAACATGTGCTGCAATTATCTGAAGAAAAAGAATTGGATTTACTCGCCCGCTATTGGATGGTGAGTCAGGAACGTCGCGGTATCACACAAGACCGAGATACTGAAATCCGAGAATTACAACGCGATTTATTACGCAAACAACAGCAGTACGACCAGTTACGTCATGATAGCGAACATGCACAATCATTATTAGCTGAAAAACAAGATCAATACAACAATTTGCAACATGCATTAGACCAAGCCCAAGCAACAGCAACCCAGCAAGGGAAAGATGCAGAACAGCGTTATATAGAGTTACAACAGCAGCAACGCAAGCAAATTGACCAGCAAGAAGCCCGCTATATTGATTTGCAACAACAACAGCAAAAACAAATTGCCGAATATGAAGAGCGTCATACTGAAACACGTAAAGGTTTGCAAAAACAAGTTGACACTTATGAAAAGCAAGCAACTGAATTAGCGGAAGAAAAACGCAAATTACAAAAAAGATATGACAAGCTAGAACGTCACTATGCAGAATTAGAAAAAGATTTCCAAACCTATCAGCATGGTCAACAACAATCTTATGATGAATTAGAAGCCCTTTCTATTCAATTCCAGCAACGTGCCAATGATGCCGAGCAAGCACTATCTGAATTGAGTAAACAATTACAAGTCGGTTTTAACCGAGAAGTGACGTATTTACCAATGTCTTATCATTTGGCCAATGATACAGGCGGTATTTTAGATGATTTCAATCGGGTATTAGATTGGACGAGAAATAAGGTTGATAAAGCCCACGATTTAGAAAATCATGTGCGCCATCGTCAACATGCAGCACTCGATCATTTCCAAGGTTTAAAGCATCAAATCCGTAATTTAGCCGAATTAATGGGGCAATCTCGTTGGTGGCAGGTACGGCGTTACATTAGCTCGCTAGATCAAATTGAAGAACAGTTAGACCATATGCTAGCTCAAACTCATGCCCAATTTGATGAACCACAGCATTTTGTTGAACAGCTCGATTTAACCCATTTAGAGCCACAATTACCAGAACAAGCCTTACCACCATCGCGCCCTATTTCTACACTTTACCCAATTTACACCACGGTATCAGGCGATGATGAACAATCGGATGTTATGGAAACAGTGACACATTTAGGGGATACGCCATTTTTATTCAATACCTCTGATGATGCGTTGATTTTCACAACCCACTCGACCTTGGATAACTTTTACCGTATCGATTTAATGTGTGGTACCCGTTTGCGAGCGAATGCTTGTCATTTACGTGTGATTATTCGTGACTTGGATACTAAAGTAGTGTTACGAGTTGAAACGTTTAATATGATGAATGCTCGGGACAACAGTTTTTATCCATTACGCTTTGAACCGATCGCCGATTCTGCGGGCAAAACTTACCAAGTTGAAATTGACTCACCTAATGCGCGCCCAGACGCAGGCATTGCGGTTTGGTGTTTACACAAGCCAAGCAGATTGCCTTCAGCCCAGCAAGTGCCTGACCATATCGCCCAGCGTTCACCTGAAACCTTGCCAGCATGGGTACAGCAAAGCATTTTAAGTATGCCATTGACGGGCTTGAATACTGACAATCCTAGCCATTTATTTATAGTGAGAAATATTCAGTGGGATACGCCATTGATTCGGATTCAAAGCTATTTACTGCGTTTAAGCGAGATGTTGCAACAAGCTGATACTGATGCGCAAGTTGTGTTATGTGGCGATCCGCACTGGGATGTTAGACACTATTATGAAAACTTGTCGTTGACTTATATGCCAGAAACAGATTTGCGTTCTATGTTGGATTATGGCCAGCAATATACGCAGGCGGATTATGTGTGGTTATGTGATTTAGAGGCTCAGCCACAAGCGGATGCTATGACCCAATTTTTAGAAGTCATCGAGCAAGAATCTGATGTGGGTGTGGTTGTACCGATGGAAACGTATGGCATACATATCCGTGCTGCTTATGCCACTGCATTACGGGACGGCGTATTATATCCATCACCTGTCAATGCTCCAGCTAATCATTTCTATCATGGTTATCGCCGTGAAGTGAATGGCACGACTTCAGATTTATTGATTTTCAAACAAGACGCTTTAACCAAAATCGAACTGGCTGTTTTACCTGCTTATCATTTAGCCACGTATCAGTTGTCTGATTTAATGTGGCAATTGAAAGAACAAGGTCTAAAAAGCATTTACGAGTCTAGCATTCGCTTGGTTCATCATGCTGCCCGTCCTAATCCAGAGCAGCATTTATACGAACAAGATTGCACTTATTTTTATAATCGTTGGCGCGATGGTTTACCAACAGCCTTGTCGTTGAATTCACATATGAATGAAATGGTGAACCCTGAGGCTAAACCCACTGTGTTAGTGATTGATGCGACTTTGCCAACATATGATGAAGATTCTGGCTCATTGCGCATGTATACCACTTTGAAGATTTGGAATGAGATGGGCTTCCGAATCACATTCTACCCTGACAATATGGATGGCAACTTTAAATATCGTCACGCTTTAGAGGCATTGGGGATTGAAGTGGCGTATGAGTACAATATTCAAGATGTATTGTCCTATCGCCGATTTGATTATGCGATGGTGTGCCGTGTTGATGTTGGTCAGCGTTATATTCCACATATTCGGATGGTGTCTCCGACCACGCAAGTTTTTTACGATACGGTTGATATTCATTATGTGCGTGAGGAGCGTCAGGCTGAAATCGAAAATAATCCTAAACTCGCGAAAAATGCAGTAAAAACCAAGCAGAAAGAATTATCGAATTGTTTGTTGTCGGATCGCGTATTAGTGGTAACAGATGCGGATGGCAAGCATTTACAGCAGGAAATTCCGAATTTAGATTATGCGGTTTTACCGAACGTACATACTCAGCAACCTTTATCACAAGCAGGTTTCGATGATCGTGATGGTTTGGTATTTATTGGTAATTACAATCATCAGCCGAATGAAGATGCAGTATATTATTTTGTAGAAAAAGTATTGCCAAAAGTACATGAGCAATTGCCTGATGTGAAATTCTACGTTGTCGGCAGCAATATGAAAGACGATATGAAAGAGCTGGCAAGTGAGCACGTAAAGATTGTCGGTTGGGTGGATGAGGTTGCCCCTGAGTTTGAGAAACGCCGTGTGTTTGTATCGTATTTGCGTTATGGCGCGGGCATGAAAGGTAAAATCGGTCAGGCTTTATCATTAGGCTTGCCTGTGGTGTGTACCCGTATCAGTGCGGAAGGCATGGGTTTAGTCGATGAAGAAACCGCGTTATTAGCTGATGATGCAGAAGGGTTTGCACAACAGATTTGTCGTTTATATCAGGATAAAGCATTATGGGAACAGTTAGCTAAAGAAGGTTATGATTATATCGAACGCACTTATGGCGAAACAGCGATGCGTGAGAAATTGGAGCAATTAACCCGTTAGTAATGATGAATCAAGTTAGGGCTGTGGTCAATTTAAGTTTAACAGCCCTATATTTTAAATAATATCAAAAGCCTTCAATGTTCCTAAGAGCGCTAGTAAAAAGGTAATAGTACAAAAAGCAACTTGCCCTGTGAGTTGAAATTTTCTATGCTTATCTTGTTTTTTTCTCGCCTTTCCCTTTTCTAATCTAACCTGCTTTTCTGGTTGCTCTGTATCTGGTGACTCAATAATCGGAGTAGATACTTCGGCATTAGTTTCAAAGTAATTATGTATGGCCTCAATGCCTTTTTCTACTACATGGGGTGGTGGATTTTCTAAGGGGTTATATTTGACCCAAAATCGGCAGGAATTTTTTAGGTGTCCAAAGGATATTGGTAGTGCCTTTAACTGATTGTTACTTAAACCCAATATACTTAAACTTTGTAGTTGCCCAAATGATGCAGGCAATTTTTTGAGTTGATTTTTTCCTAAATATAACTCTTTAAGGCTTTGTAATTGCCCAAATGATTCTGGTAATGCTTCTAATTGATTCTTACTTACATTTAACTCCTTCAAGTTTTGTAATTGTCCAAATGATGCAGGCAATTTTTTGAGCCGATTATTTTCCAGTGTTAATTTGTCTAAACCCTGAAGTTGTCCAAATGATTCTGGCAACTCTTCTAGCACATTACTTTCTAATCTAAAATAATTTAGGCTTTGTAGTTTATGCCCAAATGACTTAGGTAATTCTTTTAGCTGATTATTTTCTAGAGTTAGCTCTTTCAAGCTCTGAAGCTGTCCAAACGATTCAGGTAGTTCTTTTAGCTGGTTATTATGTAAAGTCAATTCACTTAAATTTTGTAACTGCCCAAACGATTCAGGTAGTTCTTTTAGCTGGTTATCCTCTAAATATAGCCTGTTCAAGTTTCGAAGCTCTCCAAATGATGTTGGCAACTCTTCTAGTTCATTACTACTTAACCCTAATTTAACTAGACTTTGTAGTTGCCCAAATGATGCAGGTAACTTCTTTAGGTAATTACTATGTAAATATAGTCTCTCCAAGTTTCGAAGCTCTCCAAATAATGTTGGTAGCTCTTTTAGTGAGTTATTGCCCAAATGTAATTCATTTAAATTGCATAATTTACCAAAAGAATCAGGAAGTTGATTGATTCCACTATCAGTTATTGATAGTATTTGTAAGTTTCTTAGCTTCATTAAAGTGTGAGGGACAATGTAGAGCGGGAGTTCATATAAATTTAAGCCAATAACTCTATTTTTTTCATCAACTGTATAACTGTTTAGAATTTGTTCAAAATTGTCACCCACTTCATCACCTAAACCTCTCCACTTTAAATTTCTACCAATTTCTTGCTCTAGCTGTTTAATAATTTCTAAGTCAGTCATAGTATTTTTCCCATCTGAATCTAAATTTTTAGGATTTAATAATTAACAGAATTAGATTGTAGGCATTTTTAATATTTATGGCAAACTACTGCGTTTTTAATCCTGGATATGCTTTAATCTTGTCAATTATAATCCAGATACTTTGGATGAAAAAATTAGATTTTAGGTAAACTCGATATTAAATACACACCTCCATAATTTACACTTCACCATCGCCTATTACCCACCATTTATATCAAGCAACCCTAAACGGACATGTATTGCACTGCAATAATACACATGATAGGATGCAAAATAAGCAAAGAGAGTAAAGCTTTATGACTGATGAAACCAGCCCTGATTGGTTAAAGTTGCAGCAGCAATACTGGGAAACTTACTTAAATATGACGCATCAAGCAGTACAAGATACTGCAAAAGCGACGACAGATAGTACGTCAAACTCCTCGCCTTGGGTAAATACACTAGATATTTATTGGAAAACCCTATCACCTCTCGTGCAACCAGAAGCTAAAGACGTATTAGAGAAATTTGTGACCCAAGGACAACAATTTTTCCATTTTGCTACCACATTTTTAAAAGTTTTCCATCAAGCCCCACATGATGCCGATCCCGAATTATGGCAACAATATTTTGATGAACTAAAACAAACCCTTGCTGATTTTACCAATGAACAACACCAAGGTCTGAGCTTTTGGGAACTACCACTGGATAATTGGCAACGCGCTGTGGGCACATTATCACTGCTACCCAATGACTTTTTTCAAAACTTAAAGCCTCATAACCTTTCACAAGAATTGCACGAAAACGTACAACGTTGGTTATCCACACCGGGGGTGGGCTGTACCAGAGAATGGCAAGATCAATTACAAGAATCCACCCGTTTATGGATGATTTACCAAAAAGCCCATCAAGAATATCGTAATATTTTAAGTCGTGTGGGTACGCGTACCGTAGACTTAATGCAAGAAAAAGCAGTTAAGTTGCAAGAAGATCATAAAAAAATTGAAAATCTACGCCAACTTTATGATTTATGGGTTGATTGTGGTGAAATTGCCTATGCTGAAATTGTCAACACAGATGAATATGCTGAAATCAATGCCCGCTTAGTCAATACCTTGATGGCATGGAAAAAACATGAGCGTAGCATGATTGATGATCTGTTAAGCTCTATGAATATGCCAACTCGCAAAGAATTAGATAGTTTACATTTGCGCTTGCAGCAATTACGACGTGAAACCCGTATTTTAAAAGCCAAGCAGTATGAAGAGCGTATCGATGATTTACAAAGTGAACTGGTTAAATTACGCACAGAAATGGATGCGCTAAAAAAACACGTTGACACGCCTAAAAAAACCACTACTCGCCGTCGCACCACTACACGTACACGTAAAGCGTCGCCTAGTACTAAGCCCAAAACAGGAGAATAAGCTGTGTTTCCTTTGTTTATCAGTCCTGAGCAAGCCATACAAGACATGTTGGAATTCCAAAAAAAACTTGGAGAAGGGCTGACTACACTCACGCAGCTTGAACAGTTTGAAGTTGGCATTACACCCAAAGAAGCGGTTTATCACGAAGATAAGTTAACCTTGTATCGTTATAAACCGATGGTCGACAATCCCAATCCCACACCAATATTAATTGTCTACGCGCTGGTTAATCGGCCTTATATGTTAGATTTACAGCCCAATCGTTCTTTGATTAAAAATTTACTCAGTCAAGGGCAGGATGTGTATTTGATTGATTGGGGCTATCCTGATGGGGCAGATCGCTATTTAACATTGGCTGATTATGTTAACGGTTATATTCATCGTAGTGTCAAAGCGGTCTGTAAACGACATGGGATTGATAAAATCAATGTACTCGGTGTTTGCCAAGGCGGCGCGCTCAGCCTCAGTTATAGCGCGATTCATCCTGAACGGGTCAATAGTTTAATTACCATGGTTACACCTGTGGATTTTCATACGCCTGATAATTTGCTCAGCCATTGGGTAAATAAATTGGATGTTGATCTGTTGGTAGATACTTTAGGGAATATCCCAGGGGAATTGCTAAACTGGACATTCTTATCTATGAAGCCGTTTCGGCTGACAGGCCAGAAATATTTAGACATGTTAGACAATTTAGCGGATTCTGGTGCAGCGGCTAATTTCCTACGAATGGAAAAATGGATTTTTGACAGCCCCGATCAAGCAGGTGAAGCATTTCGTGAATTTATTAAGCAATATTTCCAAAATAATGGATTGATTAAAGGTAAAGTTTGCATCGGAGAACATCCTGTTGACTTAAAAAATGTCACCATGCCCGTGTTAAATATTTATGCCTCTGACGATCACCTTGTGCCTCCGTCTGCTTCCAAAGTGCTCGGTCGTTTTATCGGCACTGAAGATTATACCGAGGTTGTATTTAAAGGCGGACACATTGGTATTTATGTCAGCGGTCGTGCGCAAAAACAAGTACCCACCGCGATTACTGAATGGTTAGACCAATTATCATCACGATGAGCTAAACCACAGTCACTCAATATTTTAAATTTCTGTTTACCTACATGCGAACTTATTTTAGAGTAGAGCGCACATGCTGACTCTGATGACATGATGTAGGTAAATAGCCGTGATCCAGTTTATTCGTATTTTTGTTTTAAGTATATTACTTTCTGCTTGCTCAACTGTCCCCTTTATCTCGCCACCGAAACAGCCCATACCGCCGCCACAGCAACAATCAAATTATCAACCTCAAGCCAATATCGCTTATCGCGTTCGTAAAGGTGATTCTTTATCACTGATTGCTAAACGGTTTCGCGTTTCTCAAAATACCATTGCTCAATTAAACCGCTTACGTCCTCCTTATACAATTTATGTGAATCAAGTGCTGCGTATTCCTGCACAAAGTCAACGGGCTTCAAATAATTCAGGCCAACTTAAAACCGTGTATCGAGGCAAAAAAACCGTGGGTACACCTCGTACAACTTATACTGGCAATGCGCAATGTAACCCAATGCCCCGCTGGTCATGGCCGACACGTGGCAATATTGAGCGCACAATTTCGCAGACAGGAAAGGGTTCTGGGGTTAATATATTAGGCAAGTTAGGGCAAGATATTAAAGCAGCTGCTGCTGGTACCGTCGTTTTTAGTGGAGCTGGGCCAAAGGGGTATCAAAATCTTATTATTATTCAACACAATAAAAATTTACTGAGTGTCTATGGGCATAATCGTGGCTTGCGCGTGCGTAAAGGACAACGTGTGAAAGCTGGTCAGAAAATTGCTCAAATGGGATTAGATACACAACGGCGACCAGTTGTCCATTTTGAGATACGTTGCCATAACAAAGCGGTTGAACCTTTGATTTATCTGCCCAAATAGTATAGATAAATTAAGCTTATTTTAGAGGTGGGTAGTATGGAAGAGGAGCACTTAGCCGAAGACATGGAAAATGTTCAAGTGGCTGAAGAAAATCCGCCTGCGCAAGAGCCTGAAGAAACTGAAACATTAACTCATCATATCAATGGTATGGTTGAGGCTGAGCGAGATGCAACAAGAATTTATTTAAACGAAATCGGTTTCACACCTTTGCTAACTCCAGAGGAAGAAGTCTTATATGGACGACGTGCGCGTAAAGGAGATATGGCAGCACGCAGTAAGATGATTGAAGCCAATTTGCGTTTAGTAGTCAAAATTGCACGACGTTATATGAATCGCGGGCTTGCACTGTTGGATTTAATTGAAGAAGGAAATATTGGTTTAATTCGAGCGGTTGAGAAATTTGATCCTGAAAAAGGCTTTCGGTTTTCAACTTATGCCACATGGTGGATTAAACAAACGATTGATCGTGCGATTATGAATCAAACACGGACGATTCGTTTACCAATTCATGTGATTAAAGAGATCAATATTTATATTCGAGCAGCGCGTGAGTTGTCTCAAATTTTAGATCGTGAGCCAACGCCTGAAGATGTGGCACAACATTTAGATAAACCAATCGATGAAGTAAAACGGATGTTGGGTTTAAATGAGCGTGTGACTTCCGTGGATACGCCACGCGGTGCAGATTCGGAAAAATCTTTGTTGGATACAATTCCTGATGAACAGAACCCTGATCCATCAACCTTGTTGCAAGATGCTGATATGGTACAGCATATTGACTTGTGGTTATCACAGTTAAATGATAAGCAACGTATGGTGGTAGAACGGCGGTTTGGTTTGGATGGAAATGAAGGTGCAACATTGGAGCAAGTCGGGGTTGAAATTGGCATTACGCGAGAACGTGTACGGCAAATTCAACTTGAAGCATTGCGGAGATTACGAGAAATTTTGGAAAAAGAAGGCTTTTCAGTCGATTCTTTATTCCAATAAGTTTTACAAGTAATACACCACTGACAGCTTAAACCATTCGTGTATTTAGCTGTCAGTTTTTCTTTCTAACCATTCATATTTAATTAATCTACTTTTTCAGCCGTTTGCTTTTTAGCCTTGGCTCGTTCTACCGCTTCGCTAATTGCATTCTTTTTATTCGCTGCTTGGGCTTTTTTCTTGTGTCGAGCCGCTTTCTCTTCTTTTTCACGTTGAACCCGAAACTCTCTAAATTCATGACGTTGACGGGCGATATCCGCTTTTTGTTTATCAGATTGTAATGTGCGTACTTCTGATTTTGCATAACGGAAATAGCTGACCAATGGAATTTGGCTAGGGCATACGTAAGAGCAACAACCGCAATCAATACAATCAAATAAATTGTAATCTTGAATTTTGGTGAAGTCTTTGGAATGTGCATACCAATATAATTGCTGCGGCAATAAGTTAATTGGGCAGGCTTCCGCACATGCACCACAACGAATACACGGCATAGGGTTAGTATTTGATTCAACATCATCTTCAGTTGAAACTAGTAAGCAGTTGGTGGTTTTGACTACGGGTAAATCTGCATTCGGTAACGCCATGCCCATCATTGCACCGCCCATAATTAAGCGGCCAGCATTGGGTTTGAGTCCACATTGTTCGATGACGCTGGACATAGGTGAGCCGAGCATGACTTCAAAGTTTTGCGGTTGCTCAACCCCTGAACCTGTGACGGTAACGATACGTGATAACAAAGGACGGCCTTCAATCACCGCACGGTATACCGCTCTAGCCGTTTCGACATTGTGCATGACGATGCCATGTTGTGCGGGTAATTCGGATCGGCCGATTTCTTTGCCTGTAAGCACCTGAATCAATTGTCGTTCACCACCAGTAGGATAACGGGTGGGAACTTGTTTGACTTCAATGCCTTCTTCATTTGCAGTCGCTTCGCATAATGATTGATAGGCTTCGGGTTTGTTGTCTTCGACCGCGATAATGCAGTGTTTTGCGCCACCAAGTACATGTTTTAAAATCAATGCGCCTTCGATAATATCCGCTGATTTTTCTTGCATCAAACGGTCATCACAAGTGATATAAGGCTCACATTCTGCGCCATTTAGAATCAGGGTATCAATGCCTTCAGGTTTGAGTTTAAAGTGTGAAGGAAAACCTGCCCCACCTAAACCAACAATACCCGCACGCGCAATACGACGACGGATTCGGCTGGGATCATGTTCTAAATAATTGGGAATCGGTTGGCAGTTACCAATTTTTTCATCTTTGCCATCGGTTTCAATCACGATGCAGGTTGCCATTAAGCCCGAAGGGTGTGGTACGTTACGTTTTTCAATTGCAACCACTGTGCCTGAGCTAGAGGCGTGAACGGGCGCACTCATCATGAGGCTGCAATCTTCTGCATGGCAATGTGCAATGATTTGTCCTTTTAAGACTTTTTCACCCACGCGTACAATCGGTTCGGTCGGTTCGCCGATATGTTGTAGTAAAGGTAATACTAAAAATCGAGGTATCGGTGCATCTATAATGTTTGTTTGATTTGATAGGTTTTTATGACCGTTTGGATGGACTCCACCGTGGAATTTCCATAAGTTCATTGTTTTTTTCCAACTTGATTCATTTGCTGCCAATTGAAAATATTTGAGGGCGAGCAAGTATATTAAAGGTCAATTTTTTTAACTTAAGATAATATTATCACAAAATCGTTGTTAAACGGGAGTTGGGTATCAGGTGAATTTTTGTCTGTCATTCATTAGGATATGCTTATTTTCGATGACAGGTAGGGTGGATTTGATTATGATGTGGATAAGTCAAATGAAACGAGTTGTTTGTAATGGGTGATAATCAGATTGGTGCGCATGATGTAGATAGTTCAAATGTGATTGCGGGTTCTCATAATAAGCAGGTGATTGAGCAGCATTATCATGGAATTTCTGAGGCTGTGTTTGAGCGGTATGTCAGTGAGTTGAGTGTGACGAAAGCCGCCTTGAGTAGTTTTTTTAAGATTTTAGAGCAAGCTGCTGTACCGATTGAGGATTTGGATAGTAAATTACGTAACATTGCTCAGAATCATAAGCAGTTGTTGCAGAATATCCAGTTATTAGAACAATCCGAGGATGATGCGGTACAAGGTTATTTATGCCAAGCCCAACAATTTATTGAGGGTAAAGACGACGACATTGATTTTGACAAGGCGGATGAATTATTACAAAAGGCATTTGAGCAGGAGTTAAAAGGCGTTGAGCAAAAGCAAATATCGGCAGCAAAAATTGTGGCGCAACGGGGTGAGTTAGCAGGAACCCAATTGAAATATAAACAAGCAGGGATATATTTTCAGCAGGCTGCAGAATTATTATTAGAAAGTTATGAGCAAAAAGTAAAATATTTAAATAGTGCCAGTAATAATTTTTATTGTGCAGGTTTATATGAGCAAGGCTTATTTTTAAGCCAGCACGCTGTAGACATCGGTAAACAAAAATTAGGTGCACAACATGGTGATTATGCTGAAAGCCTCAATAATCTCGCAAAACTGTATCATGCCAAAGGCCAGTATCAGCAAGCCTTACCTTTGTTCCAACAAGCATCAGATATTTATAGAGAAATGTTAGGCAAGCAACATCTTGACTATGCCACTAGCCTCAATAATCTCGCTTTATTGTATGAATCCCAAGGCCAGTATCAGCAAGCCTTACCTTTGTACCAACAAGCTTTAGAGATTAAAGAACAAGTGTTAGGCAAGCAACATCCTGATTATGCCTCTAGCCTCAATAATCTCGCAGCTTTATATCAATCCCAAAGCCAGTATGAGCAAGCCTTACCTTTGTACCAACAAGCTTTAGAGATTAAAGAACAAGTGTTAGGCAAGCAACATCCATCTTATGCCACTAGCCTCAATAATCTCGCAGGGCTGTATCGTGCCCAAGGCCAGTATCAGCAAGCCTTACCTTTGTACCTTGAAGACTTAAGAATTACTGGAGAAGTGTTAGGCAAGCAACATCCATCTTATGCCACTAGCC
>JAOXRS010000196.1 GCA_025800385.1 Candidatus Albibeggiatoa sp. nov. NOAA
GGGAAACGAGATTCGAACTCGCGACCCCGACCTTGGCAAGGTCGTGCTCTACCAACTGAGCTATTCCCGCATAATGCTGACTTTCTTAAAAAGAAAGTGGCATCCCCAAGGGGATTCGAACCCCTGTTACCGCCGTGAAAGGGCGGTGTCCTAGGCCTCTAGACGATGGGGACGCATCGTTTAGCTGCTGCGTATAATACAGCTAAATTATTGATTTTCAAGACTTTTTCTTAAAAATCAGTTTTTGGTGCATTCTGCATTGCATGTGTTTCTAGCAACTTTTTTGCTATTCCAATAGAAATTGGAGCGGGAAACGAGATTCGAACTCGCGACCCCGACCTTGGCAAGGTCGTGCTCTACCAACTGAGCTATTCCCGCACATGCAGCAACTTCTATCACTTCAGATAAAAGTTGGCATCCCCAAGGGGATTCGAACCCCTGTTACCGCCGTGAAAGGGCGGTGTCCTAGGCCTCTAGACGATGGGGACTTAGGACTTTCACAAGCTATTGCTCAATTAGTTTCTGGAGCTAGGCGGGGTCGAACCGCCGACCTCTACAATGCCATTGTAGCGCTCTCCCAACTGAGCTATAGCCCCTCACTTGCTGTGAAGTCGGCTATTATATAGATTTGAAATCAGTTGTCAACAACTTTTTTAAATTTTTTCAAACCTACAAGCTGTTCAAATTGTTTTTCTAAAACTGCCGTATGGCTTGTTTGAACTGGCTAAGCTGTGAAGGCTGTGCATTATACCTAATTTCTAAGTATAGGCAAGTAATTTTTTCAATTTTTTTCACATTCTTGAGTTCAATGTGTTTTATCCGTTCAGCAAAATCCTGTGCACCCTCATATGGCAAACGTTTTACACCATAGCGAGCAGCCACTTTACGACAGAATTTTAAATACCACTTTTGTACTTCATCATATTTATGTTTAGGGCTGAAATACATCCACAGGGCAATAATGAGTAAAAGTGATGCAACACTGGACACTAATACTATGACCATTTGTTTCCAATGCACGTAGCCAAAACCTAACATTTTTAATAATTGCTGTTGGCGTTCAGGCCCATAACCAAGCACCCATTGATTCCAACCATTATTCATTGCATCCCATACCCGTTGCATTTGTTGCCATGCTTGCACAATATTGGAATTGGCACTCAGTTCCATACCTAATAAAGGTGAATATTCTTGCGGGAGTGCAGTATCAATGCCTTGTTCAACTCGTTCAGGTGCAACTGCAGCTGTGGGATCAATCCGCACCCAGCCTTTATCATCTAACCAAACTTCTGCCCAAGCATGAGCATCACGTTGGCGCACAATTAAATAATCACCCAATGGATTCATTTCGCCACCTTGGTAGCCTGTAACTACCCGTGCAGGTATTGCCGCCGCCCGCATCAAGACTACAAATGCTGCTGCATAATGTTCACAAAAACCTTGACGAGTTTGGAATAAAAACTCATCCACAGTGTCGTCAATTAATAAAGGTGGGCTGAGGGTGTAATAAAATGGTTCTTGGTTAAAATACTGTAATGCTTGTTGAATAATCTGCTCTTCATCTCGGAATTGTTGCCGCCATGATTGGGCTAATTCACGCGCTTGAGGATGCTCATATTCGGGTAAACGTAAAGCAATTTGATATTGTTGCGAGTTGATTGCCGTGGCTTTGTAATCTACATAAGAATTGACATCGTAACGCACCAATTGTTGTACGGGATATTTAGCTAGCATTTGATAATCTGGTGTCATTCGGCTGAGTTGAGCTGGAGCTTGTTCGGGAATATCTAAAGCAAATAACCATTGTTTGTTATGCGGTTCAAGTGTAACAGTATAGTTATAAGGTAAGCCTTCACGCTCAAATGGCATACTTTGCCGATTGGAAATTTGTGCATGACGATATAACGCTGTCCATTTACGCCCATCTGTCCACCATAATACAGGCCCACGCCAATATAATTGCGATTGAAGGGGCATCTCGCCATCAAATTTTACTCGAAACGCAATTTCATCTGATTGACTAAGTTCGCTGATATTGCCCATGGTCATACTGTCGCTGAAACCTGTGCGGCCGCTGTGTGCATCTTTGGGTAAACTCCAGAAAGGGCCTGCAATCCGTGGAAATAAAATAAACAGTACCAACATGATTGGAATCGCTTGGATTAGAATCGTACTCGCTAGCTTGAGTTTTGGTTTGATTTTGATGGTTTGATTTTGATCGTTGAGGCTAATCAGGGTCGCTGTAATCACCACCATGACAACAGTCATATACAAAGCAGTTGGAATTGATTGGGAATATAAAAAGTTAGTAATAATGAGGAAATAGCTAAGAAAACAAACCAGCAGTGCATCACGCAAGTTGTGCATTTCCAGTAGCTTCAAACCAATTAATATAATCAGTAATGAAACACCTGCATCTCGCCCAAAAATCGTTTGATAACTCAAATATACGCCACCAAAAGCCATAACCGCAATCAGAAAGCGCAATGTTGGAGATGGTAACGGCTGTTGGTTTTTGGTTAAATAATAACGCCATACAATTAAGGCAACAAATGCAGGGGTAATCCATACTGCTAAATGTCTAACATGTGGCAAAATCACCAACACTAAAGAGAGTAGCAGCCACTGTAAAGCAGGCAATGCAGGATAATGAGTACGTTGATTCATGGATATGTTTCAAACAAGTTATAAACTAACCTTAAGATTAGCAAGTTGAAAGCAGAGTAATTCACTGACAATTCTAAACAATGCATTATATTTTAGAATTGCCAGCTTTTTAAATTATAGTATTTTAGGTTGCAAAAAATGTTGCGACTTTTGTTCTGGCGAATGGATTTCACGTTGAGGGAATGGCATCCGAATGCCTGCAACACGGAATCGATCCCAAATCTTAATATATAGCTGAGATTGTACTGCTAGGCAATTTGCTTGCTGCCAATCTACAAAATATTCCACTCTAAAATTCATTTTATAATCAGTAAATTCAGTCAGGTAAATTTCATAAGCAGGCTCTTGTAAAACACCTTCTTGATTATCCAAAATATCACGTACAATTTGTTCAGCAGTATGCGGATTATCATCAAAACCAATACCAAAATTAAGCTGAGATTGAATAATTTGATTATCGCGCGTCCAGTTAGTAAATGCCCCTGAAATTAAATTCGCGTTGGGTACAATCACCTCTTTACCATCGTCCGTGCCCATGGTCATAGAGCGAATACCGATTCGACGCACTGTACCATGATTGCCTCCCAAGGTCACATAATCACCTGTTCGCAAAGGACGTTCAACCAATAACAAAATACCACTTAAAAAGTTATTCACAATATTTTGCATACCAAAACCGATACCAACACCTAATGCACCTGCAAATACGGTCAATGCAGTTGGATCGATACCCATGACTTTCAAAGTGATGAAAAAGCCAATCAAAATAACAATATATTGTACAAACACAGACAAACTATGTCGGATACCTGAATCGGTAATGCCTGCGAAAATCCACCGATAACTTAAACGATGTGACCAACTACCAAACCAGAACACTGCCCAAACCACCACCACAGCCATAATAATATTGATGACTCTAACTGCATCGCCTTCTTTACCTAAGCTAATCAATGGATAATTGAAAATCTTCGAAATATTGTCGCGCACTGCAACATCAGATGACCACCCTGTTAACCAGAACAACACTACAATCGCTAGACCGATTAAGATGAACATAGTGATTTTTTGAATTAATGGAATAATATCTTCTGCCCATAATTCAGCAAGTTGTGGTTGACTACGCTGTGAAATGGATGCTTTTAAGAATTGGATAAAGTCATCGGCCAAACCTTGAACAATTAACCAACCTGTTAAGACCAACATAAACCAACTGACTTGATGTGCAACTGTCCACCCTAAGCTGATATAACCAATAATACCCATGATAGAAACAGTGAGTACAAAGACTTGTAATAAAGTCATGACCAAGTTAACAACCCACATCCAATAAGTGCGTTTGGTTCGCTGCATGAAATACAAAACAATTTGCCGAATTTGTAAGAGTGGAAACAGCAATAAACCCAATAACAACATCACCACACTATCAATTAAGTCACGCATGGACAGTGAAAAACTAAGGGCGTAACCTTCATATTCGGTATGCACCAATGCAGAAATCAAGGCCACAATACTGATAAAGAAAATAATCCAACTGAGTTGTTTAAATACTTTGCGACGATTTTCTGGCTTAAAGTCTAAATTGGATAAAATCAGCCATACAAAACTAATCGCTAACTGCATTCCGACCAAACTGATAATAAACATCAGTGGTAACAGCACGCTGATATAAGAAGGTTGCACCACCCATGCTCCGAGCAATAATGCACCGACAATAGCAAAAGTGAGGAAATTCACATGAATCAATTGGAAAAATAACAAAAAGCTAAACCCGAGAAAGCTAGTACTATCCGCAGGTTTTAATTTAGAACGGGTATAAATTACACGAATAATCAATAACAGTACTAACCAGCCTGCAATCACGCCTGCAATTTTCATCCATTGTTGCTTAGTTTGGCTATAAAACGCTTGGGCTAAGCCATTCCATGAAATTTTAACTTGTTGAAAAAAGTGTTTTGGAATTTCGATAACTTCTTCATAAATACTGAGCCATTCCGCTTGGTTGCTAGGCAATTTTCGTAAGCGTAATAAAGCTTTAGTCATGTTTTCTTTATATGCAGATTCAAAGGCTTCCAGTAGTTTATCGCCATGTGCTTGTAACTCTGGTAACTTGGCTTCTGCTTGTTTAATGGTTTGTTCTAATTTATCTAAAATGGCTTTGGCTTCTTTATTAAATGCCGCATCAGCAGCAGGCGCGTTCTCTGTGCGTTTATCTAAAATCATGCGCTGCTTGCTTAATACTTCTACTTTGTTGTACCATAGTTCGCGTAATTTATTTGTATCAACCAGTAACACCCGTAATTCTTCCATCCGATTTTGTAAGTTTTCCAACCAATTAGGTGAAAACTCTGTGGGTGGCGGCTCATCAACCAATAATTGCCATTGCTCCAATTGATCTTTGATATGACGTAGTTTTAACTGATTCACCACATGCTGGGCTAACTCATTGGCTTGTTGGATTTTTATTTCTAATAGTTGGCGTTGCGCTGCGTTCTCTTCAGTCGCGCTGAGTTTGCTTAATTGCCAGCGTAATTCGGTTGCATCATTAATGTGTTGCTGTTGGTCAGCCTGCATTTTCTGTTCAAGTTCTTGTTTTTGCTTCTCATGATATAAAGATTCTAATTTGCCATACCATTCAACTGTGGTAGCCAAATATTTTTCTTTAACTTCAATTTTGCCTTTAATCACTTCCATATTCTGAGTTTGTAAGTCAATGATTTGCTGTAAAAACTTGACCTTATTTTCTTTGGCAACCACGCGTTTATCTTGGAATGCCTGTAATTCGGGTTCATCAGGTGGGGTTTTGCGCAGTATTTCTAATTGCAATGTTTCATCGGTGACATACTGTTGTTCGCGCTCTAAATGGGCTTGGTTACTTTCTAACTCTAGTTTGAAATTATTAAAATCAACTTCGGTGCTGTCTCTTTCTAAGCCTGCTTCCTCCAGCATTTTTCCTAATGCATCTGCTGTAATATCCGAAGACTTCAATTGCTTTAACTTATCAGGCATCTCCTCTTTGGCTTTTTTCATATAATCACGTTCTTGAGTTAATGCCGTTTCAGCTTCTGCCACCAATTGGCCACGTTCCTTAATGAGCATCAACTGATTCAATTCATAGACTTTGATAAACCAATCAACAGCAAGTAGCGTTTCTTTTAAGCGCAATTCAATATGTGGGGTCAGCGTGTCTAGTAATTTTTGATTGAGGGCATTGGCTTGTTGTTGTGCTTGGATTTCATCGGGTATGGATTCTAATAACGGTTTTTGTGCCTCAGTGATTTGTTCTTCAGATAAGGCTTGTAATTCGGTGAGCTTAGCTTGTAACGTTTCAATATACGTTGTACGTTCTTCTATATCTTTTCTAACTTGTTGCCGCTCAAGCAAATAGTCATTTAACTGATGGTTGATTGTTTGACGTTGTTCTATGGCTTGTTTGACATCTTCATCATTGAAAGTAGTTGCTTCAGTAATATCTGATAGCTGAGTTTGAATCTTTTTTTGGAATTTGGGAGAGCTTTTGCGAAGTTTTTTGAGTGAGGTTTGATGGGTTTTGAGTTGTTTTTGTTGGTTTTTACGCCAGTCTTTTGTGACTTCTAGTGTGGGCTTAAAAATATTGGCCTCTTGCTGTGTCACTGTATTAGACTCAGCGATTGCGAAGTTGAGCCATACAAAGTTAAGCAGAATGGCACTCATAAAATATTTCATGGCTAGCCCCCTAAAATTTTTTATTAAGTTTAGCATAAATGCTGACCCAATCAGTTGGTGATTTTATCATGCTCCATTTATTATATTATGGGGCTGTTACCAATTAATAAATCTAACAAACTTAATCATTATGTTCTGCATACAAAATATAACATGACTGATTTTTACACAGCCCATTCGAAATCTATGTTGTATCGCCAGTCTTTTTAATAAGAAGCCTATAAAAAAAGTTTAAGCTTTCGATTGGTATGAGAGACTGACAGCGTTCAATCCAAGCATTAGAACGTTCAACAACCCACCAAGCGTTAACAGGAATAAAGCCACACTCTTCTTGAACTCCCTTTTCTTTCTTGGACGGTTTGGGAACATACTCCAATTGGATTTTAACCATGATTTCAGAATACTCAGTTTCTAGATTTTTAGTAATAAAGTCATAATGATAACCATTATCTAAAAGAATGGTCATTTTGGGTAAATCTAAAGGCTTACCCTTAAAATAACGTATCCATTTAGATTTTTTGTCGAAACTCTCCATGCAACTGTTCTAATTAAATATTTCTACCTAGGATTCAAATGGATTCTAGGGTAAGTGATTTTGAAGTAGACCCCTTTGCCTTGTTCGCTTTCACAACTAATATGACCTTGTAACTGTGTAGTGACAATGTTGTAGCAAATATACATCCCCAAGCCGCTGCCTCCCGAAGCTCGATAAGTAGTAAAAAATGGCTCAAAAACTTTCTCAACATGTTGCACTGACATACCTTGTCCATCATCTTGATATTCTAGTAGAAGTTCATCTTTAATTAATTGCGCAGAAATAGAAATCGTACCAGCCTTTTTACCTTCATCAAATCCATGCAACAAACTATTCATCAACAAATTGGTTAAAATTTGCTCCAATGCGCCCGGAATACTTTGTATTTTTAAATCACTGGCGCAATCAATTTCAATTTGGATTTCAGTGCGTCGAAATTGATTCTGTAATGTATTCACCGTGTCTTGAATCACTTCTTTGACAAAAAACAATAATTCTTCATTTGATGTTTGATCGATGGCCGTGCGCTTAAAACTGGTGACTAAATTAACGGCGCGCTCCAAATTAGCCAGAGTTAAATCAAAACCTGTGCTAATACTATCTAAAGTGGCTAATAATTCATCCACATCCACTTCATCTTGCTCAATCAATCTATGTACTTTTTTGGCAGACACTTGCAAACTAGATGCGCTGCCAATTGCCACCCCTAAAGGCGTATTAATTTCATGGGCAAAACCTGCAACCAAACGCCCGAGCGAGGCCATTTTTTCACTTTGAATTAATTCTTGGCGGGTTTGAGTCAACTCCTCAACTTTGGCATTGAGCTTTAAAGTCAAATCACGAATATTTAAATGACTATTGATACGGGCTAAAACTTCACCGCATTGAATCGGTTTTGTAACATAATCCACGCCGCCAACTTCAAAACCTTTGACTTTATCATCAATACTATCCAACGCCGTCATAAAAATCACAGGAATATCTTTTGTGGTTTCTTCTATTTTTAACTGGCGGCAAGTCTCAAAACCATCAATTCCCGGCATCATCACATCAAGTAAAATAATGTCAGGTTTCACCAAACTTGCACGCTTAATCCCAACCTCACCATTACGGGCAATACTGATGTTAAAACCATCATTTTCCAAAAAATCGACCACAACCCCTAAATTAGTCGGATTGTCGTCAATGATGAGAATGGTGTAGTCTTTAAAATTCATAGATTTGCTGACTATTTCGATTAAAAGGTGACCTTGCTTAGTTTTTCATAAATGACTGTACTAATGCGATAATCTTTTCGTCTTCAAAATTCTTGGCCAATGTCTGTAATTGGTGTGCAAACGGGGCATATTTTTCATCTAAGCTTTCAATATGTTCGGCATGATTACGAATATCGCGCATATTACCTAAAATTGCCAATTCGTATAAAGCTTCTAACTCTTGTTCTGGCGGTATAGCCATATTATCTGAGGTATTGTCTATTTGCTGTGTGGGTTGGCTTTGGGGCTGGCTATCATAAATCCAAGTAAGCTCTAAATGCTTTGCCAATAAATCCAGTAATTTTGGTTCTTCTACAGGCTTCGGTAAAAAATCATCACAACCCATGACCTGACTACGGCTTTTATCCATATCAAATACGCTAGCAGAAACAGCAATAATCGGCGTATGTTGTAATGCTGGTACTTGGCGAATCTCCTGCACCGCTTCAAACCCCGTTTTCACAGGCATGACTAAATCAGTCAAAATTATATCGGGCTGGATTTCTTTCGCTTTATCAATTTCTTGCTGACCATCATTTGCCAATATAACATTAAAACCCAATGGTTCTAACATACCAAACATCATCAGGCGGTTATTTTGTTTATCATCAACGACGAGAATTGTACGTTGTCTGCCTTTATAACCCGTCACTTGGCCTTGGGTTGCTTTCTCAGCAGGATGCGCCACTTCTACCACGGGCAAAACAATGTCAAACCAGAAACAAGAACCTTGACCTTGCTCACTTTTAACCAATAGTTCTCCGCCCATCATTTCAACCAATTGGCGACTAATCGCCAAACCCAAGCCAGTGCCTGATTTTTGCGCTTCTTTGTCTCCAACTTGCTCAAAAGGCTGGAAGATTTTTTGTAATTCATTGGAACTCATGCCTACGCCTGTATCTTCAACTTCAAAACGTAAACATTGCTGGATGGTTTCATCTTCCATGATGGTTTGACCCACAGGACTCACCCGTAAAAAGACTTTGCCCTGCTTGGTAAATTTGACCGCATTGCCTAGTAGGTTAATTAAAATCTGGCGCAAGCGTTTTTCATCCGCTTTAATCCCAATCGGCAAAGTGTTAGATATTTCAGGTTTAAACAATACATTATTTTCTTCTGCTCGCATTCGAATAATGCCCACAATCCCCTCTAAGAAGTTTTGGAAATGTACATCATTGGCATACAATTCCATCTTCCGTGCTTCAATTTTGGATAAATCTAAAATATCATTGATGAGCGTGAGTAAATGCTGACCACTTTGATGAATGATATTAATTCCATCCGTTTGGCTGGTGCTTAAACCACGACTGCGTTTTAGAATTTGTGCGTAACCTAAAATTCCATTCAGCGGTGTACGTAGCTCGTGGCTCATATTAGATAAAAATTCGCTCTTAGCTTGATTAGCCAGTTCGGCTTTTTGCTTGAGTAATTCAGCTTCTTCTTTGGCTTTGGCTAGAATTTTTGCTTGTTGTTCTAGTTCTCGTTCTTTTCTATCCCGCAGCAATCGCGCACTCAATACAGGTGCAATCATATTAGCAATGCCCTGCAGTGTATTGGCATCTTGCTGTGTATAGTCTGTTTCTCGATTACCTAAATGAAATTGGCCAATGAGTTCACCTTGATACATAATCGGTGCGCCAAATGAGCGGTAAACAGGTAAATGGCCTTTAGGTACTTTATGGAATTCATTTTTAATCAATGGGATTTTTTCTTTTAGAATCCGCCCCCACAAACCTCCCCAAATTGCTTTAGGAAATACAATGTCTTTTTGATCGACTTGGCATTGTTCAAAAATATGCCTTGTCATAGAAGGTACAACTAAATCGCCACTTTCATGAATATAACCAAAATAACCAAATTCACTTTGAAAGTAATCAAGTAATAAATCCAGTACATCTGCATACATTTCATCTTCAGATGTTGATAATAAAATGAGCGTAATGCGTTCTCTTAACTCGGCATCAATAGTAATGGAGGTATTCATGATTCGCATCCTGCATGGCGTGATATAGGAATAGTATAACTATTTATGCGTAAAGTAAATTTGGTTGTATTTTAGATTATCCCAAGGTGTTACATTTTATGATAAGGGCTAGCGTAAGCAGATTAAATGCGACAGGAATAGTTTATGTCAAAATATCCCGAGCAGATGACAATCACCTTTTAAAAAACCTTGAAGCCGCTACAATAAACAGTATCAAAAAAATAATGAGAGGATAGCATTTTGAGCACACCAAACGACTTTGCACATGACTTTCGCACCTTAGGATTAGCCGTTGTTCACACGGAATCACAAGCCGTTTCTTCATTGGCGGAACGTATTGATGAATCCTTTATTGAAGCTTGTAATGTGTTTCTTCGTTGTAAAGCCCGTGTCGTCGTTATTGGCATTGGCAAATCAGGCCATATTGGTAGCAAAATCGCCGCAACCCTTGCCAGTACTGGTACACCCTCGTTTTTCGTCCATCCAGGAGAAGCCAGCCATGGGGATATGGGTATGATTGTTGAGGATGACGTGGTTCTTGCGATCTCTAACTCAGGCGAAACCGATGAAATCCTAACGATTCTACCTTTAATTAAACGTCTTGGCGTGCCCTTGGTCAGCTTAACAGGCAACTCCCGTTCAACGATTGCCAAAGCATCTACGGTTAATTTGGATGTCAGCGTTGCTAAAGAAGCTTGTCCATTGGGTTTAGCACCGACTTCTAGTACCACTGCTGCACTCGTGATGGGTGATGCGTTGGCCGTGGCACTGCTTACAGCAAAAGGGATTAGTGCAGATGATTTTGCTCGCTCGCACCCCGGTGGCCGTTTAGGTAAGCGTTTACTGCTTCAAAGCAGCGATATTATGCACAGTGACGATCAATTACCTAAAGTACCATTAGAAACGACTTTACGTGATGCCATTGTGGAAATGAATAGTAAAAGCCTAGGGATTACGGCGATTGTTGACCATGAAGATCGAGTAAAAGGCATTATTACGGATGGCGATCTAAGACGTGCGTTTGATAAACAAATGGATGTACATAACACACTTGTTAACGAAATTATGACTTCCAATTGTGTGATGATCGAGCAAGATAGCCTCGCAGTCGATGCATTACAAGCCATGCAACAACATAAAATCAGTGCACTACTTATTGTGGATGAACATGACAAATTAGTGGGTGCACTTAACATGCATGACTTGCTACGTGCTGGAGTGATTTAGTTATATTTTAATTACGTAACCTACATGGTAAGCGATACTGGACAACGTAAGCTGAGTATCGCTTTTTCATGTGAAACCTATTGTCGCTTAATAATAAAATACATGAATTCTTGTTTTGACCCATTTGGCATAATATGGGTGTGTGTTTCTGTGGAATCTAACACTAAATCACCCATCAGCTCCTGCTGCATTTTGTCTGCATCATATTGCACAATATCTAATCCACTACACATATTGGGCCCTTCCAGTGAAAATGTACCGATAATGGCGCGACCTTGTGGCGTGAGTCCTTTCAGCAAATTATGCATATAGCATTGCCGATCTTGTTGCTGGGTTAAAAAATGAAATACCGCTCTATCATGCCAAATATCATAGCTTTGCACCCATGAATCATCTGTAATATCTTGTGATATATAAGTTGGAATCTGGCTTTTATCACCTAAACGCTGTTTAACAATATCCAATGCCGCTGACGACAAATCAATGAGCGTTACATTATCAAACCCTCGTTCTAGCAAATGATCTACTAACACTGATGCTCCACAACCAATATCAATAAAAGACTGCTCTGGTGATGCCTCCACTTTATCCAATAGTTCTAAAGAAATCGATGGCACTTCTTGATACCAACTAACAGATTTATGATCTTTGGTTTGGTAAATATTTTCCCAGTGAGTTTGTCGCATAATAATGAGTATCCAAATGAATAAAGTGAAATAGATTTAGCTGCCTCAACGCTTTTCAATCATTGCCGCTTAGTATAAAGTTGATAGTGTCTTATTATTTCTGTTTGGAGGATGGAAAGCATGATTCACAATTTAACACAATATACAATTGCAAGTATTCTCAGCCTGTGTTTATTAGCCAGTAATGTGGCACTTGCCAATCAAGACGACGACTTTTTTGAGCCCGAGCACAAAGTCGTGATTCAAGTCAGTACCAATGATCCGCAAACCCATAATATTGTTTTAAATAATGCCGTTAACCTACAAAAGGCATTTGGTGTGGATAACGTGGTGATTGAAGTTGTGGCTTATGGCCCTGGGCTCAGTATTTTCACCCCCAAAAGCCCTGCCAGCAAACGTGTGCCTAGCTTAGCCATGCAAAATATTCATTTTTCACTGTGCGGCAATACGTTAGAAAAAGTCACTAAAAAACAAGGCAAAGCCCCCAAAATTGTTGATGGTGTAGGCATTGTCCAATCAGGTGCAATGCGGATTGTGGAACTGCAAGAACAAAGTTACTCTTATTTGCGCCCTTAAAGTAGTCTAGCTTATAGAATCCATTTGAAATTTTTTACTATATTCGATAACAACGTTAAATTTAAGCCATATACCCATTAATATTTTTTAGTTATTGAACTTAAGAGTTTTAAATATCATTGGCTATGCAGTATTTATCTTTAAATTTCAAGTGGTTTCTATATAAAAACTTTTATTATTTATTGAAAAATTAAGATTCAAAGCTCCTTAAGCAAATCCATGAAATCAATTTAAAATTCTGATTTTATTATACAAAAAACTAATTCCCATTAAGATATAGAAATATCCTTTGTTTTTAAATAATTATTTAGTACTATTGCTTCTCAGTAATTAATGGTTAATTTCTGAGTGGATCATATGTCTATAATTATAAAAATATTTATTATTTTGGTGTGTTACTCTCCTTTAGCCTTGTATGCAGAAGAAGTAGCAGATAAACAGCTTAAAACTCAAGTTAAAGAAGAAAAAAACTGTAAACTACCACTTACAGGTGAAGAAAAAAAAAGAATTAGAGATGTAAAAGAAAAATGTGGGGTATCTGCTTATTATGCTGGTCATTGCTTTACTCAAAATTCCATTAATTGGCTTTTAGAATATCGATTGCGATTACATCGAGAATGGAAAAATGAGTGTGATTCTAAAGCATCAATGAGCTTTGATGATTTTAAAAATAAATGTGACCTCCAAGACCCACGTAGGCTTAATTTATGTGGGGCTGATTTAAGTAAATTAGAAATATTAGATAAAGGATTATCAGGAGCTAACTTATCTTTTACAAACTTAAAAGAAGCCAACCTATCAAGTGCTGACTTGTCAAAGGCTAACTTAGCCCATGCTAATCTATCATGTACTAATTTAAAGCAAGCTGATCTGTCAAATGCTAATTTGACTCAGGCTGATTTATCAAAAGCTAATTTGACTCAGGCTGGTATGTCTGCAAAAACAATTTTAGCAAAAACAAAAGGCTTAGATAGCATTACGCTTAGTGAAGATTTAAAAACTGTTTTAAAAGAAAAAGAATTAACCTTAAAGAAATTTTTAGCACAATGCCGAAATTTACCAACAAGTAATTACTACAAAGCCGAGTTAACACAACAAAATTTTGATGATTTATTATTCTTAGAAGATAAACCTATTAATTTATGTGGTGCTAATTTGGCAATGTTAGATTTATCAAATCAAGATTTATCTAAAATGAATTTTGCTCTCGCTAACTTAATGGGAGCAAATTTACAGAATGCTAATTTAAAACAAGCAAATTTAACTGGAGCTAATTTAGAGCAAGTTGATTTAACTAGTGCTAATTTAAGCCATATAAATTTAACAAAGGCCAACCTAGAAGGTGCTAATTTAACAAATGCAAATATTGCCCAAGCAATTCTTACAGATGTTAGTTTTAAAGAAATAGTAGTAGGGAAAAAGCAGTTTACTAAAAAAGAACATCTGCAGGCGGGTTTAACTTTTGGTGAATTGGTTAACCGCTGTAAATCTATTCCATTTCACTATGGTCAACATTTTACTCAGGCAGAATTGGATAAATTATTAGAGGTGACATTACCAAAGCATCAGGAATGGCAACAAAATATATGGCTTTCTTTAGATAAGTATGAAGTGCTACTCAAGCTGATTCCTAAGTTGTTATCACAATTTAAAGCAGATAAACACAAATATAGAATCATCAAATGGTTTCAACTAATAGAGTCTGATAATCTCGATAAGTTTATGTTACTAAAACTGAACCTTTCTTATGCTTATAAATTTGCACAACAGGCTAAACAAGATGAAGAATTATTAGGTAAATACCCAGTAAAGAATAGAAACCAAAAAATAACAGAATGGTTACAAGAATCTAGTAGCTTATTATTAGCTATGAAATTAAATGCTATTCACAATTCAAAAGACTCTCAAAATACATGTAAACTTAATTTGTGTGGTGCAAACTTAAGTGGGCTAGATTTGTCAAATAGAGATTTATCAATGGTAAATTTAGCTTTTGCCAATTTAAGAAAAGCTAGTTTATGTAGTACAAACCTAACTCAAACAAACTTATCCCAAGCAAACTTATCCCAAGCAAACTTATCTTATGCTAATTTGAGGCAAGCAAGGCTATTGGAAAGTTATTTAAATCGTGCACAGCTAAGTAATTCAAATTTGATTCAGGCTAACTTATCCAATGCACGTCTAACTAAAGCAGATTTATCTCTTGCAAATTTATCTAAGGCAAACTTATCAACAGCTAATTTAAGTAAGGCAGATATATGGTTTGCAAATTTGAGTGACGCAAATTTACGTGCAACAAATATGGCTTATACGAATCTATATTGGTCAACTTTAACTGCTGCAGATTTAACCTATGCCAATTTATATAAAACTGATTTATCAGATGCTGATTTAAGTAAAGCTGACTTAACCTCTGCAAATTTAAATAATGTTGATTTCTCAAGAGCTGATTTAAGTGATACTATTTTTAAAGATACCAATATATATCAATTAAACTTATCGGCAATTAGTACTCCAAGTTATAGTATTTTGCAAGAGCAAATACCTGACCTTAATCGCTGTATTTCTTATCAGAAACAAGATTATTGGACGCAAGAAAAAACAGCATCTGAACTAGAGCCTCACTAGAGATATATCATGATAACCAGCCAGCTTATAATAATGAGAGTTATTGCTTTTCTTTTATTTTCTTTTTGTATTTTCAATCTACATGCGGAAAATAATCAAAGTAGCGATAAAAAGGAGCAATGCAGTTCAGCCCCTTACAATGATTATAAATTTAATCAAATTGAAATTGATGCTTTATTAGCACAATGGCTACCCTTGCATCAACAATGGAGTGATGGGCTTGATAAAAAGCTAGAAGAAGGCGATATATCTGAAGAGGAATACCTTGCAGGCATTAGCAATACTAAAGACCTACGCAAAATTAATTTATGTGGAGCTAATTTAACTGGATTAGACTTATCTGGTTATGACTTGTCTAAGATAAACTTTTCTTTTGCAATATTAAAATATACAGGTTTATTAAATTCTAACTTAACCCAAGCCAATTTAACCCATACAAATTTATCGCAAGCATATTTATTTTTAGAGGCTAATCTAACTGAAGCTGATTTGTCAGAGGCTAATCTAACTGAAGCTGGTTTGTCAGAGGCTAATCTAACTGGAGCTGATTTGTCAGAGACCAACTTAACTGGAGCTGATTTGTCAGGGGCTAACTTAACTGGAGCTAGTTTATTTAAGACAGATTTAGCACAAACAGTGCTATTTAGACTTATTTTAAGAAATGCGGCATTAGAAGGAATAAATTTATCAGGCTTTAACTTATTGGAGATTGATTTCACTCAGGCTAAATTGCTAGATGTCAATTTGAGTGAGGCTAATTTATTGAACTCTAATTTTGCTCAAGCTGAATTAACTAACTCTAACTTAGCAAAAATTAATTTACTTAATTCTAGTTTTTTTAAGCAAATGGCATTGTTTCATGATTATGAAAATGTATTGTCAATTATCCAATTTATTATGGGATTACCTTTAAAAAATAAGCTAATATCTATAGCAATAAAGATAAATAGATATGAATGGGTAAATAAAGATACTCTAAATGAACACCCAAGCTTAATAAGTGAGTTATTATTCTTTTATGATGAAAGTGGGTTAATTTGGGATTTCCTTTCTGAAAAGAATGGTTTTATCAAAAAAATACTATCTAATAGTTTAATACCAAATCCTTTTGGCAAAGTTACTTTTATTCATGCCCAGTTAGTAAATGTAGATTTAACTCAAGCAAACCTTTCAAATGCTAATTTTACCCAAGCCTTATTATCTGACGTGAACTTAACTCAAGCAAATTTATCAAATGCTAACTTGACCCAAGCTCAATTATCAGAGGTAGATTTAACTCAAGCTAACTTATCAAATGCTAATCTGACCTATCTAAATAGAGATAGGTACGAGCATCAAGAAAAAAACAAGTATATCAATTTTTCAGAAGCTAATTTAGAAGGTGCAAATTTGACACAGGCTCAGCTATCAGAAGCTGAATTCTCAGAAGCTAATTTAGAAGGTGCGAATCTAACACGAGCAGACTTATCACATGCAAATCTTGCTTGGGCAAATTTATCTGGTGCAAATTTAACACGGACAAGCTTATCAGAATCCAATTTAGCTTGGGCTACCGTATCGGAAGCTGTACATAACCAGACAGTAGAAAATACAATGCTAAGAAAAAATCAGTTAGAGTGGGAAAAAGCTAATCTTACTAAGGCTAATCTTACTAAGGCTAATTTTTTCAAAGCTGACTTATCAAAAGCCAATCTAACCCAAGCAATCTTAACTGATAGTAACTTGGTGCATACTAACCTCTCTAAAGCTTATTTCATCAGAGTTCAAGAATTAGATACTGCTAATCTGTTTAAGGCAAAAGTAAATAAAAGCACTTTAACTGAACACAATTTATACAAAGAAATAACAGAATGCTCTGTTTCTAACATTGCTAATGAAACAGGTCAACAATAGGAAATAGCCTCCAATGTTGTTTATAAAATATTTGATATTGTTTGTTATATTGTTTTCTATGAATCAGGTATATGCCAATAACCAGAATAAAGAAGATCGGCTTGTTGAAATATGTAAACAAGCTAAAAAAAATAATCAAATTAAAGCAGTATCAAAGAATATTATAAAGGAATGTGGCGAGAATGCTCAATGCGTGGGTGTAAAAGTTAAGCAAAATGAGATTGATAGTCTATCTAAATATAGAGTGAATTTCAATCTATGTGGTGCTATTTTAGATTCATTAGATTTAAGAAAAAAAGATTTATCAGGGGCTAACTTAAAATTTGCATCCTTAATTGATATTAAAGCTCAAGGGGTTAATTTATCAGATGCTGACCTACAGCATGCTAATTTGTCAGGAGCTGAATTACAAGAAGCCAAATTAAAAGGAATTAATCTACAAAATGCCGATTTATCAGAAGCTAAATTACAAGAAGCTGAGTTACAAGGTGCAGAATTACAAGGTGCTGACTTGTGGCTTACCAATTTTACTGATGCTAACTTAGAAGGAGCAGTACTTGGAAAAGATAAAAATGAAGAGTATCACGCTGAAATACTGATAGAAAAGTGTGGTGCAGTCCCTCCTTATTACGAACAATCATTTACAACAAATGAAATTAACAATTTATTAGAGAGATGGAAGCCACATCATGAAAACTGGAAAAAAATGCTTGATTCAAAATTGCAAGAATTTTATGAAAGAAAGAGTAGTTCAGATAATGAAGAAACGCCAGCCCAAAATGGCAACAATAATGAAAAGGATAAAAAAATAAAAGAACAAAAAGAATTGTTTGATTTAATTCATAAAAATAAGCTAGGACAAGACCCTCGAAAAATTAACCTTTGTGGAGTAGATTTGCAAAACTTAAGGTTATTAGACAAAGAGCAGCTTGCAAAAGCAAATTTGGCATATTCTAATTTATATGGTGTCAATTTATATGGTGTCAATTTAAACGATACTAACCTAACAAGAGCAATTTTATGGAATGCCAATTTAGCTGAAGCTAGATTAAATAATGCGAGATTAACGGGTGTAGATTTAGATAATGCTAACTTATCAAGGGCTCAGTTATCAGGTGCTAACTTAGCAGGGGCAATATATTTAAAGAAGGCTAATTTTACTAAAGCAAATTTAACAGAGGCCAACTTATCTCAAATTAAAAGCGGGCTTGATTGTAATTTTACACAAGCCCAATTAGACAAAGCTACTATTACTGGCTCAAGGCTAGAAAATAGTAATTTTACGCAAGCAGAGCTAAGTGAAACTGATTTTAGTAATTCTAGTCTTGAAAATAGTAATTTTACTCTGGCAAATATGAATGATGTAATATTTACTGGAACTAATTTAATAGATACTAATTTCACTCAAGCAACACTAGATGCTGTCAACTTAGAACAAGCAGTTTTACGCAATGCTGATTTTACTGGTGCAAGAATATCTCGGTCAAACTTTACAAAAGCTAATTTAAAAGGGGCTAACTTCACTAAAGCTGATTTATCAGAGCAAGATAGCTCTCAACAAAAAAAAATGAGCAGTGAAAATAATACTTTGCTGGAAAGTGTAAACCTGACTGATGCTAATTTAGAACGAGCCAATTTGACTAGCACCAATTTAGTTGGTGTCATTGTTTCAAACACGCACTTTTTTGAAGCGAACTTTAATAATAGTAAATTTTCCCCAGCATTAGATGCAGTCCCTAACCCATTATCACTCGTTCCTACATTTCAGCAAAGATCAGAATTATTTAACAATGTTGATTACTATAGCAATAAACTCCATGCCGTCAGCCCAGTATTAATTTCTCTTAGAGATGAGTTACGTAAAAACGGCTTATATGAAGCAGAACGGGTTGCTACTAACCTAATTCAAACCCGTATAGAAGAAGGTGATATCGATAAAGGGGGGTTATATAAATTACGAGCCTGGGTAAATAGAGTGGTATTTAATTGGACAACTGCTTATGGGCTTTATCCAGAAAGAGCTTTAATATTAATATTTTGGATTATAATTTTTTTTACATTGATTTATTGGTATGCTTTGCGTCTTGACCCCAAACACAACCAATTTGAAGTACTGTGGGAATCAAAAACATATACCAAAAGTCAACGTAGAGGTATTAAAATAGGCAAACAAGGTATTGATATATGTTATCCACTACGATTTCGCCCTAAAAAAACAGGTTTCTTGCCTTGGCTAAAGTTTGAATTTAGAGTGTTACTCATTTCACTTTATTTTAGTGTATTAACTACATTCCAAATTGGTTGGCGACAATACAATATTGGTGGCTGGATTAAACAAGTACAAAAACGCGATATTGTTCTACGTGTTCGCAAAGGTTGGATACGTACAGCCAGTGGTTTTCAATCGTTATTAGGACTATATTTGCTGGTGATTTGGATGCTTACCCAATTCGGTCGACCGTTTGAATAATTAAATGTGCTAAAACAATAAAAATTCAAGGGCTATTATGACTACTCACTCAAGTGTAAATATAGCCCTTTTGTAAAATACAATAATAAGTCCTAAGTTTATTTCTTATTTGAAAATCAACAAACTTTCCCCATTTCATTTAAAAGCTACTATAATCACCTATAGAATTTTTTTATTACTGCAAGCAGCACCGCCATGAATAAAATTGACCCTAAAGTTGGAAAGCATCAACGAGGACAGGAGAAAACTGCTCGTATTCCGATCAAAATTGAACCTTCTGAAACACCAATTCGTAAACCTGATTGGATTCGGATTAAAATCCCTAACAGCAATCAAGTCAGTAATTTAAAATCTAAATTGCGTAAAAATAAGCTTTATACAGTCTGTGAAGAAGCCACATGTCCTAATTTAAATGAATGCTTTTCTGGTGGTACAGCAACATTTATGATTATGGGTGATATTTGTACTCGCCGCTGTCCTTTCTGTGATGTGGCGCATGGGCGACCAGAACCATTAAACCCCGATGAACCAAAACAGCTTGCAGAAACTATTGCCGACATGGCTTTAAAATATGTGGTTATTACTTCTGTAGATCGTGACGATTTGCGTGATGGTGGCGCAGAACATTTTGTACAGTGCATTCAAGCTGCTCGTGAAGTTGTACCCAATTTAAAAATTGAAGTGTTAGTACCTGATTTTCGTGGCCGTATGGAAAAAGCGTTGGAAATATTTAAACAAGCTCCGCCTGATGTGTTTAATCACAACTTGGAAACTGTGCCCCGCTTATATAAACAATCACGCCCCGGTGCTGATTATCAATGGTCACTGGACTTGCTCAAAGCCTATAAACAACAACAGCCAGACGTGCCCACCAAGTCAGGTATAATGTTAGGCTTAGGTGAGGAAATTGCTGAAGTTGAACAAGTGATGCAAGACTTGCGCGATCATGACTGTGATATGCTGACTTTAGGTCAATACCTACAACCAAGCCGTTACCATTTGCCAGTACAACGTTATGTTACACCTGATGAATTTAAGCAATTAGGGGAGTTAGGTGAGAAAATGGGCTTTAAGAATGTCGCCAGCGCGCCATTAGTACGCTCTTCTTATCATGCAGACTTACAGGCTAAAGCAAAATAATGAGTAGAAAAGTACCGCTTAAACATATCAGACACTTAAGCGGTGCTTATCATTATGCTGACTGCTGTTCTTCTTTTGCCATTTCAGCGCGCACAACGTCCATATCTAAATCTTTCGCTTTACCAATTACTTCTTGTAATGCAGACTCAGGCAAGCTGCCCGCTTGAGAGAAAACAATTACTTGTTCTTTGAAAATCATCAATGTTGGAATTGAACGTATGCTAAACATACCTGCTAATTCTTGTTGCTCTTCTGTATTTACTTTTGCAAAAACCACATCTTCATGCTGCTCAGAAACAGTTTCATAAGTTGGCGCGAAAGAACGACAAGGCCCACACCAAGGTGCCCAGAAATCAATAATTAATAAGTTATTACCTTCAACATAAGATTGAAAATTTTCTTTTGTCAATTCAACAGTTGCCATATTGTTTCCTTTTTATAGACCGAGTTAAGAAATAATCAACATTATGACATATTTTAAAAAGGCTTGTGTGGCTTATCAAATTTGCCTAAAAGCATTCATTAAGTGATTGTCAGCTGGTAATTAATTTTTTCTCTAAGTCTATAAAATTTATATATTACGATGTATTGTCTATTTTTCATATAAAACTGAAACTTATTGAATAAAATCATAGCTGTTATAGAGTATGCTACAATCAAATTTTCCTGAATCGCACCATTGGTAATCATGATACGTCCTACTCTCAAGATTATTGCAGCATTAAGTGTACTAGGATTTATGTTGTGGGGCTGGCAGCAAACTGCACAACATATGCGTCAACCCGCTGAATCATTATCTTTGGCAGATTATGCCGCAAAAAAAATTCAAGTTTTAGATCGCAACGCAACCCCACTCAATATTACCTATCAGAATCGTTGGAATGTACATGATTATGTGCCGCTGCATGAAATTCCTGAAATTTTACAACAAGTTTTTGTTTTATCTGAAGATAAACGCTTTTATCAGCATGGGGGCATGGATTGGATTGCTCGCTCTCATGCAATGTGGCAAAACATCAAATCATTGGAAGTGGTGCGGGGTGCGAGTACGATTACAGAGCAAGTGGTGCGAATTATTTACCCTCGTCCGCGGACGTTTTGGTCACGTTGGTTAGAAGGCTTTGAAGCGACGTTATATGAGCAAAAATATTCTAAAGCGGAAATCTTAGAATTCTATTTAAACCAAGTGCCGTATGCAGGACAAAAACGCGGTGTGGTGCAAGCTGCACGTTATTATTTTAACCGAGATTTACAGACGTTAAATTTAAAAGAAATGATGGCGTTATCGGTATTGGTGCGCTCACCCAGTCGGTTAGATTTGAAAAAAGGCACGTATGAAATTGAACGACCGATTAAGGATTTAGCGATACGTTTATTGGCGATGCATTTAATTACAGCGGACGATTATCAGGCGATTTTAACTGAGCCTTTGCGTATTCATGATTTTGCTTTGCCGATCAAAGCCACTCATTTTGTCAATTATATACAACAAAACATAGTTCAATCTGAAACACCACGTTATGCAAAAATTCGTACAACTTTAGATGCCAGTTTACAAAAGAAAATCACCTCTATTTTGCAACAGCGTTTAGCTGATTTAAAAACACGTCAAGTTGGTAATGGTGCGGTATTGGTTGTAAACCATCAAACACAGGAAATTCTGGCTTGGGTCAATGCTAATAATGATGCGCAATTTTCTCATTACGATGCGATTACTTTGCCGCGCCAACCGGGGTCAACTTTGAAGCCTTTGCTTTACGCCTTGGCTTTGGAAAAAGGTTGGACAGCAGCAACATTGATTGATGACTCACAACTTGTTACCCCCGTCGGTACAGGTTTGCACACCTATCAAAATTACAGTCGACATCATTATGGCAAATTGCGCTTACGTGATGCTTTGGGTAATTCTTTGAATATTCCAGCGATTCGTGCAGTTCAGTATATTGGTGCAGAGACCTTTTTAAAATCTTTGCGGCAACTGGGAATGTATAGTTTAGATGCAACTGCGGAGTTTTACGGTGAAGGCTTGGCTTTGGGCAATGGCGGAGTTAGTTTATTGGAATTGGTTCAAGCCTATACCGTATTGGCCAATCGGGGTGTTTTTAAACCATTACAATCTCAACTATATGCAGATAGCCAAATGGGTGAGCAGATTTTTTCTCCTCAAGTAGCGAGTATTATTGCAGATATTTTGTCTGATGCAGATGCAAGGCGTTTAGAATTTGGCCGCAGTACTTTATTGCGTTTACCAATAGAAACAGCTGTTAAAACAGGTACTTCAACAGATTATCATGATGCTTGGACATTAGGGTTTAATCATCGTTATACAGTTGGGGTATGGTTAGGCAATTTAAGCCAGCAACCAATGACTCAAGTCTCTGGAGCAAGTGGAGCGGCTTTGGTGTTACGTGCCGTATTTGCAGAGTTAAACCGACATGAGCAAACTCAGCCTTTATATCGCAGTCCTGATTTAGTGTCTGTTGAAATTTGTCGCGACACGGGATTACCTAAAAATGAAACCTGCCCTAGCCGTATGGAATTATTTATTGCAAGTACAGAACCCACCCAAGCAGAAACTAAACAAGTCAGGCAAAAGGCTTTACCACCAAATCGTATTTATTTACGCCAACCAACAGAAGGTTTACAGATTGCGTTAGACCCACGGATTGCAGATGAGTTTGAACAGTTCAAGTTTGAATTATCAACCAATCCGATTACACAGGCTTCACATATTGATTGGCTATTAGATGGAGAAATCATTGCGACTACCGCACCGAATATTCGGCATTATTTATGGTCTCCAATTCGAGGGCAGCATGTGATTCAAGCGCGAGTATGGCGTGATCAGGCCACAACTTTAGAAACTGCACCAATTACCTTTTTTGTGAAATGATAGTTTCCACCGCATCGAGGATAAAATACGGTGGAATAAATGAGTAACTTATAGACTTAACCTTCTTTTGCTTCTGTTTCTGTGGTTTCAGCAACAGTTTCTTCAGGGGCAGGTTGTTCAACTTCAGAGGTTTTTTCTGCTGGGGCTTCTTCAACAGGTTCAGCTGCTTGTTTTAAAGTAGAGCCAACAATTTTTTCACATGTGCCTGCTGGTACATAAATCCATTCTTCTGGGTCACTGTCAACTTTAGCATGGCCTGCACAACTGTGTTTGCTTGTGCCGCAATCATTCATACCTGCTTTGACAATACCTGCACATTTTTCAAATCCAGGTTTACCCGCTAAGGCTTGGCCAGAAACGCTACTTAAAGCAAGGAATAATGCGCTGGTTACCACTGTATTCATAACTGGTTTCATGACATATTCTCCATCGTGGTTAGATGAGTTTCAGGGTTGGGGTATCCCTAAAAAGCAACCATGGTTAGCTGCTATCTATAAAGACCTTTGATGTAGAAAAATTATTCCTTGGTTTTACAGAAATTTTCTAAACACAGTATCTATTTTGGTTAAAGATAGAAATCACTTGCTTAGTAAATCATTTATTGAATAAATTTATTAATATTTTCTAATTAATCCGCAGCCGTTTCTTCATCATAAAAATATTTGATTCAAAAACATATAAGCAAAATTTTTAACTAATTTACTGTTTTTATAATTTTATTATCATATGGTATTATCTGCCTCCCTAATAATGATTATTTTATGGAGGAATAATGGACGATACCCAAGTGAAAAAAAATCGGTGGTGGCGATGGCTACTACTGTTATTGATTATTATTGTTTTAGTTGTAGCTTTTTCGCTGATTAAATCTAAGCTTGGTTTAGTAGCTGAAGGCTTAACACCACCGAAATTGCCAGAAATTGCCGCTATTACAGGCAAAGTGGATAAGCAAAAGTTTTTAGCTAATGAGCAAAATTGGCAACTTACTACAGCTGAGAGATACCATCATACAAGCCAAGGCACACAAACATTGCCTGTTCCTTATGAATGGTTTATTAACTTACCTCAGCCTCAGCAAAGAAAAGTTCTTTTTAGTGGTTGGTCTTCTGGCGAAGGTAAGAAATTTAGTGATTATACCTATCTTGAGCGTTTTGGTTTTATTACCAATCGAGCAAAGTGTACAGAAGATGATACTAAGCAGTCTTGGCATATTTGTTATGGCAAAAAAGCAGGCTCTACTTTTGTAGAAAGATCAAAATATAACCCTGATGGATTACCTATCGGTTTTGCAAAAACACCTGTTCAAAATATCCCTGGAGTTAAAGGCAAGGAAACAGCTATTGGATTTACTTGTGCAGCTTGCCATACTGGCCAGTTAGTTCACAATAACACACAGTATGTCATTGAAGGCGGTGCAGCCACAACAGACTTGGGACAGCTGACTAAAGCAATTTCTGCAACATTAGGTCAATTAGCCATTTCTGCAAAATATCCTATTTTAGGTAATGGTACACGTTTTGATCGTTTCGCACGTGATGTATTAGGTGCTGAATATTCACAAGCAACAAAAAAACAATTATCAGCAGACCTCATTGGTGTCATTGAGTATGGCTTAAAAAATGTTGATATTATTCATGTGACAGAAGGTTTTTCACGTTTAGATGCGTTAAATCGTATTGGCAATCAAGTATTTCATAAAGAGATTAGCCGCCTTGAAAATTATGCGCCAATCGATGCGCCTGTAAATTATCCTCATATTTGGACCAGTAGCTGGTTTGACTGGGTGCAATATGATGGTTCTATTATGCAGCCGCTAGTCCGTAATGCAGGTGAAGCATTGGGTGTAAATGTAGAGTTAGATGTATCATCTCCAACTGATGAAGGTCGCTTTTCTTCTTCTATTCCACTAAAAGATTTAATATGGATAGAATATATTTTAAGTGGTAAACGAAGTGAGTCAGAAGAAGAGGAGTCTGGTAAAGAAAGTAAATCATTGGAAGAGTTAATAAAGACAGTTCCTGACTTAGAGAATATGAATAATGATCCTGATAAATATAATGTAGCTGCAGAAAATAGGGGTCTACTTTCTCCTAAATGGTCTGATGCCGCTGGTTTAGATTCTATTAATACAGATTTAGCACAAAAAGGTGAAGAACTTTACGAAGATTATTGCCAAAAATGTCACCTTCCACCACTGAAACCTGAAGAAACCCTAGCTAAAACAGACTACAAGCCTATTGAGTGGTTTGCAACACCTTCTACTAAACAAGAAGCTGAAAATCTAGAATGCAGAGATATACTTATTGGTGGAGAACAACACAAACAGTGCAAATACTTTACAGAGGATAAGGTCCTTCATCTCAAGATTATACCTCAGACTGTTATTGGTACAGACCCTGCCCAAAAAAATGTATTAGAACAACGCCATGTGAATACAGCAGGTATAGATAATGTGCCATCCAATGAAACAACACCAGGTGTCGGTCTTAAGAGTGAATTATGTACTCAAGCTCCAGTTCGAGATAGTGAAGGAAAAGAAACAGGTGAGTACGAATTAGTCACAATTCCTTTCTCTGATGGTGGAAGTGAACTGTTTGCCTTAGCTCTTGGTTCAATGGTTTCACAAACTATTGATGCTTGGTATCAAAATAATGCTTTTGAAAAACAAGAAACCCTTGAAGAGTCTCGCCCTAATTGCTTACAAGTAACTAGTGGTTATCGTGCCCGTCCATTAAATGGTGTTTGGGCAACTGCACCGTTTCTACACAATGGCTCAATCGCTACTTTACGTGATTTGTTAAAACCTGCTAGTGAGCGGCCTAGATATGTTGTATTAGGCAATGTCGCATTTGATTCTGAAAATGTAGGTTTAGACCAAACTAATGTAAGAAGTAAAGAAAATCAGACTGTCCTTGAAAAAAGACTAGAAAAAGGTCAAAACTATACAAAGGATGGCTTGTTTATTCTTGACACTTCATTATCTGGAAACAGTAATCAAGGTCATGACTTTTCGGGTAAGCAAGGTGCTTATGCCAATGGTGTTATTGGTCCTAAACTCGATAAACCATTGAAAGACCCGAAATTGGAGGGATATACAGAGCTTGATGCAATCATTGAGTATGTGAAAACACTTTAATTTCTATGTTTTAAGTTTGTGAGAATAATGCTCTAACCATTGATTGATTATATGGTTAGAGCATTTTTTATTTGGCGAGATAGAAATATAATAAGAATTTTAAATCATGCCTTTAATTAATCCAGCAATTGTAATTGCCGCTGTAGATTCGCTAATACGCTGTAATACTTCAGGTAAATAAGAAAGAGATTTTTTGAGTGATCTATCTTTTCGCTCTTCAGGCGACTTGTCTGTTTCTGTTTTGATAATATCGAATTCTTCAAGGGCTTCCTGCTTGTCTTCTGAATCAGGGAATGCCTTAATCAATTCAGATAATTCTGCTAATAACTCATCCAAACTACGATTGTCCGCGGTTAAAGTTTGGCTGACATTATCACCAAGGTTAATATTTGAACCAGAAACATTGCCACCAATTGAAACCTGTTTATCAACCTTGTTACCCATCACTTTATCGCCAGCAACCTTATCACCTTCAACATAATCGCCGCCATCTCTTACACTAATCGTTCTTTCAGCCACAACAAAATCTCCTTTGATATTGAGTTAACTCATGTTTTTTTACAATGAATGATATTTATGTTGACTACTGGGTTAATATAAAAACTAACGGACAAATGCTTGCACTTGCGTCATTGATTACAGCATTTTACGGCCTCGCGCCAAATTCGAAGGATAACTATTGAGGCCTGTCATTTGTCTCATCAGGTATTTTTTCACAGGCGGCAGCGCATCCAATGCCAATAAGCCTAAATTTCTTGCGGCAGCTAATGGGGTAAAATTATTAGAGAATACTTGCACCAAGCCATCCGTTAACCATGTCACTGTTTTCTGATCGTCAGACTGATAGCTTGCATAAGTGTGTAATAAGCCATCTGCCCCCACATCATGTTGACCATGCTCCCATGCTTTGCTAATCACCTCGGCTAAACTGGCCACATCACGTAAACCTAAATTAAAGCCTTGTCCAGCAACAGGATGTAAAGTATGCGCAGCATTACCCATAATCACCGTACGCTGTGTAGTCAAATGTTCTGAGTAACTTAAACTCAACGGGAAAGCAAAACGTGGTTCAGTCGCGACAAAACGTCCAGCTCGCCAACCAAATTGCTGTTGAATCATATTTAAAAATGCAGATTCGTCTAATTGTTGAATAGCATCAACTTCCTCATGCTGCACTGTCCAAACCAAAGAGAATTGTTTATCTGCGACAGGCAACAATGCAATAGGCCCTGTATCAGTGAAACGCTCATAAGCAGTATTTTGATGTGATTGATCGACAGTGATATTGGTTACAATTGCCGTTTGATCGTAGGCTTGGCTATGAATCGGAATATTAAGTTGTTGGCAAATTTGAGAATTCGCGCCATCAGCGGCAATTAATAAACGAGCAGATAAAGTTTGAGTTTGATCTTGTTGTTGATATTCGATATGTACGCTATCGTCTTGAGTGGTGATTTGTGTCACTTGTGCAGGTGCAATCACTGTGGTTGCTTCTAGGCTTGCGTGTAAACCTTTGCCTATATGCTTGGCGCGAACGACGTAACCTAAAGCGGGCAAATTTAATAAATGATGCGGTAAACGAGCAATACCAAAATGACCACGGTTTGAAACATGAATATGTTTAATTGCTTCAGCCTGAGGTTCAATATTATGCCATACGTTCATGCCTTCAAAAATACGGCGCGAGACATAATTTAAAGCAATCACTCGGTTATCATTTTCAGCGGGAACAGCTTGGGGATTGGCTTCGATAATCGCAATTTTCAATGGTAAATGACGTAAACAAGCAGCTAAACTTGCACCAACTAAGCCGCCACCGACAACAACAATATCGAACTGTTCCATTATGTCTAATTCCTACAATTTAAATCTTGGTTTGTGCTTCACCTGAAGTATTGGCCGCCACCCAACGTTTTTCACCATTTGTTAGGGTTTCATGTTTCCAAAATGGAGCGTTATGTTTTAATTCTTCAATCAAAAAGCGACTGGCTTCATACGCTGTGCCTCGATGTGCTGCCCATGCCGCAACCAGTACAATATTATCTTGTGGGACAATTTCACCGACTCTATGCACAATCAGTGTGTCAATAATTTCCCATTGGAACATCGCGGTTTGACTGATTTTTTCCAAATAATTTTCGGTCATTGGCGAGTAATGTTCTAAGAACATCGCTTGTACATCATCACCCTCATTGAAGTCACGCATTGTGCCGACGAAGGTTGTCACAGCACCCCATTGTAAGGCTTGTGAACGCATTTGTTGTTCATAGTCTTGAATGTATTCCCATGCGTTAAACGGTTCGGTTGTGACAACGACTTTCATCAGTTAACCTCCTGTAACAGGTGGAAAAAATGCAACTTCATCACCATCATGTAAAACCGTCGTAGGTTCTACATATTCCATATTAACAGCCATTAGTACGTGTGAAGGCAACGGGGTTTCATTGCAGGCTTGTGACCAAGCTTGTGCAACCGTCAGTGGTGTACTTGCATTGAGTTGCACTGAACCCGTTCCTACTTTTTCACGCAAACTGGCAAAAAATTTCACGGTGACAGTCATGACCCACACCTCCAATAATCTGAGCTATTTGTTTACGCACACAGGACATTGGTCATCTTTGGCTAACGTCACGGTGCGCCATTGCATGGTGAAACCATCGAATAGCATTAGTTTACCACACAGGTTAGTGCCAATGTTTAAGAGTATTTTGATGGTCTCTATCGCTTGTAGACTGCCAATTACTCCAACTAAAGGCGATATAACCCCAGACTCACTGCAACTTTCTTGCTCAGTTTCCATATCTGGATATAAACAATGGTAGCAGGGACTATTAGCTTGCGCTGGTAAAAAGCTGGTGAGCTGGCCTTGAAAGCGTAAAGCTGCCCCTGAAATCAGTGGCATTTTGTGTTGCTGGCTGAAGGTATTAAGGACAAAACGTGTCGTAAAATTATCACTACAGTCAATAATTGCGTCAATGTCAGTGAGATTTTGGGTAATGTCTTCGATTTTATTTTGATATGTGGTGATTTCAACTTCTGGATTTAGAGCGTTTAAGGTTTGTTGTGCAGAAATGACTTTAGGTGTGCCAATGCTATCGGTTGTATGAATGATTTGGCGTTGCAGGTTAGAGAGTTCAACATCGTCATGGTCGACTAGCACTAAATGTCCTACGCCACAAGCAGCCAAATACATAGCAACAGGCGACCCTAAACCACCTACACCTACAATCAGCACTTTTGAATTTAATAAAGTCTCCTGCCCCGTCACATCAATTTGTGGTAGTAAAATTTGGCGGCTATAGCGTAATAGTTGCTCGTCGTTCAAAATGAGTTGCCTTTATTCTATTATTAGAAACAGCTTTTTATTTGGGAACTATTGTAAATGCCTAACATTGAGAAATTCATCTTTATATGGGTTTAGATGGTGAATATAATATATTTCCATTTCGATACCTTCACTTTTAACTAGCTCTTTTTCGATTTTATAAACTTTAGTTGGTGTTTTAGTGGCGTTCTTTTTTCTATCAAAAAGTAATCTTTTAATAATCAATTTGCCATCAAAACCCATAAATTCTTTGGCCAATTTTTCTAAATAAAAGATGAAACACTCTGAGCTTTTAAATTTCTTAGTATACTCATTGGGTTCTGGAGCTTTAGATTTTAGTTCACATAAATAAACAATCAACTCACTTTCAACAACAGTAAATATAACACCCTCACAAGCTTTCGTAATATTGGCAAGAGAAGGGTTTAAAAATGGACTCAAACGATACTTTTTTACATCTTTATTTTCTTCTTTCACATCTAGTTGAAAAGCAAATGTATGTTTAACATCCAAGCCTGTAATGGTTACTTGCTTTAATTTTGCATCTTTACTTTTTTCTAAAAATGTAACAAAACCATTCCCAATTCGTCCAATTACTTCAACATTGATTTTTTCATCACTCAAATTGACAAGCTTTCTAAATTTTTCAATATCAGATAATTTTTTGTTATCAGACATATCTAAATACCCAAAGCAAGTGTAATTTCATTAAAGGCATGGTTAATTGCATCAATCTCATCATCAAAACTTTCCACTTCAATACCATACTCTGTAATGGGAGCTGGTATCAGTGTTTTCTTATCTGCAATGTAAGCTTTAATATGAGATGGTGATAAATTATCTTCAGGAGAGTAATCTTTGAGATTTTTAAGTACTTCCTCTTTGTATTCAAAATCATTACTCAACATAATGAGATTATTCAGCTCTTTAATCAAATAATCGCTATGGGTTGTGATAAACACTTTAATGCCTGCTTTCACTAAATGAGCAAATAATCTAGCTAATTTACGTTGATTGGCTGGATGCAAGTTTAGCTCTGGCTCATCAATCATCAAAATATCACCTTTTTTAGCTATGGAAGTGATATAGAAATAAAGTTCCAACATGGATTTTACAGTTGATGAAGCCATATAAAGCGGAATTTTTTCTTTTCGGCGACCTTTTCTAAATGCAAATATTATTTGGTCATTTTTTACTTGATATTCACCACCCACAATATTTTGAATTAATCTAAGAAACTCTGGGTTTTCTTTAATAAGCTCACTCTTCTTTTTACTATGAATGTCTATAATATCTCTAACAAAATCAATTCCTTCTTTGACAGGTTTTGCATAACGAGAAGTTGCCTCCTCAATCATTTCAAAATAATCAGCTACTTGAAGCTGCTTATCTGAATTTTGTAAACGCTCTACTATCACATTTTTACTTATATCTAGTTCACGATGAAAAAGAGATACTCCAGTTCTTTCTGATGAAATAACAAAAGGATTAGGGAAACTAAACAGAGACCGACCAACATTAAAATCTATAAAATCGGTAATCATCTGAGTAGACGGTAAAGTTTTTTTATCTTTATTAGCTTCGACCAGTAATGATATTTGTAATACATTGAAGTCTTTCTGCTTTTCAAATTTTAAGACCTCTTTTCCTTCTACTGTTGTTATTGTTGACCCTATTACCGTATCGACATATTTTTCTACAGAAGAATGAGCAACAAATTGAGTTGATTGAAAGAAATCTTCACTGGTACTAAAAACTTTATGTAAAAAGCTAGAATATTGAATAGATAATTTGGATAAAGATTGTCCTGCAATTTCTGCAAAATCATCTAAATTAAGTTCAATTACACCATTACTGTATAGTTCTTTTATTTTTTGCTCTGGAATATCAAAATCAATATTTCTATTCCACGTATCTAAAAAGCCAAAAATAGCATAGCTTGCATAGGTTTTCCCTGTGTTATTCTGTCCACAGATAATAGTAAGATCACCTAACTCAAGCGTTGTTTCTTTTTCGAAAATACCTAAATTTTTGAATGTAAATTTCATATCTTAAATAATTATTTTTTTAGAAAACCAGGCAATCGATTGTAAGAGTTTAAAAAAAATTATCAAGTTAGAAAAAAATTGATGCGGAACTGTTAAACGAAAAAAATAGAATGGATTAATGGGGTAGCTGTTATTTAAAAGACACACTCCCAAGCAAAACTTGAGAGCGAGACAAATGTATAGAATATTATAAGCCCATGCAATTTGCGTAATATGTCACTGTTGCAGGCCAATCAGAAAAAATACCAGCAATACCTACATCTTGTGCTAATACATCCAATAACACCATCATATCACCATCGTTATGAGTAGCATTGGTAATAGTTTGATAATACCAGCCACCACCAGATGCTAATAAGCCAGAACGTTCTAATGTCCATGTAATTAAACCTAAGTCCGCCTCTTTAGCCGCTTGAGCATAAGCAGAAGGTACGATTTGATTATTGTTATCTAAACTCACTAACATCCACATAGGAGGTGCGAGATAATTCACACCTTGAGCCGCTAACTCATTCATACTTGGATTCCAAGTTGCAGGATCAACCACATTAAACGTTTCATCATCATAACGACCATCTAAGTAAACCGCTTGCTGACCAAACTCACTTTCATTTTCAATCCAATATAAAACATCATCTAAATTAAAAGACTGTGCAAATACTTGACTGGCTTCTACACCTGCCACTTTATACTCATCAATCATATGTTGTGCATAATTTTCTTGAGTATAACCATCAAAAGGCATTTCAACGCTAGGTGACTTTAATTCTGGAGTCATTTTAGTACCTAAGTCTTTAAATAATTCAATGCTTTCTGCATGAGTGAGTACCGTGCCACAAGTTGCATATAAATCCGTACGCCAATTTGCAGTACCGCCTAAATATTCTTCTACCGTTGTTGCCGTTGAATCAGCAGCATCCATTTTGCCACATAAAGTTTTGAATTCTTCTAATGTAATATCACTGGTGCAACATTGTGCTGTCGCAGGTGTACCATTCGCAGGATCAGCAGGTGTAAAAGGCACAGAACATTTCTCTGCTAAAGGCGTAGCTAAAATATTGGTTGTTGTGTGTAAATCACATTGAGAATGACGGCAAACTAGTTGTTTATCTTTAGTAAAAGTCACATCGCATTCTAAGATGCCTGCACCCATTCTCGCTGCAGCAATGAAAGACTCTTTGGTATGTTCAGGAAATTGCATTGCCGCACCACGGTGACCAATAGAAAAATCACTGGGTTTCATAGGTTGATTTGCGCAGCCTTGTAACTTTGTTTTTAGTTCACTATCGTCCATATCTTCGACTAAATAGTAAGGGCGTGCGCCTAATTGAACTTGAGTTGTTTGCGGTGCAATCTCATCAATAGCAGAAACGGCAAAACTATCATCTTGTTGTTGCATATCCACACTATAAGTTGCGCCCGTATTATCTCCGACCAACTGCAATTCAGGAATATGTACTTGACCTGTTTCAGCATTATAAGTCGCCACGTCTGCAAAAGCCGTCATCGAGACCAAGCTTGCAGCGACAAAAATTAAACTTTTCATAAAAACCCTCGTTTTGTTTAACTGCCAAAAACTGGGCATCGTAAAGTTTCTTTGTGTTGTTATGATGGCGTTTACATGACAATACTGTGAATTAATAGTTCAGATAATTTCGGTGAAATATCGGTAACAATATATGTGAACTTAAAGTATGATCTAAAATATGAGATGAAAAAACAGTTGAATAGTTTTTGATAAAAGCAGCATTGAGATTGAGTAAGCTCAGCTAACAATAGTCATATTGAAAGCTGAACTTTAATTTATGATGTGAGGATTAGCAGATAAATAGTAACCAATCCTCATCATTTATTTACTGACAAGCTTCACAATCAGGATCATCGATTGCACATGCTTTTGGAGCTTCTGGAATAGGAGAAGGAATAGCTGCAGTTGCTTGCACAGTGGTTTTTTGTACCCGCGTTGCACCCATTGTCCGTAAGTAATAAGTGGTTTTCAATCCACGAATCCACGCCAATTTATACAATGCATCCAGTTTACGACCAGAAGTTTCCTTCATATATAAGTTAAGCGATTGTGATTGATCGATCCATTTTTGCCGCCTTGATGCACATTCAACCAACCATTCTGGTGCAATTTCAAATGCTGTTGCATAAAGTTCTTTAAGGTTATCAGGAATTCGTTCAATGTCTTGCACACTACCATCATAGTATTTTAAGTCATTGACCATCACATCATCCCATAAACCTAAGGCTTTTAAGTCTTGTACTAAATACTGGTTGATGACTGCAAAACTACCTGACAAGTTCGTCTTGATAAACAAATTCTGATAAGTTGGCTCAATCGATTGACTCACGCCGCAAATATTTGAAATCGTTGCAGTTGGGGCGATCGCCATTGTGTTGGAATTACGCATACCTTGGGTTTTGACTTTATCCCGCAAGCTATGCCAATTCAGTCGTGCACCTGTATTGAGTTTCAAATCATTGTTGCCACGTTCCGCTTTTAAGCGTTGTACACTATCAATTGGTAGTACACCTTGTGACCACAACGAGCCATCAAAACTAGGATATTTGCCACGTTCTTGCGCTAAGTTACTGGATGCTGAAATCGCATAGTAACTCACAAATTCCATCGCTTCGTCTGCAAACTCAACAGCTTCTTGTGATGAGTAAGGAATGCGCATTTTATACAAGCTGTCTTGGAAACCCATGATGCCTAAACCAACAGGGCGGTGTTGCAAGTTGGAGTTTTTGGCTTGTGGCACGGAGTAGTAATTAATATCCACTACGTTATCCAACATCCGCATCGCTGTGGTAACAGTGCGTTTTAATTTGTCTTCATTCAGCACACCATTTTCAATATGGGCTGGCAAGTTCACACTGGTGAGGTTACAAACTGCAATTTCACCTTCACTGACATTTTGAGCAGGGTCAGAAAACGCCTTCGTATTCAGAGTGATCTCTGTGCAAAGATTACTAGAATGCACCACACCTGTATGCTGTTGCGGGCTACGAATGTTACATGGGTCTTTAAACGTAATCCAAGGGTGACCTGTTTCAAATAACATAGTTAAAATCTTACGCCACAACTCAACTGCTGAAACTTGCTTATAAATATTCAGCTTGCCTTGTTGCCCCAATGCTTCGTAATGTTCATAACGGGCTTGGAATTCTGCACCATATAAATCATGTAAATCAGGGGTTTCATCAGGTGAGAATAATGACCATTGTCCCGCATCATGTACCCGCTGCATAAACAAGTCACAAATCCATGCAGCTGTATTCATGTCATGAGTTCGACGACGTTCATCACCTGTGTTTTTACGTAGTTCTAAAAACTCATCAATATCGATATGCCATACTTCTAAGTAAGCACAACCACTTCCTCGTCTTTTGCCTCCCTGATTGACAGAGACCAGCGTATCATTCGCCACTTTCAAAAACGGCACAACACCTTGCGAGCGACCATTTGTACCTTTAATAACCGAACCCATGCCACGCACAGATGTCCAATCATTACCAATACCACCCGCCCATTTTTGCATCAAGGCATTGTCTTTAATCGCGCCAAAAATCCCATCTAAATCATCGGGCACAGTCGAAATGAAACAACTGGATAATTGAGGGCGCAACGTACCAGAGTTAAACAAAGTCGGGGTACTGCTCATCAAGCTGAAGCTAGACAATAACTCATAAAATTCAATTGCACGGGCTTCACGGTCGTCTTCTTTGACAGACAAGCCCATTGCAACCCGCATGAAAAACGCTTGAGGTAATTCAAAACGGGTATCTTGCCAATGTAAGAAATAACGGTCGTATAAAGTTTGCAAACCTAAATAAGTGAAATTCAAATCACGTTCAGGATGCAACGCTTGCCCTAAACGCTCAATATCAAAACTCATTAGCTCAGGTGATAATAATTCGTACTTGATACCATGCTCTAAATATTGTTTGAAATATTCAGGATAGAATTCACCCATTTTTTCCGCAGTTAAATGATGCTGAGCATGATCGATATGGGCTAAAGTTTCAGAACGCAAACGATCTAATAATAAACGCGAAGCCACATAAGTATAATTTGGCTCTTTCTCAATCATGGCGCGAACCGTCATAATCAATACGTTGTTTAAATCACGCTCGCTGATGCCATCAAATAAATTTTTTGAACTATCGTGAATAATCGCTTCACTATCTACATCGTCTAAGCCATTACATGCTTCATTAATCACTTGGCGTAAACGTTGTTCATTTAAAGGCTGCGATGTACCATCATCATCGACCATACTCACCACCGCTTTAGCTTGCTGTTCTGCGCGTTTGGCAGCATGTTGTTCTCGATATAACACATAATCACGTGCCACTTTATGCTCGCCTGCACGCATTAACGCCAATTCGACTTGATCTTGAATTTCTTCAATATGGACTTTGCCTGTTGCTTTTAAACGACGGCTGATGCCTACAATCACCTGTTTGGCTAATTGTTGGGTAACTTGTTTAATTCGGCTGGATGGGGTTTGAGAGTGTTCTACAGCTAAAAATGCTTTGGTTAATGCCGCTGAAATTTTATTCGCGTCGAATGCGGTTAATTGACCGTTACGGCGGATCACTTTAAATTGTGCCAGCGCGTTATCGTCCCAATCTGGCGTGTTGCTATCAAAGCTCTGTTCTAAGCCTTGTTGGTGTTGTAATTCGGATTCTAATTCTGCGTCGATTAATTCTGTTTCCATTTACGGATATTCTCTTGCCCAAGTTTTTAAGCGTGAATGATACACGGATCAATTAGCAATTAACAATGACCAGTCGTCAGTATGTTGGTCTTTTTAGCTTAAGATCAAGCCTTGTATTTTTAAAAAATTTACAGTGTATTTTCAGATAATTATTTATTTACCATTTACGTTGTAGGCTTTTTAGATGGTCACATAATGCCTTGATAAATTGAGCAATATATTTTTTCCTCATTTAAGCGAACGCTGCAAATATCACCGTATTTCACTTGCAATCTAAAGGTGTTTTGTAAGGGAATATCTAACAACCACGACCAAACGACACGAATCACACCCGCATGACTGACAATCGCCACAGTTTCATGATCTGCTTTTGCTAACTGTTCTAAGAAATTGGTAACACGTTGGTAAAGCTGTACAAAACTTTCACCTTGTTCGGCTGGCTGATTCACGAAATCATCTAGCCATAATTGATATTGTGCTGACTGAATGTCATTCCAATTTTTCAACTCCCACACGCCGAAATCCATTTCTAGTAATCGTTCATCAGTTTGATAATATTGGGTTGGAATCTGCTGTGCTAACTGTGTGCAACGTGATAATGGGCTGGTGAATACAGCATCATATTGTGCGTTTAACTGATTTAGAATAATTTGTTTTTCAGTTTCAAATGACTTGGCTAACGGTATATCACTTTGACCGTAGCAAGTCCCTGTTTCAATATCAGGTTGGGTGTGGCGAATTAAATGAATCAGCATTTTTGTTGTTTTAAATGAAAAGCCTGCCGCCTATCTTAATTGTTGGAAAAAGCCAATGACAAGCATTCTTTTATGTCAAATCAGCAGCCAAATACTGAAATTATGCTAACATTTAATTTTCTATCTACGAGTTAATGCGATATGTCTCAGTTTAAAGCGACTTTAGATAATATTGTTGAGCAGATAAATACAGTTATTTTAGGCAAAGAAAATCAAATCCGTTTAGTATTGACTTGCTTACTGGCACGCGGGCATGTACTAATTGAAGATATTCCTGGTGTCGGTAAAACCACTTTAGCCCATGTATTAGCCAAAGTTTTAAATTTAAGTTTTCAGCGTATTCAATTTACCAGCGACTTGTTACCTGCGGATATTATCGGCGTATCCATTTTTGATAAAGAGTCGAACCAATTTACTTTTCACGTAGGGCCTATCTTTTCCCAAATGGTTTTAGCAGATGAAGTCAACCGTGCAACGCCTAAAGCTCAAAGTGCATTGCTCGAAGCCATGGAAGAACACCAAGTGACGGTTGAAGGTGTAACCCGTATATTGCCTCAGCCCTTTTTTGTATTGGCCACGCAAAATCCTTTACATCAAATTGGGACATTTCCATTGCCAGAATCGCAGCTTGATCGTTTTATGATGCGTTTAGAGCTAGGTTATCCCGATACTGAAACAGAACGTGCTTTACTCAAAGGTCGTGATCGACGCGATATGATTGAAAGCTTAACCCCATGTTGTACGGTTGATGATTTGATTGCGATGCAACAGGCAGTATTAAAAGTACATGTGTCTGATCCATTGATCGATTATTTGCAAGCTTTGCTCGATTATAGTCGTCATTCACCACATTATTATATGGGTTTATCGCCACGGGCAGGTTTGGCGATTTTGCATAGTGCGCAAGCGTGGGCATTGATGACGGGGCGAGAATATGTGATTCCTGAAGATATTCAGGCAGTATTACAAGGTGTTGTTGGCCACCGTATTACAGCCGCAGGCGAACCACAAAGCAGTCAAGATTTAGTCAATCATATGTTGGAGGAAGTGCCCATTCCTTAGTATTTTTCATCATATTCAATCGTGTTGAACTTACAAACTGCGAAAAAATACGCTCAGTAAGCCATATTTTGTAATTAGACAAAAACAATACATAGTCTTGCTGAGATATTACCTGCTTCTTTTATTAAAAACTCACTAGTCCATTTTCCTAATTGACTAAAATATCCCCAGTTTTATGTCAGTGCTTCTAATTTAGTCGCATAAATTCCACTCGACGATTTTGTGCACGACCTACTTCTGTTGCATTGGAGTCAATCGGTTTGGTTTCACCGTAGCCAGTGATTTCCAATCTTTCTGTTTCAATATCTAGTCCTTTGACTAAGAAATCTTTCACCGCTTTTGCACGCTGAATCGATAAGCCTAAATTGTATGGTTCAGTGCCCACATTATCGGTATGTCCAATAATTTCAAATTTTGCTTGTTTCAAGCCTGTTTTTAATGCTTTGGCAAATTCGTTTAGCAATGCGTAGGATTCAGTTTTGATATTGGCAGAATCGAAATCAAATAAAATCAATGCGCCCACTTTAGGTTGGTCTTCTTCAATTACTGCTATACCTTTTTTTGGCTTATCTAAACCTTTGGCTTGACGAGAGTTTGAGGCTTTAGGCGTGAGATGTTGGATAAAACCATCAGCTGTGGTTGGGAAATTTAAAATTGTATCTGCTGCGTAGGTATTAGCACCTAAAATCAAAAGCAGCATACACGTTAGTTTAAAAGTAGCTATAAAGTGTTGCATATATTATTTATACTCATTAATCAAAATGTTAAGATAAACAATTCAAATAAATTCATTTAATTTGTGTTCAATAAGTAAAGATATTTAGCTTCATCACCAAATTTAAGTTGCTGTGCTTTAAAAAGGGCTTTATATGTATAAAAATTTAGAGGGATTTTGTTTTACACGTCACTTATATGTAGAAACATTGTTTTTTGTTAGTTTATTGGTTTTTATGTCTCCAACTCAAGCTACACATCATACATTTGTTGCGGCTAACCAGACTAAGTTACATGATAATGATAACCTTAAAATTGAAACTATAGAACGTCACTCACAGCAATTCAATCAATTAACAGATTTACAACTTATAAGACAATTCCAATGGGAAACCAGTATAAAACTATCACAAACGACTTTAGATAAAATAGATATTTGGTCGTATAACGGTTACGCAGTTGATGAACATGAAAATATTGTTGGTTTAAATTTAAATAGGATAGGACTCTCTGCAAATACACTCACCTTATTAACACAGTTTAAAAATTTAAAAAAATTATCGTTATATCGTAACAGAATTACCCAACTTCCTGCATCATTCGCACAATTACAAAACTTGAGTTATTTAGGGTTAGGAGCAAATCAGCTAAAAGAACTTCCCGAATGGTTTGGACAACTACAAAATTTAAGTGAATTAGATTTAACTAGAAACAACATCAAAAAACTCCCCACTTCATTCTTACAACTGCAAAGCTTAAATACACTGAGTTTAGGAAAAAACCAATTGGGGGAATTGCCAGCATCATTTGGACAATTGCAAAATCTGCATTATTTAGGTTTAACAGAAAACCAGCTGGGGGAATTGCCAGCATCATTTGGACAATTACAAAACTTAAGTACATTAGGCTTAGGGGGAAATCAACTAAAAGAGCTTCCTAAATCATTCAAACAACTACAAAATTTGAATGAATTATATTTATGGGATAACCAACTAAAAAAATTACCAGAACAGTTTGGACAATTACAGGACTTGAATAAATTAAATTTAAGTCGTAACCAACTACAAGAATTGCCAGTGTCATTTAGACAATTACAAAACTTGAGTTATTTAAATTTAAATAGTAACTCACTGAAAAAATTACCAGCATGGTTTAAGCAATTACAAAAATTAAGTGAATTACACTTATCGGGTAATCAGTTAAAAGAACTACCTGCATCGTTTAGACAGCTGCAAAACTTGAGCTATTTAAGTTTAGGTAGTAAGCAATTAAAAGAATTGCCAGAATGGTTCGGACAATTAAAAAATTTAAGTGAATTGCATTTAAGTTATAGTCAACTCCAAAAATTACCTACATCGTTTGGACAATTGCAAAACTTAAAAGAGTTATGGCTAGAAAATAATCAGCTAAAAGAGCTATCTGCCTCATTTGGGCAATTGAAAAATTTGGAAACCTTACATTTAGAAAATAATCAGCTACAAAAGTTACCTACATCGTTTGGGCAGTTGCAAAATTTGAAGAAGTTACACTTGAGAGATAACCAATTAAAAGAATTACCTGTCTCATTTGGACAACTACAAAATTTGAACTTCTTAGATTTAAGTTATAACCAACTAAAAGAGCTACCTGCATCGTTTGGACAATTGCAAAATTTGAAAGAATTATGGCTAGAATACAACCACTTAAAACAGCTGCCAGTATCGTTTGGACAACAAAAAGGATTGAATTATTTAAGCTTAAATAACAATCAGCTAAAAGAGCTACCTACCTCATTTGGGCAGCTACAAAGCTTGAGTGGACTTGTTTTATATGAAAACCAGCTAAAAGAACTGCCAACATCATTTGGACAGCTACAAAATTTGAGTTCTATCAATCTACGTAATAATCAGATAACGGAGCTACCAGTATCATTTGGACAACTGAAAAATTTGGATGATTTAGATATAAGTAATAACCAGCTAAAAGGGTTGCCAGCATCATTTGGACAACTGAAAAACTTGGATGATTTAGACTTGAGTTATAATCAATTAAAAGAATTGCCTACATCGTTTGGACAACTGGAAAACTTAAGTGAATTAGATTTAAACGATAATCAGCTAAAAGAGCTACCGATATTGTTTGAACAATTGAAAAACTTAGATTATATAGATTTACAGAATAACCAGCTAAAAGAGCTGCCATTATTTCATGAAGAATTGGAACATTCATGTCGACTTTATATTTGGGGAAATCCTTTACAAAATTTTCCAATAATAAAAGAAATGGAACACAACACTGTTATCAACTGCAGCTATTTAAAAAATAGATAGTTGTCTTCTCAGGAGTACTGAATGCATTTTGTACTCCTGCGATGAGGCTATCTAAACACAACCTCCCCATTTTCCCAGCCGACTAAAATGTTGCTGCCTTGATGGAATTGTCCGCGTAACAGAGCTTGCGCCAAACTATTTTCAATCATTTGCTGTACTGCACGTTTCAACGGTCTTGCTCCATAAACAGGGTCATAACCCGCTTCGCCAATTTTATCCAATACCACATCCGTGACTTTCAGCGTAATATGTTGCTGGGCGAGACGTTCACGTAAATGGTTAATTTGTAAATCGGCAATCGCACGAATCTGTTTTTGTCCCAATGGATGAAACACCACTGCATCATCAACCCGATTGATAAACTCAGGGCGGAAATGCTGTCCCACAATTTCCATAACAGCGTTTTTCATGCCTTCATAATTATCCTCACTCGCCATTTCTTGAATCACATGCGAGCCTAAATTCGAAGTCATCACCACCACCGTATTGCGAAAATCCACCGTGCGACCCTGACCATCAGTCAAACGACCATCATCTAACACTTGCAACAATACATTGAATACATCAGGGTGGGCTTTTTCCACTTCATCCAGTAGCACCACAGAATAAGGTTTACGGCGCACCGCTTCGGTCAAATAACCGCCTTCTTCATAACCGACATAACCGGGAGGCGCACCGATTAAACGCGCAACCGAATGTTTTTCCATGAATTCCGACATATCAATCCGCACCATTGCGTCATCGGTATCAAATAAGAAATTAGCCAAGGCTTTACACAATTCAGTTTTACCCACACCTGTTGGCCCTAAAAATAAGAATGAACCATTGGGGCGATTGGGATCGGCGATGCCTGCGCGTGAACGACGAATGGCATTGGCTACGATACTGACCGCTTCTTCTTGTCCAATCACACGTTGTTGTAAATCGGTTTCCATACGCAATAATTTATCCCGCTCACCTTCCAACATTTTGCTGACGGGAATGCCTGTCCATTTTGACACCACTTCGGCGACTTCTTCATCAGTGACTTTGTTGCGCAATAGCTGCATCTCTTGGGCATTTTCAGCAGCAGAATTGGCAGCTTCTAATTGGCGTTCTAGTTCAGGAATTTTGCCATATTGCAACTCAGCCATTTTGTTTAAATCATTGTTGCGTCTGGCTGTTTCTAAATCGATACGGGCTTTTTCCAATTCTTCTTTGACTTGTTGCGAACCATGTACGCTGGCTTTTTCTGCTTTCCAGATTTCTTCTAAGTCCGCGTATTCTTTGCCTAATTGTTCAATATCCGCATTCAATTTGTCCAAACGTTGTTTTGATGCCGCATCGGTTTCTTTTTTCATTGCCTCGCGTTCAATCTTCAGTTGAATCAAGCGACGGTCTAATTTATCCATTCGCTCAGGTTTGGAATCAATTTCCATCCGAATCCGACTTGCTGCTTCATCAATTAAATCAATCGCTTTGTCAGGTAATTGTCTGTCGGTAATGTAACGGGTGGATAAGGTTGCCGCTGCCACAATCGCAGGATCAGTGATGTCAACACCGTGATGCACTTCGTAACGCTCTTTCAAACCTCGCAAAATCGCAATCGTGTCTTCAGTATTGGGTTCATCGACCAGTACTTTTTGAAATCGTCGCTCTAAGGCTGCATCTTTTTCAATGTATTTACGATATTCATCCAACGTGGTCGCCCCAACACAATGCAGCTCACCACGTGCTAAGGCAGGTTTTAACATATTACCTGCATCCATTGAGCCTTCGGCTTTACCAGCACCAACCATGGTATGAATTTCATCAATAAATAAAACGATTTGTCCTTCTTGTTTGGCAAGATCATGTAAAACGGCTTTTAAACGCTCCTCAAACTCACCGCGAAATTTTGCCCCCGCAATCAATGCACCCATGTCTAAAGACAGCAAACGCTTGTTTTTCAAATTTTCAGGTACTTCGCCGTTCACAATACGTTGTGCAAGTCCTTCAACAATTGCGGTCTTACCTACGCCGGGCTCACCAATCAATACGGGATTATTTTTAGTACGACGTTGTAATACTTGAACCGTGCGGCGAATTTCATCATCACGCCCAATCACAGGATCGAGTTTGCCCTGTGTAGCGCGTTCAGTTAAATCAATGGTGTATTTGTCCAAGGCTTGGCGATTGTCTTCTGCATTGGGGTCGTTGACATTTTGCCCACCGCGTAATTGTTCAATCGCTTGGGTTAAGGCTTGAACAGTCACCCCCGCAGTTTTCAAAATCCCGCTGATTTGTCCTTTATCTTGAATACAGGCAAGCACGAATAATTCGCTGGGAATATATTGGTCATTGCGTTGCTGAGCAAGTTTATCGGTAATGTTGAATACCCGTTTTAAATCGTTGGAAACATGTACTTCACCTTCGTTGCCTGAAACGGTTGGCAAACTATTTAAAGCGTTGGTTAATTCAGTGCGTAATTGATTGAGGTTTGCCCCCGCTAAATTGAGTAGTTGCCCGATGCTGCCATCATTTTGATTCAACATCGCTTGTAACACATGGGCAGGTTCAATAAAACGGTGATCGCTGCCAAGGGCTAAGCTTTGTGCATCAGCCAACGCTTGTTGGAATTTGGTGGTGAGTTTTTCGTAGTTCATGCCAATCTCTCTATATATAGTCTATTGTAATTGGCAGTGTTTATAGGGTGGGTCGTGAGGATAATCAAGAGCTATCATTAAGTCCCTTTTTTTCATCGACTCGATTATCTAAAATACCAAGAATGCGTTGTTGCCGATCTTGACTGCGTTGTAATTGGTTTAAGTCCAGCCTTCCATCTTGATGAGCACGGATTAATTGGTACATCATAGGATAAAATAAACGATAATCGTAAGCGATTAAGATCAAATCTACACCACTATTGAGTGCTTGCAATGCAACCTTACCCACACCTAAACGATTGGCTGAAATGGGGAACATGGAAAAATCATCAGTAATCAATAAACCTTGATATTGCCATTCATCACGTAAAAACTGAATCACAGTAGGCGAGAAAGAGGCGGGGTAATGTTGATCTAATTCAGTCAATTTGATGTGTCCCAACATTATAGCTACAGGTAATTGTTGACTAATTTGCTGAAACGGCTGCCAATCTTTAGCCTGTAAATCAGCAATGGGTGTGGTTAATTCAGCACTAAAAAAATGTGTATCAGTATGAATATCGCCTAATCCTGGGAAATGCTTTAAACATGGTAATACGCCTGTTTCCAGTAATACGGTGCTATAAGCTTGTCCAACTTGTGTGATTTTTGTTGCATCATCTGCAATCACGCGTGCACTAATTAAACTATGCTGATCCCAGAATGTGGCTTGTGGTGGTAAATCAACAACAGGAGCAAAATTTAAGTTAACACCTAACTGAGCTAAATGGTGGCCTTGCTGCTGAGCATACTGTTTAACTACGGTTTGCCATTCTTCCCCAGCTTGTGTAACCACTTTATGTAAAGCCTGTTGGCGTGGTAATGGCGGTGACAAACGTTGTACTAAACCACCTTCTTGATCTGTCGCCAACCAACGTAATGGTAAGTTTCGTAAGTCATGAGTCAGTGACTGCACTTGAGATAAAGATAAACCTTGTATATTGCGACGTGTTAAAAAGACACCTTTTAATAGTCCATCATCTATAAGTTGCTTAACTTCATTATAGTGTTTGAATCCTAGAATAATGTGCTGACTCAATTGCTGACGTACCTCAAGCGGACTATTTAATACAACATGGCGTTGATAATAGAAACTGGCTTCGATATAAATTGTGAGACTAAGTGTTGCAAGTGCTGCCAATTGTAAAAAGTTGAAACGTGATTGTATTAAAGCAATAGTCAAACTTATCAGGCTTACTATAGTAAAGCTTAGCCAATGTATTTTGAGCAGGATAGGACTATATAGATGTAGTGAAATGCTGGCAGCAACGACTAAAATCATCATTTGGAAAACGATAAGCCACATGAGTAATGACCTTAAATATGCTAATTCATTTGAATTTTAAGGCTTTTCCTTCTTCGCTTCAAACTGTCATAACTTAGTTTTTACTGCTTATATACTTATATAATTGATTGTGTCTATAAAGGTAGACTATCTACGAAATTGAGAAAGCGATGCATTGATTACAATAAATAGTAGAAACAACGATACACTGTATACTAGATAGTAGTAGAAAAGCGTAAATTCACCTAAAACCTAACCCATTGATTGCTAAGCAATTTTAAAGAAAGTTTAAATAAATCACAAAAAGATGGTAAAAAGCAGTTGACGCTGGGTGTAGGTTCTGTATAATGCGCAATCTTTCACGGGGCACAGTGGGAAGAACGCTGAGTCAGAAGTTAAGTGAAAACAACCTTTTATAAGTATTTAGATATTAGTTGAGCATAACTTAAGTTTAGATCGATTTCAGATTAAAACTTAGAGGAAGTTCAAAAAGATTTAAAAAAAGGGTTGACAAAGAAATTGAGGTGTATATAATGCACCACCTTCACAGCGACAACAACTCAAACGAGTCGGTAAGTTTGTGAAACAACTCTAAAAAATTTGATTTTGTATTTTGAGTTAAAGCTTTTTAAGCCGATTCAAAAAAATTAAAAAAAAGGGTTGACAAAGAATTTAAGGTGAGTATAATTCACCGCTTCAAAACAAACAAGTTGAAACAAAACTGTAACATTGTTAAAACTTGGATGAGTTGAACAGAATTAAAAGTTAGCAGCTTTTGAAATTAAACAAAAAAGTTGTTGACAAGTTAAAAAGAAGTTTGCTAGAATGTGCAGCTTCTCTTGAGGGAAACTTCAAGCAGCTCTTTAAACAATTTGGGTAAACAAGCAATTTGTGTGGGCATTTGCAGTATTTGTATTATACAAAATTAAAACTGCAAAGTCTATTTCAATTGAGTAAAATAGTCTTGCGTTTAGAAGTATTATTCATCTGCGGACTGGTTGGTGATTTATCATTGATCGGAAAGTAGAAAAAGAGTTAAAAGATTTAAACTGAAGAGTTTGATCATGGCTCAGATTGAACGCTGGCGGTATGCTTAACACATGCAAGTCGAACGCGAAAGCCCTTTCGGGGGTAAGTAGAGTGGCGGACGGGTGAGTAAGGCATGGGAATCTGCCCTATAGCGGGGGATAACTTGGGGAAACTCAAGCTAATACCGCATACACCTACGGGTAAAAGGTGGCCTCTTCTTGAAAGCTATCACTATAGGATGAGCCCATGTAAGATTAGCTAGTTGGTGGGGTAAAGGCCTACCAAGGCGACGATCTTTAGCTGGTCTGAGAGGACGATCAGCCACACTGGGACTGAGACACGGCCCAGACTCCTACGGGAGGCAGCAGTGGGGAATATTGGACAATGGGGGCAACCCTGATCCAGCAATACCGCGTGTGTGAAGAAGGCCTGCGGGTTGTAAAGCACTTTTATCTGTGAGGAAGGGTTTAATGCTAATATCATTAGACATTGACGTTAACAGAAGAAAAAGCACCGGCTAACTCTGTGCCAGCAGCCGCGGTAATACAGAGGGTGCAAGCGTTAATCGGAATTACTGGGCGTAAAGGGTGCGTAGGCGGCCTTGTAAGTCGGATGTGAAAGCCCTGAGCTTAACTTGGGAACTGCATTCGATACTGCTTGGCTAGAGTACAGAAGAGGAAAGTGGAATTCCCAGTGTAGCGGTGAAATGCGTAGATATTGGGAAGAACATCAGTGGCGAAGGCGACTTTCTGGACTGATACTGACGCTGAGGTACGAAAGCGTGGGGAGCAAACAGGATTAGATACCCTGGTAGTCCACGCCCTAAACGATGTCAACTAGCTGTTGGGGGATTATATTCCTTTAGTAGCGAAGCTAACGCGCTAAGTTGACCGCCTGGGGAGTACGGCCGCAAGGTTAAAACTCAAATGAATTGACGGGGGCCCGCACAAGCGGTGGAGCATGTGGTTTAATTCGATGCAACGCGAAGAACCTTACCTACTCTTGACATCCTAGGGATCTTTCAGAGATGAGAGAGTGCCTTCGGGAACCTAGAGACAGGTGCTGCATGGCTGTCGTCAGCTCGTGTCGTGAGATGTTGGGTTAAGTCCCGCAACGAGCGCAACCCTTGTCCTTAGTTGCCAGCACATAATGGTGGGAACTCTAAGGAGACTGCCGGTGACAAACCGGAGGAAGGTGAGGATGACGTCAAGTCAGCATGCCCCTTATGTCCTGGGCTACACACGTGCTACAATGGTTAAGACAAAG
>JAOXRS010000237.1 GCA_025800385.1 Candidatus Albibeggiatoa sp. nov. NOAA
ATAAACCGAATTTGCCAGACAGACGAACAAAAGGTCAATCTAAAAACATGTCGCGAAAACCGCATGTCCTGTAATACAAAGATTAAGACCTTTGTTTGAAGGCGAAATAAGGTTTATTATAAGGTAGACTGCGAGCGGTCGTCCTTTTATCCTCAGAGCCACGCGCGGCAAGCGACAATGTATTCTCGTTCCTCGCGGCTTCGCCGCTCGTAGTCACGCAATCACTCCATTCTCAGATCGCGCGCGCTCTACTATCCCAAAGAAAAATAAAAGACTGCTCGCAGTCTAATTTTAAGGCTCTCTTCAGTCACAATATAAACCTCCAAACCACTCTACCCGTAACAAAATTGCAAACAACAAAATCGGTCGAAAAAGCACGTGAAATAAGACGGCTTACTATTAAAACATGGGTTAGGAGTCGTGCAGGCCTGTCAACCCCTTTTTATAACCTTGATTAGTCATCGATTGGCCGATGCCAATTGATATCAGTTAATTAACAATTATCGATTCATTTGATTGATCAATTGATTTGTGATCATCAATTTTCATCGATTGATCATGCTGGGGGTATTATGACCTTGATTAAATAGACTGCGAGCAATCTATCATTTTTCTCACAGTCCAGAGAGGAAGCAATGAGCGGCGAAGCTACGAGTAACAGGCCTGAGATCGCGCTTGCATTCACTAGCCTGCGTCACAGACAGTCTACGACCCCCGGTATACACATCGGTGGTTGTAGACTATCTGCGACGCAGGCTAGCATGCACTCGCCTGCAAGTAACAAAAACGAGAAACTATTTTCTGTCTAAATTTCAAAAACCCTAGCGGATGGAGGTGCAAATTAGCACAAAAATCAAAGGTCTGATAATGAAAAATCCTT
>JAOXRS010000252.1 GCA_025800385.1 Candidatus Albibeggiatoa sp. nov. NOAA
CATTTTTAGCTATTCCGGCGTGAAACAGACTCACTTGATTTGGAAGAACGTTGTGAATTATTTTATATTGGAAAGCAATTAACTTTGCTTGTTTCGTGACTGTAAACGGAAGCAAGTATACATCATGAATGTTATCCCTAGTAAACCCACTATTTAAAATCCTATTCTCACAAGTTGGGGGTACAGTCATCTTATTTAGAAGAGAAGAGTATGCAGCGCGGGTGGTAAGCGTGGTTCTGCTGGAGCTTGAAGTCGCCGCAGAATCTGTATTGCAGTTGACTGATGTATTGTTTAGTTTCTTCCATTTTGCTTTGATGGCCTTAATTAAGCCATAATACGTAGTAAAAGGTGTGACAAAATTGAATTTTTCCTTAAGTTCAACCAGGGAAAGAAAGCTGTGATTCTCATTTAACAGATTGCGGAGACGAATAATACCTTTCTTGAACCATGACTTGTAGAAGATAGGTTTCCCATCAATTTTTATATTTCTATTATTCCAGATTATTTCCGCATCTATCGATGTATTTTTATTGTGTGGCGTTGGATAGTTGAAATCTTGCCAGTAATTAAGAACTGTACAATAAAAATCAGGAAGTTTCTATAAATGAAGTGACTTAAAATCGTATTGACAGTCAGCGTTGTCTAAACTTGCTGGCCGCCATTTAAGTGTCGCATTTCAAAATAAACCTCTGCTTAAGGTGGCCCGCGGCTATTTATTGGAGC
>JAOXRS010000021.1 GCA_025800385.1 Candidatus Albibeggiatoa sp. nov. NOAA
CTTCAAAAAATATATGGTTCATGGTGGTTTTCGTTAAAAGAATGAACGCTAGAGCGGACCGCGCGTGGATGGTGAAATGGGTTATACTGATACCTAAAATGAATTAATGGGGTATGCTGTAGATTTAATGCTGGATTTTGGCAAAACTTTGCCAGCTTGTGCTTCAGACATTGATGCAAAACATAGGCAGGCATAGCGTGCATGAGCCATTTTGAAATGAAGTGTTTAATTTTGCATGCGGTGAATTATTGCAGCGTCTCTCCTTAGTCTCTCTTAGTAATTTTCATGGTGATATCCTTTTTGAATTCAGGCCGATGGACTTGAGCGAAAAAGAATATCCAACATTAAATTAGGAGGTTTCATCTAAAAGCTGATTAAACACTATTAAAATGATTCCACCACAGATCCAGTAAGCTTGTGACGTTCCCAAGTCTCACCGACGCTCACGTGAAGATAGTAGATAATAGCCTCAATCCGATTGTTGTGACTGATACGATGTAGTCGAAGCATACGTCATATATCTAGACACATATCGACATGACCCTATCCGATGCCTATAACCTATTCTCCAAAATAGATCAATAATTAGATTACGTTTTGTGATAAACAAGATAATTAAAGTTTGTCAGGTACGAACAAATGCCCC
>JAOXRS010000015.1 GCA_025800385.1 Candidatus Albibeggiatoa sp. nov. NOAA
CTTCCGATCTGTTTAACTTAAATGATCGATATTATATTGCGTCGTATATCCAAAATGGAAATTTGGGGCAGGTTGGTCGGGGTATGTTGCAACGTTATTTTAGATATGAAGAAAATTTACAAAAATTATAAGCGTTGTAAATTGGCTCACCACAGTGTATCTGACATAAAGAGACCTAAGTAGATGCGTTTGTTTGATATAAACGCAATATCAAGAGAAATATGTGAGGTTTACATATTTGCTGTTTCCCATTGGTATAACACGTTGATGAAACCCGCCCCGGTACCGGGGCAGGTTTCATCAGTTGCAGAGGCAATTTCAATCGCAATTGGTAGATTTATTTGTTTGTTTACAACAAAACACATAATGTACCATTTGTTCGGGAAGGATGTATCTTTGTCCTGGTTGTTTCAATTTTCGCTTATCTGTCATATTTTAGCTGCTATGGAGCTTTAAGTGAAAATTGATCCATCCAGCCCCGGTCTCCCCTACGCCACACCCTGTACATCAGGAGTTGGGCGACATCAGCAG
>JAOXRS010000094.1 GCA_025800385.1 Candidatus Albibeggiatoa sp. nov. NOAA
TGGTCTCGGTAGATGTTTTGCGGAGATCACTAGAAGTTCAGTCTTATCCTTATTAAGTTTAAGACGATTAATCAACATCCAGTGATCAATCTCATGTACACAGCGCTCGATGTTGGACACAGCTAAATCCCTATCACTGGGAAAATCTGTTGATTACAAAGACTGGCAAGCCCCTGGTGGCTTTAAGAGAGTTAATAATTATCCATGAGAAAGCCAAAGACCTGATCGCAAATAATAATTACTATTGTTATTAGACCTTTGCCACCATGGGATAACAGAGATGGGGTGTTAAGCCAGTGCGGTCCCCTTGTTGAATATCATCGGTATCACTTCCGAACACTTCCATTCTCTGGGGAAAATGCCATTGGCAATAGAATGATTAAAGATCAACAGAGGGAATTAACGAATAGGTTAGCACATACTAGAAGCAGTTTGGCAGAAATCATGAAAAATTAAAATTCGTTCTCAAATCAGTGGCTTTTATATATGGAGATACGATTTTTAATTTGGAGAGCTAAACATTTTGTGAATTTTAATTACACACAAGTTATCTTTTATTAAACAGGTACATGATTTTGAGGCAAATCTCGACACAGGGATCAAAATA
>JAOXRS010000106.1 GCA_025800385.1 Candidatus Albibeggiatoa sp. nov. NOAA
GAACTGTAGTATAATATATCTGAGCCAGTCTTTTTATGGCACACCCAAGGATATACGGTTGAATTGCAGTCATTTCTGTATATATGAATTCCCCAGCTCAAATGAAAGGAATTTGATATCGAGAGAATTAGGTGTTGATAAAGACCAATATATTAATGCTACTAATAAACCGTACTCTTTTCTGTATGTAGACAAACCCAAGAAGCTGATAAAGAGAAACTTTTATGGAAAAATATAATATAACCAATAATTATAAATGGGACTTTTTAATGAACACAGTTCAACAACAAAAACAGATTCATCTAATATTCAAGGAGTTCCAGGTCCTCAAGGAATTGGATATAAACTTGATGCTAATGGCAATTTTGATATTGAAAATAAGAAGCTTACGAATGTCAAAAACGGTGATATGGATCGCGATGTTATGACAAAAAGTCAGATCGAAGGATATGTCAGTAATAAAACTCAATATCTCGATGGTGTTTTACCAGCAAAGGTTACTAATAATAAAGCTGTTATATACAGTCCATCAGGTGGTATTCATAGCAATGGTTTGTACTTGAGAGATCAAAATGGCCAAGAATCGCATTTCATCAACGAATTACAGGATTTAAACCAATGTCGTTTATACATACCCAATTTGAAGGATAATGACTCATATGGAGGAAGATTGAAGTCAAGCATAATGGTTACTTCAATAAATCAGACAATTGAAGGGAAAAAAATATTTCATGATATTCAAGTGCCAACTCCTGTAATCGATGGACATGCAAGTAATAAGGCGTATGTTGACAATGAGATATCTAATGCTATAGATAATTTCAATTATGTTGAAAAAAGCGGTGATACTATGATAGGACCACTCATGGTCCCAAAAGACAATTATCCAATCCAAGGGGATCTAAACAAAGTAATCAGTTATGAAACACAGCGAGAGATATTCCTATCAAAGAAAGAGGGCGGCAAGATGCTTCAACCTATTGATATGAACGGCTTCAGTATTGATAATTTGCCATTACCTACAGCTGTCGATCACGCTAGTACAAAGGTGTATACGGATAATAAAGTGGATTCCAAAGCTAACAAAAGCGATCTTAATGATTATATGAAACTCGACGGATCAAAAGTAATGACAGGTACTTTAAACATGAATAATAATCGAATAACCAATTTACCCAGTCCTCATTTAAGCACTGAGCCTGCAACCAAAGATTATGT
>JAOXRS010000111.1 GCA_025800385.1 Candidatus Albibeggiatoa sp. nov. NOAA
ATGAAATATACTTTATGATATAGGAAACGATTTTTTCTATCACATGCAATATAAAAAAAAGATGGTAATACCCATCCGTTAAAGAGAAAATCTACTAAGAAGATCGATTCGACACTCATGGCGCAACCGTTTCAAGACAATGCGCGCGCGTCGGCGCAAGCGTCGGCGCGTACGTTATTACGTTTAAACATTTCAGATCAATAGTATTGCTGTGAAGCTGTTCTTTATTGATCGAGATAAATAAGTGATAGCGAAATATTGTGTAAACATTGAAATTTGGTGCGTGTGTTGCGAAAATGTCAAGTTTATTCACGCCCAGCAGCTGACTGCGTCGATAAAATGACGTCATGTCTATTCTAGCATCTAATTTCAGCGGAACTAGGACAGAAAGTACGCCTTTTATGAGCTCAAATAATCAATAAAAATGCCGCCTACACGAATAACTAGGTTATTTACATAAGATCACATTGGTTTTCCCATAATTCGATCATAAATTTTTGCCTATGGCGTTTTAGCATTACGGCTGCGATTGTGTGCGCCCAGAGTCAGCTGGCGAAGTGGCAATGACGTCACCACTATTCAAACGTATCATGGATGAGA
>JAOXRS010000112.1 GCA_025800385.1 Candidatus Albibeggiatoa sp. nov. NOAA
CGAATGACTATTGGCTCTTACTATACATGCATGATACATACATTCACTTGATTAACATTAATTTCACTTATATTACCAAATTCACAAAATGCTTTCTACAAAGTTTGCACATATACTGCCAATTCCTATAAGAAACGATGGCCAAATCATCAATACAATATACGACGTTTCAAAAGAGTACTGAAAAATAAAATTTACCTTCATTACAGCAAACAAATCCTTTTACCTTCACTAATAACAATTTACTAAACAAAGCCATCCGGGAAGCCTAACCTTCAAAGACCGTTATCTTATCAAAATATCAACTCTTCAGATACGCTACGAGCAGGGGGCTACTGCCTCACTAAAATCACACACGTACGTGCCGGCAAACAATTGCAATCGCATTGAAAACAACATTGACCTCTGCACGCCACAGAGGCACACACTCACCCTAAATTTTACTCAAGTACTCACCCGGAAAAAGCTAAAATAGCCTAACCTTCAATGACCCTAACCAGATCAAAATATAAACTCTCAAAACAACAACACACT
>JAOXRS010000113.1 GCA_025800385.1 Candidatus Albibeggiatoa sp. nov. NOAA
TGGTCGGTGTCTCCCAAACTGACTAACTCCTTTATTTCTGGGATCTGTATTTTTTCAAATATTATTTGAGCAATTCTATCTCCCTGATTCACCACAAAATCTGCATCTGAAAAATTAAATAGAATTGCTCCCACTTCACCTCTATAATCGGCGTCAATGACACCGGCCCCAATATCAATAAACTTTTTTATAGCTAACCCTGACCGAGGTGCTATCCTCCCATAGCAACCAATGGGTAGGGCCATTTTCAGACCTGTTTTTACCAAGCACTTACCATGTGCTGGTACAACTGCAGCTTGTGCCGCAGACAGGTCATACCCAGCTGCCCCACTGGTGCCTCGCACTGGCAATCTTGCGTTTACATGGACCCTCTGTATTGTTACAACATCATTCCCTTCGTCGTTTACAATCGTATACAACTTACAAGCCTGTCTATGTTTACATTTATCATTACATGCGTTTTTTAATTTACAGATTTCACATTCACTATTGTACAAATACCCCCATTTTACACGCCCTTTAAAAGAATTCGTCCACGAATTTAGCTTTTCTTCATTTGTTTGACTGATCTTCCAAAATTTTGGACTCTTCAAAATTGCAATTTTTGATCTGACCTCTGATTCATTCATTGATT
>JAOXRS010000144.1 GCA_025800385.1 Candidatus Albibeggiatoa sp. nov. NOAA
ATTATATTGCGTCGTATAGCCAAAATGGAAATTTGGGGCAGGTTGGTGAGGGTGTGTTGGGGTATGTTGCAACGTTATTTTAGATATCAAGAAAATTTTCAAAAATTATAAGCGTCATAAATTGGCTCACCACAATGTATCTGACATAAGGAGACCTAAGTGGATGCGTTTGTTTGATATAAAAGCAATATCACGAGAAATATGGGTGGTTTACATATTTGCTGTTTCCCATTGGTATAACACGTTGATGCAACCCGCCCCGGTACTGGGGCATGTTTCATCAGCTGCAGAGGCAAGTTCAATCGCAATTGGTAGATTTATTTGTTTATTTACAACAAAACACATAACGAACCATTTGTTCGGGAAGGATGTATCTTCGTCCTGGTTGTTTCAGTTTTCGCTTATCTGTCATATTTTAGCTGTTATGGAGCCTTAAGTGAAAATTGATCCATCCAGCCCCGGTCTCCCCTACTTATGTTTACATTTTCATAGAGACCAAAGCGGC
>JAOXRS010000161.1 GCA_025800385.1 Candidatus Albibeggiatoa sp. nov. NOAA
GTCAGCTTATACACAAATAGGAAGAAAAAGTTCGAGAAAGTGAACTGATGTTAAAATGTTTACATCTAAGTCTGTCGCCATCTTTTACGTTTACGTGGAACTTAAACAGAAAAATGTCACGTAAATCACGGCTGACGGGTAACGGGAATCTGACGTTTGCCGTTTGCCGTAAACGGGAATCTTAATCTCTCTATTGCTCTAAAAAAACCCTCAAGATCGTTTGCCATTCACATTAAGGCTACCGAACGGGACGTTTCTATGTAATCATTCGTTTTCAATATCTTACATTACTATAGTAATAATCGTTCGATTAGTGTTCTCTCATCGAGGATCAAGCGGGCAAAATGAAGCAAATCCTACGTTGTAATTGGCTACACGAGCGGTCAAGATGTGGAGCTATCTTGCCCGTTTGGGATTGCCCGTTATCATTTATTGACCGAGGATAGCGCTATATTGGCCCCTTTTTTCGCGTTTATGGTCCTCGACTTCGCCTCGGTCTATAAACACGCAAAACTTGCCATTTTGACCTTAAGCTTGGTAAATAGCTTAATTTCAAACAGATATAGTTTTTGGTAACAAAGCTAGACCATCATTTTTGGGTAAGTACGTTTATTTCCTGCGTGATCTAACCTAAGCCTCCATTTTTGCAGCACTGCTGTCGCTGATTAGAAGGTCAAATCAGCAATGGAGAACTCGACAAACCAATCCCAGCGAGCGGGTGGAGCTGGTGTACTAATAGAGCCAGGTTGGGCTTATGCAGGTGTAGGCGTGTATTCCGCGATTATATTCCTCATTGTCACAGGTTTGTATCTTGCACCTGATACTCCTGTCACAAT
>JAOXRS010000178.1 GCA_025800385.1 Candidatus Albibeggiatoa sp. nov. NOAA
AGAGGAAGAAAACAAGAAATAAGAGGACGACCTTCAAGGAAGACTCGACCCCACAATCCAAGTGGATTCATTGTGAGCTGCTCGATTATTCAGCTGCTGCTGTTCTTCGGAGAATTGTAAACAAACTCGCTTCGATATGACACCGCTTTGTTACCATACCACAGATTGTTCGCATTCACCATATATTCCGCGGATGATATGGTATGCTGGATGAATTAAGCTCCGCTTGTTTATAGAAATTCGAATATGCGCACACTGTGAACTAATTTGGTAATCCATATACATGCCCCGCAAAAAGTAAGTTTAATCTAGGAAATTTCACCGCTTGGTACATCATTCTGGTTCCGCCGTTCCGATCCAGTGCGCTTTATAATTTCTGCCTCAATGCTATCCTATTATATTCGGTATTCATTTGCAAATTACTTGCATGGAATTGGAGAATGTTTAAATATGAAGAAGACAAGTTGAATGGTTTCTCTTTCGGTTTTTATATTTCAATGTGGTTCATGATTCAAACGTACTTCTATTATATCAATACTGTGTGCCTACATCCGGCTGTCTGCAATACGTTTATAATGTCAGCAGCAACACTTTGTCATGATAGATTTGTTTGCACTGAGCTATTTGTTTATTGAAATTGCATATTTACTCTGCAGTTGAGAGTTTTTTGACAATATAGGTAACAAGAATTGGGTC
>JAOXRS010000190.1 GCA_025800385.1 Candidatus Albibeggiatoa sp. nov. NOAA
CCACGGTCGAGGAGAAAGTTTGGTAGCAAACATTCCTGGACAACAGCGAATGCGGTGTCAAGTGATTTGGTTGCCGTCAAGAGAATAATCTGCCGAACATAATAAGTACAGACTCGGGAAAAGCAGTCGAAACTGGATTCCGTTTGTCATCCAAGAACTGATCATAAACTGTGGTCCGTGGACGGCAACTGAAAGTAAATATTCTTAAAGCTCTTGCATGTCCAGGTGAGTGACTTAAATATACGTACTGCTGGGTAGCCTTGAATTTAGCAGCTTAAAGGAATCAACTCTGTTGACAAACGTGTTTTGAAATTGACTCGAACTTAATTATGCAATTAGATTAAAATGTTGTTGTTGTCAAAATGCTTGTTAAGTTATGGATCGAAGACCCCTTGCCAAGTGGATCATCTGCCAGTATTATGCAGTGTTATTGATTCATGAAATGGAAGACATTTCATGATTTTGTATATATTTTTTTCACAAATGAAAATGGATCCTTGACTAAAACACCACACAAGTGACATGCGAGTGACATACAAGTACATAAGGGTAACAGAGTAACATGGGTACATTTGGGTTAACACACAAGACTACATACAGCTGAAATACAGGTAAATACGACCGACATATGGTACATACAAGGACCCAGGAATCACATGT
>JAOXRS010000195.1 GCA_025800385.1 Candidatus Albibeggiatoa sp. nov. NOAA
TTGATGGTATCGACTTGTTGTTTTTGTTCTGCATTCAATGAAGTGTCATGTTGCAGCACTTGTGCGAAACCCAGTACCGCATTTAAAGGGGTGCGTAATTCGTGGCTCATATTGGCAAGAAAGGCGGATTTAGCGCGGTTGGCGGTTTCGGCTGCTTGTTTGGCTGAAAGTAGGGCAAGACTGGAATCTTGTAAATGCTTGTTGGCGAATTGCAGTTTACGGTTAAATTTATATGAAAATAGTGAAAACACCACAATCACCAAAGCAGAAAACACGCCTTCAATCAGTTGATATAGCCAAGTGCGTTGCTGAATCTTCTGTTCTAGTTCTTCGGTTTTTTGTTTGCTGATGAATAACAAGCGAGCTGCATTTTCATTCATACGGATAAATTCAGGTGGTACAGCGAGCAGGTAACTTTTGATGGCATGGGCATGTTGCGTATTGTCAGCAGTGTGTATGCTTGAGGTGTCATTTTCAGCCATCATTTCACCCAGTTCGGCGGTTTTTTCACGGATTCTTTGCAATTTCGGGCGTAAGTCGATTACTTCTAATACAAAGACTTCGCTAGGGTCTTTTTGGTAGGTAATGCGTTGACGCATATTGTCCTGACTTTCGATATTAATCCGTGTTTCCCGTTCTAACGTGCCGCCATGTTCTAACACATCTAAAGCCATTTCCAATTGTGACAAGCGTTCGGTAATGTCTTCCCGAATCAAGCGTTGTCCGCGTGAGTTGTAAGTAATCGCCATTTTATAAATATTGGCTTCGAGCACTTTAAGATCATGCAGTACCACTTCACCGATGCGCAGACGTTGGCGTTCATTATCAATCTGTTTATCTAGCGTAGCAATTAAGTGGCTGAATGCACCATCAAGTACAACCAACAATAAAAAACCACTGACAATAACCAACACGTAAATAAACAAGCCATGGGTTCTTTGCTGTGATTGACCCAGTTGTTCTGGATCGAGGTTTGCCGCTGGTTGTGCTGACATAAAGCCAATTTCCTCATGAATAGTTAAAGCTAGCAACCCTTTTAGGATTAAAGATTGCTCACTTTATAACCTCTTAAAATACCCTATTTATTCTTTATTGCCTGATGCATCTAAAAAGCCCCAGCGACGCATGATTTCTTGACCTTCTGCAGAAATAGCATAATCCATAAACGCTTGAACTGCTTCAGGTTGCTCGGTAAAAATAAGTTGATTTAATACTAAACGCTTGGGCGTGGTGATTTCAGGTGTGAGGTCTAAAGTTTCCACATGATCGCGGTTTTCATCAAAAAAAGCCGTAGCTTTCCAGTTAATAGTAATATCAGCATCACCTTGTTTTAGCGCATAATTGAGATTGCGTGAGTCGGTGGTGAGATATACAACATTGTCGAGGACGTTTTCAAAAATATTTTCGCGACTGAGGATTTTCTTGGTTTCACGCCCAATGCTGCCGCTATCAGGGTTGCAGATTACAACGTTTAAGTCTTTACGCTCTAATTGTTTAGGGTCTGCTGTCACTTGTTTAGGGTTGCCTTTTTCGACCACAATGGCTGCCTGATTGAAGCCAATATGTACCGCATCGCCCAGCAAGCCTTCTTGCATATGATTTTTACGATAGGATTCTGACCCCGGTAAATAAATATCACCTTTACGAGAGGCTTTTAAACTTTGGTATAAATCTTCTGAACCGCCTTGATTCACTCGAATCCGTATCCCCAGTTTTTTCTCCATATTGCGAGCCATTTCAGTAATTGGGTGCGCCATAGTAATCCCGCAATAAATCAGCAATTCTTTCATCGCGGCGGGTTCTGATGTGTCGTTGCTACAGCTACCAGTCAGCAGAATAGCCAGTATGACGAACAGTATTTGGCTGCGTTTAAAAAGATACATGAGTATTTCCTTATATATGGATATTATAATTGATATTATCAAAAAAATGAGGTTGCTATGATTTGTTGTGTGCTTACCCTTTGATGAATATTGTATATTTGATTGAAGTTATTGCTGAACCATTGATTAGATATGCAAGCAGTTATAGGACACTGTGCATTATCTTTTCCCCATTTCAAATCATGAAATTAATTTTACAGCTTTAAAGATGTTCGAAGCAAGATTCTTAAGATTGATGGATTTGACAGGGTATAATCCAGATAATCATTAAATCCTGTCAATCCAGATTCGGACAATTAGGCGTTTGTAATATGAGCAATTCTACAACCATCATCAATATACACGACGCAACCAACGCCAATATCAATACTGGCAATCACGTTAATCAGGGCATTAATGCTGAACAACCCCGTAAAATTCCATCCAAAGTTGATTTATCTCGCTTACCCACTGTTAATAATGATGTCATTGGGCGCGAAACCGAGTTACAAGCTATTTCTGATGCGATTAATTCCAAAAAACAGGCGATAGCAATTATTGCATTTGGGGGTGTAGGCAAAACCGCGCTAGTGCGGCAGTGGTTAGAGCATTTTAAAAAGCAGAATTATGGTGAGTTTAACAAAGTGTTTGCGTGGTCGTTTTATAGTCAAGGTTCTCATGAAACCCAGAATTCATCAGCGCAGTTTTTTACCGAGGCTTTGCCGTTTTTTGGCGCGAAAGAGATTCCTAAGTTAGATGAGCAGAAAGGGCAATTGTTAGCAGATTTGTTGTTTCAAGATAAAAATATGTTGGTATTGGATGGTTTAGAGCCGTTACAGTATCGGATTGAGCAGAATAATAATTTCTCTGGGATGTTTAAAGATGTAGCGTTGCAACGGTTTTTGATGGCGGTGAAAGGTACGGGTTATCCAATGGATAGCGTGGTGTTGATGACTTCGCGTCAAGAGATTCAGGAGTTAAAAGGTTTTGCGGATTTTGCCTCGTTGGATTTACGTTTGTTGAGCAAGGAAAGTGGGGCTAAGTTGTTGCACAGTTTGGAGGTGCAGGGTTCTGAGCAGGAGTTGCAGCAGGCGAGTGAGGAAAATAATGGTCATGCTTTGGCATTGGTGTTGTTGGGGAAATGGTTGGATGATATTCGAGAGCGCGACCAATTGCCCCCATTGCCTGAAGATGGCAATCCAAGCGAACGTCATGCGCGGCGGATGTTGGCTCATTATGATAAGATTTTAGAAGGTGTGGAGCGACGATTTTTGTATTTATTGGGATTATTTGATCGTCCGATGGGTTTGAGTGAGCAACAAGTGTTATTTGAGAAAGCAGAATTTGCCCTGCCGTTAGTGCAGTTATCTCGCAAAGAATTTAAGCATTTAATAAAACGCTTAACCCAAGCCAATTTGTTATTTACATCTGAAATAGATTTTGATTGTCATCCAATTATTCGCCAGTATTTTGGGCAACGGTTTAAGGACAGTCAGTCGCAAGCCTTCCGTCAAGCGCATTTGGTGTTATTTGAATATTATCAAGCGAAACCTGATAAGCATCAGCCTGATACATTGGAAGAGTTAGAGCCGTTGTATCGTGCAGTAGTGCATGGTTGTTTGGCGGGGGAATATAAAAAAGCATTCAATGATATTTATCAAAAACGTATTTTGCGAGATGATGAAGATTATACTTCTAAACTTGGAGCATATAACCAAGATTTAACCGCTATTGCTGCCTTTTTCCCACAAGGTTGGTCTCACCCTGTACAACAAGGATTACCTGAAGTTGACCAAGCAGAATTATTTGCAGAAGCTGCATTTTGTTTGATGTCACTGGGACGCTTAGCAGAAGCAGTTGAACCGAGAAAAGCAGCTTTGGATTTACATAAAAAATTAGAAGATTGGAAAGAGTCATCAAATGATGCCCTAAATCTAGTAGATTTATACTTACCATTGGGATGTTTGATAGCAGCAGAAAACACCGCACAGCAGGCGGTTAATTATGCAAAAAAAGCTGAGAATTTAGATTGGCAAATGGCAAGTTATACTCGTCTTGCCAACTGTCTACATCGTCAGGGGTACTTAGGTAAGGCATTACAGTTTTTTCAACAAGCAGAGCAGATGCAGGAAAAAAATGAGCCTCATAATCCAAAATTATATTCAATACAGGGTTTTTTATATTGTTCCTTATTGTTAGATATGAAAGAAGTTGAGCAGACGGTGGAACGGGGGAAATATTTATTAGAATTTAATTACCAAAATGGATATTTATTAAGTATTTCACTTGATAAACTCACACTAGCCCGTTGCTACCAGTCCTTAAACCAACCACAACTAGCACAAGAGTATTTTAATCAAGCGATAGAAGATATACATGAAGCTGGAAATATTGATAACATTCCAGAATTTCTCATAGACCGCGCCAACTTTTATTTGCAACAACAGCAGTATGCCGATGCCAAATGCGACCTTGACGAAGCTGAGATGATTATCCAACGTGGCGATATGAAACTGTATGCAGTGGATTGGCACATTTCAATGAGTAACTATCAATTAACAGTGAACAAAGATGAACAAGCAGCTTTAAGACATAAAAAAATTGCACGGGAATTGATTGACGTGACGGGGTATAAGTTGCGGTTGAAAGATGTTGTCTGAATCAAGATTCTCAAGATTAAAGGATGAACAAGATTGTAGGCATTTTTATAATCCCAAAAATCAACGACTCCAGTAAATCTTAATTCAAACATTATGCTATAGTTCATAAAAAACATAGGACAATAAATATGCAAGTCACATTTGATACATCCGCCAATCAACTCGATACCCAATTTTTAGAATCCATCAAAACCCTATTTCAAAATAAACAGATTAAAATTACGGTACAAGATACTGAAAAAATGACCGAACAAAAAACCGTAGATGAAGTATTTGGAAAATTACACAAACCAAATCAAAAAGCCATCTCAATTGAAGAAATGAATCAGGCGATTGCTCAACGATTCGAGTCATTACCATGAATGCCATTGATACCAATATCTTAGCCCGTTTTTTGATGAACGATGATGATGTGCAAGCACAAAAAGTGCATCAACTATTCAAACAAGCAGAAGTACAACACACAACACTATTTATACCTATGCTTGTTGTCATCGAATTAATTTGGGTTTTAGAATCCGCTTATAAAATCGAACGCACCAATATACTGGATGCTATTCATGATTTAACACACATGCCCACCTTAACTTTTGAAAACTTACCAGCTCTAAAAAATTTTATCATCACAGCTCGAACCTCAAATTTCGACTTATCAGATTTATTGATCGCCTACTCAGCCCAGACTCAAGGATATGATAAAGTTATCACATTTGATAAAAAAGCATCTAAGTTCGAACTATTTGAATCAGTAACGCATTGCCTAAACCAAGACTGAAGAGTTAAATAAGGTATAACCCAAAAAATACTTTAACCCAATAACCTTGATTCTCTGTTTAATGCGCAGAACGCCAATCCAGCACATCATTCGATATGCCCAACTTAGGCGCAATGGTAAAATGACTGGAATCATTAGACTCACAACTGGGCTGAAAATCCGCGCTTATCTTTAAAAATGCACTAGATAAAGTCGCGATGGCTTCGTTAATCAATGAATCAGGTGCATCAACAACCACATGTCCAGAAATCCCAAACTTGGAAGATGCATCAATAATGCTATTGTAAGATTTTAGATAACCCTTGGCTTCCACATCAATATTACCGCCATGTCCTTCATATGCTTGGGCAATTAATTTGGCATTGTTCATCACTAAAAATCGTGGATCACTCAAGCCTAAACTACCTCCATCGCCTGCACCTTCTTGTACACTGGCTGAAACCTGACTGTTATTGAGATACAACATTTCATCCACTATCAAATCAATACCGCCACCGCCTGCACTAATCGCCTCAGTCTCAATTGTACCGTTGTGCGTAATTTGAATCGTATCCGCATGAATCTCAATCGTACCAGCATTACCTCCATGCTGTTGTTTAACCCACTGACCATCAGCATAAAAATAATTCTCTGGATGACCATCATCTAGCACTTTGACGAAATCACCTTGTTGAGATTTTTCTACATCGGCTAAGGTTTGCACGGTTTGGCGTTGCGAGTTTAAATCAATCCATTTTTTCCCTGTGTAAATGGTACTTTGATCATCCATTTCAGCGATATAGCCCGTTTTTGCTACATCAAGTAAATTCATATCCAAGATGTTATCGACATGATGCTGATTATTAAACGCAAGCCATTGCCCATTTGTATAAATGTAAGGTGTCTGGTTTGCTGCAACGGTTGCAATAGGATTTTGATCTTGAAATGAAACCTGTTCAGATAAAGTGGCGAGTGCTTGAGTATTATTGAGTTCAAATTGATTGACTCGGACAAAACGCACAAAAGTTTGATTATTGCTGGGATCGATAATATGGGTGTGAATAAATTCAGCGGGCTTGCCATCGCCCATATCCAATACCCGAACCCGTTCACCTAACTGATAATCAGGCAAGACTTCATCAGATGAATAGCCAAAATCATCACGTACTGCAAGAATTGGTTGAATATCATCTAACACAGTTGTAACTTGGGTATCCATGCGTTGCCATATGTCCAAGTCAATCCGACGCTGACGACTATAAATAAAAGCAGCTGATTCGCCATTGCCCGCATCTTCAACCGTGACAATTTGACCTTCATGCAAGCGATAAGTATTTGATAACTGTTCGAGCACAGCAAGATTGGGGACAGTACTTAACGGTATGAGAGATTGAATTAAATGCCCGTCAACACTGACATAATATCCTGCTTTCCCATTACCCAAATCCGCAACTTCAACTACATCACCACTGACGACCAGATTATTATCACGCTCAGCAATATTGGCAAATTGATAATGGTTTTGGAATTGACTACCTGAAGCAATATTCGCTTTGTTGTCAATGTACAACTGTTGCACATCCAGACTAATATCGCCTGCTTTCCCACCGCCTGCACTGGATGTTGAAATCGTACCTTTATCTTGTAAAATCAAATCAGTAGCTGCAACCTGAATATGACCGCCTGCTCCTGCTTGTTCACTATCATCGGTGGAGTTTGCATAAATACCGCTGCTGGCTTGATTAATCGTGGTGTAAGTATATTCGCTTAAATACAGAATTTGACTATTGCGCGGAGCTTGTAAAGCAATCTGTGAGGCATCGCCACTGATATGGATGCGATCTTGTACCGTAATATCAATTGTGCCGCTATTGGCGTAATTATCCGTACTGCTCGCAATTGTGCCACCATCAATTAAATTCAGCGATTGTGCTTGCAGCCGAATATTACCGCCTTGCGTACCATTATTTCCAACACCCGTACTGGTTGCATAAATCCCTGAGGCAAAAGATTCTGCATTTTCGCCATAAGCATTCACACCCGAAATATTGACCGCGCCTTGTACTTGAACATCAATATCTCCGCCACGACCTGCATGTAAGCCTAGACGAGAGAAAGTGCCTGTATTGATATTACTGCCCGCACTGATATTAAGTTGCCCTGCTTCAATCTGAATATGTCCACCATCACCACCAACTAAGCCCGCTTGCGTAGGAGAACTGGCTGATTGAATACTGCTTGCCCAGCCCGTATCGTCCAATGGATTAGAGCCGCTAATATCTAAAGTATCCGCCACTTTGATATTAATATGGCTGGCTTTGCCCATATGCCGCGCAATCGACATCAAATAAGACGCTTCATGCAATTGCATATTTTTGGCTGAAATATAAATATCGCCTGCATCTCCTTGGTTAAACGACATATTCAATAAATAACTCGATTCTGACAATCGCAACAAGTTGTCTGCTTGAATATTAAGTATACCTGAGCGTCCTGTATTGCTACTGCTCATGATAATAAAACCATCTTGGAAAAAAATATCAGAAGCCGTTAAGTTAAGATTGCCACCTAATCCTTTGCCCAGCGTATAGGGCGCGAATTCCGCATTATCACTAACAGTAATCGTCTTGGCATCAATGAATAAATTTGCACCTTGGGCAGCATTGGATTGTTGACTACGAGTAGAGGAGGTAATAGCGGTTGAGAAGCTATCTTGTCGACTGCCGCTGCCTGTAAGCAAAATGGATTCATCAGCGATTAACTCAATATCTCCTGCTTGACCTGAACCATAGATATTGCTGTGAATCGCGCCGCCTTCTTCAAATCGGATATCAGGCGCATGAAGCAAAACCCGTCCACTATGAGCACTATCTTGTTCGTCAACACCTGCATTACTCAGAATACGTGTTGCTTGTTTATCTGCATTTTCTCCAACAATTTGAATCGACTGGGTTGCCTTTAAAATGATGTCTGAACCTTGAGTATGGTTTTGACTATTGCTGAGAATGGTTGCACCCTGTTGTAAACGGATGGTTTCCGCATCGATCTGTATTTTCCCATTAGCACGTTGGCTGTTGATTGCACTGTTGTCTAATAAAAATTGTCCCGCACGAATGGTGATCTGTCCCGAATCACTGGTTTCTAATAATGATTGTTGTGAAATATTGAGCGCGTTTTGTGCTGTTAAATTGATGTGATGTGCGGGTGTTTTAATATGGGCATCAGTGATGGAGATATTGCCTGCAGTAAGGGAAACATTTTGCTCGAGATTAAGCTGACTCTTTTCAATCGATAGATTAGCCGCTTGATTAGAGAGAAAGCCAAAATGCTCAATAGGCGCAGTTGTCAAAATATCGCGTTCAGGAAAACGGGCGTGAAATTCACCACGATCAGACAGTTTTAAATAATCAGCCGTCGATGCATGAAACGAGCCTTGCAAATCCAGTTGTGCATATTCACCAAATACAATACCGTAAGGGTTGAGAAAGTAAAAATTTGCATCAGGCATCGTAGAACGAATTGTGCCATTGATAAAACTGGCTTCACCACCAATCACACGAGAAATGATATTTTGAATTGTGTGGTTACCTGAAAATTGCGCTATTTCACCTTGTGCTATATTAAAACGGTCAAATGTATGAAACAAATTATTGCCAACAGTTTGTCCCACATCTTGAGAAATATTGTACAACCCATTGTTAACTGACAATTGTTCATTGTTTATTGAAATATCTGCCTGCACAATATGAGTGACACACACAAGCAGACATAGAAATCCACGCATTGACCCTTCCCCATTTCAAATCGTAACGCTGTTTTAAAATAACATAAAAAAGCAAGATAAATATCTTTTTACCTACATGACTCTGAACGCGGCATTGCGCTTGGAATCCAATCATTAACAAAATCGTTGGGAAAGCGATGCATATTGGCTTTAAATGTCAAAGGAAGTTGAAACTCTGTAGGCAATTGCCCTGCTATCGCTTCTTTGCATGTATCTCTAATTTTTACTTGTTCAACAAAATGATTATCTAAAGCCAATAAACCACCGCTTACATTTTCATCGGGTGATGTAATTTCAATATTGCCATCAATACCTAAACGGGAAGAAGCAGACACTAAGCTTGTTGAAGATTGTAAAAATTGATCAGCAACAATGCGGATATTGCCACCTTGACCTGCATCGGCTTGGGCAATAATTTGAGCCTGATTAAGTACTAAAAATTGCGGATTTGTGATAGAAATATTGCCACCATTCCCATTTCCACCATGTACACTAGTAATAATTTGTCCTTGCTGTAAATAAGTTAAGCCAGAACTATTTAATGTGATTTCACCACCAAACCCATTTTGTGCATCAGTACTAATTTTGCCTTGAGATCGAATATAAATATTGTCAGCATCTATCTTGATTTGTCCTGCCTCACCTATATTAGCACTTAAAGCAGAAATAGCCCCTTTCTCTTCAAGTACAATATCCTCAGCTTGTATTTCAATATTACCACCTTTTCCTAAACTATGTGTCTCACTCAAAATACCACTGCCAGCCCCTGTAATTTTTATAGCTTTAGCATCAATATTGATTACATTTCCTTCGCTTGAGCCAATTAAGTAATTTTGTCCTTTCAATCCACGATTACTGTTATTGATCCGCCCCCCTCGATACATTTCTAGGTTATCAGTATGAATGGTTATGATGCCTGATTTGCTTGCTTTTCCTACACTGGGTGCACCGATACCACCATCCGCGAGCTTAATAGTTGCTGCTGATATAGTAATATTTCCACCGTTCCCCTGAAACGCAATACTCGTAATACCACTAAAATTATCTTTAAACTCCAGACCTCTAGTGATATATGAACCATTACGCATACCACTAACAGATAATGTATCTTTTATAGTAAGGGTCATATTGCCTGCATGACCTTCACCGTTACTGCTACTGATAATCAATCCCCCTGCATTAACATCGATGTTATTTGCCTTAATCGTCAGATTGCCTGTTTGCTGCTGACTAAAAGATGAAACACCAACAACCCCACCCTCTATTTTTAAATTGCCTGTATTCATTGTGATGAAGCCACCTTCACCCTCAGCACTGCTCGTTGTGCTGGTAATTTGAGCAGGTGTATTAGGTTGTTCAATACCATCATTTTTGACAATTTGGTTCATCTGCCCAGTAAGTATCAGCGATTCCTTTACATTAATATCATAGCTGCTACTCTTTCCTTGCCCAAACGCACTACTACGAATTTGTGAGGCATCGAATTTCGCCTGAGTTGCATTAAGGTTTAAAGACCCTGCATCTCCACCGCCTAATGAGGATAAATTTATGGTGGCATTTGATAGTTTAAGGTTTGGCGTAGTTAGTTTCACGTCAGCCCCTTTACCACTATCAAAAGTTTTGGCAATCAATACTTGCTGTGCCGCATGGTTGAGTATATCGATTAATTTTGTGAGTTGCAGGTCAATAGTTAAACCATCTTGTTCAGCGAGGGTATTACTCTGAATTGAAGTATCAGACATCAGCAATTGTCCACCACGAATAAAAATAGCCCCCGCGCCTTTTCCACTGGCATCAATTAAAGTTTTATCTAAATGAATAGTGCCACCTTCTGCGTTTATACTTAAATCGGATTCATCCAATATCACTTCACCTTGAGATGCCACACTGACGAGATTAATTTGCTTTGCAGTTAATGCCATATCAGCAGATAAAGCTTGATAATGTTCTTCATCAAACAAAACCACTGATTCTCCACTCAAATCTAAATCGCCACCAATCAATGATAATGACTTTCCAGCAGGTACAAATAAATGTGTATTTTGTAAATTAATCGTAGCGATGGAATTATCAAGAAAACCAAAGTTTTCAACAGAGGCAGTGGTTAAAATATCTCTTTCAGGAAATTGGGCATGAAACTCACCACCATCAGACAGTTTTAAATAATCAGCAGTCGACGCATGGAAAGACCCTTGCAAATCCAATTGTGCATGTTCGCCAAATACAATGCCATAAGGATTAAGAAAGTAGAAGTCAGCATTGGGAATAGTTGAACGGATTGTGCCATTAATCAAACTGGTTTCACCACCAATCACACGAGAAATAATATTTTGAATTGAATCATTACCTGAAAATTGGGCAATTTCACCTTGATTTAAATTGAAGCTATCAAAAGTATGAAAAAGATTATTGCCAACGGTTTGTCCTACATCTTGTGAAATATTGTACAGCCCGCTGTCAATTGATAATTGTGCATTGTTAATTGAAATCTCCGCTTGTGCGGCACTGGTCACCACACACACAAACACCCATACGATTGCTCGCATCACTGCTTCCTTCCCCATTTAAAATCATAAAGTTAATTTTACAACAGCATGGAAAAGAAGCAAACTAAAGGCCTTTATTTACATATGGATAGCTTTAAATTTTAGAATCCAATCTATAACGTGATGCTCGACTTTTAAGGTTGGGTAGTGAATTCTAGCTTAAGAGGATCAATCCCATATTGAATATTAGTTAAGTACAGCGATGGTATGGGAAAGTAGTTTATGAGTGATACGATTAGTTAGACTCCACAAACTTCTAGCTCTTGTTTTTCAATGTTAAACCTCCCAGCTAATTAAGCAATAGTAGTTTCAACAAGCCGTCTAGCCTTGTTTAGTTAAGTCCTTAGGCAGGACATCTTTCATATTGTGACGTACAGGAGTTTGTAACTCAATCCCTTGTAAGCTGAATAACTGCTGTTTAAAGGAGTGTCCTAAGTACCCTTTGTCACCAAGTAATAAAGCTCCTTGAATGCCTTCAAGCAACTCCCAAACAGTCTCATGTTCTGACTCATGAGCAGGTGTTAGACTAAACCCTACAATAATGCCCCGAGCATCCAGTAACAGATGTCCTTTACATCCAAAATAATACTCACTCTTAGACGCACAATAACCATAACTAGCTAAGCCTTGAAAAAGTTTACAACTTGCTGCTCGTTTAAAATGGCTCACAGGTAAAGGAAAGCCATCTATCAAATAAACTCTTATATTTTTATTGTGGTAATAACTATATTAGGATGAAATTTGCCACTTCTTCCCTTCTCTACAACAGAAAGTCGAGCATCACATAAATCTAAGTTGATTATTCGTTAATTTGATAAGAAAATGGCCATTAAAAGTACTTTGTAGTTTCTTTTAATGAGGATGTTCTATGAGTGGTATCAATTTTAGTAATGTGAGTGGCAACGTCTCCATACAATCAGGCGGTGGTGATATTGTAGGCGGTGACAAAGTTACGACGACAACCACCACTACAACGACGACAACAATTGGTTTTCAGCAAGAGCAAGATAAACAACAATTTGTTGAGCAAGTGGAAGAATTACGTAAGCAGTTACGTGCTATCAAATCAGACATTGAAGATGCTGAAGAAGTAGATGAAGATCAGCGAGATGAGTTGACGATGCAATTAATGCAACAAATTAAAGCATTGAAAACGGCAAAAGAGGAAGCGGCAAAATTACCTACTCAACAACAGCCTTCAAAAGATAAGCAGCAAGCGATTGAAGGGTCTTTAAAAGCGGTTGGTGTATTTTTAGATGATGCCGCTAAGATTGTTGATAAAACCTCACACCTTGCAGACAGAACAGGGGTATTGCTCAAAAAATCAGGTTCCCTTTTATTAAGTACCCGTCATTTGTTTGGTTTGCCTTAAGCCATTGGAATGAACAGATTTAAAGAGGTAAGAGTCTGGATTATTTGATATTTTTGTTTATTTCTAAGTTTTGCTGCAATCCTATTCTATTGATCTTTGAATCCTGCTCATCTATTCCCCTTCCAATTTTGTTCACAATAAGGAAATCAGTGTGTCTAACCAAGACCAGCAAAGCGGCATCAATATTAGTGATATTAGCGGTGAGGTATCTTTACACACAGGCGGCGATATTGTTGCGGGTAATAAAACGGTTATTCAGAATATTATCCAACAAGCGGTTAAAAAGCTCACCAGTACGCCATATAAGTTTTTAGCCTCTTATGATATTGCTGATCGTGATATTTTCTATGGTCGTTCGGCGGTGATTGAGGATTTAGCGGGTAAAGTGCCGCGTTATAAAACCTTAATTATCAATGGTGCATCGGGTTCGGGTAAGAGTTCGTTGGTGAATGCGGGCTTGATTCCTCGCTTGGCGGACAATGGTTACACTTATATTTCCTTTCGTGAATACTCTCATCCTTTACAGCAGTTGCGTGATTATTTAGCTCAGCATGATGGTTTAGATGTCGGGCAAGTCACGGCTGACACGTCTTTGTTGCAACTTTTGCAGGCTTTTCGTGAAGTGCAAGATACCCAGTTAGTGGTGATTTTTGACCAGTTTGAGCGGTTTTTGGTCAATGTTACGCCTGAATTGCGTTGTGAGTTTGTGCACGCATTGCGTGATTGTTTGAGCAGGGATTTGACTGTGGAGGAGATGAATTTTTTATTTGTGTTGCGTCAAGATTTCTTTGGGCAAATGGTGTCGGAAATTGAGAATGTAATTCCTGATTTTATGAATGCCTCAGCACGGTTGAATTTGCAGCCCTTGAGTGAGGCAGAGGCGCGTGAGGCGATTGTTCAGCCGTTGGAAAATTTAGATGTCAAAATTGTCTACAACGTGGATTTTGTGGATGAGGTGTTGTTATTGGGTTTGATGGCGCATTCGGTGGAGCAGACGGGGATTAATCCGCCGCATTTGCAGATTGTGTGTAATCAGTTGTATGAGGCAGCGCATCAGCAGTGTCAAGTCAATGGTTCAGCGATTATTAATGCGAAGTTGTATGA
>JAOXRS010000210.1 GCA_025800385.1 Candidatus Albibeggiatoa sp. nov. NOAA
GAAGTTATATGAGGCATCATCATCATCATTCAACACGTCAATCATATTATGGTAACTTCAGTACTACCAACAGATTATAGATTAGTAATCTTAGTTGTTATTCAGTTATTTAGCTGTAACGGCTTTACTTGTAACATTATCTTCTTTTGTTTCTTGGTGTTTTCAAACTGTAACGATTTTCCTGTAGTTAGTGCCCCGAAGAAGTCAGGCCGTGCCTGACGAAATATCGGAATTGAAATAAATATATATTATTCTCCGCCATACAGACAACAGTTCTTCACTGTTCTTTCCCAAGAGCACGATGGACTACATTCAAGACTGAGTTTGTATAGGAAATATTACTTGTGCCCGAAATGGTGTAAATGCATAATAATTTTGGTTTTTGAACTCACCTTTGTAGTGTTGTCACGTTTTCCGTGTTTTTGCCCCATTTAAGGCCTCGTAGGGTCAATAAATCGCCTCTCTGTTCGAATAATTTACCTGGGGTCATATTGGAAAGTTTAATATTCCCAAAACACATTTCATACGCATCCTGGAGGTTGATATATTGTCCAGGTATGTACCACATGCGTGACAAACTGGCGTGGATAAAAGTTATCACGCGAGATATGACAGTAGATTGCCTCCATGCTTGACTGCTGTTTGACCTCGGGCCGCGATGCGACAAGTGACAAAATGTTACATGTCCTGCAGTCTTAGGCTTCAAACTGTCCGTTGACGGTTGGCACAATTTTACTGTGCCCATCCGCGGT
>JAOXRS010000214.1 GCA_025800385.1 Candidatus Albibeggiatoa sp. nov. NOAA
TCGAAACCCGTGCCCACTGTTTGCATCGCAACGTGATTGGTTATCCAAAACGAGCTTCAGATAAATCACGAACTAAATCCTACTACTGCCTGAGATTTAGACGGGGAGTTATTTCTTTGAACTCTGCCGCGTTGTAGCCTCGTTGACTTCATTTTAAATCGTGATTTAGATTTAGATACTTCTACGGTCATACCCTAAATCGCGATTTATCTTGACTTGTAATCGCCATTTAACCTTTACCTGAAGCTTCGTATACGAACAGGTGTTGACAAAGCGTTCCCAATTGCCTGTCGTATTAAATAAAGCCTAACGGAGGTGAGAACAACTTTTGTTCTTCACTCATCCATTTTCTTGGATTGAGCGATTTCGTATCATGCGATGCCATACAGCATGCAAATAACGTTACTGGATGAATACTACCTGGCAAGAAAGCAATGCAATTAACAACGACAACAACAACATGGCAATGCTAATTTGGTCGAAACAACCTGATCTGTAATAAACGATTGTTGGGTGTTTTAAATTGCCAGCAAATACTTCACACAACGGAAAAAATTAAATGTTATTGTTATTTAGCAACGAGATTTACGATATCACGCATAATATGCGGCT
>JAOXRS010000221.1 GCA_025800385.1 Candidatus Albibeggiatoa sp. nov. NOAA
GTAAAAACGTGAGGTTTCCTGAGCTTACTAGTAAGTGAATTCAAAATTAACTTTACATATGTTTTAGATTTCAGTTGACTCTTCAACTTATACATTTCTGTTTTATTGTAATATAATCGAACATGCATATATCGATCTCAACAATTGATTGTCACTCTAAATTATTATGATTTACCACTTTTGACCTGAGAGAAACTGATGGCTTACCACACGATTCGTTTGTTTGTTTCTGCAGCTACTGAATTTAAATGTCAGCTGGAGGAGCTTGAAGTGAAATACTGCCGCTGAATAAATGTTTTACTCGCAGATATGAAGCCAAGTGACTGTATGGTATAGTTTTATAAAAACTGTGATTTTCCAAATAGGTTCACACTCTGTGAAAATAATAATTATTATATACCAGGCACTGTGGCATTGTCTCGGTGTAGTTCTGCTTGCTGTTGGGTATTTCTTAAAACTACCAAACAGCCTGCGAGTATATTGGCTTGATTACCAGCCACTGTTCATAAAATGAGCTTGAGATCCTCATAAAAAGATGAATTTTTATTTGTCTGCTAAGTGATTATGTAACATGCCATCTTTCATCGGGCACATAAATCGCTTCTTTTGATTCAGCCTTGGCAGTGCCTTCGTGATTCAAAATTTGATAGTAATTTATTAAGAAAATATGGTATTGTAAGATATTTTTAAATCAACATTTCATCAGAAATAAATTTGTTTGTTATTAGGTCTGCATTGCAAAGTCTCTTTACCTCAACATACCTAAACTAACAATCCTTAGTTTCACAGTATTTAAGTGGCTAGACAGTGGCCTGGGCCAAGCTGGACCCAATTGGCTGCAGTTTCCCTCATGCTTTTCCATTCCTAATGGCAAATTGTTTCTTCAAGAGAGAAGCCAGCTTAAGCCCAATTTGGCCACACTAGCCCAATTTGGCTGTGCTAGCCAAATGTGGCTGTGCTAGCCCAATTTGGGCTATTTAAATTATGAAAAATTGAGTATTATTATA
>JAOXRS010000226.1 GCA_025800385.1 Candidatus Albibeggiatoa sp. nov. NOAA
TATGGACTCGTTATGTGCAAAGCTTCACAACACACACTGATGCAGGTGAACAGATATACTTGTCTTGAGTTTTATAGCCCATGAGCCGAGACCTCAAAAATCACTTTTTAGTACCAGTCAGGGGGGCAAAGTCTACCATACATTTTTGAAATCCTTGATGTCTGTGCTGTATATTAAGGTATGATAGCCTTTCCAGATTGGCAGCTGTCAGTCATATTTTAAGCAATTTATATAGACCCCCTGAACCCTTTCCAACACTTTATAAATACTAGAGGTACACCGTTTCTGTGTTTAATTCAAACCACTTCCTCTCAAAGAATGTTGAATCTGATGAATGTTGGGTGTATTTGATGAATGAAGAAGGATATCAGTCAAATCTGCAAACTTAGCAGTACTCTGAATAAAATTATGCTTCCTTCGGTTACCATAGCAACACCAAAATGGTGTAGAAGTAATGAAGCAAGTATTGAAATAAGTATTCATCACAGTACCTAACCTATTTGGTCCATATATATAAATGAAAAACAAACAAACAAACAACCAGTCAATGCAATTATAATCATGGTAACATCTTATGACGTCGCGATCGTCGGCGTCCATAA
>JAOXRS010000233.1 GCA_025800385.1 Candidatus Albibeggiatoa sp. nov. NOAA
CAATCGCTGGACCGCTGTCAAAAGTAAGTGTGCGTCTGTTAAATTGGGAAGCAATCTTGGAGCAATGATTTTAACCAAACCAGAACCTGTGAATATAATTACACTCGGCAACCCAGTAACAGTTATGCAAATTTGGTCAAACCCTTATCAGATTTAGCCGTTCTTGCGGGTTCGTGAAAATATTCAGAGACATTTAAAGGTCATTGGTTTCCTTAGAGAACATTCCTTTCATATTCAAGAGATGATTACCCACAGTTTGTGAATTATTTGTTGCAATACGCAGCGTGATTAATTTATTTCCTGTGTACTGGTCACCGACGCCTCTTTCAACTGACTTTGCATTTTGTTTTCTTCCAAATATCAAACTGCAGCATGAGATCGACAGTTGCCGGATTGTATTCGAAGGTAAGTCATCCTTCTAATTGGGAAGTCGATTTTGAAATAATAATTTCAACTAAAACCTGAGTTTTCGGCTCACGTGTGAATGTAAATACCTAGTCAACAAAAGAGCAATATGAAATGAGTATGTGACCA
>JAOXRS010000142.1 GCA_025800385.1 Candidatus Albibeggiatoa sp. nov. NOAA
AATGGCTTGAACTTTTCAGCAAGACGCCAAGGTGTCCCAAGATTTATGACCGGGGTTGCTGCACACTGTTAGAATTTGACTGGCTGTGGATAAGTGGGATACTATTCTCACTGAATAATTAATTACCGCATCATGAAACATCCAATTAAATTATTCCACGGTCCACGGGGAGGCACTAGTGCATTGCGGGCGGTCCATATTAATAGTTCTGACGACATGGCATTGATTTCCACTTGTGTCAAAGCGTCGACCGCGGTAACGATAGATTAAGGTTCGCCCCACCCTCCTCCCCTGGTGTTGGTTGACAGCAACCCTTCCTTCGTCTTCGCTGTCTACCTCTTACCACAGCAGTCCGCGGATCTCTCCCATAACTTAGTTTCATGTTGTGGTAAGTAATGGTCAGCGAGGATATAGTACTTAATTGTTTCAATGTTATTTGATTATTCTCGATGGAATTTGCCCCTTTCTAGTTAGTTTTACGCTTTTGCAATATTTTACAGTCTAAAATCATGCAAATAAAGTATTTTGTTTTTGTTGCTTCAGTCCACCCAGCGTG
>JAOXRS010000251.1 GCA_025800385.1 Candidatus Albibeggiatoa sp. nov. NOAA
CATTTCATTTAGAGTCTAGTTACATATTAAAACTAAGTTAGCTACTTTCTCAGATTACACGCTTATTAGGGTTTCAAAGGTCACTTAGGTTAGTTGCTATCGAGAGATCGTTCGCTACGCTATCCTCGCTATCGGAAGAGATTGCTACACAGCTACGCTACTAAACCTTGCCAGGAGCTCTACCAAAGTAAGCGATTTGAGTTGCTTTATCTAAATGTTATTGATTATTGTCGTTATTTAGCTCTATTTGATTCTATTAGGAATAGCTGTTCATTACGTGTTGTAAGTTATATCAGTTAGTAGATTATTGTTACATAAGGCTTTCTTTGTTGATTGCCTTTTTAGTTCGAACCACAATACAGCGTACTCATCAGAACTCAGCTATACCGCTACTCAAGCAGGCTATTTCACTAGTAATAAAGTTATTGGCCGTGTGAAGAAACCTTTGTGTGATTGTGCGATTGCTTGAACTTTGTTACCACGTGGAATCGAATTGAACTTTGTGCGTTTCAATGTAAGCTTCGGCAAGATATCCTGTGATCCTCTGAAGGTCACATTCGTTCGAATTTGACGAGACTCTTTGGAGTTTGCTACCCGTTTGCATTCAAAACTCGTTTTCCAAGGTATATCAAATTTTGGAGCCATTTCTCTCAAAGACCGCATTTGTTATGTAACACACAGTCACGTTGCAAAGCTCGCGCTCGGAAATTGGACACCGATCGATCATGGCTTCTAATTACGAAACTAACGCGGATGGAAATCAGCAAAATGTTAGGACAAGAGAGCGAAATCGAACCTTAGATTGGGAAGGAATCGAATCAGAGAGCCTGCGGACGCTAAAACAATCAAGAGGTGCATTGAAAGGAAATGTTACCAAGGCTCAAAACGAAATTCGAGAATTCATGCGTGACCCTTCAAACATTGATCTGGTCAAACGGAAGTTCGAGGAATTGAAACTGATTGTTGACGACTTCAATAAGGCTCACATCGCCTATCACGAAAAATTAACATTTTGCTGAT
>JAOXRS010000254.1 GCA_025800385.1 Candidatus Albibeggiatoa sp. nov. NOAA
CGCCGACACAGTGAAATCCAGACTCAAGATCAATTTGACGCGTGGTTTGATAAGATGGAATTAAATGAGCCTGATCGATTTTTAAACCGTCTTGGACAAGTATTAAATGTGATGGTGCAAGATGATTGGTGGGTTGATCGTGATATGTTGCGGGATAGTTTACCAGAATAGTATGCGTGAGCCGTATCTAGCAAAGGTACGGCACTTAATTTAGAGTATGATTTTTGATAAAGAATTTTCACCTCTTCCTGAGTTGCTTGGCAAACGTCAACCATCGGCTTTACATCGATTATTATTTTTAAATATTACGCTATTCCTTGATTCGATAAATCAATATGCCCACTCAAATCCAACTTAGCTATCTTGATTAGATGTGAATGGTTTAATTTGGCAAGCAATATTGTTGCTTATTAACGTATCTATGTTTCTTTTATGAAATGATGATACTTGTTAGACTAACGGCTTTTAATTATCCTCATTTCTAGCGATGAACTACAGATACCTATCCTCATTTAAAGGCTCTCAATTACCTGAGTCAGCTGAAAAAATTCAATCTCTCCCACTTGAAGAAGCAACGCCTTTATTACATGATAGCTGTATTGCGATTCTAGTATCAGGCCATATTGAGCTTGCTTACCAAGGTTTTCTCAAATTGACAGAAGGAGACTTTAAAGTGAGCGTTCATAGCCCACTTGCAAACTCTGTTAAATTTTTTATACCTAATCTGTGTTACTTGCTCAAAATACCATGTCCGAGCTTCTTTTCTGAGCCTGCAATGTCTTTTACTGAGCTTGAAGCATATATAAGTGAAGCACAAAGAAAGTATAAGAAAAGTCTATTTTCTGAGCGATGGTCAAAGACAAAAATGCCTACAGGAGAATGGGACGAGTTATTTTTGGAACAGATGACTGTCTCTGATGATAAAACAAAATGGACAGGATCAAGCCCAGAAAAAGCACGCTTATTAGTTGATTTACTTCGTCTAGCTTGTAAAAGCGGCCGTGAACAGCAAAATTGGCAAGAAATTTTGAAGTGGCTAGCAATATTTGAAAGAGTTTCCCCTATTTTTAAACCAGACTACCATTGGTGCGTAGCAGATTATATTGAAGCAGATTTGCTAAGTATTGGTATTTTAACTCATTTACATTTTGGTGATATGGAAAATGTAGATAGATATATCAGAATAAAAGCATCACATGATTTAGGCTTCTTAAATTTCCCTAAAGCTGCAGAAAGAATTGCTAAAGGCTTATTAGAGGATGTTACACAAGTTTCTCAGGAGCAAGCTCAAACATTTCTAGCTGCGATAGATAAGAAAAATGAAGTCTCTATTTCTGGTTTTGTACCTCAAGTTGAAGATTGGAAAGAATTGCTTGAAGAATTGACAACAACAACCGAAGAACCTTCTTTTTTAAAAGCTGGTGCAACTGAAGAGGAAATTGCTGAGCTGGAACGACGCTTAAACACAACATTGCCGTTAAGTTATAAAAACTTTCTACGGGCATCTAATGGCTTTGTAGGATATCCACTCAATGATTTATATGGAACAGATCAGATTAAATGGTTTATCGAAGAGTCTGAAAGAGCCGATTTTATTGATAGCATAGATGAAGAGGATGAATCTGATGACGAAGAATATTTTTTGTATGGAGAACATCAAGATACACTTTCAACACGAGAACGCTATATGGCAACAGCATTACAAATTAGCAATGATGAAGATGGTAATGTTTATCTACTAAACCCTGAAATTATTGATGCTCGCAATGAATGGGAAGCTTGGGATTATAGTGATCAACTGGTTGGTGCTATTCGGTATCGCTCATTTTGGGAGATGGTGAAAGAAACTGATTGATAAGAGTTAATTGTTTATGACATTTCAAACAGTACCAAATAAATAGAATTATGCGGCTGACTCACTTTTCCCTATACCTCAGCCGTACTGACCTCCATAAGCTTTTCGAATAAAGACACTCACTTTAAATCACACTCATTTTTTAGGTCTAAATACTATCCATTTCAGTTAAAATTGCGCCATATTAATATTTAATTTTGGATGCTTTTTAATATGGACATTAAAGTATTTTTGCATGAATTTATCATGTTTTGGATCAAACAAGCCTACGCCTGTATTTTTAGTATTTACATTGTAGGTGTGATTGTAGTCACTAGTTACTGGTATCCTCTGGAAAGCCTGCATCGCTATGACTTTATTTTTTTATCTGCAATTGGATTTCAAATACTGCTGCTTGTCACGAAGCTGGAAACACCAAGAGAAGCCATTGTCATCGTGGTTTTTCATATCGTGGCAACCATTATGGAACTGTTTAAAACCTCCAATGCGATTGGCTCATGGGTATACCCTGAAGAGTTCTTTTTTGGTTATGGGAATGTGCCGTTTTTTGCAGGTTTTATGTACAGCGCGGTGGGCAGTTATATTGCGCGAGTATGGCGTATTTTTGAGTTTGAATATTCCTATTATCCACCAAAACTCTTGACCATTGTGGTAGTCATCCTGATTTACCTCAATTTCTTTACACATCACTATATTTGGGATTTTCGATGGGTGCTGTTAGGTATCATTATTTTGATGTTTTATAAAACCGATATTTATTACAAAATTTTAGATGAACATCGAAAAATGCCTTTATTGCTAGGTTGGTTTTTAGTCGCGTTTTTCATTTGGATTGCGGAAAATATTGGTACATTTACAGGTACATGGTTATACCCTAATCAAATGAATGGCTGGGAAATAGTACCACTGGGTAAACTCAGTTCTTGGTATTTGCTCATGTTGTTAAGTTTTGTTTTAGTCTCACTGGTTAATCAAATTACGATTCGAAGCAAAACCGATGATGCAGTGCATATTGACTCTTTATCGAATACAAGCGAAAGTAGCTACAAATAAAAGCAAGGCTGGCCACCATGTCTGAAACAGAAACCAATCATACTGAAGCACTGGATATACGCGCAGTTGTTGAACAGGAATTGCGTTTACCACAGATTGACGGTGAACGCTGTGTTCATGCCCATATTGAAACCGCCTCTTGTCAGGCCTGTGTCGATATCTGTCCAAAACAAGCATGGGTGTTGGATGATGAGAGCCTGAGTATTCGAGTGGAAGCCTGTGATGGTTGTGGTTTGTGTGCGCCAGCCTGTACAGAAGGGGCAATTTTCCACGAACATGAGCCTTTATTGCGCCAATATAAACAACATATTTTAGCATTCGTTGCTTGTGAGAAAACCGCAGTCACAGACAAGCAAGCGGTAATGCCCTGTGTTCATGCTTTGGGTTTATCAGATATGGTGCAAATGTATCGACATCAAGTGCGTGGACTTGTAGTGACAACAGGCGAATGTGAATCCTGTCAACGCTTTACCGAATACAATATTTACGATTTGATTGAAAATCTAAACCAGTTATTAAAACAACGTCAGTTTATGCCTTTATTGCTACGGGATTTTCCAACATCAACATGGTTAAAAGAGAAAGCCAAAACTGAACAAAGCCAAGGTGAAACCTTAAGTCGCCGTGCTTTTTTTAAGCAAACAGTACAAAGTGCTGCCCGCGAAACCATGAAGGCCAAAGGTTGGATGACGGAAAATTTCAAGCCACCCGCCAGCCGAATACCTGAACCTGAGCAAGAAGAAGCCGTTACTTATCCATTTGTGCCGCAAATCGATCCACAATTCTGTACGGGTTGTGATGCCTGTATTAATACCTGTCCGCATCAGGCCTTAGATATTGATATGGAAAACCGCCAATATGTGATTGATCCGAAGCAATGTACAGGCTGTCGTATCTGTGTTGATATTTGTCATGTGACCGCGGTGCAGTTGGAAAAATGGAGGGCCAGTGAGCAAACCGTTCGTTTAGATTTGGTGGCGGCAAAATGTCGGCGGTGTGGTGCGCCTTTTCATTATCCTGAAACCAATCAAGCGCAATCTGATATTTGCCCAATCTGTAAGCAAGTGAATCATCATCGGCAATTATTTCAGGTTTATAAGGATTAGATAGAATGAAGTGACACCCTCAGCATATGCGTATCACTGAGGGTTTAACTGTTAAGAAGTCTTGTTAATTTTATACACTTCTACCGCTTGACCTACGCCTTTCAAAGAGGCTGACAGTTTCTCGGCGGTGTAGGCTTCATGTTGTTTAAGCAATTCAATGACATTGGCATCATCATAAATACTTTGTGATAAATAGATTTCGCTGGCATTGGCAAGGCCTTGAATACGTGCCGCGATATTGATCGATTGACCAAAATAATCCAAACGTTCATCATTCACCACGGTTAATGCAGAGCCGCTATTCAAACCCACTTTCAACCCAATTTCATAGCCATGCTGTTTTTGCTCTTCATTGAATTGATCGATTTCTTGAATCATTTCCAACGCGCATAAAAAACCATTCAGCGGGCTAGAAAACGTGGCCATGATCGCATCACCCATGGTTTTGACGATACTACCAGAATGTTTTCTCACTGCATTGCCGAGTAATTCAAAGTGTTTTTTGACGATCTGATACGCAAACATATCGCCTGCTTCATCATACATCGCTGTCGAACCACGCAAATCGGTGAACATCACGGTTAAATTCTTAATATTTAAATTCAATGATTCAGACAACTGTTGCACACGGAATAAATCGCGGAAACTTTGATTGTTAATCAGGCCGCTGGCAGTTAAAAATGGCGAGGTCAACGGCGGGTGTGAGGTCATCATTTGTCTAAATTCTTTATAGTGGAAACTAAACATGACAAAGCCCAATTTTACCCGACTGTGATTTTGAATCGTGAATTGATAGTTCCCAACAGGCAAATGCAACTCACGTGGCGCAAAACCATTATTTAACAAATTAATTTCAACATGTTGTTGGGTTTGTGGTGTTTCTTGATCGAAATAAACCCAGCAAGCAGTATCTTGATCGATGCTCACCAATTGGCACACATGACCGAGTTTACCTTCTAAATCAATGCGAGTTTTCTCATCAGGCTCTAAACTACAAAACTGTTGTAGCAAATTATGAGAGTAAGCAAGTAGCTCGGTGGTTTTTTCATAATTGTTGGAGAAATGGTATTTAAAATAACTGGCTTCATCTTTGAGCGGATCAATATCTAATGCTTTAATTTCAGGGTGAATGGTAAACGAGACTTCAACTTGACCGTCTAAAGCAGTAGGCACATCAATATCGCATACATAGCAATAGAAACTATTAGGCTCGAGTTCATCTAATTCATGATGGCTGTTTGCAATGCCGCCACACATTGGACATACCATATTGTAATTCATGTCAAACAAACCGATTTTTGCCCCATGAATAAATAAGTCTGTACATTCTTGCGGGTCTAAGCCATGTTGTTCAGCAAACTTAAGTGGATTGATACGGAATAATTGCCAGTCTCCTTGTACTTTAAGTGCTTGAATAAAGCGGTCGACAGTGCTTGATTCTAAATTAGGAAAGGCTTTTAACGTGTGTACTTTATTTTGTAACGCAAAGTCATTAATCACGGGATTCACCTATAAGGTAAAAGGTTTGTGGTAATGGTTATAGTGGCAGGTGTAGATAATTCAATGAGTTAAAAACAATTAAGCAATGGTTTTATGTTGCAATACAACAATTTGAGGGATCAAGAAAAATGGAAATGAATGAGACGTTTCCTGCACGATTGCATGTTTTATCGGCAAGTGAAGCTGAAAACGGTTGTTTATTCTCGCGCAATATTAAATCTTGTAATAAGCTCAGTTCACTAAAGCTATTGCATGATTTCAATGATATGACATTTACAGAGATGATTGCATCATATTGAATTTAGATAAATAGATGGGAAAGCCGAACTATTATGCTCTAAACTGTGTTTCAAGACAGTTTAATTTACTTTTTTACAAATTTTAATTTTTAAGCACTCACTGCGCGATTCAAATTATGATAAAGAAAAATATATTACTGGTTCTCATTGTATGTTCATTTATTGGGTTCTTATTATCTATAGGCCATGACATCTTAATGTATATCAATCCTGATTTTGATGGCGTGCCAGATGTAGTGATTCATATTTCTATGATTTTTTTAAAAGCAGCTATTATTACCCTCTTTCCGTTTGCTCTAAAAGATATATATTCATCTATCTCAAAAAACCAACGCAATGCATTAACATATTTTTTGACCTTGAACCTGTTGTTTATTGCGTTATTTTTCTTCCATATTGAATATATACGAGAGCTTTTTTCAATCCATGCCTCTAGTAATGCCGTTAAGTATTATTACCTCAGTCATGTTGATTTAAGTACACCCTATTATGTTGGTGGTTCAGAATGGAAAACGGCATGGATGTCTTTTATACCCCAAACTAAAGAGCTACTACTTGGGCTTTTTTGTTCTGCATTAATGACTTTATGGGGATATTGGCTAGGTGCGAGGTGGGTTTCTCGTTTTGGAATCTCTTTTATTTTGTTAATGATATGTACATTTGCACCATCTGCAATGGGGCTTGTATTATGGGATTATGATCTTTTCATGGGAGGTGTATTTTTTGATACGTTATCGATACAGTTGTTGCCTTTCTTTTGGTTAGCATCGGGCAGTGGAACTACTATGCTATTTATATTAGCCTTCTTTTTCTATATCCATGGTTATCAATTCACACGATATACTAAGCAGCTCTAACCATACTTCACTTAATTGTATAAACAGCGAAAATACGGTACAGGTTGGGTTCAGCATTGCTAAATTTGCCTGTATAAACTGAAAAATTGTAATTTAGGTTTATTTGAGATATTGTTCATTGTTGTTGCCAGCGTTATTAAGATTTGAGTTATTTACATCACCATAAACATGGATTTCTGATCTAACTTGTTGTGAGTTGTCCATATCAACGATACCATCTAGTAACTGTTTGATATTATATTTTTTGCGTAGTTTTCCACTGTGGAATATCGTTTCGTTATCAAGATAAAGACCAATCAATTCTTCATATTCGACGTAAACTGTTTGTCCACGTTTGTCTTTGTCTGGTAATGGTACGAGTTCAATCACGTCGAGTTTTTCAAATTCATTGTGCAAATCCCATAAGGTTTTGCGAATCGTGGCAAAGTAATCACGTTTTTGTTGTCCTGTTACCCAGATTTGAATATTGCGGTCTTCGTTGTCGGCTTTAATCACGGCAGTGGCTTGGCAAGTTTTGTCGTATAGCACCACACCAGTGCGCCATTGTAGTTGATTTAAAATGTCGGTATTTCGTTTAACAATGAATTTTGGCATGATGGAGCGTGGCAAAAAGTCATATTCAAACTTGAATTTCAGCGCGTTGTCGTAATCAAAATCAAATGAGGGTTGAGCAACAGGCAATAAATCGGGAATTAAAATGGTTTGTTTACAGATTTTATAGCACAGTTCAAATTTTTCCATTAACAGAATGATATAGCGATATTTATCAATTGGATATTTGTAGTCATTTTCGTTTTTGGGCTCTAGGATGTCATCCAGCCACTCTAATTTTAAAACGCCATGACTTTCTGCAAGTTGAGGTGCATTGATGATTTTATATACGGCTTCTGTGACCCATTTGGGTTCAAGTACATAGGTATCACGTAAATCAAAATCTTTGAAATGGATAATTACTCCTAAGTCATGCAGAAATTGTATGAGTGTATCTTGTGCGGATTGGTCAATATTTTGTGTTGCACATAGATTTTTGTATTCTTTATGAGATATATAGTATTTTTCTAAGTTTTCGAGTTTGGTTTTGACTTCAAACCAACTTTGTGCCCATATAGTTTGTAATATTTTGACTTTAGTTAAGGTTTTGGATATGGCTTGTTGAAATTCATTTATACCTATTTTATCTTTACAAGAAATACGATAAAAACCATATATATTTTTGTATTTTTTACGTAAAAATGGTTGGTTAACTTCAAAATCAGGATTTTCATCGATTTTGTTGAGTACAACTAAGACAGGTGAGTTTTTACCAAAGCTTTCAATTTGTTTTAACCAGTACTCATGCTTTTCTTCTTTCCTCCCATCCAAAACTAAAATATATAAGCTACGTTTGGAGAGAAAAAATTGATGTGTAGCATGCATAGTTTCTTGGCCACCAAAGTCCCACAAGTGTAACTGGACAGTCTCTTTGTTATCTTTATTTATTATTTGCCAGTCTTGGATATTGACTCCATGAGTCTGTTTTTCATTTGCGTCGAAATTATTAAATATCAAACGTTTAATCAAGGAGGTTTTGCCTGCTCCACCTTGTCCCAAAACAAGGACTTTAATTTCAGCTTGTATTTTTGCATCAATTTTAACTTCTTTTGGAAAAGATGAAGTAAAAAGGCGAATTTCATGTTCTGTTAAAGGGTATATACCTGAGAAGCTGTTTACAAAATTATCAATTTTTTCTTGTCGCTGCTTTTCTTTTTGTATAGCATCTGCAATATACTTAAGTAAATACTTCTCAGATATATTTTCTAAAGAGTCAAAATACTCAAAAAAACTTAATCCCAATGAATTAAAAAAGTTTGAAATCTCAACAAATCCTTTCATAGATATTTCTAGTGGAGGTATGACTAAAGGGTTTTCATGGGTATAAAGTTGGCAGGTATCCTTTAGGTGTATAATTTCTACTGGAAGTCTTTGTATTTGGTTATTTGCTAAATTTAAATAAGTTACTTTCTGTAGTTGACTTATTTCTTTCGGTATATAGCTTAATTTATTGCTAGATATATCTAAGGAAATTAAGTTTTCCATTTTAGTAAGTTTTATGGGTATTTCTTTTATCCTATTATTATTTATAGATAGTTTTAATAACTTTTTAAGTAAAAAAATACTACTTGGGATAGCTTCAATCCCATTGCCATTCAAATTTAAACCCAGAATATTTTCCTTTTTCATTGCATAACTATTTGTAATATGCATTACATCACGTATATGAGTTTCATATAGTTTTTTACCAATTTTTTGTTCTAATTGTTTAATGATGTCTAAGTCAGTCATGGTGGTTGTCTAAATCTGGATTTGCAGAATTTAATAATTAATAGATTTAGATTGTAGATGAGCTTAATAATGATGGCAATATTTTAAAATTGGCTTAACCATCATTTTTGAAATCCTCTAATTCTGCAAACCCAGATTCAAACAAATTTTCGGCACATTTCTAGCACAAGTCACACATTTCAGCTTATAATCAGCCACTTTTCTCTAACGGATGTAGATTTACCGATTCATGCGCCTTAGTAAACTCAAACTTGCGGGATTTAAATCCTTTGTCGAGCCTACCACTTTGTTATTCCCCAGTAATCGTGTTGGCGTAATCGGGCCTAATGGCTGCGGCAAATCCAACGTGATCGATGCCGTGCGCTGGGTCATGGGCGAAAGCTCAGCGAAAAATCTGCGTGGCGGCGCGATGACCGACGTAATTTTTAACGGCTCAAGCAAACGCAAACAAGCAGACAAAGCCTATATTGAACTGGTATTTGACGAAGTCGAACTGGAACAATATGAAGGACAAGACGAAATTTCCGTACGACGTGAAATCAATCGCAAAGCCCAATCCACCTATTTCCTCAACGGCATGAAATGTCGGCGTAAAGACATCACCGATTTATTTTTAGGCACAGGTTTGGGCCCTCGCAGTTACTCAATTATCGAACAAGGCATGATCTCACGTTTGATTGAAGCCAAACCCGATGATTTGCGGATATTTTTTGAAGAAGCGGCGGGTATTTCCAAATATAAAGAACGGCGCAAAGAAACCGAGCAGCGTATGAAGCAAACCCGTGACAATATGGCGCGTTTGGATGAAATTCGTGGAGAATTGGATAAACAACTGGCTAAACTGAAAAAACAAGCTAGAGAAGCTGAAAAATATAAAGAGCTGAAAGAATCAGAACATTTATTACGCGGGCAATTATTAGCGATTCGTTGGCAAAATTTGGATACTGATATTCAAGCCCAACAACAACAAATTGATGAATCAGCCGCAAACTTACAAGCAGATTTACTGTCTTTACATGAACTTGAAGAAAAAAACACCCAAGGTCGTGAGGATAGAATTCAAGCTCAAAAGCATTTAGATGCAACCCAAGAACGCTTTTATACAATTGATGGTGAAATTAACCGTTTACAACAATCGATTGAACATGCCAGCGAACGCAACGAACAATTGCAATGGGACTTAGAACAGGTTGAAGATAGTTTAAATAGCAACCGTGAGCAAAAAGAAGAAGACCAACAACAACTTGATGATTTAACAGTTGATATTGCGGAATCTGAAGCACAACTTGAATCAGCACAAGAAGCCGAGCAAGAAACCCAAGCCAGTTTAGAAGAAGCAGAATCACAGTTACATGACTGGCAGCTACAATGGGATGAATTTAATCAAAAAGCCGCCGAACCCATGCAACGCTCACAAGTGGAAAAGACTCGTTTAGAACACTTAGAGCACCAACTTGACCAAAGCCAGCAGCGTTTATTTAAATTAGAGTCAGAAAGTCAGCAAATCGATATAAAACTAGTCGAAAATGAATTAAAAGTGCTAGAAGAAGAAATGGATGGTGTGAAATCAGAATTGGATGAATCCGATGCACAACTAGCTGAATTTCAAGAATCTGTCACTCATTTACGTGAAGAAACCCAGCATTTATCCGCAGAATTGCATCAAAACCAAACTAAAGTTAATCAACTGACGGGACGTTTATCCTCTCTCGAAGCACTGCAAGAGGCGGCGTTAAGTCAAAATGATGATGAATTAAACCAATGGCTGACAGCACAAAACTTAACCAATGCCGAACAAATTGCTCAAGCGATTCAAGTTGAAACAGGCTGGGAAGTGGCAGTGGAAACGGTTTTAGGCTCAGCGTTGCAAGCGTTGCGTGTGGATAATCTGCACAATTTAACCGATTCATTGCAAAATCCACCTACAGGACATTTATTCCTATTTTTAGATAATGCAACCAATCCAAGTAGTACAGAAAACAGTTTATTGCAAAAAGTCACGACAGATTTAGATTTAACGCCATTATTGGGGCATATCAAAATTGCCGAAGATATAGAGCAAGCCTTTGCCATGCAAGCTGATTTATTGCCTCATGAATCGATTGTAACTAAACAAGGTGTTTTGTTGGGACAAAATTGGTTATGTAGCGACCAAGGCAATGATGCACAGTCTGGTGTATTAGCTAGAGAACAAGAAATTAAACAGATTAAAACCGATTTAATCGAATTGAATCAACTGGTTGGTGAGTTAGAACAACAGCTAGACATTCAACGAGATGCTTTACGCCAAGCAGAAAATCAACGCGATCAAACCCAAGCCCAAGTCAATGAAGTGCGTCATCAATATTCACAATTGCAATCACAGCATGGTGGAAAATCGGCACGATTGGAAAATTTAAAATTACAGTTGCGCCGCTTAAATGATGAAAAAGAAGAGTTAAAGCAGAAAATAGAACAAGATAGTGAAAACTTAGATATTACCCGTGAAAATCTGTATCAAGCCCTTGATGAAATGGAAAAGTATGCAGATGAACGTGAAAAATTATCCCAACAAAAAGAAGTATTGCAGGAAACGGTTTTACAAGCTCGTCAACGCTATCAAATGACTAAAGAAAATCGACATCAAGTACAAGTTCGACTGGAAACCATGCGCATTGATAGTCAACGTTTACAACAAGGTATCCAACGTTTAGAAGAACGGCTTGAGCAGTTAAGTGAGCAAAAATATGAATTAGAGCAAAATATGGCGAAAAATGATCCCGTTGCTGATTTGCGTGATGAATTGGAGAATTTTAGTCAGGAAAAAGACGAAATCAGTGAGAAATTAGCTGAAGCCAAACAAACGGTTGAAAATATTGAAAGCAGTTTAACCGAATATGAAGAGCAACGCCGCCAATTGGAAGCACGTAGCACTGAAATTCGTGGGCAGTTAGAAAAGTTGAAAATGGAATGTCAGGGCAAGGAAGTACGTCGCCAAACCATTGAAGAACAACTGGAAGAACAAGAATTAAGTGCGTTGAGTTTATTAGCAGAATTGCCAGAATATGCGGATGAAGAAAGTTGGGTGTCGCAGATTGAAGCCGTTGAACGTAAGTTGACTCGTTTGGGTTCGGTGAACATGGCAGCGTTGGAGGAATATCAGGAGGAGCAAAACCGTAAGGAATATTTAGATCAGCAATCTGCGGATTTAGATGAGTCATTGAAGACTTTAGAAAATGCGATTCGCACCATTGACCGTGAAACTCGTAACCGTTTTAAACATACAATTGATTCGGTGAATACCAGTTTACAAATGTTGTTCCCGCGTTTGTTTGGTGGTGGTCAGGCATATTTGGAGTTAATTGGTGATGATTTGCTCAAAGCAGGTGTGACCATCATGGCACGTCCTCCCGGAAAACGAAATAGTACAATTCATTTACTTTCGGGCGGTGAAAAGGCTTTAACTGCAATTGCGCTGGTTTTTTCCATTTTTGAATTGAACCCATCACCGTTTTGTATGTTGGATGAAGTGGATGCACCGCTGGATGATACGAACGTGGGGCGTTTTTGTGAGTTGGTTAAGGATATGTCTGAACGAGTGCAGATTATCTTTATTTCACACAATAAGATTGCAATGGAAATGGCAAAACAGTTGATTGGTGTGACCATGCAAGAAGCGGGTGTGTCGCGTCCTGTCCCTGTGGACGTGGATGCTGCGGTTGAGATGGTTTTGGGGTAACTCCATTGTGCTTACGAATATATTTTCTTTTTATGAAATACTTCATACGCTTTAAGGGGTTAATATACTACAATATTTTTTATACATTAACAGGAGAAAGTAATCATGCATACTGAAATTGATGACACTTTATTACAAGAAGCTTTTGCATTGACAAATATTCATAATCAGAAAGAGTTGATTCATTTAGCGTTGCAGGAGTTTGTGAATAAACGCAAATCGTTGTTTAAATCTCAATCAAATAATCCTATTGCAGCATTGTTAGCATCTGATTTTATTGGTTGTGTAGACAGTGATGAAACGACATTATCCCAAAACTATAAAGTTGAATATACAAAGGCATTGAAGGATAAGTATGGTTATCGCTGATACAGGGTTGTGGGTAGCGTAAAATTTCAGTGCGTCTCTTTGACTCAGGTAAACGTTTTGCCCCATATATCATTTCATAAATAACAGGTGTTGCTGTTCCCATATTGCCTATATTGTTTAGCAAGGCTTCGACAACTTTAGGATCAGATTTTGGTTTAAGTGGTTCAGATAGGATATTTGTATCTAACAAAAATATCATAGCTCTATCGTCCTACCTGTATCTAATTTTCTGTCTTGAGACAACATATCAGTATCTAAATCAGCAAGTGCTTCAACGTCTTTGGTGTCCAGAAAATCTTGGAGTGCATTTTTTTGTTCAGGTTGTTGCACGGAAAAAGGTTCTAAAGCGGCTTGAATCAGTTTTTGCGCAAATTGTTCTGGGTTGGATTGTTGCAGCAATGTTTTGGCAATGTCATCTGCTAAATCTAAATGAAGTGTGACTTGCATGTTGTCCTCCAAATCGTATCAGGTATTTCAATCTGTATGATGGTTACTGTTTAGTTTTCAGTACACAATTCATTATTTTTCTCAACAAAAAATTGTTTCCACTCCTTATTTTGCACCGTCTCAATTACATCAGCTAAAACCGCACATAAATCATTCGGTATTTGTCTTTCTGCAAGCATTAACCCAACCGATGCAGCAAATCTATCACCATAAACTTGCGGATAGGATTTTGCCAATGGACGATATAAATCAATCGCTTGTTGCGCATATTCTACAGCTTGAGTACTTTTTTCTTGTTCAAAATAAAATACAGCTAATTTGCCTAAAGTATCTGCAACTTCATCGTTAAAAGCCTGCGGATTGATTTTTGCCAGTTGTTCATAAGTTTCTAAAGCCTCTTTAAAGTGTTGTTCTGCTAACTCATAACGAGTGGTTTGAGCGTAAAGAGTGCCTAAATTATTCTGGGTTTGAGCAACATAAGATAAAAAAGCCTGCGGATTGATTTTTGCCAGTTGTTCATAAGTGTCTAAAGCCTCTTTAAAGTGTTGTTCTGCTAACTCATAACGAGTAGTACTTTTATAAAGAATGCCTAAATTATTCTGGGTCATTGCCACATCAGGTAAAAAAGCCTGCGGATTTTGTTTTGCTAATTTTTGACGAGTTTCTAAAGCCTTTTTGTAGTACTGTTCCGCTAACTCATAACGAGTGATATTTTTATAAAGATTGCCTAAATTATTCTGGGTGTTTGCGACATCAGGTAAAAAAGCCTGCGGATTGATTTTGGCGAGTTGTTGACGAGTGTCTAAAGCCTGTTTAAAGTGTTGTTTGGCTAACTCATAACGGGTGGTGTCACTGTAAAGATTGCCTAAATTATTCTGGGTGGTTGCGACATCAGGTAAAAAAGCCTGCGGTTTGGCGAGTTGTTCATAAGTGTCTAAAGCTGCCTTGAAGTGTTGTTCGGCTAACTCATAACGGGTGGTTTGAGCGTAAAGAGTGCCTAAATTATTCTGGGTGGTGGCTAATTCACCTAAATACGCATCATCTTCACTTGCCAGTATTTGCAATTCATCTAAAATCGTTTCATAAATCCGAGCTGCTGGTTTAAATTGATTTTGTTCTTGTAATAATTTCGCGTAATTACCAGCATATTCAATATTGTCAGGTGCATAACGATATGCTTTTTGATACAAAGGCAAGGCTTTTAACAGCTCATATTGTTGTTCATGTACCAAAGCGCGTGAATAATAAATTTTAGCCCGTTGCTGTTGTTCTTGTTCAAATTCCTCCTCATCCAATTGCGCAATCAACTCATCCAATAATTGCCCTGCTTTGTCTAAATCACCAGAGTCCAAAGCCAATAATGCTTCATCTAATAATTCTTGGCTGATTTGTCCAATAGCTTCAATACTACTTAGCTCTTTTTTCAAGTTATGAAAACGCTTTACCCACTCTTCAATTTGTTGATGCAACTGACTAATTTCAGATTCCTGCAAACTCATCAACTTATCATATCTTTTTAATTCACGCTGATGTTGCTTAGCATCGCCTAAAAATTCATTTAAATAGCTTTCTAATGCTTGTACTGCTTTTTCTGGCAAATTAATGCAAGTTGGATTGACCGTCACGCCGTTAGAATCTTGTACCACCACATTACAATCACCTTTGATATTGCTTTCATTACCAAAGAGAGCAGCCTGCACTGAAACACAACTCATTAATAAATAAACCAATAGCCAAAAACGCATCATCAATTCCTCAACTCAATTTCACTATCCTGAATGACAGTATTTCCATCGCCATCAATTCTAATTGAATTTCCTGAAAAAAGCGTAATAAATAAGACTGCCAATATCAACAATATTCCCAATCCTAAAACAACCCATTTCACATTGCCACTCAAAAGCTGCTGCTGATTATTATCACCAATACTAATATTCGCCTGCTCAACATTGCCTTTTATTTCAATGGATTGATTTGTTTGCCTATTTAACATAAATAGCCTCTTAAAAATATGTAGATAAATTAAACCATAAATCTTAATTCCATTAAATAATAGCTAATATGTGATTTAAATATGGGTCGGCTGATTTGAAAATATTGAGGACTAGAAAAATAAGAGGGGGCAAGCAATTGACAATATAGAAAAGGTACATAACAGCTGGATAACGCAATCAGCAGCTAACCAACTGTCAATGTTTAAAAAATTAAGCTGCTTTAGGTAATTCAGGTAATAACAAATCTTTCAAATCTTGTTCGGCATCACCTGTGATATGTAAATTAAACTGTTCAACTAAGAAATCTAAAATCGCTTCATTTACAAATTGTGGCGGTTTAGGCCCAATGTAAATATCTTTGATTCCTAAGCTGAATAAAGCCAATAAAATAATTACGGCTTTCTGCTCTAACCAACTCAATACAATTGCAACAGGTAAATCATTTACAGGCACACCCAACGCATCACCAAGAGCCAAGGCAATATGTACCGCACCATTACTGTCATTGCACTGTCCTAAATCTAAATAACGTGGAATACCTGTCCCCGGAATTGTACCAAAATCCACATCATTGAAACGGAACTTACCACAACTACTGGTAATCACCACAACATCTTTTGGTAAATTCAACGCCATATCACGATAATAATTGCCTTCTTTCCCTGGTGCATCACAGCCCGCAATCACAAAGAATTGGCGAATTTTCCCCGCTTTAACCGCATCTAAAATTTGTGGGGCAAGCTCTAAAATCGTTTTGTAATGATGACCTGTGGTTAAAGTCGCATCACTGCTAAAATCTTCTACACAAGGCAAACTTAAAGCTTTTTCAATCACAGGGCTGAAATCATCATTTTCAATTGGAATCGCTTTCTCTGTGCCTACCATTTTGTACGTGAATAAACGTTCACCATAACTGTATTTATCTTTAATCGGCACAATGCAGTTAGTGCTCATGATAATTGCACCCTGCCATTTTTCGAATAATTTATCTTGGTCATGCCAAGCCCCACCGATGTTACCTTTCAAATGTGAATATTTACGCAATTCTGGATACGCGTGCCCCGGTAACATTTCAGAGTGAGTATAAATATTAATACCTTTGCCATCGGTCGCTTGCAATAATTTATGCAACATATCCAAGTTATGGCCAGAAACTAAAATCGCTTTGCCTTCTGCACGGTTTTGTGAAATTTGAATCGGGGTCGGAATACCAAGATGCTGAGTATGGGCATTACTGAGTAAGTCCATCACTTGCACACCCGCCTGACCAATTTTCATAAGTTGTGCAATATGCTGGTCAAAACTAAAATTGACGTTTGTCATGGTAAAATATAATGTTTCTGAAACCACATCATCAACGGGTGTTGTATCTGCTTCAAGTTCGCGCGCGTGCTCACGGTAAGCGGCTAGGCCTTTTAACCCAAAAATCATAAGGTCTTGTAAACGTGCTAAGTTTTCATCTTTTCCGCATGTGCCTAAGGTCTGATTTTTTGCACCGCAGCCTTTTTCAGCACTCATTTCACATTGGTAACAAAACATTGCAGGAGCTTGTGGTTTCATAATTTGCACTTTGAATTTGGGGAATATACAGTTTAAGTTTATGAGTGTTTACCACAACTTACCTTGATATAAGTCAAATATGATTTATAAAAATCGTTTTATACAAATAACCCTATTTTTTATCATAATTATCTCAAACACAGTGCGCTACAAGCCTCTCCAATAAAAAACATTGTAAAAATATCTGCTTAGGTTACACTATGTTTTTTTTTGAAGAAACTAATATGAATCTTAGCCTATGGATACTGACATATTAAGCCGTTCCATTGTGGTGTTTTCAAAAAGTTATTTACCCATTGGTCGGGTCAACATAAAACGAGCAATTATTTTGCTTATCACTGAAAAGGCTGAACCGTTAGAAATTGAGTCAGCCAGTCAACCTATTCACATTCGCTCTCCTAATACCACGCTTGCCGTTCCTCAACATATCCGCTTAACCGTCGCTCATAAAGAACGTAGATGGCGTGTGCCCGCAGTGAGTCGTCGGGAAATTCTGCGTCGGGATAAACATGCGTGTCAATATTGTGGTTCAACCAAGAAATTGACGATTGACCATGTGATGCCGCGTTCTCGTGGAGGGACACATACATGGGATAATGTGGTTACTGCATGTGAGCGTTGCAATAGCCGTAAGGGAGATCGTACCCCGCAAGAAGCCGGGATGTTAATGCGAACTAAGCCAAAAGCACCACCTCATCCAGCAGTGTCATTTGCTGACGATTTTTGGCGTAGTCATCATAAAAAACAAGTAGAAGAGCAGTTGGTAGGAGAAGAAGTTGCAGAGTCTTAGATTATGGATGGGTAGTCCTGTATAAATGCTACGGGACTACTCATTTAAATTACACCATTGCTATTGACTTATCCGCGTCGCCAAGTTGTACCGCCAGCCCCATCTTCCAATGTGACCCCTTTATCTTTTAACTCATCACGAATACGATCCGCTTCCGCCCAATCTTTATTCGCCCGTGCTGCGTTACGTTGTGCAATTAAGTCATCAATCGCTTCTGCACTTAATTCAACTTCACCACCTAATTGTTGTAAAAACTGCTCAGGATCAGATTGTAATAAACCTAGAATTAAACCGAGTTGACGCAATTCATTGGCAAGTAAAGTGGCTTTTTTGATGTCTTGCTCACGAATTTTGTTAATATCACGGGCTAAATCAAATAATACCGCTAAAGCATCGGCTGTATTAAAATCATCGTCCATCGCTTCATGAAAACGCTCGTAATAGCTGTTGTCATCGTCAGATTCTTCAGAGACAGGCAAACCACGTAATGCAGTATATAAACGGGTTAATGCTTGTTGTGCATTGTCTAAATGCTGATCGGAGTAATTGAGTGGGCTGCGGTAATGGCTGCCAAGAATAAAGTAACGCACCACTTCAGGTTGATATTTGTCTAACACTTCACGCACGGTAAAGAAGTTACCTAAAGACTTAGACATTTTTTCCTCATTCACGCGCACAAAGCCATTGTGAACCCAGTAGTTAACATACTGCTCACCTGTTGCGCCTTCAGATTGAGCGATTTCATTTTCATGGTGAGGGAATTGTAAATCTGCCCCACCACCATGAATATCAAAGTGATTACCTAAGCAAGAAGTTGACATGGCAGAACATTCAATATGCCACCCCGGACGGCCGTTGCCCCAAGGTGATTCCCAGCTAGGTTCTTCAGGTTTTGCGCTTTTCCATAATACGAAGTCTAACGGGTCTTGCTTATTATTATCCACATCAACCCGTTCGCCTGCACGTAAATCATCCAATTTTTTGCCAGACAACTTACCATATTGTTCAAACTTATTAACCGCATAATATACGTCGCCGTTATCAGCTTGATAAGCATAACCATTGTCAAATAGTTTTTGGATTAAATTGGTAATATCTTCAATGCTTTCCGTGGCTTTTGGCTCACTATCTGGTGGTAACACACCCAAAGCGTTAGAGTCTTCATGCATGGCTTGAATAAAACGAGTGGTCAAATTGTGGAAATCTTCGCCGTTTTCATTCGCCCGTTGAATGATTTTGTCATCAATATCAGTAATATTACGGATATAGTTCACGTCATAGCCGATTTCACGTAAATAGCGAACAATTGTGTCAAATACAACCATGACTCGAGCATGTCCAATATGACAATAGTCGTATACGGTCATGCCGCACACATACATATTGACTTTGCCTTCTTGAATCGGTTTAAAAACTTCTTTTTGTTTACTTAAACTGTTGTAGATGCTCAACATGGCTTTTGCTATTAAAATGTCCTGTAAAATGAGCAGTGTAGCAGAAATATTGGTGAAAATCTGATTTTCTTAATGATAATTGGCGGCTTTCAGATTGAGATAGGAATTTGAGAGGGGCAGCGTGTGGATAAATAGGTTTTAAAAGAGCACGAGTCAGAAACCCATGCCCTTAGAAAATTACATTGCGGTGGTGCTGAAGCCACAATCGACATAAGTAATTTCACCTGTGATGCCTGATGCTAAATCAGAACACAAGAAAGCCGCAGTATTGCCCACTTCTTCAGTAGTAACGTTACGACGCAATGGTGTACGGTTTTTCACGTAATCCAACATATTTTTAAAATCACTGATACCAGATGCCGCTAAAGTACGGATAGGCCCTGCTGAAATACCATTGACGCGTACGCCTTTTTCTTCACCTAAGCTGTAAGCCATAAAACGTACATTGGCTTCTAAGCTGGCTTTGGCTAAGCCCATCACATTGTAATTTGGCATAGAACGCACTGCGCCCAAGTAGCTTAACGTTAACATTGAACCATTTTCGGACAACATGTCTTTACCCGCTTTCGCCAAGGCAGAAAAACTATAAGAACTGATTTCATGCGCAGTCAAAAAGCCTTCACGCGTGGCATTTTCTAAATATGCACCTTTTAATTCCTCTCCCGGTGCAAACGCCACAGAATGAATAATGCTATCTACGTTATCCCAAGATTGTTTTAAAGTTTCGAATACGCCTGTAATATCTTCATCCTTTGCCACATCACAAGGAATCGTGATATTTGAATCGAATTCAGCCGCCATTTTAATCACGCGATCTTTTAATTTTTCATTCTGATAGGTGAATGCTAACTCTGCGCCTTCGCGGTGCATCGCTTTTGCAATACCATATGCAATTGAACGGTTACTGGCTAAACCCACAATCAGTACACGTTTTCCTGCCAAAAATCCCATTGACTTCTCCTTGTTTTCATCCAATGTTGTCGCATCCGAACGCTATAGTTTAATCGTTTCTATGCAAAATCAAAAATTATGAATGCGAAAATATTTCTTGTCCTGCCCAATCACGCGCAAATTGCCATGCACTACGCCCGCTTCGAGAACCTCTTGCTAATGCCCATTGTAAGGCTGCTGTTCGCATTGCCGCTTTATCGTATTTGGTTAAACCTAATTCTTCTAACCAATATTCCACAATCTCAAGATATTCTTCTTGCTTAAATGGATAAAATGACAGCCAAATCCCAAAACGTTCCGACAGTGAAATTTTTTCTTCAATCGCTTCACTGTAATGTAATTCACCTTCAACATGTTTAGATTGCAAATTATCACTCATGTATTCAGGCATTAAATGGCGGCGGTTAGAGGTTGCATAAATCAATACATTATCGGGTGCAGCACTGATTGAGCCATCCAGAATGCTTTTCAACGCTTTATAACTGGCATCATCTTGCTCAAAAGACAAGTCATCGCAGAAAATAATAAAACGATATTTCACTTGATATAAGGTTTCTACAATCTCGGGCAGATCAATCAAGTCCTGTCTATCCACTTCGATTAACCGTAAGCCTTCTTGTGCATATTGATTGAGCAAGGCTTTGATTAAAGAAGATTTCCCCGTACCTCGTGAACCCCAAAGCAAAATATTATTGGCAGGTTTGCCGCGTAAAAATTGTACCGTATTGCGTTCGCATATGGTTTTTTGCTGCTCAATGCCTTGTAAATCGATTAAGCGAATTTGGTGTGGGTGGTTGATTGGATGGAAATAGCCTTGTTCCTCTTGCTTACGCCAGCGATAGGCTAATGCTTGCTCCCAATCAGGTGCTTCCTGTTCAGTTAAAAAACGGTCTTCTAAAAAAGTCAGAAATTTATCAATACGTTTGAGCATTTTTTTTGGTGTAGACATAATACATCATCGCCTAAATGATAAGAATATAGTAGAAAGTTAAGCAAACAATATGCGAGATAGAACTTAGGCCTATTGTGGTGATGTACTTTTGTAAATTAAAGATGAGCATATTGCAAATTATGCACTAATGACCCATTTAATCGTGATGTCATCTTGTAACAGAGCTTGAAACTGTTCATCTACACCTATGTTGGGAATCGCTACCAATTGGTTTTTATAATAAATCAAGGGCAGAAACGGGCGTAACCATGGTAAGATATGAGATTGTTGCAGCAGTTTTTTTACATTTCGGGTATGTCCCCGCAAATACAATTTTTCACCGCCTTGTCTAAATTTGACTTGTAGCGTAGTTTCTAAAATTGCACCGTTACCAAAATGAGCTTGCAACTGTCCAATCGGTAAATCTAACGTCTGCTGAGGATGCCAATCAAAAACCAATCCAGTTGGAGGCTGTGGCAATTCAGACATAGCAAACAGTGTATTTTGATAACGTCTTACTTCCACATTTGCCCATTTGATTAACGGCTGTGCATCCTGTTTAGCTTGTATACATTCGGTTAAAATTTGTTGTAAATGCAAAGTTGATGGCATGATGAAGTTTTTAATTTTCAACCAATAACGAATCACATTGCGTTGTCGTGCTTCAGATAATGTCTGTAAAGCCGTTATATCTAAGTTTTGCTGTGGTGTTTGGCATAACTGTAAATCTTGTTCTGCTAATTCTTGCAATAGTGTATTGGCTTCGGCTTGATGCTGTGCAACACGACCTAAAGCTTGGTTAATCTGTGGCCAACGCTGCGATAAAGCTGGAATCATTTCATGACGCAAAAAGTTGCGCTCAAAGCGAGTGTCTTGATTGCTGCCATCTTCAACCCATCGTAATTGCTTTGCCTTTGCATACTCTACAATTTGCTGACGAGAGCAATGTAAAAAAGGCCGCCCTAACCAACCTTGTCCAAATTGGATGAAACTAGGCATTGCTGCCAAACCTGCTACACCTGACCCTCGAAATAATTGTAATAATACCGTTTCTGTTTGGTCATCAGCATGTTGCGCAGTCAAGACAATATCATTTTCAGATATGAGATGTTGAATCGCGTCATAACGTGCGTCACGTGCCAAAGCCTCAATACTGTCGCCTGAATCTATATCAATATCGACATGAATCAAATGAAAATCAATATTTAATTGCTGGCAAACCCGTGAACAATGTTGCGCCCAATCATCCGCTTGAGCCTGCAAACCATGATGAATATGAATCGCGTGCACAGTTGCGGAAGGTGGTTGCTGGGCTAAGAGATGCAATAACACATGCGAATCCACACCACCACTGTATGCAATCCAGATATGTTGTGTTGTGGGGAGTGTGCTTAGAAAGTTGGAGAGTTGTGTTGCTAAAGAGATTGGCATGTGATCGCCTGCATTCCAACGGCGTGCAAAAAGACCGCTGGAACGAGAAAAATAGAATTAATTAATAACCGTGTTTTCAACCGTCGCAATGCCTTCATAATCTGGATAGTTGGCTTTTAAAACCCGTAGCGCATCTTCATACAAAGGATGTAAATCTAAAATTTTGTACGCTTTCGCCATCAAAGTTAAAGCTTCAGGCATATCGGGTGAGTTTGGATAACCTTCGACCACGGTTTTGGCGCGATTGGCTGCTGCTAAATATGCACCACGTTTGATATAATATTCAGCTACATGCAATTCATACCGTGCTAAGTTATTGTGTAAATACACCATACGCTGGCGAGCATCTTCGCTGTATTTACTATTTGGGAAACGCTCAACCAATTCAGAAAAGTTCTCAAACGATGCTTTGGCCGCCGACGCATCACGCTGAGACTTATCTAGTTTCACAATGCGATCCACTAAACCTGAATTCATTTCAAAATTAACCAAGCCTTTGAGATAATACGCATAATCAATGTTAGGATGGCGCGGATAAAACTTGATAAAACGGTCAGCAACCGCAATCGCTGATTCTGGTTCGCCATATTTATAATAAGCGTAAATCATGTCTAATTGGGCTTGTTGCGCGTAGCGGCCTAATGGATAACGGGCTTCTAACAGTTCATAATAGCGGATGGCTGAATCAAAATCGCTTTCATTGAGGAAATTTCTCGCTTCAGCATAGATTTGTTGTGCTGTCCAATCCGCAGTTTTATTTTCTGTATCGCGTAAAGCACTGCAGCTGGCTAAGCTAAGCAAACAAATTGCAATCAAGAGTAACTTTTTCATAATTTTTATAACGTTTAGAGAACAATGACGACAACACATTTTAGCACAGAAATTCCGTTGACAATGGCAGGCTATCGTTTAGATAAGGCACTGGCTGAACTGTTTCCAGACTATTCGCGTGCCCGTTTGCAGCAATGGATTAAGCAAGGGCAAGTTTTAGTTGATGATGAAAAAATGCGCGGCAAGGATAAGGTGCAAGGCGGGGAGCAAATCGAAATTCAAGCCGAAATTCCTCAAGCAGTGACATGGCAGGCGCAAGATATTCCACTGGATATTTGTTATGAAGATGAAGATATTCTGATTATCAATAAACCTGCGGGCTTGGTGGTGCATCCCGGAGCAGGCAATCAAGACGGTACATTGGTCAATGCCTTATTAAATCATGCGCCAGAATTGGATCGGATTCCTCGCGCGGGCATTATCCACCGTTTGGACAAAGACACCAGTGGTATTTTAGTGGTTGCCCGTTCTATTGCGGCTCACACCCATTTAACTGAACAATTGCAAGCGCGTGAGTTTCTGCGTGAATATCAAACCATTGTGAATGGGACGATGATTTCTGGTGGTATGGTAGATGCGCCAATTGGTCGTCATCCGACATTGCGTACTCGTATGGCTGTAACGGATAGCGGTAAACCTGCGATTACCCATTATCGAGTTAAAAACCGTTTTCGTGCCCACACCCATTTAAATGTGAAATTGGAAACAGGTCGCACGCATCAAATCCGTGTACATTTGGCTTATATTAGATACCCATTAGTTGGTGACCCTGTTTATGGCAAACGCCTTATTTTACCCAAACAAAGTAGCGAGTCATTTACACAAGTACTAAAAGACTTTAACCGTCAAGCCTTACATGCCGCGACTTTAGGTTTACAACATCCAACTAAAAATGAGTGGATGCAATGGTCTGTGCCTATACCTGCTGATATGCAGCAACTTTTAGATGAATTAAAACGTGATTTGGAACAATTCCCAAGTTAATTTTGAATATTGGGGCTGGCACTTTTGATGAGGATTGCCAGTCCTAAAGCCTACATAATATGATCCTGATTTTGTGACAAATAAAAAGGCTGATTGGTTGTTTCGACATTTTGTATAACGGCCAGAATCTGAAACAGGTACAATAACAACGGTTATTCCCATCCAAAAAATAATATTATGGATTTATTCTTTAGCTTGATTAATCATGGTTTTGTACCTTGGCTGCTGGCATTGGGTATTGTTGGCCTTGGTATTGGCGTGTGGGTGAGTTTGCGGTTAAGGATTGCTGAATTTTTACAACAACTCAATGCAATTCAAACCAAGCTAGATGCCATTCCACCTGATGAGTTTGTCGATCATTATGAGGAATTTAACGAATATATCAGCCAGTATCCGCTTTTTTCACATCAATGGGCAACATTTCGCCAGACGTTGATTTTGCCTAATTCTGATGATGAATATGCCATTTATTACACCAATCGTCCCAATATATATTTCAATCAAACCACGCTGGTTTCTCCCCAACTGAATTTAAATCTATATCAAGCTGTGCCAAATATTTTAGTGGGTATTGGCTTATTTTTTACTTTTATTGGCTTGATCGCCGCACTGTGGTTTGCCAGTGAAGGGGTGGCTGCGGAAAACGTGGAAGAGGCAAAAGCTGCTTTAAGTGAATTATTACACGCCGCGACATTTAAATTTATCACTTCGGTAGCGGGCTTGATGGCTTCGATTGTATTTTCTTGGCGCGAAAAAGCCCATTTACATCAACTTAGCGAAAAATTACATGCTTTATGTTTGAGCTTAGAACAGCGTTTGTATTTCACCACTTTAGAACAATTAACTAAACGTCAAGTTGATGAATCTAAACGCCAAACTGAACAATTGTCCCGTTTCAATAGTGAGTTGGCGGTTTCAATTGCTCATGCGTTAGAAGATGAGTTTACGGAAAAATTATTAGAAGCCATCCAGCCGTTAGCGGGCACAATTGAGGCGTTAGAATCTAAACTGACCAATATGAATCAAGATGCTTTGCAAAGTATGGTTGAACAATTTTCGCAAAGTTTACAAGGTGCAGCAGGTCAAGAAATGCAGCAAATGGCCACTACGTTACAAAGTTTGGAAGGTATTTTGGGTTCGTTGGGCGATCAACTCAATCATTCTAGTTCTGAATTTACTCAACAAATGCAAGATGCATCAAGTGTTTTACAGCAAGGATTTTCTGAGGGTGCGAGTGAATTGGTGCAGCAACTTTCACAATCGATTCAATGTATTCAAGCGGAAACCAGTCAAGAAATGCAAAAAGCCACTGAGCCAATGCAACAGCTTTTAGTCTCGATGCAGGAAATGAAAGCCAATATTGATGAGTCGAGTTTATCGTTACAACGTCAATTAACCAATGCAGCAGAGCATACGGCGGATACGTTATCTTCGGCCAGTGAAGAGTTTGGCAAGCAAATGCAGCAAACCACGCAAAGCTTGGGGCAGATTCGAGAGCAAATTGTGCATGTGGTACATGATACGATGCCCGCAATTGATAAGATGTTACAGCAATTGAATCAAGTGCGTGAAGGTTTGAAAACCACGGAGTCAGGTTTACGCACTGCAACTCCTGCATTGATTAAAGCGACCAATCATGTGGAGGATTTAACAGATGTGGTGATGAGTTCAAGCAATGCTTTGATGGAAAGTGGTAACACGGTCGAAAAAGTCTGGAAAAAATATCAGAAGCATTTTGAAGGTGTGGATAATGATGTGGGCAAAATGTTTCAAGAGTTATCGGTGGGTTTGGATAATTATCGCGATCAGGTGGAGAACTTCACAACCCAATTAGATGAAAGTCTAAATCAATCTGTGAAATCATTGAGCGGTATGATCGTCGAATTAGTAGAAGCAATTGAGGAGTTAACCAGTCAGAAAAAATAGCTGTATTTATATATACAATCGTAATTAGGGTATTCCTGTATTGATACCCTATTAAATATCTAAGTTAATATTTTTCAGTTTAGTAAGCCACAACAATATCAATGATTTTACTCAGAATTTGGGATTGGGTATTGTCTAACTCTGTATTTTCAAGCTTACCAGATTGGGGCTTTTTAATAATGAATTGAATCAAATAAGGCGATAATATACCTATTTCTTGTTTTAGTTCTTCGCTATTTTCTTGCCAGCCATTTGCTTGGTGAAGTTCTGCTGATAATAGTTTTTTTGCTAACAGATAACGATAATAGATAATTCTAATTTTTCTAGGTGTGGCATTTTCAAGCTCTTCTAAATTTTTACATAGCTCTTGGTATTCGGCATCTGAAATTTCATATTTGTTAGAGTCAATTTTATCCTTTTTCTTATTTTTGCTTTCTTCAGGAGTTTTTTCAGACAATTCACCTTTTTTAGGTTGAGTTCCATTATTAGGATGTGGCTCGCCACCAAGTACATTACCATCACCAATTTTAGATTCATTTAATATTGTGGGCTCATTTGCTTTTTTCTCACGCTTATCCTCTGTATAAACATCTAATATTTTGAGTTTCTCTTCATTTGTCAGTTGATGTAATTTAATACTAATTAGAAACAGTTTATCCATATACTCAGAAATTATCTGATGCTTTTCATCTTCATTAATTTCATTTTTAAAAATATGTTCATATTTGATTTTAATTGCTCTTTTTAAGATTTCTTCATCAATAGCAGAGATTACGACTACACGCTTATATATTTCTTCATCTTCAAGCATTACTCTAAGTGCATCAACAATATCTATAATTTTATCTTCAGAACATCGATCAATATCATCAACAATGAGCAGGATTCTTTTTTTGCTCGTTTTTGGGTCTGGAATCCATGTTTCTAGCAATAATTGCAATTCTTTTAAAATTTCGGCTTGAATGCCTAAAGCAGTTTGAAAGGAATGTTTTGAAAAGTATTTATTGATTAACTGTCTAGCTTTTTGATGAGGAAAGAAAAGATAATATCCTAATATACCTAAAATAGTGATTCCTGTAATATCATATATATACCATGCTCCAGATAAAAATAGCTTAGCTTTTGAAAGCAATGGCATAAAGAACCAACATACAAAAACAATAGAAAGTATTATGGGAAGTAATGTATGTTTTTTTAAGTTAAGCCTAAACACTCTATATAATTTAAAAAGCTTGTTTAATATAACTTTATAGTAGAGTATGAGTAAACTAATCCCTAGGGCAAATAATAAGCTTAAGTTTGATAATGAAGACAAATACAAAGAAGGTATACAAAGTGATAAATATAAGTAGCTAAATATAAAAAATACAAAAGTTTGAAGTGCTTTTTCTATAATTGATAAAGTTTTAGTATATGCTTTTTTTAAGTTCTTTAAGGACAGGGTTTTAGATATTTTGGTAATAATATCATTTTTGTGTGTATAGTATTCATCAGCAAATATCTCATATAAATATGCCCATATAGCAGGTGTATCTTGATAACGCCAAGCATGGAATTCTACAATATGAAAAGGATTATCTTCCTCTTTATTTTTAAAATACTTCTTGATTTGCTCAATTAAAAAAGTCTTACCTCTTCCCCATTTTCCTAAGATACCAATGTTATACCTCTCATTTTCACTTTTATGATCTATAAGTTCTGCAAGCTCTTTTGCTAATTCTTCGACCCCAATAGTAGGCGTTTGGTTTTCCTTGATTTCTATTTTTTTTACAAATACTTCTGCTGGAATAATAGTTATTTTTGCTCTTGCTGATGAAAACTTTGGTGGATAATTATTAAAAAAGCCTCTAATTGCTTTTATTCCTTGCTTGGCTATTTCTATTGGTGGTATTTCTAAAGGGTTATTTTCTAAATTAATCTTGCATGAGTTATCTAATTTCCCTAGCTCTTTTGGTAGCTTTTGTAATTGGTTGTGTGCTAAGCCTAATTCCTTCAATTTGTGCAATTTACTAAGTTCTACAGGTATGGTTTTTAATCGATTACCTCCAAGATATAATTGATTTAAGTTTTGTAATCGCCCCAATTCTTTTGGTATATTTTTTAGCCGGTTTGCATTCAAATCTAATTCATACAATTTTCCTAATGAACCTAGTGTATATGGAAGAGTTAATAATTTATTTACTGCAGCTTTCAAAGATATTAGGTTGTATAGTCGTTCAATATCATTGGGTATGGTTGTGAGATTATTATTATTTAATATCAAAACCTCTAGATTTTGTAAATAAAATACGGAATTAGGTACATCTGATAAGCCACAAAAAGACAAGTTTAATATTCTTACCTTGTTTTCTGATGTCAGCTTATAGCCTATAGCCGAATTATTACTTTCTAAAATAACTTTTTCATCTTCTTTCTTTTCTAGTTTTATACCAATTTCTTGTTCTAACTGCTTAATAATCTCTAAATCTGTAGCCATTGAAAAATTTCTTTTTAGCTTAAACTAGCAGCAATTATAATGCTTTTTTACATATCTTAAAAACCAATTAAGCTTTTGTCTAAATCAGCTTTATCACCTGCACCAAATCATCATAACTATTTTGCACTTCATTGGGATAACCATCTAATGCAGCCGATTGGGTACGGTTTAGCAAACGTTCGGCTTGAGCTAAATTTAAAATAATATCCAACCCTTGATGATGGTAATGATGATGAATCATTTCGTGTTGATGACTCAGTGGTAACAAATAATCTGCGGTGATCTTATCTATATCTGCCACCAAACTATCCATATTTCCCGTTATTGGTAACTGCTCAACTGCTTGTTTAAACTCCCATAACATATGAGAAATACTATCAGTTTCTACGGCCTCTTTTTCTTCCTGCTCAGGAGACTTTGCAAATGCAATCCAATCATTAAGCATAACCAAACCCGCTATTGCTACGATAAGACTGATAACAATCGGAGAAGTCAGTGAAAGATTATTCACATCTGTAGCCAGAATCGAAAACAACGCGCCGATCACACCTGCAGAAAATAATATGGAATTCAACATTATGACAACACTCCATAGATTGCATCGCCAACACCAACCAGTGCTTCACCAATAATTAAACCTGAACTCAATGGCACAACTACCTTTTCAATAAAAACATAGCCATAGGCTTTCTCTAAACGCATACCAACTAAACAACCAAGACCATAACCCAATGTAATTGAAAAAGGTAAATACATGGCTAAACCAATTAAAACGCCTAAGCCTGCAATAGGGGCAAGTGTTAATATAGCACCAACAATACCACCAAAAATAAACTTATCTACGGGCATGGTATCGCTCTGAACGCTTGAAATTAAACTGGTTACAGTGGAGGCAATCGGTGCAGGCAGAGCTGTATCAGCACCAAATCCGCCTTGACCGCCAGCTCCCGCTTTCCAAAGTACGTACAGTACCCCAATTGAAATAAATACCCCTATCCATGCAAAACTTAATTGGGCGATTTGCTGCAAAATTGGTCTACTGCCGACTAAGAAACCTGTTTTTAAATCCTGCATCATATCCGCACCTTGGGTAATTGCGATGCCAACCCCCATGGTCAACGTGATTGCTGCGGCAACATGTCCATCTAACAATAGCATGAACAAAAACACCGTCACTAACGTCATACCAGACAATGGTGTAATATCAGACAAACCAACGGATTGTGCGACAATTAAACCTGCTACCCATGCCCAAATCATGGCAATCATCACCACAAATGCCAAATAGCCTAAACTGAAGTCTGTCAATTGTGCCAAAGACCATAACAAGGCACTAAATGCCAGCAATACCACAACCACCAATAACCATAAAGGCAGCTCGCGTTGTGATTTGATTTGCGTGGATGATAATAAGGCACGAATAGCTGCTTGCATTGAAGGAAATGCCAATATGACCCCCATCAATGCCGCTCCAATTAAAATACCAATACCTAATGGGCGTAACATTTCAGCATAAATAAAGTCCATCAAATCCGAATCTGATAACCCTGTGGGTAAGGCTTCTGGTGCAAAATTGACAATGAGCGGCGATAAAATCCACCAGCCCAAAATACCACCCCAGAAAAATGGCAAACCACCACGGCCTGACAACATACCTGCAGCAAAATTCATCAATGACAAATAAATAAACGGGCTGAAATAAAGTGGGACTATCCCAAAGCCAAAAGAGACCTCTTCAGCGATAACACCTGTTAATAAAACCCCTTTCCAAACTGCACTAATCACTAAACCGATAAATAAATATTTGGCTTTACTAAACCCTTCAGAACCTGATCGAATCACAGTTGCTGTGGCTGTGCCTGTTGGAAATCGTAACCGATCTAATTCAATAAGTTGTTTACGTAACGGGATAATTAACACCACACCAAGTATCGCGCCCGCTAAACTAGACACTAATAAAGGGGTTAACTCAAATGAAAAACTAGGGTCTTGAGTTTGCAACAGAAATAGCGTGGGCATGATAAACGCAACCCCCGTACCCGCCGTATTAATCGAAGAGGCAACCGTTTGGTTCAAGTTATTCTCAACGCTAGTACCAACGCCTAAAACACCCCGCAAAAACACATAACCGAAAATCGCTGCGATTGCAGAGCCACCCATAGAGAAGCCCAACTTCAGCGTAATGTAAGTAAATGCAATGGTTAAAACAACGCCCTGCAAAACACCTAAAATAGCGGCTGCAGCGGTAAATTCTCGGTATATTTGTGTTTTCATATTAATGTAGCCAGAAAGCCAATCCTAAAGTTAATACGATGAAAATCGGATAAGACACTTTACCGAATGTTCGTAAATTCTGTTCAAAACGATCATCATCTGCATGAACATACATAATGACTTGAATCATGATTGCAAAAATGGCCAGCATATACACCATGTAGAACACATACTCAATCAGTACCACATAGCTGATATTATTCAGTTGTGAGCTGAGATTTAAATGGAATAATGAGGTTGAAATAATCATGTTGATATTGAGGAACAAGCCCGTGTAGAAATCCGTAATATAAAAAGCAAGATAACCCAAGGCCACCACAAAAATCACAGAAAGCAAGTTCTTCAAAATAAAGCTCAAGACATGACGTTCGACTTCTACATAAGCGTTAAATTGTGAGTATTCAATCCGCTGTTGAGAGCCAAATAGTTCAGGCATACCTAAGGTTGAATCACTCTTACGGCTGTTTTGATAAAATGCAATATTACGCACTTGCCAGCCACCAATCGTGAATACGTTATTTCGTTCAAATTTATCCTGCATTGCCAATGTGCCAAGCTTGCCATCAACCCCCATCCCCAGCGTATCGACAACGTAAATCAACTTATCACGAGTTAAAGTTTGGTGACGTAATTTAATTGGTAAACGCTGAATATCTAAAGGATAACGCTTAAAGTTAAAATGGCCTTTGAATGAGGTTTTGATCCGATAAGTATGTGTTGTGACACCTGTTTCTTCATTGGTAGAGACGAAGAGCGGATCGGTGAAATATTTGGTAGTTGAATCCACTGCATTGACCAAATTGACATTTTTATCATCAAACTCATCTTTAAATCTAAACCATAAGAAAAAGTCAGCAACAAACGCAGATTTAGACGTATCTAATTCGGTTAATTCATTGAAATCCATCCCTGTATAAACCACTTGGGCGCGGTGCATAAATTTGCCATTGAGAGAAATAATGCGTTCTTCCAATACTTCTTTTAACAAGTTATCAACCTGTCCTAAATTGTTTAGTGGTTGATATTGATACAGTGCGGCAACGGGTATGCCTTTCTGATACATCGCGACTGAAATCGGTTTAACTGCATCACCATACGCATCAAAATATAAATAACCTGTGACCCCTTCAATTGCTCTGTCAGGCATGGTCATGTTGTAAAGGTTATCGCGCACTGCTAAACGTTTTTCTTTACTTGGTAATGAGACATCTAAATCTTTCATTACATGGGCAAGTAATAATGCTGCATCGTAAGTTAAAGCAGAAGTCGCAGAGGCTTTTTCTCCAAATGCATTGAAGTAGTCACGCGAGAAAATTTGTGCACGTTGATTGGAAATATCGACTAAGAACGGCATGGCGGCATAAGTACCATCACTATAATATCCAGGGCTGGTACGTTCTTGTGGATAACGGGCTAGCTGATCTTGGAAACCTTTAGTTGAAAATGCCTCAGAACCAATAATAGTCATTTTACGGTTTTTGCTTTTCATTGAGGTCAAAATTTCAACCGCATCTGTACCATAAGTGCCTACAAATAGAACAGAGCTTTCATCATCAGGGATCGTCTCCTGCATTTCTGCAATCATCTCTTTTAAGCCTTCTTGGTCACTGTTAGAACAACGCCAATGTTGGTTAATCGGTAAACCAATACTATTCGCTGTATTAATGAATGACTCGGCTAAACCTGAACCATAAGCACCTGTATCAGTAATCACATAAGCTGTCTCAAAGTTGAGGGTTTTCTTCACATAATTAGCCAACAATGCCCCTTGATCGCCATTATTAAAAATCACACGGAAATACCAATCATTATTTCGCGTCAATTCATTTGCAAGGGCTGTGGCTGAAACAGCGGGGATGCCTGCTTGTTCATAAATTTCAGAGGCTGCTAATGATGCCGTACTGGTATAGTGACCAATAACAGCGGAAATATCTGGATTATCAACAATTTGTTGTGCAACCTGTCGTGCTTTATCCGCATTGCTTTCATCATCAAAGGTTAATAATTCTATAGGCTTTTCTGGATGTTGTTTGTTATAGGTGTCTAAGTAAAGTTGCACCCCTTTTAACATCGCTTGACCGTTACCTGTTTGTAGTGGCGCAGCTAAAGCAACATATAAAGGTTGAGGTTTTGTAAAAGAGCCGTTTTGCCATAAAAATGCAGCAAGTAAGAAAACAGGAAGCAACAATAAAGTGAGCATACTCATTGTTGACATGCGTTTTTTCGGCGGCTTTTCTTGAATATCGGTAAAGTGAAGTTCTTGAACAGGTTTTTGTCCTAATTCGTTATCTAGCGCATGTTCCACTTTTTCCAATACTGTGCGACATTGGGTCGCGAGCTCATCTAGTTCTTGTTTGCTATGCTCTTTTGTGACAGGCTCAATATGACACTGAATGCCTAAAGTTTGTAACCTATTCTGATAGTCATCCGCCATTTGCTGTGAGCAAGCGTGTTTCACAATGGTGGGTTTAAGAAATAGTTTAGATACGTCTTGTGGTTCAATACCTAGTGTCTCAGCCAGCTTAAGCTGTACGGCCTCGTGTGTATGGCCATCTAAAACACCCGTGACGATAATATTATATAAATCGTGATTCATTGTCGTACTCACTCCGCCAGTGACCAATTACGGATTTGTTGACCACCAAAAGCCATAATGTACCAATCATTGACCCAAGGTTTGACTAAATATAATGCAGTTGCAAAATATAATGGGACAATGGCGGTTTCTTCTGTATTTAAAATTTCTTCAGCCCGTCGATATAATTGTAAGCGTGCTTTTGGATCGGACTCAGATTGTGCTGCTTCTACCACTTTAGCAAATTCTTGATTGTTCCAGCCAATCCAGTTCGGTGAGACTGTGGGGTGAAACACCTCATATAGCCAGTTGTTCGCATCGGGATAATCCGCACACCAACCGAAACGGAACATATTTGGGGTTGTCGGCTGATCTAATGTATCTAAGTAATCGTCAAAATTTTGATCTTGCACTTCTACGTCAACGTTGATGTAATGCTTTAACATGGTTTGAATCGCAACCGCATTGGCATGATGTACTTCACTGCTGTTGTGCATTAAGACAATTTTTGGTAAGCCTTTCGCATCAGGATAACCCGCTTCAGCTAACCATTTTTTTGCCTGAATCGGATCGAATTGAATACCGACTTTTTCTTCAGGATCAACTGCACCAAAGATCGGCGGGCGGGTGAATGTAGTTGCGGGCGTTTGGTTGCCTTTGGTCACCACATCAACTAATAGTTGTTTATTGACTGCTGCCGCAATTGCTTTACGCACCAGAGGATTATTTGTGGGTGCGACTTGGGTGTTAAATCCATAAAACTCGGTACAAAATTGTGGCTCAACGGATAGCTCTTTGCTTAAGTAGGGGTTAGATTTAATTCGTGGAATATCAGACAGCGGAATACGTAAATATTGTTGGCCGATAATATCGAGTTCATTGTTTTCATACATGGCAATTCCAAGTGAACTTTCAGGTACAATTAAGTATTCAATTTTCTTGATATTAACCTGTTCGGCATTGTAGAAGTTAGGGTTTTTTTCTAAAGTAAGACTCGTACCTTTTTTCCAACTGGTTAAGTGATAAGAGCCATTGGTTTGAATATTTTTAGCTAATGTCCACTCATCGCCATGTGCTTCAATTGCTTTGCTGGGTAGTGGGCGATAAGTCCAAATACTGACTAAAGCGGGGAAATAAGCGGTAGGGCGTGCTAACTGAAATTCTACGGTGAAATCATCAAGGGCTTGAACACCGAGTGTAGATATATCTTCTTTGCCTGCATAAATCGCTTCAGCATTTTTTAGAGAAAACAGGGTAAACACATAATAAGAATCAAGCTTAGGGTCTAAATTACGTTTTACTGCCCAAACAATATCGTGTGCTGTAACAGAGTCGCCATTTGTCCACTTTACATCTTCACGCAATTTAAATGTATAGGTTAGACTGTCATCACTGACTGCCCAGCTGGTCGCTAATTCTGGCAGGACTTCATAAGTATTGGGATCAAAGTCGGTCAGACCTAAAAATAAATGTTCGACTAATTCGATTGAAGCAATATCAACAGTGAGGCTAGGATCAATAGTAGAAATACTACCATCAAAGGGAATTCTTAAATATCCAGCACTTTTTGCAGGTTGGCTTGCGTCTGCACCATTTTCTTGCGGTCTATCTGGTGCTTGTTCACAGCCTACTAAGCTGATAAATATTAATGCAACAAATATTGTCCATAATCGCATTAGACTACCCCTTGATGAAAACAAAGTGCTCGCCATTCTACCCTAAAAAAAACGATTTGTTAGTAGGAAATAGTAGATAATGCAGGTTATGTATATAATGCATTGAACCCGTTAAGTGTAAAGCGTATATTTTCAAGATTCAGATTTTGTTATAATTTTTTATTGAAGGTGATAGCTCTTGCTTATATAGGTTACGCAAAATATTCGCATTAAAAACATACAATTTACTATTGATTAACGACCTGCTTACAAAATGGAGAAATTGACGTGCTAAGAGTTTTATTACTTTGTTTTTTATCTTTCAATGTTCAGGCTTTAGAATTGGTAGAGACGGAAGAACCTATTACGATTTATCGTACGGGTGAAGCTTTAGACGATGTGAAATTCGAACTGGAAAATGCAATTACTAGCAAGGGTTTTACATTGAATGATCCACTGCATATTAGTGAGATGTTGCAACGTACAGGCAAAGATTTAGGTATTACACAACCTGTTTATGTTGAAGCAGAATCATTGAGTTTTTGCAGTGCAATTCTTACCCATAAATTTGCTCAGTCTCACCCTGCTTATATGGTGCTGTGCCCTTTAACTTTATCAATTTATACAACAACTGCTGAACCTGATACAACCTATGTCGCATTTCGTAAACCGATGCTGCAAGATACAAAGCTCAGTCAAGAAATTACAGACACCTTTAATGGCATTATTCACGATGCTTTAGATTAGAACAATAAGTGAAACCAACGCAATGAGCCAAGATACAGCGAACAAAGCCCCAACAACTGACCCAACAAAACCACCTATTGATACAACTTCTTGTTTACATGATCTTGTGCAAAGCATGAGGCCATTATTAATTGCATTGCATCAAGACTTTGAAACCCGTAATGCCCGTTATAAAATTTTTGAGCGCGTACTTTATATTTTTGGGGCGGTGATTGCTGTGGTGTCTGGCTACGTTTTTTATTTGATTTATATGGTTACCATGGACATGAATGATGTGACGAAGTACATGGCCAATATATCGGTAGAAATTGTCGAGTTATCACATAATGTTGATGATATTAGTACAGAAATGAAAGGGATGCGTCATGTGATGTTAACCATGAATGAGTCAACCCAATATATGAACCATGCAACACAACAAATGTCATTGTCAGTCGATATTATGCAAAATGCGATGGAGCATATGAAGGCGACTATGGTGCATGTATCGGAAGATATGGGCAGTATGCATAATTCTGTATTACAAATGTCAAATAATATGTCTGACATACATTTGGATATTGCAGATATGCGAAATGACTTTAAAGCGGTTACTGCTGATTTACATACTATGACAGGGTATATGGGTGATATGAAAACCGATACGCGTCATATGAGTCATAATTTGGGTAATATGTCGAATCACATGACGGCTTTATCACGAAATATCGTCCCTACATTTAGTAAATTTAATAATGCGATGCCGTTTATGAATGCCATGCCTTGGTGATTACAAATTCTGATTTAGTTAAGAATCTACTTAATAAATCAAATAATGGGTGCTTGTAAACACATTAATAATATGTTGGTAAGCCTATCGTGCTTGCTGCGTGCCACGGTGATTTTTTAAGGAATAATTATGGATAGACATGTTGATGTAGCTATTATTGGAGCAGGTTCAGCGGGTTTATACGCATTACCACAAATTCGCCGTCAAACTGATAATTTTGTGCTGATTAATGGCGGGCATTACGGAACAACTTGTGCGCGTGTCGGTTGTATGCCGTCTAAAGTTTTAATTCAAGCCGCTGAAGATTATCATCATCGTCATACCTTGTCAGCCAAAGGCATTTATGGTGGCAATAAATTACGGGTTGATATTCCTGCGATCATGCGTCATGTGCGCCAGTTACGTGATGGCTTTGTCGGCCGTGTTACAAGTAATATGGAGCGTTTAAAAGAGAAATGCATTGATGGTTATGCTACTTTTCTCGAGCCTAATATTTTACAAGTCAATGATGAAAAAATCACCGCTAAGAAAATTGTGATCGCCACAGGTACATCGCCGATTGTGCCCGCCGCATGGTCAGATTTTCAAGACTATATTTTGACCACTGATAGCTTATTTGAACAAGAAACTTTGCCTGCAAGTATTGCCGTTTTAGGCTTGGGTGTGATTGGTTTAGAAATGGGACAGGCATTAGGCCGTTTAGGTATTCAAGTGGTTGGTGTGGATATTTTAGACAGCATTGGTGGTATTAAAGACCCTGAGATTAACCAAGTTGCGATTGAAACGATTGGTGCAGATTTTCCTTTATGGCTAGGTCATGCTGCGGAATTGGAAGAGCAAGAAGGGCAAGTATTAGTTAAAGCTGGCGATAACAGTATTTTAGTCGATAAAATTTTGGCCAGTCTGGGGCGTAAACCTAATATTACAGGTTTAGGCTTAGACAAAATTGGGGTTGCTCTCGACTCTCGTGGTATGCCTGTTTTTAATCCAAATACATTGCAGTTAGGTGATTTCCCTATTTTTATTGCAGGTGATGCCAATGCTGATCGCCCCATTTTACATGAAGCGGGAGACGATGGACGTATTGCTGGATACAATGCCAGTCATGATGATGTAATTGGCTTTAAACGTAAAACGCCAATGGGTATTACTTTTTGTGACCCGAATATTGTACGCGTTGGTCAAAGCTGGGGCGAACTACAGGATAATGAAAATATTGTTGTCGGCAGTATGGATTTTAAAATGCAAGGCCGTGCCGTGATTATGGGTAAAAATAAAGGCATGATTCGCGTATATGCTGATAAAGAAGATGGTCGACTACTTGGGGCAGAAATGATTGTGACGCGAGGTGAGCATATTGCACATTTATTAGCGTGGGCAATTCAAAAACAAATGACCATACATGAGTTACTACAAATGCCTTATTATCATCCAGTCATTGAGGAAGGTTTACAAAGTGCGCTGTATGATGTGGCCAGCCAACTTGGCTTGTCTAAACAAGGTGGGATTTTAGAATTACAGCCATTGTAAACTTAATTCCAACAGTTTCTTATCGGTTGAGGCTGTTGGATTGTTTATGCTCGTTTAATGTATAGGCCATATAATTGAAATCCGCGCACCTCCCAAAGGAGAGTCACTAATTACTGCATCACCTTGATGCCATAGAGCAATTTGTTTCACAATCGCTAAACCTAAGCCATAACCACCTTCGCTGCGACTGCGACTGGAATCTAAGCGTACAAAAGGTTGGAATAAACGTTCTCTATCCGCTGTAGGAATCCCCATCCCATCATCATCAATATGAATACAATACTGTTTTTTCTGCATTTCAATGCTTACTTGAATTTGAGTTTTAGCATATCGCATTGCGTTACGGAGTAAATTACTGACTGCACGTTGCATATAATCAGCTGAAATTGTCACTTGTGCATCATGTGGGCTGGGATGCAACTGAATCGGTATTTGAGTATCTGGCTGCACTTGTTCAATCCATTCCGCAACCACTTTATTCAAGTCATAAATGCGTAAATGTAATGGTGGCGTTGTCCGTTCTAAGCGAGCATACACCAGTAATTCATGTACCATTTTATCCAATTCATCAACATTGGCATTGATACCTTGTAAATAACGTTGCTGTGCAGTTTTGTCCGCTGAATCTTCCAACATCGTCAGTTCAAAACGCAAACGGGTAATCGGCGTACGTAATTCATGTGATACCGCATCGGTTAAAGTTTTATGCCCTTGAATTAATTTTTGAATGCGTTCCGCCATCGCATTAAAGGTATCTGCTAACTGTCCAATTTCATCACGCCCTAAAGCGGGTACACGACTATCAAGTTGTCCTGCACCAAATTGTTGAGCCGCCTGATGTAATTTGTTTAAACGCTTGTCTAACTGTCGCACCCAAAAAAACACGACCACCGCCAAAATAACAAAGCCTGATATATTGACAATAAGTATGATATTTTCAAAATTGCTATAAAAATCTGCTTCTTTTTCTGCTAAGCCTTCCACTTCATTAATCGCAAATTGTAAAACCACATCCGAATTCATAAAGCGTTTGTAAATATGGTAGTCTCCCAAAATCCCGTAATCAGTAATGAGTTTGTCTTGGTCAAATACGGTAACGGTTTCGCCTGATGTAATTTGTTGTTTTTGTTCGCTCAATAGAGAAATAGGTAAAGTGCTAATTGTAAATAACTGCAATGTGTAGATACTATTTTGCTCGATCAAGTCTAAACGCTGTCGCCATTGTTCACGTGGATAATGGTTTAATTCTTGTTCAATTAGATAAAGTTCACCTGCGGTATTAATCTTAAATCGGTATTGCAAAAACGTATGCTCTGAGTTGAGCCACCGTTCTGCCAAAATGTCTAGTAAATATTCTGAGCTGAAGAAGTAGATTAAAATCGTTGCTAACAGTAGTAGATATATTTTGGTAAACAATCGGTTAATAGACACATTGTTGGCCTTTTTGGGTGAGTGTTATGTCCAACTTTCTGCAACAAATAAATAACCTTGTCCGCGCACGGTCAGAATATGACGTGGGTTTGTTGCATCATCGTTAAGTTTTTTGCGTAAATTGGCAATTTTAAAATCAATCGAACGGTCAACCCCATCGTATTGAATGCCACGGGTTTCATTTAGCAAGGTATCGCGTGACAGAACTTGCCCAGCGTGTTGAGCTAATAAATGCAGCAAATCAAATTCTGCAGTGGTTAAATTCAATTCAGCTTCTGCTAAATGTACACTACGGTTGGCGGTATTAATTGACAGTTGTCCAAATTGCAAACTATTCGCAGCAGGTGTAGCTTTAACCATGGTTTGACGACGTAATAGGGCTTTAATCCGAGCCAATAGCACACGCGGCTGAACGGGTTTAATCACATAATCGTCTGCGCCTGCTTCCAATCCAGCAACTTGGTCAATATCATCTTCAATCGCGGTTAAAATCATAATTAACCCTTGATAGTTTGCTCGTACTTCTCGACACACGCTAAACCCATCTTTTTCTGGTAGCATCATGTCTAAAATGACTAAATCAGGTTGTAATTGATAGATTTTTTTTACGCCGATCGTACCTGTAGTTGCTGTGGAAATTGTGAAACCGTGTTGGGTTAAGTATTCGTTGATTAAGTCCAGTAATCTTATGTCATCCTCAATAATGAGAATGTGGGGTGCATGGCTCATGTGTTCTCCATCCTCATGCTTAAAAAAGATGAAAGATAGCATAAGCCTGCATCAGGTATAAATATTTAAGAATATGGGTCAACTAGAGGGTTGGTTATCTTTGCTCAGATTTGCAATCCTCATGTTAGGTGTATTTAGTTAAGATAATCGACTTTTAAGCGTTGCATAGGCGCGTATTCACTCATGCCTGCACAATTTTGTGCTTGGACGGTGACATAATAATCACTGCCTTGCGGTAATTCCAGATCAATTGTTGTTTGACTTACATCTAACGGAATTGCTTGCACATTATCAAATGTCACGTCAGAAATAGGGTTGGAATAAGGCGCGAATGTGAATACATATTGTTGTGCATATGAGCTTGCTTCCCAATGCAACTTAACAAAGGATTGTTGTTGATTTACGGTAAATTTAGGGGCAAAAGGTGCAGGCGTGACTGTTTCCTGACATTGGCTCATATCTTGGTAATTTGGCGTGACGAAGCGTGCAGTGGGTACATGTTGTTTAATAAAGTCTGTGTAATGTGAAACTCGCATATACACGCTATAACTGCCTTGTGAGCCACAAAAGCTACCAAAACTAACGATACCGACTTGCGTCCATTCACCCAGCTCGCCATTCCAGATAGTTAAAGGTCCACCACTGTCACCATTGCAAGCACTGCTCCCCCCTTTTTCAAAGCCTGCACAAAGTAACCCTTCAACAAATTTAGCTTGTTGCTCTTCTGTTTCAATGCTTTCCTGCGTGAATGCACCACTGGCTTGACACACTTCAGGGGCAGCAATGGGATAATATAGTTTTTGTAATTGTCTTGTACCATAATCATGTGCACTATCAATAGTATAAATTGCATCAATTAAAGACATACCTCTTTCTGTCATCACTTGCATTAAAGCATCGAGCGTGATTATATTGGGGTCTTGCCCTAATACGTTTGCTAAAGCTTGAAATCCTACAGTCCCTTGAAAAACAGCCTTATTTAAAAAGCCAGTGGCATCATCATAAGGTGTTTTTAAACCAATTTGTGGTGCAGCTAAAACCGCTTTTACAATCTCAGTATTGGATATACCTGCTTTTGATAATATACCAATTAACCCCACCATTGGGTCTTCACTATTTTCTGAGGGTTGTTCTGTTTCTTCTGATAGTTCTGGTAGTTCTGTTCCTGCTAAGCGTGGGTCATTGCCATAGATACTTGACATATAGGAAGATAGTGGTTCTGCTAAACGTCCCCAACCTGTTAACATTGCTTGTGTCCCAACAGGAATCGGTGCAGCAGCTTTGTCTAATAATGTGACAGGGGTTTGGTCTACCGTTTCTTCTAATTCTAATAATGCAACATCAGCTTCTGAGGTTTTCGGGTTATAACTCTCAGATAAGACGATCCGTTTCACTTTGACAATCTTACCACCATCTTCGCCTAAATTAAGGTTGCCGACTCGAACTTTAAGATTTTCAGTTGAACGTGCTTGTCCAGTTTCTTCATTAGCAACACAATGTGCAGCAGTTAATACCCAAGACGCATCAATCACACTTGCACCACAACCAGAATCCTCACCCTCTCTTAATTCTACCATCCAAGGATAAAGTGGTTGGGTAACATTCTCACCATTGACAACTCGCACTAAGCGTGAAGAATCATCAGCAAATGCCATAGGGTTTGCAATTAAAGATGACATTAATATGTAAAGAGGCAATTTACGCATGTTGTTTTCCGTTGTTGTTTTTACCTAATAACGAACAGTATGAAAAAAAGCCTTGTAAGGTTCTATTTAAATCATGTATGGATTTGTAAGCATATGTTATATAAATGCGTAAGCGTATTTTACGTTCAGCCAGTCGTTAGAATCTGTGGGAGGAAAGGAAGGATAATTAGAGTGCAAACCAAGTGATAAGTTTACACTCCAAAGCATTATGAATTTACATGAATGCCTATTTAACTAGTTAAGGTAATCAACTTTTAAGCGTTGGATAGGTGCGTGCTCACTCATGCCTGCACAATTTTGCGCTTGGACAGTCACATAATAATCACTACCTTGTGGTAATTCTGTGTCAATGACTGTTTGGCTCACATCCAATGGAATCGATTGCACATTATCAAATGTCACATCAGAAATAGGATTGGAGTAAGGCGCAAATGTGAACACATATTGTTGTGCATACGAGCTAGGTTCCCAATGCAATTTAACAAAAGTTTGTTGTTGATTTACGGTAAACTTAGGGGCAAATGGTGCAGGTGTAATCACTTCATGACATTGACTCATATCTTGATAATCAACTGTAACAAAGCGTGCATTAGGTACATGTTGTTTGATAAAGTCTGTGTAATGTGAAACACGTGTGTATACATCATAATTGCCTTGTGCCGCACAAAAACTGGAAAAGCTCACTAAACCAACTTGAGTCCACTCACCCAGTTCACCGTTCCAAATTGTTAAAGGCCCGCCACTATCGCCACTGCAATCACTACTACCACCTTTTTCAAAGCCTGCACAAATTAAGCTTGCTACAAAGTTTTCTTGTTGTTCTTCTGCTAACTCTTGTTGCTCTTCTGTTCCTTGCTGTTCAGCTGTCTCTTGTTCTTCTGCTCCTAGCTGTGGGAGTACACCACTAGCTTGGCATACTTCAGGGGCAACAATCGGATAATAAAGCTTTTGTAATTGCCCTGTTCTGTATCCATACGCTTCATCGATAGTATAAATTGCATCAACTAAAGACATGCCACTATCTGCCATTATTTGCATCAAAGCATCCAGTGTAATCACATTGGGGTCTTGTCCTAACGCATTTGCTAAAGCTTGAAATCCCGGAGTACCTCTAAAGACGGCTTTATTTAAAAAGCTAGTGGTGTCATCATAAGGTGTTTTTAAACCAATTTGTGGTGCAGCTAAAACCACTTTGATAATCTCATCATTAGATATACCCGCTTTTGATAATGTATCAACTAAAACTGCTATCGGGTCTTCATCTTCTTTTGGCTCAGGTTGTTCTGTATCTGCTAAACGTGAGTCATTGCCATAGATATTTGATATATAAGCATTTAGCCCTTCTGCTAAACGTCCCCAACCTGTTAACATGGCTTGCGTGCCAACGGGAATCGGCGCAGCAGCTGTGTCTAATAATGTCACAGGCGTTTGATCTATTGTTTCTTCTAGTTCTAGTAACGCAATATCACCTTCCAAAGTTTGAGGGTTATAGCTAGGATTTTCAGGTAACACGATACGTTTTACTTTTACAATTCGCCCACCGTTTTCACCTAAGTTAAGATTTGCGACTCGTATATCAATGTTTTCACTTGGACTTGCTGCACCTGTTTCCAAGTTAGTTACACAATGTGCTGCTGTTAATATCCAAGAAGCATCGATTACACTTGCACCACAAGATGCTTCCCCTTGATCTCGTAGTTCCACCATCCAAGGATAAAGTGGTTGAGTGACTTTTTCACCATTGACAATCCGTACTAAACGTGAAGAATCATCAGCAAATGCTATAGGACTCGCAATTAAAGATGACATTAACATGTATATTGGAAGCTTACGCATGTTGTTTTCCATAGTTAGTTGTTTTTATTTAACGGTGAGTAGTATGCAAAAAAGCCTTGTAAGGTTCTATCAAAATAATGTATGGATTTGTAAGCATGTGTTGTATATAAGAAGTAAACTTGCTTTAATTTTAAATAATATCAAAAGCATGAAAGATTCATTGTGATGTAAAATATTTTTAGGCTATACCTTCAGGTTAAGAGAAATGTAGCTAAAAATTATACCTGATGCCCTCTTTTAAATTGAGATATTGCTAAAACTTTTAGAGTAAAGCACAATACTTAAAATGAGCATAAAGAGTGTTGTTCAAAAAATAATAAATGAAGATAAATATAAAAAACCTTTAAAAATCACTTGACATAGCTCTATATAAAGCTTAGAATTTTCCTCTTTCATGCAAGGCTGCCAGATTGTGAATGGTCGGCCTGTTTTATTTTGTAAAGAATTAATAACTGCGCTTAGTCAAAAAATGAAACAGTATTATGGCAACGATTAACCAATTAGTGCGTAAACCACGCAAGTCACCGATTCAAAAGAGTAATGTTCCTGCATTAGACGCATGTCCACAAAAACGTGGTGTTTGTACTCGTGTATACACTACAACACCTAAGAAACCAAACTCAGCGATGCGTAAAGTTGCTCGTGTACGTTTGACAAATGGTATGGAAGTAACCACTTATATCGGTGGTGAAGGTCACAACTTGCAAGAACACTCGGTGGTATTGATTCGTGGTGGACGGGTAAAAGATTTACCTGGTGTGCGCTATCACACGGTACGGGGTAGCCTTGATACTTCTGGTGTAAGTGCAAGAAGACAAGGGCGTTCTAAATACGGCGCGAAACGTCCTAAATCCTAAGCTAAGAGATAACTATTATGCCAAGAAGACGAGTCATTGCTCAACGAGCTATTTTGCCAGACCCGAAGTACGGAAATCAAACATTGGCTAAGTTCGTCAACATCTTAATGGTTGATGGCAAGAAAGCGGTAGCAGAACGCATTGTATACGGTGCATTAGATCGTATCTCAGAAAAATCTGAAAAAGATGCTTTAGAAGTTTTTGAAAAAGCACTTGAAAATGTAAAACCTGTTGTAGAAGTTAAATCACGCCGTGTTGGTGGTTCAACATACCAAGTCCCTGTTGAAGTGCGCCCTGCTCGTAGAACAGCATTAGCGATGCGTTGGTTAGTAGAGTCCGCTCGCAAACGTGGCGAAAAATCAATGGGTGTTCGTTTGGCTAACGAAATGTTAGACGCATTCGAAAACAAAGGTACTGCAATCAAGAAACGTGAAGATGTGCACCGTATGGCAGAAGCCAACAAAGCATTCTCACATTTCAGATGGTAATATTGTTTTAATAATTTTTTTGTATTGTTTCTATTTTGTTCTTTCACAATAGATAAAGGTTTTAGACGTGGCACGTAAAACACCTCTTGAACGCTACCGTAATGTCGGGATTATGGCGCATATTGATGCGGGTAAAACGACTACGACTGAGCGCATCTTATTTTATACAGGTCTTTCGCACAAAATTGGTGAAGTCCATGACGGTGCCGCCACTATGGATTGGATGGAGCAAGAACAGGAACGTGGTATTACCATTACCTCGGCAGCGACAACTTGCTTCTGGCACGGCATGGGTCAGCAATTTGACGAACATCGTATCAATATTATTGACACGCCTGGACACGTTGACTTTACGATTGAAGTAGAGCGTTCATTACGTGTGTTAGACGGTGCTTGTGCTGTATTCTGTGCGGTTGGTGGTGTAGAACCCCAATCAGAAACAGTATGGCGACAAGCGAATAAGTACGGCGTACCACGTATGGCCTTTGTCAATAAAATGGATAGAGCAGGCGCAGATTTCTTGCGTGTTGTCGAGCAAATTAAAGAACGTCTCGCTGCGAATCCAGTTCCTCTCCAAATTCCTATCGGCGCTGAAGAAAACTTCCAAGGTGTTGTTGACCTTATCAAAATGAAAGCGATTTTCTGGGATGACAAAACCCAAGGAATGAGCTACGAAGAAAAAGACATCCCTGATGATCTTGCTGACTTATGTCAAGAATGGCGTGAGAAAATGCTTGAATCAGCAGCCGAAGCTTCAGAAGAATTAATGGACAAATACCTTGAAGATGGCGATTTATCTGAAGAAGATATTCGTGAAGGTATCCGTGTTCAAACCCTTGCAAATGAAATTGTCCCAGCAATGTGTGGTTCAGCCTTTAAAAATAAAGGTGTTCAAGCCATGTTGGACGCAATCATTTACTACATGCCTGCACCAAATGACGTAGAAGCCATTAAAGGCATTCTTGACGATGCGGCAGAAACAGAAGCAGAGCGTCCATCATCTGATGACGAGCCTTTCGCTTCTTTAGCATTCAAAATTGCAACTGACCCGTTCGTTGGTACGTTGACTTTCTTCCGTGTGTACTCAGGTGTATTAAACTCTGGCGACACTATCTACAACGCTGTGAAACAAAAACGTGAGCGTGTAGGTCGTATCGTGCAAATGCACTCTAATTCGCGTGAAGAAATTAAAGAAGTACGCGCAGGTGACATCGCTGCTGCAATTGGCTTAAAAGACGTAACTACGGGTGATACGTTATGTTCTAAAGATGATGTCATTACTTTAGAGCGTATGGAATTCCCAGAGCCAGTTATCTCAGTTGCTGTTGAGCCTAAGACGAAAGCTGACCAAGAGAAAATGAGTATTGCACTTTCTAAATTGGCAGCAGAAGATCCATCATTCCGTGTACATACAGATGAAGAATCTGGTCAAACGATTATTTCTGGTATGGGTGAATTACACCTTGAAATTATTGTTGATCGTATGAAGCGTGAATTCAAAGTTGAAGCGAATGTGGGTGCGCCTCAAGTTGCTTACCGTGAAACAATTAAACAAGCAGTTGAGCAAGAAGGTAAATTTGTTCGCCAATCAGGTGGTCGTGGTCAATACGGTCATGTTTGGTTGAAGATTGAACCTCAAGAAGCAGGTGCAGGTTACGAATTCGTCAATGAAATTGTCGGTGGTGTTGTTCCTAAAGAATACATCCCGGCGGTTGATAAAGGCATTCAAGACCAAATGGAAAACGGCGTAATCGCAGGTTATCCAGTGGTCGACGTGAAAGTCACTTTATATGATGGTTCATACCATGAAGTGGATTCAAGTGAAACTGCATTCCGTTTAGCAGGCTCTTTAGGTTTCAAAGAAGGTGCGAAGAAAGCAAAAGCCATCTTACTTGAACCTGTTATGGCTGTTGAAGTGGTTACACCTGAAGAATACATGGGTGACGTGATGGGTGACTTAAACCGTCGTCGTGGTATTTTGCAAGGTATGGAAGACATTCCAACAGGCAAGAGCATTAAAGCAGAAGTACCTTTATCAGAAATGTTTGGTTATGCAACTGACTTACGTTCTTTAACGCAAGGTCGTGCAAGCTACACTATGCAATTTGATAAGTACTCAGAAGCACCAAGTAACGTAGCTGAAGCGGTTATTAAAAAGAATCAAGGCTAATTAGGATTTAGGGATTGCTGGTTTTAAATAACTAGTGATCCTAAATTTGAAGAATTTTTTAAGAACTTTTTAAGATTAATCACAACTTTTGATAGCAATATCAAAGTGACTTAAGAAACGGGGAACAAGAGCGTGTCCAAAGAGAAATTTGATCGGAGTAAACCGCACGTAAACGTAGGCACAATTGGTCACGTTGACCATGGTAAAACCACTTTAACTGCTGCATTGACAAAATGTATGGCAGAAAAACACGGTGGTGAGTTTAAAGCTTACGACCAAATCGATAATGCGCCTGAAGAAAGAGCGCGTGGTATTACAATCGCAACTGCGCACGTTGAGTATGAATCAGACTCTCGTCACTATGCGCACGTAGACTGCCCAGGTCACGCCGATTATGTTAAAAACATGATTACTGGTGCGGCACAAATGGACGGTGCGATCTTAGTTGTATCAGCTGCTGATGGTCCTATGCCTCAAACGCGTGAGCACATCTTATTAGCTCGCCAAGTAGGTGTACCTTACATCGTAGTATTCATGAACAAAACTGACCAAGTTGATGACGAAGAGTTATTAGAATTGGTTGAAATGGAAGTACGTGAATTATTAAGCAGCTACGAATTCCCAGGTGACGACTTACCATTAGTTATGGGTTCTGCGTTAAAAGCGGTTGAAGGTGACCAAGATCACGTTCAAAAAATCTACGACTTAGTTGATGAAATGGATAACTACATTCCTCAGCCAGAGCGTGATATTGACCAAACATTCTTAATGCCAATTGAAGACGTATTCTCAATTTCAGGTCGTGGTACAGTAGTAACTGGCCGTATCGAACGTGGTAAAGTTAACGTTGGCGACGAAATCGAAATTGTTGGTATCAAAGAAACGACTAAAACAACATGTACGGGCGTAGAAATGTTCCGTAAGTTGTTAGACGAAGGTGTAGCAGGCGACAACGTAGGTGTTTTATTACGTGGTACGAAGCGTGATGAAGTAGAACGTGGTCAAGTATTAGCACAACCAGGTTCAATTACACCACATACACACTTTGAAGCAGAAGTTTACGTATTAGGTAAAGACGAAGGTGGTCGTCATACTCCATTCTTTAATGGATATCGTCCACAATTCTACTTCCGTACAACTGACGTAACAGGTGCGGTAGAATTACCAGAAGGCACAGAAATGGTGATGCCTGGTGATAACGTTAAAGTGACTGTGAAATTAATTGCTCCAATTGCGATGGAAGAAGGCTTACGCTTTGC
>JAOXRS010000018.1 GCA_025800385.1 Candidatus Albibeggiatoa sp. nov. NOAA
CCAGTGCATGGCTCATTCACGGTCGTCCTCTGTGTAAACAGGCCTTTACGCTGCCAGCGGGAAATTCCAAATAAACCCATCATAATAAACCTTAACTGCAGTAGCTTGTTCGGTTAGTCCAAGGGAAATACTGGTCCCATTCTTTTTAATATTGCAAATTTATGGACTGAGCCACAGGCAAAGACCAAAAACTTGCAAAAAAAAAATTCTTGACCATTAAAACAGATGTACTTCCCCAGTATGGACCTTACGCTAGTTCAATAACATTTATTAACCTTAAGCTAATCACAAACTTTACAACAGGTTATTCGAATCAGACTTAATCAGTGAAGTAAGGTTATGCATATCTGGCGCCAATGGTAAAATTTGAATGCCATTTGCATAGATTAAGATGGAGAAGTAAGTTAAAGGCAGTTTGGCAGATCATGAATGTATAGTAGGAATATATAGGGTTCCAAGGATCTAACCTACATGAAGACTGCATACTATCTCCTCATTGAAAGGACAGGGCACTGTTTCTGTCTACTGCTCAAATTACGAGCTGAACCATCTAGTTCCAGATGAAATATAGCATAAAACTCCAATTTATCAAGTACGATATAATGATTTATTGCAAATCAGAGATAACTTTTAAAGGCAGGGTGCCAAAAAGGAGTTTGGAGGGGTAAATAGATGCGAGTCCCCCCAAACCTTCTAAAGTTTACCATTTATTTTGTTGGGTCAGGCTGCCAACTTTCTAGGGTTCTTGATCTGAT
>JAOXRS010000050.1 GCA_025800385.1 Candidatus Albibeggiatoa sp. nov. NOAA
CCAACTTCCTGACCTGCCACAATTCCGCCGATCGCCGGAGAAATCACAGTTTCAACTTCAACATCTTTAAAACGTTCTGCAAGCGCACCGCAAACTTTACTCGCCGCATCGGTATCTGCAAGCAGTAGAGCGCCCTGAAAAAACTGACGGCTGTGAAGCCCGCTTCTCAGTAGAAAATGACCTTCAAGTAGTGCCCCTGTTTTAGTAGCGTATTCCAATACTTCTGCTTCTTTCATAGTAAACCTCTTTTTCACAATAATTAAATTTTATAAGCTTATTTTAAACAAATCCACATACAATGGGGCTACATCCCCATAAATCAAGATAAATCAACCCATTAAATCCAATAAAAAAGCAGTTTTCACGCATCCCACAATTAATCTCAAAAATCATAAACAATTGTTAGGGAAATCGTTCAAAACTGCTAGTTTATAAATAGTTGCAATAATTACCAAAAGTCAGGAGAAAAATTATGACAATCGAATTTGCAAAATCGTTTTTAATGTGGTCTTCCATTATCAACATGTCGCTAATGATCATCTGGGCACTTTTCGTCACCGCAATTCCCAACACAGTTTATAGAATGCAGACGAAATTCTTTGACATCAAACGTGACTCATTTGACACAGTGATTTATCTATTTTTCGGAATCTACAAACTACTAATAATCTTCTTCAACATCATCCCTTGGATTGTTTTAGAGATTATCGGTCAGTGAAGTCTCCAATAATTTAACACCATGTTCACGACACGTGTAGGGGCATGCCCAATGTCACTGAATTAGTGATAACTCATTTACCTGCAATAATTAATGTAAACTTTTTTATGGTTCTTTCTCGATAATTACGTGATTGATGGTAGTTT
>JAOXRS010000051.1 GCA_025800385.1 Candidatus Albibeggiatoa sp. nov. NOAA
CATGCTTCGTTTCAATCACTTTCGGCACCCAAATTATCGTGAAATTGTCTCTCATCTCTGGTTTCTTTCAGAAGCTTGCCTCTTCCCACCATTCTAGCTTCATGATGCCAGTATGGGGGCTTCTGCAGTGGTAAATGGCTCGAAAAAACACTTATAAAGGCCAACACTCGCCTGAATCGAGCTCGCATGCTCGCTAACTGAATAAACAACCGCCAAATATTGACGTGACAACGAGAAACCTTGCCTTCGGTGCTATGAGTCAGCGGATAATTTTATTAGAACACCACCCTTTTTTGGGTGTGGCTCCACACCCTTTGCCACCGTTCATCTTGAGGCGATGTGGCGATATGGCAATGTGGAGATCTGGCGATGTTTGTCTACGCTACGTTATCACGTGAAAAAAGTCACGTCATCGTGATAAAAGTGTTCTATTACGTCACCTTTTTTTAACCGCCGACCTGAAAATCGAGAGGAATTGGATGAGTACCGATTTTTCATCGATATGGTGATACCAATCCACATTAGTTAACCAATTGTTATCGATTGATCCATTGATTCCTCCATCATTGGTTTTCATTGATTGTTTAGTTTGGGCCATGGATTTACGGCATGGTTAATATCACGACGTGAGCCACTCATGTATGACTCACAACATGATCTGCTATAAACAATCTTGTGACTAAATAATATCAATATTATTCCACTTTTGCATTTGCAGTTTCGCTTGATAACATTTCTTTCCTTCAATCAATTCTTCCAAGGTCTAATCAGTGTAACAAAAATCAGTAGCCCAACATTTTGCAAGATCAAAATTACTGTTGAGGTTTCTGTCCACAATGAACATTGATATGAGACAAAAGTATGTTGTAAACTAATTGGCCAAATAAATAAATATCTTTGCCTTTTCCTACAGAAAAC
>JAOXRS010000092.1 GCA_025800385.1 Candidatus Albibeggiatoa sp. nov. NOAA
AAACGTTGTGCTGTGTATTAGTATTCTATTTCATAAAATATGCACCCCCCCCTCCCAACCAACCCAGTTGAGGAACAGTGGAATTCTTTAGGGGGTAAGGGTGAAAATGGTGAAATTCTTTATGGTTGAACAGGGATTGCACTGAATTCTTGAGGAATAAACACATTTTTAGTGAAATTCTTGCGGGGTAAACCCATTTCTAATGGCAGTAGTCAACTGGGGTGGTGCTAATATTTAATGCAATACCCCAAGGTATACCATGATGGACACAGTGCCTCACAGCCCTCAACAACATTGAACTGCAGCTACAGTGTATACTTTACATTTTAACACTGATAATTTCATATATAAAATTTCACTATTTTGGGCCAAAAAAGCTTACATGCAGATCTCAAGTGAAACTTCCAAAGTTAACAAATTGGTAATACCAGAAGCACAAAAACCACACGTATATGCTTCCCTCTGCTATGAATAATGATGACTTTGAACCCCTGATCCTCTTTCCAAATTGATTGTGATGTTTTAGACAACCCAAAAAAATTCATTAAGGATTTCTGCTGATAAATTAAAACACTGATTAAAAGATCGTAAAATT
>JAOXRS010000153.1 GCA_025800385.1 Candidatus Albibeggiatoa sp. nov. NOAA
ATTTCGTTGCTAAATAACAAGATCGCTGATTTTTTTCTGTTGTACGAAGTATTTGCTCGCAATTTAAAACTACCAACAATCGTTTATCACAGATGAGGTTGTTTCGACCAAATCAACATTGCTATGTTGTTGTTCTTGTTAATTACATTGTTTTCCTGCCAGGTATTATTCATCCAGCAATGTTATTTGTATATGGCATCGCATGATGCAAAATCGCTCAATCCTAGAAAATGGATGAGTGAAGAACAGTTGTTCTCACTTCCATTAGGCTTTATTTTATACGAAAGGCAACTGGAAATGCTTTACTAACAACTGTTCTTATCGAAACTTCAGGTAAAGAGTTAAATCGCGATTACCAGTCAGGATAAATCACGATTTCGCCTAAGTCTGTGTATGACCGTAGAATTACCTATATCTAAATCACGATTTAAAATGACGACATCCAGGCTAAAACGCGGCAGAGTTCAAAGAAATAACTCTCCGTCTAAATCTCAAGAAGTAGTAGGATTTAGTTCACGATTTATCTGAAGCTCGTTTGGATAACCAATCACGTTGCGAAGCAAACAATGGGCACGGGTTTCGAAACGCGGGCTGCATCTCACATTGCTGAGGGGAA
>JAOXRS010000124.1 GCA_025800385.1 Candidatus Albibeggiatoa sp. nov. NOAA
ATAGCCTGGCGTAATGGTTGTATAATAGTTTTCTGCCGAAATACTATCAGTGGCTTGGTACTAGTCTTATGACTTACACGCTGTATAATTACTCATTCCAAGCCGTAAGGCTACATCAGTAGTTTCTTACTTTATAACTGGCAAAAGGGAACAACGGCAATGTAGGAAAGAGCGTGGTTTCACATCATCGACTTTAGTCAACTACGCAGTTGAAAATAATAATGATAAAAAAAACATACAGCAAACAGCACTCAAGATGTATGACTTGTGTGCCAATCAAATATCAACTGCTGTGAGGTGAAGTGAAGAGCTGGTTGGAAGCTGATCACATTCTTGGTAGCCTTAGCACAAATATAAATTATTATTATATTCTTAATTAAAAAAAAAATTATACATCACGCTGAAGATGCAAAGGTTTCTTTACCCTTACTACGAATTGGTCCAGTCAGCAACATGGGCGTACATAACGGTTTGCTATAACTCAGAAATAGGAGTAATGCAGCCAGCTTGCGCTATAACCTTATCGATCAAACTGTAAGGTGCCCCACCCAACGGTTTGGCATAACCAAGCCAGAAATAGGAGTATTGCCGCCAGCTTGCGATATAACCTTATCGATCAAACTATAAGGTGTCCCACCCAACGGTTTGGTATAACCAGGCCAGAAATAGGAGTAATGCAGCCAGCTTGCGCTTTAACATTTTCGATCAAACTGTAAGGTGCCCCACCCAACGGTTTGGTATAAC
>JAOXRS010000174.1 GCA_025800385.1 Candidatus Albibeggiatoa sp. nov. NOAA
TTCAACAATCAGAGAATATGATGTCAAAGTTGAAAATTTTTTTGATCTTGCAGAAAGTCCACATTCTTGGGATAAAAAAGTCTTGAATATTACTCCTGTCAAGGATGGAAATAATTACCGTTTCAGACTTGGTTTGCAAATGTTTAGAATGAAAACAAATGAATCGTATTCACTGATTGTTGAATTGTACAATCGTGATTACGTTACTTGGCAAAGACAGCAAACTTATGTTAATGGCACAGGAATATGGGTAAGAAGTAATAACACAACGAAATATCAATATCCTTATGGAAGCAGTGGTGATCTTTATTATACAAAAACTTTGATAAAATTCAAGAAAACTTCTTCATCAACGCCAATATTTGTTTACTTCACTGTGCATTTTGATGACGAAGGTGGGGACTTGAATACTTATCCAAAAGATTTTAAAAACCAAGTTTACATTGTTGCTTATGGAATTGAGGGGTTATCGGATCATGTCGATCCTGAAGTTTATGATGCACATGAAGCTTTTGAGATTGATAAAACAAAGATGAAAATGTTAGTTCCGTTGGATATGAATGGGAAGCAGTTGATGAATGTTAACTATGATTTGAAATTTGGGGATATTTTCAAATCAATAAAATGCGACACAAGATATTCAAGTGCTCGAAGATATTTTATTGTAGTAAGAAAAGACAATCACCAAATTCTTTCTTATTCATCTCCAGTTATTGTAAACTCAATTACTTTTCATAATAAACAAACTTTTCATAATAATGCAAGCATAAGATTTATTATTAGTGGACAATCAACTGATCGTGAGTTCAAACTTGGTACTTTAATCAGCAGTAATTTAATTAGTAATTTAACTCCTTG
>JAOXRS010000167.1 GCA_025800385.1 Candidatus Albibeggiatoa sp. nov. NOAA
ACACAGCTGTTCACGTTCTTAAGGCACGTCAGATTACTGCAATTCCCATTGGAGCAAGACTGATCGCAATCCCTGGCATCACAGGTCATTGATCCACAATTTCCCAGCGAACATGATTGCAAGCAGTGCTGTGAGGCACGGCATTGTAGGTCGTCGCATCGGCGTGGCAGACAAACTTGAAGACAGGTGTCATATGGAGTCGTCAGGCCGCATAACAGCGTGCAAGGTGGTTCCGCACACCAGCTGTCACAAAAAATCAGCAAAATACGCCAGACCGAGAATTAAACAGTATTGAAACCACTCAATAACAATTTTTCCTTAACAATCAATACAATAATTCCAGATTAAAATCTTAAACTATTATCAATCTCATTTGTCATTCAATTTCTTTTCTAGCCCATAAATAATATCAATACTGCATTTGATTTTTTGAATAGCACACGTCTGCTTTTTTCATCAAACAAGATTAGAATATAAGTATATATATAACTACTTTCTTAGCCCCGCTGGATGGAGAATGTCATGAGCAAACGTATTGTTGTAGACCCCATTACTCGAATTGAAGGCCACTTACGCATTGAAGCTCAAATGGATGAAGCTAACCAAGCCATTGCTTCTGCATATTCTTCTGGCACAATGGTGCGTGGGATTGAAAAAATTTTACTAGGACGTGATCCGCGTGATGCTTGGGCATTTGCACAACGTATCTGTGGGGTCTGTACCTTGGTGCATGGCATAGCATCGGTACGATCGGTAGAAGATGCACTCAATTATAAAATTCCACCTAATGCACAACTGATTCGTAACCTGATGATTGGTGCACAATATATTCACGATCATGTGATGCACTTCTATCACTTACATGCTTTGGATTGGGTCGATGTCGTTTCTGCCTTAAAAGCGGATCCAAAACAAACCTCTGAACTAGCCCAATCTTTAAGTAATTATGCTAAGTCTTCCCCTGGATATTTCAGCGATATGCAAACCAAGCTGAAAAACTTTGTCGAAGCAGGTCAATTAGGCATTTTTGCGCAAGGCTATTGGGGACATCCTGCATATAAACTTCCGCCTGAAGCTAACTTAATGGCGGTTGCACACTATATTGAAGCCTTAGCATGGCAACGTGATGTAGCAAAATTACACACAATTTTTGGCGGTAAAAATCCACATCCTAACTTCTTGGTCGGAGGTGTACCCTGTGCGATTGATTTAAATTCAGACTCTGCAATCAATGCCAAACGCTTAGCACAAGTGAAGTCGATTATTGAGCAAATGCAGCAATTCGTTGAGCAAGTTTATATTCCTGATACTTTAGCAATTGCAGGCTTTTACAAAGACTGGGCATTTCAAGGTGAAGGTGTAGGCAACTTTATGACCTATGGTGATTTTCCTGCCAGTGGCATCAATGATACAGGTGATTTCTTAGTTCCTGCAGGTGTAATTTTAAACCGTGACTTAAGCCAAATTCACCCAGTCGATCTAAATGCAGAAGATGAAATTCAAGAGTTTGTTAGCCATTCATGGTATCAATATGAGCAGGGCAAGGACGCTGGTTTACATCCTTATGACGGTGAAACAGAGCTGGATTACACAGGCCCACAACCACCTTATGACCAATTAGAAGTTGAAAATGCGTATTCTTGGATGAAATCACCCCGTTGGAAGGGTCACGCTGTTGAAGTAGGACCATTGGCTCGGGTATTAATGTTATATGCGACAGGCCATGCACAAGCCAAAGAGCTAGTCGATAGTAGCTTGCAAAAATTAGATTTACCGATTGAAGGTTTATATTCGACTTTAGGCCGTACCGCTGCACGTACTTTAGAATCAAAAATCATTGCTGATACCATGTCAGGCTGGTTTGATAATTTGGTAGCCAATATTAAAGCAGGCGATACCAAAACCTTTAATGAGACTCAATGGGAACCTAGCAGTTGGCCAAAACAAGCCAAAGGTGTAGGTTATATGGAAGCGCCGCGCGGCGCATTGGCACATTGGATTGTCATTGAGGACGGTAAAATTGCTAACTATCAAGCAGTTGTTCCAAGTACATGGAATGCAGGCCCTAGAGACAATGAAGGTAAAGCAGGCCCTTATGAAGCCGCATTACAAGGTCATGCCTTACATGATGCTAAACAGCCTGTAGAAATTTTGAGAACCATTCATAGTTTTGATCCCTGTATTGCCTGTGCGATTCATTTAGTCGATGAAGATGGCACTGAAGTCATGAAGGTTAAGGCACGTTAACCTATATTTTTTGATATGAACTAGCGTTTCCGTCAGTCTATGATAGTGAAACGCTAACTGTTTAAAATTACTCCTATCTTAGATTGTTATTCAGTATTTTCCTTTTATCTTTAAATAGGGTTTGGCTTTCAGATTCATGTTTAAATTTACAAGATATTTTAGTATTTTGTGATTTTTTGATAATCATTTTATAATAGTGTTTGTTAGTCAGCTTACATCAAACGATAGTTTTTTTATCACACAAAACACGTTAATATAAGCTACAATACGTGCGTTAACGTACAAACATAAAAACAATAGATAATGTGCTGTTGGGTATCACTTGCTTCCCTATAGCTGGTCTGACTGCAGGCTGGGCTACACGAGAACATGAATATTGAATCACTAAGACCATTACTGCTAGGCATCCTTTTTTTATCCATTCTACTCTGGTTTGGTTATAAAAATAGCGAAGAAGTACTAGCCCCCGATGACGAAATACATATTGCATTTGTAGGTCCTCTTACAGGCTCGGGCGCGGACGAGGGGTTAGCCTTAAAGCAAGGTGTTGAACTCTATATTAATCAGCTTAATGAAGAATTTGGCGGCGTTAACGGCAAACGTATTGTCTTAGATGCCTATGATGACCAAAATAAGCCAGAACTTGCCAAAAAAGCAGCTCGAGAAATTGTAGAAGCCAATAAGGCAGTTGCGGTTGTGGGTCACTATTATAGTTCCTGCTCTATTGCGGCTGGTGACATCTATAAACAAAGTGGCATTCCTGCAATCACCCCAGGGTCAACTAACGTTAAAGTTACCGAAGATAATGACTGGTATTTTCGTACAATCTTCAATGATGACTTACAAGGGCGTTACATTGCTAACTATCTGAAAAAAGTACTTAAACAAAAAACAGTGAGCGTGATCCACCATGATAATACTTATGGTAAAGATTTAGCCCGTGTTTTAGAAGAAACTCTTACAGATTTAGGTGGTACAGTTCCTTATACCTATGAATTTTCTATGGGTGATAGTTACTTAGATGATCGTTTAAGTGCAATTGTTGATGAACTGAAAACCAAGACTGAAGAAGAAGTTGGCTTTATCTTTTTGGCTACGTTTGCAGGTAATGGTGCGAAATTAGTTTCTCGCCTAAAAGATGCTGGCCTTAAATTCCCTATCATTGTACCTGCTGCATTTGACTCTAAGACTTTTCTAAATACTTTCAAAGAGATGCCTGAGGAAAAGAAAAATCCTGGGTATTATACTGATGGCATTTATATCACTACACCTCTCATCTATGATACAGCTAATGAGAAAGCCCAAGAATTTAAAGACGCATACAAAACAACTTACTCTGAAGAAGCGAACTTGCGTGTGCCTTTTGCTTATGATGCAGCCATGGTCATTATGGAAGCGATTAAGCAAACTAACTCACATGGGCAGCCTGAAACGTTACGTGATGATAGGCGTAGAATTCGTGCTTTCTTAGAAAATATGGATACATCAGGGCAAGCAATAGAAGGTGCAACAGGATTTAACTACTTTGATGCTTATGGCGATGCACAAAAGCCTGTCGCAGTCGGTACGTATAAAAATAATCGAATTGTTTCCGCATTAGTGCAATTACAAGATGTAAGAAATCCGAATGAAATCGTTGATTTAGAAAAAGCGGTGCAAGATGGACATATTCTGACCATTGATAATAAATATCTGTATAAAACCAACGTTGTTTATGTGGGTATCAAAATTAATGAAATTAATGACTTAGATCTACGTAATCAAGAGGCAAAACTCGATTTTTATATTTGGTTACGCTATCGAGGGGATGATATTCATCCTGAAAAGCTAGATTTTGTGAATGCAATCAATTCTATCCAGCTGTTAAGTGAGTTTGATACAGAAGAAAAAGATATTAAGCTGCCTGTATTTAGCAATGAAAAAGAAAATGGTGAACAAATTACGTATCGTTTTTATCGACCAATTAATATTGAAAAAATTGGCGATATGCAACACCGTTTATATCGAATTAAAGAAACTTTCAAAATTGACTTTTTACAACGCCCTTATGCCTTACGTGAACATGTATTGGGTGTCAGTTTCCGCCATCAGGATTTAACCCGTAATAATTTGATTTATGTAACTGATTATGTCGGCATGGGCGATGAAACAGAGTCGTTAGATAAGTTACGTCAATCTAAGGTGTTTAGTACATCGTTGGACTGGTCTCTAAATCGTTTATGGTTTTTCCAGAAAACAATTAAGGAAAATGCATTAGGAAGTTTACAATATTTAAATATTGTAGGTGGGGCAATTGAATTTTCTCAGTTTAATATGGGTGTGCAAATTGTCAATAATACCTTTACATTGAGGCGTTCCATATCCCGTGAAACTGCTGATAATATACTGTTACTCAGTAGTATTGTCATTCTGCTTTTAGGTTTTCGACGTACTACGTTTAAATACTTATCTAAGACTATTTGGCTATTTCAAGCCGTATTCTCTTTCTTATTACTTACTTCTAGCGAGGTTGTGTTACTCAGCTGGGTGGTGGAAGAAAGCATATTTCGAGACATTAACGCCATTATCAAAATTTATGACATGCTGTGGTGGATTATTCCCGCTATTCTATTACATCTTGCGGTAGAACGTTTTTTATGGACACCTGTAGAGGAACGGACAGGGCGTGCGATACCTAGAATTGGTCGTCGTTTTGTGTCTTTCTCTATTTATATGTTGACCGCACTGGCGATTGTTGCATTCGTTTATGATCAGAAACTCACCAGCTTACTTGCAACTTCTGGTGTAATCGCGATGATTATCGGTTTGGCGATTCAAATTAATATTTCAAATATCTTCTCAGGTATGGCAATTAATATCGAGCATCCATTTAGAGTTGGTGACTGGGTACAAATTGGCGAGTTTGAAGAAGGTAAAGTGGTTGATATTACTTGGCGGACAACACGGATTATCACTCGTATGGGTTGTATTTTGAGTATCCCAAATAGTATGGCGGCGGAATCCACGATTCATAACTATGATTATCCTGACGATACTTTCTGGCTACGTTTTATTGTGCATGTTCACCCTTCCCACCACCCAGACCGAGTACGTAAAATTATTCGAGATGCAGTATTATCAACGGAGGTCGTATTAAAAACCCCAGAACCTTTCATTATTTTCCGTGGTTTAAGTGATTGGGCTGCTGATTATTTAGTGTATTTCGTAGTGCGTGATTATGCGTGGCGTTTGCTACACGAGGAGGCAGTATGGCTGCGAATATGGATTCACCTGAACCGAGCGGGTATTTCACCTGCGATCCAACGGCAAGAAATACATTTATTCAAAGGGGTAAAAGAGAGGGGGGAGGAGGCGGCGACGAAACCTATTACACTTCTTCAAGAGGTAGCACTTTTTAGACCTTTTTCTGAAAAGGCAAAAGACTATTTAAGCGATTGCATGCATAAACACCGCTGTAGTGAGGGGGACATTGTTGTTCGCCAAGGTGATGCAGGTAATTCGTTATTCATTATTGTTGAAGGTGTAGTAGGCGTTCGTGTCCAATCCCCAGAGGGTGAATCAATTGAAGTAGCACGGTTAGGCGCAGGTGAGTTTTTTGGAGAAATGGCATTGCTCACAGGTGAAGACCGTACAGCGACAATTATTGCCCTCACAAGTACTTATTTATTTGAAATTACCAAAGAAGATATCAAACCATTACTTGAGAATGAGCCTGATGTCAGGGCATTAGTAACGAAAGTCTTGACACAGCGTCAAATGATGACACAATCACAGATGCACACTGAACATCAGGATAATGTTGAGGAAGAAGCGGCCTATAAAAAGCTGCTAGATCGAATTGAAAACTTCTTTGGGCTGCGTAAAAGTTAAAGCTCTAAACTGGGAGAGCAAGAGTGAAATTAATTAAACTTTTAGCATTGGTATGGGTAACATCTGTTCTTGTTAGTTGTGGAGGTGATGATACTAATAAGGCAAGCGTATCTACAATTACATGGGATATGCCAACACCTTATTCCGATGCTGTGTTTCATACTAAAAATATTCATGCGTTTGCAGCAGAAGTTAAGCAATTAACTGATGGACATTTAAACATTCAAGTGCATTCTGGTGCATCTTTATATAAACATCCTGAAATTAAACGGGCTATACGCAGCGGACAAGTACCTATTGGTGAAGTACTTATTTCTCTGTTAGGCAATGAAGACCCATTATTTCAAGTTGATTCTTTACCTTTGCTTGCAACCAGTTATGATCGAGCACGTAAGTTATGGCAGGTGTCACGCCCTGAAATTGAAGCATTGTTGGATAAACAAGGTTTGAAATTACTATATGCTGTACCTTGGCCTCCACAGGGTTTATATACTAAAAAGCCGATCAATGTAGTGGAAGATATGGAAGGGGCAAAAATTCGTGTATATAATGCGTTGTTGTCTCGTCTGGTTGAATTGCTAGGTGGCAATCCATCTACTGTGCAATCACCTGAAATTCCCCAAGCGTTTAGTACAGGCTTAATTAATGCAATGATTACCTCGCCATCTACAGGTGTGAGTAGTCAGTGCTGGGATTTTGTATCGCATTATTATGACATTCAGGCATGGATTCCTAAGAATATGGTGTTTGTTAACAAGCGTGCATTTGATCGATTAACACCCGATATGCAAAATGCTTTGTTAGCGGCTGCGCGTCATGCTGAAGAACGAGGCTGGGAAATGAGTGAAAAAGAAACCGCTGAGAAAACCCGCACTTTATCTAGCAATGGCATGTTTGTACTAAAGCCAACACTTGAGTTTCAAAATAGCTTAGATGAAATTAAGATACAGATGGAATCCGAGTGGGAAGCAACTGCGGGTAAAAGTGGTGCTGTCATATTAAAAGCAATGAATGAAAATTAAATACCTACAGCAACGACTTGGTTGTGAGTTTTTATGTTTAAATATCAGTTATTTAAATTTTTTCATAATGCTAAAGTCTTAAAGATGTGCTGTGTAAGGTAAACAGTAATGTATCAGAAAACAAATAGTGAAACTTGGTATTTTATTGCTTACCTAGTTCTATGCTTTTCTATATTCAGAGGGATTCGTTTACCAAGTGCTTGGACTTATACTCACTTTTTATTCAATTATGACTTTGGCTTTTCCAAAAGAGGGCTTATAGGCGAGGTATATTCATGGTCAAATACATTTGCATTTTCTCGTGAACTGTTTTACCTATTCAGTGCCCTTATTTTTATAGCGAATATACTGCTTATTTATTCTTTAGTTAAAGAGTTAATAGATAGTAAGAACCCTATCTTTATTGGAATATCTCTTGTTTTTATATCCAGCCTAGCAATTGTATTTTTATCCCATATTATTGGTTATTTTGACCATGTTGGCTTATTGGTGACGTTAGTTTCTTTGAAAGTAGTAGGGTTTTATAAAAAAATAATATTTTTATCCATTTTCTTTTCTCTTGCACTATTAGTGCATGAAGTCAATCTTATCTTATTTTTTCCTGTAATTTTTATGTCACTACTTTTGAGTTCCAATAAATTGGATTTTTGGAAATTTACCACACTTATTTGTTTTTCTGTTTTTACAATTTCTATTGGTTTAGTGATGAGCCACTCTCTAATCAGTGAAGATAATGCCCAAAACATGTATATCGACTTATCTTCTAAAATTAGCCATACTGCTTTGAGAGAGGATGCTTTTGATGTTTTACATAAAAATATAGAAGATAACATTCTAAGTACAAAAGAAAACGTATGGGCAGATGAAAAAATCATTGAAAAACAAGTTTTATCTTTACTTGTAACGATGCCTATATTCTTATTTTTTATTTATTATACTGTTACTAGCCTGGTAAAATTGAACATACAACGTTATATTATTTTATTGGCTATTCTTGCATCATTATCACCTCTTTTGTTACACCTTGTTGCATGGGATATACACCGCTGGAATACTTTTACTATAACCACGAGCTTTTTGATTTTTTTTGTTGTCTTTCAGTCACGTTTAAAGAGCAAAGATTTTGTTGTTACAAAGACACACTCAATACAACCTATCGTGATTTTCTGGGTTTTTTTTAATGGTACTGCATACATCCCCCTTTTTGATGGGTATGATGTAAGTAATTTTCCATTTGATTATATTATTGAACTCATTCAGAATGAAAAGGGCTTCTCAACGCCATACCTTATAGAAGATACCTGTGATGACTAGCATTAGGCAATTATAAAATACTGATTGGTTTGCATGATCTACAAAAAACAATACAATTATATTTACAGAGAAGTATTCGATATTTCTATGTGTATGAAAGATTCTGTGCTGCTATCTACATTTTCAAAGATAGATCAGCATTTAGGAGAAAAAAATGAAATTGGATTGGCTTTATAAATTAAGTGGCGTAGCAGCTGCGATTTTATTAGTTTGTATTGCACTGTTGATTATTGCGCAAATTGTAACGCGTTTTATTGGACAGATTGTGCCTGATGCCAATGAAATTGCGGGCTATTGTATGGCGGGCTCAACGTTTCTTGCTCTAGCCTATACCTTGCGAGCAGGCGGGCATATTCGTGTTACCATGATTATTAACCATCTTCCTAAAGCATATTCTCGCTTGTTAGAAATTTTCACTTTGGGCGTTGCCAGTTTCCTCACAGGTTATTTTGCTTATTACTTAACGCTAATGGTTTGGCAAACATATGAATATGGAGAAGTATCACAAGGTCACATCCCTATGCCATTATGGATTCCACAAAGTACATTGGCCATTGGTATGACAATCTTGTGTTTAGCATTTATTGAAGAGTTTATCCGTGCCGCACAAGGCAAAGAGCTGACTTATCAAGATTCGCCACATTAAAATCGGTGTATACCTTGCATGTTTCAGCGACAGTTCAATGACACGATAAGGTGGAGACATGAAAAAATTGCTCCTAGGCTTCTTGCTACTACTTGTAGGCTGTACGCAGCAGTCTGATACCGTTGAATGGCATATGCCAACACCTTACTCAGATGGTGTATTTCATACCCAAAATATTTTGCACTTTGTTGAAGATGTTGAGACGCTCACAGAGGGCAAATTTATTATTCACGTGCACTCTGGCGCATCGGTTTTTAAACATCCCGAAATTAAACGTGCTGTCCGCAGTGCTCAAGTCCCCATCGGTGAAATTCTGATTTCTCTTTTAGGCAATGAAGACCCTTTATTCCAAGTCGATGTTTTACCTTTGCTTGCAACCAACTATGACCAAGCACAAAAGCTTTGGATGATTTCACGTCAAGAAATTGAAAAAGTATTAGCTCAGCAAAATTTACAACTACTGTATGCTGTACCTTGGCCACCACAAGGTTTATATGTTAAGCGAGAAATCAACAATTTAGATGATATTTCAGGCTTAAAAATCCGTGCTTACAATGCCATGTTATCGCGCCTCGTCCAGTTAATGGGTGGGATTCCGACGACTGTTGAGTCACCTGAAATTGCACAAGCGTTTAGCACAGGTGTGATTGATGCAATGATGACCTCACCTTCAACGGGCGTAAGTAGCCAATCATGGGATTACGTCAGCCATTATTATGATTTCCAAGCGTGGATTCCAAAAAATATGGTTATTGTGAATAAAAAAGCATTTGAACGTTTAGAGCCATCGTTACAAAATAAATTATTGCAAGCTGCCCAAGAAGCGGAGCAACGCGGCTGGGCAATGAGTGAAAAAGAAACCGCTGAAAAAACACAAATCTTAATGGATCACGGCATTCAGGTTATGAAACCAAGCCAAGAATTAAGCGAACAATTAGCCCAAATTCGTCAGCAAATGGCGCAAGAATGGGAACAAAAAGCAGGTGAGTTAGGTAAAAGAATCTTAGAGTCTTATAATAACGCGCAGCAGCAACTTATTTCACAAAATTCGCATTGACTAAAGGATTAATCACGCATGGACCCATTATTGTCCTCCTTGATTTTAGTTATTTTTTTATTCGCTTTACTGCTTTCAGGAATTTGGGTTGCAATCGCACTACTAAGTGTGGGCATTTTAGGACTATCACTATTCACTAGTGTGTCAGTGGGTTCAATCATGGCCACTACGTCATGGGGTACTAGTGCATCATGGACGTTAACTGCATTGCCGCTATTTATTTGGATGGGCGAAATTTTATTTAGAACCCGTTTATCACAAGACTTATTTCGTGGCTTATCACCTTGGCTTGCTTACCTGCCGGGGCGTTTAGTGCATGTGAATATTGTTGGCTCAGCTGTGTTTGCTGCCGTTTCAGGTTCATCTGCCGCTACCGCTGCCACCATTGGTAAAATGTCCCTGCCTGAGTTACGTAGTCGTGGTTATAACGAGAGTTTAAGCGTGGGTAGTTTAGGTGGCTCAGCGACTTTAGGCTTTTTAATCCCACCTTCTATTATTTTCATTGTCTATGGTATCTCTGCTGAAGTATCGATTGCACGCTTATTTATTGCGGGGGTGATTCCCGGTGCATTGCTCGTCACCTTATTCATGGGCTACATTATTATTCGTGCCTTAATGAATCCCAGTGATGTGCCCGAAGAAGAAAGTAGACATCTGCCATTCATAGAAAAGGTCAAACTATCAGGTAATTTAATTCCTGTGATGTTATTGATTCTCGGCGTACTTGGGTCTTTATATAATGGCTTTGCAACACCAACTGAGGCAGCTGCACTGGGCGTGGTTGGTGCGTTATTATTGTCTTTGCTTTCAGGTTCTTTAACTTGGAAGACATTTGTTGACAGCTTAATGGGCGCGACGAAAACGTCTTGTATGATTGGCTTTATCCTCGTTGGCGCAGCATTTTTAACCGTGATGATGGGCTTTACCCGTATTCCACTGATGTTGGCAGAATGGATTGATACGCTCAATTTAAGTTATTACGGTTTAATTTTCGTTCTTACGCTATTTTTTATCATGTTAGGTTTTTTCTTGGATGGCATTTCGATTGTAGTACTGACCACTTCAGTGATTTTGCCGATGGTGCAACAAGCTGGAATTGATTTATTGTGGTTTGGGGTTTATGTGGTAATCGTAGTAGAAATGTCGCAAATTACGCCACCTGTTGGGTTTAACTTATTCGTACTGCAAGGATTAACAGGACATAATATTTTTTATCTAGCACGCGCTGCCTTGCCATTTTTCTTATTATTATTGACGGCGATTGTCTTAATTGTGGTGTATCCAGAAATTGTGACATGGTTGCCAGAACAAGCAACGATTCGTAAGTAATATTGAAATGGGTGCAAGTTAGCGATATTTGCACCCTTAGTATTTATGATTTAGGGCAAATCTCAATCCCACCACTACCAGATTGTTTCGCTTGATACATGCATTCATTTAATTTACCCAGCAAAATATCTACATCGACTTCATTTTGATAATCACAAGCTCCAATACTTAAATCTAATTTTAGTAGCTCATTCATTGGGGTATGAATCGATTGTTTTTTGATCCGTTCTAATACAATACGCGGTTCACCATTATTAAAATTCCATAACACCATCAAGAATCGATCTCCTCCCCAGCGCGCGATCCAATCACCTTTACGAATATTATTCAATGTCACTTGTGCAACATGGGTTAAACACACATCACCAATATGTCGTCCAAAGCTCTCATTGATTTGAGAAAAATTATCAATGTCTAACAAAACCACTAATAGCCGACTATTATCACGCGAAGCTCGAGCAATATCTTGACGCAAACGCTCTTCACCAGCTTGACGATTCAGTACGTTAGTCAATGGGTCTAAATTGGTATCTTTTGATTGACTACGTGTCATAAATTCTAATTTTTGGGTGATATATTGTACGTGCTCCATGAGTACGCCCACTTCATCTTTATGCCCAGCAGGTAAATGTAGGGGCACTTCATTATTGATATATCCATCCAACTGTTTAGATGTAAAGAGTATAGGTTTCAGTAATAAATACAAAAGTAAAATATTGACACTTACGCTAATAACAGACAAGACTAGAGGAATAAATAAAGACGCTGTAGACTGGCCAAGTAACATGAAATAAGCAAACATGGCTAACAGAGGTAGTAATGAAGCAAATAATACAACCAATATTACTTTAAACATATAGCTATATTTACATAAATATATTTTTGATAATCCTGAATAAAGCCCAAAAAATTGTATATTACTCATGGTGTTTTCTCTGTTGTTTTTAAGTGGAATGAAAACAAAGCTTATAATCACAATCCCCGTCACTGATAGAAAGTGAGGCATGTATCTTGCCAAAATGACTAAAGCAGCTTAAATCAAATTCATTCATCAACATATCTTGAATTACAGTTTAATCTATGTCGTCAATCATACAATATCTTTTGGAATCTAAAGGCTAAATAAAAAAAGCCCCAACTTATAGTCAAGCATAGGGCTTTTTCATCAATAAACAATTTCTATAATGATAAAAATGGTAGTGTGTATCTTAATAAGTACGATGCACTGAGAAATGAGCTAAAGCGAGTAAGGCTTGTTTGTAATCAGAATCTGGAATAGGGGCTAAAGCATTCACCGCCAAATCAACTTCTTTTTGCGCCGCTTCCATGGTTAATTCAATCGCTGGTGTAGCACGAATGGCTGCCGTCACATCATCAATATATTCTTTCCCACCATTGGTAATTGCATCACGCAAGATTTGCTGTTGTTCTGGTGTACCTAAACGTAATGCATAAATTAACGGTAATGTCGGCTTACCTTCTGCTAAGTCATCACCAATATTTTTACCAATATCTTCAGAGCTTGAGCCATAATCTAAAGCATCATCAACGATTTGGAAGGCTGTACCTAAGTGCATACCAAAGTTTGATACTGCCGTTTCATATTCTTCAGACTGATTGCTAATCACTGCGCTCAATTGGGCGGCGGCTTCGAACAATTTCGCAGTTTTTGAACGAATCACTTGTAAATAGTCATCTTCAGTAATATCAGGCTCATGACAATTGAGTAATTGCAAAACTTCCCCTTCTGCAATCACATTGGTTGCATTGGCTAAAATATCCATGACCCGCATATCACGTACATCGACCATCATTTGAAACGAGCGTGAATATAAGAAGTCGCCGACTAAGACACTGGCTTCATTGCCCCAAATATTATTCGCTGTCTCTTTACCACGGCGCATATCAGACGCATCGACTACATCATCATGTAAGAGTGTGGAAGTGTGAATAAATTCAACCACAGCGGCAAGGGTAATATGATGTTGTCCTGTGTAGTTCAAAGCTCTTGCACAGAGTAGATGTAACATCGGGCGCAACCGTTTACCACCGCTATTAATAATGTAGTGGCTGATTTGGTTGACCAACACAACATCGGAACGTAGACGAGTACGGATTAATTCATTGACTGCCTGCATATCATCACTGATAAGGCGTTGGATAGCTGCAACATCCATCATGATTGTAGTATTTTGTCCTAGTTAGTGGTAAGGTGAGCATTTTGCGATATTTCAATGCGATGAGCCAAACATTCATTATTTTAGGTAGTTTAAATGCGTTTTTAGCCGTGGCACTGGGTGCATTTGGTGCACATGGATTAAAGCCCATCTTATCTGAAAGCCTGATGGCGGTTTATCAAACTGGCGTACAATATCATAGTATGCACGCACTTGGGTTAATCGGCATTGGCATCTTAGCACAAAAAGCCCAAGATTCATTATTTCTTAAATTATCTGGCTGGTTATTGTTGGCAGGTATTATACTGTTTTGTGGCAGTTTATACATTTTAGCGATCACAGAAATCCGTAAACTGGGCATGATTACACCGTTTGGTGGTATGAGCTTTTTATTAGGTTGGTTGAGTTTAACCATTGCAGCGTATAAAGAGTTATAAATAACGTTGCATTATAGAAAGCTATCTCTTTGAATTTGCATCCATACTACAGATTAAATTAATCATATGTTTAAAGCCGCTATTAATTTCTTATTATTCTGTCTACTATGGCTGAGTTTTATTCAATTTCCTGAATCAGCTACTACCCAATTAGATGCATCGTGGACGCAAGTATTGGCTCATGCATTCCAGTATCAATGGCAAGCGGGCATTGATTACATCTGGACGTATGGCAGCTTAGGTTATTTTTCTAGGGCATATGCTAGTTTCAATCCTGATTTATTTTATTGGTATATGACTTGGTGGATTATTTTAAGTGCATGGTTTAGCTTTACTTTTTTATTATTCAGCCAAAAGCTTCGGTTACCTGAAAAAATTGCGTATTTTATTATTTTATTAGTGATGATTTCGCCTGCAATGGGTGATATTGATGCACTTTATTTTTGCTTTATCCTTACCAGCAGTTTATTACTTTTCAACCCTGTTACCAGCATTGATACGCCTCAACGATATACTCTATTCTATTTAGTTACATTAGCTGTTTTTGCGCTGATTGCTCTGACTAAATTTACTTATTTTCTATTAGAAATTGTCATTATTGGTCTGATTTTCATCCATTTTATTAAAAAATATAATCGTCAAATTGCACTATTACATGTCGTTTATTTTTTGGTTATTTTAAACGTTGTTTGGTTATTCAGTGGTCAAAGTACCAATTTAGGCAGTTTTATATTACAAAGTTTGGCGATTACTCAAGGTTATAGTGCGGCGATGTCAAGTAGCCAAGTTGGTCAGGTTTATGAAGTTTATATTGCTTTGGCCATGATAAGTTTAATTGTTGTTGGATTATTGCGTGAATTTAAAGCAGAAAAATTTATCAGTATATTTGCGATTGCTGTGACTGTATTCTTACTTTGGAAAGTTGGTTTTACTCGACACAATATTCATACTATTATCTTTTTTGATGCAATGGCATTGGTGAGTTTATTGATTGTTTCACAACGAAAAACAATGAGATTTATTTCTGGCATAGCAGTATTACTTGCTGTCATTGGGCATATGATGATAATGCAAATATACTATCCATCTTGGACATATACTTTTTCTCACTCGCAAGCCCATTTGCAGCATAATATTACTCAGTTACCACAATTAGATACGTTTAAGCAGCAGCAAGAACAACAAATAGAGAACCTTAAGCAACAAGTTGATTTACCTCAGACTCGTGAAATAGTGCAACAACAACCGATTGATATATTTCATCCTCAGCAAAGTGTTATTTTATTAAATCAGTTTAATTATCAGCCTCGCCCTATTTTTCAAGGTTATCAAGCTTACTCAAAGCCACTTTTGCAGCAGAATGCACTTTTTTATCAATCACCTGAAACTGCCCCACCGTTTGTATTAATGCAGTTAGAGCCAATTGATTCGCGTTTTCCAACTTCAGAGGATAGTTTAGTATTACAGCAGTTGTTATGGCAGTATCAATTTAAATTAGAAGAAAAAGATAGTTTATTGTTAGCGCGAAAACAGAAAATAGTAGAACGACAAGAGTCATTACTCATACAGCAAGAGATTGCATGGCAGCAAATTATTGATATAAGTCAGTGGCAAGATTCACCTGTTGTTTTGTATTTAGATATTCAGCTTTCGCATTGGGGTAAGTTGCAGAGTTTTCTGTATCACCCGCCCACGGTTGTACTGGAGTTAAAAATGCAAGATGGGCAACAATTGGGTTTTCGTTTAATTCCTAATATGGCACGAACAGGGTTTTTATTAAATCCATTATTGCAGACGACCCAAGATGTAAAGCAGTGGTATCTCAATCCTGAGGCATTGTCTAAAGTTAGCCAAATTCGCTTAAATGTATTGGATTTAAGCCATTTATCTGCATTTGAACCAACAATAAAACTTTATCTAACCCAACTTCAATAGGTGTGCTTGGGTATGCAGCTTATTTAAATTTAGTAACGGAATAGGCTGCTCAGGTAATCAGGGCGGCCATCTTTTATAACCGCTTTCATTACATATCTATTCATTACTTGCTCCAAAATATCCCATATAAAAAATAATGCTACTTACAACTTTAGTTGTATTTACAGGTTATTATTTTCCTATTACGATCTACTTCACAGTATGGCTAATCCTGTATTCAGTTTTTACCCTACAAGCATATAAACCAGATTAAGAAGATTCATCATGAAATTATCAAGAAGAAAATTTCTCACTGTTGCTGCCGCAGGTTCAACACTGGGTGCATTAAAGCTGGCTTCAGCCAAAGAATTATCCGATACACTTGGCGGCACACAATCACAATGGCAAATGTTACGTGCTGCTATTCAGGGTCAAGTTTATTTACCTGCTGATGAAGGTTTTGGTCTGAAAGCGATGGTCAATAACTTACGTTATATGCGTCGGTTACCACCTGCCATTGCTATTATTGATGATGCAATCAAAGCGCAACGGGCTATTCAATGGTGTCAAGAGAATCAAATTAAATTTCATATCAAAGGTGGTGGGCATTCTTATGCAGGATTTTCTGCAGCATCATCGGATGAACCTGTTCTCATTCTGTATACCCAAGATATGCGTAATAGAAGTACCAATTTATACGATCCAGACACAGGCAATATGACGGTTGGGGCTGGTGCAATTAATTATCAAGTATATCAAGCACTCGCTAAATATGATCGGAGTATCACTCATGGACGCTGCCCAATGGTAGGCGTAGCTGGATTTGTACTTGGCGGAGGTATTGGCTTTGATATGCGCCGTTATGGTATGGCAAGTGATCTTTTAGTGAGTGCAGAAATTGTACTTGCTTCTGGAAAAAAGGTAAAAGCTTCAAAAGATCATTATTCTGATTTGTTTTGGGCGTTACGTGGTGGAGCAGGTGGCAATTTTGGGCTATCAACTGCATTTGAGTTTAAAACGCATGATGTAAAAAATGAGCAATTGTCTGTTTTCCATAAACAATACTCAACTTCCAATCAAAGTAAAATGGAAAATTTTCTTGCTCAATTGATGATAGCTTGTCAGGATATGACTAACGATCTAGGCATTCGCATTTCTGTGCAATACATTAAACCAAATAAAGATTGTGCCAATGAGAATCAATTTCTCTTGGACTTTATTGGTCAATGGTCAGGCGATGAACAGAGCCTTACAGTATTTTTTAATCAGTTTGAAAATATACTCAAGCCTAAAATATTAGTAGAGCACCGTTGTGAATACTGGGCTGCTAATCATTATTTAGAAGATGCAGATGAAACCTACTTTTATCAAGAACGTTCTACTTTTATCCCAGATGTGCCTGCTAAAGAGAGTATTCGCTTAGCCTTAGAACAATTAAAAAAACGTCCAGATGTGCATGGTCTGTGTGATTTACGCTTTTTCCAAATGGGTGGCGTGGTCAATGAAGTACCAAAATGCAGCACTGCTTTTGTTCATCGAGACAGTCAATGGATTGCATTGGTTGGTTATTATTGGGAACAACGCGATGATTTTAACAAGCCATTAATTGCAGAAGGTCATAAATGGCAAGATGAATTTTATAATGAGATATTATTGAATGATTTTAAAGGTAAAGGCGCGTACCAGAACTTTCCAGATGTTTCTCTCAAAAATTGGGCAGAAGCATACTACGGTGACAATCTGCCAAGGCTTAAAGGTGTCAAACTGAAATATGACCCTGATTGTGTATTCGACTACAAACAAGCTATTCAGCCCGCATCAATTATTTAAGAAACGTTAGATTAACGATTGCTCCACTTTGTGAAATACTGAATATAGCAAGTGGAGCGTTTAAAGTTATCAGCTATTTTAATCATACAATAGCAGTCATAGGCTTACCCAACTCTTTTAATAAGTGATCGGCAACCCGAAATGCATTGGCATAAATTGTCCATGTATAAGGTACGCTGCCACCTGTGGGCATAAAGCTGCCATCGGTGACATACAAATTTTCAACTTGATGTGAGCGGCAATTTTTATCCAACACCGAAGTTTTAGGATCATCACCAAACCGACAACCTCCAGCCACTAAATTAGTCGGCGGTGCACCTGAAGCAAATGCAACCACATTTTCAGCACCCATCTGTTTTAATACCGTCGCACCCTTATCCGCTAAATACCAACCCGCTTGTAAATTATGCAAATGCACATCAATGCGTACTTTGGCCGAAGGAATCCCCCACTTATCTTTTAAACCCGATGCAATCGAAGCCTGTGTATTATCAGTTGGCATCCAATCACAAAAACACTCTAACTTGATATATTTGCCACCTGTGAAATGCGCTTTGAGCTTCTGCTTTAACGGCTTACCCCAGACTAAACCTTTTTCGCCTTGCACTTGTCGACTGGCGCGAGCAATGGGATTTGGATGCAAATGCACAAAATCAACCGTGCCACCTTTTTGCCGTTCTCCATAATCTTTGTCATCAATCACATACCAATCCTGAATTGAACGATTAATAAATGTGCCGAATTGCTTTAACTCCAACTGTTCCGCCGCTGAATAATTATCGTACGCCAAACGCCCCGAACCACTGCCACCACCTGCAAACAATAGATTTTTGCCAATTTGCCCATTATCATTGCCTAAGCCATTGGGATGTTTTGCCCCTGTAGAATTCAGTAATAAACGTGATGTTTCAATTGCTTGACAAGCCACGACGTAAATTTTCGCATCAACTTGCTGTAATTCGCCCTGCTTATCAAAATAATCAACGGAAGTGATTTTGCCCTGAGCATTGGTGCTGATTTTCTTTACCATCGATTCGGTACGCACTTCACAATTGCCTGTTGCCACGGCTTGATCGATTAACGCCGCACGCGCTGAGCCTTTTGCCCCCGTACTACAACCATAACTGCCGCAATAACCGTTATAACTGCATGAATGTCTATCTAATGCAGGGCGGGATAAAATGGCTCTAGGCATTGGAATCGCGTGATAGCCCAATGTATTGCAAGCTTTATCAATGTGTTTAGCGATGGGATGTTCTTGTGTTGGCGGGAAGGGAAAATCTTTGCTGCTGCGTGGCTCTTGAAATGGATGCTCAACCACGCGTCCAGATACACCGATGACTTTTTCCACTTTATCGTAATAAGGTTCTAAATCTGCGTAACTGATCGGCCAGTCGACTACGTTAGCTCCTTCAATTTCGCCAAACTCACTAAGCTGATAAAAATCCACAGGCTTCAACCGATGAAAAAAACCACTCATAAAATTGCTAGAACCGCCCACTAGACTACCATTCCAAAAATTCCAACCAGAATGCAACGTGGGTTTTGTACGCCAATTGTCTCCACGCGGCAATTCTAAAATATGCTGTTCATCGCGCAAATCAGGGGTGAATTTTTCCCGAATCCCCAGCAATTCATCTTTGGTGAAGTCTTCATCTTTGAACCAGCGGCCTTTTTCCAAAACCACCACCGAGTAGCCTGCTTTGGACAACTCATAAGCCACAGGTGCAGCCCCCGCACCACTACCAATAATGCACACATCGAAATCGTTCATAATTGATGAAACCTTGTTTGCGGACGTGGAAAACCGGGGTGATGTTGCAGCCATTGCCAGCCAACTGTTTGTGGATTGCCGCCATAAATCGGGTCAGCCAATAATGCTTCGAAAATATAGCCGAGTAAAGTCATGATCCAAGCGCGTCCACCCTCTTGCTCAAAGGTGCGTAAACTGGTTTCCCGATCAAACTCATTCAACTCAACAAATGGCTTGTTAAATTGCTGCTGGCCGATTGCATCCAACTTAATTGCACCTTGTTTGATTAATTGGCGGTCGGTTTCTTCTCGGTTGGCATCGGCCAAAATCGCATGTAAATAATCTTGGGCATTCACATCGCTTGCACCGGGAGAATCTGGTTCAGCTGGAAATAAATGTTCTTGGGCAGCGGCGATGGTGTCCCATTGTTGTACTGTTAAATCAAGTTCAATCGTTTGCTTTGATTGGATAAATGCTGGCTTGAGTCTCGGTTCAATGGGGTCTGCTTCGGTTGCCATCAATAACGGCGAACTCGAAATACTAATAGACCCCGTGGCAATCAAAAAAGTGCGGCGTTTCATATGACACCTTGTTGGTTGATTTTGAGTGGCTTATATGAGAGGAGACCCGCGAGGTTGATTTTTTATTCCCCAATTGTTCATGAAATCACAGTTATAAACTATTTGACTCAGCCCATTCTCTAATGCCTTCCAAAATATCCAATGCAGAACGCCCAAACTTGGTTAATTCATAGGTCACGGCAATTGGGCGATCACTGATAACAGTGCGTTTTACCATGCCGCGCGTTTCTAATTCTTTCAGTCGCTGGTCAATCATTTTTTTGCTTGCACCACCCAACATTCGCGTCAAATCGTTGAAACGTACAGGTTCATCTTTGAGATGATAAATAATGGAAGCTGTCCATTTTCCACCAATTAATCGCATACCTTTTTCAACTGCACAAGGTTCTAAGCAAGTGTTTAAACTTTTTTTTCGTCCACAAGCATCTGTTTCAATAATATTTTTCATGTGATCTTTTGCCTTACAATGGTGGTTACTAAAAGTATACTAGTTGATTATTATCTACAGGTTATCATAGTATACCTAAAGTAGATAGCTAACCCTTAATTGTCAATACGAGAGAATCAACCATGAGTAATATCTTGATTATTAATGCACATCATCACTATTCGTTTGCGGAAGGTCGGTTAAATCAAACCCTGACACAAATAGCAGATGAAGCACTGACAGCAAAAGGCCATCAAACGCGAACTGTCATCATTGGTGAGGGTTGGGAGGTTGAGTCAGAGCTAGAAAATCATCAATGGGCGGATGTGGTTTTATTGCAATCTCCTGTTTATTGGATGGGTGTGCCGTGGACATTTAAAAAATATATAGATGAAGTCTATACCGCTGGGGCGCAAGGACAATTATGCAACAGCGATGGGCGACATAGTGATGCACCGAAACAAAATTATGGTACAGGTGGTACGCTAACAGATAAAAAATATATGTTTTCATTAACCTTTAACGCACCTGAAGAAGCATTCAACAATACGTCTGAATACTTGCTTCAAGGTAAAAGTGTTGATGACCTTTGGTTTCCCATGCACATGAATTACCGCTTTTTTGGTATGAAATCTTTACCAACATTTGTCTGTTACGATGTGATGAAAAATCCACAAATAGAAACAGATATAAATCGTTTTAAAGCACATTTAGATCAACATTTTTAAAATGCCACATAGTGATGAGGAATCCATTATGTCCCTGCAACAACAACTAAAAGCTACACATCAATCTTTTCTTAATGATGCACCTGAAGCCGCTACATTATTCGATCAAGATACAGAACAAACTATACAAAATGAGATAGATAAGCACGCACTTAAAACAGGTGATAAAGCTCCAAGTTTCACTCTACCCGATCAATTGGGGCGTGAGGTTTCATCTGAACAATTATTAAATGATGGTGTGTTGGTCGTTAGTTTTTATCGCGGTGGTTGGTGTCCGTATTGCAATTTAGAATTACGTGCGTTACAAACCCATCAAAATAAAATCAAAGCATTGGGTGCAAACCTTGTCGCCATCAGCCCACAGTTACCCGATGAGTCTATGAGCACTGTAGAAAAAAATGCACTGACTTTTACTGTGTTAAGTGATGTGGATAATGTGATTGCGCGTCAATTTGGTTTGGTGTTTACCTTATCTGAAAAATTGCGACCGTATTATCAAGGTTTTGGAATTGATTTAGCAGCAACCAATGGTTCGGATAGTTTTGAATTACCGATTCCTGCGACTTATGTAATTAATCAGGATGGGGTAATTATTGCGGACTATGTGAATGCAGATTATAAACAACGCCTAGAACCTGAGTTAATCCTCCAAGCCTTAGTAGCATAAGCCCATTGATTGAAACAAAAGATATAAACAACTTTGTATTTTAAATACCTGAGTTTGGCATTTTGTTTCAAACTCAGGTCATGTTTTCAAATATTTTTAAATTACATCTTGCTTGATGGGTTTTGCCTCAGTTGCTACTTCCTGTGCGACAGCTTGTAACAACCATAACATCCATTGGGGCTTAAGATAACCATTTTTATAAATCACTACTTCGTCATTTGCATTTAAAATAATCGTTCCGGGGCGACCGACTTTAGGGAAACGTTTTACCAACTCAGGATATTCAGCTTCATCGGCATACACAGCAATATAATTTTTGTCGATTTCAGCTAACACCTCAGCATCTTTATAAGTCGTTGCTTTCATTTTCTTACAAAAGCCGCACCATTCCGCTGACATGTTAAGCAAAATCAATTTATTTTCCTGTTGAGCCTTATGCAAAGTTGCTGCTGACCAGTCATGCCACTGTATTTCTGCTGCCGTAGCAGTTTGAAAACTGAATAAAAATGCAAATGCGATGAATAAACGGTTCATTGTCTTAACCTCTCTGCCAAGTTAAATGTTGTGCAAAATAATGCTGAAAAGTCTGTAAATTCTCACCATGCTCACCCACAATCACAATACTGCCTTTGTCAGTTGGCATGATGTGCCCTTGAAAACGTTGATCGGTAAACGAACGTGCTTTGCTTGCCTCAATTTGTGGCAACATCATCACTGTCACCACGCCTTTACTAGCTGGCAATACCATATGGATACCTAATTTATTGCCAATTTCACACGCGCCTAAATAATTTACTGCACCAATATTTTTGGTTAATTTCCCACCATATTCATGTAACATCATATTTAAATGTGCTGTAGTTTTATGCTGTTGGTCGTGTAAATGTGGCAATTCTTCATATACATGTTGCAACGCCAATTGCTTCAAATTGTCATCTGCAATAGGCTGTAAGCTTACAAATAAAATACTGATTGTTAATAATAAACTTGCTGCCAGTGCATACCGAACATACCAACGACGCTGTGACTGTCTGTGATAGTCGGTTTTTAGTGTACGTTGTAATATAATCCGCTCGCTCAAACGTTCTGGGATGGGAATTTGTAACACGGCTTGCTGTAATTGATGCTCTAATGCTTGTTGTGCCTCAACCCATTTTTGATTGTCTGTAGACTCATTTTTTTTTTGAATGAAGCCTTCATCCTGACAATGTGGCTCGATGAGCGCGCGTCGTCTGAATTCGAGGTCATCCATAGTGTTTACCTTTCGCTGATGTTGGCGTGGTGGCCAATCGTTGTTTTAATCTGTGCCTGAATATAATCATGTGAGTAGCACATTTGGGTTTTATGCTAAAAATGCAGCATTTTGCTTATTGAAAACCCTGTTGTTAATTTTAATAACAAAGGCTCTCAACTTGATAGATTATTGTTCTTGACTGCTCATGTTAGATAAGACCAGAGGTCATGATTTTTTATTCCCAAACGGTATGACTATTATCTTTGAGCGCAGAAATAAATTGGGCTGACATTTATAGCCAGATTAAGAACCGTAATATATTTGATAGGAGATAAATGAGGATAAAATAATCTTTTTTCAGGACTATTTCGGTGATACTAAGGACAGGGTATAAACTTAGAAAACGAGGACAACTTTGTTTCTAAGTTTAGATGAAATGATTTTTTAAGATTTAGGCTGGGCTTTTAAAATCATTGGCTGGTAAAAGTTTGGATTACCATCTTCATCTTCAGATACAGCTAAATTGCCGAAAGGCACATAACCTTGGTCAATTTTATCGTTAATTTGAGAAACCATTAGCCGAGTTGCTTGCGTGACACCAACACTACTATTATCGGTAATAATGATATAACGTTCTTTCTTCTTTTTCGTTTCTGCCATGATATTCTCCTAAAACGTTCTGGGGTAGCGCAATTAATGAGTATGCAATTCTACCCCAAATCCACATTGTAGATAAATTAGAAGCTAAAACGTTTACCTACACCAATACCGAATACCCAAGGGTTAACGTCAACGTCTGTAGAAACGTTACCCAACGCACCTGAGTAGAACGTTGCAGTTGTGTCGATGTCCATGTATTTAACGTCTAAGTTGAAGAATAAGTCATTACCTAAATCGTAGTCCATACCGATTTGACCAACCCAACCGAAAGAAGAATCTAATTCTACGTCTCTAACACCGCCTAAACCATTGTCTAAAGAAGAAGTTGCTTCTTCACTTAAGAACATAGTGTAGTTTAAACCAATACCTGCATATGGACGGAATTGGCTGTCTGGCATGAAGTGATATTGTAAGATTAACGCAGGTGGTAATACACGTGTTTCAATGATTGTGCCCATTGGAGATAAAGTTGGGCCTTTACCTACGATGTCATGCTTAGAGCTGATGTCTAATAATAATTCAACACCAATGTTTTGTGTAAACATGTAAGTGAAATCGATATCTAAAGAATAAGCATCTTCAACGTCTACTTCTGTACCTGCAACTTCACCGCCTGTCGCGCTAGAAGTTACGTTGCCACTATCAGCACTTGGATTAATGTTGATGATACGGCCACGTACTAATAAGTCACCTGCTTCTAAAGCTTGCACAGGTGCATTGATAGCAGTTAAACAGCCTGCCATAATAACAGGTAACGAGAACTTAGCTAATTTATTAAACATCAGATTTACTCCTGAATTAATTGTTATGATTTTGAGTTATACCCTATGTAGATACAACTAAAGAACTTGATTGTGAAATTGCTCATAAATTACTGCGTACTATTACAAAGGTGTGACAATTAGTCAACAGTTTGATGCAAGTTTACAACAAAAAAAATCGATTTGCTGATATGCAACAACTTTTAAGGTTTAAACGGATATGGACGACACAGATAAACACTTCCTACCTAACTTCTGTAGTGCTTATTTAATCATCTCTGGCATCATTCTTACGGAGCTGCTGGCCATTGTTTTAGTCCTCAGCCCTGTCGGAAAAGAAGGCTATGCATGGCACTATATTCAGTATGAACTTCTGCCTAGCTTGGGCTGGACATCAATCTTTATGCAGGCTGTGACATTGTTGAGTTTATCGATTTTATGTATTACTCGAAAATGGTTAAGGCAGCTAGAAGATCAAAATATTGGCCCAGTATTAAGTTATTTGTTTATTTTGTTGATTACGTGGGTTGCAAGTAAATTTGCGTGGGAATTAGATCATACAGTTACGGATGGCGTTGATATTTATAGTAATTACTACTCCATGTTGCTGACTAATTTACTGATTACAAATGCAGCCAGCCTATTGATTTTAGGCACTTGTTATTACAAAAGATTTTGGAAAAATAGTACGCTGATTTTAATTTATACGTTAGTGATAATCTTTACCATTTTATTCACTGAACTATTAGCCGTTCTTAATGCGTTGCAAAATAACCACAGCCAAGTCATCGATCATCATCTGTTCCTTTTACGCAACTTAAGCATTAGTGCCATTGTCAGTGCTATTGTTTTGCGCTATTTTTATATTCAATATCGGTGGAAAAAGCAGACCGAAGCCACAGCATATTCTCGAGTACAGGCTTTACAAGCACGGATTCGACCGCATTTTTTATTTAATAGTATGAATACCATTGCAAGCTTAATTCGGATTGATCCAGATAAAGCAGAGCAAGCAGTAGAAGATTTGTCAGAGTTATTTAGAGCGAGCTTAGGTGATGCAAGAGAAAAAGTGGCTTTAGAAGAAGAACTCGATTTGTGTATTCAGTACTTACGTATAGAGGGTTTGCGTTTAGATGAACGTTTGCAAGTACAATGGAAAATTGATCGTGTACCGCAAGATGCATTGATTCCCCGTTTAAGTATTCAACCATTATTAGAAAATGCAATTTATTATGGTATCCAACCTTTACCAGAAGGTGGTATGATAGAAATCACGGGTCTTTTTGATGGTAAACAAATCCAGTTAGATATAGAAAACCCTCTAAGCCAACAACCTTTGAGTCACCGAAGCAAAGGGCATGGGATTGCGCAACGTAATATTCACGAGCGTTTACAAGCGCATTATGGTCAACTGGGGAGCTTAAATGTCAGACAAGAACCCGACGTATATTGTGTTAGCCTACGTTTCCCATATCAAACAGACTTATGAAAATTTTAATTGTCGATGATGAACGTCTTGCACGTGAACGCCTCACCGCTTTAGTACATGAACTGGGATTAGGTAATGTAGTTGGTGAAGCAAGTAACGGCAAAGAAGCCCTAAGTGCAGTTCATGCCTATCAGCCCGATGTTGTATTACTCGATATTCGGATGCCGGGGATGGACGGTATGCAAGTTGCGCAACGGTTAGTGAATTTATATCCGCAGCCGATTGTGATTTTTACCACAGCCTATAACGATCATGCATTGGAAGCATTTGAGACCCAAGCGGTTGACTACTTAGTGAAACCGATTCGTAAAGATCGTTTACAACAAGCCCTCAAACGTGCACAAGCTTTATTACAAAAACCTACATCTACAGATGATACACCAAGAGCAACAGCACGTAGCCATATTAGTATCAATGTTAGAAGTAATTTAAAACTCATTCCCGTTGGTGAAATTTTTTATTTTTCCGCTGATGAGAAATATGTGATTTTACATTGGAAAGAAGGCGAAGCTCTATTAAGTGAGACCTTAAAAGACTTAGAGAAAGAGTTCGCAGGCCAGTTTTTACGCATTCATCGTAGTACTTTGGTTGCAGTGAATTACATTTCCAGCTTGGTTAAAGATAACAATGGCCGTTGTTATATCACCTTGCGAGACCAACCTACGCGCTTAGAAATCAGTCGCCGTCACTTACCCACTGTGCGAAAAGTACTAAAAGATATGCGATTATCTAGTTTTTAAATAGTGTAGGATAAAAATGAATGGCTTTGCTATGCAGTATTCGAGATAGGGCGTAATTATGCAATACACTAGGTTTGTCATTAAGTCCCTCATCGCTTTTATTGTTATCAATGTGTTGTTTGTTTCTAGGTTATATGCAGATGATGCTTATAATGAGTATCACATTAAAGCTGCATTTCTATACAACTTAACACTGATGGTAAAGTGGCCAGATGAGCGTTCTGAAATACGTGTTTCAGAGCCTTTGGTCATTTGTACTTTGGGTCAAGACCCTTTTGGAAAATTACTTGATACCATCAAAGAAAATAAAGTAAGAAAGCGCAGTTTAATCTTAAAGCGCAACATTGAGCTAAGCCAAAGTAGAGATTGTCATGTTTTGTTTATTGTTCGTTCAGAAAAAGATAATGTGAGCCGCATATTGTCTTATGTGAAAGGTTTACCAATTTTGACTATTAGTGAAATCCCTAAATTTGCCAATGCTGGCGGCATGGTCAATATGGTGAAACGACGCAATCGTGTGAAATTAGAAATTAACCTAAATGCGCTGAAACGAGAACGGCTTTATGCCAATGCTCGCTTATTGGTATTAGCCAAAATTATTGATTAAGCAATTGATGTGACTGAGTTTGTATCACGGAATAAGGTGTAATACAGTAATCTAACTGCACATCATGGGCGTGTGCATCACTGATTTGTACAATTGGATCAAATAATGATAGCCCGACTTTAATCACATCGGCTCGACATTCTGCTAAAAATCGATCATAAAATCCTTTTCCATAACCTACACGATTTCCCTGTTGATCAAAACACAACAAAGGGATTAAGACCATATCAATTGCCTTTTCTGCACATGTTGGTGCTTCAATAGGTTCTTCAATCCCCCATCGATTTTGAATTAGCTTGGTATTTGAATCTAAGAAGTGGTGGCTTAGTGTTTGATGCTGAATATTTGTTTTGGGAATGACAACTTGCACTTGAGGATATTGCTGAAATAACTGTTTGATAATTGGCCAAGTATTAATTTCATTTTGCTTTGTAATGGGTAGAAATATATGCAAAGTATCAAAATTGATAGAAAAATAATTGAAAAACTGGGTTTTGATTGCGTGGCTGGCCTGTTCTATATCTTGAGGAAAAAGTTGTTTACGCTTTTGTAAGAATTGCTTTCTGAGTATTTGTTTATTCATTTTCTGCCTCCCTTTCATAAAATATAGACATTACTAATATTGGATTGGTATTCTTTTAATTATAATACCAACCGCAATATATCGTGTTGTAGAAACAGCTTTTAATCTTTCGTACCTTTGCGCATTACTTTACCTTCTGCCGCTCGTTTTTTACGTACCGCTTTCGGGTCGGCAATCAATGGGCGATAAATTTCTACTCTGTCACCATTTCTAAGCACCGCATCTAATTTACACGCTTTACTGAAAATACCTATTTTCTGTTTCAATAAGTTAATTTCCGTAAAACGTTGTTGAATTTTAGATTGTTGAATCGCTTGTTCTGCCGTAGTCCCTTCTTCCACTTCAACAGGAATAATGACTTGTTCCTCAGGTTTCGCATAAGCAATTTCAACGTGAATCATTTTTTTAGTGTCTTGCATATAAATCATCAGCTCGTTTGACAAACGCATCGACTAGAGAATTAACAATGCGACTGAAAACAGGTTCTAAACTTAAGCGTAATATGGTGTTAGAAATTTCAAATTCCATGCGCAACGCAACTTTACAGCCGACATCACCTAATTGTTGAAATTCCCATTTTCCATACAAATGACTAAAAGGCCCTTCTTGTAAGTGCATTTCTATAATTTCATTTGGTTTTAGCACATTCGCTGTGGTGAAGGATTTTTCCATACCTGCACCACCCATAGCAATACTGGCAACCACTTCTGTATCATGTTGCGATAAAATTTTAGTGGATTTACACCAAGGTAAAAATTGAGGATAGGTTTCAATATCACTGACTAATTGATACATATCCTCAGCTGAATGTGCTACTAAAGCAGTTTTATAAATCTCAGTCACGAAACAATCCCAATTGCTTTAAGTACACCAACTGCATTTAGGAATACGATACCCACACCCACTGGTGTCACATAACGTAATAAGAATAACCATAATTTAAATCCAAAGCTGTTTGGTGAACTGTTTAATTCTTCAGAGGTGGTTGCAGTATTCATAAACCAAGCAACAAAAATAGCCATGAATAAGCCACCTAATGGCATCATCATATTAAATGTGAGATATTCCAGCAAATCAAACCACGTTTTTTCCACGCCGAATGAGGCCAATGGATAGACTTCTGCCCAAATATTGAATGAGAAAATAGTAACAAAGCCCAGCAACCATGCGCCTAAACCACAAAGTAAGCTAGCAGATAAGCGAGAGAATTTGTCTGTTTCCACTAACCATGCCACAGCAGGTTCAATGATAGAAATCGCTGAGCTCCAAGCAGCTAAACTGAGTAACACAAAGAATAACGTACCAAAGAATGCACCGTATGGCATTTGCCCAAATGCGATGGGTAAGGTTTGAAATGCAAGGCCTGCCCCGCCTGCAGCTTCTAATCCATTGGAGAATACTAGTGGGAAAATCACTAAGCCTGCAATTAATGCAACCGACGTATCTGCGATCACAATCATTGTTGTAGTGAAAGAAATCGAGGCATCTTTAGGCAAGTAAGCCCCATAAATCATAATTGCGCCCATACCCAAACTTAAGGTAAAAAAGGCTTGTCCTAATGCATCTAAAATAGCTTGTCCTGTTAAGGCGCGACTAAAATCAGGTTGAAACAAGAATAACAAACCATCTATAAATTTATCTGTACTTAAAGCATAACCGAGTAAGATTAATAATAATGCGAACAATGCTGGCATCATAAAAGTAACCGCTTTTTCTAAGCCGCCTTGCACCCCGCCAGAAATAATTACCATTGTGCCCATCATAAATAGGGTATGCCAAATAATGAGTTGTTGATAATCTCCGATTAAAGCACCAAATTGGCCACCTGCAAATTCTGCAACGGCTTGAGTTGAGCCTAAATCTGATACTGCGGAGAACGTGCCCATGGCTAAGCGTGGAATATAAGCCAATGCCCAGCCCGCGATCACGCTGTAATAGGATAAAATAATAAAACCTGCAATCACTCCTGACCAGCCAATTAACTGCCATATTTGGCTACGCTGATTCTCTCGGGCAAGAATGCTCATTGTGTTAATTGGGCTATGACGGCCTTTACGTCCAAGCATCACTTCAGCCATCATCACAGGCAAGCCGATCAGAAATACACACGCGAGATAAACCAGTACAAACGCGCCACCACCATTTTCACCTGTAATATAAGGGAATCGCCAGATATTACCCAAGCCAACCGCTGACCCTGTCGCAGCAAGGATAAAAGCCAGTCGTGATGACCATTGACCATGAATCGATGTGTGCATCTTGCATCCTCATTTGTGTCGTTATTTTGTCATATTTTGAGTGAATTTACCGACTGATACAAGTGTTTTAATTCAGTATTAAATTTTTAAGCTGTTGAAGATTATAGATAAGGCGTAATGAGTGGTTTGGTTTAAGAGTAGAAATAATATGAATTTAGAAGGGGATAAATTGCTTGCATCTGAAAATGACAAAACCCCTGAGACTCACATCCCAAGGGTTTTTATTAATCTCACTTTAAGTTAACAAAGTCAGATTAGAAAGAGTGGCGAAGACCTAAAGTAAATACGTTTTCGTCACGGTAGTCGTTGTCACTGTCAGTTTGACGGTAACCAACGTAAGCCATAGTGCGTTTGCTGAATTTGTATTTAGCACCTAAAGCGAAGCTTAACGCGTCGTCTTCTTCTAAATCGTCATCAGAGTAACCAGCAACCCATGCTGCTAAAGAAACGTTGTTGATGCCGTATTCAACAGAACCTAAGATGTATTGACCTTGACCACCAGTCATAGTGCCCATTTCAGCATCTTCGAATTGTAAACCTAATTTTAAGCCAGCGAATCTAGCTTGCGCACCGATTTTCCAGTTACCGAAACCGTCATCAACTTCGTCGTCACCTGGGATGTTGCTAGTTAAGTCAGTGTATGCGCCAGCAGCAAATACTGTGAAGTTTTCAGCAGAGTATTTTAATTCAACTAAGCCAGCACCGTCCATGCCAGTACCTTTGTCAACAACGCCTTGTACACGTGCTGAGAAGCCGCCGAATTTTGCGCCCGCTTCAACTACATTTTCAACGTAGCTGCTGTGAGTGAATGCGCCGTAAGGAGAATGTTTCTTAGTAGAAGTTACTAAGTATTCACCAGCATTGATGTTTGGATCAGCTTTTAACGCGTCGATTTGGTCTTTTAAAGGACCGTATGCACAACCGTTACAATCTTTTAATGCAACTGCGCCTAAGTATGTGCTACCAGTCATACCGCCACCAGTACCACGAGCTTGTAATGAAGTACCTGCCCAAGGATCAACTAAGCCTTTAGAAGCTTTGTATGCACCTGTCATTTTACCTAAACGGAAGTAAGCAACAGAACCTTTTAAGCCAACGAAAGTTTCTTGGCCACTTACTAAACCTTTGTTAGCAAAAGTACTGAAAGCTGCTGTGTAACGACCGTAAACTTTTAAGCCGCCACCTAAAGCTTCTTCGAAATCAAGACGAATGTGGTTAGGACCACCGTTGAAGCCAGCACCAACGCCGTCGTTAGTGTAACTTTCGCGATCGTAGTTACCTACTTCTGCGTAGCTGTATTCAGCTTGGATGTTACCAGATAATTTTACGTCAGCAGTTGCTGCCATAGGTGCTGCGAAAGCAGTCGCCACAGCAAGAACAAGAACTTTGCGATTCATAAAGTTTCTCCGTTTGAATTTTAAAAAATGATTGAAGCCTAAGCTTAAAACTTTATTCCCTGTTGCACTTACACAACAAAGAATCTCAATAATTCATTAACGTGATTCGATACAGACAAATTTATCAAGTCATTTGTATTGTCTATTGACTTGCAAACGATAACCTAGCCCGAAATAAAATGCAACACTTTGTCTGCAAAAAAACCACAACTCAACATTTGTTGTTAAAATGATACACCATTTTATAGCACTTTGCTACATACAATCATTCAAAATCTAAAACTATTTGTATCTCTTTAAGATACTCCCGCTCTTGTTCTAAGTCTGCATGAGTTAAAGGGTGCTTTTCTAACCATTGCGGTGGAAATCGCACTTTAATACCACTGTCTGTTGTTTGCAACACTATTTCTGGCATTTGTTCTATCGGAGTTCGACTTCTGTGCACAAGTACAGCTAAACGCAACAGAATGCACAAGCGTTGTAATTTTGCTTTTTCTGATGGGCTGCATGTTTCACAAATAGAGGTCGGTACACGGCGGCGGTGTGAACGCACTAATGTAGCTAAAAAAGCCTGTTCTTGGCGTGAGAAGCCTGCTAAGTCTGAATAAGTGATTAAGTACTCACCATGTTTATGATAACTGTCATGTGCGATACTTAAGCCTATTTCATGTAAGCGGGCTGCCCAGCTCAGCATTGCTGCGGACTCTTCTTGGTTTAAATGCCAATTTTCAGAAGTTTGCTCTAAAAAGGCTAACGCGGTATTTTCTACTTGTTTAGCTTGTTGAGCATCGACTAAATAACGTGACATCAAATTGTGAATGGTGGTTTCACGGGTATCTTCATGTGCAATACGTCCGAATAAATCTAAGACAACCCCTTCACGTAATGCACTGTCTGAAGCTTTCATAGACTCTAAGCCCAATGCATCGAAAATGCCTGAAATAATCGCGACACCACCAGGGAATACAGGCGTACGGCGTGCACTCAACCCTTTGAGTTTTAAATTATCAATATGTTCTGCTTCAAGTAACACCGCTTTTAAACGCTGTAAACCTTGGCGCGAAATCTTGTTATCCCAACCCATTTCCCGAATCACACGTTCAACAGAGCGTAACGTGCCCGCTGCACCGATTGCCATATCCCAGCCCAGTTCTTTAAATTGATATTTAATCACTTGCAATTCTTGTTGGGCATGAATTTCTGCGCGACGCATAGGCTTGGCTTTGATTTCACCATTGGCAAAATACCGCTGAGTCATACTCACACAACCCATACTTAAACTTTCACGTTCTAAGGTGTCAAACTTTTGCCCAATAATAAATTCTGTACTACCGCCACCAATATCGACAACTAAGGTCTTTTCATCTGTAGAGGCTAATGTATGTGCTACGCCTAAATAAATTAAACGGGCTTCCTCACGGCCTGACACGACTTCAATAGGATGGCCTAATGCTTGTTCAGCTTGCGGTAAAAAGTCTTCTGCATTGACTGCAGCACGAAACACATTTGTACCGACAACCCTCACGCTATCCACAGGCATATCTTGTAAACGTTGGCCAAACCGTGCCAAGCAATCAATCGCCCGCTGTTGAGACTCTTCTGAGAGATAATTATATTTATCTAATCCGCCACCTAGGCGCACCATTTCTTTTAATCTATCTAGTACGTGAATTTGCCCGTCTTTAAACCGAGCCACAATCATGTGAAAACTATTTGAACCTAAATCGACAGCGGCAACCACCTCGGCTTGTGGTGATTGTTGTAAAAACTTGGGTAAAATATACATATATTGAGTCCGATCATTCGCAACCCGCTAATAATAATGAAGCATTGCACAGAAATCTAGCGTTAAGTAAGTCAGAATAAATGCATAAAAGATGGGCTAATCCGTTAATTGAATAGGAAAAATAGGTTGTTTAATCTTTGAAGGGAATAATTTTGAGGATAAGTGGTGCAAATACAAAAAGCATATAGAAATTTATAACATATTGATTTAAATTGCTTAAACTTTATTTCTATAAAAGGCTAAAAATAGTTGATGATAAAAATCAATTAGTTAAAAATACGGCGGGAAGTTAGTTTGCAGAAGCATACAAAAGCCCCCAAATAAATACTTACTTGAGAGCTTTCGTTATATATTAATGCGCGACTTGTTTCAGATCATCAGGTAATAATTGATAACCTTGTGCTTTACCCGTTGACCCACCAACAGATTGAGCGGAGAAGTTCACATTAAACCCAGTACTAAAATCTACGCCAGAGTAACTATTATCAATATTAATATTACTTGGACGAGATAGGGTTAAATATGCGCCACACGCTTCTCCTGGTTCACAAATCACATTATTGTTATTGGCATCTGTGCCCGCTACCACTTGATAAGTGCCTGTCAGAACATTGGTAAAGCGGAAATCATAAATACCATCTAATGCTGAAGCAGAAATTTGCTTAATGGTTTCTTGTGAAGCAGTATCAATTAATAGAATGTAATGGTGGCCTGCATCACCCACTTGGGTACTTGGATCGTCATTATTGACCTGCCAAATCACAGGAACATTAATCGTATTGATATTACTTCTAATTTGAATCGTTGCGCTATATGTACCAGATTCTAAACCGCTACGATTGACACGCACTTGATAGTCGCCTAAGCCAAAGCCATTCACTGTGACATAACCGCTTGCATCATCCGTAATATCTAAAATCTGCAACGTGCCGTTACCACCATTACTCAATGTCAATGTGGCGGTACTGGTACTTGAACCAAAGTTAAGCGATTGCGGTGTAACCACTAATACAGGGTCAGCTTGCACATTAGCATCATCACGCCCAAACTGTGCCGCTGCTAATACTGCGCGATTCGCATCTAACAAGCCATAACCAAAACTGCTGTCACGACCTTCTGTACCAATATCGGTTGTGATTGCACCACTGCTGATTAAGTCATCGACATTTTCAGGGGTTAAATCTGGGTTAGCTGCTTTCATCAAGGAAATAACACCCGCGACATGAGGCGTTGCCATAGATGTACCGACAAGTGAATAATATTCGAATTTAATCCGCCCTGTGCTGTCATCACCGATAGTACTGATAATACCGTCAGGAACACCGTCACCGTTAAGGTCAGGCGTGTTATCACCACCAGGAGCAGCAATATCGACAAATTCATTGTAGTTAGAATAAGAGGCTTTACGGCGGTTCATATCTACCGCTGAAACTGAAATCACCCCCGGAAGCGAAGCAGGATAATAAGGTGTGCGTGCATTGTCATTACCCGCTGCGGCGACGATAAAGACACCTGCATTACGTGCTTGCTGAATCACTGCTTGGAAACGGGAGGAAATGCTAGGCCCGCCTAAGCTTAAATTGATAATATGTGCGGTGCGCCCCGGTACTGAGCCAGAATCATTGTCAATCCCAATCGCATAACGAATTGCCTGTTCTACGCTATAATCACTACCGTTACCATTTCGACCTAACACCCGCAAAGGCATGATCTTGGTATTCCAACTTGTGCCTGCAATCCCTTCATTATTATTAGTCAATGCGCCAATCACACCCGCAACGTGTGTACCGTGGAAACTACTACCGCCAACACTTTGGTCACCGGGATCATCTGGATTGGAATCAATGCCATCGCCATCAATAGAAATACTGGTATCAGAAATAAAGTCATAACCTTGCGCGAATTTGCCTTGTAAATCTGGATGACGTAACAACACACCCGTATCAATCACCGCGACAATAACGGATGAACTACCTACTGTGGTATCCCATGCTTGCGGTAAGTTCAACATTTGATAATTCCATTGATAACGGTAAAACGAGTCGTTTGGTGTGGCTTGCGCTGACCAAATATGATTGGCGGTTGCCGCTTCAATATCATCACGACGGTTCAAACATTTAGCTAACATCAATGTAGTGAATTTGCCTTTTAACTCATTCGGGATTTCTGTTGCGCCAAAGTCAGTATTTAAACACGCATTTGGACGGCTGAATTGTTGGGCAGATAATGTATTTTCTACATCAAATTGATAACGGCTACGGCGATTGGTGTTCACATGTTGTGAGCTTAAACCTAAACTGCTGAGTGCATTTTGTGCTTGATACGTTTGTGCATCATTTTGCTTGAATTCAATTAATACATCACCGACAACAATATTATCGCTTAAACGTGGCGTGTTGCTTAAACTGGTTTGTTGCAAAGCTTGCCCAATGTTTAATACATAATTGGATGCACCAAGATGCGCATGAACCTGAATAAAATAAGAGCCATCTGAAGGTACTGTAATACTTTCCGTTGCCCCTTCACCAACAGACGCATTTAAAATATTGCCCGCACTGTCCAATAAACCCAAATCCAAGTCATTCACAGCTAAATCATCATTGGCAACGAATAAGTTAATAATTTGGCCTCGTTTTAAAGATACTAAGAAATAATCATCAATATCACCTGTATTGCGTGAGCTACCCGTATTACCAGCACCGGGGCGATTCACATAACCACCTAAAATCACAGGGTTGGGAATAGGTTGAGCAGAATTAAAGTCATTGTTTGGATTATTTAAAGCGTTGACATCATTGACATCACTATCGGTTGCAGTATTACTGGCCGCAATGATTTTACCCACAAGGGTATGGGTTTGAGCAACAGGTGGGGTTGTTGTACCTCCACCATTTGAAGACGAAGAAGTATTGTCATCATCACCGCCACAGGCAGCAAGTATGAACAGCGTAAGTAGGTAAAACCAAAGGCGTTTAACAGGCATAATATTTGAGTCCATTAGTCATACAAAAATCTACAAGTCTTTATACCGACTGTATTTCGTAATGTAAAGTGATTCTATTTGATGATAAGTATGGGTTATTGTAACGCTTTCAAACTATCATTGACGTTGATAGGCTTGTAAATAACGTTGCACCGTACGTAATTGTTGGCGCAGCACATGGGCTTGGGTACTAAAAGGTAAACCTTGCAATAAATGCAAACCTTGATAGTTACCTTGCAGCATTTTGTAAATCAATCGCAATTGTAATGCTGGATAAGCCAAACCTAGGTGTTGTGCATAATGCATAAATGCCGTTTCACTGGGCGAAGATAATTTAAAACTAATCCATTCCTGATTAGGCGGCGGAAATCGAGAAACAGCCAATATAGTTGAATCAATATTTGTTATATCACTCTGTTCACCCATTTCAAGATAAGCAATTGGTTTATGCAAAGCCGTAAAATGTTGTTGTAATGCTTGTGCTAATGCCGTCTTTCCAATTCCGCCAACTCCATAAAGCCAGACCTTTTTGTGATTTTGCAACAGTTTTTCTAACGCACAAAATGAGCGACTGCGACCAATTAATTGTTTTACGGGTTTTGTCTGTGTATCAGGTGTTTGTTGTGAAAATAATGGAAAAGTCTGTGTTTGAACATAAAGGCAAGGCATCAACCATTGTCCCAACTCATTTTCTTGCCATTGCTCATCTTGTTTTAATAAATCTTGCATAGCTAAACGTGCTGTTTGTACTGCATCAGTCACCGTTGATTGCTGCATAATGGATTGGCAAAATTGCTGAATGAAAAGGCTCGCCGCCCGATCCAAAACCGTATATTGCATTCCAATCACACACGGTATGCCCAACTGATGTAATTTGAAAGCCAAATCATTCGATTCGCACACTGCAAGCACCACACATTGAACTGATAAATTTTGAAAAATGGTGACGATTTCTTCATAACTGACGAGTAAATAAGGTGCTGTATCTGAGTTAAAGGCTAAATATTGTTGTCCTTCCTTTGTAATACTATGCCCGCTTAAAATAATCATATCCCAGCGTTGATTGAGTAATAACTTAAATTGCTCAAAATGGTGACAGGTCGAACTATGTAATAAAACCTGTTGTGCTTGAATTTGTAGCCATAATGCTTGGTAAATAAACTGTCGCTCTTCGGAAAAATTCAGATAATGCTGTTTTGAGTAGTTAACTTGGGTGGAAAAATGCAAAATGTTAAAAGGTGAAGCTGTTTGTTTATTTTTCGTAAGTGTTGTAGTGCTTTGACGAATAATCGCGAGGTCTTGAGCAATAAAATAGCCATCAGGATGATATAAATATTCCCAAGGTAAATCCTGATGTTGTTGAATAACAAGTTGTGAAATATGAGAGGTGTCTTTAGGTAAACCTGAACAAGCCCACAATTGCTGGCCAATTTCGATTAATAAAGTGACATCTATTGTTTTATCCCGAAATGCAGATTGAAGTTGTTGGGCTAAGTTATAAAGTGAGGTTGGAATAAAATTAGGTGCAATGAATACACTGCTATCGACCATATTCAAAAAAAGTACTGTCCATATATTCGGGAATATCAATCATCATCAATTGGTTACCACGCATAATTAAGCTACCTTGTGTTCGTACATCTTCGCCCGCGTGATGAAACTCAAATCGATAATTGCGCTGTAATACAACCTGTCCCCGTTTATTTCGCGCTAAACTGATGCCTGTTACACTGACAGAATCATCCAACAATTGTAAATGGTATTGCGCACAGGTACGTTTGCAATGCGTTCTCGCAATTTCCAAGACTCGCACGGTATCAAGCCAAAACCATGTAATTGCACCCAGAAACAATAAAAATAAAATTGAAGAAAAACCCATATGTCCACTTTTTTCAAATCACGATATGGTTAGCATTCTAATGTTTTTTGATTTTAAAAGTAAATGTTTTCGCTGTTTTTGAGAAGAGATTAAGTCAAGTGTGGCCAAGATTCTAATAGCAGAAATAAGCTCATTAACCTGCTTTATAAAGTGGCTGTTCCATTGAGGCTAAACGCATCCAAGCCGTTGGTAAATCATAACCTTGCTCTTTCAAACGGGTGAGTAAATTACGACCTTCTTCACATAAAAGCTTTTGCTGTTTGGTTTCAAAAAGACTCATAGCAGCACGTAACGACGCATCATCTTCAGTTAATAAGGAAGGGACAATTTCAGTTTCTCCGATGGGAGAATTAGGGTGTAAAAGGTGGGCAATAAAAGGATATTCGAGTAACGAAAAGTGCATATAACGTGCAGATTTTTCACGCTCCAAACGCTCTAACATTTCAGGGTCATCTACGCCACTGGATAAAATCGACTGCATAATTAAATCATTTAAATGGTGTAAGCCTTTCTTAGCTTGAGAAAAGTCACCGCCTAAACCTGCGCATTGCTCATATAAAGCATCAATTCTGTCTTTTAGCTTTAAAACGATTTCTGCTTCAACCTGAGACTGTAAGTTAGCGACTTCTTCTAGTAATTGCTGAAAATCAGTTTGAAAATTCTGGCGTTCTTTGGCATCACGACGCTGGGCATCTTCCACATCCATTTGTGAAATATCATATTCAAGATGACCAAACAGAGGGTTTTTATATTGACGCTGTAAATGTCTTTCCCAACAACCGGGGTGTTCACTAAAATAAACCGTCATTTAGATGTTCCTCCTCTGTGGGTGACAATGGTGAGTGTCGCCAACATAGCAAACCGCAGCCAAACAGCACTAATGACCATCAACATGACAATCCATGGATAACGCTGCTGGAAAAATTTGCGATAAAAACGCACCATACCTTTATGTTTATACCATAGCACTGTGACAGGTTGTTTGTCACTACACGCACCTTTAATATGGGTCACTTTAATTTGCGGAATAAATAAAATCTTCCAATTTTGCTCCCGAAAGCGCATAAACCAGTCTAAATCCTCACAATGCAAAAAATAGCCTTCATCCAGCCCCCCGACTTCTGCCAGTGCGGTTTGACGGATAAACATGTATGCACCAGAAACCCCTTCTAGCTCAATTGGTGTATTGGGCAAAGGTTCTTCTGTGAGTACGAAGCTTTTAAAACGAGGGTGATTTGGAAATAGTTTGTCTAAGTGTAAGACACGAATCACGGAACGCCACGGAGAAGGCACACTGCGTCGTGCACCTGCCTGCTCTGACCCATCAGGATTACATACCATAACACCTGCCATACCTGCATTTGGATACTCATCCATCATTGCTCTGGACTTTGCTAAAGTATCAGGTTCAACAAAACAATCGGGGTTTAAGCATAAAATATAATCCCCTATTGCTTTATTAATCGCTTGATTATTGGCTTTGGCAAAACCAAGATTTTGAGTATTTTGTTCAATATGGACAGGTGCATGATTGGGTAATGCTTGACGTAATTGTTGAATACTATTATCAGTCGAAGCATTGTCTACCACAAATACTTCCACAGGCACAGTCGATGCTAACACCGCCGTTACACATTGCGCTAAATACTGGCCACTGTTGTAATTGACGATGATAACCGAAGTCAGAGCAGCCATGTATTAACGCTTCATAGAGTCAAAAAATTCGTTATTAGTTTTAGTGACTTTTAAGCGATCGAGCAAGAATTCCATCGCAGCAATTTCTTCCATTGGATGTAATAATTTACGTAAAATCCAAACCCGCTGCATTTCTTCTTGATCAAGTAATAATTCTTCACGACGCGTACCAGAACGATTAATGTTAATCGCAGGATAAGTACGTTTTTCAGCAATTTTACGATCCAAGTGAATTTCGTTATTACCTGTGCCTTTGAATTCTTCGTAAATCACGTCGTCCATTTTCGAACCTGTATCGATCAACGCGGTTGCGATAATGGTTAAGCTGCCGCCTTCTTCCACATTACGTGCAGCACCAAAGAAACGTTTAGGACGGTGTAAAGCATGAGCATCAACACCACCTGTTAATACTTTGCCAGAAGATGGTACAACGGTATTGTAAGCACGGGCTAGACGCGTAATAGAATCGAGTAAAATTACCACATCGCGTTTATGTTCGACTAAACGTTTGGCTTTTTCAATTACCATTTCAGCCACTTGAATGTGACGGTTGGCTGGCTCATCAAAAGTACTAGAAACCACTTCGCCACGTACTGAACGTTCCATTTCTGTTACTTCTTCTGGACGTTCATCAATCAACAATACGATCAAGTAACATTCTGGATGATTGTGAGAAATAGATTGCGCCATGTTTTGGAGCATCATGGTTTTACCAGACTTCGGTGGCGATACAATTAAGCCACGCTGACCTTTACCAATCGGTGAAACCAGGTCAATGATACGTGGGGTTAAATCTTCTGTACTGCCGTTGCCGACTTCAAGGTTTAAACGCTCATTTGGGAATAGTGGGGTAAGGTTTTCAAATAAAACTTTATTTTTAGCTAATTCTGGGTGCTCAAAGTTGATGTCGTTGACTTTTAATAAAGCAAAATAACGCTCACCATCTTTAGGTGGTCTAATTTTGCCTGAAACCATATCACCCGTACGCAAGTTAAAACGTCTGATTTGGCTGGGTGACACGTAAATGTCGTCTGGGCCTGCTAAATATGAACTGTCTGATGAACGCAGAAATCCGAATCCATCTTGTAAAATTTCTAATACGCCGTCACCGAAAATATCCTCGCCTTTTTTCGCGTGGGCTTTAAGTAGGGCAAATATAACGTCTTGTTTACGGGCTCTTGCAGTGCCTTCTAATCCTAGTTCTTGAGCTAATTGCATTAACTCGGATGCTGTTTTTTGTTTGAGTTCTGTCAGATTCATGGTGTTATAACAGACATGATGCCTTGGTAGAGTTGGTGATGTTTGGAATGAGTTATTGATATTGATTGGTCAGTTAAGACAAAATAACCTTGTAGGCCGTACCCACCACAAAGTATAAAGTCGTGGAGTAAACGAGTGAAACCCCAAAATTATACAAAGTACTTATTTGCCACAGGATATATTTACGGTTTTTTTGCACTTCAAAGCCAGGTGCAGTGTGTAGGTGTTTTTTAGGAAATGCCGTATTCTACTGTGGATTGTTGGTGTGATGTCATACGAACAGCTAAATTATAAAAAAAAACAACAAGGTCGTCAATGAATTTACACACAGAACGTGACAAATTTGCACTTTTTCAATCAGCTATATGCTAAAACTGTCCTGTGTATAAAATAAAGCACACTTGGCAGTATTATGTATCCACTATTATAAATTACTGTCAATAAAAGCGTTCAATTGAGATTTATTTAATGCGCCCACTTTTGTTGCTTCTACTTGACCATTTTTGAATAACATCAAGGTAGGAATCCCACGGATGCCATATTTTGGTGGTGTTGCTTGGTTTTCATCGATGTTTAATTTAGCAACTTTTAATTTCCCAACATATTCTTGAGCAATTTCATCTAATAATGGCGCAACCATTTTGCAAGGACCACACCAGTCTGCCCAATAGTCAACTAAAACGGGTACATTAGATTGTAAGACTTCTTGATCAAAAGAGTCGTCTTTCACAACGACAATATGTTCACTCATGGTGATTTTATCTCCGACATTAGAGCGTTATTCCATCCCATCCGCCAAGTGAGGCTTATATTTATATTAACTGGGTGGTCTAATCTACTACCTTAGAAATGACTTGAAATGATGTACTTAGGTCGTGCAGTGTGCTGCAACAACACGTAAATGCGTATCCTAAAGAAGTTTACACAATAAATCAATCTTAGACCAAATCTTTTTAATTCAACCCTAGTGATTGTGACGCACAACGTTTTATTTAGGGGTTATAAAGATATACGGTGTTAGTTATGTGATGAGCACATATAGTTTTACGACTATTCGCCTATTTAAGATTGCACTAACTTATTGAGTGGTACATTCATCTCATCATGCATAATAACAACGGTATTGGCGATCTTGTCGTGCCAACCTTGTTTTCGTTTATCCCACAATATCCATAAAAAGCCTAAGCCTAAAGGTAATGCTGAAATCAAATAAGCAAGATAACGTAAAACGGCTTGACCCAATGTTATGGGTTTGCCAGTGGTTGCATGAACAATTTCGCAATCAGCTACAATTTTTCCTGGGGTTGCGCCGTAACGTATCCAGAAAAATAAAGTTAATAAAAACGGCAATACATCATTGAGCAAAAATGCTTGAATACCTGCTTGTTGTAAAGCGGCTTCATCACCACTTAAAAGCTGTGTGAGTATTTCAGAACCAAGTAAAAAATAAGAGCAAGCAAATACAACGGCTGCTAACCATGCAAAATCTACGATGGCTGCAATCGCACGTGTTCCAAAACCTGCATATTCTTCAAAAGGACGGATCATAATTTAAACCCTGAGTGCAGTGCGACCAGACCCGCTGATAGGTTGTAATATTCACAACGTTCAAAACCAACAGTCTGCATCATTTGTTTTAAGGTTTCTTGATTGGGGTGCATTCGAATCGATTCAGCTAAATATTTATAGCTTTCTGAATCATTTGCAACCACTTTACCTAAAACAGGCAAAATATTAAAAGAATACCAGTCATAAACAGGGCGCAATGGTTTCACTTGTAATTCTGAGAATTCAAGTACCAGTAAGCGACCACCCGGTTTAAGTACACGTAACATAGAAGCCAACGCTTTGTCTTTATCAGTGACATTACGCAAGCCAAAAGCAATGGTGATTAAATCAAAAGTGTTATCAGCAAAAGGTAAAATCTCGGCATTCAGTTGGGTGTAATCAACTACAACCCCTTGGTTTAATAAACGTTCTCTACCTACTTCCAACATGGAATCATTAATGTCAGCTAAAATCACTTGACCTGAAGAGCCGACTTGTTTAGAAAATTGCAGAGCTAAATCGCCTGTGCCCCCTGCTAAGTCTAATACTTTTTGACCTTTTTTGACGTTGGCAATGTCTAAGGTCATTTTTTTCCAAATACGATGAATACCCATAGACATAAAGTCATTCATAATGTCGTATTTCGAGGCGACGGAATCAAATACGTGTCGTACTTTTTTGACTTTTTCGTTGACGGGAACTTGCTCGTAGCCAAAATGGGTGGTTTTATCGTTATCCATGTACAGAACCTTTTCTCAACTGAACGCGCAGCCGATTGCAAAACACTTAATAACTTGGCATCATATATTAAAGTATTTGGTGGGTAAAGCACTGCAAAACAACCTATGGATATGATCTTACCGCCTTCATGGCAAGCCAGATTAGCAAAAGAATTGGATCAGCCTTATTTTAAGCAACTGACCGATTTTGTTGACGCGGAGTACCAACAATATACAGTTTATCCACCGCGCGAATTAGTGTTCAATGCGTTTCACTACTGTGCGTTTGATGATCTTAAAGTCGTGATTTTAGGCCAAGACCCCTATCATGGCGCAGGACAAGCTAACGGCTTATGTTTTTCGGTTAATGATGGCATCAAGCAGCCCCCTTCCTTAAAAAATATTTTCAAAGAAATTCATGCAGATACAGGTACATTAATTCCTGATTCGGGTAATTTAGAACGTTGGGCGAAACAAGGGGTGTTATTGCTCAATTCTATTTTAACTGTGCGAGAATCTGAGCCTGCTTCACATAAAAATAAGGGTTGGGAACAATTTACTGATGCTGTGATTCAAGTCATCAATGAGCAAAAACAGCAAATAGTGTTTATTTTGTGGGGTAATTATGCGCAACAAAAAGGAAAAATTGTAAATAAAAATCAACACTTGGTGCTCAAGTCAGCACACCCTTCTCCTTTTTCTGTAAAAAAATTTATGGATAATCATCACTTTAGCCAAACCAATCAATATCTACAACAAGTTGGGAAAACACCTATACTGTGGTAAATATATAACTAATATAATAATTACAGCATATTACCTATTTATCTAAATTAATTTGCTTATTATTTATTTGTTTAGATCACTTCAAATTCGGTTTTTTTATAAAAAATATCTTTTAAATATTTACTATTATTTATTTAGGCTGTGTTTAAGTGTATTTTTTAACTTTTTCATATTCCGCCAGCAATATAGAATTAAATTCATATTATTGAAAAAACAAATTCATTTATAACTTACTATATACAAAGCTTTTTGATCTGGATCAATAATAAAAAAATCAATAAATAAATAATTTTTATAAAAAACACTAAATTATCTATTGACTTTTTGTTAAAACCTATCAACAATAGCTACTATTGAGTGCAACTTATACTGGCATTAAAACAGTTTTTGATAATACTAAACAGCGTTGATATTGACCTTATATCAGCTTGCACATTGTATTATTTTTCCAACAAAACTAATGAAAGAGGATATTCCAATGACTAAATCAGCTTTAGCTTTAGCTCTTGGTTCTGTTTTCACTGTTGCAGTAGCGACTACTCCAGTTCACGCTAGTGAAGCACCAGCTCCTGAAGCGCCAGCTGTTGAAGAAGCTGCAGATGCTAAAAACATGTCAGAAGCTGCGCCTGAAGCACCAGCTGTTGAAGAAGCTGCAGACCCTAAAGGTATGTCAGAAGCAGCTCCAGAAGAAGCTGAAGAAAGTGCTACAGACCCTAAAGGTATGTCAGAAGCAGCTCCAGAAGAAGCTGAAGAAGACAAAGAGTAATCTTTTTACTTTTGATCTCGGACACTCGCTATGAATAACAAAGTACATGGCGCGGGTCTGGGGCTCCGACGGGATTTCTTAACCTCGTTGGAGCAACAAGCCCCTCAACAAATTAATTTTATCGAGCTTGTTCCAGAAAACTGGATCGGCGTTGGTGGCCATCTCGGTAAAAAATTACGCTATTTCACTGAACGTTATCCCGTTGTTGCTCATGGTCTTTCCTTAAATATTGGCGGGCCTGCACCTCTTGATGAGCCATTTTTACAACGTATTAAACAATTTCTTGATACCCATCAGGTTTTACACTATACCGATCATTTAACTTACTGTGCTGATGATGGTCACTTGTACGATTTAATGCCAATTCCTTTTACGGAAGAAGCAGTACATTATGTTGCAGATCGTATTCGTCGTACCCAAGATATTTTAGAACGTAAAATTGCAATGGAAAATGCGTCATATTACGCAGCCCCAGGGCAAGAGATGACGGAAATTGATTTTGTCAATGCAGTGATAAGTGAAGCGGATTGTGACTTTTTGATTGATATTAATAATATTTATGTCAATAGTGTCAATCATAATTATGATCCTGAAATATTCTTAAAAGCATTACCTAGCGAACGCATTGTGTATGCGCATATAGCAGGTCATTACAATGAAGAAGATTTTATTATCGATACTCATGGTAAGCCTGTGATTGATCGAGTATGGGAATTATTAGATATTGCTTATCAAAGCTTTGGTGTATTCCCAACTTTATTAGAGCGTGATTTCAACATTCCACCATTAGATGAATTACTACAAGAAGTGGACATGATTGTTGATATTCAAGCCCGTTACGCTGAAACAGTTAAACAAGTGCAACATGGATAGTCCTGCATTTCAACAAGTTCAATACGCGTTTGCTGCGCACATCCGTGACCCTGAGTCACCCGCCCCTGATGATGTGGCACAGCGACGCATGGCTGCTTATTCTGAGTTGTTTTATAACAATACAGAAGGCTTGTTAGCTAATACTTATCGTGTGCTAAATAAAATTTTATCGCCAGAACAGTGGCAACATTTAACCCGACAATTTCTGATTAAGCATCAGTGCAAAACCCCCTTATTTCCGCAAATGCCACAGGAGTTTTTGCGTTATTTAGAAGATGAGCATGAAGCACAGCCTGATGATCCTGTTTTTTTGTACGAATTAGCACATTATGAATGGGTGGAATTGGCGGTAGCAATCGACACACGAGAAGCCGATTTAAGTCAAGTGAGTCAAACAGGTGATTTATTAGCAGGCGTGCCTTATTTGAATCCGACAGTATGGGGTTTAGCTTATCAATATCCTGTACATCAGATTAGTCCAGATTTTCAGCCAACTGAACCGCCAGAACAACCTACTTATTTACTGGTCTTTCGGGATTTAAGTGATAATGTGGAGTTTGTTTTATTAAATCCTGTGAGTGCGCGTTTATTAGAAAAGTTGATGAAAAACGAAGAGCAGAAAACAGGGCAGGCTTTATTAACTGAAATTGCTGAAGAATTGCAACATCCACAACCAGAAGCCGTAGTTCAAGGCGGTTTAGATATTTTACAAAGCTGGTTAGCACAAGAAGTGATTTTAGGTACAAAAATTTAAATATTGTCAGAGCTGGAGTTTTGTACAACTTTGGTTCTGATTTACTTCCCTCGTAAAAATAATTTGTCTAAGGCTTTCATATCTAACTGCACCCAAGTTGGTCGCCCATGATTACATTGGTTGCTACGCTCTGTTTTTTCCATATCTCTAAGCAACGCATTCATTTCATTTAAATTTAATTGCCGATTGGCTCTCACTGAATAATGACAGGCCATGGTAGATAATAGCTCATTGATATATTGTTCAATCTTCTGAGTGACACCAAAACGATTTAAGTCTGCTAACATATCACGAATTAATTTTTCTACTTCTGATTGGCGTAGTAATGTGGGGATTTGTTGGATATTAAGAACCGTATTTTGTAAAGTTAACTCAAAGCCTAATTTTTTAAATAATGCTTCATGTTGCTCAATTAAAATGGCTTCAGATTCAGCAAGGTGCATTTCAACAGGCATTAGCAATCGTTGTGCATTTAATTTATTTTGTTGCCAAGCTTGCTTCATATTTTCATAAGTAATTCGCTCATGTGCTGAGTGCATATCAACCAACACTAAACCATGCTCATTCTCCGCTAAAATATAAATTCCTGCCAATTGTGCTAATGCATAACCTAATGGCGGCGTTTCTATACTTTCAACATTATTTTCAATAATTGGTGTTGGCTCAAAATTAGGCTGATAACTTAATGGTGTAGATTCAGCAACTGGTTTATTTACTGTTGGTGTTGCCAATTTTTCTGTACTACGTTGAGCTAAACGTTCATACATTTGCAAGCTTTCTTGTACGCTAGGGCGTGTTGGCTTGGTTTCCGTTGGATAAGGTTTTGATGCGGGTTTAACTTCTGTAGTTTGAGGCATAGTTTGCGGTTGGGTTTTAGCAAGATGTTTCTGTAAGCCACTGGCTAAAAAGCTATGTACCACATCACCTTTACTAAATCGTACCTCACTTTTAGTCGGATGCACATTGACATCAATTTCCGCAGGATCAACGGTTAAAAACAGCACAAAGCTTGGATGACGACCACCATACAATACATCTTGATAGGCTTGTTTCACAGCATGAATCACCAATTTGTCTCGAATCATACGCCCGTTGATGAAAAAATATTGCATATCAGGTTGGCTGCGCGAGTGCGTTGGTTCACTGATCCAACCTTTAAGCATCAGATTTTCCCGTTGATGTGAGATAGGTATGAGATGTTCTAATAAATTCTGACTACATAAAGTAGCAACACGTTGTAATTTCTGTTTTTCATCTTGGGCAGCTTTGAGTTGTAAAATCGTGCGGCGATTGTGAATTAGTTGAAAGCTCACATCAAAACGACTCAAAGCCAAACGTTTGACCATCTCATGGATATGATTAAACTCTGTTTTATCGGTGCGTAGAAATTTGCGACGCGCGGGTGTGTTATAAAATAAATCAGAGATTTCTATAGTTGTACCTGTTGGATGCGCCGTGGGTTCGATGATGGGCTGCTCATATTGTTCTAAGCGTAATTGATGGCCATGTTTTGCTAAAAAGTGTTTAGAACTTAACGTTAAACGCGACACCGATGCGATGCTGGCTAATGCTTCACCACGAAAACCCAAACTGATAATGTGCTCTAAATCGTCAATTGTATGAATTTTACTAGTGGCGTGGCGGCGTACTGCAAGCTCCAATTCATCAGCAGGAATACCGCAACCATTATCCCGAATTCGAATTAATTTACTGCCCGCTTGTTCGATTTCGATAATAATTTCGGTAGCTTGTGCATCCAAACTGTTTTCAAGTAACTCTTTAATCACGGATGCAGGGCGTTCAATGACTTCGCCTGCCGCAATTTGGTTGGCTAAATGGTTAGATAGTGGTTGGATTGGAGAATGCTGTTTGTAATTCATTGAGTCAGTTATCAGTTATCAGTTATCAGTTATCAGTTATCAGTTATCAGTTATCAGTTATCAGTTATCAGTTATCAGTTATCAGTTATCAGTTATCAGTTATCATCGAGCTTAATATTTATTTTTTCTTTGAGA
>JAOXRS010000173.1 GCA_025800385.1 Candidatus Albibeggiatoa sp. nov. NOAA
TCCTTACTTTATTTGGTTGCTTCCGTCATTTGGCTTCAATAATTGAGAACGCTCCCTAGAACTTCGGCCAAATTGTGAATGCTGTGATAAAGATTTACCTCCAGACTCACAAGAAGCTTATATTTGCTCTTATGAATGTACTTTTTGCAAAAACTGTGTAGATGAAATACTTTCTAATGTCTGCCCAAATTGTGGTGGTGGATTTTCAAAAAGACCAATTAGACCAAAGAATGAGCATAGAAAAGGTGTAAGTGTCCACATTCAAAAACCTTCAAGTAATCGAGTGCACACAGAATATACAATTAACCAAATGAGAACATTCAGTAATGGAATTAAAAATCTTAGCGAGAATGAACGTTAATCAGCTATTTTTCAGACAAAGAAGAAATACTCTAAAGGTGGTTTATTGATGTATCTTGCACTAGATGTTCAATATAAAGATGACACAGCAACTGTTGCAGGTATCACATTCGATAACCCCGCTTCACCAAAAGAATTCGAAATATTTATTTCAAAAGTGGATAACGTTGCGCCTTATGAATCAGGTCATTTCTATAAACGGGAACTACCATGTTTACTTACTTTGATTCAAGATCATGATCTATCTCCCTCATTAATCATCATTGACGGCTTTGTACATTTTGGGCATATAGAAAAAATGGGGCTAGGTATGCACTTGTATAATGGCTTAGAGAGAAAAATACCTATCATTGGTGTTGCAAAGAATCCCTTTAAAAATACGCCTAAAGAAGCTGAAATTTTTAGACCTAGTAGTAAAACCCCACTTTATATCACCTCGGTTGGCTATCCCATTGATGATGCAAAACAGTTCGTCTTATCAATGCATGGTAAATACCGTATTCCCACAATGCTGAAACTTGTTGATAGTGCCGCTAGAGGATTAATACATGAATCCAGATGATCCTGAATAATTATTTATGACTATAATTGACCTCTCATAGAAATCCCCACATATGCTAAAAAATTATCAAACATTTAGATATAAAGCATGATGAAAGGCAGGATAAAATCATTTAAACATGCATTCGTAGGCATTTATGAGTTTATAAAATGTGGTATTAACTCAAAAATTCAGTTAGTTGCTGGAATCAGTGTTTGTATTCTTGGATTCATTCTTAGGTTTTCCCCAGAAGAATGGATAGCCATATTTATATGCATCGGGTTAGTGTTATCCCTAGAAGCAATGAATACGGCAATTGAAGAATTAGCCAATGAAGTGACCCAAGAAAAAAATGAAAGAATTCGAAAAGTCAAAGATATGGCTGCTGGTGCTGTATTAATTGCATCGATTATCAGTGCTATTGTTGCAAGTATTATATTGTTTGTATGAGATATACCGCGGTAGCTTAGCATTTTTACCTAGATTTTAAATGGGTTCTATTTACGATGCACATATTACACATTATGTTGTAAGAAACTGCTCAAATGATGCACTAACTTAGTAACCTAGAATGTGAAAACATACCCTGAGTAATAGATTGTTCGCTATGGCTACATAACCTCAATGATTAAAATCGCCATTCAACTCCTAAAGAATAAGTCCGCCCACGATTTAATACACCATTTGCAACAACAGCATATTTAGTTGAACTGTAGTATGTCTCGTCCAATAAATTATGCACGCGTCCAACAAGAGTAAAATCTTTTGTTACGGCATAGCGCACTGCTGTATTTAGCAACCAATAATCATCTAACACATTCGCACCTTGCCGACGAAATTGCTGTTCAGTTTCATCATGGTAATAGCCGTTAAGATTGAAATTCCATTTATCATATTGATAGTTCACAACGGTGGAAAATGTTTGTTTAGGAAAACGTTGTGGACTTTCTTCAATTTTCGCCATGTAAGTATAGGCAGCACGTAACGATAAACTATCCGTTAATTGGCTTGATAACTCAAACTCCCAACCTGCCGAACTTAATTCATTGGGCAAGTTTTGAAACTGTCGTCTAAAATTCAGTCCATCGATAGAAGTTAAAATCGTATCAATTTTGTTTTTGGCACGACTATAAAAATAGGTCACCGTGGTTTCTGCTCGATCAAAGTGTTGTAACCAAGCAAATTCCATAGTTTTGATCGTTTCTGATTTTAAGTCTGGGTTCGCAAGCTGGTTGAGTTTGATATAGCCTTGACGAGTGGCTGGGGCACGAAAGGCTTCACCATACATCCATTTAAATTTAGTTTTTTCTACAGGCGCATAAGTTAACGCTGCACGTGGTGTGACTGTACCGCCAAAATCTGAAAAGCGATCATAACGCAATCCCAAAGTCATTGCCCATTGATCGTTAAATTGATATTTGTCCTGAATATAAGCCCCAAAGATGTCTCGATTCAAATTAGGCTCAATCAAAACGGTTGTATTATAAGGTGTTCCCGTATAAGGAATCTCTCCATTGGGTGGTGATTGGTTTAAAGCACGATTCAATGCAATCGGATCATAATTGTACGTATCATACGCCCAGTTGCTACGTGGTTGACGATATTGTACGCCTGCAACAAACTCATGTTGATCGCTCAAATGGTAATGCGCTTCCAGACTAATAGACAGCTCACTTTCTCTGGAATCACGCCCTTCAAGTAAATTGCCTAAATTGGCTTTGTCTAAGCTGCTAGGTAAATTGGATAAGGAACTGGCTAAGATCGTGGCTTTAGTGCGCATTTGGGTATAGTTCACATCCATATCCAACGTAAAATTGTCAGATTCAAACAGCTGATAACCCAGTGTTAAAGATTGATGTTCTGTGAGATTTTTAGTTGTGCCATCTAAACTATCCGATGCAAAAGCGAACTCATTACGATCTCGTTGGGAATGGCGGAATTTGAATGAGAACTTATCATATTGTGCTGACAAATATAGGTCATTGCCTTTGAGCGGATCACGGGTGCTATTATTTGGATTAACTAGGTTTTTATAATCATTTTGGCCATTGTCTTCAAAATAACGCACAAAGCCAGAAAAATAACCATTATCCAGTTGTTTGGACACATTAATATAAGTTTCTCGACTGGCCAAGCTGCCTGCGCTGACAAACATATCGTTGACATCAGTATTAGTCACAATATTCACCACACCAGAAAAAGCACTTGTACCGTACAATGCCGACCCCGGCCCTCGAATCACTTCAACTTGTTTCACATTGGCCAGCGGAATATAAAAATTATGGGTTAATGCACCGCCACTGACATCATTATTAATCCGTTGCCCATCGACCATAAATAACACATTGTAAGAAGCTTGAGGCGTGGTCATACCGCGTGCAGCTACCATGTAGCCAGAGCCAAAAACCAGCTCGCGTGTACCAATAAATCCAGGAATGTAATTTAATAACTCTTCAACCGAAGTTAGCCCCATATTGAGCAATTCTTGGCGGGTATAAACGGTGACCGATGATGGTGCATCAAAGATGGTTTCGCTACTTTTTGAAGCAATATCGATTTCAACTTGTAACAATTCTGCTAGCGATAAACCCAATAGTTCATTCATGACAAATCTATCTTGCAATGCCATCACTGAATAAATATTAAAATATAAAGCTAAACCGACCAATACAGCCTGAAAGTTCACCATTCTTCTCCCCCATTCACCCCAAAAGCTTAGCATGAGTTTGTTTTGATTCAAGTATTAGACCAAATACACACGGATAATTTGCGGTATTTTTGAGGGTGATAGAGACAATATCTAAGGCAGATAATTTATTTTGAAGCCAAGTTGTTGCACTAAATGCAATGGATGTGTGTTTATAACGGTTTGATAAGTTGGAAAAGGCGGTTCAGGCTGGAGAATGAGCTGTAATTGTTTTGGTTGTTGGATAAATTGAGCCAGATTCTCAATGCTATTGGTTTCCAATTCTGTACGCAATGATTCGATGTCACGACGTAATTTATAGGCCAATTGTTGAGTAAATATATTTTCAGGCTGTTGATTGCGTCGCGCTAAAAAAGTACTGGTTTTTTGAAATAAACTATTTTCATTATAAGTTAAAATGAATTGTTCTAATTGGATTTGTTTGGCTTGTTTTGACCATTGTAACGGTGACTGTGGCACGTTTAACAAGGTGGTTGCAATATTTAAATTCGCCCAGCGTTGCCCTTGCACATCAATGAGTAAATCTAAATGGTTTGCAGCTTGCTTGGCTTGAATATCTATATCCATAGCAAATTGCGGGAAACCCAATTGGCGCAATTCGCGCAAACTCAAATAATACGGTTTATAGCTAGACAATATGGCGGGTGCGTTACTTGCTGCATCAGGTACATCGATTTTAACCCCGAATAACTCAAGTTGTAACTGTTCTGGCAAACTATTTTTAACATCGTAGAACATGTAAGCTTGGTGCAAAACCACTTTTTCGATCGCAATCTTAGGCTGGTTTTCAGCTTGTACTGTTACCTGATTAATCACCATATCTCCCGTCCAAGATAAACTTGCATTGGTGTAGTCTAGTTGGATTTTTTGTCCTGCTGACTGCGTAAATTGATTTAGCTGTTGCTCGATTTGATGATCGACATAAGCCTTTGTTCCACCGAAAAATGCAGCCATCAGGGTTAATAAACCAATCACAGTATTTTTTAGACTAAACATGCTTGTTTTACATCCAGAATAATTTAATTTAAATATAGTATGGCAAAATTGAAAATATGGTCTATATTTATTTTTTGTTCCGCGTTTTGTTAAGTCCACCATGCCGAAACTGGTTGCTGCCCAATTTATTGATACACTGCTTCAACGTGCTGAATTAGTAGATATTATTGACAAACAAGTCCCATTGAAAAAAGCGGGGACGAATTATAAAGGCCTATGTCCGTTTCATAATGAGAAAACGCCCTCGTTTACAGTTTATCCTCAGCAACAAACTTATCATTGTTATGGCTGTGGCGCGCACGGAAATGCGATTACCTTTCTACGCGAACACAACAATTTAGACTTTAACGAAGCAGTTGAAGAATTAGCCAGCAGCTGTGGTTTGGAAGTCGAATATGATGAAAGCATCGAAGCACAGCCCAGCCAGCCCAAATCTGACGATTTATATACAGTTCTGCAGCAAGTTAGCCAATTTTATCAACAGCAATTACAACATACGCCACAAGCTTTAGACTATTTTCAACAGCGTGGTTTAAGTGCGGAAATTATCGATACGTATGAATTAGGTTATGCGCCGCAAGCATGGGACAGCGTATTAAAACAATTTGGTACAGATGCACAACATATTCAGCAGTTGATTGATGTCGGTTTATTATTAGAAAAACAAGAATCGCAACGTCGTTACGACCGTTTCCGTCATCGTGTGCTGTTCCCAATTCATGACCAAAAAGGACGGGTGATTGCCTTCGGTGGACGGGTATTAGATGACAGTAAACCCAAATATTTAAATTCACCAGAAACACCATTATTCCAAAAAAATCATGAATTATATGGTTGGCATTTAGTCAAAAAGCAAAAAGATTTGCAGCGTGTAGTGATTGTCGAAGGCTATATGGATGTAGCGATATTAGCCCAATTTGAGGTGAAAAATGCCGTTGCAACTTTAGGCACAGCCACATCAATTGAGCATTTAAATCGTCTATTTCGTGTTGTCCCTGAGATCATTTTTTGTTTCGATGGTGATGCTGCGGGTTATAAAGCCGCTAAACGTGCATTAGAAATTGCCTTGCCTGTATTATTCGATGGGCGACAAATTCGCTTTGCATTTTTGCCTGATGGTGACGATCCCGATAGTTTTGTACGTCAGTATGGTAAGACACAGTTTGAAGCCTACTTGGATCAGGCTAAATTATTATCGACCTTTTTATTTGAGGAATATTTATTAAACGACATTGATCCCGCGCAACCGCATACACCAGAAAGTATTGCAAACCTAAAACGCACAGCGGAGAAAAATATCATTCCATTACTAGAACAGCTGCCGAAAAACTCTGAATATTATCGGTTGATGTTTAAAAGATTGGAAGAAATTAGTGCTAATTTAGGTTTTGAAGGTGCAAATTTTAAAAAGTCGTCTAAACTTACTAAAAACAAACAAACACAGTCTGAAATAAAACGTGCATCAAAAAGTATTCCTTCTTTAGCGGAAAAGGCTTTGCGTTTGCTGATTCAAATGCCTAGTCTTGCAGAAGAGGTGGAACAGCTTGATAAATTTCAGTATGTGCAAGATGAAAAGGCCAGTTTGTTGATTCGATTGGTTGAATTTATTCACCGAAACCCCCATGTAAACACAGCGATTATATTAGAACATTGGCAAGATACCAAAGAGCTTAATTACTTGACTTCACTCTCTTTACATACACATTTGTTATCTGAACAAGAGATATTGCAAGAATTTACCAGTGCGATGGAACAATTACAATATTGCTCTTCTGTGCGCCAGCGTAAACACAGTCTGTTAGAAAAAATTAAACAAGGTATTGCAACCGCCTCTGAGCTACAAGCATTAGAGCAACTTTATAAAGATGAAGCCCAATTATTTAAATTGCGCTGACTCTGAGTAAAACACATTTTTATCAAATCAAATTTTTTTACCACAACATAAGCAAATTGCAAATGCTTTGCTATAATTACAACAATTGTGGTTTATATAACTAAAATAATACTAACCTGTTGTATTCACACAACCCCCAAAAGCACAAGGGTACGCAAGAGCACCATGAACCAAGAGCAACAAAAATCGCGCTTAAAACAACTCATCGCTAAGGGTAAAGAGCAAGGTTATCTTACTTATCACGAAGTAAATGACCACCTACCTGACGACATCGCTGATCCTGAACAAATTGATACCATCATCAATATGATTAATGATATGGGTATTTCTGTTCATGAATTTGCGCCTGATGCCGATGCGTTGTTAATGGCTGAATCGGAAGTGACCGCTGATGATGATGCCGCAGAAGAAGCTGCCGCTGCATTAATCAGCACAGATAACGAATTTGGTCGGACGACTGACCCTGTGCGAATGTATATGCGTGAAATGGGTACGGTTGACTTATTAACCCGTGAAGGCGAAATCAAAATTGCTAAACGGATTGAGGAAGGTTTAAGCCAAGCTTTATCTGCATTAGCGACCCACCCTGATATTGTTGGCGAATTCGTGTCTTATTTTGAATTGGTGCAAACTCAAGAACGCAAATTGAGTGACATTATCTCAGGTTTCCATGATAAAGCAGAAGAAGCAACAACAGAAGAAAGTAAAGATGTGCCTCTCAGTGCGATTAGTAACCGTGGCAATACTGAGCCTGATGGTTTAGAAGAAAATGAAGCAGCCGCTGCTGACGTATCTTTGCTTGCTGATGACAATTTAGATATGGAAGAAGCTACGTTACGCTTTGGTGCTTTAGGGGCGTTACATGCACAACTTATCACTGCACGTGAACAGCATGGTATTGATTCTGAACAATTTATTAATTTACGTAAAGATGTGGCAAGCTGCTTTTTAGAATTCAAAATCTTGCCAAAAGTGATTGAAGAGTTAACCTTTAAATTGCGTGATACAGTGTCTGAAATTCGTGAACATGAAAACAAAATTCGTGATATTTGTATCCGCGATGTGGGCATGGAAAAACGCGAATTCCTCACTAGCTTTAAAAACAACTCTACACATTTAGGTTGGGTTGATGCGTTATTGAAAAGTGAACGTAACTATGTTGAGAAATTAAGCAATCACGCGAGCAAAATTCACGATCAGCAAGAATTATTAATTGATATTGAGCACCAATGTCATTTACACCTAGATGAAATCAAAGACATTAACAAGCGGATTTCTATCGGTGAAGCCAAAGCCCGTCGCGCGAAAAAAGAAATGATTGAAGCCAACTTGCGTTTGGTGATCTCAATTGCGAAAAAATATACCAACCGTGGTTTACAGTTCTTAGATTTGATTCAAGAAGGCAACATTGGCTTAATGAAAGCGGTTGATAAGTTTGAATATCGCCGTGGTTACAAATTCTCAACTTACGCCACATGGTGGATTCGTCAAGCGATCACCCGTTCTATTGCTGACCAAGCACGTACCATTCGTATTCCTGTACACATGATTGAAACTATTAATAAACTTAATCGTGTTTCGCGCCAAATTTTACAAGAAAAAGGCCGTGAAGCGACTCCAGATGAGTTAGCAGAACGGATGGAAATGCCTGAAGACAAAGTGCGCAAAGTGTTGAAGATTGCGAAAGAACCAATTTCAATGGAAACACCAATCGGTGATGATGAAGATTCACACTTAGGTGATTTTATTGAAGATACCAGCATTCCTGCACCATTGGATTCAGCGACTTTTGAAGGTTTACGCCGTGCAACGCAAGATATGTTACACAGCTTAACGCCACGAGAAGCCAAAGTATTAAGAATGCGTTTTGGTATCGATATGCACACCGATCATACGTTAGAAGAAGTAGGCAAACAATTTGATGTGACGCGTGAAAGGATTCGCCAAATTGAAGCCAAGGCGTTGCGTAAATTACGCCATCCTAGCCGTTCAGAGCAGTTGCGTAGTTTCTTAGATTAATATTACGCGTTTGAATTAAGTAAAAGGGTTGTCGATTTGTGATAGTTGGCAACCCTTTTTGTATTTTGCTACTTAGTCAACATGCTCTTGCAACCACGCCTCTAGCAAAGTCAAATGCCATAATTTGCTACCGTTCAATTTCGTCATGTATTGTTCAGGCTGAGCTAATAATTTATTCACATAATCACGTTGGAATAAACCACGTTGATGACATGCTGTTGAATCTAATGTTTCCTGCATAAATTGTAAAAATTCCCCACGCACATACTTCAGAGCAGGCATTGGGAAATAACCTTTAGGCCGATCAATCACTGACGCAGGCAATAAATCACGCGCAATTGCTTTCAATGGATGTTTACCCGATTCACGTAGTTTCAGCTCAGGTGGGATTTGTGCTGCCAACTCAACCAATTGATGATCTAAAAACGGCACACGTGCTTCCAAACCCCAAGCCATGGTCATGTTATCCACCCGCTTAACAGGATCGTCAACAATCAAAGTGGTTACATCCATACGCAGTACTTTGTCTAAAAAGTCATCCGCACCATCTGCTGCCAACAATTCAGAAACTAATAATGATGTGTAATCTTCTCCATGATAATCAGAGGTGACAGTTTGTAAAAATTCATCATGCGAACGATCAAAATAATACGGAGCAAATCGGTCTAAATCTGAGCCTGTTGCCGCATTCATCATTGGATACCAGAAATAGCCTGCAAAGACTTCATCTGCGCCTTGGCCACTTTGTACCACTTTAACTTGTTTCGACACTTGTTCGGCTAATAAGTAAAACGCCACTGCATCTTGTCCCACCATAGGTTCAGACATATGAGTAATGGCTTCAGGCAAACGGGTTAAAACCTGATTATTCGGAATTTGTAACTTGTGATGTCGAGTGTGATAACGATCAACCACTTGGTCAGAATATTCGAACTCACTGCCTTTTTCATCCGCTACATCATCAAACCCAATGGAGAATGTGAGTAAATTTTCAACATCCGTATTTTCCGCCAGTAATCCAACCAATAAACTTGAATCTAAACCACCCGACAATAATACGCCCACAGGTACATCAGCAATTGTACGGTGTGAATCGACAGCGGCTTTTAAGGCTTCATGTGTGGCCTCAATCCATTGGCTATCAGTTAAAGCTTGTTGTGGACGTTGTGCTTGTAACTGCCAATAACGCTGTGTCTCTACTTTTCCTTCAGGCGTAATCGTGATGAAATGCGCAGGCGGCACTTTGCGAATGCCTTTTAAAATCGTATACGGAGCTGGAATCACCGCATGTAAGGTAAATTGATGGTGTAAACCGACAGGATCAATACTTTTATCCACGTCGCCCGCTGCTAACAAGGCTGGCAAAGTGCTGGCAAACCGAAAACCTTTAGCTGTCTGTGCATAATACAAAGGTTTGATACCAAATCGATCTCGAGCAACAAATAAACGTCGTCCATCCCAAATAGCAAATGCAAACATGCCTTGCAAACGTGACAAGCATTGCTCACCCCACGCATGATAGGCTTTTAAAATCACTTCGGTATCACTGTGTGAGAAAAATTGATAGCCCTTTTGAATCAGCTCTTTACGTAATTGAGGATAATTATAAATTGTGCCATTGAATACTAAAGTTAAGCCCAGTTCCGCATCGTACATGGGTTGATGGCCATGCTCAGATAAATCAATAATGGCCAATCGTTGATGTCCAAATCCCACATTGTTTTTTATCCATTGCCCCGCGTCATCAGGCCCTCGAGGGGCTAACACCTTAAGCATTTTGTCTAAGGTTTGAGCTTGTACAGGTGTTGCGTCAAAACGTAATTCGCCACAAATTCCACACATAAACTGTCCGTCTTTTTAAAAGTAGTTAAGCTTTGACATTGTATCAAACCCTGTTACTTGTCAAATTTGGAACAGTTGTTTTTACCGTTATTTAGATAAAGAAAGCCAAACAAGGTCATATATAAAAATACAAAAAGTGGGCTATTTATTGCACCCAGATTAAATGCTTGACAAACGACGGTAAGCCCATTAAAAATCCTATCAGACGCATCCTAAAAAGGAACTTAATAATGAAAAAGCTCGTTTTGCTGATTTTGGCTGTATTTATTTTGCATGGCTGTGGTACTCAGCCTAAAAGCACTCCATCTCAGGCATTGCCAAATATTTCAACTGAGCCTTATCAACCTTATGCTCCGCCTGTTAGCCAGTCCCAAGGTATTGATGATAATACTAGTTTAAAAGGCACGCCTATCACGCAAGCGATTCCAACCGAGCGTATTATTTATTTCGATTTTGACCAAAGTGAGATTCGTTTCAATGACCGTTTAGTCTTGGAACAACATGCGGCATATCTTGCGTCTAATCCTCAAGCTTCAGTACGGCTGGAAGGCCACGCAGATGAGCGCGGGTCTCGAGAATACAACTTAGCATTAGGAGAGCGTCGGGCATTGGCTGCAAAACGAGTATTGAATATTTTAGGGATAGATAACTACCGAGTAAGCACATTAAGTTATGGTGAAGAAATGCCTTTAGAATATGGGCACTCAGAGGTGTCTTGGCAACGTAATCGCCGCGTTGAGATTGTCTATCCTTAATAGGTGACATCAACAATATCATCATTGTCTTTGACGAAAGTTTTGGTGATATTGTGATTCATTTCCATCACCCTCCATTCTGTATATCTTCCAATCAACAAACTAAACATGTTATCTTTTAACAGACGAAGTGAAGTGTACAACTGTTAAAAAAGGAACAACTGTGTCAACAGATTATGTCGAGCAATGGGCAAAACAGCACCCACTTGCCCCGATTCACGTTGATTGTGCTATAGCCGTGATGCTTAAAATTTTAGACGGTAAATGTAAAATGGATACCGTTGAAAAAGTCATCATGACACAATTATACGATCAAGTTAAAGATTGCCCCAATCACCTATTAGAACCTGAAATTCATCATTTAATTGCTCAAGCACGTCAACAGCTTGATGATGAGATGGTAATGCTGATTTATGAAAAACGAGTTTTGGCTGAAACCATGATTTCACGCCCTGTCATGAAAGGGTTTAAGGCGATGATTCGAGAACAAGGCTTATTTGAACAGGGGTAATCTGATGACTATGAAATTTTATATGACACCAGGGTCGTGCAGCACAGGTATTCATATTTTACTTGAGGAAGTTGGTTTAATTTTCGAAGCCCATTTAGTCAATTTAATGCAAGGCGATCAGCACAAACCTGACTATGTTGCAATGAATCCCAAGTCAACTATTCCGACATTGTTACGTGAAGACGGGACAGCATTAACTGAATTCCAAACCATTGCATGGTGGTTAGCAAAAGCCCATCCTCGGCGTAAATTATTACCTGATGCTTTAGAAGCGGAATTGCAAGTATTAGATATGATGAATTATGTAGTGAATACTTTGCATGGACAGGGATTTACACGTATTTTTACTACTGATAAATATGCCCAAAACACTGCAGAACATGAAGCAATACAAAGCCAAGGTCGAGATATTATTGATAATGGTTTTAAAATTGTAAATGATCGATTATCGACCCGTTCCAGCCATTACGTTGTGGATCAATTTAGTATTGCAGATGCAGCTTTGTTTTATGTCGAATTTTGGGCGAACCGTATTCACATCGATTTACCTGAACATTGTGAAGCCCATTATCAAACCATGCTAAAACGACCAACAGTGCGTCAAGTGTTGATGGAAGAAGGTTATGCTAGCATTTTTAATTAGCATGAGACATAGAACCCATTTTGAAATATTGTAAGATCGAGCTTTTAATTAGTCATGCAAAAGACTTCAAACGGGTTCTACAGGCGGGTTCTACAGGCAAGGATTAACTATTTATCTTTACGGTTTTTACCATCGTCGTCATCATCATCGTCTTCGTCGTCATCTTCTTCCCAACGTTCTAGTTCCTCACTCACCCATCGTTTTACTTTCGCTTCATCTGCTTCAATTAATTCTTCAGCTTCATCATTGACCCATTGGCGGATTTTTTCTTCTTCTCGTGAACTGAGTTTTTCAATACCCAGCATGAGTCGATATGTTTGTGAGAAAGGTAAAAAAGGTAGAGATAACAAGACACCTACGATTACAATAAAAACAGCAATAATCATAATACTGCCAGTATCTGCTTGTTGGGCAAGTTCAATCCCAAATTTTTCCAAAATCTTAAAATTTGATAATAATTCTCGGAATTCTCCGTAATAGCTTTTAATATTAAAGGCAGCAATCGCAGAAAATAGCGCAATTGCCACAAGCATTAAATCAGCAAAAATACGAATCAAAAAATAAACAGTATAAATGCTGAGAAAAACCCCGATTGCGGCGAGTAATTCCGTGTCATACGGTGTCACTGGTGTTTATCCTCTCAAAAAGTGGTTAGCAAGCGAGACACTGTGATATACAGTGGGTTAGTCATATTTTTATATTATTATAATGCACAAATTTGTCAGAATTATAACGATGCGCTCAGCAATAATAACTCGAACAAACCATGATGATCGTTTTATTTTTTAATCATTTAATCGTTAAAATATCAACCTAAAAATAACAAATTCAGTAATTATATTGAATAATTTAGACAACTTTTTATACCAAGGTATTGATAATCCAATTAATCACTACAGATATACTGTATGTTACTTTTTAAAGTGATATTGTTTTTTATATGCTATCAATATTTTTCAAAGACAATAACAATGAGCCTCATCGTTTTAATTTAAGTATCAGTTGTATAAAAAATGTCTTCTGTTATCAATTTTTAGTACCTAGCATTATACCCAAAAAAAAATAGGATGAAATGACGCAAAACAAGGTTTATGAGAAAGACACAAACGCATTGAATTATCATCATTGAAAATGATTGTCTGACCAATGGAGTGCAATAAGAGGTAAAAAATACTGTACTTTTCAATCTGAATATTGATAAAACCGCTTTGTATCAGCCTATTGAGATTATTCAAATCATAGCGAAAAAATAAAATAATTAATAAATTTCCATTCAAGTAAAAATTTTAACTTCAATCTCTTGCAGTGAAATAAATTACGAGTAATATAGAAGCTATAGACCTATAAAACCGACAATCGGCAAATATACATAATGGGCGATTTGATGAACAGCGAAATGCCTCCTCAAGAAGAAGCATCCTCTAAAAAAGTGACAGTAACCTTAAAGCTGGATGCTGAAGTGGTGCGCTGGTTCATGAAGCAAGATGATGGTGCTGACTATCACGCTCGAATCAATAATTCCCTCCGTGCCTATATGGAAAGCAAACAAAGACAACAAGTGAAGATTGCCCGTATTGAGCAAATTAAGCGGCAACTGGCAGAAAAAGGGTTAGGTTAATGACCAAACCGTCTACATCCTTCTGGGTCTACAGCATTATCTTTTTGTTCTTTGGTCTGTTTCTCATTTGGTTTTTCCGCAACTATGAATATGTTACCGAGGATATATATGTCGGCTATCAAGGCAAAGCCAGACATAATAACCTTTATGCAGCCCAACTACTCATTGAAAAAATGGGCATTCCCAGTGAGACAATCCGCCCTGTTAACAAGCTCCACATTGAAACCTTAAATACTCAAGATACCATTGTTTTAAAACAAAATGATTATGCATTAGCTGAATTTTATACTGAACGGATGTTGTACTGGGTTTCACAAGGCGGCCATTTAATTTTAAACAGCAGTGTATTGCATTCTCAAGAATATGAAGAAGCGGACGATGATGAAGTTGGCGACTATTTTTTACAGCGGCTACAAGTACTGCGACAGCAAAATGATAATGTAGAAAATAACGCCACAGCTAAATTTAATTGGCAAGGCTATAAGCTAGAAGTCGATTTATCGCTCTATTATTATTTAGAATCTGAAAACTTCACCAGTGACAGGATAGAAACAGAATATGGTACACAACTTTTAAGTTTTGTTCATGGTAATGGGCGTGTCACGATATTATCTGAGCTGGACTTTATTAAAAATGATGAAATTGGTGATTATGACCATGCACAATTTCTATGGCTGTTAGTCAATTTTGATAATCGTCAACCCAGTAAAGTATGGCTTGTTTTAACTTCTGGCGGGCAATTTCCCAGTTTCTTTGAGCTGCTGTGGAAAAACATGAAATGGATACTTATTAGTGGTGGGGTTTGGCTTGTTATTTGGTTATGGTATGTGAGTCGTCGATTTGGTTTTATTCTCCCTGTGCCTGAAAAATCTCGCCGTCGATTATTAGAACATGTTGAAGCCAGTGGGCAATTCCTATGGCAGCAAAAACAATCGCATTATTTATTACATCGTGTGCAACAACAAACATGGCAACGGCTAGCTATAGTGCATCCACAGTGGTTGCATTTACCTCAGGATCAGCTGTGTCAACATTTAGCTGATATTACTCAAATTCAAGCCCTAGAAATCAATCACGCTTTAGAATTAGCACAAACATCAGAGCAAGCGGTACATATTCAATTTTCAGAAACCGATTTTACTCGTGCAATTCAAGTATTTAATATGATAAGGAAAGTCTTATGAGCACTCCTACGAATGACTCTGTTGTGCGTGCTATTGAAGTCGTTCAGCGCATCCGAACCGAAGTTAAACGTGCTATCGTCGGCCAACATGATGCTATCGACCAAGTGTTAATCGCCTTACTTGCAGCGGGTCATGTATTAATTGAAGGTGTTCCGGGATTGGGTAAAACCTTGCTTGTACAAGCCTTGGCTAAAACCTTTGCAGGGCAATCTACACGGATTCAATTTACCCCTGACTTAATGCCAAGTGATGTCACAGGTCATGCCATGTATGATATGAAAACTGAAGAATTTCGTATTAGAAAAGGGCCTATTTTTACCAATTTATTGCTGGCCGATGAAATTAATCGTGCGCCTGCCAAAACTCAAGCGGCTTTACTTGAAGTGATGCAAGAGCAACAAGTCACTATTGAGGGTAAACCTTTTTCTGTTGGCAAACCATTTATGACTTTAGCCACTCAAAACCCTGTTGAGCAAGAAGGTACTTATCCATTACCAGAAGCACAGCTCGACCGTTTTCTGTTAAAAATTAAAATTGACTATCCAACCGAATTTGAAGAAATCAGTTTAGTGCGTCAAGTGACTTCAGAAAAAGTAGGGGGAAGCTTAGATGTAAGCAATGTCGCCGCGGTGATGAAACCTGAAAATATTCTCGCTTTACAAAAAGTTGCAGCCAGCTTAACTGTGGATGATAAAGTGTATGAATATGCAGTACAAATTGTACAAGCAACCCGTAATTGGTCAGGTGTGAGTATGGGAGCAGGCCCTCGTGGTGGGATTTCATTGATTCGAGCAGCACGTGCAACAGCAGTTTTAGCTGAGCGTGATTTTGTAACCCCCGATGATGTAAAAGATATTGCACTCCCTACGTTACGGCATCGAATCCGTTTAGCACCAGAGTTGGAAATTGAAGGCTATGATACGGATCGAGTATTAAGCAGTATCTTAGAAAAAGTGGAAGCCCCCCGATTGTAAATTATTAAAACTCACTGCCCTAAAACGTAAGCAGTGTCTTAGGGTGGAAATATGTCATATTAAATAGGTAAGGTTAAGAAACAGTATAAACCATACTATGTTCATCCAAGCCTAATACAAAACAACTATGCCCTGTAGTACTTATCTAATTAGATTACCTTTTGCTATCAAAAGCATCCCAGTTTTTTATTGTTACTTTCCTAGTTTTATCTAATGTAAAGTCAATGTGAAATTCTTCAAATTTTTTATACTCAACTGCTTCAGGAATTTCATAAGTATGAATTTCAGTAAAGCCTGAATTTAATTTAGGAATATAACCAGAAATAATAAATAATAATTGACAACTATCACCTAAATCAGTATCAAATTCTAATTCACCTACTTTATTCAATTTAAGCCTAGTATCTTGATCTAAGGAAAATACTAGCGAGTTTTCTACTTTAGATGTTATTTCTTCATTCGAACCAATAAAAACAGGAACTGTAACTAAAATGGGAACATCTGGTAGTGGAACAGGCAAGTCATCTGTCGTTGTAGGTAAATTGATATTTCTAATTTGGTAATATGTTGTCTGTCTAGGACTAAAAATTCTGGCATAAACTTTAAACTCTAAATTTAAAAGAGTAAGGCGAGAAGATGAGTAGCAACAAATAGCCATAAGAGGATTGGCTTGAGAGGCACTATCTTTTGATGGAAATACAGAAATTTTATTTCTCATTACAAACATGGATTGAGTTGGTATGATTATTTTAAAGATAACTGTACCAAAAAATATTGATGGCAATAAAATTGAAGAAATTGATACTAAAATAGAGTAGAAATATGAAGTGCCAAAAAAATCAAAACCAGAACTTGGTTGAAATCCATGCAAAGAAACTAAAGAATACCAAAATAAGTATCCTAAATTTATTTGGGGTTTATTATAGCTTTCTATATATAAGTTAAAAGCAAGAGAGCCTGCCATGCTTAAAGATAGAATAAATACAAATAGTAAGTAATAAGCTAATAAAGCAGTAAAAGTATGATTAGCCAAAAAGCTTCTAATAAAGTCTGTTTTGCGTGGGTGGTGCATCGTGGTTTATATTTCCTATTTTAATGAATCATTTAGTCTCCATTATACCGACTTTATACATACGTGGACTAAGTGATATATTCAATAGGATTTTCTAATAAACTATTGATATTATATTGCTTAACAAAACCTAAATATTCATCTTGGATATAAGCCAAACTAATCTTTTTTGGAATAATATTTCTAAAAGCCCCCGTTGATATACACCTTCAGGAGCTTTTGTGGTGATTTATGGATAGTCGTAACCGCCATTGGGTGGATGGCAAGACTTTAATCGGAAAATAGTTTTTTTCCAGCCCTGAATAAAGCCATATTTTTGTAAAGCCAGTATGGTATATTCCGAACATGAAGGCTCAAACCGACACGACTGTCTGATCCGTGTAGGAGCAACCCGCTGATAAAAGCGAATGAATACAATCGATAGATAGACCAACATGCTATTGTGCTCCTCTACGAAATGAAATTACATAGAATGTTGAAGTCGATTCTTTACGACCAAACAACGCAGCCAAACACCCCGGTTTTTCCTTCACACCAATCGTGTCTACACGATAAAATTCCCAACCATCTGTTGTATGCTGACTCACCACCTCTTCAAGGTAAATGGCTGCCTCATTACCTTGGCATCTTTTACCAAAAATTTGGATGTTCGGCGCAACTTGAACCATTTTGTATTGGTAAGCAGATTGATTTGATACAGTTGTACCCATGACATGTTTCCTATCGTAGTTGATTGTGAGGGCTTGTCCAAAATTGCCCTACTATGTAAAAAGCTGTTTGCTTTAAAAATAAATCTACAGATAAGTAAAACATGTTAAGCAATGCGTGTTTTTATACTTAAAGACGGCCGCTTGCATCATTTATTGCACATGTATTTAGGTTTCAACTATTCGAAATTCAAGACACTTTTGAAATAAATGTCTGGCTTGTAAAAAAACAAGATAATGCTATAATTCTCTGTTTTTCCTACCTCCTTGCTTAAGTGCGCAAAAAAATCCAATGAGCACATTAAGCTATTAAGCCATAGGGAGCTTTATGAAACATTACGAGATTGTATTCTTAGTTCATCCAGATCAAAGTGAACAAGTGCCAGCAATGATCGAGCGTTATCGTTCAGTTGTTGAAGCAAAAGGCGGTAGCGTACACCGTTTAGAAGATTGGGGTCGCCGTCAATTAGCTTACCCTATCAACAAAGTTCACAAAGCACATTACATCTTAATGAACGTAGAGTGTGACGTTGAAGTTATTGATGAATTAAACAGCATTTTCCGTTTCAATGATGCGATTATCCGTAATCTTGTTATCACGCGTAAGAAAGCAGACACAGAGCCTTCCGTTTTAGCGAAGAAAGACGAAAAAGAGAATGCACCTGCTGCATCTGATTCAGGTGAAGACCCTGAAGTCGAAACTGATGAGATTGAAGATTTTGATGAATCTGACATCATGCCAGATGATAACGAAGCTGAAGAACAACCTGCTGCTTAAGCATCAAAAAAGGAATACTTATGTCACGCTTTTTCCGTCGTAAAAAATATTGCCGCTTTACTGCTGAAGGTGTTGAAGAGATCGATTACAAAGATATCAACACGTTGCGTAGCTATGTTACTGAAACAGGTAAAATCGTACCTAGCCGTATCACAGGTACTAGCGCGAAATATCAGCGTCAATTAGCGCGTGCGATCAAACGTGCACGTTACTTGGCCTTATTACCTTATTCTGACGCACACGAATAATAGCGAGGTTGTAAAGTGGAAGTTATTTTATTAGAAAAAATTCGTCACTTAGGCAACTTGGGCGATAAAGTTAAAGTTAAACCGGGTTATGGTCGTAACTACTTAATTCCTCATAAGAAAGCCGTTTCTGCGACAGAGCAAAACTTAGCTGCTTTTGAAGCACGTCGTGCAGAATTAGAAAAAGCACAACAAGCGTCTTTAGACAATGCTCAAACACGTGCAGGCAAATTACAAGAGTTGACTGTTATCATTACTGGTAAAGTTGGCATGGAAGGTAAATTGTACGGTTCTGTTAGTGCGATTGATATTGCACAAGCGGTAAGTGATGCAGGTATCGAATTGGCGAAACATGAAGTGAGAATGCCTCATGGTCCAATCCGTCACATCGGTGATTACAATGTTGATATTCACTTACATGCTGACGTTGATACTAACTTGAAAGTACAAGTGATTGCAGAAGCAGAAGAAGCTTAATTTTTAAGTTTTTTCGTAAGCTGTAAGAAAGACTGGCAACGCCCAATATTTCATATATTTGGGCTTGCCAGTTTTTTTATTTAAAGCTGTTCCCAATATTCACTCGGCATTTCAACACTCATTTTTAACGCGCCGACACTACCGCAATATTCTGCATCTTGTACACAAATCGCATTACCGCCGCCATATGCATCTAAACTACTCTCAATCGCAATATCAATGCCGCGCAAACGTGAGCCACCACCAGCAATCACCACATTGTTGCGCAAACGTTCTTGAAAATCAGGGTCAAATGTACCAACTAACTCTTGAATAGAATGACTAATTGGGTCAGTTAATTTTAAACAACATTCACGCATAATATCAGTAATATCATATTCAGCTGGAATGCCTTTTTTAGTCAAGGTGACTTTAATCGGATCGGAAGTCTTAGACACATAACCATATTTTTCTTTGATGCGTCTAACAATTTGCGGAGTTAATTGTACATCTGGGTATTTTTGTAAAATCGCTTGGGTAATTTGTTCGTCTAAATAATTCCCTGCAATTTTCAAAGTCACTTGATCCTCAGCTTCAGGAATAGAGCCGTGCATCCGACATAAATCAGTCGTGCCCGCGCCAATATCCACAATCAAACATTCATCAAAACGATCAATTGCATATGCAACACTGAAGGCCTCACTGACGATCAAAATTTTGTTAATAAAGTCTTTGGTAATATCGATGATGGCTTTTTTATTGGTAATGCTGGCTTGCGCAGGTACACCAATCGCTACATAAATTTCATCATCTTTTTGCATTTCGGGCAACGCTTCAGCAATCAGATGTTTCAAAATCAAAACGGTTGCTTCTAAAGCACGCTCATCTTCGCAAATCACTCCGTCGGCTAAAGGCCACACCATATCTAATGCTAAGCGATTATCTAATGCTTCATCACCTAGTAAATAATCTTTACCAAACCTTTTTTGTGCAATCACATCTTTTGGGTAACCCACACATGTGCGCGTTGTAATTCGTTGTCCTGTAGAAGTCGCAATACAAGAACGACTTGTACCCAGATCAATTCCAGCGTAAAAAGTATTTGGCATGGTAGTGTCCTAATTTGGCAATATGGTCAAGGCTAGTTTGGTTAAATGATGGCATACTGAGTTTTCAGTATTTTATGAAGTGATTATAGTGTAAGGGATAATACAATTTAAAGTCGCGTTATCCCTAACAAATCAGTTGAGCATCTGATTAGAAACGGTAGCTAATACCTACAGTGATTTCATGTGATTTTAAATCAGCTTCAACATGGTCACCGTTTACATCGACTTGAGTTGCTGCTTCACCCATATCCATGTATTGATATTCAAGGTCTAAATATAAATTGTCTTGGAACGCATAGCGAGCACCAAAACCTAACGACCACGCGAAGTTAGTGTCGTCATTATCAGGATAGTGCCATAAACCAATACCAAATTGTGAAAATGTTGGTTGAATATCTAAAGTCACGTCTGTATCAATTTTAGCCACACCGATACCCGCTTTCACATAAGGCATGATAGGGCTGTCTAAATCAAAGTCATATAATACGTTAGCCATAAAAGTCATTGCATCCATTTGGCTATTGACGCTAAAGCTTTGATTCGCACGCGCACCAAGGCCATTGCGATAACTATCATCTGTGTCTAAGCTACGAAAACGTAATTCTGCTTCCACTCGCACATTGTAACCTGTATCAAAGCCAACGCCTAAACCGTACACAACACTGTTTTCAACATCATAATCAGGTGTGTTAGGCCCATTTGTACCTTTTTGGTTTGCGGTTGCATCAGCAATTTGCCCACCGACATCGGCAGATAAATAAAACCCTTGCGCGGCTGATACACTAAGACTGCTTGCTGAGAGTAGTGCTACAAGAGCGGCCTGTTTTTTATTCACGGAAACATCTCCTACGTTTGGTTATAAATAAGACAAATAAAGTCTATCTACCCCAGCCCAACGTTCAATATTTATTATTATTCGGACTAAAGAAAAGACCTGATAAGTTGTCCGCCTATCAGATCTTTTGCTTAAAATGTGTCTCGCCTAACGCTAAAAACTGTTCATCAATGTAGCATAATATGATTAAAAAATCATTGTTAATATTAGGTTTTTCCTATGCTAGCTCACCAGTATTTTATCGTTAATCTATTGAATCACATTATTTAGGGTTAACTTCATCAACAATAAAGTTTGAGTTATTATCAAGGCTTAAATTAGCTTCATATTCTGTTGCATCACCAGGTATAGTTACACAAGGAATTGCTAATCTGCCTGTATCAGGTGTAAAGCTTGCTGAGCAATCGCCACCCGTGCTGCTTGTGCCTGCATCAAAGTTAACTGCAGATTCTGTTGCTGTTGTGATTTCGATGCCTTCTAAATCAGCAAAGCGACCTTTAACACCCCAACCCGCAAATTTTTCAGTGACTAAAATCCATAATTCGTTACCACCTTCACGTAATGGTAAGTAAACACTGTCAAAGAAACCCATCGTACCTAAGAAACGATAGTCACGTTTTTGGAATTCATCATTCATATCAACAATGAGTTTACCATTCAAATATAAACTTGCAGTATCACTAAAGCCAAACATGAATTTTTTAGTTTGTGCTGTTTCAGAGTTGATATTAACACGCGCATAAATTGCATTTGTTGTAGGAGACCAGTGAGCAATGCGAGAAATATTAGCAATACCAACATAGTCAGAATCTAATACTGTCCACTCAAGGCCTTCACGAACCGCTTCAGTTAACTCAGGTGCAGCTGCATCTGGTGCTTGGAATGATTGAGTAATCAACCAATTTTGTACCAAGTTAGGGTCATTCGCATATTCAACTTCTTCAGGTGTACCGACTAATACAGGTGGCTCATCTGCAATTTCGTACTGGAAGTTAGAAACACGCACAGGTGCTAATGGGATAGGTAAGCCGTAATCACCGTAAATACCGATTCGACCCGCTTTTGTATCACGAATATTATTAATGAACAAAATAGGTGTTGTCATGTCGTCTACATACACTTCACCTTGATCTTCAGATACCACTAATTTAATGTGAACCCATTGGTCATAAGGGGCATTCATCACTTTAGGGTTGTGACCGGGGCCATAATATAATTGAACCGCATTTTGACCATCATAAATAGGGAAATAATGTAAACCGTAAGTTGTACCGAAGTTATTATCGCGGCTGTGGACAACTTGATATTCAGTTAAAGTATGGGCACGGAAAGCGATACCACCAAACCCTTTCTCAATTTCTGGGTCATACGCACGCTCATAAATAATATCAAATTCAACTGTGCCATTCACAAAGCCTTCAGTCCCTTTTGCTAAGACAAGACCCTTTTCTAAAACTAAAGCTTCTTGACCTAAATAAGTTTCAAACTTATAGGTTGCATCAGCAAATTCCCATTTATCTTCATTTTCAGCATTCATAGGAATAGAAACGACTTCAGCAGAAACTGCACTTGTCGCCAGTAAGCCTGCCATGCAAGCTGTTAACATTGAAGGCATTTTTTTGAACATAATAGCACCTCTCATGAGTGGTTTTATGGTTGGGAGTGAGTGAGCCTTTAAGGTTTTAGAAATTGAATGAATATAAAAATATCAAATAACATTATTTATTTATAATTTTCAAAAATTAAAACAAACTTTAAAAAATTCCATTTTAATCTTGAAGAAAAGTAATTAATTTTAAATAATTTTATAAGATGTGTTTATAATCTATAATCTCAAGTTAAGTTGCGCTCAATAAAACCTTAATGGTCATGATAGTATAAACATTTGACCGTATTTAATACAATAGAAGTGAATAAGCTAAATTTATAAAGTTTATTGAGCGGCAAAAAACCGAGTTTATTTTAGGATTTCCCTACCCCATAGAGTTGCGTATTACATGCAAGAAAAAAGCCTACGATGTTGTCGCATTCCTAAAATCAAGATTTTCTCTAATAAGTTGCTGTAACATACCCAGCTTTAAATTGGTTTTTGGAAAGCTTTCATCATGATGTTTTTCTACAACAGGTGGCACAATATCTGGTGTAGATTGTGTTTTGAGGTCATCGACTTGTTCGGAGAGTTTTTGCTTTTCAGCTTGGAGTGCATCAATTTCAGCTTGGAGATCAGAGTGTAAAGCTTGAGCAGATTCATCACCTGTACATTGTTGCGCTTCGGCATCTTCATGCTTCGGTTCAGGTGTTGTAGATTTTGATGACTTGGATGTGCTGAAGACTTTCCACGCAATCACACCGCCTATGGCTAATGCGGAAACACCACCAATAGAAAGCAGTGTGCCACCCAACAATTTTGTACCGCCTAACTTCACAATTTCCTGTTCAAACATTATGATACATCCTTTTGTTAATATTGGCTTTGTGGAATTATTATGCCATAGCTATGCCACAATGCTTAGTTAAAAACGAGGAAAAGCATGTATTGTTCATCAGGTTTGATGCGTATGTTAGGCTGTTAAAATCTTGTTTTGACGTGAATCTTTAATTCATACCTGTTGGTGGGTATTGAGCGAAATAATTTTTAATCCCTTGTAATAAGGCTTGGGCGAGTTGATTTTGATAGTTTGGATCATTGAGCTTGCGTTCTTCACTTGGCGTAGATAAAAAAGCCATTTCAACCAAGACTGAGGGAATATCTGGCGAACGTAATACCATAAATGCTGCCCGCTGTAGTTTTTTAAAATGCACTCTGCCAACTGTTCCCAATGATCTTAATATTTTTTGTCCCACCAATGCGCTAGCTTCAAGTGTGCCTTCTTGTGATAAGTCGAGTAGAACGGAGGCTAGTAAGTCATCTTTATCACTTAAACTCACACCACCAATTAAATCCGCTGAATTCTCTTTTTGTGCCAACCATTGTGCTGCTTCACTACTTGCCCCTCGTTGTGACAACATATATACCGATGAGCCGTAAGCGGTTTGATTATCGGGTAATGCATCAGCATGAAGCGAAATAAATAAATCAGCTTGATGTTCTCTTGCAATTTCAATCCGTTGACGCAGTTTTAAATATTTATCAGTGCTACGTGTAAGAATCGCTTTATAACCTGGTTGTTGATTAATTAAACGAGCAAGTTTTTTTCCAACTGCCAACACAATCGTTTTTTCCTTGGTATTTTGCTTACCTGTCGCACCGGGATCAATACCCCCATGACCGGGGTCAACTGCAATCACAATATGCTGTTTTTTTTGTGGTTTAGGTTTGGATAAAGATGAATATTGAGGTTCTGATTTAACAGTGGGTTTAGGCGGAACAGGCTTTGGCGTAATGGCTTGTTGTTTAGATGCTTGCTTATTTAAAATCGCTATATCCAATAGTAAACGATGGCCACCATGCTGATCGGGTGCGACTAAATAACTGGTGGTGCGTACGGGCTGTTTTAAATCAAAAACAATGCGCAAATCCTGTTTATTGCGTTTTGCATGGCGAATATTTTTTAAAATAGGCTCTTGCGCAGTGACTCGGTTGATTTTATTGATAAGGCGCGTTTGCTTTAAATCCAACACCAAACGATAGGGGTTGGTCAACGTGAAAATGTTATAACTGGCAGGACTGGATAAATCTAGCATCACTCGGGTGGTTTGTGCATTTTGTTGCCAGAAACGAATTTGATGCAAATCCACGCTATGTGCAAAAACAGAATAGAAAAGCAGCAGTAATCCAAATAATAACCGCATTGAAAAACTCCATAAATACGAACCGATGTCTTTAGAGACAGGAAATCATTAGGCTTTTTGCTTAGTAACCCTGTTTACAGTGCACTTTGCAAGGCTTTGCGAATCAATTCTTCACTGCTGGTGACACCTTCTTGTTGCACTTTATTGACTAAGCGACTGGCCTCTTGAGGTTTATAGCCCAATGCAATTAAAGCACCGACTGCATCATCTGCAGGACTGGTCAGGCCTTCGGTTAAACTACCTTGGGGTGCGGCAGAACTATTATTTTTTTGAGCTGAAGCATTGCTAACATTGAGTTTATCACGCATTTCAATGATTAAACGTTCAGCGGTTTTTTTACCAACTCCGGGGATACGGGTTAATTTGCTGACTTCTTCCTGATTCACACATTGGATAAATGTAGTCATGTCCATCGCTGATAAAATGCTCAATGCTAATTTAGGTCCAACTCCATTGACTTTGATGAGAGTACGAAATAATTTGCGTTCATTATCAGAGCTAAAGCCAAATAAAATATGTGCATCATCGCGAATGGATAAGTGGGTATAAAGTTTCGCCGTAGTGCCTACATCACCGAGGTTGTAAAACGTGGACATTGGTGCTTCTAGCTCATAGCCCACACCATTCACATCTAATAATAAATAAGGTGGTTGTTTTTCAATTACTTCACCACGCAATCGACCAATCATAATATTTTCATTCTCAAATAATTCAATGTCTTTATTCTGTCAACTAGGCAACTAAATTGCATGATTTCCAACTCAACAATGCGTTTTCCTAAGCATTTTAAATTTGACAGTGTGTAGCTCTCACTCATCATAGTGGGGGCTTTTTTATGTGAGTTTATTACTAAACGATACAGATCACTTTCACCACGTGTTGTTCATGCAAAATTTGATATACAACACAATGTTGCGCGATGATGGTTTGACTATATGCACCTGCCAAATCCCCTACTAATTCAGTACCTTCATTGGGATTTGCCATTACATCATGAAGTGTTTGCTCTAGCTCTGTTTGAAAGCCTTGTTCAGTCAGTTGTTGCTTATTTTGCAATGCTGCAGCGGTATAAACAATTGACCAACTCATGTGCGATCATCCTGACATTGTTCTAAGCTGGTTTGTAAGCCTTGTTGAATTTGTGCTTTAATCTCTGGATTCGAAGATAAATATAAAGTTTGTTGCATTGCCCACCAATCACGTTCTGAAATTAAGACCGCATTTTTTGATTTGCCTTGAATCATGACAGGCTCATGGTTTGTATTAACTTCGTCGACCAAGCGATAAAGGTTTTGATGGGCTTTGTTTAGTGGTTGAATATTCATCATGACAACTATTTAGATAAGAGAAGTGATTGTATTGTGCTTAAAAACGCTGTGTATGAAAAGCTATTATAGTGAACTTCTTAGAAAATGTTAGAGGAGAAATAGGGAGCGGGTTATTTTTAGGGTTTATCAATCTGTATAAATGACACGTCGGTTGTATTCCCACTTTATTTGCGGGAACACAAGGACATCCTGATAACTAATAATCGATTACTGCTTGAATGATTATTACTTAGATGGATTGAAAGGGAATGATGAATGGTGAACATTAATCAAAAGTTGGCCATCTTCACCACGAACATAGCCAAAAGTGAATTCAACTTTAGCTTCTGTGCCTGTATTAGCATCTGTGAAGAAGTAATTACCCATCGCAACAGCAGAGTCTGCATCAATAATAATGCCCGCATTTTCAAATCGAACAGCTGACCATGGTTTTAAGGCAAAGCCGTTATCTTCAGGTACGACACCAGACACAAAATATGAAAGTGCATCAGATTCTGAAAGACGGAATTGTTGTGCAGCTGCTTTAGTTGGTTTGAAAAGTACTGTGCCTTCGTCATAACCGTAAAGGGTATCTACATGATTAGCTGCTATAGCTTTATAGTCTTCTTTGTTGGTAAAAGCATTACCAATAGCAACAATACCATCACCCCATGTCTTTTGGGCTTTAAGTACTTCTGCTTCTGTAATAGGGCTGACTGCTGACTCACCAGCATAAGTGGCGTTGCCTGCAAGTAAAAAGAGTAAGCTGGTTGTAGTAAGAATAGCTTTTTTCATAGTAGTATCTTTAAAATTATGATTTTTTCTGATGAAACAATCGTTTTACATCCATGCGTAAACGCTCTTCATCAGGCTTTTCACACTCTGTAGATTAAATATGCTAAACGCTGAGTGTGTTCACGTTTAACAGTAAGACCCCACGGATAACCTCCATAAAGCCTTAAACGAGCAACATCTTAGCATAGCTATTCATTGGGCGCAGTCAAAATTAGATGTGAAAAAATCCCTTAAATAAATGGCATTATTTTTTTATTAAGGTGGTATGAAAGCCAAGATTACGATAATTTTTATACTTCACAATAATATAGGTGTTGAGCCTTAATTTTTAAGATACATAAACTTGAAATAGCTAAATGATGGAGAATGAGATAAATATGCGATTCCATGACTATCAGCTTGAAGGTTATAGCGTTTTAGATAGAGGTAAAACTATCAATTTGCACCTCGTTTATGATTATGAAGATAGAGATATAGATAATAGCTATATTAGTTTTTCAGATGTTGTGCTGTATCATTTTATCCATACTTATGAAGCCATAATTATCGACATTGAAGAAATACCATTATCTGAATATTTGCATTCCATTGCTGAAGAGCTTACAGAATGGAGGAAATGGCATGGGCTTAAATACTGGGAGTCAGATTTAACTACGTATATTACTAAGCTAGAAAGTATGAATTTGCGAGCATGGGAAATAACATCCGCTATCGGTTTTTATGGCTTTATCATCGCTAAAGAAATAGCAAGCGATTAAAAAGTGTCAATATGAAATATGCAGACTGGAAAACGGAAACATCTTTAAATAGTTTGCTATGAATCGAGATATAAAAAATATGGATAACTTGGAAAAAATAGGGTTTAGTGCTTGGTTTCAAAATGAGCTTGATGCTGACAAAGCGGCTGCGCATGACATTGCTCGAGTTATTGCAGTACATAAAGACCGATATATTATCACCAATGGTCGGGGAGACATGTTTGCAGAACTCTCAGGCAACCTACTCTATACCACAGATTCAGCCACCGAGTTGCCAACGACAGGAGATTGGGTTTACGCGGATTTTTATGACGACGATACACATGCAATTATCCACAGTGTCATGCCCAGAAAAACCTTACTCAAAAGAAAAGCCGCAGGTAAATTGATTGACTTCCAGTTGATTGCAGCCAATATTGACGTTGCCCTCATTATGCAATCCGCTAATGATAACTTTAATTTGAGAAGATTAGAACGTTACTTAGTCATGGTCAATGAAAGCGGCATTACACCTATTATTTTACTAAGCAAGTGTGATCTTATTTCACAAGATGAAATAGATTCAATTAAACACGACATCTTAAACGTTGCTCCTCAAGTCACTATCTTAGCCTTTAGTAGTTTAACGGGAGATCATCTTGAGGTGATTAGAAATACCTTGTTACAAGGCTATACCTACTGTTTACTCGGTTCATCGGGCGTAGGCAAAACAACATTACTCAATAACATTTTGGGTAATCAACAATTTAAAACCCAAGAAGTCAGTAAAAAACAAAGCAAAGGTAAACACACCACAACCAGCCGTGAATTGATACAACTAGAAAATGGCGCGATGTTGATAGATACCCCCGGAATGCGGGAGCTGGGTAATATGTCCGTTGATACAGGTATTGACGAAACGTTTTCCGACATCATCGAGCTTGCCCAAAACTGTAAATTCAGTGATTGCTCCCACACCAATGAGAAAGGTTGTGCAATATTAGCAGCGATAAAAGCGGGAAAACTATCTCAACAACGCTATGAAAATTACATGAAAATAAAAAAAGAATCCGAATTCAACGAAATGTCTTACGTTGAAAAACGGAAAAAAGACAAAGACTTTGGAAGAATGGTCAAATCAGTTCTTAAAAGCAAAAACAGATAATTCTGTATTTTCATAAATTTAAGTTTAGATTTTTTAGCTTATCCAATTGCTTGGTTTTATTACATATATCAGCTTCACAATATTGTAAGCAGTGCTGAATCTGTCGGCAGAGCTGTGGATGTTGTTTTAGAAGCTGTTTGAGCTTTTGTGTTTCTAACATAGCATAAGAGTTGAAAGCAGTTAAAAATGTTTGACACGTTTTAACATCTAGCTCCAATATTTGCTTTGATACGAAATTCAATAACCATTCTGGTGAACCTTGCTCATGTTGTAATGGCATAGTTGGCATTATTACCTGGCGGCCTGATTGATTAGTATATTGATTGAATAAGGTTTGAATATCGCTAATAAAAACTTCACTTCCATACTGCTCCGCAATTTTTTTGAGGGCTTGACGTTTTCGTTGTAAAGCTATTTCATCTTGTGCAAGTTTCTCTAATTGTTTAGGTAATGCTCGAATCGCCTGCTCTGTCTCAGCACAAATAATAACAGCTTGTTCCCAAAGTAATTGCTCTATAGGTGGTAAATAGGTATCTGCTAGAACGACTGGAATCACCCCCATCGCAATGGCTTCCCACAGGTGAATAGAATTAGAGCCTGTACCTGAAGGGCAGAGTGCAAAGATACTCTGCTGCATTATTTGTTGGAATACGGGGCTTTGGTAATCGGTTTGTTGCCCAGCTTGCTGATCCCCTTCTTTAGTTTGTTTTTCATAAACAATTGCTTCATAGTGCCATTGCTCATGAAATTTAATATAACCTTTAGGATGGTTGGTAAGGATGCCAAAAATAAGATTTCTTGTATGAGATAAGTCATGCTGATTGGCTCTTGCCCCAATAAAAGAAAATAAATATTTTTTTTCTAGTGCCTGTTTTTCTAAGCTAATAGCCTGAACGGGATAAAGTGGAAATGGGTGAATACGAATATGTGGATATTTTGGCAAGCTAAATTGGTCTTTTGTTGCATGAGCCCAAAATATATCAGTAATGCCCACTGTATGGAACAAGTCTTGAAAACGTAACATTGAAACATGCTGGCATACTGTTACCACTTTTGAATATTGATGCAGTGAAGGCTTAAAACTATTAAGTTTGCTTTCTAGTTCAATATTGTTTTTAGGCGTACGGGTTTTCTTATCGATTAATGTTGCCCAAGGAAAACCAAAATAAGCAATGTTTTCTACTTCTGGCAATAGTTGTTTGGCTTTATTGAAAGCATGTTGCTCTGTAATAGCTGGATATTGCCAATCTGCATCATGTCCATATAAATTTGCTTTAGTGTGCAATGTGCAGGTTTGGTTATGGATATTGTCAATATCGTAGTTAAAATTATTAAAATCATCCAAATATATCTGTTTTACAAGCTCGATTTCTCTGGATGTATAATATTGATTAAGATAGGAATTTGCATCAGTACGAGGGTATCGTAAGGCATTTTTTGATGGGAAGGGCAAATCACTGCCTAATTGTTTTAGTACATACCCACCATCTTGCTCTAACTGCTCAAAGTATCCAATAAAGTCGTAATCAACAATATTTGGTTGAGTAATCTGAGTTTGAGGCAGCCAGTGCCGATCTTTAATTCTATGGCTTTTAGACAGGTGCAACCAACTTAGAAACCCAAAAAAGTTAACGCCTGTTTCAGTAGGTAAATTTGTTTCAATAAAGCTTTCTATTTCTGTATAAACCTTAAAGTAATACTGGTGTGCTGATAATATTTCAAAATCAGTTCCTTTCTCAATATCAGTAAAAGGTTCAATTTTATTTTTATATGCAGATAAGGCTCTGGAGTATGGGTTACGCACAAAAGTATATTTTTTGATATTTTTATCTTTGAGTATTTGCTCTTTTTCCAGTATGTCTGACAAAAAAGTAAGTTGATTATTCTGTTTATTATGAACACCACGTGAGTTACGCCAATCTTCTTTTCCATCAAGGAATCGACAAAGGCTTTTCCAAGTAGTACAAGCAATTTTAGGCACATAAACAAAGATTGCTTGTTGCTTTTCAAGCCATATTGAATATTCAAATAAGAACTTTTTATCAACATCCTTTTCGGTATTATTTTTTGGTTTAGGCTGTGTTTGAGTTGAATTGGGGCTATCCAATGTATGAGTAGAAGCACTTTTTACAGGTTGCATTTTGTCAGACATACCTGTTTGAGGACATTGTTTAGGCATGTAGTGTGACTGATTTGTAACAGGTTTTTGTGCATCACTAATTAAAAAATGGGGTTTTGTATTATCGTTTATGCTTAATTGTTGGGTTGCTTCTTTTGTTGGGTTATCACTGTATGGGATGGATAATATGTGCTTAATTTGCTCAGCTGAGTAGTTTGCACCAATAAAATTAAATAGGGCTTTTAACTTATCTCCATTGGCAACAACGTCTTCATAGCAAATTTGAAAACAATTAGGGTGATGATGAGTGTATTGATCAAAAAATTGCTCTAGCTTTACTATTTTTTTTCTGGCCTGTTGAGGTTTTTTCCACCAGCTATTTTTTAGAGCATCATCAATGTTACATGTATTAAAGATAAACGCTGGATTTGGGAATATTTTATTCAGGAAATCAAGATACTCTGTTAATTCCGCTTTATCTATACCAATGTATCTAATTTCTTTAAAACCATAGCATTGAATGGTTGAATCAGATATTTTATCTGCTAACAGCATATCTTTTACTAAATGTTGCATATGTGTCAAAAGATGTTCTTCATCAATAGCACTAATACCATACCAAGGGCTACTTGAGCGATGTGAATAAGTTATTCGCTTATTTTTATTATGCACAAGCTTTTTATACATTTGAAATAAATGAAAAATAGCATTCTCATTTTCACCCCGAATAAGGCAGCCATCTACAGAGTTTAAAATATCCTGTAGTAACGTAGAACCACTTCTACCATAGGTAATAATCAATATTGAACTAAATTTCATCATATTTTCAAAAATAGATATACATTATAAAGTTGCAAGCATCTGATACAAACCTTGCTCTAATGACCAATTTGGCATCCAGCTAAGTTCATGTTGAACCAGAGATATTGTCAGCCTGTGAGTGGCATATTTTCCTGAGTAACGTTGATTGACAAATGAAGTATTAGAAGTTGTTTGTAGTGTATTAATTAAATCCACACGTCACCGGATCCATCACTAATATATTTACACCGACAATATCTGTCACATACATAAAATCTATCATTTGTTTCCCATCACCAAAAATTGTAATTAGGGTCTGATTGTTTAACTTATCTATAAAAATAGAAATCACACTGGAATAAGAGGATTTTATCTCACCATCAATATTGAAATCGCAAAGACCAATATGAAATATGTTACCCATAATATAAAAATCAAAACTGAATTTTTTTTAGAATATTTGGGGTTTTTATATCGTAAACTAGTGTCTTACCTGCGATGTTTTGCTCAAATGAGCTAATATTATAATGGTCTAATGGTTCAACTATAATTTCTCTTTTATTCAATAATTCGGCAATTTTTATATCTTCATAGCTGTATACACCATGATTCAGTTCGTCTCTAAATAAATTAGTATGTTCAAATATTACAGGTAATATATCTTTTCTAAGAAAATACCCATATTCTGCTTTGGCAAAGGCAAATGGTATGGTGCTAAACTGAAATGGCTGGTTAAATTTAGGATGACTACATTTTTCAAAGTGTTGATGAACATTGACCTGACTATTTTTAGGTTCGACAACACCTGCTACATATTGCTTGCCTGCTAATTGAGGTAATATCTCAGAAATGATTTTTGCAATATTGGGATAACAATCGTCATTAAGCTTATAAACATATTGAAAATCAAAATGTGTATATAAAAACTGATAACCTAAAGCCAATTTTAATAGCTGTGACTCGTAATAATTTGTACATGGTACATACAGTAGGTCTTCAATGACTTGTGAAAATTTCAATTTTGGATCACCCACTAAAAAGAAATATCGAAAGCTTTTATCCTTTAGCTGATTTGCCCATGTCTGGCGTATGGCTTCTGTTTTTTTAGCATACGGATCATCGATTGGAATCAAAAATATCACATCACTTGCTTGTACAGGGGTGAGATTTTTAATAGGAATAATCTTTATTTCTCTAGGATTCAATGGGTTATGTGTTGGATGAGCTATCCAGAATGTATCTATCTGTCTCCGTTTAAAGCTGTTTGCAACGACTTTTAGATGATTTTTTTCTTGTACTTTGCGGTGTTGTATTGATGTGTTTTGACCATGCCAACGGTAGCTGTATAAAACTTGATGAATATGTTGAATATGAGCCGCCTCGCTTATTTTTGACCAAAAATCAAAGTCGATTGCATTTTTTATTTGCTCATCACACTGGATATTGGCTCTGGCTACAATGCGTTTTCTAAACATGCGGAAATGGCTTGCCAACATGCCAGTTAACATCCAGTCATGAGAAAAATGTCCACCACACCAACCATCTCTCACATAATTACCATTACCCTGTTCATCAATAAAGTCATAATCGCTATAAACAGCATCAACAAGGGTTTTATCTAATACTGACACGCACGTTCGAACGGCCTCTGGTTTTAAACGGTCATCCGCATCAAGCTGACCAATATACATACCTCGACAAAATGCAATTGCTGCATTGGTTGCTTTACCTATTCCCCCATTTGGCTGTGAAAACCACCTAACTTTAGGGTTATCTGAAAAATGTTGTTCTAATCTTTCAAGCGTTTGATCTGTTGATCCATCATTACAAATACACACTTCTAAATCATCAAAGTCTTGATCTAAACAACTTTGTACCGCGTCGATAATATAGTTTTCAGCATTGTATACGGGGATATAAATGGATACTTTGGGCACTTCAAATGCGAGGTCTGGATACTGTTTACGTGCAATAGGAGCTGGACATTTGCGTGCTAATATTTGTTTGGTAATTTTATGCCCTACAGCCCGAAAGCTCTCGCCTGTTGCAGGTTCACTGACTATTTCATCGAGTGGTTCTTGGTGCAGACATTCTATATTTAACATCGGGATAAAGTACGCGCCGATATTGTACAAACGATAACCATGTTCGCCATCCTCACAGCCCCAAGCCTGAAAATCCTCATCAACATAACCTGCCTTATCCAATAGTATTCGAGCAAAAGCAATGTTTCCGCCAGCTGCTTTAGTAAAAGGCCATAAATCACTGGTAAGATAATGAGTTTTTTCATATACGGGATATCGCCAATCTATAGATACACCTTGGGTATTTTTACGATCAGCAACATCATTGTTGGGATTAATACTGGGCAGATTGGTTGCAACAGAAATATCGGCTAACACCATATCATCAGTAATTTTTGATACATCTACATATCGGCGATGTCCAATTAAAACAGCCTGTTCCGTCACATGTAACACTTGCATATAAGACTCAATATCTTTTGGATACGGTAAAATGTCAGCATCCATAAAAATAATAGCCTCTCCTGTCGCTAACTTGAGTCCCATATTTCTTGCAGCAGCTAATCTGTAGCCATCATCAATTTGCCTTGCATAATAAATAGGCAGCATTGGCTCATATTTTTTGATGAACTCTAGTACTTCATCATGACTGCCATCATCCACAACAATGATTTGCATTAATTCTTTTGGATAGGTTTGATGTGTAAGTGCTGCAAGTGTGTTAGCTAAGATTTGATGACGGTTATAAACAGGCATAATAATCGAAACCGTCTTTGTATAATGATTTGAGTCATATATAGAGGCTTGTTCAAGAATATGTCTATAGTCATTGCCTGCTCCAATCACAGGTGGCAAGACAAATTGTTTTGGTAGGGCTGGGTTATGTTGTCGGGTAATAGGCGTTGCTGTGATTTTTGTTGCTGGTTGTGAAAGCCAGAGCTGTTTTGCTTCGTCGAATAGGCTGAGTTCAATCGCTGCTTGTTCGGCAATTTTATATGCTTTATGGCAATTCTTATCGGCTTCTATTGCAAGTTTGGCATTTTCTAAGGCTTTTACATGATCTTGCTGACCGAGAGCTGTTTCTGCTTGTTTTAATAAAGTGTTAGCATTATTCAGCTTAGATTGACATTCTTTTAGTTTGAGTTGATATAGCAAAAAATCAGGTTGTGCTTTAACAAGAGACTCAAGAATCGGTTGAGCTTCCTCATATTCCCCTTTAATAAAGAGTTGGTGTACCGTCTTTAAGCTAGCCTTATCGTATTCCATATTAGTGAGTTATTCCTAAAATGATTTTTTTTAACCCCAAATTTTGATAACTGTAAAATTACGACTATTTCTTAAGTCGAAGCATAAATTGATCTATTAAACTTTGCCGTTTCAAGTTGAAATAAGCACTATTGGTCTGTTCTTTTGGTTCAGCTACACAAGGTGTATAATTTGATTGGTCAACACCTAAAAAATCAACAATTTTGCGCATATGGTGAGGTTGATTTTGAATAAAATCTTCGTATTTGATGCGTAGAGGTTCAATGTTTTTTTGTTTAAAAAATGTTTTCCACCCCTCATTGCCTTCAATTAACCTTTGGTAACACTTCTCAATATGTGCTAAATCATAAAAATCTACTTTATGTGGTACAGATGTCTGCGTTTCATCAAATCCCCAACACCCTGTAACAAATGAAAGATGGTAAGAAATTGCTTGCGCAACAAGGTCATCTCTATATAAGAAAATATACTTTACATCTGAATCAAGTAAATGATTATCAATAAATAGCTGTTTATTTTGATACTGATGCCAATGTAACTTCATTCCCCAAACATGATTAGCTGTGGTTCGATGGGATAATAAAAAAGCTAAATAATCATGATTGTTTGCACTAGGAATACCTAAGCGAGAACTGATTAACTCTTGATGATTGGGGTTAAAATATTCTTGTGGAATCCCCAGCTGTGAGTTGAATAATTGACGGCATAGCAGGAAAGAACCTGAACGCCCTGTACTACAAACCACATATTTTACTTGCGGTTGCATGGTTTCAGTATCAAAACTAGGTAGAGATAAAGCCATCTCTGTCACTTTATGATAATTATCGTCTGAGTGGATAGAAGTCTGATTATTTAATGCCGCTTGCGCATAAGCTCTTTTGTAATATGCCTTAGGATGTTGGGGGTTATCAAATATGATTTTATTCCATAGCGTAGCTGCTTCATGCCACCGTGATTCTGATAAAGAGAAATCAGCAAGATCCTCTTCTAGTCGTTGTATTGCTTGAGACTGATCGGTATTTACTTTTTCCAGTAAGTGTAGTTGCTGTTGTTGGTCAGTATAGTTTTTTTCTAACTGTGCTATTTTCTGTTGCTTATAAACGCCCTCTTTCTCTAGCTGCTCTAACCGTTGTTTATTCTCACTTACTTTTTCAGATTGTTTAATTTGTTGCTGTTTATCGGCATAGGTCTTTTCTAATTGCTCTATTTTCTGTTGTTGATCGGCATGAGCCTTTTCTAGCTGCTCTATTTTTTGTTGTTTATCAGCATAAATCTTTTCTAGTTGTACTATTTGCTGCTGTTTGTCCGAGTTTATTGTTTCTAGTTGTGTTATTTGTTGCTGTTGATCTGTGTTTGTTTGTGTTAATTGTTCTAACTGTTGTTGTTTTTCAAGGTTTTCTTTCTGTAACTCTTGATTTCTTAAGAAGTAAACTTCTAACTCTTCTTGTACTTGATACAATTGAGATAGCAGTAACTCATTGTCATTAACTTTTTCAACAGTACTTGAGGTACTTTGAATTTCTTCCTCAATTACCTTAGTCCGCTCAAGTACCTTTTGTGCTAACTCAACTTTATTTTCTTGGTTAAATGTTTTGTGTAAAGTGGCATAAATTTCAACTAACTGTGTACATAAGTTTTTATCTAAATCTAGTGCATTTTTATATGCTTGAAGTGCAAACTCATATTGTTTGTTTTTAATTAAAATTGTACCTAAACGTAAATAGGACTGTGCTAATTCGGTATGCACACTTTTAAATTGCAAAGCATGTAAGTAGGCTTTTTCTGCTTCTATATATGCTTTCATTTCAACTGAAACATCACCAAAAGCAATTGCTGCAATGGCTAATTGAGGATTGAGCTTTAAAGTTTGCATAAAAGCATTAGCAGCCTTAGCCCATTTTTTATCTATGCGATAAGCAAGGCCTAATTGGTAGTAAAGCCAATCCATGTTTGCAGGTTTCAAGGCGATCAATGCCTGAAGTATTTTTGTAGCTTTAGCACCTTGCTTGTTTTCAAGTAAACTTGTGGCCAAAGCTTCTTGCTCTTGGATACTATGAGTCACTTCCGCTACCTTATATAATAAATCTCTAGTTAATATATTGTAATTAGATAAAATGATTCAAGGTTGTTATTTTAGCATGTTTTCTTTGATAGTAAACTTTGTTATATAATGTTTTTATATAATAAATCAATGCTATAAATAAATCCTACAATAGATTATTAATATGATAGATAGAAAATAAAATGTATTAAAATTCAAGTAAAAAACCAATTTAACTCTATAAATTATATTTGACGGTACATAGAGCGTATACTAATAGAGAATATACAAAAAAGCAGTCAATACGTCTATTCAAGTATGAATATATAGATATGGAGTAGAGTGTTTTATCAGATAAAAAATACTTTTAACTAGATAGGGACGTGAGAAAATTTCTCTTTATATTCAAATAAATAATTTTTTAGAGCATCTCATTTAAATCAGTTTTATCTTCGATTATAGCCTTAAACTCTGTCATTATAGGATGTAGAATGATATGCGTTGTTAAAACCTATTTTTTATAAAGCTGTAATTGTGTGGATAGTTATACTGACAGGTGAAAAACCTAAATAAACAAACCTCATGATGAAGATTAAGTTAAAGCTTGCGTTGGACACTGTGAGCCTCTTGTTAAAAATATTGATTAATCCTTTTTATGCTACCTAAAAGCTTGAACTTTAAAATTGTATAGTACAAGCCCTGAATGGGTTCAAGTTACAAACAGAGCTTTTACACATTTCTAAGCAAAACAACTGCCTTCTGGTAAATAAAAACTAAAAATTAATACAATACTCATCATCAAATGTAGTTCAATCGTATTTTTAATCGCAGGCACTAATGCTTGTGGTTGGTCGGCGGATTGATATAACACCTGTATTGCGTTTTTAGCCTCAATCAACGAAATAAATACAATTACCGTCGCCAATGGAAAATAGCCTGTCCACGCGCCCATGCTAACAATGATAAAACTCAAACCAACCAAGGCGACAAAAACCGAGCGAGCGGCATCTAAGCCTAAGCGTACAACCAATGTATTTTTACCTGCTTTTTTGTCTGCTTCAAAATCAGGAAACTCATTGATATATAAAATGGCAGTCACGAGACAGGCCAATGGAATTGCTGCAATAATTGGTAATGTATCAAAACTTTGTGCCTGCACATAATATGCACCTAATACAGTCAAAATACCGAAATTAAGCCCAACCAATAATTCACCTAAACCCCGACTATGAAAGGCAAACGGTGGTGCAGAATAAAAATAAGCTGATAACACGCCTATCAAACCAACCCACAATAAACCTAAACCTGTCATCCAAACTAAAACTAATCCAATTGCCACTGCAACACTCAGCAAGCTTAAGCCAAAATAATAGGTTTCATTCGGGGTAAGGATTTGATTCTGAATCATACGGCTGCCGCCCGCAAAAGGAGTCAAGGGGTTGGTATTAAATTCATCGGTTTGATTTAGATGGTCAAAATAATCATTGAGTACGTTGGTTGCAGCATGGAGCAAAATACCTGCTAAGAGCGATAACCCAAGTAAAATAGGCGAAAATACTTGATATTCACGCCACGCCAACATTGTTCCCAATACAATTGGCAATATCATCACGGTAAAAAATTGTGGTCGGGTTGCTTGTACCCACGTTAATGCACTGCGTGCCATCTTTCAGTCCTATCCGTTTATCAGTTTGAAAAATACTCATCACCTAATGATACCTGAGCATGACAATTTAGCGAATGTTTCACCACTTGCTGTTTTAAAAAGTGCTAAAATCCCCGCCTTTGCTAGCTATGATTGACCCTGCTTTATGTTAAATAAATTATTGAAATCCACGGTACTTGTGGGTGGCATAACAATGATTTCACGTGTATTTGGCTTTATTCGAGACGTGGTTATTGCACATACTTTTGGAGCAGGTGTTGCAACAGATGCTTTTTTAGTCGCGTTCAAAATTCCCAATTTTATGCGTCGTCTATTCGCTGAAGGGGCTTTTTCCCAAGCATTTACCCCTGTGCTCAGTGAATATAAAACTCAACGCGATAAAGAAGAAGTGCAGGATTTAGTCAATCATGTGGCGGGTAGTTTAGGCGGTTTGCTGGCGATTATTACGATTATCGGCGTGCTCAGTTCTCCAATACTAATTATTATCTTTGCTCCCGGATTTTTAAATCAGCCTGATAAATATCAACTTACCGCAGATATGTTAAAGCTGACCTTTCCCTATTTATTTTTTATTGCCCTAACCGCTTTTGCTGGCAGTGTGTTGAATACTTACGGTAAATTTGCAATTCCCGCGTTTACCCCTGTTTTACTCAATCTTTGTATGATTAGTGCGACGCTATTTTTAGCCCCTTATTTCGAGCAACCTGTAATGGCCTTAGCATGGGGAGTTTTTATAGCAGGTATCGTACAACTTTGTTTTCAAATTCCTTTTTTATATCGATTAAACCTAGTGCCTCGGCCTAAATTCAATTTAAAACATGAAGGAGTTTCACGCATTCACCGCTTGATGCTGCCAGCGTTATTTGGGGTTTCTGTGTCACAAATTAACTTATTATTCGATACCTTACTGGCTTCATTTTTAATAACGGGCAGTGTTTCATGGTTATACTATTCTGATAGATTAATGGAATTTCCTGTCGGCGTGTTTGGTTTGGCTTTAGCCACGGTGATTTTGCCTAATTTATCTAAATTGGTCGCAAAACAAGACACCCAAGCCTTTGAAACAACAATAGATTGGGCTTTGCGTTGGGTATTTTTAATTGGCGTGCCGTGTACCTTTGGTTTAGCCACATTATCCGTGCCTATGTTGACCACATTATTTTATGGTGGTGAATTTAGCGAGCATGATATTTACCGAGCTTCACAAAGTTTAATCGCATATTCCGTTGGCTTAACAGGCTTTGTATTAATTAAAGTGCTTGCATCTGGATTTTATTCACGTCAGGATACTAAAACCCCCGTTAAAGTCGCAGTGGTTGCAATGGTATCCAATATGTTGTTGAATTTAGCTTTTATTTACCACTTACAACATGTAGGACTCGCATTAGCAACATCACTTGCTGCGTTAATTAATGCCAGTATGTTGTTTTATTACTTACGGCAACAAAATGTGTTTACACCATTAGCAGGTTGGCGCAACTTCTTGATTAGAATTGCTGCATCAGCTGCTTTAATGACAGTGATTTTAGCGTGGGGCAGTGGCTCATTAGAGCAATGGATAGCCATGTCGTTGTTCGAGCGTGTTGTACAGCTGTTTTTCTGGATTACTATCGGTGCAGTCAGTTATTTCGGCAGTTTATTTATATTTGGAATGCGATTGCAACATGTCCATAATCCACTTGTAAAATGATTTATCAAAAGGTGCAGCATATTCTCATTCTAATAATTCATGCTGCTTTTTAGCTTCACACACCAGAGGTTGTTATGAGGTCTTATTTAGCTCAGCGTTTATTTTTGTATCATACCCTTGCTTGTTTGCTCTTATTTTCTGCTTTCAGTCATGCACAAGCTTCTGAACAAGAACAACAAATTGGCTTATTATGGAAAATAGATAAATTCGGTTATGCACCCAGCTACTTACTCGGCACAATTCACTCAGAAGACCCCAGAATTCTAAATTTACCGCCCAAAATAGAAAAATACTATAAAAAATCCAAAAGTGTCACAATTGAAGTTGCCATCACATTACCGACCTTATTTAAGAGTATTCTAGCGATGTATTTGCCGATTGGTAAAACGTTGGATACGATGATTGAACCTGATAAATACCAGCAACTTGTAGAAGCTTTGAAAGAATATGGCATTCCTGAAATTGCAGTCAAAACGATTAAGCCATCTGCACTAATGATGGTTTTAAGTATGCCAAAATCTAAAGAAGGTCAATTTTTGGATATGATGCTATATTTTAATGCACAAGCACAGGGAAAGCCCGTGTATGGTCTTGAAACAGCAGAGGAACAATTGGCAATTTTTGATACATTGAATTTAGATGAGCAAATTATTCTGCTAGAAGAAACTTTAAATCAAATTAAACAAATGCCTGATTTATTGGAAACCATGCACCAATTGTATTTAAAACGCAATTTAACTGAAATCATGAATTTTAGTTACAACTATATGAGCAGTGAAAAACATCAAAAAGTGGTTGATAAATTCATGGCTTATATTGTCGATCAGCGTAATTTGACCATGTTAGAACGTATGAAGCCACGTTTAAGAGAAGGTCATGCTTTCATTGCAGTAGGTGCGTTGCATTTACCGGGGGAACGAGGCTTGTTGAAATTGTTAGAACAAGAAGGCTTTCGGGTAAAATCTATTTATTAGCAAACGTCATTTTAGAGGTTAGAAATGTCAGGTTTGGACGGCTGGGATTTTCTAACCCTATAAAATATAGTATAATAATCGTTTTTTCTTAGGTACTTCATTTGTTAGCAACTCATTACACTTATACTTTTTAGTAATGATATAAAAACCAGTTTATTCTGGCATTTAGGCTACATTTGAGTATATTTAAATATGCTAATCGAAAAAACGGTATTCTCCTCTTTCTGCATGATGAGCTTATTTGTGCTTAGTGTGACAGCAACAGCTCAAACCACGCTTTATCCTAGCCATTTATACCCTGGTGTTTCATGGGAAATGCAGCCTGTTGCACCACAATCTGATGCATTAAAGTATCAATTTCGCCAAGATGAAACGATAAAGCCCAAAGAGAAGCCTCAGCAGTGGGCAGTGCCAGATGTAAACCAGCCACGCTACCGACCGCTAAATACAAAAGAAGTAGAGAAGCCAATTCATGATTATCAATATCGTAGTGAAATACCTGACGCGGTTTTAGATCAAGCTTATAACACCAGTGAATTTAAACAGGGTTTATCTGACGATACCATAGGTCAGCAGAAATTTGCGCCGTTTGATTATCAAAGTGGTTTTACTAATGAAAATCCTAACCCTACATATTATCGTTTAGAGCAAACGAGTGAGTTTAAGCAAGGGTTACCTGATTACCAACCAAAACCATTGCCAGAGTATACTAATACTTATGGACATTCAGCGGCTTATCCAACACAGTCGTACACGCAACCTGTATATCCTCAAGCCAATTATCACCCTTCTTATTCAATGGATAATTATTATATGGCACAGCCTTATAATCCTTGGAATCCTCAACAACAATTTACCCAACCGCAGCAACAACAGGCTAACCCTTGGCAAGCGTCACAATACATGTATCAAAATATGATGCAAGCTATGCCCAATTTGCCAGATGTAAATACTGATTTACCAACATTGCCGCTTGATAGCCAATTTTACTTTCAACAAAATAGTCCTTTTCAAAACTATCACAGTCAACAACAGCAATCGCGCGAGCTACCGTTTTCTCCAGAGCAAGTATTCATTGTGCCCTCACACTGGATTCAGCCGCCAAACCAAGAGAATACAAATAATACAGCACAATTTACGGTTTATCCTATAGAGCAAACACCCGCTGATCTACCAGAAATGTGGTAGTTTAAGACTCTTTTTTGCGAGTATGTAAAGTAACCACTTGTGCTGTTTGTTGAGGCTCGTCTACAAAGCGTGGGCGCATTTGGCTTTCAGCACCATCTTCCGCAGCCAATGCGCGTTCCCGCTCAGAAATTAAAGATAAACATAAGCGAATATCTTCAATGGTCTGCTCTGAAAAAGGTGAAGATACACCATCACGCGGTGCAGTTTCTCGTACAACACTGGCAAAGGTTTTACGCAAAAGCAGCATAAATTTGCGCTCAGTACTTAGATCATCAGTATTCATAAGTGTTTCCAAAATGTAAAAAGGCTGTAAATTTCTATCTATTTAGAGAATCAACAGCCTTTAAGAAGAATTATTGGACAGGTGTGTAACCAATATCTGCGTCAAAGCCTTCGCCACCTGCTTGGCCATCAGCACCAAACGAGTACAAACTAAAAGGTAAGCCACCAGTACTTGGAGCTCTTGCATCATACTGGTAAGGTCGATTCCAAGGGTCTACAGGTATAATGCCATCTTCTACGTAAGGGCCTTTCCAAAAAGGTTTGATTGCTTCATCAGTAGGAGCAGTAATAAGTAAATTTAAACCTTCTTCCGCAGTTGGGAAACGACTAATATCTAAACGCATCACTTCTAAAACACCTTTTAGCATTTTAGCCTGTGTTTTTGCTGTTTTCATCTTTGCTTCATCAACTTGAGAGAAGAGTTTAGGGCCAACTAATCCAGCCAATAAACCAATGATAACCAAAACGACCAACATTTCTAATAATGTAAAGCCTTTTTGTGCCAACAGGGTTTGAGAACGTAACAATCTTGTTTTCATCGTGTGTCACTCGGTTAATTTAAAATATGTGCACAGCCTAACATCATGTCAATTCTGTGTCATCTTGATGTTGTGATAATTAAATAGTATAACAGTAGTCAAAAAACAGCGCATAGTCACAGAATTTGCAACACGTTGGCTATGTAAACAGCAGAACCTACAGGATTAATCTCAGTGTAAGCCACTTTGCGGAATCTACAATGCGTTCAAAACTACCCAAAATTCCAAAAGCGCGTAATAATCCCGCTAGAACCTCGCTAAGTAACTATTTTGAACGTATTTCTAATAGTTTAGAAGACCGTATCCCTGAATTTTTACAAATGAAAAAGTACGCGCGGGTGTATGAAGAGTCACAAAAATTACTTGAAATAGAAAGAACCATTGACATCGCTGCAGGCAGTATTTACGAAATTAATATCGATGATAAAAAAGTTATTTCCACTCAATTAATACACTATTCTCAATTATTAAGTAAAAAAAGCAAAAATATCAAACAATCCGCTCAAGGTAAGACTTTCTCTAAGCGTATTCAAATTTTACATAATGCCAATCAACATACTCAAAGCATCATTTCTAATACAATTAAAATTACCCGTCATATCGACCGAATCAATACGATTATTCCTGTTATCAAAGCTTTATTAAAAATGAAAGATCATGAGGATCATGAAAATACACCTGTTTTGATTGCAATCAGTGACGCACTTAAACAAGACTTACATGAACCCACGATTGATAAAATTAAGTTAGAAATGCAGCATGAAAATATCGTACTAACCAAATATGATAGCCATTTACATTTTGAGCATTTAAATGATGCCAGTGATAAGCTTATTGGTTTGCTAAATGATAAATTGCTATTGATGATTGGTATTTCAGAAAATTTGATTGCTGGAGTGGAAGATGATGGTATCAATGACGTGGACGCAGAGCAGCGGCTACCAGATGAATTGATGGTTTTATTCTTAATTTCCAGTATTTTAGATATTTTCCATCGGGTGCGCGAAATCAGAACTTGTGTCAAGCGGATTTCAAATAGTATTAAGGCATTTATCAAAATCATGCAAACTGTACAAAAAGACCTTAAATTGCGCAGCTTATTACATGATGGCGAAAACAGTGCTTATGAAATCATCTCTAAACATATCCCTTCCCATCTTAAGCGAATTATGCCCACTATTAATGAAATTGCGACCAGCTTGGATGCATTAGATTTAAAATTAAAGCTGAATACCTTAGATTTAGACAAAGTGATTCGTTTAACCAATGGGTTGGTTTATGAAAAAGCCAATCGTATTTGGGAAAATCCGTATGACTTTTAAATAAACTGATGATTCATGGGAATTTCTATGACCAACACTTCAGATTTTTCCAATGCCAATACATCCACTTCTTGAAAAAAGTACAGCCCTAAACCATCTCGCCGTTCTAACACTTCATCACCGACTTTCAATTTCCCTGATAATATAAAAAAATACACGCCATTTACTGACTTCTTTAAATGGTAACGATAAGAAAAGTGTGCGTCAAAATGACCCCGATAAAAATAGGCATCTTGATTAATTTGTAAGACCTTCTTTTGTTTTGTGTTAGGTGCGATTAACAATTGACACTGGTTTCGTGGAATATCTTGAGAAGCCAAATTTTGATAACTTGGCATCAGATTTTTTTTACTGGGTAAAATCCGAATTTGTAAGACTTCCACTCCATCATGTTCTGAGGCATTAGACTCATTGTGCATGATGCCAGAACCTGCAGAAGTGACTTGAATATCACCCGCTTGGCAAATCGCACGATGTCCTACACTGTCTTCATGCAATAACTGGCCTTTAATCACAATAGAAATGATTTCCACATTATTATGTGAATGCATTCCAAAACCACGTGCCCCAGGTTGCAACATCGTGTCATCAAGCCGTACTAAACAGCCAAAGTGACGTTGTTCTGCAGCAGAAAGTTCGGGTTTTAAAGAAGTGGCAATGCGTATCCAGCCAAGGTCTTCTATTTTGCGCTGGTAAGCTCGGTGAATGATTTTTTTCATAACTTCATCCATTTTGATACGCCATTAAGCTCACAGGTTCTATTATTTTTTGCTGCAAACTTAATGTATATAAAACTATTCTTACCCTGATGAGTGAGGGAAGAGCAATGTATATAAAATCACTCTAAATTTTTTAACAACAATGCTTTGTCTACAGCCGTATCAGTAGGTAATTTGGTATAGATAGTATAACCAGACCCCGGCGCGACTTGCATGGCGTTGCCTTTTTCATCTTGCATGGCTTCTAATTGGAAATGGATATTGCCTGCTGGAGTCATGAGTTCCATCATATCACCCACTTCAAATTTATTTTTGACATCAATTTCCGCTAATCCTGTTTCAGCATCTTGCTTTAAAATCTCCCCAACAAAAAGCTGTTTATCTCGTAACGAATTGCCTGTTGTGTAGTTTTGATATTCATCATGTACATGACGGCGGTAGAAGCCTTCGGTATAACCCCGATTAGCCAATTTTTCTAATTCATCCATCAGGTGCATATCAAATGGTTGACCTTTAACGGCATCGTCAATGGCTTGTTGATACACTTGAACCGTACGTGCAACGTAATAATGTGATTTTGTGCGCCCCTCAATTTTTAAACTATCAATACCCATTTCAGTAAGTTGATGCACATGTTGTACGGCACGTAAATCTTTGGAATTCATAATATAAGTGCCATGTTCATCTTCAAAAATAGGCATCAATTCATCAGGCCGTGTGCGTTCTTCTAATAAAAACACGCCATCTTGGGTCTCACCTTCTCCTAAGTGAGGTGTTTGTTTGGGTACGACTTCGCCTGTGATTGCTGATTCACCTTCATGCACTTTATAGTCCCAGCGACAAGCATTGGTACAGGTACCTTGGTTAGGGTCTCGGTGATTCATATAACCTGACAACAAGCAACGACCAGAATAGGCAATACACAACGCACCATGGACAAAAACTTCTAATTCCATATCTGGACATTGTTGACGAATTTCTGCAACTTCTTCGAGTGATAATTCACGTGACAAAATAATCCGCTTTAAGCCGAGTTGCTGCCAGAATTTAACACTAGCATAGTTCATTGTATTGGCTTGAACAGATAAATGAACGGGTACTTCTGGCCAACGTTCTCGCACCATCATGATTAAACCGGGGTCAGCCATAATTAATGCATCAGGCTGCATATGAATCACAGGTTCAAGGTCATCAAGAAAGGTTTTTAATTTTGTATTATGCGGTAGGATGTTGGCGGCAACATAAAACTTCTTTCCGTGAGCATGGGTTTCCTGTATTGCTTGTTCAAAGCTATCTAATTTGTTGAAATCATTATTTCTAACTCGCAGACTATAACGCGGTTGGCCAGCATATACAGCATCAGCTCCATAAGCTAAAGCGTAACGCATGTTTCTTAGGTTTCCCGCAGGTGCAAGCAATTCAGGTCGTTTCATAATGGGTAAGTCTTTAATAAAGTTGGACTCTTAGTAATTTCATACTAAATAAGTAAATTTATTGGGGAGGTGCAATATGATTTCAAGCAATGGTGTCGTTCTGTTTAACCCTATCCCAATTTTAGTTTCATCTATTTATCACAAGTTTGTCAACGATTCATTATTAATGAGACATAGACCTCATGGCTTCTCTTATAACAAATACAGCGGTTCTGTCCAAGTAAAATTTTATAGATGAATAAATAATCATTATAGTCATCCATTCAAATTGTACCAATCTGAGAGATTAAGCTTTTTTAAGTATTTTTCTATTTCATACTATAATGTGTCATCTTCAATAAATTGATTATTATAGTAAGGCATAACATATGGAAACCACTGAGATTTTAAACACGGTTGCGCTGACATTGGGCACAGGCTGGGCGAGTGGCCTAAATATTTACGCAGCGGTTTTAATGTTGGGCGTATTGGAAGTGACGGGACAAGTGACATTGCCTGAAACGCTTGCAATTGTGTCACATCCTCTAGTATTAGGTTCAGCTGCCCTGATGTACGGCGTGGAATTCTTCGCAGATAAAATCCCCGGATTTGATAGTGTATGGGATTCGATACATACATTTATTCGTATTCCATTAGGGGCATTGTTGGCTGCGGGCGCGGTTGGGGATTTAGGTATAGCTGCTGAAATGGCAGGCTTGATTTTAGGGGGCGCACTGGCAACAGGTAGTCATGCAACCAAAGCTGGCGGTCGGGTGTTGCTTAACACTTCACCTGAACCTGTGACCAACTGGACGGCTTCAGTAACGGAGGATGCTGCAGTTTTCGGTGGTTTATGGGCAGCACTATATCACCCATGGGTATTTATTGGTTTACTCGCGGTCTTTATTTTACTGATGGTTTGGTTACTCCCTAAAATTTGGTCTGGCATCAAAACAGTGTTTGCAGCCTTAGCACGTTTATTTGGATCAAAACCAGCTGATAACGCATCATAATTAATTCACCTCTTATAAAACCGCTTGTTATAATATTCGCAGGCCATAAAGATTAGGAATAACCATGCAGTCTAGAACAATTGAAATTTGGGTAGGCTTTTTTGTTGCATTAGGTTTAGCAGCTTTGTTTATGTTGGCAATGCAAGTCAGTAATTTGGCAAATGTACAAACCGATAATGGTTACCAAATTAGTGCAAATTTTGACAACATAGGCGGTCTAAAAGTTAAATCTCCAGTTAAAGTGGGTGGGGTTAAAGTCGGTCAAGTCTCTGAAATCAGCTATGACGATGAGGTTTACCAAGCTGTTGTCACTATGACTATTGATAGCCAATATCAGCGTTTACCTGCAGACACATCGGCCAGTATTTTTACGGCGGGTTTATTAGGGGCGCAATATATCGGCTTAGAAGTGGGCGCAGATGAAGAATTTTTAGCTGATGGAGATGAATTGTTTATTACTCAGTCCGCTGTGATTTTAGAACAGTTAATTGGACAGTTCTTATATAACACTGCTGCCAAAGGCAGCGACGATTCAGGTTCAGAGTAATATGCTAAGATAAACTCACTTAATTCCTTTTTATGAGGAGACTTGATTGTGAAATATTTGTTTAAACATGTAGTCTTTTTATGCTTGATGACGTTTACTATGCAAGGTGCATGGGCGGCGAATGCAGATGCGCAAAAGCTGGTTAAAAGCACCACTGATAAGGTATTAGCATCGATTAAGAAAAACCCTAAAAATGCAGCTAATGTGGCTAAAAAACATGTGCTACCGCATTTTGATTTTTGGGCAATGTCGCGTTTAGTGGTGGGTAAAAACTGGAAAGGTGCGAGCAAAGATCAGAAAAAACGTTTTGTACAAGCTTTTCGTAATTTATTGATCCGCACTTATGCCAACACCTTAAAAGAAGCAGCAAAATCTAAAGTCAGCGTGAATTACTTAGCTGTGCGAGGCAAAGAGGGGGCGAAAAAAGTGGTTGTCCCAACCCGCGTGAAATACAAAGGTAAAACCATCAAACTCGACTATTCGCTACGTCAGAAGAAAAATGGCTGGAAAGTCTGGAATGTCACCGCTGGCGGCGTAAGCTTAGTAACCAACTACCGTGCTGAATTTCAAAAGATTCACAAAGAAAAAGGCATGGAAGGTTTAATCAAAGCAGTCAACAAGAAAAACAAAGGTAAATAATTGTGGCTCAGTGGATTGTTCAAGATCAAAATACGTGGCAGCTCAGTGGTGAGTTGGATGTGAATAGTGTGACTACATTGTTGAAAAGCTTTTCACAGCAAACGCCTAAACCACAGACTGTTGATTTAAGTGCTGTAACTCGAACTGATAGCGCGGGCTTGGCCTTGTTATTGGAATTAAAACGTTTAACCAAACAATCCACTTTGGATTTACAAAACATGCCGCAGCAAATGTCACAACTTGCTGAAGTGAATGGCGTTGCGGAATTATTGGCTTAGTTTTTTCGTGATTGATATTTAAAAATGGGAGTGCAGCATCGGTTGTACTCCTTTTTTTATTGAGTTTTTTTTAAACGATACGATATTGTGGATAGTCAATAAGACATTGGAACATCCTACTTTTAATTAATGGAGAGATTTGATTGTGAAGCTTTTTAAATATACAACTTTTTTATTCTTAACTTTGTTTATTGGTCAAAGCGTATCGGCTCAAGGTACTGAACCTGCTGATGCTAAAGCTTTAATTGAAGCAACAACCAACCAAGTGCTAGCAGCCATTCAGGAAAATGCTGAAGACCCATTGAGTGTTGCGCAAGAACATGTTTTACCTCATTTTGATTTTGTCGCAATGTCACGTTTAGTCGTGGGTAAAAACTGGAAATCTGCAACTAAAGCGCAGAAAAAAGAATTTGTCCAAGCTTTTCGTGATTTATTAATTCGCACTTATGCTAATACTTTGATTGAAGCAGCTAAATCAGATGTGTCTGTTGAGTATTTACCTGTTCGTGCCAAAGAAGGGGCAAAACGGGTGAAAGTACAAACTTTAGTCAAATATAACGGCAATACAGTGAAATTGGACTATTCATTACGTACTAAAAAAGGTAGTTGGAAAGTATGGGATGTAAGTGCGGGTGGTGTGAGCTTAGTGACTAACTACCGTGCTGAATTCCAAAAGATTTTCAAAGAAAAAGGCATGGATGGTTTAATTGAAACAGTGAATGCAAAAAATAGTGGTGAATAACTGACTATAAATATTTTAAGCTACCCAATATTGCTCGCTGCTGCACTAGTGTAGCGGCAACAAGCAATATATCAGCATATAGTTTTAGAGCATGGCAACAATGTATCACAAAGAATCTGTAAGAATACATAAAACGTTACTAGTGGAACTAGATAGTCTAAAAGGGGAAACAACTTTCCGTATAGGCAATATATCAATACAAGTTGAAGGTAAAGATGGTATTGGTGGATTGATTGAAGAGTGGTTTGGCATATGGGCTGATAAACATCGGTTTAATATTACCAATCCTAAAAAACAAGGTAGTAGTCAAGAATTTCCTGATTATTATATTGGGAAAGACCAATCATTATTGGAGGTGAAAACATTTGATTTTTCGGCTTCGGCCAATTTTGATTTAGCTAACTTTGAGTCATATTGTGAATCAGTTGCTCATATGCCAGAAAGAGTTGATTCAGACTATCTGATTTTTGCTTATCGCTTAGAAAAGTCAGCTTTAAAAATCGAGAATGTGTGGTTAAAAAAGATATGGGAAATAACATGTCCTTCAGAACGTTGGGCATTGAAAACACAAACTAAAAGAGATGTTATTTATAATATTCGACCAGCCAATTGGTATTCAGATAAAACAAAATATAAAACGTTTGCTTCAAAACAAGATTTTATCAACGCGCTATTCAAAACCCAACAGGATTATACAGGCAGTAGTTATAAAACATTATATCTTGAAAATCTTAGCAAAATGAATAAGCAATAGCCTAAAATGTTCGTAATATTCGATGTGATACTGCTTTAATCACAGGAACAACAACTGTATTACCAATTAAATCATACAATTGCTTATGTGATATATTGGACTGATACCATTCAGGAAAACCAAAAAAACGCAAGCACTCTCGTTCAGACATACGTCTTATTTTATTGTTATCAATTACACCAATTTTATCCGCTTCTGTAGCCACAATTGTTGGTGCAATACAGTTTTTACCTAGTATTTTATTCAATTCAAAGCTCAGTTTACCCGTAACGATGTTATAGCCTTTTTCAAGATGTGTTGCATATTCACGTTTTTTTCTCCCAGCTTCAGTCATCACTAAATCTTTGGGATGTTCATATCTAATATATTTTTTACAAACCATATCATCTAATAGCTGTTGAAGTTTGGTTTTTGGGAGAAAATTGTAGAATGAATGAATTTCATCCAATGTTAAGGGCATACCATCCATCCATGTAATACCTTTTAATTCTGCCCATTTTTTCTTTCTACGCTCTCGTAGCAGTAAGCCCATGAGTTCTTTTTGCTGGTTAGAAAGTTGTCCTTTTAGTTCCAGTTCCCAGCTATGAATATTATTTGTTCCCCCTCGTTTATCTTTAATAGACTTACCTTCTAAACCTTCGGGTGAATAAAGTTCTAATAATTTTCTAGTAAATACTGTATCTAAACAAGGTAACCCTTGTTCTCGTATATCTTTAAAGTAAGCATGTTTCTCTACAAACTCATTTAAAGAAACCATATTTTTCAAACTACCTGCAATATAAATTCTTTTACGACTCTGGGGAACTTGAAAGTTTTTCGCATCTAAAACTTTCCACGTTGTGTGATAACCCAAATCCTCTAAAATCTGAATAATTGTTGTTAATGTATGACCGATTTTATCTGTTGATGCTTTTTTATCATGAGTTACAAGTCCTTCAACATTTTCAAGTAAAAAACCTGCTGGCTGTTTTGCCTTTAAAATTCTTGCTATATCAAAAAATAAAGTACCTCTTACATCATCAAAACCTGCTCTTTTGCCTGCGGTACTAAATGCTTGACATGGGAATCCTGCTAATAAAAAATCAAAATCTGGTATTTTATTCTCATCAATTTTTGTAATATCACCTTCAACAATGTCATCATTAAAATTATATCTATATATATCAACAGCATAAGACTTTATTTCTGAAGTAAAAACACACTTGGATGAAATATTAAGTTCCGTGCAAGCTTGTTCAAAACCAATACGAATACCACCAAGTCCAGCGAATAAATCAACAAATCGAATATGTTCCATAAATTATTATCATTGAAATACAAATCATCTAGGCGTATAGTAAATAAATCATTTACTACAGTCAATAAAATTTAGTAACCAAATGGACATACTGACATCTGAACAAATATTAAAGAGGCTTAAATTAATCACTCATGACAATCTTGATAATGAGCTTGCTAGACGTTTGGGTGTAAGTAAACAATCACTTTATCAATATAAGCAAAAAACTAATGAAGATATACAGATACGAATCATATCGTTACTCATTCATATAATTGAGCTTGAAAATAACCAGCTCAAGGATTTGCAAAATATTTCTAATCAGAATGAATGAAATGTTATATCCTATTTTTTATTGAGTTTTCTACAAATGATACGATATAGGGGATAATCAATGATAAATCGAATATATCCTCATGGCCGCAATCCGTATTCAACAAGTCCATAAACATTACAAACAACTGCACGCCCTGAAAGGGGTTGATTTTGAGATTCCTGAAGGGAGCTTTTTTGGCTTATTAGGCCCTAATGGCGCAGGCAAATCCACACTCATCAATATCATGGCGGGATTGGTAAAAGCCACCAGCGGCTCAATCAGCATCAAAGGTCATGATGTGCGCAAACAATGGCGACAAGCCAGACAATCACTCGGCGTTGTACCACAAGAATTAGTATATGATCCATTTTTCACCGTCAAAGAATTACTACGTTTGCAATCAGGTTATTTCGGATTTGGGCGTGAAAATGAAGTGTGGCTTGATGAACTCCTAGAAATTTTGAGCCTCAGCGACAAAGCCAATACCAATATGTTTGAGCTATCTGGTGGCATGAAACGGCGCGTATTAATTGGTCAAGCATTGGTGCATAAACCGCCTGTTGTTGTGTTAGATGAACCAACCGCTGGGGTGGATATTGAACTGCGTAAAATGTTGTGGGACTTTGCAACCCAACTACATGACAAAGGACACACCATTGTTTTAACCACCCATTATTTAGAAGAAGCAGAATCTTTATGTGATCGAATTGCGATTTTAAATCATGGTGAAGTCGTGGCATTGGATAATAAACAAGCTTTGCTTGGACGTTATCCGTTCCGTTTGCTCTGTTTGAGCTTAGAAAATCACGCTGATATTCCTACCTCATTACAAGATAAAGTGCAGAGCTTTGAAAATAATCAACTGGTTTTACGCCTACACCGTGAACACGATACGGTCAGTGATGTATTAGAAAGTTTACGCAGTGCTCAAATTAATTTTGTCGATTTACATACACAAGAACCGGGGTTAGAAGAGGTCTTTATGAGCTTAACCAACAAGGAAGCAACAGCATGAATGGATACGGATTGTATACCTTGTTTAGTAAAGAAATGTGGCGGTTTCTTAAAGTCTCAACACAAACCTTGCTTGCACCAATTGTCACAGTTTTATTATATTTATTGGTTTTCTCTTCGGTCTTATCGGGCAATATCGAAATTTATGACGGGGTCAGCTATGCCAGCTTTTTGATTCCGGGATTAATCATGATGAGTATTACCCAAAACGCATTTGCTAATAGTTCCTCAAGCCTAATTCAGTCTAAAATGATGGGCAATCTTGTGTTTATGTTGCTCGCGCCATTATCCAGTTTAGAGTTTTATATTGCTTTTGTGGGTGCTGCGATTATGCGCGGTTTGTTCGTTGGTATCGGCGTATGGTTAGCGTCTATCTTTTTTGTACAACTGCCTGTGCATAGTTTCGCTATTATTCTAGGTTTTGCAGTGTTAGGTAGTGCGATGCTGGGTGCAACGGGTATTATCGTCGCGCTATGGGCAGAAAAATGGGATCATATTGCAGGTTTTACCAACTTTGTGATTATTCCTGCCTCATTCTTAAGTGGTGTATTTTATTCTATTTATTCACTACCCAGTTTTTGGCAGCAGGTTTCTTATTTTAATCCATTTTTCTATATTATTGATGGATTCCGTTATGGTTTTCTAGGGGTATCCGATGCCAATATCATGACCAGCTTTCTCGTAACGTTAAGCTTTTTCATTATTGTGAGTGTGGTTTGTTTATGGCTGTTAGAAATCGGCTATAAAATACGTGAATAATAATCAATATGAAGCGACAATGTTTTAGCGGCAAAAACAGAGAAAATAGAACAGGTTGCATCTTTGTTTTTGTAAAAACATGTGACAAAGATAGCAATATTTGAATATTAGCATATAATTATCACTGAGCAAGAATTATTAACTTATGTTAAATATCTAACAGAAGGATTGTTTATGTTGTGTAAGAAATTACCTCTTGTACTCGCATTAGGTGCAATTTTAACCTTTAGCCCTTTATCTCAAGCAATGGAAGACGAAGATGCAGCACGTATTGGCGCATTAGTAGATACGATGCCACCCAGTGAATTCAATGCAAAATTACACTCATTTGTTGAAGCGGCTTCAGAGTCTGATACTGATGCATTACGTGATGTTGCAGCACGAGTATTAGACCCTCAGCACACGATTGAAGACCAACAATTGTTATTTAACATGTATGCCAATGCGACTAAATTCCAAGCCGTGACCATGGCTACAATGGATGTCACTTCGGCATTAAGCAAAATGAATACGGGTGATGATGCCTCTCGTGATTTTAAAGTGAGCTTCTTATACTTATTAGAAGTTGAACAAAAAGAAAAAGCGGCAGCAGTAGAAAGAGCACGCAAAAAAGCGGCAGAAGCAGCAACACAATAATTTGTGAGCATCATAAGTTTGGGGCTGCTATATATAAATGTGGCAGTCCTGTTAAATTTTATATTTATTTAAAATATCCCTATTCCTACCTTCATTAATGCATCACACGTCATCAAATTGCAGTATCTGACCTTTACAATGCGCTATTTATCATCCTGAATGGCTAGCTGTAAACTCTTATGGTTGCTGCATCAAAATTATCCAATTTCATCAATACGCTACATCTACGCACCGCACTGACATTACCTTTTTTGCTTCTTATCTGTTTATCTGTGGGTTTAACAGGCTGGCTGTCGTTACGTAATGGGCAACTAGCTGTTAATGAAGTTACTTTGCAATTACGTTCTGAAATTGGCTTGCGCATTCATGAGCATCTCAATCGTTATCTCACAACGCCGATGATTGTAAATCGGTATATCAGCAATGAATTAACAGAAAGCTTTGTTTCTATTGATGATATGCATGATATTGCTCGACACTTCACTCATCACCTTAAGGCATTTCCTTCTTTAAGCCATATTCAATTAGGCAATCAACATGGGGCATTTGTTGGGTTGGAGCGACATAATAGTGGATTTTATCATTTAGAAACGGTGCATCATGCCAACTTGATGACCTACAAAGCTGATGCGCATGGCGTAAAAATGTCCGATACAGCATTGCGGGTTTCACCTAACTTTGATGTGAAGCAACAAAATTGGTATAAGCAAACCATTGAGGAAAATGAGTCTATTTGGCACGTTCAAGCAGGCAAAAATCAACAGTGGAGTCATGTGCTGAACTTTTTAGGCAATACATGGCTGGCTCTGAATTATAGCAGCCCTATCCATATTGATAATCAATTAGTGGGTGTAGTGTCAGCAAATTTGAAATTAGATGATATTAGTCAATTTTTACATGGCTTAAAAATAGGCAAGCAAGGCAAAACCTTTATTATTGAAAATGATACGGGATTATTGGTTGCGACATCGAGCCTAGAAAAGTTATTTCAACTTGATAAATTTTCAGTCAAAATCAAACGACTTGCAGCTATTCACAGTGAAAACCCTCTGATTCAAGCTACAGCTAAGCATTTAGAAAGACATGAAAAATTAAATCGTTTCAGCTTTTATTTAGAATCCGAGCGGCAACTGGTTGAAATTTTACCTTATCAAAACAACGGCCTCAATTGGTCAATCGTGGTCGTTGTGCCCGAATCTGATTTTATGGATAAAATTCAACACAATACTTATACGACGATTAGCCTGATGATTTTTGCTTTATTAATGAGCAGCTTGATTGGCTTTTTTATCGTGCGTTGGGTCACCGCGCCAATTTTATCACTCAGTCGTGCTGCACAGAATCTAGCCCAAGGCCATTGGGAGCATCAATTACCTATCGAACGTCGTGATGAATTAGGCCAACTTGCAGTTGCATTCCAATCGATGGCAAATCAGCTTAAAAGCCTATTTAATAATTTAGAAATGAAAGTGGCAGAACGTACATCAGAACTGGAGCTTGCCTATGAAGAAATCCGTACATTGAATGAATTCTTAAAAGAAGATAATACCCGTCTAACGGCTGAGCTGGATGTGACGCGTGAGTTTCAGCAAATGATTCTGCCTAAACCTAAAGAATTAGCATCGATTACTGAACTGGATATTGCGGGTTATATGCAGCCTGCGGAAATGGTGGGCGGTGATTATTACGATGTATTGCATTATGACGATAAGGTAAAAATTGCGATTGGCGATGTAACGGGGCATGGCCTCTCCAGCGGTATGATTATGTTGATGGTACAAACCGCGCTCCGTCTTTTATTCACCAATAATATTTGTGAGCCTGAACGCTGTCTCACTGTACTGAATCGCACCATTTACGACAATGTCAATCGGATTGAAACAGATAAAAATCTCACTTTAACCGTGGTGGATTATTGCAATGGTAAAGCACGAATCAGTGGCCAACATGAAGAAATTTTACTGGTACGTCAAAATGGTGAAATTGAACGCATTGATACCATGGATTTAGGTTTTCCAATTGGTTTAGAGGCTGATATTCAAGCTTTTATCTCGGATATTGAAGTGACTTTACATCAAGGCGATGGCTTCATTTTATATACGGATGGGATTACCGAAGCAGAAAATGAGGCAAAAGATTTTTATGGCATGGATCGATTATGTGAAGTGATTAGCTGTCACTGGTCGAAGACGGCGGAACAGATTAAAGATGCAGTTATTGCTGATGTGCATCAACATATTGGTAAAGCAACGGTATATGACGATATTACTTTATTAGTGATTAAACAGCGTTGATAATCAATGTTTAAGAGATATTTGTAAGATTTGATAAAAAGCATATTTCGATACAACAACCTTGATTCACAGGTTTAAATTGAATGTGTGCGCTGTGTAAATCTACAATACGTTTCACAATTGACAAGCCCAAGCCGCTACCCTGTTTGTCATGCTCGCCACGGTAAAACCGCTCAAAAACTTGTTGTTGCTGTTCAATAGAAATACCTACACCATTATCTTGTACAGTCAAAGTGATACATTCAGAACCTTGGTTTAAAAAAATAGTGACTTGTCCTTGTTCTGGCGTATATAAAATAGCATTATCAACCAAGTTGCGTAACAGTGTATACAAGGCTTCGTTATTACTTTGAATCGTTGTTTGATCGGTATTGATGTCCACGCCTAAATCGATGTGCTTTTGCAATGCTGCACTGGATAAATCTGACACAACTTGATGAATCACTGCTTTTATATCAACCGTTTGCTTTTTCATGGTTTGTGAGGCATCCATTCTCGCTAAAATTAATAATTGAGTCACTAAATGGGTGGCTCTATCCACACCTTTCACCACATCTTGCAGGGCTTTATCTTTGTCGATAATGGTTTTAGCACGGAGCGCAACTTGAGCTTGGATTTTTAAAGCAGATAATGGAGTACGCAACTCGTGGGCTGCATCAGAGGTAAAGCGTCGTTCATTACTCAACGTATAATCAAGGCGTTGTAATAATTGATTTAGTGCATTAACAACGGTTGAAATTTCTGGCGGTGATGATTGTAGTTGAATCGGTTGTAATTGTTCAGGGGTGCGCTGGCTAATTTCAGCAACCAAGCGGCGCAAAGGTTGTAAACTACGGTGAATTGCAATGCCCATCAAAATAGCCAATATTGGCAATCCAATAATAAACACATACACCGTGCCCCACGTAATTTCTTGAATTAATTCATTACGAATAAAATGTCGCTCAGCAGTTTGAATAATGCCTTCTTGCAAATTCAGTGTAAACACCCGCCATTCATATTGTTCGGTTTGGAAGTCTTGATACAGTGGTTGATTTTGGTCTGGAATCGGAAACAAGGGGGCTGAAGGCGAACGTGCGATAATATTGCCATCATGTGTGCGCACCACAAAGGCAATTTTCTGTTGATAACGATGTCCGATTAACGGCAAATCACTATCAATTTCAAAGTGCTCATCATCATCCATTTCATGTTTAAGTAGCGCGTATAAGGCACGGGCATTTTGTGCGAGGTTTGCGTCAAACACTTCGGCAATTTCATGTTGAGAATGGAAATAAGCTTGTCCTGCAATCACCACCCAAAACAGGCAACTGATACCCAACACTAAAATCAATAAATGCTTTGTTATCGAGATATTCATTGTTTCGGAATCGTATAGCCAACGCCGCGAATGGTGATAATCAGATGTTTGCCCAACTTTTTGCGTAAATGATGGATAAATACTTCTACTGCATTGCTTTCAATGTCTTCATTCCAACCATATAAAGCTTCTTCCAGTTGTTGGCGCGACATCACTTTGCCGATATTTTCTAGCAGAATTTGTAGAATTAACAGTTCTTTGTTGGATAACTTAACGGGGTTATCTGATTGGGTTAAAGTATGTGCAGCAGGGTCTAAGCATAAATCAGCGTAGTAAATTTTAGGCGTGGCTCGCCCTTGGTTACGCCGCACTAATGCCCTTAATCGTGCTAATAATTCTTCTAAGTCAAATGGCTTAACCAAATAATCATCTGCACCACTGTCTAAACCAATCACTTTGTCATTCAGCGTATCACGCGCCGTGAGCAATAAAACGGGCGTGGTATCACCTTGATGGCGCATGGCATTGAGAAGGCTAATCCCATCTTTTTTGGGCAAATTCCAATCTAGGATAATCGCGTCATAAGTTTCTAACTGCCAAGCCTGTTCGCCTGCAACACCGTCTTGCAACCAATCGACAATGCAGTTTTCTTGGCGCAATCCCGCTTGAATGCCGTGCCCAAGTAATTTGTCATCTTCTATCAGTAATAAACGCATACGTTAATGTAACTTAGAATTCTTAACCGAATCTTAAAAAATCCCATCATACCAATACAAAGCTTAAGCCCAGTTTAAGTTTATGGATTTATAGTTGTCCCACAAGTAAAAACAACTTTAAGGAGAACATCATGTTTAAATCCATTTGGCTGACATGGGGGCTGGCTATTTTGCTACCTGCACATGTACAAGCTGCGCTCGAAACCACTGAAACTAAACCAAGCTGTCAATATCCGACCCAGCTAATTGCACAATATCCACAACAAGAATTAAGTACAGACGAAATCAGTCATTTACTGTATTTGCGTGGTGTGGAAAAGGTTGCATATGATGTTTATGACAGTTTATCCCATCGTTGGCAATATCAAAATTTTTCTAATATCGAGCATGAAGAAAGTGCGCATCAAGATTTAATTACAACCTTACTTGCTAAATATCAAATAGCTGACCCATACATTGCGCATTCTGCTCGTGGTGTGTATCAGGAACAAGCGTTACTTGATGTATTCAGTTTATTGGTTTCTCAAGGCTTGCAGTCATTTGCTAGCGCATTGCAAGTCAGTGTCATGATTGAAGAGTTTGAGATCAAGGAATTACAAAGGTTGTTGATTGCAACGGATAACACAGATGTACAATTTGTTTATCAGAATTTATTAAAAGATTCGCGTAATCAATTACATACTTTCATGACGGTATTGCGTGACCAAAATCAAACTTACACCCCCCGATATTTGACCTCAGATATATTCCAACAAATCATTGATACACCGAAAGAATTAGACTCAATTTATGATGAGAAAGGTAAACCTGTTGCAAAACCTTGTCCCGTAAAATTATCTGATAGCCATGAATCTTATAAGTACGATGATGACGATGACCGCGAATATCACAAGTATGATGATGACGATGATGACCGCGAACATCACAAATACGATGATGACGACGATGACCGCGAACATCACAAATACGATGACGACGACGATGACCGCGAACATCACAAATACGATGACGACGACGATGACCGCGAATATCACAAATATGATGACGACGATGATCGCGAATATTATTCAAATGACAACGACAGAAAGTATGAATCCTATCGTAACTATGAATATGACAGCGAATACGATGATGACGACGAATATGAGTACCGTCGTTAACACCCCCTCATACATAAAATAATAAAAGCCTCCCCTTAGATATAAGCACTTTGTGGGTAATGAATACACTGCCCACTCTTTTTTTACTTTCTTGGAGTATTCAATGTCTGAACAACTTACCACCTATTCCGTTTGGGATAAAACAACTCGTTGGTTTCACTGGATTAACGTAATCTGTATTGTAGGGTTGATCGCAATTGGTCTCATTATTTTCAACGCAAAAACTTTGGGTATCCATGGTGAAGCTAAAGTCTTGCTCAAAGTGATTCATGTTTATATCGGTTATGTTTTCGTATTGAATTTAGCGTGGCGGCTGATTTGGGCATTTATCGGCAATCGTTATGCGCGTTGGGGCAGTTTATTGCCTGTAGATAAAAATCTACTACATAAAATCAAAGATTATCGTCAAAACAATACAGCCTATGCAGGACATAATCCATTAGCTAAATTGATGATTAGTTTTTTGCTTATCATGATGTTAGCGCAAGCAGCGACGGGTTTAGTGTTGGCAGGAACAGACATTTATTATCCACCGTTTGGGTCTGAGATTGCAGAATGGGTTGCTAAAGAGGGCGTTGATCCTGACAGTTTAATTCTGGGGGACAAATCAATGCTGAATGCAGATGAATATCAAGCAATGCGAGATTTCCGCAAACCATTTATTACGATTCACAAATGGGCTTTTTATCTACTATTAATTGCTATTGTTCTGCATATTGCTGCTGTTGTGATGACTGATATTCGGGAAAAAAGTGGGCTTATTTCAGCGATGTTTACAGGACAAAAAGTATTCGCCAAAAAACCAATTGATATTGATTAAGTGCTTCTAGTGATTGTTTAAAAAAGATAGCTTTAAATCGTCTATTTAATGAGTATTTTATATTGAAAACGGTTTGCAAAAACACAGTAACTCATTGCATGTAAAGATTAATTTCCAAACAACCCAAAATGGTTATCTCAATGAATAGTCAAGGTTTAATCCTATTTTTTTGTTTAAAATCAACAAATGCGTGATAAGAGGTTTATCTTGCATTTCCCACATAGCCATAGCGTGTTATTATTCGCCTTTTAAGCCAAAAATACAGGATGTGCTATGACAGAAAGCCTTGACAAAAATACTGTGCAAACTGTCCTGCAAGAAGCAGATTTGCTATGTAGTCAAGCCGATGTAGAGCAAGGACTTGACCGCATGGCAGCAGAAATTACCCAAGCACTACAAGATGAATTCCCCATTTGCTTAAGTGTGATGTTAGGTGGTTTAATTTTTTCTGGCCAACTTGTTACCCGCTTAAACTTCCCCTTAGAACTCGATTATATCCACGCGACGCGCTACCGTGATACCACTCAAGGCCACGATTTAGATTGGAAAAAACGCCCTAAATTGTGCTTAGAAGGCCGTTCGATTTTGATTATGGATGATATTTTAGATGAAGGTATTACCTTAGAATCCATTATTGAATATTGCTACCAATCAGGTGCAAGCAAAGTGTATTCAGCGGTATTAGTAGATAAAGATCGCAATCGTACAGGATTAAGCAAAGCAGATTTTGTCGGCGTAACCGTACCAGATCGTTATGTATTTGGTTATGGCATGGACTATAAAGGTCATTTACGTCATGTAGCAGGCATTTACGCGGTGAAAGGTTTATGAGCGAATTAGTAGCAATTATTGGTGGTACAGGCTTAACAGCATTAGAAGGCTTGGAAATTACGCATAAGGAAATGATGTATACGCCATATGGTGAAGCATCAAGTCCGATTACACACGGCGTGTATAGTGGCAAACCTGTCATATTTCTGCCACGTCATGGTTCACGTCACACCATTCCTCCACACAAAATTAACTACCGCGCCAATATTTGGAGCTTACAAGAATTAGGGGTGAAAAATATCATTGCAGTGGCGGCTGTCGGTGGTATTAACATGGATATGAAACCCAGAGATTTGGTGATTCCACATCAATTAGTTGATTACACTTGGGGACGTAAACACACCTTTTTCGAAGACAGCAATGTACAGCACATTGATTTCACTGATCCGTATACACCTGAATTACGTGAAAAATTACTTGAGGCGGCCAAAGGTTTAGATTTCCCTGTGCATGACAAAGGCGTATACGCAGCGATGCAAGGGCCTAGATTAGAAACCACTGCAGAAATTGACCGTTTAGAAAAAGATGGTTGCGATTTGGTGGGCATGACGGGCATGCCTGAGGCTGCTTTGGCGCGTGAAGCTGAAATCAATTATGCTTGTTGCTCACTAGTCGTAAATGAAGCGGCAGGACGTGGGCCTGAACAAATTACTATGGAAGATATTGAGCGTAATTTAGAAGGTGGCATTGAGCGAGTGCGAGAATTATTGTCTAAAGTATTGTCTTTGATTTAATTCATTTCTAAAACTGGTAAGCTTGCTTCACCTCTGGCTGCCAGTTTTACCCGCCGAAAATAGCCTTGGTATATGGCTTGCTCACAGAGTTTTTTACCTTCATCCAACGGAGTCCCCTGAATGCTTAAAGCCACTTCTCTAATGATTGGGTTATTTTTGATCCCTTTGTTCGCTTATGCAGGTCAAGTACAACAAATTCATTTTGAAGGCAATCGCTTAAGCATTAAGCATGTGCAATGTCAGCAGCAATCACTCATTCAAGAACCGACTAAGCTGATTATTCCCTTTAAAAATTGCAGCTCTTATGCAGGCGAACTATTATTAACCCATTCTATTGCTAAAAAAGTTCACTGGGCGCAGCATGATAAAAATACGGTGTGGGTTGTTGTGACTTTAAAGCCTGATTATCAATTTGAAACACAAGCTATTACCAATCAATTTAACCTTTGTTTTCCTAAGTGCAATCAAAGCCTCGCGTGGCATGTTCAATCGGTGAGCAAAATGTCAATCAAACCTCAAATTACGTTATTTAAACTAGGCGGTATTCCATTTATGATGCCGTTGCAAGATATGGGTATCGATGAATTTATGGATAAATCGATTGGTTTTTTGCCAAAAGATGTGATTAGAGATGGTTTACCGCATTTTGGCTCTCAGCGCGGGGATTGGTTAGGCAAGCCGCGAAAACATAAAGGCTATGATATTTATACCAATAATATTAATGTACTAGCCATGGCTGATGGTGAAGTGGTTGCGGTGAAACCCGGTAAGCTTTCAGGGATTTATGTCAAAATCAAACATGAAAAACAGCTATATACTTTATATGTGCATTTAACCAGTGTGAACGTGCAAGAAGGCGACAGCGTCACGCAAGGGCAAGTTATCGGTCGAATTGATGGAGCAGCAGGCAACGCGATTCAACCCCAATTGCACTTTGAGATTAAACCAAATGATAAAAGCATCGACCCACTGCCATTAATTGAGTTGCATTATCAAGACAATGTGCAAATCAGTCAAAAAATCCAACACTATAAAAAACAAATCCCTGCATTTATTCGTTATCGCGAACAACAGTTACAGCAATATTTGAAGCACAAGCATGATTAGGCTTCATCATCATAAAAATATAAAAAGCCTAAATTAGTAAACTCAACCAGTAAATCAACCAACTCGTCATTTAAATGTGGTTGCAATTCGGCGTAAGTGAATTCACGTTGCGCAGTTAATAATGGTATGACGGCTTGATTTTGTTTTGAAACAGGAATGGCTTTGCCTTCAATAAATAAGGTCATGCCTTCAGCTTCATTGGTAAATAACAATTTGGCAGCGCGGCGTAAGTAGCTATCTTGCTGAAACGTTTCTAACCATTCAGCTTTATTGTAAGCAGGGTCTGGCTGTTCATAACTTGTGCCTGCTCGACTTTCACTGATAAAGCACCCAAACCATTGATTGATGCTATGATTGTCGGTCGCTAAACCATGAATAACTTGTTGAATTTTTTGCAAAGCTTCGCCACTGATTTCGCCTGTATTTTTCGGCAATTGTAATTCTGGATCAGCATAACGTTGCTCAGCATCCATTTTGTTCAAACTATAATCAATGAAATCCTGAATCATTTCGTTATGTGTTGGCGCAAGAAACCCAATGGAAAATGTCATACAATCATCCAATGCCACACCATGATGCGCAATGTTTGGCGGCAAATACAACATGTCTCCCGGTTCTAAAATCCAGCTTTCTTCGGGGGTAAATTCTTGCAATATTTTTAATTCCAAATCAGGCAACAATTCACCATTGTCATGACTGATCTGCCAACGACGTAAACCATGTGCTTGTAACAAAAACACATCATAACTATCCGTGTGTGCACCAACTGACCCTTGAGGCGCAGCATAACTAATCATCAAATCATCCACACGCCACGATGGTACAAAATTAAAACGGTCTAAAATATCTTCGACTTCAGGTATATGCTTATTGGCTTCTTGAATCAGCAATGTCCAATGGGTTTCAGGTAATTGAGCAAAATCATCTTCATTGAAAGGCCCATAGCGCAAAGTCCAAGATTTATCGCCATCTTTTTCACGAATTAAACGTGACTCGACATCAGGCTCACAAGCAAGGCCTGCCAATTCATCGGGTGTTATAGGGCTGGAAAAATTAGGGATTGCTTGGCGAATCAGTAAAGGCTTTTTTTGCCAATAGTGTTGTAGGAATTCGGCCGCAGAAAGTTGATTAAAAGGAATAGTTTTGAGCATGATGTGTCGGTTAAGGAGTGCAAACGTGGCTCAAATTATACTGCACTCCTGATAAAAAAATGAACTTATTCAGCTGGTGCAGCTGCTTCCATCATTTTCTTTAATTCACCGTTAGCGAATAATTCTAAAGTAATATCACAGCCGCCAACTAATTCACCATTGATATAAATTTGTGGGAATGTTGGCCAGTTAGCAAAATGTGGTAAGTTTTCATATACTTCCATATCTTCTAATACATTCACATACGCAAAAGGCACTTCACATTGTGCCATGGCTTGTGCTGCACGCATAGAAAAACCACATTGAGGAAATTTCGGTGTGCCCTTCATATAAATAATAATCGGATTTTCTTCAACTTGCTGTTTGATTTTATCTAAACCACTCATGCCGTGCTCCTAGCAATCAATGAAAAATTAAATAATTGTGTCCTCAATGGGGCATGTTTTAATTTTTACAATGCACGTAATTTAACTTATGATAATTTTTGCTGGAAATTAGTGATCGGTCAACGCCTCAATATCGCCTTTACCTTCACGCAAGACCACAGGCACACCTTCCATTAAATCAACCACGGTTGTTGGCTCAAATCCACAGTGTCCGCCATCAATGATTAAATCAACCTGTTTTTCTAAGAAATGCCGAATTTCATCGGGATCAGTTTCAGGTTCATCACGATCTGGTAAATGTAAGGTTGAACTCATGATCGGCTCGCCCAGTTGTTCTAATAAATCCAACGCAATATTGTGGTCGGGCACACGCAAGCCAATGGTTTTTCGTTTGGGGTGCTGTAAACGGCGTGGTACTTCATGTGTAGCTTTTAACACAAAAGTATAAGGCCCTGGTGTTAAGTTTTTCATTAAGCGAAACGAGGTATTATCTACCTTGGCATAAGTCGATAATTCAGATAAGTCTCTACAGACTAAAGTAAAATTATGCTGCTTATCCATCTGTCGGATGCGGCGAATGCGTTCCATTGCAGCTTTATCACCAATATGGCAACCTAGTGCATAACAGGAATCGGTAGGATAGACAATGACACCACCAGCACGGATAATGGCAGCGGCTTGGCTGATTAAGCGAGGTTGTGGGTTATCTGGATGAATGTGAAAGAACTGACTCATTGGAATTTTTTGTGTTTGCGTGGTGAGATTTCAATTATTATAGCTCTCAATGCGCCTGAACTCGACTACTAAATATTACTGACATATCTTTATAGCAAAATAATTGTTTTTGTGAGAGGTTTATTCATTGACAACAGATAAGCGTTCATTGTTAAAAATTGGATTAACGGGCGGCATTGCAAGCGGCAAAACCACAGTCACCAATTTGTTTATACAACATGGTGTCCCTGTGATTGATGCAGATGTGATTGCACATCAATTAGTTCAAGTCGGACAACCTGCGTTAGCAACAATTGCACAAGTTTTCGGACATGATATACTGCACTCTGATGGAAGCTTGGATAGAGGGCAGTTGCGTGAAAAAGTCTTTGCTAAACCGCAACAACGTGAACGATTAGAAGCGATTTTGCACCCTCTGGTTTATGCCGAAATAACCAAGCAAGCCCAGCAAGTCAATTATGCGTATTGTATCGTCAGTATTCCATTATTAGTAGAAACATGGAAATATGCTCAAGTTGACCGTGTTTTAGTTGTTGATTGTACTGAGATACAGCAAAGGCAAAGATTAAAGCAACGCAATCAATTTGATGATAAAATAATTGACCAAATATTGGCAGCCCAAGCAACACGACAACAACGTTTGGATATTGCCAGCGATATTATAAAAAATGATAACAGTTTGGAAAATTTAGCCACACAAGTGTACAATTTACACTTACAATACTTGCAGTTAGCAACCATACCCGACTAAACGTGAAGAAAAAAATTGTTTACGAACATCCATTAACTGAGACGGCGCGGAGTTATTTGCGCTTAGAATACCTGTTTGGTGCTGTAAAATACCATTTAAAAGCCCCTACAGCATGGGATAGTCGTAGTGTATTATTGAATATACTGGATATCATAGAATTACTGGGACGGGTTGATTTTAAAAGTGAATTAGTAGATGATTTAACTATGCAAGTGCAAACCTTAGAGCGTTGGCGAGCGACTCCTAATGTAGATACAGAGCGTTTGACCGAGCTGCTAACAGGTGTTAAAGAGGTGTTAAATCGTTTACAAAGCATAGATATGGCAGTTGCAATTACGCATTTTAGCCAACATTATTTGTTTAGTTTAATCAAACAACGTAAAGGCATTATTGGCGGTACAAGTAGTAGTGATCTATCGCTGCTCCATCAGTGGTTGCATAAGAACCCTAAACAACGTCAATATGAAATTAATGAATGGCTACAACCGATTGAGCCTTTACGCGAGGCTTTAGAAGCAACGTTATATCTTGTTCGTCAAAATGCGTTGGTTTCGCAACAAACTGCCACCGAAGGATTTTATCAGTCTAAATTAGAGGCAAATGGGAATTATCAACTCATTCAAATAAATATGCCCCCTGAGCAAGTTTACTATCCTGAAATCAGTGGAGGAAAACAACGGTTTACAGTGCGTTTTTATGAACAAGAAAACCTTGCCAATCGCCCAACACAGACTGAACAAGATATTCAATTTGAATTGAGCTGTTGTATGATATGAACGCAGCTATGAGTACGAAGCTGATGGCTGGTCACAAAAACAGGAACATATAGCGATGGATAAAGTTTTTAAGGTGGGTATATTTGGGCTTGCCTCAAACGAACAAAATACCCTAGGTAGTATTTTTAAATTGGCTGCATCGCGTAGTCGACAATACGAATTAGTGTCTGCCGACCAACGTTCCGCGGCTGAAATTATTTTAGTAGATGCAGATGATGCGAATGCCATGAATGAGTGGCGCAGCTTTAGTGTGCATCACAGTAATATTCCCGTCGTTAAGGTTACAAAAGGGGCAATGGAGGATTCTGGTACAGACATTCATTTGCGCAGACCGTTGACGTTAAAGCGTGTACTTGAAGTACTAGACAAGGTGACCATTGAAGCGCATAAATATGTGCCTGAACTTGTTGTCGGCGGTGAAGAAGTTTTAGATGATGCAGCCAGTGCAGCTTTACAAGATGCTGTTCAAAGTGCGAAAGGTGCATCTAAGAATAGTGCCCGTGCTTTAGTCGTAGATGATAGCTTGCCCGTACGTAAATCAATGGAAATTCAGCTCGGTTTATACGGTTTGAATATTGACTTTGCAGAAACAGGGGAAGAAGCGTTAGACTACGTGAAAAAACCTGACAATGTGTATGACATCATTTTCTTGGACTTAATGTTACCAGGGATTGATGGTTATAAAGTGTGTAAAGAAATTAAATCAAACAAAATTTCAAAAAACACACCCGTTGTTATGTTAACAGGTAAAGGTTCTCGCTTTGACAAGTTAAGAGGTACGATGGCTGGTGCGAGTGTCTACTTAACAAAGCCTGTTGAGCAAGAAAAACTTAAAGAAGTGATTAAGCAATTTTTACCAGATGCAACAGCTGTTAATGCCTAAGCGTTAAGGGCTGCTATTTTTATTAAGGGATTTAACTTTTTGCACACAGTGGCATGTTGAGCGCAAAACTGAGGAGATTTTATAAATGCCAATCAACAAAATCCTTGTGGTTGATGATTCCACAGTCGATAGAATGAATATTCAAAATATTATCGCTGATGCTGGTTATGATGTGATTGCTGCATCTTCTGGACAAGAAGCGATTGAAAAAGCCACTGCTGAAAAACCAGATTTAATTTTCATGGATGTGGTCATGCAGCAAATGGATGGTTATCAAGCTTGTCGTGAAATTACTCACAATGAAGGCACAAAAGATATTCCAATCGTATTCGTAACAAGTAAAGGTCAAAAAGCGGATCGTATGTGGGCTGAAATGCAAGGTGGTAAAGCATTAGTACAAAAACCATATACACCAGATCAAATTATTGAGCAAATTAATAATTTCAAAAATTAATAATCTCAAATATTGAAAAGTGCGTAGCTTCGTTCTCTGCGCACTTTCTTGATAACCCTGCCAAACTGCTTAGCTAACAGCTTTTTCTAAATGCTTTAATAATGCCTTGATTTTCTCATGTTGCATTTTCATCGCAGCTTTATTCACAACTAAACGCGAACTAATATCAGCAATATGTTCTAATGGTACTAAACCGTTTGCTTTCAACGTATTACCTGTTTCAACCAAATCCACGATCAAATCCGCTAAATTGACAATCGGCGCAAGTTCCATCGATCCATATAACTTAATAATTTCGACTTGACGGCCTTGGGCTGCAAAATAACGTTGAGTGATATTTACATATTTGGTTGCAATGCGTAAGCGTCGATGGTTTGGAATATCCACATCTTTAAACCCTGCCACCATCATTTTGCACTGAGCAATTTTTAAATCTAAAGGCTCGTATAAATCATCGCTATCATATTCCATTAACACATCTTTACCTGCCACACCAATATCCGCCGCGCCATATTCCACATAAGTCGGTACATCAGAAGCCCGAATCACGACCAATTTAATATCATCTTGATTGGTATCTAAAATCAATTTACGTGATGTTTTGGGGTTATCAACAGCCTCAATGCCCGCCTGAGCTAATAAAGGTAATGTCTCCTCAAAAATACGGCCTTTAGATAATGCAATTTTTAACATTCAAACAACCCTTGGATAAATCAAGCAATAAATGCTGCATTATAGTGTTTAGCGGGTTGGACTTCAAAATTATCTCAATGTGGAGAAACGCCAATTTATCAGACAGTTCAAACCATTAAGCAATAAAAAAACATTTTTGTATAAATTTAACAATTATGCTATAGGTACAATCTATAAATTAATTTAATACTGACGATAACTATGACTCATAGTAAACGCATTATCTTTTTTATTTCTGATGGTACAGGGATTACGGCAAAAACCTTGGGGCACAGCCTGTTAACCCAATTTGAACAAATTAAATTTGATACAGTCACCATTCCTTACATCAAGACAGCGGAACAAGCACAGGAAGCAGTCGATAAAATTAACCAAACCGCCAAAGAAGGCACGCGCCCAATTGTGTTTGCAACGTTATTAGACCCTGCGATGCGGCACATTATTTCGACCAGTAATGCGTTGTTTTTAGATTTATTCGCGACTTTTATCCAGCCATTAGAGTATGAATTTCAGACAAAATCATCTCATGCGATTGGTAAAAGCCACACGGTGAACACAGCTTATAATGAACGGATTGAAGCAATTAATTTTGCACTATTACATGATGATGGTCAGAGTTACCAACGTTATGAAGATGCAGACGTAATTTTAGTCGGTGTGTCACGTTCAGGTAAAACCCCGACTTGTTTATATTTAGCGATGCAGTTTGGTGTGTTTGCGGCAAATTACCCATTAACCGATGATGATATTCAAACTCAAGCCTTGCCAGAAATGTTGCTGCCATATCGAGAAAAATTATTTGGTCTGACCATTCAGCCAGATCGTTTACAAAAAATTCGTCAAGAGCGCAGCCCGAACAGTCGTTATTCATCATTGGCACAATGTCAGCTTGAAGTACAAAAAGTAGAAGCGTTATATCGACAGTTTAAACTACCATTTATCAACACAACGGTTACGTCGGTAGAAGAAATTGCAACCAGCATCTTGCTAAACGCAAAAATTGAGCGACCTATGTTTTAGTAATAATAAAAACCTAAGGTTTAAGTTTGTTTTGAAAATCAGTTAATTATTAGTGTTAAATTAAAAATAACTTAACGATAAAATACAATTTGATAGGGCAATAAAGCGGCTCACGGCATTACTTCTATTAAATGTTGGAATCTGTTAGAATCGCGCCCTTCTCTTTCGCTAGCAGATATCATCATGAATGGGGCAGATTTTATCCTCCTGCTCATACTCGCTGGTTTGGCAGGATTCAGCTATTTTTATAAAGGGCTTGTACAAGAAGTCTTATCGCTGGCGGCGTGGCTAATTGCAACCACTATTACCATGATATTTTTACACCCCTTTTCCCTCATGATGACAGATTTTATCCCCTATCTTGATTTACGCTTGGCCATTTCAATGGTAGGGCTATTTATTCTCAGTTTTATTCCAATCTTATGGGTTAATTACCTGATTATAGACACACTTGGCAGACAGAAAATATCCAGTTCTGACCGAGTATTGGTTTCTATTTTAGGATTAATGCGTGGCTCTGTGATTATGATGTTTATCTTGTTTTTCGTTGCACTCACAGATATTTTGGTCACGTATTCATGGTGTCGATCATCTATAATAATTAAACAATTCAGTCAGATCGCACTGTCTATTGTGCAATTTTTGCCAGTAGAAATAGCATCAGCTTTGCATTTTTTGAATTAAATTATGCCTCGTTACCATGTTCAGCGTGGTAATGTTGACTTGACGTTTTACGTCACATATTGTTCTGGGGACATTAAGAGGGACACTGCGCCATGTGCGGAATTATAGGCATTGTGGGTAAATCGGCTGTTAACCAAACGATTTTCGATGGGTTAACCGTATTACAACATCGCGGACAAGATGCAGCAGGTATTGTAACCTGTGACAATCAACGCTTTTATTTACGTAAAAATAACGGGCTGGTTCGGGATGTGTTTCACACTCGCCACATGTTAAATTTAAAAGGCAACATGGGTATAGGGCATGTCCGCTACCCAACCGCTGGCTGTGATACCAGTGCCGAAGCCCAACCTTTTTACGTTAACTCACCTTATGGTATTTCTTTAGCGCATAACGGTAATCTCACCAATATCGATGAGTTAAAAGAAGACTTATATCAAGAAGATTTTCGCCATATCAACACCGATTCTGATTCTGAAATTTTGCTGAATATTTTTGCACGCGAATTACAGAAGATCGGCAAATTACACCTTGACCAAGAAGACATTTTTACAGCGGTGAAAGAAGTACAACGTCGTTGTCGTGGTGGCTATGCTGTGGTTGCGATGATTATGGGTTACGGCATTGTTGGCTTCCGTGATTCGTATGGTATTCGCCCCATTGTATTTGGCAAGCGTACAACGCCCCAAGGTACTGAATATGCGATTGCTTCAGAAAGTGCGGCATTAAATATTCTCGGTTACGAAATCATGCGTGACATTGAACCGGGGGAAGCCATTTTTATTAATACAGCAGGTCAACTTTATTCACGTCAATGTACTAAAAAGCCTGTTACCTCTCCTTGTATTTTCGAAATCGTTTACATGGCACGTCCAGACTCTATTATCGATGGTATTTCAGTGTATAAAGCTCGGATGCGCATGGGTAAATATCTGGCGAAGAAAATTCTCAAGACTTATCCCGATCATGATATTGATGTGGTCATTCCGATTCCAGACACCAGTCGTACAGCATCATTGCAACTCGCCAATGTGTTAGGGGTGAAATATCGCGAAGGTTTTGTGAAAAATCGTTACATCCCACGTACTTTTATTATGCCGGGGCAGAGCCAACGTAAAAAATCTGTACGCCAAAAACTCAATGCAATTGATTTAGAATTTTCAGGTAAAAACGTATTATTGGTGGATGATTCCATTGTACGCGGCACAACGTGTAAACAGATCATTCAAATGGCGCGTGAAGCAGGTGCGAAGAAAGTCTATTTTGCTTCTGCTGCACCACCTGTGCGTTATCCAAATGTATACGGTATTGATATGCCATCAGTCAACGAATTATTGGCGCACAATCGCACTACCGAAGAGATTGCACAGAAAATCGGCGCAGATTGGTTGATTTATCAAAATCTTGACGACTTAGTTGCAGCCGCACGCAAAGGCAATAAATCGATTAAACAATTTGACACGTCTTGTTTTGATGGTCATTACGTGACGGGTGATGTCAATGAGCAGTATTTGGCATTTATCGAATCATTACGTAATGATGATGCAAGAAGCGAACGAAACAAAAAAGGTCATGCTGAAGTGATCGAATTGCATAATGTAGGTTAAACACGATAGGATAAGGGTGAGTGGGTTGGTTAAATCGCTCACCTTGTTGATTGGATACTAAACGCTGCGTAACAACCATTTATGAAAATCATTATTCTCGGTGCAGGACAGGTAGGTAGTTCATTAGCTAGAAATTTATCTGTTGAAGCCAATGACATTACGATTGTTGATAAAGATGAGCAATTATTACGTACCTTAGAAGAACATTTCGATTTGCGTACAGTCACAGGCCATGCTTCACACCCTCATGTGTTGATGCAAGCAGGTGCTGAAGATGCCGATATGGTGATTGCAGTAACCAATACTGATGAGACCAATATGGTTGCCTGTCAAATTGCACATAGTTTATTCAATACGCCAACTAAAATTGCCCGTGTCCGAGAAGCTGATTATCTACACCATGATGACATGTTTAGCAACGAAGGGCATGGCTTAGCGGTTGATGTCATTATCAGTCCTGAACAACTTGTCACCCATCATATTGAACGTTTAATCAATTATCCTGATGCTTTACAAGTGCTAGATTTTGCCGATGGCCGTGTGCAGCTTGTCGCAGTGAAAGCATTCCATAGTGGGCAACTGGTTGGTAATGCCCTACGTGATTTAGAAAATTACATCAAAGTCGATACGCGAATTGCTGCGATGTTCCGTCAAGGTCGGGCAATTATTCCTGAAGGCGACACCATTATCGAAGCCAACGATGAAGTATTCTTTATCGCTGCTCGAGAAAATATTAAAACTGTGATGGCGGGTTTACGTGAATTAGATCGGCCTTGTAAACGGATTATGTTAGCAGGTGGCGGCAACATTGGTACACGTTTAGCCGAAGCCTTAGAGCGTAAATATCAAGTCAAACTTATCGAACACAATCCACGACGCACAGAGCATATTTCTGAAGTTTTACAACGGACAATTGTGTTACAAGGCGATGCGGCGGATGAGAATTTGTTACGTGAGGAAAATATCAGTGAGATCGATATTTTTTGCGCAGTGACCAATGACGATCAGATCAATATTTTATCAGCGATGTTAGCTAAGAATATGGGCGCACGCAAAGTGATGGCGTTGATTAACCGTGCTGCTTATGTTGATTTGGTGCAAAGCAGTACCATTGATATTGCGATCTCGCCACAGCAAGCCACTATTGGCAGTTTATTGGCGCATGTTCGGCGCGGTGATGTGGTAGTTGTACATTCATTACGACGTGGTGCAGCAGAAGCGATTGAAGCGATTGCGCATGGTGATGCGCGTTCATCTAAAGTTGTAGGCAAAAAAATTGAGCAAATTAAGTTGCCAGCAGGCACAACAATCGGCGCAATTGTGCGTAACGATCAAGTGATTATGGCTCACCACGATACTGTCATTGAAGCGGAAGATCATGTGATTTTATTCCTGATTGATAAGCGCAAGATCACCGCCGTAGAGCGTTTATTCCAAGTGGGTATTACATTCTTGTAATCTTGCCTCCCCTAAAATAATATAGCTGAGTCAGTACAAATTATGCCGACTCGCTATACCCATTGTGTTCTTACCTGTTGAAAAAACTTCATACAGTCATTTTTAGCTATTTCCATTGTTATCTCAAGCTTAAGGTTTTTTACATATAAAATAGTCGAACAAAAATAGCTGATTAGCAGTTTGTCTTCATTTTGACTTACATATAATATCTTCTGCACTATTTTAGTGCTCAAAGTAAAATAATTCCTGCCTAAAATTTATTTATACCTTTAATATCCTTAGTTTATATACACAACTAACTATTTTTTTGTGATTTTTTTTGATACGCAAAATTTATTCAAAACATAAGCTTAAACTTAGTTGTATATCTGAACTAATGATTTTTTTAAAAAAACTGTAAAAAAGGGCTGTACATTGAAATAATTTTGTCATATATTTGCTGCACCGCAACGTAAGCAGAACTTATAAATATTATTATCATAAATAATAAATCGACTTGAGGGAGTTAGCATGGCAACATCTCTGGACATACGTGGTGAGATTAAACCAGAATACAAAGAGATTTTGACAGACGAAGCGTTAAGTTTTGTAGAAGCAATTGCTCGCAAATTTACTGATCGTCGTGACGAATTATTAGCACGCCGCGTGGAACGTCAAAAACAACTTGATGATGGTGTAATGCCAGATTTCTTACCAGAAACCAAAGAAGTACGTGATGGTGACTGGAAAGTAGCGGAAACACCTGCTGACTTACAAGACCGTCGTGTTGAAATCACAGGCCCTGTTGACCGTAAGATGATTATCAATGCGTTAAACTCTGGCGCGAAAGTGTTCATGGCTGACTTCGAAGATGCAAGTAGCCCAACGTGGGATTTGATGGTTGAAGGTCAAATCAACTTACGTGACGCGATTAACCGTACGATTGATTACACTAGCCCAGAAGGCAAAGCATACAAATTAAACGACCAAATCGCGACTTTATTGGTTCGTCCGCGTGGTTGGCATTTACCTGAAAAACATGTGTTATTAGATGGTAAACCAATTCCAGGTGCGTTCTTCGATTTCGGTTTGTACTTATTCCATAATGCGAAGAACTTATTAGCAAAAGGTTCTGGTCCTTACTTCTACTTGCCAAAAATGGAAAGCCATTTAGAAGTGCGCTTGTGGAACGATATCTTTAATTTTGCCCAAGACGAATTAGGTTTAGAGCGCGGCACAATTAAAGCAACCATTTTGATTGAAACAATTTTAGCATCTTTCGAAATTGATGAATTTTTATATGAATTAAAAGACCACTGCGTTGGCTTAAACTGCGGTCGTTGGGATTACATCTTTAGCTATATTAAACGTTTCCATAAGAATCCTGATTACGTATTACCTGATCGTAGTCAAGTTACGATGGACAAAGGTTTCTTAAACGCTTACTCATTGTTAGTGATTAAAACTTGTCACCGTCGTGGTGCACACGCAATGGGTGGTATGGCTGCACAGATTCCTATTAAGTCAGACCCAGAAGCAAATGAAGCGGCATTGACTAAAGTGCGTGCGGATAAAGAGCGCGAAGCGAAAAATGGTCATGACGGTACTTGGGTTGCGCATCCGGGCTTAGTGCCTATCGCAATGGAAGTATTCGACAAGCACATGCCTCAAGCGAACCAAAAAGACAAATTGCGTGAAGATGTGAACATTACAGCGGCTGATTTGGTTAAAGCCCCTGATATGCCAGCAGATGGCGAAATCACAGAAGGTGGTTTGCGTAACAACGTGAGTGCTGCATTGCATTATATGGCTTCATGGTTAAGCGGCAACGGTTGTGTGCCAATTAACAACTTAATGGAAGACGCGGCGACAGCAGAAATTGCCCGTGCACAATTGTGGCAGTGGGTACATTATCCCGCAGGTGTGTTGAACGACGGTCGTAACGTGACTGTGGAATTAGTTCAACAAGTAATTGGTGAAGAATTAGATAAGATTCGCGCTGGTATGGGTGACGAAGCTTATAACGGTAGTCAGTACGCTTTAGCGGCGAAGTTGATGGAACAAATCAGTACGCAAGATGAATTTGCAGAGTTCTTAACTTCAGTTGCTTACGAGCACATTGCTTAAACTTTAATTTCCTCGTTTCAAGGATATACAGTCCATAACAACCCTTTGAGAGTGTTTACGCACTTTCAGCTTAGGGCTGTATTTCCTTTTAATTAGTGGCGATAGTAGATTTTTATAAACTTTATACAACAATCTTAACTTTAACTTTTAACCGAGAGACAGGAAGATACGCCGATGAGCAGACAAGAAGCGATCGCAGCATTAGAGAAAGAATGGGCAGAAAATCCTCGTTGGGCAAACGTAAAACGTGGTTACACTGCGGAAGACGTAGTGCGTTTACGTGGTTCTGTACAACCTGAGTACACTTATGCGAGAAATGGTGCGGAAAAACTTTGGGAAAAAGTCAACGGCACAGCTAAAAAAGGCTATGTGAATGCTTTCGGTGCAATCACTGCTGGTCAAGCAATGCAACAAGCTAAAGCGGGTTTAGAAGCGGTTTACTTATCAGGCTGGCAGGTTGCTGCTGATGGTAACACTTCAGAAACTATGTATCCTGACCAATCTTTATATGCTTACGATTCAGTACCTACAATGGTACGTCGTATCAACAACACATTCAAACGTGCTGACGAAATCCAATGGAGCAAAGGCACTAACCCAGGTGACGAAGGTTACGTTGATTACTTCTTACCTATCGTTGCTGACGCTGAAGCAGGTTTCGGTGGTGTTTTAAACGCTTACGAATTAATGAAGAACATGATTACTGCAGGCGCGGCTGGCGTTCACTTTGAAGATCAATTAGCAGCTGTGAAAAAATGCGGTCACATGGGTGGTAAAGTATTAGTACCTACGCAAGAAGCGGTTCAAAAATTAATCGCTGCACGTTTAGCGGCTGACGTAATGGGCGTGCCTACAATCATCTTAGCGCGTACTGACGCAGAAGCAGCTAACTTATTAACATCTGACGTTGATCCTAACGACAAACCATTCTGCACAGGCGAACGTACTGCTGAAGGTTTCTACAATGTTAAAAATGGTTTAGAGCAAGCAATCAGCCGTGGTGTGGCTTATGCGCCTTACGCTGACTTAGTTTGGTGCGAAACTGGTACACCTGACATCGGCTTCGCGCGTGAATTCGCTCAAGCAGTACACGCAGAATGCCCAGGACAATTATTGTCTTACAACTGCTCACCTTCTTTCAACTGGAAGAAAAACTTATCTGAAAGCCAGATCGCTTCTTTCCAAGAAGAGTTATCAGCTTTAGGTTATAAATACCAATTCATCACATTAGCGGGTATTCACTTAATGTGGTACAACACGTTTGATTTCGCATACAACTATGCGCGTGGCGAAGGTATGAAACACTACACAGATATGGTTCAAGAGCCAGAATTTGCTGCACGTGATAAAGGTTACACTTTCGTATCTCACCAGCAAGAAGTTGGCGCGGGTTACTTCGATGACGTAACAACTGTAATTCAAGGTGGTGCTTCTTCTGTAACTGCATTAACAGGTTCTACTGAAGAAGAACAATTCTAAGAATATGACATTAGTCATCTAAAGCCAAACCTCTCTCCAAGCCCCATCGCACTTTTTGCTTTGGGGTTTTTTTTGTGTCAGGATTAGCAGTTTTTACTGACTCTAAGTCAATTTATTTCTTGTTTTTAAACATTTCCAACATTTGTGCTTGTTGTTCAGGTGTAAGGTTAGCAAGTTGTTGGGCTAATTGTTGCTGTACTTCATTACCTTGATTGATATTACTGTTTTCGATATTGCCTGCATTATTAACAATACGATTTTCAACTACGACAGTTGGTGTGTTATTCAACTGAATTGATGATCCAGAGCCTTCTTTAAATACTTCACCTAATAATTGATTAATATCAACGTCTTCACCACTTTCACCACATTGGCGTGTTTGAATGCTTTTGCTTTTAAGGTTTAATAAAGTTCTATAATTGTGAAAATAAGGTTGTGATTGGTCTCGGCATTCTGAGCAGTTACAAGGGATGAGTTTTTGTACTTTTAAATTGTGATAGCTATCGTGAATTTTATCCCATTCTGTTGTAATGAAGTAGGCTAGTTCGCGTGGTAGTTTACCTTGAATCTGAATAGTGATTTCTCGATTATCATAATATTCAATGATTTCTGCACGAGTATCATCTTTGTCTAAAATCACGCCATCTCGCCATACTAGGCTTTGTTGTTCAGCAATGAATTTATGTATCGAGACGATAAATTGAGTCATCATGCCTTTTGGCATAAATTTATAGGCATAGCGTAAAAGTAGATTGTTTTCTGTATTGAGTTGGTATTCAGGTTTTTTGGTTGATAGGAGTTGTGGGGCAATGTAAATGTTGCGGTAGGCGAGTTTGTAGCATAATTTAAAATTCATCATCAATTGCAGCAATTCATCGTGCATGTCATCGTATTTTTCTGCTTGCCAGATGTCTGCAAGGTCTTGTTTAGTAAATTGTCCTTGATTATTTTTGACAGTTTGGTTATCCAGCACTTTGTACACCGCATCCGTACCCCATTCAGGTTTTAGAATCACGGTTCTTTTCAGTAATGGGTCATCTTTAAAATGCAAACAAACACCTAAGTCGTGTAAAAATTGTGCGAGTTGGTCTTTATCTTGTCGTTTTTTAAATCCATTTTCATCACAGATAGTTAAGAATGTTTTGTAGTCAATATAGTAGCGTTCATCGTTTTCTAAGGTTTTGCGTACATCAGCCCACGTTTTAGGTAGTTTTGTACCGATATGGGGTAGGTTTTGTAATTGGTGTTTGAGTTCTGTTTGGATGGCTTTTAAGCCACGATTAGTAGCGAGGTTGGTTGCTTGGGTGCATTGTAAGTTTTTGAATAATCCACGTAGTTCATTTTCTTGTTTGATTTCACATTGGCGGTCATCTTTTTCATTTTTGATGATAATGACAGGGCTTTTATCCGCAAGTAATTCAACGATTTGTAACCAGTAGAAAAAGTCAGTATTTTCTTTGCGTGTGTCTGCAACGAGGACATAGAGTGAGCGATTGGTGAGGAAAAATTGGTGTGTGGCGTGATAGATTTCTTGTCCGCCAAAATCCCATACATTGACCCGAAAAGTTTTGTCTTGTTCAAATTTAAATCGCCATTGCAGAATATCAATGCCTTCGGTGCTGGGTTCACGTTCTTTGAGTTGATAGTTTGCATTAATCAATTTATTGGCTAATGAGGTTTTGCCAGCTTCGCCTTCACCTATAATTAAGATTTTAGCTTCATAGATTTGTTCTCCTTCTTCTATTGATTGACGCAGATAGTTAATAACATCCCTAGTTCCCTTTATAATAATTTCTGGAGGTGGAAATTCTAAGGGATTATTTGTCAAATCAAGTTTGTTTAAGTTTTGCAGTTGCCCAAATGATACTGGTAATTCTTGCAGTTGGTTATTATCTAAATACAATTCGCTTAGTTTTTTTAGTTGCCCAAATTGTGCTGGTAGTATTTTTAATTGGTTTTCATTTAACCATAATACCTTCAAATTTTTTAATTGCCCAAATGATTCTGGTAAAGTTAGCGATTGATTTTTACTCAAGTCTAAGTAATTCAAATTTTGTAGGTTTTTAAATGAAAATGGTAGTTTTCTTAATTGATTTCCTCTTAAATCTAACCTACCTAAGTTTTTCAATTGCCCAAACAATTCTGGCAGCTCTTGTAACTGATTATTTTGTAAATATAAATGATTCAGTTTATGAAGTTTTTCAAATGATTTAGGTAGCTCTTTTAACTGGTTCTTACTTAAATCTAATACACTCAAGTTTTTTAATTGCCCAAATGACACTGGCAATTCTTGAAGATTATTCATTGTTAAGTTTAAATAATTTAAGTTTTGTAACTTAACAAATAATAGAGATATATCTCCTAGTTGATTAAACCCTAAATCTAAATGGTTTAAATGTTGGAATTTTTCAAAAGAACCAGTAAAAGTTTTAATTTTATTTCTAGCTAAATATAATTTTTGTAAATTTTTTAATAAAAAAAGTGTATTAGGAATGTTAACAATCTCTAGTTGGTCTAAATTTAGTCCAACAATGTTACTATTTTCATCTAATGTATATCCATTTTTTTGCCAAAGATTATTTAAACTAATTTGGTTTAGCCTTTTCTTAAAAAGAAAAGTGAATGGCCATAATTCTTTTTCAAGCTGTTTGATAATGTCTAGGTCGGATTGTTTTTTGAACATGATGTAACGGATAGCTTGATGGACAGGATTTTAGATTGTAGGAATTTTTTGGATTTGAGGCAATGATTTGGTTTTTATCTTGTTCAAAATTGTTTGAATCTGGATTTGCAGGATTTAAGAATTAACAGGATTAGATTTTAGAGGAGCTTAAGATTTGAGGCAGTGTTTTGAATTTATACTGACATTGATTTTTAACAATCAACCCAATTTTCAAGCTTTAAATTAGGTACTCGTTCAAACTCACGTATATTATTACTCACCAAAGTAGCATCAAACCGCAAAGCATGAGCCGCAATTAACATATCCATATTGCCAATAGGTGTACCACGTTGCTTAAGATAAGCGTGTAATTTTGCATAATGTTCAGCAGCTTGCTTATCCCAACCATGGATAACAATTGGTTGCACAAACATCTGTAATTGCTCCCAACGCGGCTTTTGCAAATGTGTTGGACTCAATTCAATGCCATAACATAACTCAGCATAAACAACCGTAGAAATATATAATACCTCTGCCTGCTGGAATTTCTGCATCAAAGACAAAGAACGTTGCTTAAGCACATAAATACACATATTTGTATCAAGCATATACACTGCTAAAAATCTCGCTCTTGGGTAATATCATTTTCTCTGTTAGCCAAAAAGTCGTCCTCAAATACACTGGATGTATTAAAAAATTGTTGCCATTTATCCTCTGTTATCATGTTTTTAGAGGTCTCTTTAGGCTCAAGCATAAAACGCAAAGCTTTCTCAACCAGTATCTGGCTATTTTGTATATTCGTTACCTGCATGACTTGCTTTAATAAATCTTCGTCAACCGTCACTTGAATGCTCATAATATTTTTCCTTTATTTAAACAGCTTAAAAGTAAATCTGAACATAAAGCTAATCTTAGACTTTTTTTTGAATACTGCAAATGAGAGAGACAATATTACTGTGTTAGAAATACTGCTTTGAGTGGAATCTACTATGAAAGGATTTATTTTTTAAGAAGGGAAAAACTACACTTCCACATCAATATGCAAAAGTGTAGTTTCTAAAAGCCTAAGCTAAGGCAGCTTTGGCTTGCTCAACAACCGCAGCAAACGCATCTTTATTGTTTACTGCTAAGTCTGCTAAGACTTTACGATCAATCTCGATACCCGCTTTATTTAAACCATCAATTAAACGGCTATAAGAAATCCCGCATTCACGTGCACCCGCATTAATACGCGCAATCCATAACGCACGGAATTGACGTTTACGTTGACGACGGTCACGATAAGCGTATTGACCTGCTTTAGTTACCGCTTGGGTAGCTACACGATAGACGTTCTTACGACGGCCGTAATAACCCTTGGCAGCGTCAATGACTTTTTTATGTTTAGCGTGTGCTGTTACACCACGTTTGACTCTAGGCATTCATCTTTCTCCTATGCGTAAGGCAACATACGTGAAACCATTGCTGTATCGCACTCTTGCACCATGGCAGGCGAACGCAATTGACGTTTACGTTTTGATGACTTCTTAGTCAAAATGTGGCGACGGTGGCTTTGACCACGCTTAAAACCACCTGATGCTGTACGACGAAAACGCTTAGCCGCACCGCGATTGGTTTTCATTTTTGGCATTTTGTTTAAACTCCAAAGTTTTATGAAAGCTGTCGGGTACAAAAAAGACAAAGGACACAAAACTGATGTTCTGCGCCCCCTTTCTCAAAAACCTCAACAACTATTTTTTAGTTGGGGATATAATCATCACCATTTGTCGGCCTTCCATTTTGGGTCGTTGCTCGACATTACCTAAATCGCCAATGTCTTTTTCCAAACGTGCCAACAATTCACGACCAATATCTTGGTGTGTCACTTCACGACCACGAAAACGAATGGTAACTTTTGCCTTATCCCCGTCTTCTAAAAAGCGCATTGCATTTCGCAATTTAACTTGATAGTCGCCTTCTTCCGTTGTCGGTCTGAACTTAACTTCTTTGACCTGTACTTGCTTTTGTTTTTTCTTAGCAGCTTGACGTTTTTTGTTCTGCTCAAACAAGTACTTGCCATAGTCCATGATACGACAAACAGGCGGTTTCGCACTTGGCGAAATTTCAACCAAGTCTAATTCTGCTTCGTTAGCCCGCGCTTGCGCATCCTGAACCGAAACAACTCCAACATTCTCACCGTCCGCATCAATCAATCTGACTTTTGGAACACTAATTTGTTCGTTGATGCGTGCGTTTTTTTCTGCTGCGATGAATCTGTCCTCCTAAATAAAGTCCGTGAGTTCTGCGTTTAATTTTGCAATAAAATCATTGAGTGGCATTGCACCTAAATCTTCACCACCACGCGTCCGCACTGCGACTTGTTGATTTTCCATTTCGCGTTTGCCTACAACCAGTAGGTAAGGTACTTTTTGCAAAGTATGTTCCCGAATTTTAAGCCCTATTTTCTCATTTCTCAAGTCTGATTCGACTTTAAAGCCATTTTTTCGCAATATTTTTGTCACATCTTGCGCATAATCGGCTTGAGCATCGGTAATATTTAACACGGAAACTTGCATCGGAGCGAGCCAAGTTGGGAATGCGCCAGCATAATGCTCAATTAAAATTCCTGAGAAGCGTTCCAAAGAACCTAAGATTGCACGGTGAATCATCACAGGCACTTGCTTAGAACCATCAGCCGCCACATACTCCGCACCTAAACGTCCCGGCATAGAGAAATCAACCTGAATCGTACCGCATTGCCATAAACGACCGATACAATCTTTTAAGGTAAATTCAATTTTAGGCCCGTAGAATGCACCTTCACCCGGTTGTAAATCCCAGTCTAAACCTTTGTTATCCAGTGCAATTTCTAAAGCTTTCTCGGCTTTATCCCACACTTCATCATTACCAACCCGTTTTTCCGGGCGTGTGGACAATTTGATTAACACTTCTTCAAAACCAAAGTCTTTATAAACGGCAAACGTGAAGTCGATTAATTTAGTCACTTCTTCTTGCAATTGGTCTTCGGTACAAAAAACGTGGGCATCATCTTGCACGAAACGGCGAGCACGCATTAAACCATGTAATGTGCCAGACGCTTCGTTACGATGCACCAAACCAAATTCAGCAATTAAAAATGGCAGTTGGCGATAGCTTGTCAGACCTTGGTTAAAGATTTGAATATGACCAGGGCAGTTCATTGGCTTGACCACATAATCGCGGTCTTCAAAATGCGAAATAAACATATTGCCCGCAAATTTATCCCAATGTCCTGATTTTTCCCATAAACTGCGATCTAACAATACAGGCGCATTGACTTCTTGATAGCCGTATTCATTTAAACGCTTACGCATGTAATTTTCGATATTGCGATATAACGCCCAGCCTTTTGGATGCCAGAACACCATACCGGGGGCTTCTTCCTGAAAATGGAATAAATCCAATTGCTTGCCCAATTTACGATGATCGCGTTTTTCCGCTTCTTCTAAACGGTGCAAATAATCAGTTAAATCTTTCTTGTTACCCCAAGCAGTACCGTAAATTCGTTGTAACATTTCGTTATCGGAATCACCACGCCAGTACGCACCTGCTAAACTTTGCAGTTTAAACGCTTTGATTTTGCTGGTACTTGGGACGTGAGGGCCACGACATAAGTCAATAAAATCACCTTGCTTATAAAGTGAAATTTCTTGACCTTCGGGAATATCGCTAATAATTTCAGCTTTATATTGCTCGCCTTGCTGTTTGAAGAATTCAATCGCTTCTTCACGCACCATCACAGAACGCTCAACAGGCAAATTCTGTTTTACGATGTGCTGCATTTTAGCTTCAATTTTTGCTAAATCTTCAGGTGTAAATTTTTCTTCACGCGCAAAATCGTAATAAAAGCCATTTTCAATCACAGGGCCAATCGTGACTTGAGTTTCTGGATACAGTTGTTTCACTGCCTGCGCCATTAAGTGAGCACAAGAATGGCGAATAATATCCACCCCTTCTGGGTCTTTTTCGGTAATAATAGCTAATTCAGCGTCATCGGTGATGGTGGTTGACGTGTCGACTAACGTGCCGTTAAGTTTTCCTGCAAGGGCTGCTTTCGAAAGGCTTTTGCTAATGTTAGCTGCCACTTCAACTACTGTGACTGGTTGGTCAAATTGTCTTTGACTGCCATCAGGGAGTGTAATGATAGGCATAATAAGTCCATTACCACTGAATGTTAGGATTTATAGAAGGGTTAGAGTGAATATCTAAATTTGGTAGGCGCGAGTGGGATCGAACCACCGACCACCACCATGTCAAGGTGGTGCTCTACCACTGAGCTACGCGCCTGTCGTTTGAAGCGCGAAATTATATTGATTTATAAAAGAAATTGCAAGTGTTTTTTATATATTTTGAATGAATAATGTAGGGTGTCTAGGCTGCATTACAACTGAAACTTATTTGAAACCAGAATAAAATAGGTACTGCTAAGTTACTCACTTCTGAGATTTATCGCCTTTCCAACAATATATTTTTACATGATGAATAATCTCTGATTCTTGTGGCTCGGTAATTTCCCAGCTTCCCCATGCCTCACTTATTAGGTGTGTATGGTTAAAATAACCTTGCTCTGTATGTTCAACCAAATGTAATTAAAGCTCTTGCAAACGTTTCAAGCCCTTCAGGTGTACCATGAATTGCTAATTGCTTTTCTTTATCATCATGAAGCTCTATTGTCAGCATATATTTTTCTAAGTCATTTAGTTATCACCAGATATTTCTTTTGTCATTTTTAAAGATTGTCAGAATGGCTTGAGCCTTAATTTTAATGGACAAACTTAAAGTATAGCTGATACATTAAGGGTATAAGAATAAATTCACACCTGAATACGCTAATTACATGATAAAATGCAGTATTAATAGTTTTCATGACTTCAGCTGAACTGTAGGTTACGAATTTTGCATAGTCTTCTACAGTTACAGAAAAACACCAATCAAAATCATTAGTTTATCAACCATAATGATTAATGAAGTCATTGCGAGGAAAAGGGTCATGTCAAAATCTGCCATTCTCTGTGTAGACGACGAACCTGTTGTTTTAGACAGCTTAAAAATTCAGCTTAAAAATGAGTTTAGTGATACCTACTTATATGAGTTTGCTGAAAGTGCTGACGAAGCGTTGGAAGTCGTTGAAGAACTGCATGATGAAAATATTAGCATTCTTGTCATTGTTTCCGATTGGCTTATGCCTGGTATGAAAGGCGATGAATTCTTAATTCAAGTGCACCACCGCTTTCCTAAAATCATCAAAGTCATGCTCACAGGACAGGCTGATAACTCTGCGATTAAGCGTGCGCAAGTTGAAGCCAACTTACATCGCTGCCTATACAAGCCTTGGGACGGCAAAGAGCTAATAGATACCATTAAAGCAGGTTTAGCAACACTATGAGTAAACCCGTAATCGTCTGTGTAGATGACGAATACACGATTTTAGACAGTTTAAAAATAGAGCTAAAAAAAGCTTTAGGTAATGACTATTTGATTGAAACTGCTGAAGATGGCGAAGAAGCTATTGAATTATTCGAAGATTTAATTGAAGAACAATCTGATATTCCGCTTATTATTTCTGATTACCTGATGCCGAATATGAAAGGCGATGAGGTATTGAAAGAAATACATCAACTTTCCCCAAAAACCTTAAAAGTCATGTTGACTGGCCAAGCTGATATTAATGCGGTAGGCAATGCGATTAAACATGCAAAGTTGTATCGTTATATTTCAAAGCCTTGGGAAGCCGAAGATTTACGCTTAACCGTCAAAGAAGCCATTCATAGCTATCAACAAGAAAAAAGAGTTTCAGAGCAGCACCAAATATTGGAAGCTTTAAACCGAGAACAAGCAGAACTGATCCAAAAGCTACAAGTTAGCGAGGCTCAAACCCGTGCAATCGTACTTGCGGCGGCAGATGGCATTATTACAGTCAATATGCAAGGCATAATTGAAATGATAAACCCTGCTTTAGAAACCATGTTTGGTTATACACAAAAAGAATTAATAGGACAGAATGTGTCGATTCTCATGCCTGCAGATATAGCGCAACAACATGATGGTTTTTTAGAGGCTTATACCCAAACAGGAAAAAAGCATATTATCGACAGTACCAGAGAGTTAGAAGGACGGCGTAAGAACGGTGAAACCTTTCCATTAGAACTGTCTGTACGAGAAGCACATTTAGGCTCAAGACAGCTATTTGTTGGGATTTTGCATGATATTACCGAGCGCAAGCAAGCTGAAGCCATTTTACGTTTAACCCAACATTCCGTGAATTATGCTGCAGATAGTATTTTATGGGTCAATCAAACAGGCCAAATATTATACGCAAATGATTCGGCAGCCTGTGGTTTAGATTATACACAAGACGAATTACTTACTAAAAATATCAGTGATATAGACATCAGTACAACCGCTGAAGCGTGGCAAGAATATTGGGGTTATTTAATTAATCAAGGTAGTTTATCTTTTGAATCGCAATATGAAGCAAAAAATGGCCAAGTCTTTCCAGTAGAAACAACACTTAACTATTTAGAGTACGATAATAAAGCCTATGCGTTTGCATTTACCCGCGATATTACCGAACGCAAACAGGCAGAAGAAGAACGCTTAAAAGCTGCCTATGAAATATTCCAACTCAATAAAGCCTATGAGCGATTTGTTCCTAGTGCATTTTTAAGTTTATTAGACAAAGCCAGTATTGTTGAGGTTGAACTAGGCGATCAAGTTAAAAAAGAAATGACGGTTTTATTTTCTGATATTCGTGGATTTACCCCATTATCAGAACAGATGTCGCCGAAAGAAGTATTTGACTTTATTAATATTTATTTAAGCCGCATGGAACCGATCATTTTAGAATACCAAGGGGTGATTGATAAATATATTGGCGATGCAATTATGGCACTGTTTCCGAAAAGTGCTGACGATGCCATACAAGGTTCTGTGCAAATGCTAAAAACCTTGGTTGAACACAATAAACGTCTTGCAGCAGATGATTTGCCTCAAATTCAAATTGGGATTGGTTTGAATACAGGCCCTTTGATTTTAGGCACAATTGGTGGCAAGAATCGCATGGAAGGTACAGTGATTGCTGATGCGGTTAACTTGTCTGCTAGAGTTGAAAGTTTGACCAAAATCTATGGTACACCGTTGCTAATTACTGAATACACTCATCTTAAATTGGCAAACCCTCATCAATACCATATTCGCGTCATCGATGCCGTACAAGTTAAAGGCAAATCGTATGAAGTGACTGTCTACGAAATTTATGATGCCGATTCACCTGAAATCATTCAACTGAAAGACCAAACTTTAGAAGATTTTGAGACAGGATTTTTGTTTTATCACATTGGAAAATTCGAATACGCCCAACGCTTATTTCAAAATGTGTTAGAAATCAATCCTCAAGACAAAGCCGCTCAAGTTTATATCAACCGTATTGAGCAGCATTTCAGTGACTGTTAAAACTGGCGATTAGCCTGCAACTGCATAGGGATCGGTTCAAACACCGCATCTACCTGCTTCACTTCAAAATTAAACTGTTCCATAATCGGTGTAGCACGTTCAGTATCTTGATAAATGAGTACGTTTTCAGTTAATTGTGCAGGAACATGCCGCAAACCTAAATAATAACAAGCATAGTGTAATTGGGTAATAGCATCGGAATGGGCTTGACAAACAGGCTCAAGCGCAGACTTAACTTCAATAATTAAGTCATCTTCACTCCTAAGTAAATCACCATCATACAAACGTGTGCCTTGGGGCAATGCGACAATCACATCTTCATCATTGTCCAAGTAATTACGCTGCGTATGCTTAATACGTAACTGATAAGGCAATGTCAGCGTTGAATAAATATCTGAAGTCTGTTGTTGGATTCTTTCTCGAATATAAATAATTCTGTTGCCTGCCATCGGCATAAACTCCGTGAGCCAATCATGGATTGCTAAGCGATATTATAGTCAAAAACACATTATAAGAAAGGACTTATATAGCTTAAATGATTTTTTTCAAAGCCTGAATAATGTCATCTTGGGTTTCTTGTGCTAAATATGCGTGCATCGGTAAATTTAAGACTTTTGCAGCTGCACTTTCTGCATTCGGAAAATCTTGTTCTTTATAGCCTAGATATGTGATTGCAGGATGTAAATGCAATGGTTGTCGATAATATGCCCCTGTTGTGATACCTGTCTCTTTAAGGGCTTCGCGCACTTTATCACGTTTATCTACTTCAATGGTGTAATACGCATAAATATTGGTCATATCGGGTGCAATATAGGGAATTTTAACTAGTTCAACCAAGTTTTCATGATAATGCTGTGCAATATGTTGGCGGGCTTGAATTTCTTGAGGGAAAATATTCAGTTTCGCAAGCAACATACTGGCTTGGATGCTATTCATCCCATTATCCATCCCTAATACAATACTTTCTGTTTCAAAATGACGTAGTTGGCTAAGTTTAACCGCTAATTCTGTATCATTGGTAAAACACGCGCCACCATGCCCATATCCTCCAAATGGATGGGTTGGTGCAAAGCTGGTGCAACTGATTAAACCAAGCTGTCCTGATGGCCGTTCTCGGTAACTTGCGCCAAAACTACAACTTGCATCTTCAATCACAGGTATTTTGTGCTGCATAGCAATATGATTAATCGTATCGAAATCTGCACACTGTCCATACACATTGACTGGGATAACCGCTTTAATTTTATCGCTTAAAATACTATTTAAGGCTTCTGGATTTAAATTATAGGTTTCTGGATCAATATCCACAAAAACAGGTATTGCACCTAAGGCTAAAATGGCTTTAAGGACATTGGGCGGCGCGAAAGGCGTGGTAATAACCTCATCTTCTGGCTCAGTACCCACTGCTTGTAATGCCAGTAATAACGCATCATGACCACTGGCGGTAGCAACACAATATTGCGTTTCTACAAATTGGCTTAATGCTTGTTCTAATCGTAAAACACTATGACCTAAGACATATTCTCCTTGTTTTAGCACATTAAAGAGATTGGCTTCTAATTCATCTCGCACAAGCAGCTGAGCCGTTTCTAAATCAAACAGCGTCTTGTCATCCATTTCATACTCATATTCCGCTAGCATGGCATACACAAACTCATGATCACCTGCCTCAATATCATCAGACAGCGTTTCAAATTCTTCTTGTTGTGTCCAAATAATCGTGCTTCCCGGTAATGTCGAAGCATCTAAACTAATTAAAGCTTGGGTTTTATTGGTGCAGTCGCAAGGAATATGTGTCCAATGCACGGCGAGTGATGATAATAGCTGTGTTTCTTGTAGCAATTCTGTGAGAGGGTTATGCTGATTGGGGAATATGCGTTGCTCTAAAATAGGCAATAAGCTGCAAGGAATCCAAAACCGAATGGGCAATGATTTTTGTAAACGAGTAAAAGCATGTTGTGTATCATTTTTAGACAAAGACAACAAATCTAAAATGATTTCAGCATCTAATACGACATTTAGGCTCATAGGGTTCAATACTCTGGTCAGTTCTGGAAACTCAATCCTTTATGCTCTTTGGTATTTTACGCATATTATGCGCCAAATGCGAATGTGGAAGCAGGTATATTTTGTGGTGCAATTGAAGGGTGTTGATGTGAAAAACAAATGAGCAATAGACAAGTATAAGACATAAAAAAAGCCTTCCCCTCAAATTGCGCAGAGTGAGAAAGACTTTACAACGAACCAACGGAGAAAAGTCGGAAGACTAAATTGCGCCCCAATTTTCGCGGACACGGTCAGTTGATACTGAAATAGCATCATCTAACGAGGAAACTGGATATTTAAATGTATGGGTTTTGATTTCATCGAATAAGGTCGTGACTTTATCTGCAGGTGATTGACCTTTGAAGTCACTCTTTTCTAAGCCCAATTCTTCAATGATTTCATTCCAAGGCACACCACTGGCTAAAGGAATCATGGCGACTTTAACACCATCAATTTCTAATTGCGCTTCATCTTTGGCGTTAATCACGTATAAAACGACAATACAGTCATCAGCAAAGTCAGCTTTGTATTTACTAATAAAGTCGCTAACTTCTTTCACGGTATTCAACCAACCAATCACCATTTTTAATTTGTCATCACCTAATAATACAGAGCCATAGACAACTTCTTTTGGTGGTTTTTTATGACCTTGTACGTCACCTTGGTCGCCTTCAACTAATACCAATTCACCACGATACGCCATCATACCCGCGCCACTGGTTTCAGCTAAAAAATTAGAATTAAATAGTAAATCTGATTCTTGATATTTTTGTAGAATCATAAATAGCTCTCCTAAACACAATGTACACTTCATGTTGTTCGCAAAAACATCTTGTCTCTACAACATTATTCTGCTGCAACCGCCGCTTCAGCTTGTTCTTTTTTCTTCTTGGCTGCTTCACGTGCTGCCTTACGTTTTGCCGCTTCTGCTTTACGTTTGGCTGCTGCTTCTGCCTTGGCTTGCTTCTCGCGTTCTACCCGCTGATTTTTGGCCTCAATCAATTTGCGGTTTTCTTCGGCTTTATGCTTCGCTTGTTGACGCGCTGCGAGTTCACCTTTGGCATAATTGAAATATTGCACTAATGGAATGTGTGAAGGGCAGACATAAGAACAACAACCACATGCCACACAGTCGACTAAACCAAATTCCACCACTTTGTCCAAATTACCCGCTTTAGCATGAGCTGCCATTTGCAGTGGTACAAGTCCACAAGGACAAGCCCGTACACATGAACCGCAACGAATACAGGGTGATGGCTCATTTTGAATCGTTTCAGGTTTAGTTAAAGCAATGATGCCGCTTGTTCCTTTGACCACAGGCACATCAAGACTAGGCATATTTTGACCCATCATAGGCCCGCCCATCACAATCCGTTCAGCTTCCTCGGTCAGACCACCACAGAAATCAACCACATCTTTTAACGGTGTACCAATCAGCACTTCAACATTTCTAGGTTCTGAAACCGCGCCACCACCAACTGTCACCACACGAGAAATCAACGGACGACCTTCACGCACGGTTCGATGAATCGCATACGCCGTACCCATGTTATGCACCAATACGCCAATATCTGCACCAAGACCACCCGCAGGCACTTCTAAACCTGTGACCACTTGAATCATGTGCTTTTCTGAACCCATTGGATAACGGGCTGGAACTTTGACCGCTTCAATATTACCGATGTATTTACAGGCTTTTTCCAAGGCTTCAAACGCTTCAGGCTTGTTGTCTTCGACTACTAAATAAGCCCGTTCAGCTTTAATCGTATGTAAAATAATTCGAACCCCGTCAACAATATCTTCGGAATGTTCTCGCATCAGGCGATCATCACAGCTTAAATACGGTTCGCATTCGCCGCCATTGATGACTAAAGTATGAATATCATTACGTGCGCTAAGCTTTAATTTGACTGCTGATGGGAAAGTCGCACCACCCATACCGACAATGCCAGCAGCACCAACACGAGTCGCAATTTCATTAGTTGATTTAGAAAACGGATCATCTAATTTTGTGACATCATCAATCCAACGGTCTTCGCCATCGGTTTCAATCACAACAGTTCTAACAGGCAAACCCGAAGGATGTGGCGCGGGACGTTCGCCAATCTCAATGACTTTGCCAGAGCTTGGTGCGTGAATTGGGGCTGAAATCATACCCTGACTGTGGGCGAGCAATTGTCCTTTTAATACGGTATCGCCGACGTTAACTTCAGGTCTGGCAGGTGCGCCAATATGTTGTTGTAACGGCACATATAAATGTTTGGGCAACGGCATCGACGTGATGTCTTCGCTATTGGTTGCTGCTTTGTTATCGGCTGGATGAACACCACCTCGAAACTTAAACAGTTGCATGATATGTACTCCTTAAGCCGCTAACGGTAAATCAGGTTTAATCGAAACATCGGGTTTATCCCAATGCCATGTTTTCAAAGTGGTTTGAATTGGGTGCATTTGTAAGCATTCGGTTGGACATACATCAATACACGCTTCACAACCCGTACACGCATCTTGGATGACTGCATGAATTTGTTTATTTGCACCGATAATCGCGTCAGTTGGACATTTTTTGATACATCGTGTACAACCGATACAATGATTTTCATCGACTTGCGCTAACATTGGAGGCTTATCATCGACTTGAGATAAATCTAGGGAAATATTGAGTATTTCTGCGATTTCTTGCGCTAAAACTTTACCCCCCGGAGGGCAACAAGTTGCTGCGGCTTCACCTGCTACCACGGCTTCCGCTGCGGGTGTACACCCCGGATAACCACATTGACCACAGTTTGACCCCGGCATAATTGCGATGACTTTATCGACGAGAGGATTTTGTTCAACTTTAAAAAACTTTGCGGCATAACCCAGTGCAAAACCTAATGCTGTGCCCATAATGCCTAGGCTAAAAATTGCTGCAAAGAGGATTTCTGCTTGTAAGACCATGATTAATCAATCCTTTAGAATTTTAACCTTAGGAAAAACTTAAACCGCTAAAGCCAATAAATGCCATCGACAGCAAACCTGCCGTAATATAAGCGATAGGCATTCCGTTAAATGCGAAAGGCACATCAGCAACCGCCAGCCGCTCACGTAAACCTGCAAAAATCACCATTACCAAAGTGAACCCCATGGCAGAGCCGAAACCGTACACCGCACTTTGAATAAAACTTAAATCTTCTTGAATCGCTAATAAAGCAACCCCGAGCACCGCACAGTTGGTGGTAATCAATGGCAAGAAAATCCCTAATACTTGGTACAGCACAGGGCTGGTTTTGCGAATCGCCATTTCAGTAAATTGCACCACAGCGGCAATCACTAAAATAAATGCCAAAATGCGCAAAAACTCAATTTCAAACGGTTTTAATAAAAAATGCTCCAAAAGCCAGCCTGCAACCGATGCTAAAGTCAAAACGAATGTGGTTGCTAAGCCCATGCTTAGAGCTGTGTCTAATTTGTTTGATACACCCATGAATGGGCATAAACCTAAAAATTTTGTCAAGATAACGTTATTAATCAGCACTGTGCCGACTAATATCAGTAAATACTCAGACATGACAATCTCCATGTTGAGGAATGCTTGTAACTATCCCTTGAACATAAACTATGCCAATCTAACTTAACGATTATTTTTATAATAAATACAAATAATTATACAAATTGCAGAACAAATGCCATTAACTTATGTAGGCTTTAAAGCAGGGGTTTGGAAGGATTTTGTAGCAAATGCAACAGAGTATTTTAGAAAGGTAATGACATATATAAGAACTATTCTTAATTGGGAAAAAAGTTATAAAATAGCAGGAAAAATACGGAGACATATCAAGGTTTTTCATTTTCCTATACTGTTGATCTTGTTTTAGTGGTACACAACTATAGGTAAAATATCCCGACATGAAGAGTCAAGAATATTTGAACCAAAATTGCATATTTTCGACAGCTTTCACATATTCAGACTCATGCACTCCTTTGGAATATTGTTGATGAATGAAGTAAACATTTTCTTATAAAAAGCTATACTAAAAAATACTATAAAAAAGCAGTTAATTTATTAATTTCTAAGACTAAGGTTATAAAAAAATGAAAATAAAACAATCAACAATTAATTTTGTCATGAGTGTGACTTTTTTAAGTATGGCTGTTTTGCTGGGTAGCAGTATTTATTACTTAAAACAAGCCAGCATGAAATATAAACATGCCGTAACAAAACAAGCTGAATTTAAACAATTAGGTATTGATTTAGCAAATGCGTCAAATTATCTGACAGCAGAAGCGCAAAAATTTTCAGTGACGGCAAATATTGAACATTTAAATAATTTCTGGAATGAGGTGCATGTGACACGCACCCGTGACAATATATTAAAACGACTTAAAATCTTACAAGCATCACAACAAGAGTTTGATTTACTTGATCTTGCTAAAAATAATTCTGATGCGTTGGTTGCGACTGAAACCCGTTCTATGCGTCTTGTATTAGATGTACTGGGTTATCAAGAAGCCGAGATGCCGCCCCCTATTGCAGCTTGGAAACTATCCCCAGAAGATAAGGCATTATCAAATGACGATAAAATGCGAGTGGCAAGAGAAATCATGTTTGATGATAAATACCATCAAGATAAAAATATGATTATGACCCCAATTGCTGAGTTTCAGAAGTTATCTAACGACAATGCGAATGCAGCCTTAAAAATAGCAAAACACGATGCTCAACATGCTGAAATTATTTTATTTATTATCGCTATTTTGATTCCTGTAGGTATGGGAGTGATTTTATGGATATTCCGCTCAAAAGTCAATCTACCGATTAGTCACTATACAGAAATATTACATCAACATGAAACCGAGAATAATCAAGAAAAACGCCTTAATTTAGAACCTGCTGGTACATTTGAACTTATTACATTAGCGAAAGCTTTTAACCAGCAAATTAATACCAATCGACAATTAATTGAAGAAAGCCACCAAGTATCACAGGAGCTAAGTGAACAAAATTGGCAAAAAACAGGACAAACCCAGCTTAATGAAAAATTGCGGGGCGAACAAAATATCTATGATTTAGCCAAGAATATTATTGATTTTGTGACTTCCTACAGCCAGTCAGAATTAGGCAGTTTTTATTTATATCAAACAGGAGAAACGCCTTATTTAGAACGCATTGCAAGTTATGGTTGTGTGATTCCTAGCCATTTTCCTAACCAATTTGTATTAGGTGAAGGCTTGGTTGGACAGGCAGCATTAGAACAACGCATCTTAGTTCGCCAACCTCAAGTAGAAGAATTGCAATCACTTTTACAATCTAGTTTTTGTGAAATTACGCCGCGTTATATTATGTTTTTGCCATTCTTTTATGAACAGCAATTAAAAGGGGTAGTTGAAATTGCAACATGCCGCGCTTTTACAGAAAAACAGCAAGAATTTTTAGAGCAATCCATGACCAGCATTGGTATTGCAATCAGTGGAGCAGAGTCACGGCAAAAAATGCAAGCACTGTTAGATCAAAGCCAAGCGCAATCACAACAACTCACGTTACAACAGCAAGAATTACAAGTGATTAACGAAGAACTACAAAAACAACAAGAAGAGCTACAAACAGCCAATGAAGAGCTGCAAACTCAACAAGAGGAGTTGCGCCAAGCCAATGAAGAGTTAGAAATTAGAAGTCGGGATTTAATCCAACAAAAGGAGGCGATTCGAGAAAAAAATGCAACCTTAGAACGCATTCAGCAAGAAGTAGAACAAAAGGCGAAAGAACTAGAGTTAGCGAGTAAATATAAGTCCGAATTCTTAGCCAATATGTCGCATGAGTTACGAACGCCGTTGAATGCTATTTTGGTCTTAGGTCAAATGTTGGCAGAAAATGATGATGGCAATTTAAGTGAAGAACAGGTTGATTTCGCCCAGACTATTCATAGCGCGGGGTCTGATTTACTGAATTTAATCAATGAAATTTTAGATTTATCAAAAATCGAAGCGGGTAAAATTGAAATCCATGTAGAGCCATTTTCCTTGCCAGCTCTTATTCATGATTCGATTGAAGGTAAATTTAAAGCATTGGCAACTAAGAAAAAAATTACCTTTTTAGTAGAGTTTGAGCAAGAATCTCAGTTTGATGCAGAATTATATAGCGATCCACACCGAATTAAGCAGATTATCAATAATTTATTATCCAATGCGGTTAAATTTACCGATCAAGGTACGGTGATATTGACGTTACGTTATGCCAATGAGCAAGAATTCCCCACCATGCAACCCAATCAACAATATGTTGCGATTAGTGTCAGCGATACAGGTATTGGGATTCCCAGTGCTAAACAGCACAAAGTTTTTGAAGCATTTCGCCAAGCAGATAGTAAAACCACTCGTAAATATGGTGGCACAGGTTTAGGCCTGTCTATTTCAAAACGGTTAGCACAACTATTAGGTGGTGATATTTATTTAGATAGTCAGGAAGGGCAAGGCAGTACATTTACGGTACTACTGCGTGCTCAATTATCAGAGCCTACTAAAGCGGAAATATCGACCCCAACCCATCAACCAAATTACACCGATGACCGCGCCAACCTTAATGAAGAAGACAAAGTATTACTACTGGTTGAACAAAATAGTGATTTTTCTCAAACATTAGTAGATTTAATCCATCAGCATAGTTTGAAATGTATTGTTGCCAATGATGGAAAAGCGGGTTTAAATCTTGCCTTAATGTATCAACCGATGACAATTATGTTGGATATGAATTTACCTATTATTGATAACTGGTTGATGGTTAATAAGTTACAGCAACATGTAGATACCAAACAAATTCCTGTTAATTTATTATTTAGTTATGCTGATCCGAAACTCAATTTAATTCAGTTAGCTAATTCAGAGTCATTAGCACAAATGATTGAAGCACAAACAACGGTACTGATTACAACAGATAATGAGGCTTGTCAGCAGGAAATCAGTACTTTACTGAATCATAATAATCTACATTTTGCCACTGAATACCAACATACACTACAATTATTAGCAGAAAAAACAATTGGCTGCCTTGTTATTGATATTGATTGTAAACAAGGTGAAGCCTTGTCTTTACTTGAATTAATAGGACAGAATATCAGGCCTAGTTTAATTGTTTTATATGCACGTAGAGAGTTAAGTTTGATTGAGCAGCATTTTTTACAACATTGTGAAATTTGCTTACTAGAAACATCTAATGAGGATGAAGCACAGTTACTATCTCAGGCTCAATCCGCATTGCAACAAATTGATCAAAATTTATTAGTGAGCGACCATGTAAATGGTTTGGTGAATTATGATAAAACCTCTTCTTTAAAAGGTAAAAAAGTATTGCTTGTCGATGATGATGTGCGTAATACCCATGCATTAGAATTGTTTTTGAATAAACGAGAGATGCAAGTGGAAATTGCTCACCATGGAAAAGAGGCATTATATGTGTTAAATCAGCATCAAGATACCGATATTATTCTAATGGATATTATGATGCCTGAAATGGATGGTTATGAAACTATTCGCCAAATTCGGCTACAACATCACTTTAAAACATTGCCCATTATTGCGTTGACAGCCAAAGCGATGAAAGGTGATCGGAGCAAATGTATTGAAGCGGGTGCCAGTGATTATTTAACTAAGCCTATCGATACAGAAAAGCTATTATCATTGATGCGGGTTTGGTTATATCAGTAACATGGATTTAGCCAATTTTATAAAGCAAAATGTAACTATATTTAAGACTTGCATTGTTTGCTAAAATAGGTTAAGAATGATTCAATTTATCTAAAGGCTCAAAAAGTTTAATATTAAGGCTATGAGCACTCAATTACCACTTGGTATCAATTTGCAATTCAGCCAATCATTTGCAAATTATAACGCGACTTTTAATCACACGGCTTTATTAGTACTTAGACAGGTGATTGCAAGACAAAGCGAAAATAGTTTGTATTTATGGGGCGAATCTGGCACGGGAAAAACGCATCTGCTGCAAGCCGCTTGTCAGGAAATGGCTTATTTTGACCAAACACCAGCTTATATTCCACTGTCCGAACTCAAATCAGAAGGCACTGTTGTGCTCGATGGATTAGATAGTTTGGACTTAGTTTGTTTGGATGATTTGCAAGCCATTGTCGGTTCTGAAGAATGGGAACACGCTTTATTTAATTTATTCAATCGCCTCAAAGATCAAAATATCCCTTTACTCATGGCAGGTAATGCAGCTCCAGCAGAATTAGGTTTAGATTTATTAGATTTGGAATCTCGCTTATCGTGGGGTGGGGTATTTAAATTGCAGGAACTAGATAACAAAGAAAAAATAAAGGCATTACAACAACATGCCAAGCAGCTAGGTTTTGAATTATCTGAAAAAGTAGCACGTTACTTGCTTAAACAATTTGCTTACGACTTAGACAGCCTGATTCATCAATTAAGAAGTTTAGATTATGCATCATTGGCCGCACACCGTAAGATTACATTGCCATTTGTACGCCAGTGGTTAGCAACTGTGAAATGATAATATAGATATAATAAAACACGCTTTAACTTTATCTCTTAAGAGTGGGGAGGGATGTTATGTTAAGAAGACTGCTAGCGGTGCTTTTACTGCCGCTGACATTCAGTGCAATGGCTGAAGATGCAACCTCATCGCCGACAGAACTGGTGTTATATGGTTGGGTTGATTATATAGATGATGAGGTCATCGCAGAATTTGAGCAACGTTTTAATGCCAAGCTCAATTTGACCTATTTCGAATCAGAGGATACGCGAGATAGAACCTTATTTAGAACAGGTGGCAAAGGCTATGATGTTTTCATTGTTACAGGAAAAGATATTGATATTTATCAGAAAAGAGGCTGGATTTTACCACTAGGTGAAGAAAAAATACCGAATATTAAATATGTTACACCACGTTGGATTGATGCTTGGCCTAGTGCAAAAGAGTATGCCGTGCCTTACCTCTGGGGAACAACAGGGATTATTTATCGTTCAGATTTAGTCAAAGAAGAGATTACCAGTTGGAAACAGTTCTTTAAACCTCTACCGTATTTAAAAGATAAAATAACCATATTTGATGAATACCGAACCGTTATAGGTTTTGCGTTAAAAACTTTAGGTTATCCTTTTAACAGTGAAGATAAAGTCCATTTAAAAGAAGCTCAAAAATTACTATTTACTTTAAAACCTTATGTTCAGACTTATGGTGCTTTTGACCTAGAAGAAGACTCAGGCATTGTAACAGGTGATGTGTGGATGGGATTGGGCTGGAATGGTGATGCGTTGGCATTACAAGAGTTTAATGATTCAATACGTTATGTGATACCCAAAGAGGGTGGGGAAATTTGGGTTGATTATTTTGTTGTCTCAAGTCAATCAAAAGTACCTGAGTTAGCGATACAATTTGTTAACTTTATGCAAGAACCCAGAATTAATGCAAAAAATGCTGAAACCATGTCATATGCTGCATCTAACGATAAAGCAAAGGAATTTTTATCAGCAGAACATTTAAACAATCCTGTGATATATCCTGATGCTGAGGTATTAGCAAACTCTGAGTTTGAGTTAGCACTTTCATCAGGAAGAGCCAACCGAAAACAGATTATGATCTGGTCAAAGATGACCCATTAGAGACCAACGAAAGGTAATAACGCTTGCTATTAAGAACTAAAATTCTACTTACTTTAGCACCTTTAGTTATTTTACCTTTACTTGGCATAGGTTGGATTGGTTTTGACAAGCTAAAATCAACTCATGAAGAGACAATATTCCACCAGATGACAACTTTATTAAATCAGGTGGAATTACATGTCGCTTCACACAAAAATACAGTATTGGCCAATATCGAGTTATTTGCAGGTTCTGAGGTACTCGAAAAATATGCTTCTATGCCTGACTATGAGCGTTATACTATCGGCTTATTATCTGTTATGGAGCTATTTTCCAGTTACAATAAAGCCTATCCAGACTACTATGAAATTCGTGTGTTATTGTTAGATGGCTATGAGGATGTTCGTTTTACTTTAGACGATGACATCCCCAATCTTGAAGAAGACGAAAGCGAGACCGACTACTTCCTACGTATCCAAGCCCAAAATGAGCAAGTTTTTTCTGAATATTTAATTAGCCCTGATATTGAGCAAACAATACTATTGGTTTCAAAGCCATTATATTACAAAGATTTATCGACTGAGGATGTCAGTGCAAAACCCAGTTTACGTGCTTATTTATTGATTAGTGTTAAATTAGATTTTATCCAACAACTGGTCGATACAACGACAATAGGCAAAGAGGGACTGTTATTTTTAACGGATAAAAATGGCTCGGTCGTATTTGGTTCAAACGCATTTCCTACAGGTTTTCAATTACCCCCCACTTTATTTAACAACTTTCAGCATCATAATGAACCCTCTTTGAGCGAAATAAATGACCAAAACTGGCTATTTCGTGCCAAGCAATTAGACAATAATTTATTCTTAGTGACAGCATTACCTGAACAGGAATTATTACAAGAAGCTGAATCTTTGGCTTCTATTGTTATCAATATCCTTGTTTTTACCACGATTATTACTGTCGCTTTATTGCTGATTGTCTTAAATTATCTGGTTGTTGCCCCTGTATTAGATTTGAGAAAAGCCGCAAAACGTATTGAGCAAGGTGAATTAGATGTACACCTCACTTGGTTTCGGTATGATGAAATTGGTTTTTTGGCTAAACAATTTGAATCAATGGCAAAAGGCTTACGTGAAAGCAAAGAGTCGAGAGATCAAGCTCAACATCAATTAGAGCAACTCAATCAAGAGTTAGAGCAACGCGTACAGAAACGCACAGTAGAGTTGGAAAATGCCAACCAAGATTTAGTCAGATTGAATCAAGAAAAAAATGAATTCTTAGGCATTGCCGCACATGATCTAAAAAATCCATTGCAAGCCATTCAAGGTTCAGCTGAGTTAATTAGCATGATGAGTGAAGATGCTGAATTGTTAGAATTTGCCAATATGATTAGCGTGAGTTCTGAGCGTATGTTTGCGTTGATTACGAATTTGTTAGATGTGAATGCAATTGAGTCAGGACAAGTGCAATTACATGTGGAAGATGTCAATATTTTGCCGACGTTGCAAAGGGTGGTGAATGAATATACGCAAAAAGCCCAAATGAAAAATATTCAAATCCATTTTATGCCAGCACAATCCATGTTTTTAGCCCGTGTTGATGAAAGTACTGTGTACCAAATTTTAGATAATTTAGTGTCAAATGCAGTCAAATATTCACATCATAATAAGCAAGTTGATATCCGTATTACAAATCATGTCGATAAGGTAAGAGTTGAAATTCAAGATCAAGGTGATGGCCTAAGCCAAGACGATCAAGCAAAATTATTTGGCAAATTTAAGCGTTTATCCACTAAGCCTACAGGCGACGAGCATTCTACAGGACTGGGTTTATTTATCGTGAAAAAGCTGGTTAAGGCGTTAGATGCAAAGGTTTGGTGTGAAAGTGAGCTGGGTAATGGTGCTTGCTTTATTGTTGAATTTGTTGCTGTTCAAGATAATGCTGCTTAACCCATTACTTTTATATACTGCACATTTCCCCCACATCTTCGCAATATATTAGATTTAAAATATCACCGAATAGTTTACTTTTCAGAAAATTATTATACAGTGGCTCTATTTTGACTAAAAACATCAGTCATTGCATCAATTCACTAAAGGTTAGCGAATGAATCAGACCGAATTAAAAGCAACTTCGTCCCTTGCCACGATTATGGCTTTGCGCATGATTGGCTTATTTATGATTTTACCTGTTTTTGCTTTGTATGCTGAACAATTAGAGGGTACAACGCCTTTTTTAGTAGGTGTGGCAATTGGTATTTATGGTTTAACCCAAGCCAGCTTACAAATTCCATTTGGCATGTTATCTGACCGAATTGGGCGCAAAGCGGTGATTACTATTGGCCTGCTTATTTTTGCATTAGGCAGTATTGTTGCAGCAGTTTCAACCGATATTACAGGAGTGATTATTGGTCGCGCATTACAAGGTGGTGGTGCAATTGCAGCAGCGTTGTTAGCGTTAACCGCTGATTTAACTTATGAAGAACATCGCACCAAAGCCATGGCCATGATTGGGGTGACAATTGGAATGTCTTTTATTTTTGCATTATCCATAGGGCCTGTTTTAAATCACTGGATCGGCGTGCAAGGGATTTTCTGGACAACAGCGGGTTTAGCAATTGCCGCGATCATCATTTTACATTTTGTTGTACCACAACCGCATCACTGTCGATTTCACCGTGACACAGAACCTGTTTTGTCTCAGTTTACTAATGTGTTTCATGATAGCCAGTTGATGCGTTTAAATATCGGCATCATGATTTTACACTGTATGCTGACCGCCTTATTTGTTGTAATGCCACTGATCTTGCAAGATAAATTGCCTGTTGCTCAACACTGGATGGTGTATTTACCGATTCTGTTTGTTTCATTTGTTAGTATTGTGCCTTTAATTATTATTGGTGAGAAAAAACATCATCTGAAGTTTGTATTTGTGTTAGCAATTGGTTTATTGATTACTGCACAAGTAGGTTTTGCTTATTTCCATCAAAGCTTTTGGATTTTAGTTGCTTTATTATTTGTCTTTTTCATGGCATTCAATTTGTTAGAAGCCAGTTTGCCATCATTAGTGAGTAAAGTTGCCCCACCAGAGAATAAAGGTACAGCGATGGGGGTTTATTCCAGTTCGCAGTTTTTAGGTGCGTTTATTGGCGGTATCTGCGGTGGTTGGTTTCATCATCAATACAATGATATGGCAGTATTTTTATTTTGTGCCGTCTTAGCTATTATTTGGTTTATACTTGCAATTACGATGCGTAGCCCACGCTACTTAAGTCCACACATGTTAAATGTTGGTGATATTGATAAACAGCAAGCAACCAAATTAACCAAACAATTGGCGCAAATCCCTGGTGTTGCAGAGGCTGTGGTGATTTTAGAAGATGGCGTTGCGTATTTGAAAATTGATCGTGATATTTTAGATATGAGCGTATTAGATCAATTCTCGATACCCGAAGAGGCGCGTTGTTAATTTTTAGTTTTCAGGAGAAAAATGAGTGTCTAAAGGTACTTTAAATAAAGTCATGTTAATCGGGCGATTAGGTAATGATCCCGAAATTCGTACAACAGCAAATGGTGCGGCAGTGGCTAATTTAAGTTTGGCGACCAATTCGGGTTATAAAGATAATCAAACTGGTGAATGGCGCGAAACAACAGAATGGCATCGTGTTGTATTTTTTTCTCGTTCAGCAGAAGTAGCTAGGGATTACTTGCGTAAAGGTTCTCAAGTCTATATCGAAGGTCGTTTACAAACCCGTAAATGGCAAGATCAAAGTGGTGCGGAACGTTATACAACGGAAGTGGTTGGTGAACGCTTAGAAATGTTGGGCGGCCGTGGTGATGCAATGGGTGGAAATTATCCAACACCTCCAGCGCAACAAAGTAATTACGCGCCAGCAGCCCAAAACACAGGCTATGCACCGCCACCGCAAAATACAGGGGCACAGCCAAACTATACACCGCCACCACCTAATCCGAACCCAACTGCACCACCAGTGCCAACGCCACCACCAGCAAATACGACAAGTAATGCACCAAGTGGTGGATCAGACAGCTTTGATGATGATATTCCGTTTTAATTAAAGATATGACCTAAAAGCTTTTTCATCACTATATACCCATTTCATATTCAAGATTTGATATACAAATTAAGTCTTAGTGTGAAGTTGGTATATAGCTCTAATCCGACAATATATCTAAAAAATAAGCACCTAAAGAATTGAATTTATTGTGGATACATATCTTGTACAATTTTGCTTGCATCTACATCCCAAGACAATTGAGTCTCTGAAGTCTTTTTAGCAATAACAGCAGACACTAAATAAGCAGGTTGGTTCTCTAACCCCATCACAACAGGATGAACATAATGCGGTACAATAGAAGCAGGTTCACCTAACGCAGTTTCAACAATTTCAAAACCCGTATACTCATTAAATAAAGCGTGCCATGCTTGGTCTGAAAATCGCCAAAAATCCCAAGGTGTTTCATGCAAAGCCCAAGTATGATGGGTTGTAATCATGACTTGCCCACCTATTTTGAGCAGCTTATTCATTTCTAGTACCACTTTCCAAGGCATAATCAAATGCTCAAATACTGACATACTAAAAATTGCATCATAAGTATTTGGTTTGAAATACTGGCTAAGCTGGTGCGCATCGCCTGTTACATCAACATTCTGCCCTTTTAAAATATCAAAACCTGTATATTGGACTTGTTTAGGCATTAATTCACGACGGGTTACACCTGATCTAGCTCGAGAACCTAATTCAATCACTTGTGACTTTTTAGGTAAGTCATGTAGCTTTTTGAAAAAACGATGTTGTAATTTATGGTAAGGGTCTGAAGCTACAGGTGAATGTTTAAAGAAGTGATCTATATGAATCTTTTTATTGTCGGAGAGAGACACACTTAACTGTAAGTTATCAAGCACTAGGTCAGCATTTTCAATATGGACTTGGCCACTAAAACGTACGGCTTGGGCTTTTTGTCCATAAGCTTGCGCCACATCAGAGCTAGGTAAATGCATTTGACCTTGTAATGGGTAGTATTTTTTGTTTAAGGTAATACCTAACGACTGAATTTCTTGCTGCTCATCAAAAATCCAACCCTGAATAAAAATATTTTTTTGAAAGTAAATAAGTTGCTCAATAAACCAAGTAAGCGTCATATTTGTTCCTAAATTCTATTACTGTAACTATAGAGCAATTATAACTGTAAAAAATTAAAATAAGCGGTCGATTTGATTTTTAACGACTAAAAAGCTTTCTTAAAGCCACAAAGATAGCCTGTCCCCTTTTTTTTAAATGATAGCCATCAGAAATAGAAACATAATTAATTGAATATAAATTACATTTTGAATAAAAATTTAGGTCTTCATTTTGCTATTAAACCAACTGTTTACGTGTTTAATTTTTTTGATTAACCCATATATAATTATTTTAACTTTAAAGTGCTTTTTATAATTTTAACTAATTGATTTTTAAATTTTTAATATCTCTATTCATCATCAGCTAGGCTTTTATTAGAAAATTGCTTATAAGGTTATATAAATAAAATACAAATAGCTCAAAAATTGCAGACAAAAATAAGAAAAATATCCAAATGGATGCGCTATAGTCATTTATAAATAAGCAAAAAGCTGTTTTGAAATAGAGCCACCCAAATATCAATATAGGAGTGAGCAATATGAGTCATTTACATCGTCCAACAAATCAGTCACGCCGCTTTACTTTAAAAGCGATTGCAGCATTACCTTTCTGCAGCTACGGATTAACCGAGTTGATGAAACCTGCTTATGCTGAAGATGTCGCATGTACATTTCCACCATCGATGGCAAAAGGCCCTTATTGGGTTGATGAAGAATTAAATCGGGTTGATGTCACAACCAATACTGATCGTGCCTCGGTATTAAACGGTTTGCCGTTAACTTTAAATTTTACCGTTCTTCGCATTGATGGAAGTAGCTGTAGCTCTAACCCTATACCGAATCTGCAAATTGATATTTGGCACGCAGATGCTGCAGGCGAATATTCAGATGTTATCGGTAGTGGGCAATCCGATACCAGAGGACAAAACTTTTTACGAGGCTATCAGCTCACGAATGTAGACGGTAAAGTTAGCTTTCAAACGATTTTCCCTGGTTGGTATCCAAGTCGAACTGCTCATATTCATTTACGTGCACGGGCTTATGATGAAAATGGCAGAAATATTTATGACTTTGCAACCCAGCTTTTCTTTGATGATGTATTAACTGATCGGGTTTATGAAAATGAGCCTTATAATACGCGGGGTATACGTGATACACGTAATAGCAATGATTTTGGCTTTTTAAGGGAACGAAATCCGTCGATATTAAATATTGTCACAAATGACGATGGCAGTATGACGAGCGACATGGTAATGGGTTTTCCTAATGTGCCAGAGAATATTGCTGATAATGTCAGTTTTGATGTGAGTGCGGTGAATAATGGAGATGCAATCATACCGTCTATTGAGAGCGTGCTGACAATTAAGCCTGCAGATGTGGGCACGACTGGTAATATTTATGTGCTCGCTTTTCTTAATGGCTCATGGTTTATTAACAATGGACAAGTTTGGTTGGCTTATGCGGATTCTGCCAGTACTGAGATTGCAGCTTTTTATACTGGCCAGTTGGAAAGTGCACATAATTTAACCATTTTATCTGGTTTAGATATTAGTAATTTAAAAGGAACGCGCCTGTATGTGGGTTATGGTGTAGACGCTGATGATATGTTACAAAAATCACAGTACAAAATTGCCTACACATTATAATTAAGACGGGGCTGTCAGTGAGCTGAAAACACACAGCCCCTTTTAAATTAATCACATTTTTTGAATGAAGACAGACTCATGACAGCAGTCACAATGATTGCCGTTACGCCCAATGCGACTAACGCTTCTGCCATTGTAATACCGAGTAAAAGCGGAGGCGTATAGCCACATGATTCCCAAGGCTCAAATATATTTGGAAACCATTTATCAAGTGCAAACCATGCAGGTAAACCCGCTTTCATACTGCAAGCACCTTCAATAAAACCCCGTTCCGTGCCTAGCAATTTCCAAGACCGTTCTAACAAACCAATAGAAAGTAACAATGTTGTGAGATGCGCTAATGTATTGAGTATTTTATAGTGTCTGATAAACAGGGCTGCTAAAGCAATCAGCATGAAAAACATGATGTAAATGCGCACGTGGATACACAATGCACAAGGCCCATAATATAGTTGATGTTGATAATACAGTGCTGTTGCTTCCATTGCTGCACCTAGCACTAAGATTATCAGCCAATACCAGACACTTCTGCTTGTACAAGCTAGCCAGTTTTTCATGCAATATTTTCCTTTATTCGATTGATTCTAATGATTCTAATAGATTTATAAATAGGCATTATGTTGTTTATTGTTTTAAAACATATACACTGTTACGTAAAAATAGCAGCAACATGTCGAAATACGCAGTATAAACTTCTGCGACAAAATCAGTGCTAGTATGATCCTTTAAAAATAAAGCGTTTAATATGGTAAAGATAAGCATATTAAAGGAGTACACATGCCTTTTACACCTTTTCATATGGGAGTGGGAATATTCATCAAGGCTATTTTACAAGGTAGTTTTAGTTTAATGGTATTTGGCTGGTCTCAAATTGTGATGGATATACAACCACTTTGGGTACTCATAACAGGTGAAGGACATTTACATGGATTCTCTCACACGTATGTAGGCTGCAGTTTATTGGCCATTGTTGCTGCATTATCAGGTAAGTATTTAGCTGAATTTGGATTAAAACTTTTACACATTTCCCAGTCACCGATCACACTGTCTTGGTGGGTGAGTTTTTTGAGTGCATTTATTGGCTGCTTTAGTCATGTTTTTTTAGATAGCATTATGCACGCTGATGTCCAACCATTTTACCCCGTAGCATTGCATAATCCATTTTGGAGACTTATCTCTGTAGAAGCTTTACATAAATTTTGTGTTTATAGTGGCTTAGTCGGCGCAGGATTGTTTTATATGATTCAGTGGTATAAGTATAAAAAACCTGTTATGTAATCCCATATAGAACCCTCTTATTGATGCTGCAAAATAAGTTAATTAGCTGTTAAGTCATCATACTCAAACCCAGTAAGCTTTGTCCTTAAAATGCGCTATGCTATATCAATAAAACCTGCAGATTTAGAGGGGAGTTTATGGGTAAATATTTTCACTATAATGTACAATATTGTAAATATTTTAGCTCATCATAAGCCTTATCACTAAAGAGCCAAAACAAATACAACCCAACTTTGGGAGAGAGAGGAGAAATCTCATGGCTGAACCACAATCCTCACGTTTTGTTAGTAAATTAACCCGTAATACGTTGGCATTGGTTTTAGCTGGTGGACGCGGTTCGCGCTTGAAAAATTTAACCGATTGGCGGGCTAAACCCGGTGTCCCATTTGGCGGAAAATTTCGCATTATTGACTTCCCTTTATCTAATTGTATCAACTCAGGGATTCGGCGCGTTTCCGTGCTTACGCAATATAAATCCCACTCCTTGATCCGACATATTCAAAAAGGTTGGGGCTTTTTACGTGGTGAATTTGGTGAGTTTATTGAATTATTACCCGCACAACAACGCTTAGATGAATCCTCTTGGTATTCAGGTACAGCCAATGCGGTATATCAAAATTTAGATATTTTACGCAGTCATAAACCTGAGTATGTATTGGTATTAGCAGGCGATCATATTTATAAGATGGATTACGGGCCTATGATTGCCCAACATGTTGAAACGAATGCAGATATGACGGTGGGTTGTATTGAAGTGGATTTAGAGGCGGCGAAAGGCTTTGGGGTGATGGCGGTGGATGATAACCATCGTGTGGTTGAATTCCAGGAAAAACCAGATAATCCTAAGCCGATGCCTAACAATCCTGATCTTGCATTGGCTTCAATGGGGATTTATGTATTTAGTGCCGAATTTCTATACGAGCAACTGTATTCAGATTCCCGCGCCAAAGATTCCAGTCATGATTTTGGTAAAGATATTATCCCGTCACTGATTCAAACCCATAAAGTGTACTCCTATTTATTTCATGATGAGCGTCATAACCAGCAATCCTACTGGCGTGATGTGGGTACGGTGGATGCATTTTGGTCTGCCAATATGGATTTAGTGTCTGTCACACCTGAATTAAATTTATACGATAAAGAATGGCCAATTTGGACATATCAAGAGCAGCTCCCACCTGCAAAATTTGTATTCGATGATGATGACCGCCGTGGCATGGCTGTGGATTCAATGGTATCGGGTGGATGTTTGGTGTCTGGAGCTTCTTTACGTCGTTCCCTGTTATTTTCTAATGTCAAAGTGAATTCTTATTGTGAATTAGAAGATGCGGTTGTATTGCCGAATGTGAACATAGGTCGACATTGTAAAATTAAGCGGGCAGTGATTGATAAAGGGTGTCAAATTCCGCAAAATACCGTGATCGGTGAAGATTTAGAACAAGATAAACAACGTTATTTTGTCACGGACAATGGGATCGTACTGGTTACACCTGAAATGCTGGGACAAGATACACACAACGCAAGGTAGTCATAGATTTGGGTACAATTACTTTATTCCTTATTGTATTAGGCAGTATTATTGGCTTAATGCTGCTCGGTTATGCAGCTTATTCTAGTGTGATTTTTGTACCGCAAAGTATGAAATACACATTGGAATATCTTGGACGCTACACAAGAACATTAGATGCAGGTATTTATGTTGTTATCCCTTTTCTAAATCAAATCAGTAATAAGATCAGTATGAAAGAAGAGGTGTTAGACATTCCATCTCAAACGGTGATTACCAAAGATAATGCCATGATTGAGGTGGACGGGGTTGTATTCCATAAAGTGTTCGATCCTGAAAAAGCGACATACCAAATTGATAACCTCCACGAAGCGATTAAACAATTAACCCTCACAAATATCCGTAGTGTCATGGGTTCAATGCCATTAGATAATATTTTATCGGATCGAGACAAGATTAATGATAACCTGCTTAAAGAGGTTGATGACGCAACTGACCCTTGGGGGATTAAGATTACACGGGTAGAAATTAAAGATATTAAACCCCCACAAAACTTAGTCGATGCAATGGCGCAGCAGATGATTGCAGAACGGAATAAGCGGGCACAAATTTTAGATTCAGAAGGTGCAAAACAAGCCGAAGTCGCCAAAGCAGAAGGTCATAAGCGGGCTTTGATTTTAGGGGCTGAAGGTGAACGTGAAGCCATGGTTGCACGTGCCAAAGGTGAACGGGATGCACAAATTCAACTTGCAGAAGGGGCGAAGAAGTCAGCGATTTTAAATGCGGAATCAGAAATTGAAATCGCACGTTATGATGCTGATGCACGTAGAATGTTAGCCGCGGCAGAAGCTGAAGCCACTCGATTATTATCCAAAGAGTTAGCCAAAGGTGATGTGCAAGCGATTAACTACTTTTTGGGTTTGAAATACGTGGAGGCGTTGAAAGAAATCGGCCAATCAAAAAATCAGAAATTGGTTTTAATGCCGTATGAAGCGACTAATATTTTGAGTTCAATTGCAGGTATGGGTGATATTTTTAAAGAAGTGATGCAAGATAAGTCTGAGGCTAATAATCAAGTTGCTCAAACAAAATCCAAATCTCAACCCAAACCCCAAACAAAGTCTCAACCAGAATCTGATAACTAATGCGTGCTTTTTTGATTAAAACTTGTCTGCGCATATTGGCGTTTTTTCCTTTGCGCTGGAACTATCGACTGGCAACACGGTTAGGCAAATGGGCGGCACGTCATCTTAACTGGCGTATTACTTCTGTGACTCAAGCCAATATTGCACAATGTTTTCCTGAATTATCACCGATTGAACAACAACAGCAGGTTGAGCAAAGTATTATTGAAACCTGCAAGACTTTTGTGGAGTTTGGCGCGTTATGGTTATGGAAATCTGAGAAAACCTTGAGTTTGGTTAAACAGGTCAGTAATGAGGATTGTTTAAAACAAGCATTAGCACAAGGCAAAGGGGTGATTTTATTAACTCCGCATTTTGGCGCGTGGGAAATGGCTGGCTTGTATGCGTCTGTGCATTATCCCATGACCGCATTATACCGCCCCCCTAAATTGACAGGTTTAAACCAGTTTATTCTGGATGCGCGGCAACGAGCGGGTGGGCGTTATGTGGCAACGGATAAGACAGGTATTAAAGCTTTATATCAAACTTTGAAACAACAGCAAGTCATTGGGATTCTACCTGACCAAGTCCCAACCAAAGGCAATGGGGTTTTCGCACCATTTTTTAATCATCCTGCTGATACCATGGTGTTGGTTGCACGGTTTGCTAGTAAAACCCAAGCCCCTGTAATTTTCACTTTTGCTGAACGGTTAGACGATGGTTTTCATATTCACTTTTTTCCCGCTGATCCTAATATTAACAGTAACGATGTCGCTATCTCTGCCCAAGTGTTAAATCAAGGTGTTGAGCAATGTATTCGGCAGCAACCAACGCAATACCAATGGAGCTATAAACGATTTAAACATGTCCCAGATGGGCAAAAGACAATTTATGATTGATGGGTATGTTTGAATATAGGCGTGCTAAGTGAAGACTTGAGACACGCCGTTTAAAATGATGAATTAGAAATGATGAGCTATAAATTTAAACACATCATTGCACTAAATCAACCTCAACCATACCAATACCTTCACCAGAAAGCGTATCAATAATGACTGCATACACACCTGAACCCACATCAAGCGTAGTATCGTTTGCAAGTCCACCGTCACCTGAAATACTTTGGCCTGTTGCAAGATTCATCAGTGTCATTTGAATTTCAACCTCACCTTGTAGTATATGGTTAGAGATTTGAATTTTTTGTACACCATCACCTTCTAAAATAAAGTTAAGCACCAGCTGCTGTTGTAAGTGACCACGTACACTGAGGTTTGTTAGATTTAAATCATTAGTTGTTAAAGAAATACCTGCTAAACCTCGGCCTTTAACACCATTTGAAGACAATTGAATTGTATATGCTCCCGCCTCAACTGTTTTATCAAAAGTAAAGCTTTGTGAGTTTTGTTGTTGCTCGAGTAATTGTCCATAAAGTGTATTTTGCTCATCAACTAATAATTGGTTCAAATCAAACTGTGGCAATACACCTTCATCAATTGCATCTGCATGTAATGTAATATTAGCTGAACCAGTACCTTCAAGGATAAAGCCTAAAATGACATCTTCAGCACCACCATCTAACATGCCATTACCACTAAAGTTAAGAAACGCTAAAGTATTGGCTGTTGTTGTAGAGCTGTTACTGTAGTTAATTCCAGGTTTGCCATAGACACGAATTGCACAACTAACCGTATCGTGCATGGTCACAACTTGATCTAAGCAATCACTATTACCAAACCATTGAATATCGTAATCTGCTTGGGTAAAGCCTTCCGCTGTTTTAATATCTACTAATTCAAGTATGACTTTTTCACCTCGATCAAACATTTTTGTGCAAGTGCCTTCACCATACACGCAATCAATTCCACTTGGAGAGGATTTGATATGTGCTAATGAACCAGCTACTGATAACATGTAATAATCTGGTTGTGGTGGAGGAATAGTAAAGTCATTATCACTAATCGCAATATTCATTGTATTGGTTGCCGATTCATTAATCGTAGCTGTAATGCCGTTGTAGCCTGAGTCACTTGATGATGTGTTAAATGCAATTGTTCCTGTTTGATCGCCTCTGGTTTCATTATCAGGTGCTATCAGTGTGACTGTTTGTGTGGTATCCCAATTTTCTGAAGTAAATTCTAACGTATTGCTGTCTAAGCTAATTGAATCATTGGCTGTTAATATGATTGTGACGGTTGCGCTGGGTGGACGATTTAATACAACATCAAATGTAGTACCGCTACCTTCTTCAATAGAAGTGCTTGCACTACTGATTTTAATTTCTTTTTCAACAAGAGCTGCATAGCCTGAATAATAACCACCATATATAGCACTATAAATACTATCAGTTGGTACACCACTGATTTCTCCATAACTATCATCACCCCAAGCCACGATAGAGCCATCACTGCGTAGCGCATAACCAGTATAATCGGTTGCTGAAATTTGAACAAAGTCATTACCTTCAGGCACATCTAGCATACCATAATCACCCTCACCCCAAGCGACGATTGAACCATCAGCCGCAAGTGCAATACCATTATGATTGGCTGCAACAACATCTTGATACCCTGTACCACTAGGTGCATCACTTACTTGACCATAAGCATCATAGCCCCAAGCGACGATTGAGCCATTAGCTGTTAAAGCATACCCTTGAGCATACCAAGTTGTAATTTTAGTAAAACCAGTTTCCTCTGGAATATCACTAAGTTGACCAGAATCTTCATAACCCCAACCATAAATTCGACCATCACTATCTAAAGCAAATGCTGCATAATAACCCCCAACAACTTGAATAAAGTTATTACCCTCTGGAATATCACTAATTTCACCATAATCATCATCGCCCCAACCTTCAATAGCACCACTAGCATTGATCGCGAATCCTGTATAATAATAAGCTGCCCCCACATCTGTATAACCTGTACCTGTGGGTATATCACTAACCTGACCATAATCATCATAACCCCAAGCTACGATTGAACCATCTTCACGTAAGCCAACACCTGTTTTATAACGATTTGCAAAATCAACAAACTTTTCATTAGTAGGGGTATCTGCAACTTGTCCTTCGCTTTGATAGCCCCAACCAATAAAGTCAGCTTGAGCAGAAAAGCTAACCCCCAGTGAAATTAAAACTGCAAGAGCAATATTTTGAGCATTTTGCTTTATTGTGGAAAACTGAATACTCAATACTGCTTGATTAGTATTTTTCCTATATGAAAAAACATTGTTATTGTTAGATATATAATTGAATTTTAAATGAAAAAAAGGCCAAGACCAACCTTTTTGAAAAGAGAGATTAAGCATTAATTACCCTATTTATAAATTTATTATGTCCTTAGAAAAGCACAGAGAAATAAAGCAAAATCCCTCCCAAAATATATTTATTTTTTATTATGAAAAACAAAGGTTTATATTTATAATATAAATATATTAGTATTTTTTAAAATTTAAAAAAAACAATCATCCAACTCGTTTATTTAAAAATACAGCTGACCTCTTTACTAATATAATAGCCACTATTTTTATAGATGATTTTAGTTTGTAGTATTTTGATTTGAAAGATGGTTTTTGGTGTTTTTAAAGGTTGTCAATAGTTATATTTTTATGGTGTGGCTTATGTATAATATAGGTTTGAAATATTTATAATATTACTTTCATATAGTGAGATTTTATCTATATTGGTTTAAAAAATCTATACTTGGAATATAGGTATTTTTTGGAATATTTACACTTTATGACGATTTTTATAATAAAATGATTATTTTTAAATTTTGACAGAAATATCATTTGGAACAAGTTTTGTGTATGAGCATTGATCGTTCGAAAAAATATATGCTGACAATGGAATTGCATGATGATAAAGAAAAGCAGCTAACCATTCATGGTTCACCTGAAGGGCTTGAGACCTTTGCAAAGACTTTATTAAATTTGGTTAAACATACAGAACAAGGTTGCTTTGATCATACACACTTGATGAGTGAAGAGTGGGGAAGTTGGGAGTTAACATCTGAGCCACAATCAGAGAACGCGGAAATTATTCATCATGTGAAAATCTATTGTTGGAAAGGGGATCAATTTCAGAAGTAAATAACTTAGCAATGCCTGCTTTGCAAATTTAGCGTGAGTTATTTCAAACAAAACGTGCGGATAGACATTACTAAGTTGAGAGTGAGTTATATCATTTAATTTGAGTTATATCATTTAATTATTGTTAGATACCATAAGTTATTGCATCAACATATTAACTTTTCCGTCATTGATGAAACCTGAATTGACGATAATTTGCGGCGCAACCAAGGCTAAGAATGCATCAGTTTGTACCACAGTACCTGTTTCAACGGTGATTAAATGTGTTGCATGACATGATGTTTGTGTACCCGTTAAAAACGTGCCTTGTACAATCACATGGTCACCTGAGCAACTGTTATCGTTGGCAACATTTGGCGTTTGATCCCAAATATTTGGAATGCCATCGCTATCCGTATCCAAATCAGCACTCACACAATTGATACCGATATTGGTGACATCGACACCCGCAATAAAGCCACTACCTTCGACAATTGTACAAACTTGCTGAGGTAAAGCAGGCTGTGTAACGATTGTAACAGCGTATGCCTGACCATCCAAAATAGGTATTTCTAATGTAAAATATCCATTTTTATCAAGCATAAAGCTTTCACTACTATTCACCTGAACCTCAATAAAAGCATCGTCTGCTAAGCCTGTCAGTGTCCCACCCACGTTATAAGCAGGTGTACCATCAAAGTCGAACGCACCAATATCAAAAACACCTGTTCGAAATGTACCATGGATGTCTCTGTTGATAGGTGCATCATAAATGGATTGCTCAAAGTTCAAATCACGCGTGCCGCCATTCACTGCGGGGCTGGTTGCTTGTAATTCAAAAATATTACTGTCAGGATCAACAAATAAAGGGTCTGCATTGCTGATATTATTTTGATCTGCAACACAATCTGTGCATGACTCATATTCACCTAAACCAAAATACAAGTTGTTAGATAAACGCGTACTGCTTGCTGCATCAACATAAGCGGTAAAGCCATTTGATCGGGGATAATCTGGACTCATATGTACAATATTGTTTTTAAACTCACTGCTTAATAACAAATTGTTTTCATGAGCATAAAATCCAATATAACCCGCATCATACAAGGTATTATTATAAAACCGTGCATGACCATTGACATGTTCTAAAGCAGGGGCAGAAAGCACTTGATTATCTGTACTATCATACGTGCCACAACCCACAATTAGATTGTTATAGACATAAGTTGGTTGAGGCTCAAGTTCTCCCAAATCATAACTTAAGTCATAAATACTAATGGCTTTAGCGCGTTGTAAATCACAATGAATCACATTACTGAAAATGAAGTGTGATTGTACAATTTCGCTGGACTCGCACAGAGTATTGACATGATATACAGAGATTTCACCGCCTTTACCAAAGTCATTATCATGCAAATAGTTCCAACCAATTTTAGCCCCTTCATTCGGTGAGCAACCTTTTACATAAATGCCGCGATCGTTTGATTTACCACTGCGCATTCCATGTAGGTTATTGCCAAATACTTTATGTCCATCGCCTCTCACGTTAATAATGCCTGTGCCTTGAGTGTATTGACCTGAACTGGCTTTAAAATCATTACCAACCACACGATGATAGCTGCCATTAATATCTGCTGCATATCCCGGTGAATCGACAGTTAATCCAGACAATACCGCATGACTTGTACTCATATCGGTGGCTTTTCTAAAGTTAACTGTATAAGGTGAAGCGACTTGAAATACAGGTTTTTGATTGGGGTAGGCAAGAAAGGCAATCGGCTGCTGTGCCGTGCCCGATGCATTTGTGGTTCTTAGCCATAAGTGTGAATTACCGCCGTTGGCTCTTTCAGTGTAAACCGCGCTGTCTTTAAAGTAGAAAATATCTCCTTGTTCCATATGAGTTAGCCAACTTGTATTTCTCGCCGCATCGGAAAAATCGAAAGGATTCTCTACGCTACCATCACCATTGGGGTTGTCTGATTCAATGAAGAAAATGCGACCTGAGCGAATTGTAAACGAGATAGGTTCAGAAGTTTGACCATTTACTATGACAGCGATTTCTACCAGACCATCTGCCATCTGATCGTTTAGCCAAAAAGTGATTCTTTGATGTTGTGGAGTTGGCCAATATTCACCCCAAACTGCAAAATCAGTATCTTGATCTAAAATCACGTCATTGACGAGCACATAGCTATCACCACGCGTATCACCAAACCCTGTACCCCAAATGGTGACAGCAGCCCCTTTATTTGGTTCGGCTATGCTCCAGCCATTTTTTGGTGCACTTTCAAGATCAGAATATAAAACGATAGGCGTTGTAGAAACGGAAGGCGTTGTATCAATACAATGAATCATGACATTATGAATATCAGAATCAACGATAGTGCCATCAGCTGCTTGTACCGTACATATTTGTCCTTCAGGTTGGGTTAAGACCGTGACATCATACGGATTCCCGCCTGTCATAAGGGTAGGAAATTCAAAGTAGCTATTATGAGAGATGACTAAATCATCACCCATGTTGTTTTGTAATACTAATTGTTTACCCGCCGCTAAACCTGAAATTTCACCGCCAATGGTATAAGCAAAGCCACTTCTGAATTCTAACGCGCCCATATCAAACTGACCCACTCTGAATAAATGGCTTAAATCACGATGAATCGGTGCATATGCAGGTGGTGCAACTTCAAATACTAAATTATTGGTTGCCATATCAATTGCAGGACTGTCTGCTTGCAATTCAAAATTAAAGTTGTCTGGGTTAATAAATAATGGGTCTTGGCCAATGATGTTGTTGCTTTCATCTACACAATCACCGCAAGCATCATACTCATCTAAACCGAAGTAAAAATTATAAGAAAAGTAATTTTTGTTTGGATGGCTGTCATATAACCCTGTGTGAATATAAAAGCTACCCAGATCACTTGGAAAATTAGGATTCATATGCACAATATTATTTTTGAAATGGGTACTTAATACTGAGGCACTATCACTGGTTTGAAATCCTAAATAGCCAGAGTTAAACAAAGTATTGTGATAAAACCGAGCATGTCCATTTGCATGATACATAGTAGGTGTCCATTGCACATGATTATCTGTTGGATCATATGTTCCACAATTCACGATTAGATTATTATAGACATAAGTGGGTTCTGGCTCTGGTTCGCCTATATCGTAACTTAAATCATAAATACCAACTGCTGTGCTGCGTTGTAAGCTGCAATCTACAATATTGTTAAAGATGAAATGGGCTTTTAACGTTTCGTCTGTGGCGCATCTGTCTCCTTGATGGTTGACTGAAATAACAGGCCCGCGTCCAAAATCATTGTCATGCAAATAGTTCCAGCCGAATTTCACCCCTTCATTAGGTGAGCAACCACTTAGATATATACCGTGGTCAAAACGGCTACCGCTGCGCATCCCATGTAAGTTATTACCTAACAAAACATGTCCATCGCCAAACGTATTCACAATACCTGTTCCCATAGTGTAGCTACCTGAACTCGCTTTGAAATCATTACCAATCACACGATGATAGTTGCCGCTAACATTCGTCGCTATTTCTGGTGAATCAAAGCTCAGCCCTGACAATACCGAGTAATCATTATTCATATAAAAACCAAGTCTAAAGTTAACACTACGTGGCGTTGGTACTTTAAAAAACGGTTTCTGATTGGGATAGGCGAGAAAAGCAATGGGCTTATCTGCTGTACCTGAAATGTCGGTTGCTCTTAACCATACATGTGCGTTACCGCCATTGACTTTTTCAGTATAAATCGCACTGTCTTTGAAGTAATACACGTCACCTGCTTGCATATTGGTTAACCATGCAGCACCTGTTGTGGCATCAGAAAAATCAAAGGGTTGCTCAACAGTACCATAACCACTAGCATTATCTGATTCAATAAAGAAAATTCGACCTTCACGGATCGTAAATGGCAAAAGGTTGGATTGTTCACCATTGACAGTTAACGTGATTTCACCTTCACCATCAGACATCTGATCGTTTAACCAGAATGTAATACGCTGATAAAAAGGCGTTGGCCAATATTCACCCCAAACGGCGTAATCAGTGTTCGCTTTTAAATCAACACCATTGACTGACACATAGCTTTGTTCTCTGGATTCGCCAAAGCCATAACCCCAAATGGTGACCGCTGCACCTTTATCAGGTTCATTAGCGTGACTCCAACCATTTTTTGGCGCACTTTCTAAATCAGAGAATAACAACACAGGAACTGCCAGCGCATTCACCGATAACAGTGTAAAAAAAATCATTTCAGTGATGGTACGAATACATTTTCTTAATGGAATAATCGTGATTTTCATATCCGACTCCCTTAGGCATTAAACGTACCTCGCACTGTATGTTATGTGCTTACAACTTGTCTGTGATTTGAGTCACAAAGCATTATTGTGGTGTAATGCTCGCTAATGTTTCAGGAGAGAGAATTTTAATTTTCATGCGGGATAGTTCGATGTAACCTTGTTTTTCCAGTAATTTAAGATGCCTTGAAACCACTTCTCTTGCTGTACCCAATCGCACGGCAATGTCGTTATGACTCATGGTGATAATATGATCGACAGGGCAAGTACGGACTAAAAAGCTATTAATCCGATGCTCTAAATCATAAATGGTTACTTCTTCAATTGCAGACATGAGATCAAAAACACGTTGTGATAGCGAATTTAATAAATAGTCGCGTACCGTTGGTTCATGTTCATAGAGGTATTTAAATGTTGAGGTTGGAATCGCAAATACTTCTACACTGTCACTATCGACTGTAACCCATGCGGGGTAAACAACTTGGCGCAAAACACAATCCATTGAGAAGATACAAATTTCACCTGCATTTAGGCTATAAATTGGTTTTTCATTGCCATTGATATCCATGGTATAAACACGCAATGTACCCGACTGAACTAAATACGCCCCACCGATTTTTTGACCTTTATGGATAATGACTTCACCTTGATTAAAACAGTGTGCTGTGGTTTTACTATTTAATTCTGCTAAAGCTTGTTCGGAAAGTTGATTGAGAAAAGCAAAAGGGCTGGGTTGGGTAAAAATGCTCATATACAATATTCCAGAAAGAGTGAAGTATTGCTATATGAATGTAAGCGATGAATGATGATTTATCAAAAAATGGATTATTAAAGCTACTATTTGTGGTTCGTAAAATTTTATAACTTTTGTGTCGTATACAAATCGTTGTTAAGCCTAACGTGTCAAAAGTGTTTCAATTAAGCAACGAATGTAATTCATCATAGAGCCTTGACAGGCAGGCACACCTAAAGGGAACATTCTTAAAATACCAGTTAGACCAAATAAACATGCACCACCAGATGGTGTCCAAATAAGCTTTTTATTATGACTGTCTAAGCTAAGAAATTCCGATTCAAGTTTTATTTCTCTTACAGTGGCATCAGGAGGATGAAAGATATTTAATTCCTTAATTTTATCAAGTTTTGCGAAGACCAAGTTTCCACCATGAAACGAACAAATAGCTCTTGTACCCAATACTGTCCATTTTTCTTGACTGTCCCAAAAAACGACTAGAGGATTTATATTTTTCGATACTGTTTTGTTTATGAAAGATATTTGCTCTTCTGATAAATCGGAAAAGTGATAACATCGATTTTGCTCAAAAAGTTTGTGTTTTTGTGCTTGCCATAAGATACGATTCTGATACCACTCATCTTTTTTAGTCATGATGTTATCTCTCTGTAAAAGCAAGTTTAAAAGAAAAATATAACAAGCAAAATGTATTAAAAAAATATCAAAAAACTAAAAAGGCTCAAAACCATGCAATATACAGAAAAAACCCTCAAGAAAGTCAGCAAGTTTCTCAGTTATGTACTTAGACATTGCCCTGAAGATATAAAACTTACATTAGATACAGAAGGCTGGGCATCTATCGAGGAGCTGATTGAGAAGGCACAACCGAAGTTTCAACTTAATCATGACATCATCAAACACGTTGTCGCTACCAACAATAAACAGCGATTTAAAATTTCAGCTGACGGCTTAAAAATCAGGGCAAATCAAGGGCACTCGATTGATATCAATCTCAATTTAACACCTCAAGAGCCACCCAAAATACTGTACCATGGAACAGCGACGCGCTTTTTGGATTCAATTCTAAAACAAGGACTTAAATCGGGAAACCGCCAACATGTTCACCTTTCAAAGGATATGGAAACAGCTATTGCTGTAGGGCAACGCCACGGTAAACCTGTGATTCTTCAAATTGACACACAAGCCATGTCTAAGCAAGGCCATATATTTTTCTTATCTGACAATAAGGTATGGCTCACAGAACATGTGCCTGCCCAATTTTTAAGCTTAATAACAAATAGTTAAATAATTTACAGCAAAGCTTGATTCAAAATATTAGAATTTCCATGGATTTTGAACCAGCTCTGTCAGTATAAAAATCACATTAGTTATATTTCTTGAACAATATCACGTACCAATGTTGGCCCATAATAAATTAAGCCTGAATATACTTGCACCAAGCTTGCGCCTACTTGTAATTTTTCCTTGGCATCGCTTGGAGTCATAATGCCACCCGCTGCAATAATTGGCATATCATCTTGTAAAATTTGTTTTAATTGCCATACGACTTGCGTTGCTCGCTCAGTCAATGGTGCTCCACTTAAACCACCTTGCTCTTCTCCATGACGATATTGGCTGACTTTATCTCGTGCGATGGTGGTATTGGTTGCGATTACTGCATCGATTTTGTGCTGCAATAATTTATCTGCCACCTGCTTCAATGCCTCTTCATCCATATCAGGCGCGATTTTGACTGCGAGCGGCACATATTTATCATATTGTTGGCTGGCTTGTTCATGGGCTTGTTTTAAGCCACGTAATAAATTATCTAACTCATCACCATGCTGCAGTTGGCGTAAATCTTTGGTATTTGGTGAAGAAATATTAACCACTAAATAATCCGCATGAGCATATACTCTAAGCAAACCCATGATGTAATCATCCAGCGCGTTTTCTAATGGCGTTGTGGCATTTTTGCCCAAGTTAATGCCTAAAATCCCGTTGTAATTGGCTTGCTGCACGTTACCAATCAGCTTATCAACCCCGTGATTATTAAAGCCCATCCGATTGATTACACCTTTGGCTTGTGGAATACGGAATAAGCGCGGCTTAGGATTACCTTGTTGCGGGCGCGGAGTGATTGTGCCAATTTCAATAAAACCAAACCCCATATTGGCCAATCCATTGATATATTCGCCATTTTTATCTAAACCAGCCGCTAAACCAACAGGATTAGGAAATTCAATACCCATTACCGTACGTGGCTTATTAGGCACTTTGCCCACCATCATACGCGTTAAACTAGCCCCCAATTTGGTATTAATACCATTGAGTACAAGGTGATGCGATTTTTCTGGGTCTTGGGTAAATAAAAGCGGGCGAGCAATTGAATATAACATGGTCTGTTTTGCGTTCAGTGTTCAAATAAGCTAAGTTTATCAGAATGCCATCCAGAGCAATTTACTATTTGATGACACATTAACAAATGCGTGGCAATGGATCATCTTCCAATTCATCGAGCAAACGTTCACCACCTAATTCTGTTTCTAAAATCACGCGTGGTTTACCTGCTTCCACTCGACCAATGATTTGTGCATCTTGCTGACCTAAGTCGCGCCAAATTTGTAAAGCTTGCTGGGCTTGATCTGCTGCAACCACGGCAACAACACGGCCTTCACATGCTAAATAAAGTGGATCATAACCCAACATATCACAAACCGCTTGCACGGGGTCTTCAATAGGGATTTGAGGTTGTTGTAAACGAATACAGTGGCCTGTAGCTTGTGCCATTTCATGTGCAACAGTTGCTAAGCCACCTCGAGTAGGATCACGCATAAAACGTAAACCAGATAAGTTTAAAAGGCCTTGAGTGAGTGGTAAAACATTTGCTGCATCAGAAGCCAGATCACCGCGTAAACCAAATTGTTCGCGCGCCAACATCACTGCAATACCATGATTTCCGACTGCGCCACTCACCAGAATCACATCACCTTGTTGAATCTGTTGCAAACCCAATGCTTGTGACGTTTCTTTCACCCCAACACCTGTTGTCGCCAAATAGAGACCGCCACCTTGTCCACGTTGTACCACTTTAGTATCGCCTGCCACTACTGCAACATTCACTTCTTGTGCAGCTTGTGCCAAACTTTGGATAATCCTATCTAATTGGGCAATTTCAAAACCTTCTTCAATAAATACATTTAAGGTTAAATAACGTGGTGTTGCACCTGATACGGCTAAATCATTACAAGTACCATGTACAGCCAACGCACCGATATTGCTATTTGGGAATTCTAGCGGCTGCACGGTAAAGCCATCCGTCGTCATCACAATATTATCTGCATTCCAGCTTAATACTGCGGCATCAGTTTGAATGTCTAATTGTGGATGTTGTAGATATTTGGCAAATAAATCTTCAATTAATTCTCGCATCAAACGGCCACCATTGCCGTGAGCAAGTGAAATATGAGTGTCTTGGATCATGCTGGTTTATTTCAAAGTGGCTTGATTAAAAAATGATTCTGCATTGCTAGAGTATAAAGTTTCTGTGAGAGCTACGTTTTTCTGATTTAAATAGCTAACAGTAAATATCAATGATAGAGGTTTATGGCAGTGTATATTTAATCCTATTGGTCACTTACGTATTAAGGTTTTTCAATCACTTGAATATGATAATTAGGAAAACGTTGTTGAATTTTTCCACATTGCTGCAACGCTTCTTCACGACTGACATATTGATGCCCTAAACCAACACTATGCCAACCACCTCCAGATTCATCAGACCATTCGCTGTAATTGCCATCAGCGGATACTAAACAGATGGTAAAATAATGCTCATTCTGTTGGATGTTTGGTGTGCCTAATTCTTCTAGCTCTTGTTCCAAACGACGCGTTTCTTCATCATCATGAATCATAGGCTCATTTTTATTGGCTTGCTGTAATGCAATTCGATCGGCTTCAGATAATTCAGTTTCTAGTTTTTCTGTTTCTTCTTCTGTATCTCGTATAAACGCAATATTATCTAATACTTTTTGTTTTAACTCTTCATGGTCAATGCCTAATAACTCCGCTTCTAGGCGACTAATTTCTTCAAAGTCTTTAATGCGTTGATGTAATTCTTCATCTTGTCGCTCTTGCTCTACTTCTAATTCAGCGAGTTTTAGCTTTAGTTTTTTTATTTCTTCAAATAAGGCTAACATGATTTTCTCCAAACGAGCGGCAAAAATATGATTCAATACCTATTAGTAATGACATATAAGCAATAATTTCACCAAGTATAGAATAGTATAGCTGGTAACTAGTTGATATATTGTTAAAAAGATTATGATTTAGAATCCACAAGAAAAATATATCGTCGCTTTGTGTCTGATTCGTTTACATATATTCATCAGCATCAAGTAGTGCTTTGACTTGCTCTAACTCTTGTACCGTTTGCTCTAAAGCTTGCCATAGTGCTTCCAGCTCATTGGATTCCAGATCGTTTTCTGGTAATACCTGTGCGTAAACATCTAAATCATCATTTTCTAAGTCTTGCCGATCAAAACATTGCCAGTGCTCAGCTTGCGCTTGTCGCTCAGACTGCCCTAATGAATCTTCTCCATACGCTTTAATAAAATCCATCAGATGTTGACGCTTTAAACGCCGTTGATAACCAAAACTCTGCATTTGCGAGCGCAAATCATAACACCAAATCTGTTGCGTATCGTTATGCACATTACCTGCATCACGATAGAAAAACAGTACTTGTGTTGGCACACTATAAGGGTAAAAAATGCCATTGGGCAAACGAACCACGGTATGTAAAATACAGTTGTCCATCAATTCTTGACGCACTTGCTGAGCAGGCCCTCGTTGATGCAGTAATTCATCAGGAACAATCACAGCGGCACGCCCACCCAGTTGTAAAGTCTGGTAAATATGCTTAAGCAGTGCTAAGGCATTGTTTAATGCGGTATCGTCATCAGCATGATTTACAAACACTAAGCTACTTAATATAACATCTGCTGCCTGACAAGTGTGTTTATCAATGAGCACGCTATCTGCCCACTGAATTATCGCCTGCTGCTTATCCGCCATACCATGCAACATACAGTTCATCATTGCGAGGCGTTGTTTAACTAGGTTTTGTTCCATGCCTTGTAACTGGGCTGGCTTGGTTGTTTCTTGAGTGATTTTAATATATTGATCGCAGGCCACTAAAAAATATCCCATGCCTGCTAAAGGGTCTTGAATGGTTTCCGTCGCTTGTGGTTGTGAAACCAGCATCAGTGCATCAACCAGAGCGGCAGGTGGCAATAAATATAATTGGGTTTTATCTACGCGCGCGTAAATATGTAAAAGTCGCTCATAAACTTCGCCCTGCTCTTTAAGCGGTACTTCGTTTAAAGCCTCTAAGGTATTTAAGAGTTGTTGTAATTGTTTTGGATGTGATAACTGCGTTTCGGCTTGATAATAAATATTGGCAATACTGATATGTGATGATTGAGCAAGATGCGTTAATACATTGCCATAAATATCAAACTGTTCCCACGTGGCTTGCTTTGTCCATTGCTGCCAGTGGAATGATTTGGGAAGCTGCTGATTCAGTTTTAGCGCAGGCATGGCCTTAATTAACCATAACCAAGAAAGCTCTGTTAAATAGCTTGCATAGCTAATACCTTGGTCATGAAACGATTTTGCAGGAAACCAAAGTTGATGTGCAATATCTGCAATTTTAGTCATAAATAAACAGTGGACAATGATCAATAATCAATTATCGATTAACCGTGAATATTTATCAATGTGTGGTGTTTGTATACAGGATAAAAGGGCTTTTATATTTCTGGAGATATGCGCACAAGATTTAACTGCATGAAGCCATGATTATTAAGACTTGTAGCATCATCATGGTAAAAACTGTGTTAACCCAACATATTTTAGAAACAAAAGCCCTCATTATTTCAATATAACAGCTGGTCTGTTAAGAGGCTGTCTATCATAAAAGCTTAAAAAAATAATTGGCTGCAAAACTTATCAAGTTCACTACTTAACAAATTTGCCCCATTATTGAATGCTTTATGGGAAAGGCATCATTTTCATAGGTCGAGCCAAATGATTCACGTTATAACCCATCACACCCACAGAATGATTAAGATGTGTAAATTGCTGGCTCATATTTGCCATATCCTGTGACATCATACTCATATTTGTATCCATATTACCCATATGGTTTGTAATATTAGACATGTGGGAGATTAAATCAGGAAAGTTATCACCCATACGATTCACTGATGAAGCCATTTGGGGCATGGTTTGAATGTAGCCTTCCATGTTATCAATAGAACTCCTCATATATGCCATATTTTCCACAACCAGTTTAAATTGGTGATTCATTGCCTGCATATCTGTGGACATTTGGATCATACGGTCTGTAATCGCATTCATGTTAGAGGTCAGGGTGTAAATTAAGTAAAACATCGCAACCCCCAGTAACAACATACTCAGCATACTAAAACGAATAATTTGTGTTGTTCGCTTACCAATACGTAGTGACAGTTCTTCACGCAAGCGCATCGACTCATGAAAGTCGTGCATACTTTTTTGAACTAAAGTCATCATCTCTTGAGCATTCGTCTCTTCAGAGGTGTCTTGGTCGGTCATTGGGTATACCTCAATTTTATATGACGATAAGTATTTTTTATAAAACAGTAAATTAAAACATTCAATAATGCTTATATTAACCTATTTTACAAAAGGGTAAAGGATACTAATCAATGTTTTCAAAATTAAGTCATTTACATGGTCATACTGTACTTTTCTGTACCCTTCTATTATCAATAAAATACCCATCATAAACAATAAATAAATTATTTCCCCCATAATCATTATTAATTACATTCAGAATTAACATACCTCGCACGTAGATATGATAAATAATGTCTGTCAATGATAAGAGGCATCTATTTATGAGCTTATCATAATATTGTTAATAGCTTAATAGGTATGTCAATCAGCATATACTTCATTATAAAAGAAATTAGATCACATTAAGTCTGACAAATGTTTTACTGTGTATCCAACATCGTATTTTTAAGCATTCAGAATAGCTTGTGACTTGAGCTGCTGGCCACCATATCATAGCCAAATACCCAAGGAGTGATAAACATGCGATTACTGAGTGCATTTATATTGTATAGTTTAAGTATGGTGTTACATGCCAATCCATTGCAGTACAAATTAGATGTACAAATCGATGGGCATAAACTCGTAGGGCAAGCCAACATTTCTACAATAGAAGATATAGAATTAAAGCTCGATTTAAATCATTTAACCAACATCATTATCAATCAAAAAGCCATTTCTCAATCTACCTTTACAACGACGCTATCAGCTCAGCAGCCACTTACGATTCAATATGAGTTACAGCCCAAACACAATATTATCAATCCTACACATGTATTTTTAACTCACAATTGGTATCCACAGCCCGTGCAATTAGCCACTTATCAATTAACTGCGACTTTACCTAAAGGTTTTATTGCTAATTCAGAAGCCGAAACGATTAAGCAACAATCCAAATCTGAGCATGAATACTTTAGTTTTGACTTTGCCTATCCTGTGGACAATATCCATTTGATGGCTTCAACTGATTATGTAATAAAACATCGTCAATTTAAGCATATTCAATTACAAGCTTATTTCTTTAAAAATGATATTGGTTTAGCCGATACTTATTTAGATTATGCGCAACAATATATTGAAACCTATGAAAAATTATTAACCCCATATCCTTATAAACGATTTGCCATTGTTGAAAATTTACAGCCTACAGGCTATGCCATGCCAACTTATACATTGTTAGGTCAAACCGTGATTAAGCTGCCTTTTATTGTAAAAACCTCGTTGGGGCATGAAATTTTGCATAGCTGGTTTGGAAATACAATTTACGCTGACTTTGAGCAAGGCAATTGGTTGGAAGGTTTAACCACTTATTTAGCCGATCATTATTATAAAAAACTGTCTGGGGAAGATGTTGCGTATCGTAAAAATATCTTGTTGCAATATCAAGCTTATGTAAATGATAAAAACAGTTTAAGCATCAAAGAGTTTAGAGTTAGAAATAACAAAGCACAAAGTAGTGTTGGCTATGGCAAAACCATGATGTTATTTCACCAATTGCAACAACGTGTTGGCGAAGAGGTATTTTTACAAACTTTACGTGATTTACTACAACAATATGCACGTCAAAAAGTTTCATGGGTACAATTGCAAACTGCTTTTGAAACAGCAACTCAGCAAGACTTAAGTACTTTTTTTGAACAATGGATAACGCGTAAAGATATTCCTGAGTTTATTGTTAAAAATACTCGTTTTGCAGTGGTACAAGGTCAGCAACAACTCAGCTTTACTGTAGAACAACAAACAGAACAGCCTTATCAATTGAGTTTGCCTGTTGTGATTGATGATATGAATGGTCAACACAAAAAATGGATTGAAGTTTCAGAAAAACAGCAAAATATAAGCTTAATACTTAACTCTCCACCACACACAGTTACTGTTGATCCTAACTATGATGTAATGCGAAAGTTATTGGAAACGGAAAACATACCAATTTTAGCGAACATTCTGGCAAAAGATAAAATACTGGTTACAGTCAATCCAGCACAAAAAGATTTATATCAGCCATTGATTAACAGTTTAGGGGTTGAAAATGTAGACTATGTTGAGCCTAAAGAGGTGACTTTTGTTGAGTTGCAGCAAAACACGGTCGTCATTGCGGGAGAAGATAATTTAGCCCTTGCGATGTTACGCCAACCGACTGAAAAACCTAGCCAAGAAATTGCATTACAAGTATATAAAAATCCGTATAACTTCCAACAAAATATCTTATGGTTATATGCTGATTCACCTGAAGCCAGCCAAAACGTAGCACGTCGTATTTCACATTATGGGCAATATTCCCAACTCAGCTTTAATCAAGGCCGAAATATACAAAAATCAGTTGCACAAGCAGCAAATGGAATGCGTATTTATCAAGCTGCGCCAAGTTATGTACAACAGCCTAAAAACACCCAAACTTTGCAGCAATTATTACCAAAAATTGAAGATAAATCGATTATTTACGTAGGTGAGCAACATGACCAATTTGCACATCATTTAAACCAATTGGTCGTGATTCAGTATTTACATGAAAAAGGGCATTCAGTGGCGATTGGGATGGAAATGTTTCAACGTCCTTATCAACAAGCTTTAGATGAATATATTGGTGAAATGAGCAATGAAAAGCATTTTTTACAGGATTCAGCTTATTTTGCAAAATGGCGTTTTGATTACAACTTATATAAGCCGATTATCGATTATGCGCGAGAGCAGGGTATTCCTGTGATTGCGTTGAATATTGAGGGTGATGTGACACGTAGCACTGGGCGTGAGGGTTTGCATAATCTAACTGAAAACCTATTGTATGAAGTGCCTGAATATTTAGATTTTACTGATTTGCGTTATCAACAGGATTTATACGATATTTTTGGATTTCACGCCACCAGTCAAGGTCATCAGAAATTTGAGCACTTTTTACAAGCGCAGACTTTGTGGGATGACACCATGGCTGATTCGGTTGATGAATTTTTGCAAAATAATCCTGATATGAAAATGGTGGTGTTGGCGGGTAATGGCCATTTGCGTTATGGTTATGGGATTCCTAAACGGGTGTTTAAGCGCAATGAGCTAGATTATGTGACGATTTTGCAAGATACCACTTTAGATGCAGGCGTTGCGGATTATGTGTTGATGACGGAGAAAGTGGATGGTGAGCAAGCTCCAAAACTGGGTGTCATGATTGAGGAAATTGAGGGGCAGTTAAAGATTCTTCACGTTTCTGGAAATACGCCAGCTCATCGCGCTGAATTAAAAGCGGGTGATACTATTACACGGCTACAGAATACTGATATTACAACTGTTTCTGATTTAAAATATGCATTATTTTATGTGAAATTTGATGAATCGATACCGTTGCAAGTGATGCGAGATGGTAAGCCATTGGGTAAAACGGTGACATTTACGAAGAAAGTGATGCACTAAAACAATCAAAGCCCTCAAACTTAAGCGATATTGGGGGCTTTATTTAATACCAAAAAATGCTGATTCAGACAGTCATCATCGAACAAAAAACTTAAATACTTTTGATATTGTGATTACTATTTTAGTTCGGAAACTTCAAATAACGCCTCATTTTCGATCTTTTGCAGTTCTACTTTAAATTGAGGTGCTTCACTGTTCACCAGCAAACAAGGAATTGTAATTTTAGTTGTTTGGGTATCATAATTTGCAACACATTTTTTGGTCACGATGAATTGGTATAAGCCATGACCTACAGTACCAATATACAAAGTATCTGGATCATGAGGGTTAACCGCAATCGTTTTAATGTGCAATTCCTTATTGCCTGCATTGCTTACTAATAGTTGCCAGCTTTTTCCTTCATTTATTGTGCGATATAGACCTGCCGTTGTACCCAAATAGACTATTTTAGGTTGGTGTGGATTGATATTAATGGTTTCTATTGTAAGTGGTAGTTTGTCTTCACTGATTTCAAAGCCTGTTATACCTCCATCTGTACTTTTATAAATTGTGCGTTTGCCTTGTCCCCCTAAGTAAAATTCAAGAGGATTATGGGGATTTATCGCAACAGGAAGACGTTCAATATCCATTGGTTGAAAAAGATAGTTATTACTGTCAACTTTACTCCAAGTCTCGCCTTGATTCACACTTTGAAACAAGCCTACATTTGTAGGATTAAATGGTGTTTGTAATAAAGTCACATAAATAATATCTGGATTGAAAGGGTGGAGAACCATCATATCAGCATTTGTTACCGCTCTATGCCCAGAGCTATTTATTGCTGCTCCCCATTGTTTGCCTGCATTAATACTTTTATAAAACAAGCCTGTATCGGTTAAGGCATATAAAATATTAGGATTATTAGGGTTTACTTTTAAATCAACAATACCCGGAATAAAAGTTTTATCTAACTTCTGCCAAGTTGTACCGACATCCTGAGATTGGTAAATTTCGCTCGATCTATAAATGCCCTCAACATAATTGCCTGCAACAGCATAGATCATTTGTGGATTTTGAGGATTGAATGCAAGGTGTTGTACAGTATTTGCGATATTTTCACCAATAATTCCCCAAGTTTGCCCATCGTTCTGTGTACGAAATAAACCATCATCTGAACCAACTAAAATAGTAGATGGGTTATGTGGATTAACCACAATATGATTGATAGTAGTGTTCGCTATTAATATTTGCCATTCATGAGCATAAGCACAACTCATTTGACAAATAAAAAGAAAAATCAATTGGATTGTCTTCATAAGTATTTATTTGGACAGGATACGTTATAGCCATCTAAATTAAAGTAAAAGTACTTTGATTGTAGGCATTTTTAAGGTTTGGGACAATTCATCACTGAGCTTGCTGAATGAATTAAAGCTTCTTCAGATTCCGAAGATAAAAAAGAAATCCTCAAAATAGAATTGAAAAAATTACCTGAGAAGAGAAAACTTCAAAAATCAATACTCTACTTAGCAGAGTTACTAAAAGCCATTAGTCAGGAAATGCTTACCATCAAAACAAACGGTCGAGATCGCTAAACAACAAATCTATCCCGTCCCCAGAATATGAGAACGAGATATAAAACAATTAATTAGAAGTAAACTCTGGATACGCCTCTAAACCACATTCAGAAATATCCAAACCTTCAAACTCTTCTTCTTGGCTCACACGTAAGCCCATCACCATTTTCAGTACCATCCACACCGCACTAGAAGTAATAAACACCCATGCGAAAATCACCACAATACCGATGAGCTGGACTTTAAACGATGCACCCGGCGTCGAAAGCGGCACAGCCAACAAGCCCCAAATCCCTGCAATACCATGTGCTGAAATTGCACCCACAGGATCGTCAATTTTGTTTTTCTCCAATTCTAAAATCGCAAAAATCACTAACACACCAGCAACTGAGCCGACCAATAATGCAACACTTGGCGTTGGTGTATGCGGAGCGGCAGTAATGGCAACCAAACCAGCTAATGCGCCGTTGAGTACCATGGTTAAATCACCTTTACCGAATAAAGTTCGTGAAGTCAATAAAGCGGCAATCAAACCACCTGCTGCGGCTAAGTTTGTGTTTACGAATACTAAAGCGACAATGTTGGCATCATCAAAAGTGCTGATTTTTAATTGAGAACCGCCGTTAAAGCCGAACCAGCCTAACCATAAAATGAATATACCTAAAGTGGCTAATGGTAAGTTTGCACCGGGCATCGCGCTGATACGTCCATCTTTGCCATATTTCCCGCTTCTAGGGCCTAATAACAATACGGCTGATAAAGCAGCGGCAGCACCTGCTAAATGCACAATGCCTGAACCTGCAAAATCACTGAAACCCATTTGATTTAAGAAACCACCGCCCCAATGCCAGTAACCTTGCACAGGATAAATGATGCTGGTCATGACCAAACAGAATAAGAAAAATGCCCATAACTTCATCCGTTCAGCAACTGCACCTGAAATAATCGAGGTCGCTGTGGCAACGAAAACTACTTGGAAAAAGAAATCTGCCATTTTTGAATAATCTGCACCACCGTCTGGCGCGTTTTCAGCTCCAATACCAAAGCCAAAACTTGGAATAATCCCACTTTCTGTGCCGCCGCCATACATGATTTGATAGCCGACAAAGAAATACATCACACAGGCAATTGCATACGCCGAGACATTTTTAAGTAAAATTTCAACGGTGTTTTTAGAACGGACTAAGCCCGCTTCGAGCATGGCAAATCCCGCCGCCATCCACATCACTAACGCACCACAAATCAATAGATAAAACGTATTGAGTGCGTAATCTATTTGGTTTGCATCCATTTTTAGCTCCCCCTAAGCTGCTTGTGCCATCGTTTCAACTCCAGCTGCTTGCAACAAATCTGGAATATCCGCTTCAATAATTTCAATGTTTTGACGCTCGCAGAAACGTTTTTCTTTGTCATTCGCGTCAGGTAATAAAATGTAACCTTTTGGACTGTCTGCACCAAAGGTAATATCAGCCATCACCATCCGTTCTGTATCACGCTGCAACCGTAAACCCATGAGTAAATATTGTTTTTTCTGGCGATATTCTTTTAAAAATGCAGGAATCGCAAAACCACCCATTAATTCGGTGATGTAATCCACATAATCCGCATCAGAAGCAATAAAGTGAGGTTCTGGAACAGGTGACCCCATTGGTTTGAATAAAATCGGTTTTGATGGATTGGTTGTGCCGATAGTGATTTCTTTGTAATTCTCGCCGTCGTAATCGAATAATTTAAAACGATAATCTGTGCCGCCAATCCGCGCTACGCCTAAAATCAATGTATGTGGACGATCTTTATACGCATTTTGAATCAACAAATCACGATTAATATCAATCAAATAAGGCAGGTCTAAACTCGCTAGCCAGTCATGCAAAGCGGTGTTTGACCACTCAGTGTCTTTATAAGTTTTAACTAGAAATTGGGTGATAAAGCGACGACCGCGTTTGAGTTCTAAATTCATTGCTGCTCGCGGGAATTCGTACATTAATTTTGGTGCCATCGGTTTGCCGTTGTTCATGGCATAAATCAGGCTGTCGCTGTCTGCTGGAATCGGGTCGCCTGCGGCATTGGTTGAGCCGTTGAGCGCGTAAGCACCTAAATAGGGGACGATTTGTCCTTGCTTAATGCCATCAACGATTGCGTTTAAATCTGTCATGTTCACTCCTCAGAGCCAAAGCAATTGTCATAGTCGGTGCAGACTTCACACGAAGGGGCACGACAAATGTAAATGCCTTCACTGATACACAGTTGCTTGTAAAAGAATTTTTTCCATTTCATATCACGGTCATTTCTTGCCGCTAAGCTTGGAAAATTATATTGAATTAAGGCGGTTAGGTCAGCACGTTGCCATAAGCCTAAATCTTGCCATAAGTGGTCAGAAGCCATGCAGCCCGCAATTAATATATCTGCAATCCATTCACGTTCTTGTTCATTATCGCGGCGATGGGTCAGAAATAAGCGTTTTAAGTCATCAGCTTCAATGGCACGGTCTTGTTGTTCGAGTTCGGTACGAGGGTCAGCAGGTAAGCGGCAGCCAGTAAAATGGAGTTGTAATAAACCTTTGAAATCCGCACGACTTAAGCCTAAACGACTGGGCATTGCACCTTGTCCTTTATATAGGCTGCTAATCATGCACGCGAGCGCACGGCTATTGGGTAAACCTTGACTGTGTTGCATCAAAGTCCCGTAAATACTTTGGGGTTGTTCTGTTTCTTCTGTGGTCATCAATTCAGTGTTATAGGTGGCTGCATATTGGCTACTCATGTTGGCTTCTCCGCGTAAAACTCAGGACTGGCAGTCCTTGGAAAGCTACCAGTCCTAACGAACTTAGGTGTATTCGACTAAAATATCTTCGTCACGCACAATCATCTGACACGCTAAACGCCATGCAGGTGGTTGGTCGCCGACTTCTGCTTTTTCGATTTCTTCAGCAGTTAATTTACCTGTTTGTTTTAAAACTATTTTTTCTTTATCAGTTAAAAAGCTACCCATACGAGGTTTGTCAGATAAACTGCTTACTTTGATGCAGCAAGTACCGCATTCGCCATCAGCACATTCAAAGCTAATGGGGATTTTGTGCTCACGCGCGATAGATAAAATGTTTTCAGTGTGGCTACCTGCAACCGCGTAAACAGTTTTGTCACGATAGCTAGGATTGCTAAATGTAATATTTGGCATGATGTACACTCCAGTTTTAATAGGGTTTACTTAAAAGACGCAGAGCGTCTCAACTGCATTCCAACGGAGACCGCTGGAACGAGGCAGTCAATTTACGCAGGTTTAACAACCACTTTGCCGCCTAATACTTGCGCTTGGCACGCTAAACGTTGGTGACGACCCGCTGCGTTTTCACGTAAAATTTTGTCTTCTACAACAGAAGGTTGACTTAAGTTTTCCCAGCCTTCGAGTACATCCATGATACAGGTACCACAGTCACCTTCTTTACAGCCGTAAACGATGCCAGAGCCTTCTTTTTCAGATACATCAATCACACGTTCGCCAGTGCTTACAGTGACAGTTTTGTTGATGTCTTTAAATGTTAATTCTGCTTTTGCCATGATTGAGTTTCCTCTGTGTGTTAAAAATTGTGTACGTTATCTTTGAGCCTCGTTACCATGCTCAGCGTGGTAATGCAGCCATAACGCTCAGCGTTATATTGTCATCTACTCAAGACGCAGAGCGTCTACATTGCATTCCAACGGAGACCATTGGAACGAGATGTAATCAAAATTGACTAAATCGGATTCACCGTTACATCACCAATCACCTGCGCCTGACACGCTAAACGGAATCGCTTGCCTGCCATGTTTTCGCGTAAAATTTTGTCTTCCAAAACCGATGGCGTATTTAAATTTTCCATGCCTTCCAACACTTCCATCATGCACGTACCACAGTCGCCTTCACGACAACCGTAAACGATGCCAGAGCCGACTTTTTCCGACACATCAATTACACGAATACCCGCAGGCACATTGACACTGACATCAATATCCGCAAAAGTGAGTTGTGCTTTCATGGTTTTGCTCCTAAACTAAATCTTCAAAATCAATGACTTTATGGGTTGTTTTCCCAGTCAATACCTTACCCAATTGCACCCCAAAATCATGGCATTGCTGTAATTCTTCTTCAGTTGGAATCAATTTGACCCGAAATCCGGGAACAGGCACTTTAAATTTCAAACCGCGCAACCGACTTTCCAACATATCCACCGCTTCACCTGACCAACCGTAAGACCCAAACGCCGCACCTAATTTGCCCTGTGTTTCAATCATCACCATTGATGACAATAAATCCCAAATTGGCTTGGTTGCATCCCCATTAATCGTCGGCGAACCCAAAGCAATCCCATCAGCTTCTTCAACCAAATTCACAAATGGTTCAACTTCACCACCCGCCAAGTCGTATAAAGACACGCGCACGTTAGCCACGGTTTCCGCACCTGAACAAACAGCCTGTGCCATCTTTGCGGTATTGCCGTAAGAACTGAGATAAAAAATGAGTAATGTTTTATCTGAACCTTGCTCAATAGGGAGTTTAGAAGTGGCTAGCTCACGAAAACGCTGCACATAACTATTTGGGCGATCACGTAAAATAGGCCCATGCGAAGGCGCGATAATTTCTAACTCCAATGGTTCAATATGTTGTAATGCTTCTAATACATATTTACGGAATGGGCGCATGATGTGAGCGTAATAATATTCAAATGAAAAACGGAAATCGCCACATAAATCATTAAATAAACGGGTATCACAAAAATGACAGCCAAACACATCACCCGAAAATAAAATGTAATCCTCAGGCAAATACGCGCACTGGGTATCAGGCCAATGCAAATAAGGGGTGTGAATAAAACGTAATGTACGGTCGCCTAAACTGATTTCATCGCCAGTATTGACGGGATTAAATTGCAAAGTCTGCTCATCTTTCAGCAAGGCTTTCAACATCTTAGGGGCTTTGTATGAGATGTAAACTTGAGCTTGTGGTGCGCGCTGTAATAATGTGGGTAACGCACCTGTGTGATCGGGTTCTAAATGGTTGAGGACAATGACTTTAATTTCGCTGTAATCGGCAACGGATTCTAAGCGAGTAAAAAATTCATCAGCAAACTCTTCTTTGACTGTATCAATCACTGCAACGCCTTCGCTGCCCCGCAACAAATAAGCGTTATACGTCGTGCCATTCGCGGTTTGCAAAATCAAATCAAAGGTGCGTAACTGTGGGTCTAATGCCCCAACCCAATGCACGCGTTCCGCAACTTGGATGGCCTCACGATTTGTTGCAGCATTAATCACAGCGTCCATAATTTCATCCCGCTAATGACAAACATGCTGACTACCCTTGCGCGGACAGCTTTCTAAATCAGTTTCTTGTTGCGATGAAGGCTGCAAACCAATCCAATTTTGTACACTTTCCACATCAAAGCCAACCCGATAATCTTGATTGACTTGCATCAATGGGCGGCGGATTAATAATGGATTCGCAATCATCAAGGTTAAGGCTTGTTTGGCAGAGACTTTTTCAGGCATGACTTCACCTGATTTCACTTGTGGCGCACTGCGATTAAACCAGTCAGCAACAGCAAGACCTTTAAAAAACAATAATAAGCTGGCTTCGTCCCATGCTTCAGACAATAAATCTTTTGCAATTACCTCATGTCCTGCTTCTGACAATAGCTTTTTTTGTCGCGTATTGTTTACACAGTTGGGCTTTTCATAAAACACCACGGTTGCCATGTAAATCTCTCCAAAACGATGTTTACATCACAGTAGTGCAAAGCCTAAGCCATTTGGTATTTATTTGATTTATTTGGAATAATTTAAAGATTAAGAGTTGGTTGTAGCAAACATTACAATGCAAAAAGTAAGGCTTGTATTGAAGGTGACATGAGTGCTTGAAACAAAGTTTTTCTAGTACTTATCATGTATTGAGGATTTGTATTATTTGTGCAGAACTGAAAACCTTATTATTAAACTGAACAATATGATACGCATAGTTCTGTTTAATATATAGAAGTTATAAAATGGTTTTGTAACAAATTTAGGCTATTAAAATTGCTGCATATGCAAATAATTACTAAAGATTTCATTTACTTGACTTATATAACATACCAACATGTGGGGTGGTAATTTTGTATAACCAACTAAAATACTATTATATAACAGGCTGAAAAATATATATAAAGTATAACTTATGATAAGTATTATAAATAAAAGAATAAAAAATTACTAAATATAAGGAGTCCGTGCATTTATCTAAGAGTCTTATATTGTGCAATTATTAATGAAAGTATAGGTTTTAGTTTCATTTTATTTTCATAAGCGTATTTAACTCCTTAATTATAGTGAATTTATGTTTTATGCTCAGTTCTAAGAAACTTGTGATTCTATCAAAGAAAAAGCTTGAGCTATACCTATTGAAAAATAGTGATGCCATAAATATCTTATTAAGGATTTAAAATAAAATCTTTAAAAATCATTCGATTAAATCTAAACTTTGTTTGAGTGATAAAATAAATATTAAATCTAAGATGTTTGTGATGGTAACAAAGATAAAACTGTTTTTTAGGCCTTCAAAAATTTAAGAACTAGGTGTACACTTATATCCAACAAGTCGTTAAAGAGAAACGAAAACAGAATTTCTGAAAGGAGCTTAAGAGAATAGTAAAAGAAGAATAGCTTCTAAGTGCTCACTAAAGACAGAGCACAAAGAAAAAAGAACGTTGGGGGTGATTCGTAAATCCTATCTAAATTTGGCTTACCCTGAGTTTAAGTAGGTAAACCCTCCCCATTCAGAACAAAGCCCCCAACTTTTTAGTTTTTTGTAGTTTTTAATACCCTCGCCATTAAATCCCCTATCACTTTGGTAGGGGCTTCTTTTTTTTGTAAGATCGATTATACACATCTTTTTTTTAAAAAGCTACAATTGTTTTTAAATTTAGATACTTACAGTATAAAACCATTTTTATTTTTCAAGTTATACAAGTAAAAATGGATTAAAAGGTGTAATGTAAGGGATATTGGGAAATGTAGAAGTATATCAATATATATTGATACGTCCCTGCTAGGATTTGAACCTAGAATCTCCGGCTTAGGAGGCCAGTGCATTATCCTGTTATGCTACAGGGACATAATTAAAACAAGCGATATTATAGATAAACAGCATGTGAAAATCAAATAAGCAGCTATACAGCATGAATAGCATCGATTAAACGCGTAACCGCTGTGATTTCAATATCTTCTATCTCTTCTTTAGGCACATTGGCTTTAGGTACAATTGCACGCTTAAATCCATGCTTTGATGCCTCACGTAACCTCTCAATTCCATTGGGAACAGGGCGTATTTCACCTGCTAATCCAACCTCTCCAAATACAACTAAATCTTGCGCTAACACTGCATTTTTCAAACTAGATAAAATAGACAAAATAACCGCTAAATCTGCAGCAGTTTCATTAATGCGTACTCCACCCACAACATTGATAAAAACATCTTGGTCATGAGTCATGATTCCACCGTGTCGACTTAATACTGCTAACAACATTGCTAAGCGATTTTGATCTAAGCCAACGGTGACGCGTCGCGGGTTTGGTGTATGAGACTCATCGACTAAAGCTTGCACCTCAACCAACATGGGGCGTGTGCCTTCTTTGGTAACCATGACAATACTGCCTGATACTGCTTCTTCATGACGTGATAAAAAGATGGCAGAGGGGTTGTTAATTTCACGTAACCCTCTGTCCGTCATAGCAAAAACACCTAATTCATTCACTGCACCAAAGCGGTTTTTTATGGCTCTTAATACTCGAAAGCGGCTGCTGCTATCGCCTTCAAAATATAAAACCGTATCCACCATATGCTCTAAAACTCGAGGGCCTGCCAATGCACCATCTTTAGTAACATGGCCAACAAGAAAAATCATGGTTTGTGTTTGTTTGGCAAATCGGACTAATTGGGCTGCACTTTCTCTAACTTGGGCTACCGCACCGGGGGCTGATTGCAAAATATTGGTGTAAACCGTTTGAATAGAATCCACAACCATCACACGAGGTTTTTCTTTTTGAGCGACTTTAATAATACGTTCAATTTGTGTTTCAGTGAGTAATTGCACCTGACTCACATCAAGCCCCAAACGTTGAGCACGTAAGCTTACTTGTTGTGGTGATTCTTCGCCTGTGATGTAGAGAGGGGCACTTTGCGTAGCCAAACCAAGAGCGGATAAGGTTTGTAATAATAAAGTGGATTTACCAATGCCGGGGTCACCGCCGAGTAAAACCACTGATCCAGATACTAAACCACCACCTAAAACCCGATCTAATTCTGATAGTCCACAGGACGTGCGGGCTTGTTCTTCAGCTGTGACAGCATCTAAGCTACAAACCTGTGATTGCGTACCTGCATAACCAACAAATCGACTATTTTGTGGAGCTTGTGCTTCCTCAACAGTTTCAACCAAACAATTCCATTCCTGACAATCTGGACATTGACCGTGCCATTTATATGAAATTGCCCCACATTTTTGACATACATAAACTGTTTTTTTCTTCGCCATAAATAATTAAGCCTTGAGAAGTTTAAAACCAATATTATTGAATAAAAACAACATAGCATATTGGGGGATGACAATGGAAATTGCGACTTTTGCAGCTGGATGCTTTTGGGGTGTTGAAGCGACGTTTCAAAATGTAAAAGGTGTACAACAAACGCGCGTTGGATATACGGGTGGCACAGCTCCTAATCCAAGTTACGAAATGGTGTGTACAGGCAGAACAGGACATGCCGAAGCAATTGAAGTGACTTATGACGAAAATGTTGTGGGTTATGAGACTTTATTAAATATTTTTTGGCAGAACCATAATCCGACGACTTTAAATCGCCAAGGGCCTGATAGAGGTACGCAATATCGTTCAGCCATTTTTTACCATACAGAGGCTCAGAAACAAATAGCCTCATTGTCCAAACAACAGCTCGGTCAATCAGGTGCATGGCCAAATCCCATTGTGACCGAAATAACGCCAGCCAGTGAATTCTATGCTGCTGAAGACTATCATCAACGTTATTTAGAAAAACGCGGCATGGTCAGTTGTCATGTTTAAACTTTCTAGTAAAAATTAAGTTTTTGATAAATTGCATTATTTGGTCATCTTTTATCCAATCATATTGTAGAAGGTAGTAAACAATTTCAAGCAGATTCTGTGATGATTTATGCCTTTGACATTGCTATCTTTCTACAAATTCACTTTATCCTATCCCAAAACCATTATTTTAAAAAAATTATATTTATCAAATGGTTGAGATATATTTCATAATACTTTACTATTCTGAAAATACTGAATAAGCATCTTCTATATTAAAATGATATGCGCAAAATTCTTTGATAAATATGGTTGGCAACATGAAATCAGAACAATCTACTCACTTCTTACAATTATACAAATCATTAGCAGATAGTGTGATTTGGCAACGTCAATTTTACCGAGGTTTAAGTGATATAGAAGATGATGCAGTGAGTCAATTACGAAGCGAATTTATTACCTTACAAACAACCATTGAAGAGTATTTAAATGATGAAAAATGGCTTAAAAAGCCTGATGCCATCGTCAGCACTCTACAAGCAGAAATTAATCATATAGTGCAACAACTTATTGCGCAAATGCGTGAGCAAACAAGCCAATTAATTCAAGAAACAGAGCAATCCACAGAATTAACATTACATATCCAGACGATTAATGACTTAACTTGGGAACAAAATCAGGTTGAATGGAAAAAAATTCATGTGACTAATGTGCAAAAATTGGATAGTTCATGGCGTGTTGCTCGAGAAACTGTTTATAACGCAACTACAGGATCAATGGCGGGGACGTTAATTGGTGGTGCAATTGGCAGTGTCTTTGTTGGTATGGGTGCAGTACCGGGGGCAATCCTTGGTGCACAACTTGGGAGTGTTTTCGGTGCATCATCAGGGGCTTATGCGGCAGTTTCAAATATTAAACAGCAACGGCAAGATTTAATTAAACAAGCCTTGAGTAAAAAAATCTACCAATTTATCAATCTTAATGAGCGGCAATGTATCCAAAATATTCGCAGCATGATTAAACAGTTACGCCAAAATTTAGATACAGAATTAACACAGCAAATAGAGCAGCAAAAAGCCTCTTTTGAATAATTTACTCCTCAATGACCGTCCTCATAAACTGACAGGAAAATATTTTTAATTTGGCTACAATTAATAGGGTCACTACCTTATTAAGGAGTCAAACTATGGAACTTCTAATCGGTATTTTTATTGTTGCTGTACTATTGGGCTATTCACTCAATCGTAATCGAGAAACGTCTAAACCATCACATCATCACACAAATGAGAATCGCAATAAGAAAGATGACTCCTCATATGATAATACGCGGGAGAATAGTAGTAGTCACACAAGTGATAGTGATTATGATGACAGTACCGACAATGATGATTAGTGCGTTATTTTAGGAGAATAATTTGGAATCTTTTATTAATATCACGGGCGTGCAATTTTTAGTTTTATTTCCTACTTTTAGCTTATTCGCGATTATAGCGGGTTATTGGATACAGCGACGAGATAACACTGGACAATATCACACACCTTCTGTGTTTAGTTTATCTGTGATGGAAACTGCGGCTCTATCGGGTGAACGTGAAAACGTAATTCATACAGCGATATTTAAGTTATGGCAAGAAGGAACATTATCAATTAAAGGGTTTGAAGATAATGCCTATGTACTTAGTAATAAAGACAAAGATGACATCCGTTTAGAGAATGAAATCGAAAAGGCTTTATTTAGTTATATTTCCAATCAGCCAAACTTATCAGTCAAATTTTCCAAACTTTTTCAGCCAAATTCTCCTTTGCAAACTCAATTAAACATCGCTTTAGAGCCAATTTATGACAAATTAGAAAAACGACATTTAAGATGTGACGATAGAACTTTTCAAATACGTGAACAAATCAAAACTCTTTTACCATTGATTATTTTTGCAATTGGGTTTTTAAAATTGAGCTTTGGGTTATGGTTTGGACATCCAGTGATATTTCTCATTTTATTGTTAATCGTTATACCATCTATTGCATGGCTCATATTGCCCGCAGCCAGCCGACAAACAAAATTAGGGCAACGCTATCTTGCAAAATGTCGTACTAAACTTCGTCAAACTGCAGTACTTCAAAATGAGGGAGAAGGTGTATGGCGCGTGGCTGTGTTTGGTGCTGTCGGTGTACAAAGTTGGAAAATATTTACACCATTTAATAATGCTTGTGGTAATAAAAATAACTCTGGAGGCACTGTATACGGTGGTTGCGGTGGTTTTGGCGGAGGGTCTAGTAGTCGTGAAAGCTCAAGTAGTAGTGATAGTGGTGGGTCAGCAGGGTGTGGTGGCTGCGGAGGAGGTGGTTGTGGCGGCGGTGGGGGTTAAATAATTATTTCACGAATGTATAGGAAAGTAGCGTGAATATTTCTGTAACAGAATTTTTGATTTTATATCCTATTGTCAGTATTGCGATAGCTTTTATAGGGTTCTGGCTGCAACGTTATGATAGTACCCGCCAATATAGTACACCACAACTATTTACCCTATCTGCCATAGAAACAGCGGCTTTATCTGCTGAACATAGAGGTGTGATTCAGACGGCATTATTTAAATTATGGTTAGAAGGTGCAATCACGATTAAAGGTAAAGCAAACCAAGCATATGCTACATGCAATCATAAAAACCGCATCAGATTAGATAACGACATTGAAAAAGCATTGTATTACTATATATTTAACCAGCCAGAACATTCATTCAAAATTAACAAATTATTTAAACCCCGCGCTTCTTTCCGTACCCAGTTAAACGCTGCTTTAGAACCCATTTATACAAAATTAGAAAGACAGCGTTTTAGATGCAATGATGCGCTTATCTTTAAACATAAGCTGATACATTTTCTTGTGCCGCTCAGCATTCTCATTATTGGTAGTTTACAACTAAATTTTATGCCACCTCTCGGGTATCAAATATTACTGGTTTCACTAATGTTAATCCTGATGCCACTCATTGCATGGGTCATTTTGCCAAATGTAATCCGACAAACACATTTAGGGCGACGTTATCTTGCACAATATCGAAATAAACTTAATCAATTCAATGTGCTTAAGGATGGTCATGATGGTGTGTGGCGAGTGGCTGTATTTGGATTTGCAGGTGTAGCAAATTGGGAAGTCTTTGATCCGTTTAATAATGCTTTTGTTGCGCCAGACACTGAAACATCATCAAGAAGTAAAAATTCGTCTCAATCCCAAGGAGGTGGGGGTTCTGGTGGTTGTAGTGGAGACGGAGACTCAAGTAGCAATGGCGGAGGTTGTGGCGGCGGCTGCGGCTAATTAGTAAAGAGAGAAATACATGAAGATATTATCTGGTTTAACCACAGACTGGCTAATTTAAATCTATCTGTAGCATCATAGCTCTTTATATTCCTAACTAATGGAGAAAGTAAAATGTTGGTTGATATAGATACACTTGAAAAAGCATCAGCGGAAATTTTTAAATACCTCAGAGAAGTTGAAGTTGAGGCAGTTGAATTTGAAGATGATTATTATTGGCATATTGTAGAAGGGCAACGGTATGATCCATTTCAAAAACCTGATGATATGACAATGGGTCAATTGTCTTTTGATTGGGATGACATCAAAAAAATTGCAAATAAAGAAAATGAACCTATTGGCTATGCACTTGTTTGGCTTGCTGCCTTGTATACGCATTTTGGAGAGAATTGTGGGGCGTAATCTCACGATTTTAGGGAATGGAAAATAATATGGAACTTTACCTAAGTATGCCTGAAGGGCAATTAGTACTTTTGATTGGTGCTTTTATTATTGTGGGTTTTGTTGTGATTGGAATCGGTTATTGGTTACAACGCTATGATAACACAGGACAATATCGCACACCTTTACCTTGCAGCTTAGGTATATTAGAAACTGCTGCGTTACAAGGTGGACACCATAGAGTCATCCATACTGCATTATTAAAATTATGGGTGAGTGAGGCTATAGATATTCAAGGGCAAGCAAAAGATGCTCAGATTTATATCAAAGATACCAAACCACGCTTAAACCATGAAATAGAAAGAATACTATATCGCTATATTGCAGACACAAATAATCATCCTTGTCGACCTCAACATTTTTTTAAAACGGATACGATACTGCAAAAACAATTAAGTTATGAGCTAAAAGCAATGTATCTTGGATTAGAAAGACAACACTTACGCTGTACAAATGATATGTATCAAGGACGTAAACGCATTGCTCACTTTATCTTTGCAGGCTTATTAGTATTTGGGAGCTTCATATTTATATTTAGCCTATCGCATGGACTTTTATTAATTGCCTTGTTAGTCATTATTATCAGCATGTTGATGGGTGTTAAATCTGTCTTATTTAATCCACATGAAAAAACGGTACTAGGCCAACGTTATATTGAACAGTGTCAAGACCAACTCAATAAATCAAATGTGATAAAAGGGGAAGAAGATAGCTTATGGCGTGTGGCTGTATTTGGAGTTGCAGAATTGAGTCGGTGGCAAATTTTCGACCCTTATTTTTATGCGTTTTCTCACACAAGTATGAAGAGGGGCGAGCATATGCCTAGTGGTTGTGGAGGTTGTGCTCTTGGTGGATGTGGCACATAAAGAGGGATTATTATGGAATTCTTTATTAACATATCAGGGCAACAATTTTTAATTTTCTTCATTGTTTTCAGTACAACTGCTATTTTGCTAGGGTATTGGTTTCAACGTCATGACAATACAGGTCAGTATCGTACTCCTGCTATTGATGGTTTAACTGCAATTGAAGTTGCTGCTTTACGTGGTGAGGATCAAGGCATTATCCATGCGACGTTATTTAAGCTTTGGCAAAATGATGCCATTTTAGTAAAAGGGGTTGCGAATCATGCCAGTATTTCCATTCAAGAAACCAAGCCACGACTCAATACAGAAATTGAAAAAGCTATTTATCGATATATCTCGGGACAGCGTGGCCAAAAATGTAAACCCACGGATTTGTTTCAATCAACATCATCGCTTTCATTTCACTTACATTCTGCATTACACACTATTTATCAAAATTTAGAGCAACGGCATTTACGCCATACTGATAAAGCATTTCAGCAGCGTAAACGTATCGCAACATTTGCTCCTTTAAGTATAACTGTCGTTGGTGGGCTAAAATTGGGTTTTGGTATTTGGTATGGTCATCCCATCTTGATTTTAACGTTGTTGCTATTTGTGATGATTTTGACTGCCATATCAGTGCTATCCAAACCAAGCAGACAAACAATATTAGGCAGACGCTACCTCAAACAATGTGAAAACAAAATCAAAGCAACCACCATTTTAGAAAATAATGATAGTGGTTTATGGCGAATCGCTATATTAGGAATTGCTGAGTTAGAAAGTTGGGAAGCCTTTAATCCTTATGTGGACGCTTTTGGTTATTTAGAAAGAAAAACTTATACTGGTAATGTTTTATATACTGATGGAAATGTCACAGGATATGAAGGTGATAGTCATCATGACGGAGAGTCTGGTGGGTGTGGCGGATGTGGAGGCAGTAGCAATTAATTTAAACAAGTGAGAATCTTTTATAAATTCTTTACCTTTTTATAACTTTCCGTTATTGCACAAGCCACTTCGCCCTTTATGTGCGGTGCTTGTTGTACATAACGTAGCATCATTTCAATAATGTGCTCTTCTTTCCACTCATGTAGCTGTTGTCTTTCGACTCTAATTTTAGAGATGATTCTATGTAAAATTTCATTAATATATCTCATTCCTTCTATTTTCTGCTGATCTGTCAAAGTATTATCTGACCAAATAGATCGGCAACCAATAGTTAAAGAGTGTGCTACAAATTCATAATAAGCCACTTTTTCATCCTGTGTTAAATTGCTTATCATCTCTGCATAGTTATCTCTTGTTAGCATTTTATTCTGTCAACTCAGTATTTTGATAACGCTCAGCAGATAGTATTGCCAAACGTCATTTGTAAAAATCTATTGGACAAAATCAATTTCAATCATACCTACACCTTCACCAGATAGTGTATTCAAGGTAGCAGCATATGCTCCAGCACCAATATCAACCGTGCCACTGGTTAAACCTGTGCCATAAAATAGAATTTGCCCAGTGGAAAGATTGCTAAGTATTAGCTGAATTTCGGCCTGTCCTTGTAGAATAGTAGAAGAAATCTTCATTTTTTGCGTACCTGTTCCACCAATAATGAAGTTCAGCCCAACCAACTCTTGTAAATGCCCACGCACACTTAAATCGCTTAAGGTTAATGCCGTATTACGTAGGCTAATACCAATCATACCTCTTCTATAGTTTTGTGGAGCAGTATCTGACGGATATAGCAACATTGTATATATACCTGCTTCGAGTGCTCTTTCAGACTGGTAATAAGTAGAGGTATTTGCAGATTTACCATACAATAATTTGCCATAAAAGCTACCTGCTGATTCATCATATAACACTTGATAAAAATCAGATTGGGGCGCAAGCGTCGTACCATTTGCTTGAATAACATAATCAAGCCCTTCTACATAGGATTGGGTATAAGCTTTCCCCGAGTTTTTAAGAATAAACCCAAGCACTATATCTTCAGCACCACCACGAGAAATACCATGTCCACTAAAATTAAGAAAAGTTAATTTATTGTCACTTGCTTCTCTATCTTTAACATACTGTCTTTTAGAAACACTCACTACACAGTTTTTGCCTCCATATGCACGCACAACACCTTCAGTACAATCTGGATGACCTGACCACGTTGATTCATAGTCATATGCGGTTAACCCTGCGTCCGCTTGAACATTGACCACCTCTAAGTAAACAGCTTGATTTTCCTTAAAATTATATGTACATACACCTTGACCATATTCGCAATCAATACCCACAGGTGTAGAGCGGATGTGTGCTTGATTGCCATTAACAGATACACTGTATTGCGCTTGCTCGGGAATAGGCTGCTTTAATTCAATACCATTATTAGAAGCCCCACAAGAGGCGCTATTATTAACATATGTCCCGTCATCACATTTTTTTAACCCAACTTGATACCCTGTAAACTCTCCCGTGCTGTCAGTAGCACAAGCAAAATATTCATTTGGCTCGGTTGGATTTTTAAAGTAATAAGTTGTATTTGGGTCAATACTGTTGCTTTGACAAAGTGTCTCATGAAGTGATGAAGATAAGTCTTGTCCTGCTTCATTTTTACAAGATGTTGTAATGGTTTGTGGGATTGGGAGTGCTACCCTTAAAGTACTAACCTCTCGAGAATATGAGAAAAATTGAGCATCAGATACATATTTATTACTCCCACTTGTATAGCATGTGCAAGAATTAATTGTTGAGCTTTTCTTGGTGCCTATATAACGAGGCTGATATATATCTGTGTAATAAGCAAATTCACCCGTGACTTGCTTCTCTACTTCTATGGTTTGAGGTATATCTAAACAAGAAGCAGCAAAAGCAGAGGGCAGTAGAGTCATGCCGCTAAGTAAAGCAACCATAGGATAGAAATCTGGCTTTCGCCGCAATAATTTCGAAAATAAGTAATGCATAACATATCCTATAAATTAAAATCGTTTATCAAAGATAAAACCCTGCGAACAAGTTAAGCAGTTAAACAGATAGTTGTCTAGGATATTATAGGGTTATTTATATACTTAATAGGGATTGGTAAGCGTTGAATGATGTTTATAAGAGTTAAAATCAATATTAAATAAATAAAAAACCAAGTTTTTCAATACATATTGAAATGATAAATTCTATTTATTCTATACTCAGCTTACATTAGCATTTTCTTATTCCTGTCCAATAGTTAAGTATTTTTTGATGCACTGACTTAGTACAAAAACTAAACTTATTCACCATTTATACTTAATTTCCCACAAGTTGTAATTTATTTGTCATAAACCACTTGACGCAAAGACATTTACTCAGTATTTTATTGCGTCGCAGCAAACTTATAGTAACCCTAAAAAAATCTTATAAAGAGGTGGACATACATGGCAACGCATAAGCGACCTTTGTCGCCGCATCTTGGCATTTACAAGCCGCAATTGACATCTTTCATGTCGATTTTGCATCGCGCTACGGGTATTGCATTAGCAGTAGGCTTATTACCATTAACTTACTGGTTATACAGCATTTCTTTAGGCCCAGAAGCTTACGAACAAGTTCAAAGTATCGTGGGTTCTCCTGTAGGTCTTATTCTTTTATTTGGCTGGTCATTCGCCTTATTTTACCACCTCTGTAACGGCATTCGTCACTTGTTCTGGGATGCGGGCATGGGTTTTGACATCAAAACAGCGTATACAAGTGGCTACCTTGTTTGGATTGCTGCATTTGCATTAACTGCAGGTGCTTGGCTACTAGCGATGATGAGAGGGACTTTATAATGAAAAGACTTTTCAACAAAGAAACCAGTTATCGTAGCCCATTAGGTCAAGTGCGTAACCTTGGCTCTTCTCACAATGGCACGCACCACTTTATCGCTCAACGCTTAACTGCGATTGCTTTGATCCCATTGATTTTTTGGTTTGTTTGCTGTTTGACCTCAATGGCAACTGCAACCCATGCGGAAGCGGTTGAATGGATTAACTATCCAGCAAATACCGTTTTATTCTCAATCTTAATTTTGGTCTTGATCCATCACGCACATTTAGGTTTGCAAATGGTGGTAGAAGACTATATTCATACTTCAGTGATGAAAGCCTTAATCATGGTGGGTATGAAATTCTTCATGATCGCGTTAACGGTTGCATCTGTCATCGCTATTTTCCGTACCATCTTTGTTTTTGGAGGATAAGCCCGCATGTCATCAGAATACAAAATTATTGACCATACTTATGACGTTGTGGTTGTCGGCGCAGGTGGTGCAGGCTTACGTTCCACTTTCGGTATGGCTGAAAAAGGTTTAAAAACCGCTTGTTTAACCAAAGTGTTCCCAACACGTAGTCATACAGTTGCGGCACAAGGCGGCATGAGTGCGTCATTAGGCAACATGGGTGAAGACTCATGGCAATGGCACATGTATGACACAGTTAAAGGTTCTGACTGGTTAGGTGACCAAGACGCAATCGAATATATGTGTCGTGAAGCTGTTCCAGCGGTTATTGAATTAGAACATTACGGTGTACCATTCTCACGTACTGATGAAGGCAAAATTTATCAACGTCCTTTCGGTGGTATGACAACAAACTATGGTGAAGGTATTGCACAACGTACCTGTGCGGCTGCGGATAGAACAGGTCACGCGATTTTACATACTTTGTACCAACAGTCTTTAAAACACCAAGCTGAATTCTTCATTGAATATTTCGCATTAGATTTAATCATGGATGAAGAAGGTGTCTGTCGTGGCGTGATGGCGTTAAATATGGCAGAAGGCACAATTCACCGTTTCCGTGCACACATGGTTGTATTAGCAACTGGTGGTTATGGTCGTGCTTACTTCTCAGCGACTTCAGCGCATACCTGTACTGGTGACGGTGGCGGCATGGTATTACGTGCGGGCTTACCAACGCAAGATATGGAATTCGTTCAGTTCCACCCAACAGGTATTTACGGCGCAGGCTGCTTAATTACTGAAGGTGTACGTGGTGAAGGGGGTTACTTAACCAACTCCGAAGGCGAACGCTTCATGGAACGTTATGCACCAAATGCGAAAGATTTAGCGTCTCGTGACGTGGTGAGTCGTTCAATGACCATGGAAATCCGTGACGGTCGTGGTGTCGGTGGTGAAAATGACCACATCTTCTTGAACTTAATGCACTTAGGCCCTGAAGTCATCGGTGAACGTTTACCAGGTATCGCAGAATCTGCACGTATTTTCGCAGGTGTTGACGTAACTAAAGAGCCAATCCCTGTTATTCCTACAGTTCACTACAACATGGGTGGTATTCCAACCAACTATCATGGTGAAGTGTTAACCCTTAAAGATGGCAACCCAGATTCAGTTGTACCGGGCTTAATGGCGATTGGTGAAGCGGCTTGTGTATCTGTACATGGTGCTAACCGTTTAGGTTCTAACTCATTGTTAGACATCGTAGTATTTGGTCGTGCGTCCGCGATTCGTTGTGCAGAAGTCATCAAAGAAGACACAGCACACAAACCATTACCGAAAGATGCAGGCGATAACTGCTTAGCGCGTTTAGACAAATTACGCAATGCGAAAGGCAGCACCCCAACGGCAGATTTACGTTTACGTATGCAGCGTACGATGCAATCTGATGCGGCGGTATTCCGTACAGGTGAAAGTATGCAAGAAGGCGTGGCGAAAATGGATGAAGTATACAAAGCATTTGACGACATCCAAACCACTGACCGTTCATTAGTCTGGAACTCAGATTTAATTGAAACCTTAGAACTCGACAACTTACGGACGCAAGCAGTTGTAACCATTAACTCTGCATTGAATCGTAAAGAAAGTCGTGGCGCACACGCACGGGAAGATTATCCTGATCGTGATGATGAAAATTGGATGAAACATACTTTATCGTGGATTGATGAGGCGGGTAAAGTGACATTGGATTATCGTCCAGTTCACACTTATACCTTGACTGACGAAATCGATTACATTCCACCTAAAAAGCGTGTGTACTAAGGGGATAATACGATGGCTGAATTTTCATTACCTGCCAACTCGGTTGTTAAGAAAGGCAAGAAAGTTAACGAAGCGAAAGGCGCGAAAAACGTCAAGACGTTTCATGTTTATCGTTGGGATCCTGATACAGGTGAAAACCCACGCACGGATACCTACGAAATTGATTTAGACAATTGCGGGCCTATGGTATTGGACGCATTGTTGAAAATCAAAAATGAAATTGATCCAACGTTAGCGTTCCGTCGCTCATGCCGTGAAGGTATTTGTGGTTCTTGTGCGATGAACATTGATGGTACAAATACATTAGCCTGTACCAAAGCGATTGATGACATTAAAGGCGATGCGAAAATTTATCCATTGCCACACATGGAAGTGATTAAGGATTTAGTCCCTGATTTAAGTCATTTCTATGCACAACATGCGTCAGTTGAGCCTTGGATGAAGACTGCAACAGCGATTCCACCTGATCGTGAGCGTTTACAGTCTAAAGAAGATCGTGCGAAATTGGATGGCTTATACGAATGTATTTTGTGTGCTTGTTGTTCAACCAGTTGCCCAAGTTATTGGTGGAACGGTGATTTATACTTAGGCCCTGCGATTTTATTACAAGCGTATCGTTGGATTATTGATAGTCGTGACGAAGCGACAGGTGAACGTTTGGATGAGTTAGAAGACCCATTCCGTTTATATCGTTGTCACACAATTATGAATTGTACAAACACTTGTCCTAAAGGCTTAAATCCAGCTAAAGCGATTGGTGAAATTAAGAAATTATTAGTTGATAGACGCTAAGATTTTTTAAGTACTGTTCTTGTAAAGAAGCCCCTGCTAACTTGATTGGTGAGGGCTTTTTTATGGATTGAAAATTCTTTTGTGATTATCCATAATGGTTCAATGATATATTTTAGGAATTATCATGGTATGGGAAATTGAATATACAGATGAATTTGGGAAATGGTGGGACTCATTAACTGAATCAGAACAAGAACGTATTTATGCTATTGTATCGTTGTTGGAAGAAAGGGGAACTAAATTAGGTTATCCGCAAAGTTCAAAGATTAATGGCTCAAAACATGAACATATGAGAGAGCTTAGAACCCAATACAGAGGTGAACCGTATCGAATTTTGTATGCTTTTGACCCTAGAAGATGTGCTATCCTGTTAATAGGAGGAAATAAGACTGGAAACAAAAGATGGTACGAAATGTATATTCCAATAGCTGATAAGCTTTATGATGAACATTTAGACAGTCTAAAATAACTTATTCATAGGAGATAGTGAAATGGCTAAACCTTTTAAATTACTTAAAGATAAAATGTCAGAAGAGTCTCGACAAAGAGCAGAAGTTCAAAAACGTATATTGTTGGCTGAAATAGCTTTACAACAAAGCATCGAAGCTCAAGAGATAAAAAAAGAGCAACCAATTATTTCTTTTAACAACAATATGTCAAATATGTTAGCTTCAAGTTTAGAATCATGGAGTTTAACTTGTCAAAAAATCTCTTACACAATTCATTCTCATAATACAAAAATGAGTATTCCTCTTTCTTCCAACTAAAAACGATTTATTATGGAACTCTCTATCCAATACTTATGTGATGCTGCTGCTCATGCTTTGTCACAACAATCTGCTTATGAAGATAACAAGAAAAAGCTTAATATAAAGAAAATAGGCTTAATGAATAACACGACGATTAGCTGTGAATTTTATCCTCATGCAACAGAATCAATGGATGTTAAAAATGAAATTGCATTTATTATGGGTTTTTTAGCAAGCTTTTTTAAAGAAGAATTCCGGTTTGACTATATTAAAAATTTTGCAGTTAAAGCCTTTGCACTTAGGGAAGATGAGCGAGATATAGAGTTGATGTATGTTATGTCAGCTCCCAATGTCGCAGATTTTATTGCAGAAGGTAAAGCCATTCAATGGATAACAAATAGTATTTTCCAAGAGAATACGCCTGACTTTAGAATGGTAATGGCGAAAAGACAAATATCTCGATTAGAAAATGCACTACGAGATGTTATTGATAAAGTATTTTTAGAAGTTGAAGGAGAGTTCTGGTGGGATAAGTTTATATCTGAAGAAATAAGAAAACGTTTACCTAGGGATATTAGAAAAAATTTTGAGAAGAGTATAAGTTCTCGTTCATTGTTAAATAAAACCTATTTTCATAATTTAAAAAGTATTATTGTACAAAATTGGCAATATTTTAGTAATATTTTCCATACTGAAAAAGATAGCTTTGAAAAAATGTTAGCAGATTTCAATGATGTTCGTAATGATGAAGCACATAATTTAGAAATCACATCTGAAAAATCAGAAAAGCTGACAAATATTTATAATAATTTAATGCAAGCAATTGGGACTCAATATCCCGAGTTTGTTCCTGAATATTTGGTGGAAAATTGGAGAATCCAAATTGCAAAAATTGTAGATGGTTATGTACAAAATCAGATAATCATAGATAAAGGTGAGTCTATATCAAATGCTATATTCAAGACTCAGAAAATGATAGAAAAATTACAAGAAATAGAGTTTAAACTCGAATCTATTTTAATACCTCCAAATAAACATAACTTACATAAAGAGTTAGTCAGCTTGTTTCAAACTATGTGCTCTTCTTTTCAGGATATGATTGTTTTGGTTGAAAGTAATGACCAGAAAAAACTTCAATCTGCTTTAGTTCAGCATGAGAAAAATAATGAAGCTATACAAAAATTCACAAAAAAATATTTAATGTCAGAAGTTTGATGATATACCATAGAAGTCACTTTTGATGAGCAGATTTTACGCCCAAGCATACCACTTGAATTTTATATATAATCCCTAAATCCTTGAAAATTTCAAGTATCAAGAATTTAGGAATATTATAGTAAAATAATTTATTTTACCTGCAAACAATGCACACTAAATAAATCTTGCTTATCTGTCCAAGACTGCACGGCTTTAAATCCTGCCTCTTGCGCTAACTCATGAAATTGCGAAACACTGTATTTATATGAGCTTTCGGTGTGAATGGTTTCACCTTCAGAAAATTGAAATTGTTGTTCCCCAATAGAAACTTGTTGCTCAGCTTGACTGACTAAATGCATTTCAATTCGTCCCTGAGTTTCATTGTAAAACGCATGGTGGTTAAAAGAATCTAAATCAAAATTAGCAGCCAATTCCCGATTAATTCGATCCAACAAATTCAAATTAAATGCTGCGGTCACACCTTGCTTATCATTGTAAGCCGCATTCAACACATCGGTTTCCTTTTTCAAATCTACACCAACCAATAACTTACCGTCTGAATCCAACGATTTTGCTACTCGTTTCAATAAGGCTTTTGCATGTTGCGGCTCAAAATTACCAATACTTGAACCGGGGAAAAACGCCGCGCGAGATAAATGCTCGGGACGATACGGTAAATCAAAATCACTAGAATAATCGGCACAAGTCGCATGAATTTCCAAATCAGGATAATCTTGAGACAAAGTCTGAGCCGCATCTAATAAATGTTGTTTGGAAATATCCATAGGCATATATGCTGCGGGTTTTACAGTTTGCAATAACGTCCGAATTTTCTGACTGCTACCACTGCCCAATTCTACTAATAAACAATCATCACCCAAAAGCTCTGCCATTTCACCACAATGGGTTTGTAAAATATCGAGTTCCGTACGCGTTGGATAATATTCTGGTAATTCAGTGATTTGATCGAATAACACAGAGCCTTTTTTATCATAAAAGAACTTCGGTGAAAGGGCTTTAGGCTGGGTTTGTAAACCATCTAGCACTTCTTGCTTAAAGTCAGCCATTGGTGGATGCAAATCATAAAAACGAATCATGTCATTGTTCATTATCAAATCCTCATACGTCCTGAGCGAGTCGGAAACCTTTAAATTGCCAACGTTCATGTGGATAGAAAAAGTTGCGATAAGTTAAGCGAATATGGTTTTCTGAGGTTGCGCATGAGCCACCACGCAATACAAATTGATTACACATAAATTTACCGTTGTATTCACCAATCGCGCCTTTAGCTGGTCGATACTTTGGATAAGCCACATAAGGCGAGCGTGTCCATTCCCAAACATCACCATACATTTGCTGCAAACCATTGCTATCGGCTGCGGCTGGAGTTGGCTGCAAGTAATCAGCCTCGTAGAAATTCCCTGTTAAAGGTAATGATTGTGCAGCTACTTCCCATTCAAACTCAGTTGGTAAACGTGCACCAGCCCAACTTGCAAACGCATCGGCTTCAAAATAGCTGACATGGCATACAGGTGCATTTTTATCCACAGGCTGTAAGCCCGCTAAAGTAAAATGCCACCATTGTTCATCTCGCTTTTCCCAATATAACGGGGCTTGCCATTGTTGTTGCTGGATGGTCGTCCACGCATCCGCAAGCCAAAATTCTGGACGTTGATAACCATTATCTTCAATAAATTCAATATATTCCCCATTGGTCACTAAACGTGAACTGAGTTGAAATGCATCAACATATTGCTGATGTGCTGGATATTCATTATCAAAGATGTATTCATTTTCAGCGTTATTGCCAATTTGATACATGCCCGCATCGAAATTATGCCATTGTTGAGTTGAAGCAGAAACTTGAGGAACTGGGGTTAAATCATCTCGGTAGACAGGATAAAGTGGATTAGCAGAGAGGTTATATTTGATGTCGGTAAAGAATAATTCTTGGTGTTGTTGTTCATGATTCAGTCCAATTAAAATCCTTTTTTGAATTTCTGGCTGTTCACCAATTTTATCAATGAGTTGCTGCATTTGTTCATCCACATATGCCCTGTATTGATAAATCTCTGCAACGGTTGGGCGTGATAAACAACCCCGTTTTGCCCTCGGGTGCATTACACCAAGCTGCTGATAATAGGAATTAAAAATAAAATGGAAACCTTGATTAAATTCTTTGTAATTCGGGAGGTAGGGTTTTAATAAAAAGGCTTCAAAAAACCAGGTAACATGGGCGAGATGCCATTTGGCGGGGCTGGCTTCTGGCATGGTTTGAATCACATAATCTTCAATTTCCAGTGGTTTACAGATGGTTTCGGTCACTTGGCGCGTGGCCTGATAATCACGCCAAAGCTGCTCTCGTTCTAATAAGGTTTGAGACGAGAACAAACGGTTTGACAAGCTCATAGTGCTTTCCTTATATCCCGTTTTAATGATTTAAAGACGTTAGTTAGTGTAACATTGCTGTCAAGCCTGCCCAAATTGATATAATCTTATTGCTTATTTAAAAAGTATCTAACAACAATTCCACTATAAAAAAGGAGTGAATGTGATATGAAAATGCGATTTCAGGCATTTGTATCAGTCATTGTCTATTTATTATTTTTCCAAGTAGCTGTAGCACAAGAGCCACGCACATTATTGTACTCTTCTACACTTTCTGATGATTTACAGCAAATTGTGGCAAATATTCAAAATCCGCAACAGCCTGTGATTCCTTATGAAAACTTAAACCCCAATCCAAGCTATTTTGTGCGAATTGCTCCACGTCGTCATATTTTAACGGCTGAAAATCAAATTCAGGACAGCGCGATTTTAGGTACAAAACCGATTATTTTCCTTGCAACACCTGAAGGTATTTATGGCAAAGCATTGCTCGATATTTATTTAGATATTGGCTATGAAGCTGAAGATATTATTCGTTGGCAGCGCGATGAAGACATGGTTGCAATTGTATTCCGTTATGATGAAAGCATTTCTTTATCAACAGTTAAAGATGGACAGTTACCTGAAAATTGGGATAGCCAAGTATTTGTACCAACTTGGGATAATATGTTTAGTTTGTTTGAAAAATTAGCCGTTAACGCAACCGTCAACCCAGAACAGCAAGGCGAATTTATGCCGACTGCATTGTCATTTAGAAGCGAAGAATTGAAAAACTTTGTGTTAAATTTTCCTGATGTGGGTAAACAACGGGTTAAAACTCAACCGTATACCAGCTTAGAAACTGTCGGTGGTTCTGATTGGTTATATCGTCATTTAGCAGAGGCAAAATTAAGCTTGTTCGAGCATTTCCGTGGTACGGGGCGTACTTTAAATGAAGTTGTTGACCCAGATGGTAAGCAACAATATAGCGGTATTTTAGAGTTTGTTGCACCTAATAAAACTGTCAATACCTTGCCTGAAATTGCAATTATTCACTTAGGCACATTAAAAATTGAAGAAGCTTATTAAGTAAAGCCTGTCTTCTTAGAAGAAAAGAACTTCTCACTCTCTATATTTATGTACAGAGTGAGAAGATATAGAAATTAACAACCCTTATCGTTGTAAAGTGCTGTTAGATGTGATCTTCTTTCGCTAATCAATTCTTCAGCTTGCCCTGCATCATAATAGGTATAAGCTAAGCCCGGTAACCAAAAAAGCGCGGCGGCGACATTTGTACCTGTTACGCCTTTTTTAGAATCAACTTCTGCTTCTGCATCATCTAATCTGGTTAATTCAGAGGCTAATTGGCTACAAGAAAGTTTGTGGTCGCCTGCTTGGACAGTTTGGACTTTTTTAGAAGTTGCACAACCACCTAAAGAAAGTGCCAAGAATAATGCTGACATCAAAATTGCTATAGTTTTACGCATTGTTTGTTAATATCCTTAAAATGTTGACTTAATACTAAAAAGCCGTATTTTTCACCATTTAATCTGGAATAGCAACTCATTTTAGAAACAGTGCATAGTAATATTTTAAAAATGAGTGCACTTAATAATGCGGTCAATTTGCAGCCTGATATTATGTACTTAGGTGTATTAAAAAGGGGCTCACAAATTAAATGACAAGGTGAAATGCTTTTAATGTGAACACTTTACCTCATAGTAAAATTAATCAACGCATATATTGGATCATTTATTAAGCGTTTTTCTTGCGGCCTTTGCCTGATTAATAAATTGCTCTTTTCTCAAACGCACAAGATTGTCGCTATATAAGGCTTTCATTAATTCTCTAAACCCTGTTTCTAGCTCGCCAACCGTCATTTTATCTGGATGATAAGTCACATCAAACAGCGTACATTTCTCCCAAAATACTTCTTCTAACAATCGATTTGTTGCTTTTAGCCTTTTATATAAATTTGTACCAGGGAATGGTGTTTGAATTGTAATTTGCACTTCGGATAATCCACTGTCTTTAACAAAATTAAGCGTTTCATCAAAAACAGAGGCATCTTGATTATCCAGACCCAGCACGAAACAACCATTTACCGATATGCCATGATTTTGTATTTTTTGAATTGCTTCTTTATATTTATCGAGCTGTTTTGCTTTCCAATTATTTTTTAGCTCTAAATTATGCAGCCCTTGTGCAGTAGGACTTTCCAGCCCAATGAGTAACTGTCTACATCCACTATTACTTAGCATGGATAACAATTCATCATTTTCTGCCACCGAAATATCTGTTTCTGTAAACCATTTAATATTTAAAGAAGATAAAGCTTTAACTAACTTTTTTGAGTGAATCTTGTTTGCAAATGTATTATCGTCAGCCAACTCGATAAATGGCTTATGCCAAATGGATTTAATCGCTTGAATTTCATTAACAACGTGCTGAATGGGTTTGATTTTATATTTACAAGTCAATCGGATTGAAGAAGCGCAAAATTCACATTTAAATGGACAGCCTCTCTGCGTTTGCACAGTAAGCCTATTGTATTGGTCAACATCTAATAAATCATATCGTGGAATCGGTGCTTGACTAAAATCGTACTCAATACCTGTTGCATCATATATTTTTTTAAGTTGCCCTCGTTTGAAATCGTCAATAACATTTGCCCAATGCACTTCACCTTCACCAACCAAAACGCTATCTGCATGTTCTAGTGCTTCGTGAGGTAAGGAAGTCACATGCAATCCTCCAAGAATGACTTTTGTACCTTGCTGTCTATATTTATCAGCGAGTAAATAGGCTTCGTTAATTTGTGCTGTGAAACTGGAAATCGCAACAATATCAAATTCATCAGGTAAGTTTGAATCAGCATTAAAATCACTGAGTTCAATGTATTCAATATCTACATCTGCGGGGGTTAAACTGGCTAATGTCAGTAAGCCTAAACTGGGTAAGGATGCGATAACTTCTTTGCGTTCAATAAAACCGGGGAGCGTTAAACCTAATTCGGCTAACTCTTGATTATGGACGCGCAAGCCACTCATCGCGATTAAACCTAATTTCATGGTGTTACTCAGCTTTTGTTGATCGTGCGGCTCTGTATCTTTGTATCACTGTTGCAATATAGGCAATTAATAATATGGGAGACGCTAAAAAGGAAAAGAAAGTAATCACAAACAAGATCGCGTAAGCAGCATCATTGGCAGATTGCTCGCTTGGTTCTAAGCCTGCCATGATACGAAATACGACATGCTCAAGATTCAATACAGTTAATACATTGACAATAATAACTAATGGCAGTAGTGCTGCAATAAAAATAGTGAAGCCGCGTAATTTGGCTGAGTGTTTAAGATATTGAAATAGTAAACCTACACGCCATGCCGCAACAATAGCTAAAAACCAAACATTCATAGCTTGTGCCGTTTCAAGTGAATAATATCGCTCAACAGGTATGGCATATAAGAACGCAAGTGGTGATGTCATGCCAACGAAAATCAGGACAGATTTATAGCTCCAATTTTCTGGTCGAAGGGGTTTAATAATCAGCCATAGTATTGCCGATAAGATAAATATATAGGCGACTGAACCTAGACCTAAATATTGCCATAACTCTGCTCGTGGATTATCCCAATAACGACCAACACCTGCTATCCACGCGGTTATCACTCCAAAAGCCAAATAATAATGGCCAAGATTTTTCAAGTCAGGCTTTACAGGTGTAAATAATAGAAATTCTAGTTCCGTTGTTAAGACTTCGCGGACTTTTTGGAAACGTGTCATATTTGTTATTAACCGTTCAATCTAATTTTATAAATAAGGCTACTCTGCACTACTCAATATTTTATTTCTTTGTATAATTAATCCAATATAACCTACTAATAACGATGGAGAAAATATAACCGAAATACCTGTGATAAGCCATAATATGACATGAGCAATATTAGGTTGCTTAATTGGCTCTTGGCCAAATCCCACCATAATCTGAAACACGGGCTGCTCAATATTCATTATTGTTAGTGTAGATATAATAATGGCCAATGGAAGGGCTGTCGCAATAAAAACAGCGAGACCAGTTAATTTGGCAGAATATTTAAGATATCGGATTAATAAAGCAACTCGCCATGTTGCAACAACGACTAAAAACCAAACATTCATGGTCTGAGCAATTTTAAGCGTGAAATATTGTTCAACAGGTATGGCATATAAAATTGCGGGTGGCGATGTCATGCCAACAAAAATAAGAACGGATTTATAGCTCCAATTTTCTGGTCGCAAAGGGGCAATGAAAGCCCATAATATTATTGATAAGATAAAGATATAAGCAACTGAGCCCAATCCTAAATATTGCCATAATTCTGCTTTTGGACTATCCCAATAACGACCAACACCTGCTAACCATGCAGTGATGATCCCTAAAGCTAAATAATAATTGCCAAGATTTTTTAAGTCAGGCTTAGCAGGTCTAAATGCAAGAAACTTTATTTCTGTGATTAAAACTTCACGTATTTTTTCAGAATGTGTCATATTTCACGTATCGTTTTAGTTGATGAGTAGCATCATTAAATTAAGTCTATTATAAAATATTTCTCCTAAATTAATGGTTTTTTCTAAATATATTGCAGTCAATAAACTCATTTAAAATAGTCTTCTATTAATAAAAATTAAGTCTTATGCAAGACAACAATCATGACTATCATTTAAAATGAACAATCTCGGAGCTATTGTTTACTTTAAAGCTAAAAAATATACCGTAATTTGATAAAACACTATTTTATATGTGAATACTGTAACTTCGGAGTATTATAATATTCAAAAAACTAAAAGAGGCTATGTATGTTTACGAATAAATTAATAGTTGCATTTATAATCTCTATTATGATTCTTTTGCCAAGTCAAAAAGTTGCGGCAAAAAAAATTCCCGATTACTTCTCAATGGACGAACTTTTGGAGTTGTCATTAGACAGACTGCTAAAGGTTGATATGGTTACCGTCGCAACAGGCACAGAACAAACAGTCACACGCGCGCCTGCCTCAACAACAGTTATTACAGCACAAGATATTGAAATGATGGGAGCGCATAATTTAGACGAAGTGCTTGAATCCGTTCCGGGGATACACATTAGCCTATCAGAATTACGTTTTGCTCCCCTATACAATGTCCGAGGTATGTTTTCATCAAATAACTATGAAATATTGATGATGGTAGATGGTGTACCAATCAAAAGTGTAGTTGATGGAATGCGTGGCTCTCGCCGAGAATCATGGACACCTCCGCCTGTACAATATATCCAACGAATTGAAGTCATCCGAGGCCCAGGGTCCACATTATATGGTGCTGATGCGGTTGCAGGTGTGGTTAACATCATCACCAAAAGAGCAGAAGATATTCAAAAGCCAGAAGCAGGTTTACGTATTGCGAGCAACCAAACTTATGATACTTGGGCACTACATACCAGTAGATACAAAGGTTTTGGCATTGGTTTAAGTGTAGATTATTTAACCACAGATGGACATCGAGAAACTGTTTATGAGGATATGCAAACCAAGCTAGATGCCAGTGGCTCGACTCATTTGAGTCAAACACCGGGGCGCGCTTATTTGCAAAAACGTCAATTGAGCCTGAATAGTACAATAACCAAAGGAGATTGGCGTTTAGGTCTTAGTGCAGTCAAAACCCGCAATGCAGGTGCAGGCTTAGGCGAACCTTTAATTATTAGTCCCGAAGAATATTATGAAACCGATCATTATCAAGTTGATCTAACCTATCATAATCTTGATTTTACAAAGAATTGGGAAACTAAATTACAGTTGAGTTATCGTGATTTAGCTGATGAAGGGTTTTCGGCTTATACCGTGCGCCCCAGTGGTGTGCGTAATCAATCTGTTTATCCCTACGGCTCACCCAATAATACAGGTTATTTTCAACGCCAAGCCCATTTTAATTTAAGTGGCCAATATGATGGGTTTAAAAATCACCATATTCTGGTTGGCATTGGCTATGTGTACGCAGACTTATATAAAACCACATGGTCATTTTTACTCACTCGTGATGATCCATTAATCGTTGATTCAAAATCGATTGGTTATTTTTTATTGCCTGAAAATATTCGTGAAAATCGCTCTTTCGTACTACAGGATGCTTGGCAGCTAACCCCTAATTTAGAGTTAACTACGGGTTTGCGTTATGACTGGTATTCGGATTTTGATAGCGCAACCAATCCACGTATCGCGCTGGTTTGGCAGGCCAATCCTAATTTAACGACAAAACTACTTTATGGCCAAGCGTTTCGTGCGCCCTCTTTTGTTGAAATGTATACCCCTATGAATCGAATAGAAGTCGGTAACCCTAACTTACAAGCAGAAAGTAGCACCACTTGGGAACTGATTTTTGATTATAAATTGAATCAAGATGTACATTTAGGTCTGAATTTATTTGATTATAAAGTGAAAGATAAAATTCAACGACGATTGGTTACGTTTGAAGATCGCACAATTTATCGCCATGAAAATATCGGCACTTTAAGAGGTCAAGGGTTTGAGTTGGAAGGGCAATGGAAAATAAATAGTAAATCCACTTTGCAAGCCAATTATGCCTATGTCAGCGTAGAAGACAGCGACGGTTTTGAAGCAGGTAACTATCCACATCATCAAGTTTATTTGCGTTATGATTGGTTTTTCCACAATGACTGGCTTTTAAATACACGTCTGAATTGGGTTGCGGATAGATCACGCCCTGTTGGTGATGATCGCGCCGAATTAGCTGATTATACTGAGTTGGATATGACTTTACGTTATGCACCGCGCCAACAACACTGGAATATTTCGCTTGGAGTGAGAAACTTATTAGATGAAGACCGTCGCGAACCGGGAGACCCGCGTTTAATTGGTGATTATCCCAAAGCGGGACGTGAATGGTTTGGGGAGTTCCGTTATAGGTTTTAGTGATGAAGGATTAATCTAATGTTGAAGAAACTGTCGATTGCAGAATATTAAACCCTTGCCTAATATATTTATAAACAAAGGCTTTTATAATTCTAGGATAACAAATTAGGCTTGTTATACTTTAAATTAGTATTTGCTTATAAACTGAATTATGAGATGATTGAAACGATCAACATATTAGCGTCATTGTTCAGATTTATTTAAGGAGATATGAATGCAAGAAGACCCAATGCGAAAAAGTGAGTGTGATAGTAATGAGCCGTTTGCCTTACGGGTGTTAGGCGATAGTATGGAACCTGAATTTAGAGAAGGCCATATTATTATCATTGATAAAGATGCTGTAGTGAGTAATGAATGTTATGTTTTAGCCGTATTGGAGGATGAATATATTTTTCGGCAACTGATTATTGATGAGCAAAAAAATTACTTTTTAAAACCACTCAACGATAAGTATCCCACCGTGCCTATTTCTGGTATGGATACAGTAAAAGGCGTGATTGTTCAACGCAGTGGCACAAGACGCTCTGAGCATAAACATTATTTATGATGCTATAATGAGGTGTTTTATACACCTTTTTTTACGACTTTGAGTCATGCCTATTTATGTTAATCCTGCGCATTATTAGTATTTTATTTCCTATCTTTTTTATTGTTTTTGTCGCTTATTTATATACTCGATCCCGACCTGTCGATATGCGCATCCCCAATCAACTTAATATGGATGTGTTCATTCCCGCGCTATTACTGACCATTTTAGCGGATAAATCTTTTGACCTGATGCATTATCAACAACTGGCTTTGGTTTGGGTTGGTATTGTCTTATTTTCGGGTATTATTTTGCTGCCATTAGTTGGGTGGTGGAAAGTGGATGCAAAAACCTTTATTCCACCGATGATGTTTGGTAACACAGGTAATATGGGTATTCCAATCATACTATTTGCATTTGGATCAGAAGCCCTGCCAATTGCTGCCCTGCTATTTATTCTGTCAACGACAATCAACTTTATCGTCACAAACTCGATTATGGGGCAGCACACCAAATGGTGGCATATTTTCCGTTTACCCATGGTGATTGCAACGTTACTGGGTCTTACACTCAGTTTGCTCAATATTCAATTGCCAGAATGGCTACTTGTACCTTTAGATATGTTGGGACAAATCGCTGTGCCATTGATGCTATTTACGCTGGGTGTGCGCTTGATTGATATTGATTTCAACTATTGGCGTATTGGTTTGCTCGGTGGGATCGTATCGCCTGTCTTAGGTGTTTTGCTGTATTTGTTAGTACAACCTTATTTGACGATTCCAGACTTGCAGCAACATGTCTTACTGATTTACTGTGCTTTGCCACCTGCAGTTGTAAACTATATTTTTGCTGAGCAATATCACCAAGAGCCGCACAAAGTGGCCTCTATTGTGTTAATTGGTAATATTCTAAGCCTAATCAGTTTACCGATTGCATTGGCTTGGACATTGTAAAATTTTGGTTTGATATAAAATTGACTGGGTATTTCATTTTTTATTAACTATTAAATATGGTTTTTATTTATCCAGTCAAAAAATTAATATTCAATATCTGCAGCATACGTTTAATAATGCTTTTGTAGCATATAAATAGCATCAGCTGATAAAAGTTCACTTTAGGTATATGCAATACAAGCCAATTATTGAGAAAAATCAACGCTGAATCAATTAAAAGCGCATTTTCAAACATGGTTATATAACGATATAATGTAGCTAATATCTTTATTTTTGCCGTCATAAATAGCAAACTGTCTACAAAAGTATCAAAATATGAAACCATCATTGTATGAAGTGCTCAATATTGCTTTCGATGCTGAGCCAGATCAAATTAAGAATGCTGCACAAACGAAAATTAGTCATATTAAAGAAGCGGTGCAGGGTAAAGACTTTATGTTTCTGGGGATTAATAATGATGCTACGCCAGAAGACTTTAATGAAGCTGCCAAACAGCGGATAAAAAAAATTAAAGAAGCCTACATCATTTTATCAAACTCCAAAACCCGCGACTCGTACGATAAAAAATTACGAGAAGCACACCCTGAAATCTTTAAACGACCTGAGTTAGAACAGAAGCCAGAAGTTGTGGAAACAGCTTCAGATGATATGGATAGCTCGACTTCTTCTAAAGTGGCCTTACCCAGTTTGAATGACCATACTCAACGTAACCAAATTTTGACAGGTCTGGCTTTATTACTCCTTGTGGTAGGGTTTTATATTTATCAGCTGATGTATCCTAGTGCACTTGATATTGAGCCAGACAACGAATATATCGTACCGACATTAGCAAGAGGTGTTTGGGAAGGGTATCAAAAAAGTGTACTGAGTAATATTATTACGCTTGAAGTCAGCCCAGATGGTCAACGTGTCGCATCAGGTACAACATTGCTAAATAATGTGCAAATTCGTGATATTGCAACAGGTGAAATTCTTCAAGAGCTTGAAGGAGCAAACCAAATTCAAGTCGTTAAATATCATCCAACTAAGCCCATACTTGCCGTAGGCACTTTATATAATTCTATACATTTATGGGACTTTGAAGAGGATGAATTACAAAGTTTAGATCATACGCATGATGGTAATATTTCTAAATACTCAGGCATTTACGATATTGCTTTTAACTCTGATGGTAGCTTGTTTGCCAGTGTGAGTTGGGATGGCAGTATCATGATGTGGGATGTTGAGAACCAAGTTGCTAAATGGACAGTGTATGCCAACAAAGATAAAATTTCAGCGCATGGTGACTCAGTTCAAAGTGTTGCGTTTAGTCCAGATGACTCAAAAATTGCGACGGCAAGCTTAGACAATACTGTTCGTATTTGGAATGCTGAAACAGGTGAACAATTACAAATATTATTGGGTCATACAGATTGGGTTTTATCACTGGCATTTAGTCCAGACGGGCGTTGGTTGGCTTCTGGTGGTGCAGATCATTTTATCTATATTTGGGATATGAGCACTTTTGAACGACATAAAATTATTCGAGGTCATGATGACAATGTAGCCGATTTAGTCTTTATGCAAAATAGTAATGTATTGATTTCAGGTAGTGCTGACAAAATGGTGCGTTATTGGGAAATTAGTTCTGGCGGCCATGTCCAAACCTTAGAAGGACATACAGGCTTTGTTTATGCAGTCGCGTTAAGTCCAGATGAAAAGACACTGCTAACAGGTGGTGGTGACGATGTTGTCCGTGTTTGGAAAACTGACGAATAATCTTTCACTAGCGGGACTGTGAGTTTTTTTCAAACTGGCAGTCCTGATACTAAACTTACTTCTTTCACAGCTCACTATTCACCACTTGCTCCCATAATAAACCAGCCCGTTCAGGCGAGTATTGGTGAGAAACATATTGTTGAGCCGTTTGTATATTTTGAACCACTTGTTGTGGGTTTTGTAATGCCCAGCGAATGCCATCGACTAAATCACTTTGAACCCATACCCACTTTGCAAACTCCTGATATGCTGGCAACGGGTGCGCAACCACAAAACGCCCTGAACGTACTGACTCGATTAAACGGTTAGGGCTTTTAACGGTTTTCACATCACTATTTAAACTGGGAATAATCACGATATCGGCTTGCTGCATTGCTTGCTGTGTTGCTTCTAATGACCATGGTGAAAAAGTAAGCTGATAATTATCTGATTGTGTATTAAATCGCTCGCAAGCCCCTTCAATGCCTCGGTTGGGTTTTGTCACAATGTGTAATGTGATTGGAATTTCAGCACTTAACGGCGTTAATTTTGGTATAAAAGATTGCAGCGTATCTATATTTTTATAATTACCAAACCACAGTAAATTAAGCCGCTTTGCTGCAGATTGAAAGTAAGCAGGTTGCTGAGGATATTCATAAGGGTCTGGTATAACAATTGTTTTTTTGCCCGTGTATTTTTCAATAACGCTGGCTAACTCTGGAGTATTAACTGTCACAGTATCAGCTAAAGCAATCATACTCTGACAATGTTGTGCATAATCTTGTTGTTCTTTAGAATCAAAATAGTTATCACACAAATCGAAAACAACTTTAATGCCACGCTGTTTGGCTACAATGGCTCTTTGTTCATTGGAAATATGATTGCTTTTAGAAAAAATAACAACATCTTGCGTATGCCAACTGGCCAATTCATCTGAATAAAAATGTTCTTTTGCAAAAAGAAATGAATTATTATGGTTTCGAGCGGCCAAAAAATAAGCTGGCATAATGACCCTATAACGTGTACTCGCCCATGCTGAAGTCAAGACACCACCTTGATTTGCAATCTGACTCGTTGTCACCCATAGGATATTTTTCATTGAGTTATTCGCCCAGCAGACGCTGTAAAATATTTTCGTATACGTCAGCTAATACGTCTAAATCTGCAATACAAATACGTTCATTTAACTTGTGAATGGTATCGTTTAACACGCCTAATTCAATCACTTGTGCACCTGTTGGCGCGATAAATCGACCGTCAGATGTACCACCAGAAGTTGATAATTCTGTTTCATATCCACATACAGATTGCACAGCCGCTTGAGCCGCCTCGACTAATTCACCTTTTGCTGTTAAGAATGGTTTGCCAGAATGTTCCCATTTAATTTCATAATCCACATTGTGTTTTGCCAATAAATCTAAAACGGTTTGTTGTATATCTGTGTGCTTCAATTCAGTGGAATAGCGAAAATTAAATTTCACAGCCAGCTCACCCGGAATCATATTAGTCGCGCCTGTGCCTGCTTGGATATTCGACACTTGGAAGCTGGTTGGAGGAAAGAATGAATTGCCTTCATCCCAACGAATTTGAGAGAGTTCATGTAAAACAGGGGCAAAGCGATGAATTGGATTGTCAGCTAAATGAGGGTAAGCAACGTGGCCTTGTACACCTTTGACCAATAAATGTGCACCAAGTGAACCGCGGCGGCCATTTTTTACGGTATCTGCAACTTTATTACTACTGGATGGTTCACCCACTAAGCACCAATCAATATGAGTTTGTTGTGCTTGTAAATGCTCAATGACTTTCACCGTGCCATCAATAGCAGGCCCTTCCTCATCGCTGGTCAATAAGTATGCGATTGAACCTTTATGATGGGGATTTTTTGCAACAAAGCGTTCACATGCCACAATAAATGCCGCAATATTGCCTTTCATATCTGCTGCACCGCGCCCATATAAATAGCCTTCATGTTGTGTTGGCTCAAATGGTGGGAATTGCCATCTGGACTCATCGCCTGTGGGTACAACATCGGTATGTCCCGCAAATACAAATAATGGCGCATCTGTACCACGTCGTAACCATAAATTATCTACTTCACCAAAACGCAAATTTTCAGCTTTAAAATCAAGCTTTTCTAATCGTTGGGCAATATAGGGCTGACATTGTTCATCTTTAGGGGTAATAGAAGGACGTTTGATAAGTTCAATTGCTAAATCTAGGCATTCAGACATGGCTAACAGCTTTATAATTTAAGAGTGTGTAATGGGAGAAGTGATGTGTTGCAAATGATGATAGGTAAGTAAATTATGCAGCAATTAAGGTAGATAATCTAGGTTGTGGTGGTGATTATTTTTGTAGAGGTGTTTAATATGGCGCAAATCGACCGATCAGTATATCTAAAAACCAACTATCGCTGAGTAAATAACCCAAGCTAAAAAGCTGAGTTGAGATAGATAAAAATATATTTTAGATGCTGTTTTTTGCTGTAAATATGCGCTGGTAGAATACAACAGCATGAAAATAACCATTGCAACAATAGCAATCCAGTCTTTCCATTCTAAAAAATCCATTGAATTTAAAAAACCTGATAAGCTCGTTTCATATCACGTAATAAAATGAATATCCACGGCCAAAAAAGTGTGCTGGTAATCGCTGGATAAATAAATGATAAGCCATGTGGTGGATGACCTAACATGCCACGAATCCAAATGTCTAAAATTTGTGAAATCGTGATTAAGACAAAAATTCCCACAGCTTGCTGCCAGAGCGGAAAAACGCGAATTCTACGATGTAATTTCACCCCTGCATAAGCCAATAGACAATAGCCTAGAGAGTGTTGTCCTAATAATGTATCACTTAATACATCATGTAAAATCCCAACAAACCAACCCACACCCACACCCACACGCTGCGGCGTTGCAATTGCCCAATAAATCAAGACCAAAGCAACCCAATCAGGTCGCCAAATCGCAGCCCATTGTGGTAATGGCATAACAGCCAGCATGAGGCTAATCATGAAACTGAATACAATGACCCAGCCACCGTGATGTTTTTCTAAAGCCATGAGGATGTTTAAGTGTGAATGGTGTTGTAGGGCTGCTAGCTTAATTAAAACGCACAGCCCTAATCAATTACTGTTTATTCAACTTCGTACTTATCTTCTAATAATTTAGCATGTGCTGCTGCTAAACGTGCGATCGGTACACGTGGTGCTGAGCAAGACACATAATCCAAATCGATATGATGACAAAAACGAATAGATGCAGGGTGACCACCTTGCTCGCCACAAATGCCGACTTTTAAGCCAGCACGGGTTTTACGACCCCATTCAACTGTCATTTGCATTAACTGACCCACACCTTTCACGTCAAGGACTTCAAATGGGTTGTCTTGCAAAATGCCATTGTCGTTGTACATCGGTAAGAATTTGTTTTCAGCATCTTCACGAGAGAATGAGAATGTGGCTTGCGTTAAATCATTTGTACCGAATGAGAAGAATTCAGCTTCATTCGCCAATTCTTTTGCACGCGTACACGCACGAACCGTTTCAACCATTGTGCCGAATTTGAAATCAAGCTTCACACGATGCGCACTTTCTACTTGCTCACGGATTTCATTAACAGATTGTTTAACCCGTTGTAATTCCTGAGAAGTAATCACTTGCGGTACCATGATTTCTGGATGTACTTCCAAACCTTCTTTAATGCACTCTGCAGCAGCTTCTAAAATTGCACGGATTTGCATTGCATAGATTTCAGGGAAGGTTAAGCCTAAACGCACACCACGATGACCTAACATTGGATTCACTTCGTATAACTCGCGCACTTTGCGTAGCATTTCTTCTTTTTTGCTAATCGCAGCGGTGACGGTTTCTTCAGTCATGACATCGAATGGTGCAGGTAAAGTATGATGATCGCGTAAAGTACTTAATACGGTCGAACGACCTTTCACCACCACAGAGTATTCACGTAACGCATCTAAGTCATCTAATAACTGTTGTTCAGTGGGTAAAAATTCGTGCATTGGCGGATCAAGTAAACGCACTGTCACTGGACGTGGTGCCATGGCTTTGAAAATGCCTTTGAAATCATCACGCTGAATTGGTAATAATTTGTCTAAAGCGACTTGACGATCAGCAGGGGTACGCGCCAAAATCATGTCGACTACGATAGGTAAACGGTCGGTTTCATTGAACATACGTTCTGTACGGCATAAGCCAATACCCATTGCACCATATTCAACTGCGCGTTGTGCTGCTGGAGGCGTATCAGCATTTGCCATCACTTTGATTTGCGCAATTTCGTCTGCCCAACCGAGTAAGGTTTGTAATTCGCCTGAGAATTTAGGTGGAATGGTTGGGATTTCGCCAAGGTATACATTACCAGTACTGCCATCGATGGTAATCACATCGCCTTCGCATAAAGTCACATCACCGACAATGGCTTGACGCATACGGGTATCGACAGAAATGCCTTCCGCACCTGCCACACACGCTTTACCCATGCCACGCGCAACAACCGCCGCATGTGAAGTTTTACCACCACGACTGGTTAAAATACCTTGGGAAGCAAAGAAGCCATGAATATCTTCAGGTTTAGTTTCTTCACGGACTAAAATGACTTTTTCACCGCCACGACCTAAGATTTCAGCTTGGTCAGCATCGAATACGCAACGACCACACGCCGCACCCGGAGAAGCAGGTAAGCCTTGGGCTAATGGTTCGATTGTGCCATGTGGGTCTAAACGAGGATGTAATAACTGTTCTAAGTGTTCAGGATCAACACGTAATAACGCTTGTTCTTTAGAAATTAAACCTTCATTGAATAAATCGACTGAAGTTTTCACCATCGCGGCGGCATTCATTTTACCGTTACGAGTTTGTAAGCAATATAATGTGCCTTTTTCAATCGTGTATTCGTAATCTTGTACTTCGTGATAGTGGTTTTCTAACTTGTTACGTAAGTCTACCAACTGCTTGTACATTTCTGGTAATTCTTGTTCCATTTCTTGTACAGGTTTAGGGGTTCTAATCCCTGCCACCACGTCTTCGCCTTGCGCATTAACGAGGTATTCACCGTACATATGGTTATCACCTGTTCCCGGATCACGGGTAAAGCCAACACCTGTTGCACAATCATCACCCATGTTACCGAATACCATGGCGACCACGTTCACCGCAGTACCATTTGCCATAGCTTCAGTAATATTGAATTCACGACGGTAATCAATGGCGCGGCGACCCATCCATGAGTTAAATACCGCTTTAACAGAAAGTTCTAATTGCTCAAATACATCTTCTGGGAATGGGCGACCTGTTTCTTCTTTCACCACTTGTAAGAAACGTTCGCTGATTTCTTTTAAGTTTTCTGCGCTTAAGCCAACGTCAACTTTAACGCCTGCTTGTTTTTTAACTTGTTCAAAGTGTACGTCAAATTTTTCGTCGTCGACACCTAATGCCACTTTACCAAATAACTGAATGAAACGGCGGTATGCATCATAACCAAAACGGTCATCACCTGTTTCACGAATTAAACCTTGTAAAGTCTCTGAATTTAAACCCAAGTTCAAGATTGTGTCCATCATCCCAGGCATTGACATTGCCGCACCAGAACGAACAGAAACTAATAATGGGTTGCTTGCATCGCCAAAACCACGTCCTGTAGCTGTTGCGACTGATTCAATATGTTGTTTTACCTCATCAATTAAACCTTCAGGTAAGATTCTTTGATCAAGATATTGCAAACACGCTTCTGTGCTAATAACAAAACCCGGTGGTACACGTAAACCGATTTGGGTCATTTCGCAAAGGTTTGCACCTTTACCACCAAGTAATTTTTTATTTTTACCATCCCCTTCTTGGAATGAGTAAACATATTTCACAGACATATATCCCTCCATTGAGTTTGCTTTTGGTATTAGGGTCGTCCGAATCCAAGGAAAGCCATAACATGTTTTGCTACGACCGTATTAAAACTTAGTTGATCAAACTTAAGTTATTCAGGCTAGGATTATAAAGCAGTTAGTCCAAAATGTGTGAGCAGCATACCGCACTATGTGTCAGAGTCAATTTATTTTTATTGAATTGAGTACATTTGAGAAGAGTTTTGTATCATCTATTTATAGGTTTAGCGTTGTTGAGAGGGCAATAGTATGGTGACCATATGCTTAATCCGAAATTTCTTATGTTTCTTTGATCCCATGGTTAAATATTAATTTTAAATCATTTTTTTCAGCAAAGAGCAGGGTTGTAATTCTTTTTATTTTCAAATATATATGTAATTAAAATCTTTAAGTTCAGCAAATTTTAGAGTAAATATAAGGCATTTACCCAGCAGTATGCAATTTTAAAAAGATAAGTATTTTCATCAAGCTAGGGTAGTTAAATAAATTAATCCATCAAGGATTAAAAATAATATGATTTGGATTTTATTTTTTTATTTAAAATCATATAGATATATTTGGAACTGTATTTGCTTATGTTTGTGCAAGCCACAAATTTATATCTTAATGTTGGTGATAAAAATTAAATATGACTTGAATATCAAGTTTTTAAGTAAAATATTAGCTGAAATGGTTTAGTATTTTATTGGGTGTGTTTTAGAAAAAATTATATACAATGTCAATGTATTGAAAAGCTATGTTTTTAGGTTGTATATTGCTTTTTTATATTCTAATCTGTAATTGATATTGTTATACTTGTCTGCGCTTAAAATGTAGTATAATGTAAAGGGCTTGTATTAAACGCTTTTTGGCACAGGCTTTTTAACCTATTTTTATAAAGGAGAGTATCCATGAAATTACAAAAAGGTTTTACATTAATCGAATTGATGATCGTTGTTGCGATTATCGGTATTTTAGCAGCTGTTGCGATTCCTGCTTACACTGACTACTTAAAACGTGCAAAAGTATCTGAAGGCGTTAACCTTCTTGGTGGTTTAAAAACTCCTACTGAAGAATGGATTGGTTCTAAAGGTTCATGGCCTAAAATCGCTAGTATTGGTGGCAAAACTGGTGGTAAATACACAACTAAAATTGGTGCAGTTGGCGCTGGCACAGGTGTTGCGGCTCAAAACGACATTACGACTTTCGGTTATTCAGCTAGCTTCATAGATACTGCTATTACTGGTAATTTACGTTTGATGTATAATGCTGCACAAAAAACTTGGCAATGTACTCATGAAACTATGCCAATTGAATACTTACCAACTGCTTGTAAATAAGTATTAACTATTATTTAAGTTTATAAACTCTATTAAGAGACTTTATTAAACTTTTATAGAATAAGCCTGCGTTATTGTGGGCTTTTTTTGTGCCTATCATTCAGTTTACTGTGTATTCTTCTATTCCAATAAATTTAATGTTTCTCATAACTTGGTAATAGTTGGATTGCATCATCTATCAATATATCAATCGCTTTATGAATAGATTGACTCATCGGTATTTTCCATTCATTTTGTGTAGCAATAATGGCTTCATTTACGTCTTTGACAAATGCTTCTCGGTGCATAACTTCTACACCTTCATTGATTGTATAATCTACACCTAGACCAATACTTGCACCAATCACAGCACCAATAGGCCCACCCAGCGTACCAACCGCTCCACTACCACCAATTACAATAGCTTTGGTCACAAAGGGAGAGGCTAGCTTACTTAATAAACCTTTACTTGCTGTACTGACGGCTGTTTTTGCTGCAATACCACCAAAAGCTTTCCCTCCAATACTCGCACCACCTGCAATCAAAATAGCCCCTAACGTTTTTCCTTCGGGTGTTTTTTCATAAGCTGCCATATGTATTTTATTAAATTGGCTATGCCAGTCTAGCGTTATAGCAACTTGTGTGTTTTCTGATTCCAAATGAGTGGTTTTAGTTGATACAAAAGATAGGAAGTTTAAATGTATGATTGATAATGCATTAATATATTGGTTATGTATCGAGGTGAGCGTATTTTGATAAGCACGCTTTAAACTAGGATGTGTTAACTCTGGACGTAATACAATCTCTTCATAATGTTTAAGAATATACTGCTCAACATCATATGCAACAGCATCACTTAAATCTTTTGCACTAAGACTAATTGTATATTCGGCAGTTGCAGTAACCGCTTTCCATAAAATTTTATATGTCGTTGTATATGCAAAATACCAATCTGCAAACTGATCTACTCGATCATGTACAGGTTCAAATGTTGACTTCAAAGCATGTTCTAATTCGTTATCAGCTTGTTTAATTAGATTTTTTCTGACTTTTTCAAGGGTCTTAACACTTTGTTGTATAAACTCTGAGTAGTGTTGTGCATCAGCAAGCACTTTTACCAATTCACCTGATTGATTTTGGTAAGTTAGCTGTATTTTAGGACGAACTTGAGGGTGAAAACCTGTTTTGATTTCGGATTTATCTTGATGTACGGTCTGATTATATTTTGCTTCCAAAACTAAAGCATCATACCAAGCGCGTCCAAAGAAAAGTATGATAAAACAAATAATAACAATACTGAATAACCACCTAAACATGATTTTGACTCTATAAATTAGACTACTAAAAAATAGTTTAGCCTGAATAAAGGTTTTTATCTAAATTTTAGCTAGGAATGTTGTCGTGCTCGACATATATCATGTACAACATGTTTGCATTAAATAGTTTGATTTGCTGATTTTTTATGCAGAAGAATCAAATTTGTTATTTTATCTAAAGTGCCATGAATATCTGCTATTTCATTTCTCATCTAAAAACGACTATTCATAAACCATCTACCCATTTTTTAATTGTCAATCACCAAGATACCGCTTTATAATTCATACAGTTTACACGCGACAAATTAATCCAAAAGGGTAGCAGCATGTCAAAAATCATCTATGTTGTGCTATTAGCTGTGGGCTTTTGCAGCTTCTCAACAACCACTATTGCTAATGATGATAATACGCAAATGACACAGGTTTATCAGCCCTTAGATAAAAAAGCACCAATTCGACGACGTGAAGCAGGCTTTGCTGATGACTCTGAGACGGGTGGTGTATCCAGAGGTGTGTCGCGAGGGGTTTCTCGCGGTGTATCCAGAGGCGTATCGCGCGGGGTTTCTCGTGGTGTATCCAGAGGTGTGTCACGCGGGGTTTCTCGTGGTGTATCCAGAGGTGTGTCACGTGGGGTTTCTCGTGGTGTATCCAGAGGTGTGTCACGTGGGGTTTCTCGTGGTGTATCCAGAGGTGTGTCGCGTGGGGTTTCTCGTGGTGTATCCAGAGGTGTGTCGCGCGGGGTCTCTCGTGGTGTATCCAGAGGTATTTCGCGTGGGGTTTCTCGAGGCGTTTCCAGAGGTGTATCACGTGGCGATGTCAGCAGCCTTGCTAGCCTATCAACAACACCAAAAGTCGAAACCCATCATTCAGCAATCAAAGGCATGTCACGCAGTGTTGCCCGTAGTGTTTCTAAAGGTATGACTCGAGATATTGGGCAAAAGCTTTTAGCAGCACCAACAACAGAAGAAAAAGCCCATGATGACCATGCAGTTGATTTAGGTGGTTATTTGCCATTTCCAAAATTAATCGCACCAATCGTACCGCCACACACAGGTTTAACCACAACACCCCAGCCTGAAATTTTTTGGTATTTATCTTCAGCATGGAATGGAGAAATGGAATTTGCCATCAACAAAATTCATGCATCTGACCCTGTATTAGAACTGACTTTAGGTTTACCAGAAGGCAAAGATGCACGAGAACAAGGATTTCATTCAGTCAAATTAGCCGACTTTGATTTGAACTTGGAACAAGGTGTTGAATATGAGTGGTTTGTTGCGATTGTACCTGATCCAATGGAACGTACAGGTGATCTTATTGCTAGCGGTACGGTGAAATATATCAAACCTGATAGCAATTTAGCCCAGCAACTCAAAACACATAATAATGAAGCCTACTTAGCCTATTTGCAAAATGGCATCTGGTACGATGGTTTAGCTTTATTAAATCAAGCCATTGCCAAAGCACCCAGCCAAACAACGTTACGCCGTCAGCGTTCTGCATTGATGCGTCAAGTTAAAATGTCGAAAGTGGCAAAATTCGATGAGAAAACAACTCAATAATCATGATGAACCCACATGTCAGATTGGGTTTTGATAAACGGTCTGACATTCAAACTATTTTTTAAAATAAGCAACTTGCCGCTATAAAGTGTTTCTTATATTCTAGTGCCCATTCAATTTTAACCATAGAGACTGAGTTTGGATATTTGGCAAATCATTACCTTAGCGTTATTGCAAGGACTTACCGAGTTTTTACCCATTTCTAGTTCTGCTCACTTAATTCTTGTGCCTGAATTCACGGCTTGGGAAGACCAAGGTACAGCGTTTGATGTTGCAGTTCATCTTGGCACACTGGCCGCTGTTATATTCTATTTTCGTAATGATATAAAACCACTATTTCTAGCATGGACACAATCAGTACAAACACGTGAGTTAACACCAGAAAGCCGCTTAGTGTGGGGTGTGATTGTGGGCACAATTCCTGTGTCAATTGTTGGGTTATTAATTTCCGTAACGGGCTGGATGGATCATTTACGTAGCGGTTTACTCATTGCAACAACCACGCTAATTTTTGGTGGGTTACTTTGGTATGCAGATACTCATGCTTCGCAAAAACGTAATGAATACCAAATTACATGGCTAGACATTACTTTTATTGGCTTGGCGCAAGCTGTTGCATTACTTCCCGGTACTTCTCGTTCAGGCATTACAATTACTGCTGCATTATTAATGGGTTTATCTCGCGAAGCTGCAGCCCGATTCTCATTTTTACTGTCTATTCCTGCGATTATTTTAGCGGGCGCGGACGAAACAGTATTGGTGTTAACTCAAAATATTCCTGTTGACTGGACAGCCTTGTTATTAGGCTTAATTATTTCAGCAGTCAGCGCATATCTTTGTATTGAAGTATTTATTCGCTTGCTCAATCAAATTGGAATGTTACCGTTTGTGATATATCGTTTAGTTCTGGGTGTCTTTTTATTGATTTGGTACGGTTATGTTGTATTTTAGATTTTTATGGTTAATTGCTGGGTGGGGTTTAATTACTGCTGTTTCTATTCTGTCTCTGATTCCACCTATTGATACAGGTATTCAGACTTTTTCTCATATTGATAAGTTAGAACACTTTTTTGCTTATTTTGTCATGATGTTCTGGTTTAGTCTGCTTTATCCTACTAACCATGGGCGACTGATGTGTTTTATTGGCTTTTTGTTGATGGGTTTAAGTGTAGAATTATTGCAAAGCTTAACCAGTACGCGCCATGCAGATGGATGGGATATGTTGGCTAATAGTGTTGGGGTTTTATTTGCGTGGTTTATCAGTCAGCGATATTTTTCTAAAAAACTTGCCGAATGATATAAAAGGTTGATGGCATTGGAAAAGGTGTGATATGCAAATTGATGTTGATAACACATTGGCCAAGCAAGTACAAAATATACACCCTGATATACAAGGCTTAGTCCAGCAATTATTAACAGAGTGGATTCGGCAATATGGTACTGTATCATCATCGCAAGCAGATCAAGTTGTAGAGCTTTATCCTTATGTTTACGTTAATGATGATGGTTCAGCTCGTGAATTAACTACAGATGAAAAAGCATATTTAGAAACTCCATTTCATCCTGCAGATAGTGGTCGCCCATATATCAAATCCAACTATAAAGCCAAAGACGGTTGGGGTAGTATCAGTGGCTTCTGCTCACGCGCTGATCTCCCCAAACACATCAAAGTGAAACCTAAATAATTTGAAAATCTATAAAATTAGCGGCCTTTGCCTATAAATCAAAAATCGCTAATCGAAAATCAACAATACATTAAGCCCACACCATCATACCCATTTCATGTGCATCAGATAGCAAATCAGAATATGGGAAGACTCGGATTTTATAACTTAAATCACCGCACCAATCAGGTTGGAAATTTAAGCTAAATAAATATTCACCGTTATCTAAACCATGTTCTGGTTTAAAGCGATAAGCCGTTGTTGGAGGTGCAGCATTCTCAACTTCTGTGCCACACACCACTGTATTATCTGGCGAAGCGGCATAAATTTCTGGATGATATAATTTACGAGACAATAATAATTCAACCGCCACATCATTTGGGTCTAAACCGTTTAAATACACAGCAACTTGAATCGAAGTACTTTCATCATAGGTGATACGCGTTGCAGGTTCAGCAGTTTGGCGCACATGAATCCCATGCCATTGATTACGAATTTTGCCTTTCCACTCACTTAATTGGCGTGCATTGCCCCCTTCGTTAATCAACATTTTTTGACCATGACGGCTAGCAGGAATATAGAAATTTTCTAAATAATCATTCAGCACCCGCACCATATTAAAATGTGGAATAGTTGAAGCCATCGAACGTTTTGCACGATGCACCCAGCGTTCTGAATAACCATATTTACCTAAATCATAATATTCGTCTAACACTTCATTTTGCAAAATATCATATAAAGTATTGGCATCATCATGGTCACGGCGGTTATGGTCATGCTCGTGCGGAGATGGACGAATCCCCCAACCATTGTCACCCTCATAGCCCTCATCCCACCAACCATCAAGCACACTTAAGTTAATCGCTGCATTCACTGCCGCTTTCATCCCTGACGTGCCGCTGGCTTCTAAAGGATATACAGGATTATTTAACCAAACGTCGACACCTGATACTAAACGGCGCGATAAACCCATGTCATAGCCTTGCACCACAATTAACTTGCCAATGAAATCAGGCTCATTACTGAGTTGATATAAAGCACGCAGTAAACTTTGCCCCGGTTCATCCGCAGGATGCGCTTTACCTGCAAAAATAAATACAATCGGACGTTCGCTATTCAACACGATTTCACGTAAGCGGTGCATATTGTTGAGCAATAAAGTCGCACGCTTATAAGTCGCAAAACGACGGGCAAAACCAATGGTTAAAATGCCAGGGTTATTCGGGTCTAGGTTTTTAACAATTTGTTCAATATGGGTTTCACTGGTTTTATTGGCTTTATGTTGTGATAACAAAGCGTTGCGTACTACAACCAACATCCGTGATTTAACCGCTTGATGAGTTTGCCAGAATTCTTGATCGGGAATGTTCATGATTTGATCCCAATACTCACCACTGCACAAATGTCTGTCCCAATCCGCACCTAAATGCTTATCAAATAAATCCGTCCATTGTCGCGCCAAGAAACTAGACACATGCACACCATTCGTCACATAGCTCATGATGTTTTCATGTGGTTCAAGTTGTGGCCAAAAACGTTGGCAAATTTCCGAAGACACACGCCCGTGAATTCGACTTACACCGTTCATATGACGCGATAAATTAATTGCTAAGGTGGTCATATTGAAATCATGATTATCACCTGCTGGCTCACAACCTAAACGTAGGAAATCTTCACGCGACAAGCCTAATTCATGAGAAAAATGTCCTAAGAAATGCATGACTAAATCTTGGGGGAAATGGTCATGACCTGCAGGTACAGGCGTATGCGTGGTGAATACACAACCACTGGCAACCGCTTCAACGGCTTGATGAAATTCATAACCTGAATGGAGTTTTTCACGTAACAATTCTAAAACCAAAAATGCCGCATGACCTTCATTCATATGCCAAACCGTCGGCGCAATACCTAAATGGCGCAGCATTCTGACCCCACCAATACCAAGCACAATTTCTTGCTGAATCCGCGTATTATTATCACCACCATATAATTGATGAGTGATGGCAGCATCTTCTGGAGCGTTTTGAGGGATTTCTGTATCTAACAAATAAAGTTTGATATGACCAACTTGCACCAACCACGCTTTAACCCATACCGTGCGGCCTGCGATATTCACTGTGATACGGATTTCTTCGCCATTTTCATCGGTCACAGTTGTAATCGGTAAATGTTCAGTATTTAAAGTGGAGCTGGTAACGCGTTGATTACCTTCTGTATCAATATGTTGGGAGAAATAGCCCAAATGATAAAATAAACCGACACCAACGAATGGCAAACGTAAATCACTGGCCGTTTTGCAATGATCGCCTGCTAGAATGCCTAAGCCACCAGAATACACGGGCAAGCTTTCATGAAAACCATATTCAGCACAGAAATAAGCAATTTGTTCATTTTGTTCTAATTTCTGTCCAGCTTCACGTGGGGCTTTATCAGCTAAATAATCGTCAAATGCAGCCGTGACTTGACGATATGCATTTAAAAATAAAGGGTCTTTTGCGGCTTTTTCTAAGCGAGCTTGGTCAACATTGCGTAAAAATAATTTAGGATTGTGTGAAACGCGAATCCATAACTCATAGTCGAGTTGCTCAAATAACGCTCTTGCAGGGACATACCAGCCGTACCAGAGATTATTGGCGATTTCCTCCAAACGTTCCAACGCCTTTGGTAGTACAGGAATGACTTCCAAATTGAATTCTTGTGCCATTATGCGGTTTCCTGTTTTATCAGTGAGAATGTGATTGTTATCGTTATAGTTAATCTATAGGATAACTAAACCGATAAAACTTAACCATTCATTTTTACTAATTGATGAAATAAAGCTTTTTTTATATAAAATTTGGTGAAAAAGGTGATATGTTGCAAATGGGGCAATTGATTTTAGAAAAGATTAACAGAAAGTTGAGTGATAGCGGAGAAGCAAATGGATATATATCTATAAATAGGGAGGGTGAGCAAACGGCTTGTATATATTTAGGAAAAACATAAAAGCGGGCAAGCCCTGAGATATTTGTCCCAGAGCTTTACCATATTCCCGACACATTCAGGAATAATCAATCAAGCTTATGCCATACCAATAGTTTTAGCTTTTTCGATTAAGTTTTCAGCCATTTTGATGCTCGCAACGTCGATTAAACGACCATCTAAGCTTACCGCGCCTTTACCTTCTTTCGCAGCTTGTTCCATCGCTTCTAAAATACGTTTAGCATGAGTCACTTCTTTGTCTGAAGGACTGAATACGTCGTTCGCTAAATCGATTTGTGAAGGATGAATCGCCCATTTGCCTTCGTAGCCTAAAATCGCTGCACGTTTTGCTGCTGCAACATACGCATCTGGATCACTGAAATCACCAAACGGGCCATCGATAGGACGTAAACCATAGGCACGACACGCAACAACCATACGTGCTTGCGCAAAATGCCACATATCATTCCAATGGAAATCACGTGGGCTGTCATCTTCATTTTTATCAGTTAATACGCCGTATTCAGGATGTGCACCACCAATAACAGTTGTTCTTGCACGAGTTGACGCAGCATAATCCGCAACACCAAAGCTCATAGCTTCTAAACGTTTGCTAGATTGCGCAATTGCTTCAACGTTTGCCATGCCTAATGCCGTTTCGATTAATACTTCAAAACCCATTTTTTTCTCGCGTTTTTTCGCAATTTCAATTTGAGTCACTAAAGTATCTAATGTGTAAACGTCAGCAGGTACACCGACTTTAGGAATCAACAACATATCTAAACGAGGGCAGTTTTCAACCACATCAATCACATCTTTGTACATGTATTGCGTGTCTAAACCGTTAATCCGCACCAACATGGTTTTGTTGCCCCAATCGATGTCGTTTAACGCTTCAACCACATTTTTACGTGCCGTTTCTTTTTCATCTGGCGCGATTGAATCTTCTAAGTCTAAGAAAATACAATCCACATTTGATTGAGCTGCTTTCTCGAAGAACGCTGGGTTTGTACCCGGTACCGCTAATTCTGAACGGTGTAAACGGGGCGTTGCTTGTTCGATAATAGTTGCACTCATTATGCTTTTTCCCTTGTTGTTGTGTTGATACGGTTATGTATAAGTGGTGTACAATAATCGTTTATCAATGCTGTGCATCAGATGCAAGCAGTTATACTACCATATTTGATAGATTTATCTTATAGTTGCTGATGATGATATGCAACCAGATTCAATCTATATGTCTATTCGTGTAATTTGTTTTGATTTAGATGATACTTTATGGCCTGTTGATTCAGTGATTCGCCATGCTGAAAATGCTTTACGTCAGTGGTTTTATCGTTATTACCCGCGTATCCCACAAAATTTTAGTATTTCTGATATGCAGGCAATGCGACAAGAATTACTACGTGAGCAACCTGAGTTGTATGCTAACTTACATGAATTGCGCCGCATTAATATCAAGCAGGTCGTGAATGCTGTCGGTTATGATGAAGCGATCATTGAACCTGCACTGGATATTTTTGATAATGCAAGACATAAAGTGAAACCCTATCATGATGTGATTCCAGCCTTGGAACGCTTATATAAAAATTATACATTGTGTGCTTTGACCAACGGTACGGCAGATGTCAAACGGATTGATAAACTTGCACGTTTTTTCACTGTCTCTTTACGTGCGGGTGATGTTGGACATGCCAAACCCCATCCTGCTTTATTCGAAACCGCTTGCCAACGTTGTGAAGTTGAACCCGAGCAGGTTTTACATATTGGTGACCATGTAGATTCCGACGTACTCGGCGCGTTACAAGCGGGGATGCACGCGATTTGGATGAATCGAAAAAAGCAAGATTGGAATGCCGAACATCAACCTCATGCAATCATCCATTCTTTAGAAGAGCTAGACAATGTTTTAAAACAAGGGCTTTAGTTGGTCATCCTTACATTATTGGAGTCCAAAGTTTTTGACCTATAGTCTAAACACTAAATTTTGCACTCCAACTTTCCAGATAATGCATGATACAGTTAATTTATTATCTATCTATTTTAAGTTTTTTACCTTAATGCGACAGATATGCAGGAATGACACGTTTAACCAGTAACTGATTGAGAAATTGCAATTCAGGATAGTGTGTACTGACTTGTGCAATGTAATTCAAAGTGTCAGGGATATGCTGAAAATAATTATCTTTGCCATCACGATGGTATAAACGTGCAAAAATACCGCTGGCTTTAAGATGACGCTGAATACCCATTAAGTCGAACCAGCGTTTAAATTGTATAAATTCAACATCTTGATTTAAAACTTGATGCTCAATGGCTAGTTGATAATACTCGTTTAACCATGCTTCAACACGGTCAGTAGGCCAAACTTGATAGCAATCCCGTAACAAAGACACGAGATCATAAGTAATTGCACCTTTGACAGCATCTTGGAAATCTAAAATGGCAGGATTATTGGCTTCAGTCACCATTAAATTACGCGAGTGATAGTCACGGTGTACAAAAACCTGTGGTTGAGATAAAGCAGATTGTTTTAATAGCTCAAATTCAGCAAGCAACTGTTGTTTTTCGTCTGTATCTAACACGATGCCTAAATGTTTTTCCATCAACCATGCAATAAATAAATCTAATTCACGGTCTAATAAATCATTATCGTAAAGCGGCAAACTTTCTGCATGTATTTTCTGCATTTTTATAAGGGATTGAAATGCCTCAGTATATAGTGTGTCGGCTTGATCTGTTTGTAATGCAGGCCAATAAAGTTGTGAACCAAAATCGGTGAGTAACAAAAAGCCTTGTTCAGTATCTTGGGCAATGATTTCAGGGGCATTTAACCCCGCTTGACGCAATAAGTTTGCAACGTCAATAAAAGAATGGCAGTCCTCTTTATCGGGTGGTGCATCCATTACAACAAAGGATTGACCATTTTTAGTAATCCGAAAGTAGCGTCGAAAGCTGGCATCGTTGGTTAAAGGTTGAGGGGTAGGATTTTTAAGCTGTAAGGTAGTTTGCAGCCAATTATTTAGTAAATTCAATCTATTGGACATTGCATTTTTGCCATAATTTGTCAATAAAGGTGTATCATAATACAAAAAACGTTTGACATAATAATACCTGATTATTATACTCAACTTTAAATCGGGTAAGTGACAATAGTAATAATTATATGACTAAAAATTATTAGCACTCACCTGATTGGAGTGCTAGAATAAATAGCTAAATTTTAGGAGAGAGGACATCATGCCTGCATCATCACCTGCTTTAAGTTTAAATGCCAGCTTGTCTGTTCCCGGACAGAGCATTGAAAACTATGCTCAAGCTATTAAAGCAATTCCGATGTTAACTGCGGAACAAGAAAGAGATTTAGCAGTTAATTTACGCGAAACTGAAGACTTAGAAGCAGCCCGTCAATTAGTCATGTCCCACTTACGCTTTGTTATGCACATTGCAAATAGTTATCGTGGTTATGGTTTACCACAAGCTGATTTGATTCAAGAGGGTAATATCGGCTTAATGAAAGCAGTTAAGCGTTTTGATCCAACTGTGGGTGTACGTTTGGTTTCTTTTGCAGTCCATTGGATTCGTGCCGAAATCCATGAGTATATTTTACGCAACTGGCGTATTGTTAAAGTAGCAACAACTAAGGCACAGCGCAAATTGTTCTTTAACTTACGTAGCTCTAAAAAGCGTTTAGGTTGGTTAACACAAGAAGAAGTGGAAATGGTAGCGCGTGATTTGGGCGTAACACCGAAAGATGTGTTAGAAATGGAAACCCGTTTAAGCACACAAGATACTGCTTTTGATGCACCAACTGATGATGAAGAATCAGAAATTTTAGCCCCATCTGGCTATTTAGAAGATCACCGTTTTGATCCTGCTAAAGTTAACGAAAGTCACGAATGGGCAGCACACGGCAGTGGTCAATTGTATTCTGCTTTAGAAAAGTTAGATGCACGTAGCCAAGATATTTTACGTAAACGTTGGTTAGGTGACAGCAAAGCCACATTACAAGAATTAGCTGAAGAATATAGCGTTTCAGCAGAACGTATTCGTCAGATTGAAAGCAATGCAATGAAAAAATTACGAAAAAATATTTCATTGACAGTTTAATAAAAAATCTTTTCTCTCCACCACAGATTTTTTTCTCCTTAGTTAGTTTTTAGCCTCTATTTCATTTGGGATAGGGGCATTTTCTTTACAGCAATCTAATGTGGTCGCAATAAAATCAAGTCAATTGCCGTTCTAATAAGCAGTAGTGTACTTGTCCTGATTTTTTATCACGGATAATGTGCCAATTTTCAGGAAATTTAACAGTAGAGAGTTCTTGCTCCATTTCAACATAAATAAAAGCTTGTGAACTAAGCCAGTGACTTTGTTCCAACATTTGACAGCAAGTTTCTAGTAAGTTTTGTCTGAAAGGGGGGTCGATAAAAACAATATCGAATGGTTGTTCAGGAGGGGTTTGCAATAACTTGATTGCATCTGTTTGGATAAGTTCAATTTTATCTGTTTTCAGTATTTGTAACTGTTGGCGTAAATTGTGAGCAGCTTGACGATCTTTTTCAATCAATTGGGCAAAGCTTGCACCACGGGAAACCGCTTCTATTCCAAATACACCAGAGCCAGCAAATAAATCTAAACAACGACGGGCAGGAATATGCCATTGTAACCAGTTAAAGACCGTTTCTCGAATACGATCCGTTGTCGGACGTAAGCCTTGTCTGTCTAATACATTGAGTTTGCGGCCTTTCCACTCACCGCCTATAATCCTGACTTTACCCATTTATTTTAACTGAGGGCCTAAACCCGAATATGCATCTAGGAGTAGCATGGTTTGTTCGCCGATCACACCATCAATTAATAAATTTTGTTTACGCTGAAAACCGACAACACGTCGCCGTAAATCTTTATCAAATTTAGCGGATAAGTCTGCATCAGCAACTTGTTTATTTTCCAGAATATTTAGGCGTTTACGCACCCAACGCACATCATCATGTGTTACACCTGCACGTAAAATCAGCGTGGGAACACTAGGCGGCCGCCATAATAATAAAAACTGACCCTGCCAATACTGATTAATCTCTTGTTTAGAATAGTCAAAAATCTTACCATCAAAATTTAAAGTGACTAAGTCATCTTGAATTTGTGTTACAACCGCATGATGTTGTTCACCTAATTCTGTTTCTAACTCAATTACAGTTGGGCGATTATAGTTTTTTATATCTTTCCATTTACCTGTTTGATATACACAAGCAAGGTCTTGAGTTAAGGCACGTTCACAAGCTGTATTACCTGTTAACTCGTTATAATTTATGCCCCAAAGCTGAAATAATGTCTCAAACGCTGATTGGGTATTACTAGGAATGCCTTCATTTTGTAAAATGTCGAGTAGTGTTAGCTCTGTAGGTATATCTATAGGAGGCTCATCTTTATCATCTGCTGGTGGTGGTATAGGCAGACCATCTGGAATGTTTGTATCAGGGTCAATTGGAATTGTAGGACTTTTTGATACATCAGCAGGGTCTTCTAATTCTGCTGTATGCACTACTTCTGTTTTGATAGGACTTTCTAAAGTTGGCTGGGCTGACATAATTTGTGAGTAGGTCGCCCACCAAATCAAACCACCAAATAAAACGACTGTTCCCAAGATTGCAGATGTCCAACCCCAAGGTGAACGGTGTGCTGGGCTTTCGACTTGAACTTTTTGAATTGCCTTACGTACTGCGGAAACATCTACTTGCTGTTTATTAGCAACATAAGCATTGAGTAATGCTTTATCACAAATGACATTGGTTAAACGAGCAATACCTTGCGTATAACGATAAACATAGCGTACAGCAGCCTTGGAAAAGAATTCACTTTCTGCACCACTGACAGTTAGTCGATGGTGAATATAAGCACGCAATTCATTATAAGAAAAAGGTTTTAAGTGAAAGCTTGCCGTAATACGCTGAGAAAGTTGGCGCAAATTCTTTTGTTTCAGCATGTGCTTAAGTTCTGGTTGTCCCACCAAAACAATACGTAATAAACGGTCTTCTACATTGCTGAGTAAACGAATTTGCTCTAATACTTCGACAGTTAGGTTTTGTGCTTCATCAATAATTAAAACGGTTTTGCGGCCGACAGATTCTGCTGTAACAAGGTAATTATTGAGAACATCGGTAAATTCTTTGATGGTAAAACTGTCATCATAATGTAAATGCAGTTTATCAAAAATAGCGGCAAGTAATTCTTGAGGTGTTAAACAGGGACTGGAAAGAAAGCCAACATCAAAAATATCTTCAAGTTGATTGAGTAACCTATAACTTAAGGTGGTTTTGCCTGTACCGACTTCACCCGTTAATAAGATAAGCCCATTACCTTCTTTGACACCTTGAATTAAATGCTCTAAGGCATCACGGTGCTGCGTGCTTAAATAAAGAAAGTCAGGATCGGGGGATAAAGCAAATGGGACTGTCTTTAGTCCGAAATGTGAAGTATATGCGGCGTTATACATGAGCTTCGACCTTATGTCGTGTTCCGCATGAAAGAAAGATGGTACCTAGGGCCGGACTCGAACCGGCACGGTGTTTAAGCACCGAGGGATTTTAAGTCCCTTGCGTCTACCAATTTCGCCACCTAGGCTTTATATTTAACTATGGAGGCTGAGACCGGAATCGAACCGATGTCCACGGCTTTGCAGGCCGCTGCATAGCCACTCTGCCACTCAGCCTTAATCAAAATTCTTTAAATACTACAGGGATTGTAAAACAATAAAATTGGAGCGGGAAACGAGACTCGAACTCGCGACCCCAACCTTGGCAAGGTTGTGCTCTACCAACTGAGCTATTCCCGCATCGCTTTAGAAAGATTGCTATTTTACAATTTTAAATCATCTTGTCAACAACTTTTTTAATTTTTTTTTGAAATGCTTAAAAATGTTGAAAACAATCAAAACTGCTAACAAGGCTTCGTTTGCTGCTTGATTAGCTGTTTGAAGTCGCGCATTATACCAAGCTAAAAAGGCATTGCAAGCGTTTTTTTGAATATTTTTAAAACTTATTTTAATTACTTTATAAAATCAGACTATTATAAAAAGTATGTCGATATAATATGATTTGTTGTATTTTACTAAAATGTTCAGTACGAAAGGATCAAACTGACATTTTAGTAGTCATCCATAGTGAATGAGGTGTTTTAAGTATTTGGCTTTTCTGTAAAAGACCAACAAAACTTAAAATCATCGTATTGTAATAAAGCTATATTAAATTGAGGCAAGGCTACCATTCATTTTGATAATCTTTAAATGAGACGTAACCTAGTTGTTTCGCCGTTTGTATGCTCTCTTCAATATTATCAGGTTCAGCAGAATGATAAGATTGATTACTCACTTTATGTATATACCAGTTTGATTTTTTAGGCACATATTTAAAAGTGATGTATTTCGTCCATCGCCAAGAGCTGCCACCGTGATGTTCAACTGTAAAATAGCCATTTTTGATTGCTGTACGCTGATATGGGTCACCTAACATGCCACCGCATTCCACGCATAACACCACATGGTCATTTCGTGCTGCAAGGTGTAGTTGACTGTTTGCATCACGAATTAAAATCAGTAATGGACGCAAGGCCTCACCTTGTTCATTGTCTTGGGCTAAAATCAATACCACATCGTTATACTGATCCCGATTTAAATCACCTTCAGCCATATCTAAAATTTTATAGCCAGCAGGCACAAAATCATTAATATGTCGACTAGCTGTTTGAGCTGATAAACCACTCACCGAATTCATGCCTAAGCGTGAGTCAAAATCAGCAATTCGAGATTGGTATACATTAACTAGACAGGTGATGTTATCGATAGCACATTGTTTCAATCGCTGTTTTAGCCACTGGCGTTGTTCTTGTTTGAGTGTTTTGACTTCAGAGTTTGATAATGATTTGCGTAAAGCATTGTAACGTTGACTCAATAAACTATCTGCTGCATCCAAATCTGCGTTGTCACAAATAGCGTGCTCGATCGGTGCACTGGCCTTATTACAATTAAAACTGGCTGCGATACTCGGCTGGCTGACAAAAATAAGCAATAGAAAGAGTATTCTGTAGTGCATAAATTAATTCCTTTGGTAAGTGAGTGATATAGTCAACTTTTCTCTGCGCTTTTGATGGGTGTCAATCATCGTTAGCTTAGAATGGCTTATACCAACTTATTTTAGACGGAAATAACTTGCATTATTTGCACTATAAAGAATATTTTTTTGAAAGGGAAAAACCTGACAGAGCTGAGCCATCAGGTTTAAAACTGATTTACTGTGCTGGAATCGTTGGTAAGTCAGATGCTGTAGTTGGCGTTGCTAACTCTACAGGTGGCATATCTGTTACTGGTGCTGTTTGAAGCATTTCTGTCACACTGCTTGGCTGTTGTGTTGGCATTGCAAAATAAGCCAAAGTCAAACTAGTAATGAAGAATGCAGCAGCTAAAATGCTCGTTACTTGGGTTAAGAACGAACCTGAGCCACGACTACCAAATACGGTTGAAGAAGCACCACCACCAAATGCAGCACCTGCTTCCGCGCCTTTACCGTGTTGAACCAGAATAAAACCAATCAATCCTGCACAAATCAGAATATGAATAGTAACAATTATTGAGTGCATAATTACCCTACTTTGCTGCTTGACAGATAGCTAAAAAATCTTCGGCTTTTAATGACGCTCCTCCAATCAATCCACCATCAATGTCTTGCTGTGCAACTAATTCTTCAGCATTCGCTGGTTTCATGCTACCGCCATATAAAATTCTTACTTTGTCTGCAATGGCTGCATCCTGTTCCGCAATACGTCCGCGAATAAATGCATGTACTGCTTGTGCTTGTTCAGGGGTTGCGGTTTTACCCGTACCAATTGCCCAAACAGGCTCATAAGCAATCACAGCATTTTCTAAAGAAGCTACACCATTGGCATTTATTACTGCATCTAACTGACGTGCAACCACAGCTTCAGTATTACCCGCTTCGCGCTCTTCCAATAATTCACCTATGCAAATAATTGGTGTTAAGCCATCGGCTTGGGCTTTAGCTGATTTTGTTGCAACTAATTCGTCAGTTTCACCATATAACGTGCGACGCTCAGAGTGACCGACAATCACATATTGACAAGCAAAGTCATTTAACATCGTTGTTGAGACTTCACCTGTGTATGCTCCGTTATCTTGCTCTGATACATTTTGAGCACCATAAGCAATCTTAGTATCCTTAAGTGATTCACTTACTTGCTGCAAATAGACAAAAGGCGCGCACACTGCAACTTCCGCTTGTTGCACACTGTCCATACCTTGTTTAATGCCTTCAAGTAAACTCTCGATGCTGGCTTTTGAGCCATTCATCTTCCAGTTGCCCGCGATTAATGGTTGACGCATTTTTATTATAATCTCCTCACTTTGGGGGAATGGATTGTAACGATTAGATAGGCAAAAATCAAATTGTAGCAGTAAATTACATCGTTTTGTATATACAATTTTGCTCAAATGAAACGGCTTAAATCTGACAGAATCATTTGCTGCCGAAAAACCAACCATCAATCTGTCTGATTGAGCAAATTAATCAGCAATAAATTTTTCATTTTTCTCCATGATTTAATCCTATGAACAATTAATCAGCAAATAGCATCATTTTTTTATTTTTTGTTAAACCAAATATTTATAAAAATCAAAGATTAAATATATTTTTTTGAGTATCAGACATTAATTTCTCTCGATATTGCTAAGAGTTTCTGCTACATTATTTCCACTCTCTAACATATCTCAAACTCACTTCAACTCGTATAAAAATCATGAAAACCAAAGTTGATGTTAAACAAGCAGATATTACCTTGCTTGAAGTCGATGCTATCGTCAATGCAGCCAATGAAAGTTTAATGGGTGGTGGCGGAGTAGATGGCGCGATTCACCGTGCAGCAGGTGCAGAACTAAAAGCAGAATGCCGTACTTTAGGCGGTTGTCCGACAGGTACAGCAAAAATCACTCAAGGTTACAATTTACCTGCTAACCATATCATTCATACAGTCGGGCCTATTTGGCGTGGCGGCGTAGACAATGAAGCGGAAACCCTCGCTAATTGTTATACAAACAGCTTACAAGTTGCACTAGATAACAATATCAAAACCATTGCTTTTCCTGCAATTAGTTGCGGTGTTTATGGTTACCCCATCATGGATGCAGTTAAAATTGCGGTCAAAACCACGTATGAATTTATCACGGAGCATGAAGGCATTGAACGTGTGACTTTTGTTGCATTCAATGAAGACATTTTCCGAACTTATCAAATGGCTTTGAATACAGCAATGTTTGCCCCTGCTGACTATTACAAAGTACCAACTGAGGTAAAAAATCATGACTAATCAAGTGGCTTTAGTAACGGGTGCAAATCGTGGTATTGGTTTAGAAGTATGCCGTCAATTAGCTCAGCAAGATATTCAAGTGATTTTAGCTTGTCGTGATGTCGCAAAAGGACAAGCCGCTGCCGAAAAATTGGGCTTGGATAATATTACTGTGCATCAATTGGATGTAACTGATGAACAGAGTCTATTAAATACAAAAAGCTGGGTTCAAGAAAATTATGGACGTTTAGATATTTTAGTGAACAATGCTGGTATTTTTCCTGATGTCGCAACGGGAGATGCTTCTACAATTGATGGCACTGAAAGCAGTATTTTTAATGTAAATATTGACAATGTTCGCACTGCAATGGAAACCAATTTATACGCGCCTTTACGTTTATGCCAGCTATTTATCCCGATGATGGTTGAGCAAGACTATGGTCGTGTGGTGAATATTTCCAGTGGCATGGGGCAATTGAGTGAAATGGATGGTTGTTGCCCTGGATATCGTACATCAAAAACGGCTTTGAATACAGTGACACGGGTTTTTGCTGCTGAATTGAAAATGGCTCAAATTGATAATGTATTAATTAATTCTGTTTGCCCCGGTTGGGTAAGAACCGATATGGGTGGTGCAAATGCAGACCGTGATGTACAGCAAGGTGCAGCAGGTATTGTCTGGCTTGCAACACTGGATGCAAACGGTGAAAGTGGTGGCTTTTTCCGTGATAAACAGCGGATTGAATGGTAAGAAAATCAGCTGCTTTATGGTAGTCATTAAAATATTTTACCAATAAAAACCATATAAATTTTGTACAATAAGTCTACGTTTTTATCGTGCTGTATTTAAGCTTTGTTATAGAAGATCACTAAGCCCATGCTACAAAAACTACGTACTCGTCTAGCTGCTTCTGAGGCTCTGCCACAGCTTTCATTTTTGGCTGTGATAATCGGTATTCTGACAGGGTTTGTCGTTTTATGCCTACATTTACTGGTCGAATGGGGACAAAAGCAGTTCTTAACAACAGCTGATGACTTTGAAAGTTTGCCGCCTTTATTTCGGGTTTTATTGCCTGTGGTGGGTGGTTTAGTCGTTGGCTTATTGATACAAAGTTTCAGGCCTGAAAACCGCGGGGTAGGTGTCGTCCATGTGATGGAACGCTTGGTATATCATCAAGGTTATTTACCATTGCGTAATGCCGTTTTGCAATTTTTTGGGGCTGCGATTTGTTTAGTCTCTGGACATTCTGTCGGGCGTGAAGGGCCTGTGGTGCATCTTGGAGGCGCGACAGGTAGTTTATTAGGTCAAACCTTAAAGCTGCCAAATAATAGCCTCAGAATTTTAATTGCTTGCGGTGTCAGTGCTGCGATTTCTGCTTCATTTAATACACCTTTAGCCGCAGTGATTTTTACCATGGAAGTGGTGATGGTGGAATATTCTGTGGCCAGTTTTACCCCCGTGATTATTTCTACCGTGATCGCAACCGTGATTACACGTCATTTTACTGAAATCGATGCAACTTTCCGCCTTTCTTCCGATATGGTATTTCAACAGCCGTTCCCTGAACTCGCTTATTTGGTTTTAGTCGGTATTGTGATTGGTCTGGTTGCCACTTTATTTATTTATATCTTAGAAATGGTGACGAAAAACGTTGCCCCGAAATTTGAGATTTGGCAGCGCACCACTTTGGCGGGCTTGTTAACGGGGATTGTCAGTTTATGGGTACCTCAGATCATGGGTACTGGCTATGACACAGTCAATGCAACATTGATGGGCGAGTCCGTTTTAAGCGTGCTTTTGATGATTGCGATTGCTAAATTATTAATTACGCCTGTTTGTTTGGGTTTAGGTTTACCGGGGGGGTTGATTGGCCCTATTCTATTGATTGGTGCAATGGTTGGTGGTGCAATGGGTATGTTGATTTCTGAATTTATGCCTCATGCCAAAACTGAACATATGTTATACGCTATGTTTGGAATGGGTGCGATGATGGGTGCAGTATTGCAAGCACCGTTGGCCGCTCTTACCGCATTGCTGGAATTTACTTATAACCCCAGTTTGATTTTACCCAGTATGGTGGTGATTATCAGTGCGCACTTAATTGTCGGCAGCTCACCGTGGCGTAAACATTCTGTATTTATTGAATTGATGCGGGCGCGTGGTTTAGATTATCGAACCGATCCTATTTCTCAGTCATTACGACGAATTGGGGTGACACATGCGATGGAGCAGCAATTTGTCGTCTTGCCTTGTGATATGCAGAAAACGACGGCAATTGAGGCATTACAACATGAACCACTGTGGATTGTGGCGCACGATCAGCAACAGAATTGTCATTTATTACCCGCTTCAGATTTGGCGCGTTATTTACAAAGCAATGAAACTGAAGAGTCAATTAATCTGGTTTCTATTCCAGCGCAACGTCAGCAGATTATCCCAATTTATCCTCAAGCCACATTGCAGGAAGCGCAAGAATTATTGGATAAGCAAGGTTGTGAAGCTTTGTATATCACTGATAAAGATTCAAAATCTAGCGGTGATCCTAGTGTGAATATTCAAGGCATTTTGACTCGCCACGATATTGAAACACATTATCGGTATAGTAGCTATTAGTAAATTGTGACAAAAGCATGATTTGAATTTTTTGATTTGACAAGGTTTTTATTATGATGGACTTGTTGTCTATTTTATTCATGATTGTGTTGTTTTTGGCTTTAAAAGGTTTCTTTTCAGGCTCTGAAATCGCACTTGTGAATGCTGATAAAATCAAACTACGCCATAAAGCCCGTCAAGGTAATAAAGGGGCAAAAATGGCGTTGAAAATGTTCGAAACCCCGCATGTTATTTTGGGTACAACATTAGTCGGTACAAATATCGCCACAGTCGTTTTAACCACCTTGGGTGCGAGCTTGATGATGGGTTATTTCGGCAAAGCAGGTGATTTGTACGCGTTTCTGATTTTCACCCCACTTTTGCTGATTTTTGGCGAAATTGTGCCTAAAAGTGTATATCAGCAACAATCTGATTATCTTGCCCCTATCATTGTTTATCCGTTACGCTTTTTCGCGACTTTGTTTTATCCCATTGTATTTATTTTTTCTCGCATCGCTCATTTAATGGCCAGAGTATTGGGTGGTGGTAAAACTGAGCAAAATTTATTTATTACTCGTGAGCAATTACGCAGTATTCTCGATATGGCTGAACGGGGTTCTAATGTTGATGTATTTGATCGTGAAAGGATTTCCCGAGCAATTCGATTTGCTGATACTTTGGTGGGAGAGGCAATGATTCCTGTCGCTGAGATGGTTGCAATTAATTATAACCGTAGTACGACAGATGCAATTTCTTTGGTTAGGCGGCGCGGCTTTAATCGTTTGCCCGTTTATCACAACAATATTACCAATGTGACGGGGATTGTAACGATTACCACTTGGGATTTATTAGATAAGACTTTAGCAGATCAACCTTTAGAAACATTGATTAAACCCGCTTATTACGTTTCTCAATTACAAACCATTGATGAGTTATTGCCCGTATTGCGCGAACGTGAAGACCATACTGCGATTGTCGTTGACGAGTTTGGTTCTGCGATTGGGATGATTACCATGGAAGACATTTTAGAAGAAGTGGTTGGCGAGATTGATGTGGGTTATGATTTTGAAGAATATTTGCCTAAACGTCGGCGTATTTTCGAAATGTTAGACGAAGAAACTTTTTTGATGGATTCACGTTTGCCCATTTCCGAAGCCAATGATGTACTGGATACTCATCTGCCTACCACTGAAGCACATACAATCGGTGGCCTAGTCTTATCACGTTTGCGCCATATTCCTAAAGCGGGCGAATCCACAGTGATTGGTGGTTTTTGTTTCACTGTTGAAGAAGCCTCAGAACGTGCCATTCTCAAATTACGAGTCGAACCAGAGTAATGCTTTTGTCTTAATGCTGACAATTTTTTTCTATACCTACAATTACGTCCACCTCTATTTCTTAAATCCCGTTTTTACATGCAGTTAAGTTTATAATTAATGTCTTAAATGCTGCAATGCAATAAAATAGTTGTTTCAGCCGTCTTAAATCACCTTTGATATGTTATAATTAGCTGTTTTTATTTCTAATTCTTAACAATAATATTTCAGGGGTATTTTGTGTTTTTCAATTTTGACAATACAAGTCATAGTGCTAAAAGCGATATTCTATCGGGTTTGACTGTTGCACTTGCACTCGTGCCAGAAGCGGTGGCTTTTGCGTTTGTTGCAGGGGTTGAGCCTTTAGTTGGGTTGTATGCTGCATTTATGGTGGGATTGATTACGGCGGTGATTGGCGGTCGCCCTGGTATGATCTCAGGTGCAACGGGTGCGCTAGCGGTTGTGATGGTTGCGTTGGTTTCTGAGCATGGCGTTGAATATTTATTTGCAACAGTCGTTCTTATGGGCATCATTCAAATCATCGTGGGCATGTTGAGATTAGGGAAATTCATTCGCATGGTACCTCACCCCGTGATGTTAGGTTTTGTCAACGGCTTAGCAATTGTGATCTTTCTTGCACAACTTAAATCTTTCCAAATCACTGATGAAACAGGACAAAGCCAGTGGTTACAAGGTGATATGTTGTATCTCATGCTAGGTTTGGTTGCATTGACAATGGCAATTATCCACTTCTTACCAAAATTAACTAAAGCGATTCCTTCTTCATTGGCGGCGATTGTGGTGGTGTCTTTCATCGTGATTGGTTTAAATTTAGAAAGCCGTACAGTTGGTGATATGGCTTCGATAGCAGGCGGGTTGCCAACATTTAGTATTCCAAGTGTTCCATTCACTTTAGAAACTCTGATGATTATATTGCCTTACGCTGTGATTTTAGCGGCGATTGGCTTGATTGAATCTTTATTAACTTTGAGCTTGATTGATGAATTAACTGAAACCCGTGGGCGAGGTAACAAAGAGTGTATTGCGCAAGGTGTGGCTAATACCACTACGGGCTTTTTTGGCGGTATGGGTGGCTGTGCCATGATTGGGCAAAGTATGATTAATATTAATTCTGGTGGGCGTGGTCGTCTTTCAGGTATTTCTGCTGCATTGTTTTTGTTAGCGTTTATTTTATTTGCCTCAGGTTTGATTGAAATGATTCCATTGGCCGCGCTTACAGGTGTGATGTTTATGGTGGTGATTGGTACATTTGAGTGGTCTAGCTTGAAAATCATGGGCAAGATTCCACGTTCTGATGCATTTGTATTGGTTTTAGTGTCTGGGGTAACTGTTGCAACGGATTTAGCAATTGCAGTTGTTGTGGGTGTGATTGTGTCAGCGTTGGTTTTTGCGTGGCAACATGCGAAACATATCACGGTCAAAACATATGAAGGCAAATTGGGTGGTAAGGTTTATGAGTTACATGGGCCTTTATTTTTTGCTGCAGTGAACAATTTCCATAATTTATTTGATCCTGAAAATGATCCTGATGATGTGGTCGTTGAATTCCAACATTCTCGTGTCATGGATCATAGTGCGATTGAAGCGATTGATACGTTAGCCGAGCGTTATTTAAATGCAGGAAAGCGGTTGCATCTTCGTCATTTAAGTGCGGATTGTCGTACACTGTTACGTAAAGCGGGTAATTTAGTTGAGGTGAATGTGATTGAAGACCCTCGCTATCAAGTTGCAGATGATTTGCTTGCTTAGTCAGCTTGTATGGATAAGGTGGTGTTTAGTTCATCGCCTTATCTTGTGAATTATTAATGTATTGAAGACCGCTTTCAAGAACCTTATAACAATGGGAGCAGGGTCGTCGTAAACCTTTAGGAGCTACAAAAACATTATTGAAAATAATTGCAAAACATCCAGAGATTTTGCATGAAGTGATATAGAGTTATTTTATAACCAGTAAAAAATTGAGTTTAAAAGATAAAAAATAAATAACTACTTTACATGACATGCAACTTTTTGGATTTAATTAAGAACAATTCCTATCTAGGTTGTTGTACATGCTGCTCATATTCTGATGGAAAAAGCATTTCTATTATTATTATTTTGAATATTTCTTCTTTATAAATATCGAATAATATAAACAGAGATATTGCTATTACCGTTACTATTACCAAAGAGTTTACAGCGTGAGTCATTATTTGCTTATTTTGGCTTGTGTCTAAAAAGGTCACTGCCAAATCAAAATTATTTCCATAACGATTTGCCCATTGTTTTGTAGGCTGTTTTGCCTTTTTCCAGTCAATAGCTTGCTTTAAATCTGGGTTACGCCATAACGCAGCTTTACCTTGTTTCCAACGTCGTGCAGACTCTTCCAAGCGTAAATATAATTCTACAGATTCAGCCTCCTCCTCAATCCAATCTCTCAAACGCTGCCACTGCCGAATCAAACTTTCGTGACTGATGTCAATAACACTCTCAGGTGTTAAATCCTGTCCTAAAGGCGGAGTCAAAAAATGCCGTCCCTGCGCCCGAAACACATTGACAACTTCTGCAACTGCTTGCCAATCCACACCCGCTTGCTCTGCAATAACAGATAATCGCATTGGACGACGTGTATCACGCTGCATATCAACCCGTTCAGTTAACTGAATAAACAATACTTGGGTAATACGCTGTTGCTCCTCACTCAAACTAAAATACACTGAATCAACATGCTCAGATAAGGCATTCTGCAAACCACCAATCTGCTCATAATGAGCTGTCGTAATCACAGCTTGTTCCGCATTTTCCGCTCGGGCTAAACTCCACATTTTCATCAACGCATGTTGCACCACAGGCAATTGATCCTGTTGATGTGCCGCATCATTTAACAATCTATTTAACAATGCTGGCTCAACCTCATCCCCAAATACACTGGCAGGTAACGCCATCGCCTCACTCAACTGCTCACGAGTCAAACGTGGGGTTAAATACAAACCACTGTTCACCGCCTCAGGCAAACCATAAAACATGGCACAATCGCCTAAAAAATCCGAACGCATCGTAATCACCACATACATCTGTGGATGATTAAAACTACTTTCTTACAATTATACCGCTTAATTTAACTTTATCCTAAATCTAAAATAAATTTTACTGGCTTATAGAAAAACAATATAGACTTATAATTAAGATATTTTTTATCATTGGATATAGAATAAAAAATTATTACTAGCTTATTTGTTGTCGTTTGCAAATTAAAAAGTAAGTTTTAATTTTATGTAGGTGTAATGTGAGGAGTCAACTGATGCTATTACAGTCAAATCATGCTTTTGCTATTTATTGGTGCTATCCCATTAATGATAGAGTCATATCTTGTGCTGTCATTGGGGATGGCCTTTATAAGGTTTTTTATGTAAGTGCCTTAGATGAAATGAACAATAATGATCTTGACAATAATGCTATCAACGATAAAGGTCGTAGGGGAACAAGAGCACCCAAAGATTCTGAGGAAAGGTCAGTTCCTGTCAATGATAGTCCTGAAGAAGCCGATCCTGTTACTCAAAAAAATGTATGATTTAGCTAAAGTCATTTGTGTTAGATAACACTTTTATGTTTATTTACTTAGGGTTATGCTGCTTTGTTTGGTTATTTTATAGGTAGCATAACTTTGATTAATGAATGTGAGAAGGAAAGTGATGAGTACACATTTAGAGCATCATTTTGCTATTTATTGGAGTTATGCCACTGGTGATCCTGATGAAAATAGGGAAATTACCGCTATTAAGAATTATATTATTACGGAAATTTTGAAGGGAGACTATATTGAAAGAGATATATTTAAAAATGGTGAATATTCATACACAAATACAGAGGAATCTATTTCTTTAAGTAAGGTCAAAGTCATAGAAAATCTAGAAAAAACATTAGTATTAGTTATTATTATAACAGATAGTTACAATACAATTGAGTATGATGGTAATGAGCAAAATGGGTGTGAAATTGATTTTTTTTTAGGTCTTCGTAGTTCTTTAAGCCAAGAATATATAAATAGAGCAAAAGATGTTTTTGTATTTGCTGCAAAAAATTATAGAGACTGGGTTGATGTAGAGATGGCTCATTATAATTTTAACTTTATATATTTTGAAACGGGTGAAAATAGCAGCTTTAAAATTTTGCCTGATAGTATTGATAAAGCAAAATATTTGGTTAACAGTCTTAGAAACAAACAAATTCCTAATAAGAATCACTACCAAATTTTGATAGATAACTTATCTGAAAATGAGTTGTATTTCGAAAAAGTCATTGAAAATATAGAGGATACTATTAGAGACGTGTCTCCCCAAAAAACAGATATATATAGGTTCAAGAGAATTAATCAAAGAGTAGGTAATTTGGCTAGAAGTATAGAACGTACTGATGTTCAGGTTATCGTATATAGTTGTCATAGCCAAATGGACATTTTAAGCACACGATTACAAATCTATAAAAAATATAGCAAATCCACAGTATGTGTTTTTTTCTTTGTTTACGGTTTGCCAGAGTATAATATTGATATAGATGGTAAATTTTTTGACTGTTATAAAGGTATTAATAGTCCCAGTTGCTGTAAAATTTTTGTTGAGCAATGTTTATTAGGTATAAAAGGACAAGATAAAAATGACTGTGATGAATAAAATTGATCCTTACCCAGGATTTAGGCCTTATAAGCATACTGAATCTAGTATATTTTTTGGTAGAGAAAAAGAGCAAGATGAATTATTGCACTACTTAGCTAGTCATAATTTTGTCAGCATTTTAGGAATGTCGGGGGTTGGAAAATCATCCTTAATTCAAGCTGGATTATTAGCAGATTTACATACTGGTTTTTTAGCAAATTCCCACGACTGGATTATTGCGGAATTATATCCAAATCCAAATAAGCAACCATTTGAAAAATTATCAGAAAAATTATCAGAAAGATTCAATAACGAAGTGAATGCTGAGCAGTTACGTACAGATACACAAGTTGAACTTATTGAAGCATTATTAGCGCATAAAAATAATCAAGAGAATAAAAACTATAAATTATTGATTTTGGCTGACCAATTTGAAGAGGTTTTTGATTTAGAACATAAAGAAATAAAAGCATTTACTGATTTTTTGCTCAATATCACTAACCAATCAATGAATATTTATGTTGTGTTGGGTATGAGGGCTGAATTTATTGGAAAATGTAGTCCTTATTATGAATTTGCTGAAAGAGTGAATCAAACTGTTTTTTTAGTTCCACGTCTAAAATCAGAGAAATTAACCGATGTTATTAGAAATCCGCTTGATGTGGTTAATACGGAGGTTTCTGCTGATGATAAATTAATTAAAGCATTAAAGATTGAATTATCTGATTCTAAAGAAGATTTAACACCCTCTTTGCAGTTTGTACTAAGAAAGCTATATCGAATAGCAGCAGCTCATAAAGATAATAAAAGCTTATCGTTGGAATTGTATCAAGAAGAAATTAAAGTAGACCTGAAACAAGCAATATCTAATGAAGCAGAAAAAATATATCAAAATCAACTAGAAGAAACTAAGCAAGTAATAGAAGTCTTATTTCGAGAATTAATAGATGTTTCTCATGGGGAATTTACAAAAAGGGCTGCTAAAAAAGAGACTATTTTCAAAAAAATAAATAAAGAGCAGCAGTTATTAAATATTGATGTAGATGAAGTCATCGAGCTTTTTAAAAATGAAAACTTTACAGTATTAAAGGAGATTGACAGTGAATATATAGAAATTACACATGATAATTTAATTGAAGAATGGACTAGTCTGAATCAATGGGCAAAAGATGAGCAATATAAACAACAATATCCTGAAAAAGAACAGGAAAGAGCAAATGCGATAAGAGAAAAGCAAGAGATCGAAAAGCGAAAAATCATAACTGATAAGCTTAAGATTATTATAATATTAGCATTTATGTGGTTATTTATGATATTCGCTGTCTTTTTTAATGTCTTAGATAAAGCTGCTATGGATAGAGAAACTGAAATATTGTTTTCTAATCATTTGGTTATTGCTAGTATTTATTCCCAATCAGAAAATTATAGTAAAGCTCAAAAGTCATTAGATAAAGCAGGAAACCTCTATAACCAAGAACAAGCCCACCCCAAAAGTATTATTTCTCGGCTTATGGATTCTAAAGCTATGCCACCCACATTAACCTCTACCTATAAGCTACTGGATCGGGTCACAGATATTCAAGGAACAAATACTAAATTTATTGATATTTTAGATAAAAAACCTTTATTCAATCTTGCTATAAGTGATAATAAAAAACTGCTTGCCATAAGTAATAAAGACAATAAAATTTATATTTTAGATAGTAATAATGCACTTAAGCACTCACTTTTAATTGATGGAATCAAAGAAGATATTGATAGCAACAACTTACATATTGCGTTTCATCCAACAAATGAGTGGCTAGTTACATCTTCCCAACAAGAATTAAATTTCTGGTCTTTATCAGATGGAAATTTATTACCAACAAAGCTTGAAAAGTTTGATAAGCCAATTAATGCAATACTTGTTTCAAAGCAACTTTCTTCTTTATTTGTAGCAACAGATTCCGGTATTTTTAAGCTCGGGTTGGATATTAATACTATACATAAACCACAATCTCCCGTTATTCCTATAAATATTGAGTCAATCAATAAGAATAAATTGGCCATATTGCATGATACAAAAAAAGGTGATTTACTTATTTCTTGTATCGTTAAAGAGATAGAAATAAATATAGGCAAGAAAAAGGAGAAACGGTTTATTAATACCATAGAAATATGGTCATTAGAGACATATAAAAAAATTGCAACTCTTCCTCTACTCCCTCCACATCTCCAAACAGACCCAGAATATATAAACACATTGGCAGTTAATAAAAATAAACAGCTTGCTGTAGCAACTAATACAGGCAATATTTACACTTGGAATTTAAATGATTTAACTGAACGTTCTTATAGCAAAAAGCTTCTTGGGCATCAGTCTGATATTTATGGCCTTAGCTTTATTGGCGATACATTATTGGCTTCAGGAGGACGTGATGCCAATATTCGTATTTGGGATACTGACAGTGGTGTCACAGTTAAGATTTTAAAACAACATACCGCTGATGTGAATGGACTTGCTTATATTGGAGGCAATAAATTAATCAGTATTGGCTATGACCATAAGATCATTAAGTGGTATTTAGAATTCCCATATCAATCTTGGATCAAAACTGAATCAATGCCAGTATCAGCTGCTATTAACTTGTTGCATCAGAATATATTAGTAGGTTTTGAGGATGGTTCTTTAGCACTTTATGCTCTCCCTTTAACTCAACAAAGCCTTTTGTGGAAAAAAGATAAAATTTCTCCGTCAGATATAAAGAGAGTAGCCTTTAATGAAGATGGAAATTTAGCTGCTACTGTTGGTTATGATGAAATATTGAGAATATGGGCTGTCACACCAACAAGTTTACAACTTATTCTACAGGAAGAAATTGAAAACAGTGAAGCCTTGATCGACGTTGATTTTGCACCGAACCCAAATAACAAAATTGCCATTGCAACCTATAGTGGCAAAGCTTTAGTGTTTAATCTTGAATTTGACAAATTAACTAAGTCTATATTTTTAAGAAAAAAAGAATTAGATGAACAGGGACATGGAATTCTTAACTCTATCTCATTTGATATAACTGGACAAAAATTGCTAACAGCAAGTCAAGATGGAGAGTTATTATTATGGGATTTAGTAACAGGAATGTCGCTTAATTATACTCATCATAACCCAACCCAATTGATGTGGGCAGGTTTTAACTCTGATAGCCGCAAAATTGTGGCAAGCAATGTAGAAGGTAGTGTCTTGGTATACAATACAAAAAGCACTGAATTAGAGCACATATTTAATGGACATAAAAATACAATTTATCGTGCTGAGTTCAGTCCTAATGGTCAACACATTTTTAGTGTTAGCTCTGACAGAACAGTGAAAATATGGAATACAAGCCAAGACTTAGATATAGAAAATATATTTACATTAAATTTGCCTGCAAACAATAAATTTCCAACTTTAGAAGATATGGGTCTCTCTTGCGAAAAAACAAAAGGCTGCTGGCTTGTTGTGCCTTTATTCCAGGATAAGAAGCTAGTGAGCTATAACTTAGACCATATATACTAATAAGGAATGAATATCATGTCTATTAAGGCAACTGCTGCTATAGCTGTAACAGTAATATTTTGTATCGCAGGAGCTTTAGCTTATTTTACTTTAGGCTTACCTAATGATTCGTTTAGTCTATTACAAAAAATCGCTTCCCAAAGTCCTCAAATTATTTTGATATTACTTGCACTTGCATTCTTTGCAGTACTTATTATGTTTTTTGCGTTTATCTCATTATTCCAAATTGAATCTAAAACAAAAGCGGGTTATCCTGTTGCGTAAAGTTTTTATTTCGTATTTAAAGAGGTAAAAGTGGCAGACCTTGATGTTATTCACAAACTCAAAAAATCAGGCTGTCACTGCCAACAGGTTAGTTCTATTGAAAAAATCTGGGGAAATTTAGCTTATAGTCTTAATAGCGAAGGCCGTGTGATAGGTCTATCTTTATTCAATTTTGGCTATTCTGATGATAACTTTCCTGATGATATTTTTGAATTAACTCACCTCAAATATTTAAGCCTCTATGGCAATCATCTCACTAGACTGCCCCAAAAAATTTATCAATTAAATAAGCTACAAACTTTAGATGTTGGTAACAACAAATTAACCATTCTAGATCAATTAGAAGCTTTCTCAGAGTTAATAGAACTCAATTTATTCCAAAATAATCTAACCTCTATTCCTAAACACAGTATTATTCAATTAGAGAAGTTAAAAATATTGTATCTAATTAGAAATCCTATTGAGGACTATCTGCCTGATAAAATAGGAAAATTAAAGAAAGAAGTTGATTCAAAAATAAATAAAGTAAATGAATGTTTTTACATCAGCCCTAGCCAAGAGAAAACAGTAAAAACTATCAATATTCTTAATACCAAAAATTCTAATATTAATATTGGAGGTAAGGACAATGAACAGGTAATTACTATAGGTTCAAATACCAATAGTGAAGACACTCAACAAACAGATAATGAAATCCAGCAAACACAAAAATATAATCAACCTTCCAAAAATATCGAAATATCTGGCAATATTTTATTTTTAATAGGTGCAAAAGATTTCAATGATTTTTTTATAAAATTAAGTAAAGTCTCTTTAGACCTTAAAAGTCATAAGCTAATAGCATTATTACTAATACTTTTTATAGGTGGGTTAGTTTTTACGATGCTGCAACAACCCTCCGAAACTATTTCATTATTTAAATGCGAAACCGCAGTAATTATTGCTGACAAAGAAAAAAGTAAAACAGTGTCCAATGTTAAATTGAGGTTTACTTATAATAATACGATTTACACATCTTATTCTGATTCAGAAGGTTATTATAAAGGAAGTTTTGATTGCCAAGAAAAATATCCATTAATAAGATTACATGTAGAAGCTCATGGCTATGAAACCTATGAAAGAATTTATAAGCTAACAAATCAGATACAGGATATTAGACTTACTAAAAAAGCTAAATAAAAATTTTAGATATCCCCTTATATTAAAGAGGATACCTAAATAGACTATCTAAATATAGAATTGGTTGAACCAGTGGTTTGCCATGTGCCATCAGCTTGGCGGCAGGCAGTACCATTAATTACTTGCTCTTGACCATCAATAATTGCTGTTGTCGTATAATCACGACATGGTTGACCTGTGGTTGCATCATTGTACGTTTTAGTTGGAATTACTTTGTACTCACTACCACTGTCGGGGTTGCGCCATTGTACTGGCTGACCCGTTGGCGTGCTTTCCAAAGCATTTTGAGCATGTAGTTCATCAGTTTTATCCATTGAACCACCAATTGCGCCGCCTAATGCTGCACCTGCTAATACACCGCCAATGGTTGCAAGCGTTTTGCCGCGACCACTACCAACCTGAGAACCCAGTGCGCCACCAGCCACACCACCTAATACCGCACCTGTTGTCCCTTTGCTAGGTCCTTGGCAACCTGCAACCAACAAAGTGCTTGAAACAAAGCCAATAATGAGTCCTTGTCGAATACGTTGAAATGACAACATAAATTCACTCCTTTTAAAATAAGTCATTCACAATAAAGTTATATAATGACAAAATCTACATAAAAACGTAAGCAAGCTGGGCTATACTTATGCAATCTTTAGGCAATATCATCGTGCAAAACACAAATAATGGCTTGCACGTAACCTACATAAAGTCTGTCTCCTAAACTTTAAAAAAGTAGTTTATTCTACGTATAACATCACATTTATCCACCAGAGAGACCCTATGACTGCAGCAAAAACATTACAAATAAGCGATGACCTACAGCGCATCATCGACGCTCGCCATCATGATCCTTTTTCAGTACTGGGTAAGCATATTGAAAAAGGTAAGACTGTTGTTCGCGCCTATATTCCTCATGCTGAAGAAGTCACCATCGCTGAAGGCAATCTTGTAATGCAGCGCATTCCCGAAACCGATGTATTTGTCTGGGAAGGCAAAGCGGAATTACCTGACCACTATCGTTTTATTTGGAAAGATAAAGATTCACTACATCAACATATTACATATGACCCCTATTGTTTCTCTTCACAAGTAGCAGATTTTGATCGGCACTTATTTAATGAAGGCAAACATCGTCATGCCTATCGCATTTTAGGATCACATATACATGAAGTAGACGGCGTGGGCGGGGTGTTGTTTGCTGTCTGGGCACCCAATGCAGAGCGGATTAGTGTGGTTGGTGATTTTAACCGATGGGATGGACGTGTGCATACGATGCGTGTGCATGGCAGTAGCGGGATTTGGGAATTATTCATTCCAAATATTGAAGCGGGCACATTATATAAATATGAGATTCGTAATCGTCACTCTGGTGAAATTTTACTGAAATCTGATCCTTATGGTCAGCAATTTGAACTCCGCCCGAATACAGCTTCAATTGTGCCTAAAGCTGAACCTTATAAATGGAACGATCAAAAATGGATTGATACGCGCCAAAAGGCAGACTGGTTACATGCGCCGATGTCAATTTATGAAGTGCACTTGGGTTCATGGTTGCGTGGTTCAGAGGGTGAATTGCTTAATTATCGTGAATTAGCGCACAAGTTGGTCGATTATGTCATAGAAATGGGTTTCAGTTATATCGAGCTATTACCGATTACAGAACATCCTTATGATGGCTCTTGGGGTTACCAAACCACAGGTTATTACGCCCCGACCAGTCGTTATGGTACACCTGATGATTTTCGTTATTTCATCAATTATTGTCATGAACGCGGCATTGGGGTGTTGTTGGATTGGGTACCTGCTCATTTTCCAAAAGATGCACATGGTCTAGCCCGTTTTGATGGTACTCCATTATATGAGCATGAAGATCCGCGTAGAGGTGAACACTTAGATTGGTCAACCTTGATTTATAACTATGGCCGCCATGAAGTACGCAACTTTCTGCTTTCCAGTGCCGTATATTGGATTGAAGAATTCCACATTGATGGCTTACGGGTTGATGCGGTTGCGTCTATGTTGTACTTAGATTATTCACGAACTGATTGGATACCCAACGAATTTGGTGGGCGGGAAAATCTTGATGCAATTCAGTTTTTACGTGAACTGAATACTGTAGTACATGGTGATTTTCCTGGGGTACTGGTGATGGCAGAGGAATCGACATCATGGCCACAAGTAACGCGTCCAATTGAAATTGGTGGTTTAGGCTTTAGCATGAAGTGGAATATGGGTTGGATGAATGACACGCTTTCCTATATTTCGAAAGAAAGCATTTATCGCAAATACCATCAAAATATGTTGACTTTTAGCATGTTGTACGCATTTACTGAAAACTTCTTATTGCCGTTCTCTCATGATGAAGTCGTACATGGTAAACGGGGCATGTTAAATAAAATGCCGGGAGATGAGTGGCAACAGTTTGCAAATTTACGTGTGTTATATGCTTATATGTTCACCCATCCAGGGAAAAAACTATTATTCATGGGGACAGAGTTTGGTCAAGGTACAGAGTGGAATAGTGCGACTAGCTTAGATTGGTATGTATTAGATTACCCGAGCCACCAAGGTGTACAGCGTTTGGTTAAAGATTTAAATCACTTGTACCATAATACGCCTGCTTTGCATCATTATGATTTTGATTGGCAAGGTTTTGACTGGGTGGATTGTCATGATGCGGAAAATTCAATTTTAGTATACCTGCGTAAAAGTGAAGATGATGTATTAATTGTGGCAATTAACTATACACCTGTGCCTCGTCATGACTATCGGATTGGTGTACCTGAAGCAGGACAATATAAAGAACTGTTAAACTCAGATGCAGAATGTTATGGTGGCGCGAATTTAGGTAATGGTGAGCGAGATTTGATTGCAGAAGAAATGGCATGGATGGACAAACCTTATTCTATGCTGATTACGATTCCACCTTTAGGCGCGGTGATTTTCAAGCCTATAAACACTGCAGTAGAAGAAATGTCAGAAAATGTGGTAGATTCGACAGGCGTGGTTAAAACGAAAACAACTAAGAAAAAAGCAACAAAATCTAAAAAATAGCTTTTTTATCAAGGACTAAAATGATTTTCAGGGAAAGGAATACTAATTTATGATGCAAATTGTAAGTGTCCTGTATGGTTTTAGTCCTGTTAAACATAATTTCACTTTGATGCTTTAAACTCAAATTAAATTTAATTTTTGATTTAAAATCATATATATAGCCTTTTGGCACAGAAATTGAGACTATTAGTTTTAACGTTGCGAATAAAAAAGATAAGCCTCAAGGTATTGTATTCTAAAGTAAAATATGTTTTATTGTTTGCCCTTGAGGTATGCGCCACATGACTGCTTAATTATCAGCGCAGCAGCCTTATGTTTAATGACTTAAAATGCACACTGCTTGTGACGAAGTCAGGTCTATGATGTTACTAAGTATTTTGATATTGCTGTTAGATTTGAAATTTAACTGATACTGTATTTTATGCCGAAAAGTGATAAATAGTGAGCATTAATCAATCAAATATAGAAAAGGGCTACTCCTCGTAGTATTGATAAAATTGTTAGAGACACTATAAATACCCATCTAGCTTTAGGGCTTAGGAGTAGGAGATTACATCTAACAACGGACTAATAGCAAAAAAATGTCAGAACAAAATACCCCCTCTCAAGAAGAACAGCAATTATCACCTGAAGATATGCTACAGGTATTAAAACAGCGTTTTCCTAAAGCGTTTGTTTCCCAGCCTGAGCAAGTGAAACCGTTAAAGGTGAATATCCATTTAGACATTCGTGAGCGTTGTGCTGATGAATTTTCAAACCGCGTGATTGCACGTGCACTCAAATTATATGCAAAAAATAAAGCGTATCTGACTTGCCTTACAGCCAATGCAAAACGTATCGATTTAGATGGTAACGAATGTGGTGAAGTCACAGACGAGCATATGGAGCTTGCACAGCAGGATAAAGAGAAAAAACACAAAACCCAGCATGAAGCTGAAAATGCACCTATAGAAAATCCTGTGCCTGAAGGGACACCCCCTATCAGTGTACGTTTAGAAATCAACTTGAAAATCACTGAATTACCAAGTGATGTGCGAACCACAAAAAATGGTTGGCAAGAATTTTTTATTAACGCAGATAAATACCCAGTTAAGGTTGTGATTCGGCCTAAAACATGGAATAAGCTACTAAAAGCATCAACAGATTTCCCTTATTGGATTGCGTCCATTACGGGTAAAATGGGGCACAAAATTAAATATGGTGGCTTTGAGTTACAAGAACCTGTGATTCAAATTTTTCAACGCTTTCCTAAAAATGCAGCCAATTCAGATAATGCGACCCCCAAAGCAGATGCTGAGTAAAAGAGGAATACAATATGGCAACTGAAAAACGCCCAACGCTGACATTGAGTAAGAAAAAGCGTGATCCCAATGCACCTAAAGTCAGCATTACCCGTAACCCAAATGTAAGCATCGGTGTTGTTAAACGTAGTACGACGGAAACGACCAGCCGTTCATCGCAAGTTGATGAGTCTGCAAGAATGTCTACCAATGATGGCAATCGGTATGAAACACGGCCATCTCGTTCTCCATATGGCTACCACGCTAAACGCCATTCTAATGGACAGCAGCACAACAACGGCCAACATAATAGTCATGGCAACACGGGATATAACAAAAAGCCCTTTAGTAAAAAGCCACGTCCTGCGCGCCCTGCTGGTGTACATGGTCGGATGGAATTAACCATTAAGCTGAATGAGTTACCGAACAATGTACAAACGGTGAAAAATCAGTGGCGGCAGTTCGATGTGAAAGCAGATGATCAGATTATTCGTTTACGCATTCGTCCTAAAGCATGGAACAAAATGGCTCAAGCGAATGAGCAGTGGGAATCTTGGGTAGCTGCGATTACAGGTAAAATGGGTAATCCAATTAAAGATGGCTTTGAATTGATTCAGCCTGCTGTACAAGTATATGAGAAAAAACCTAAACAGCACTCTGATGATAGTGAAGAAGCGGCTTAATATATTCGATTCACAATCAAAATATCCTGTTCAACTCAAAGGGTTTGAGCAAGGTCTTTTGTGTGGATCGTAATAAGCAAGGTATTTTATTTGATTAGGGTTATTGTGATAAAAGAAGTCTGTAGACAGTAAAAACCGTGTACAAATAGTTTCTTCAAAGTTACGAATTTTTTTAGCCAAAAAGCTCATTTCTAATACTGCACTATAAGCATAGACTGGGTAAAAATAGCTGAGTGTATTAATTTTTTGCAAATAGGCTCGGTTTCGCGGGTGCTGCATAAAGTCTTGGGTAAACTGCATCACATCATCATGCGTCCATGCTAACTGGCTCAAACGTTTGTGAAATACCGCTACAATGGTTTTTTGAATTCGAGATTGACGTGCATTGAAATAATAGGTACTTGCACCAGCAATGGCCACAGTTCCGCTGAGCAAGAAGGTTCTACGACTGATACGCATAGCTTATTCAGCCTGTGTGAGCATTGCAACGGCTAAATCATCTAAAATATGCACCTGTTGTTCTACATAATGCTGCTGCATGGTCAGTATGCGCTGTTCGACAAAATTATCATCTAATGGCTTATCTGACTGCAATAGTTGAGGAGCAACTTCGGCTAAGGTTTTTTTGTCACTGTTTTCCACATCAACGCAACTGATCGCACCATCTGAAGTTAAAGCAATGGTTTTATACTCTGCTAATGGGAAGTGATAAATCAGTGGTTTTCTAAAAGATTGTGGGTTGAATTGCGGATTGAGCGAATCATCAATATACATCAAATCATCTCCACGCATAGCATAAGCAGCTTGATGTTCTTCATTCAGCCAATAGGTCAAATAGTATGGTGCATTATCGGCAAATTCGATGTTAATTGTACCGATCGTCCCCTCCATTTTCTGATACAAAATACAACCATCACCATAGATGTAGGCAGTGACAATATCATTTTGAACAAATGCCACCAATAACGTGGAATCTAATACTTCATTAGGTAATTCCATTTGAGAGACAAGACGTTGACCTTTGTTAATCACATATTGACCAAAATCATGATAGTCAGGAATAGTCGGTTGTTGAAGTAAATACTGTGCGGTTTTAGCTAAAATTCTTGCCCCGACATGGCTTCCCAGTGAAGAAGAGCAGCCGTCACATACAACTAAATGCGGAATAGGTACATCACTATGTAGTGTAAAATCCTGACATTCCGAATGTGTTGCACCGATGATATAGTGACTGCTCAAATGTAGCATAATGACATCACCTTAACGCGCTAAGCGTTTCAATTGAACAACGTGGTTGAACTTGAAAACCGAAATCGTTGGATTGCCCTGCTTGTAAGCGAATTGCACCGACATAGGCAATCATTGCCCCATTATCTGTACAGAACTCAGGGCGTGGGTAAAACACTTCTCCATTTATATCCTGCATTAATTTAGCCAAACCTGCACGCAATTGCTGATTTGCACCGACACCGCCAGCAATCACCAAACGTTTTAAGCCTGTTTGTTTTAACGCCCGTCGACATTTGATTGTTAATGTGTCAATGACTGCTTGCTCAAATTCTAGGGCGATATCCGCTTTAGTTTGCTCTGTTTGGTCAGATTGCTGCCAGTTGACTAATACATTGGTTTTTAAGCCACTGAAGCTAAAGTCTAACCCCGGTTTTTGGGTCATGGGACGTGAGAATTTAAATTGATTCGGACGACCTTGAGCCGCGAGTTTTGCGACGGCAGGCCCTCCGGGGTAACCTAAACCCAATAACTTTGCTGTTTTATCAAAAGCTTCACCTGCAGCATCATCAATGGATTCGCCTAAAATTTCATACTCACCAATGGCTTTGACGGCAACCAATTGTGTGTGTCCACCTGAAACCAACAAAGCTAAAAAAGGAAAAGGTGGCGGATTATTTTCTAACATTGGCGCGAGTAAATGGCCTTCCATATGATGTACACCAACCGCAGGTACTTGCCATGCCCAAGCTAGCGAACGTCCAACCGATGCACCCACTAACAATGCACCAATTAACCCCGGCCCTGAGGTATAAGCAACCCCATCAACGGTATCAATATCCGCACTTTGCATGACTTGTTTAACCAATGGGATCAATTTTCGTACATGGTCGCGTGAAGCCAATTCAGGCACAACCCCGCCATATTCTGCATGAAGAGCAATTTGAGTATAAACTGTATGAGCGAGTAAGCCATGTTCTGTATCGTAAACAGCGACACCCGTTTCATCACAAGAAGTTTCAATTCCAAGTACGCGCATTTCTATCATCAAGTCAATATTATTGGGACAGATTACCCGATTTTGATAGATTTGTCTTTTGAAAACGGCTGATTTTTAATCAATACTCGTCAATCATTTGTAACCATGATTATCGATGTAAAGACAGTGATAGCAGTTCGCTTTTGTCTGGGAATATTGAAACCTCATAAAGCGGTTTTTGCTATAATCCTCGGCTCACTATGCCATTATCTCAAATTATCACTGCTGACAGCATTTCGTAATATCGACAATGAAAACACCAACTAAAAAACAACTGCTTAATATCAATATTATTTCAGCCTTATTGCTCGTACCTTTTCCAATGTTTTTTATTGGTTCAAGTTATTTATTCAGCGCACCGGGGTCTGAGAATGGCATTGTTAACAATCTAATGTATTACAGTATTATCACTTATCCTGTGAGTTTTTTATTTGCTGTATTAGGGACTTGGCGCGGTTATAAAAGCGGTAAAAATCAGCTTGCTTTGTATCTGAGTTTGTTGCCATTTATAAATATACTGGTGTTTATCTTGGGTTTGTTAGCAATTATTTTTGCGTGTGATGGCTCATTGGTGTGTTTTTGATCTAGGTTAACAATTATTCCCATTTTTCATAAAAACCGCGTATGATATTGGTTTATATTTAATATCATGCTCATCACATAGACACTGCAGTATTTTATGAGTTTTGGCCTACTATTTTTCTTATCTGCTTTTTTCTTGTCTTGGGGCTTGACGGCGTATCTGACCCGTTTTGCAATACAGCAACATCTAATGGATGCCCCAAATCACCGTTCTCTCCACACTCAGCCGACACCGATTATTGGCGGGGTTGCCATGCTAATATCATTGGTGCTCAATGTATTGTTGGCGGGTTTGTGGATGCCTGATTTATTTGTCGTTATCACGCATCAGTTTTGGGTGCCGCTGTTATTGATTGCAGGTATTTCATATTTAGATGATAGGCGTTCGATGTCAGCAGGTTTGCGTTTGTTAGTGCATATTATCGCTGCGGTTTGGTTATTGTCTGATTGGCAGATTTGGATTCAATGTATTTCTTTGCCCATGTTCGCCATCATTTTGCCGTCTTTTCTGAAGTTTTTTATATCGGTCTTTTTTATTGTTTGGATGATTAATTTATACAATTTTATGGATGGTATGGATGGTTTTGCGGGCGGCATGGCTGTGATTGGATTTGGCACGTTAGCGGTTTTGGGTAGTTTGGTTGGCGCACATGAATTTGTTTTATTAAATAGTTTGATTGTCGCGGTTTCGCTTGGCTTTTTGATGTTGAATTTCCCCCCTGCAAAAGTATTTATGGGTGATACGGGTTCATCGAGTTTGGGTTATTTAGCTGCGCTTATGAGTTTATGGGGTGCATCTTGGGGTTTATATCCAGTGTGGATTGCAGTGTTGATCTTTTCCCCTTTTATTGTCGATGCCTCTGTGACGTTGATACGGCGATTTTTAAATGCGGAAAAAATTTGGCAAGCACATAAAACCCACTATTATCAAAGATTAGTGCAACTTGGATGGGGGCATCGTAAAACTGTATTATGGCAATATGGCTTGATGTTGGCTTGTAGTGCTTCTGCAATTGTCGCTGTATTTGTGACACCATTCTGGCAATCTATGATTTTAATCAGTTGGTGTGTGATTTATGTGTTATTAGCTTGGCAAGTGCAAAAATTAGAACAAGCAAACGCGTAAAGTCATTGTATAAAATATTTTTAAATACAAGCCAATATATCAATTGAAATGCTTTGACGGACTGGCTTATATTTTTAGTGACCACTATTTAATCGTGAGCTTTAGAAAGTGTGTTGCACAGGAAATACAAGGATCATAGTTTCTAATCACCGTTTCTGCATATAAACGCAATTCATCAGGTTCTGTATCTAAGCCTTTTTGCTGTAAAGAAAACCGTAAGTCTTGCTCAATTTGAGCTTGATTTTGACTGGTTGGCGGTACAATTTGTGTCGCTGTCACGCGCCCTTGTTCATCTAATGCCCACTGATGCCATAACATGCCACGTGGTGCTTCGGTACAGCCAAAGCCAGTGCCTGCTTGTGTTTTGTCTACGGGAATAAATGGCGTATCCGTCGGTGTATAATCACGTAAAATCCGAATTGCTTCCAAAAATGCATAATGCACTTCAGCCGCCCGCGCCACAATGCTGTGAAACATATTATTGCTAGGAAATTGAATCTTCGTTTTGGCTAAAGTGGCTTTAACAGGTTCAGGTAATAAATCAAAATTCAAATTCACCCGTGCCAAAGGGCCTAACAAATACGGCTTATCGTTTAACAATGAATGCAAAGCGGTAGAATGCGGCACATGAAATTCTCTAAAATGATGATTGTATTCACTAATTGGAATATCTAAACCTTCACTAGATACAATATTGCCTTCATTCATTGGGTATTCATCAGGATGCTTGACCGAAACACAATTAAACTGTTGTGGATTATCGGGTAGATTTAAACTGGCTGCCCATTCGACTAATTGTTCAACTTGTGGTAATGCAGCTTCTAATTTTTCTAATAAAGCTTTTGCTTGCTTTACGGTGGGTGCTTGATGAAATCCCCCGACTCTTGCGCCAACAGGATGTACTGAACGTCCGCCCAACATTTTAATAATTTGATTACCCAATTCTTGTAAATACACACCACGTTTTACCACTTCAGGATGGTCTTTTGCTAACTCTGGCGCACTGCCATAACCCAGAAAATCAGGGGCAGCAAGCAAATGAATATGTAAATTATGACTTTCAATCCATTCACCACAATATAACAAGCGGCGCATGGTACGAATCCACGGCGTGGCTTCAATATTTAAAATCGATTCTAAAGCATGAACTGCACTCATTTGATAGGCAACAGGACAGATGCCACAAATCCGCGCAACTAAATCAGGCATTTCAAAATAATCACGTCCTTCAGCAAATTTTTCAAAGTAACGCGGGGGTTCGAAAATCCGTAATTTTAAATCACTGATTTCGCCAGCTTTCAGGCTTAAATCTAATGCCCCTTCACCTTCAACACGGGCTAACACAGGCACATTAATGGCAATTTCACGTTGTTCGCTCATGATTGTGCTTCCTGCATTGTTTCACTGGCTTGGGCAAAACTGGGTGCAGCATTGTTAATAAATGCAAATTTACGCGCCACTTGTTCAGGTTGATAACCTAAGCCTTGAATTCGTTGCCCTAAAGACTGACCATTGATTTGTTCTGCAGGTCCATAGCAGGCATAACAATCGCGTCCCATGCTTGGGCATATTGCACCACAGCCCGTTTGGGTCACGGGCCCCATGCAAGGTGCGCCTTTTGCCACCATCACACAAGTGTTGTGCATCCGTTTGCATTCTAAACAGACTTTATCCTGTTCTTGATAAGGAATCACACCGAATAATAAAGCACGAATTGCAGATAATATTTGATAGGAATTAATCGGACAGCCCCAGATTTCTAAGTCCACCCGTACATGTTTGGCAATCGGTGTTGCAGTGGAGAGGCTTTCTATAAATTCGGGTTGGGCATACACACTTTTTGTCCATTCATTCACATCATTGATATTACGCAATGCTTGGATACCGCCAGAAGTGGCACACGCTCCAATTGTCACAAGGAATTGACTATTTTTGCGTACCATATCGATACGTTCAGCTTCTTCAGAGGTAGAAACACTGCCTTCAATGAATGCAATATCAACAGGCTCTTCAGGATTGATAGGCCCAGCTTCAACAAAGTGGATAATATCTAACATGTCGGACAAAGCAAGCAATTGTTGTCCAGCGTTGAGAAAGGCAAGTTGGCAACCATCACAGGAGCTAAATTTATGCACTGCGATTTTAGGTTTGGAGTGAAAACGTTTAATGTCTAATAACATAAGTCACCATCTCCTGCTTGGATATGTCAATATATCATACCTCAAACTGCTCTAAAAATGCGTAACATAATAAATATTAATACTGATATTAATTCTGTTAGATCATAAATTTTCACCTTAGAAAAACTGTTTGACATGATGCTAATGATTAGTTTATTTTATGTGCAACGCAGATGATATAAATCTGTTCAATTACTATAAGAATTCTAAAACACTCAAGTCGTCGTTGTATTGCTTGAGTACTACTAAAAACAATCCTATCAAGGGGGATGATTCATGCGTTTAACTAAACTTATCGGTGTAACTGGTCTTGTATTAGGTTTAGGCTTTTCTGGTAGCGTATTTGCTGGTGATGCAAACGCGACTGCTGACGAAGTGAAAGCAAAAGTACAAGAAGCAGCTGCAGCTTTACAATCAGGTGACTTATCTGATTTCAACACCGATGGTAAATGGAATCCAGAAAACAAATGGGTTTGGAAAGACACATACGTTTTCGTTTACGATTGCGACGCTGACAAAGCTTTAGCTCACCCAACTTTAGCGGTTGAAGGCAAAACAATCATGGGTATTAAAGACAAAGCGGGTAAAGAATTATTCGTTGCGTTATGCGAAGCTGGCAAACAAGCAAACGGCGGTTGGGTATCTTACATGTGGCCTAAGAAAGGCGAAACTGATCCATCTCAAAAAGTTTCTTACGCTTTACAAGTAGAAGGTCAATCTTTCCAAGTTAGCTCTGGCATTTACAGCGATGACGCTAACGTTGAAGAATTAAATGCTGCATTAGCTAAGTAATAGCTTCTTGGACTGGTATCTAACGCCAGTCCATTTATATAGACTCTGACTCTGTTCCCATCTCATCTTTTTAATATCTATAACCCCCCTCTTCTGATAAATCTTAATAATTAATCCAACTAAGTACACCGATTCATATTCTTCATAATTAACTTTGTCTCTTTAGTTTTTTTGCCTATTGATGCAATTCTCTATATATCGTTTATCTATTAAAGCGATATCTGTCTCTGTTCTTATTTTAATGGATAGGTTTATTTCTTTTTTGAGCTGCAGTGGTTCTATTAATGGCCATTCTTTATTACTTCAACTATTTGTATACCCTACTTTGTTGTTAAATTTATATTAACTTTAAATTACAGTATAAAGAATATGTTTTTAATATATTGATAATATTAGCACGGTATTTTTTGTATATTAAAATATTATTTGTTTAAATAATTTTAACTTTTTTTATGGAAATATTTTATTTGTGATCTATACTATTATTTTCGGTATAAACTTTACTACCCCTGTTATATAAGGGTAAGAGGCATATTTATGTTGATTAAAAACAACTGCTCTAACTTATTCGTTAAACATAAGAAGATCGTAGCAAGTAGTATTTTATCGATTCCATTAGTATTGAGTGCAAATGCTTTTGCTGAAAATGTTGATACTTGCAGTCAAGGGGCGCAAACAGGTTTAGTGGCTTGTTATAGCTTTGAAGATAATGCAAATGATGGTTCAGTAAATGAGAATCATGGAGTTGAGCATGGTGACGTTGAATATGTAGTAGGGCAGGTAAACAAAGCTATTAAACTTGATGGCATTGGTGATTACATCAGAGTCGTTGACCCTCAACAAAAGTTTGATACACAATATACTATTACAGGATGGGTATCTACAGAAGGAAGTGGGCAAGCCATTCTGTCCAAGTATTCTTGGAAAGCTCATAATAACTTAGGGTTCAGTTTATCATCTATTGATAATACAGTTTTTACTGCAGCAGTATTTAATGAACGTTGGGTAGAGTCGAAGTACCCTAGTTATAAGATTCCTAGTAACACGTTTAAATACATATCTGCTGTATATAATGAGGGGCATATACAATTGTATATCGATGGTATATCTGTTAGCGAATCCACACTCCAAAAAACAGCAACGTTAAACAATGGCTATGACATATTAATTGGCAATTTTTTCCAAAACTATGGATCAGCTATAGCAAGTATAGATGGTTTCGCAGGCTTAATTGATGAGCTTCGTATTTACAACCGTGCACTTTCAGAAGCCGAAATTAAAGAGTTATATGGTGTAACTGCTGATAGTGGTAATTACGATGATCCGTTAAGTGTAGATATTGCAGGATTTGCTGGCCAGTTTGATGCTCAATCCCAGTCAACTGTTTTAACGTGGGAAGCGTTATCAGCACACTTAGGCTTCTATGTATTTAGAGCAGAGTTACAAGATGGCAAATATACCAATGTAACTAGACTCAACAATACACTATATTCTAATCAAGGGGCGAGCGATGAGTATACCTTTATTGACGATACTGCTGTTGCAGGAAAAGTATACCACTACGGCTTAGAGTCCATTGATTTTGCTGGTGAAGTGACTCAGCACATGGAAGACATTATTGCTATTGAAGCGAAGTAATGTAATTTTATATGCAAGCATCTCTCATATCTTAAGAGTGCTTGCACTTTTCATTCAAGGGTTATTTTTAGGAAAATGGAGTATAAAATATGCTAATTGAATTACATTTGTTCTAAACTTGCGCGAACATCTTCTTGCTGTGATTTCAAAATATCAGGAATCCATGTGATTTCTAAATATTGATTGGTTTTCTGATTTTCCACATTAAAATGCTCAACCCACCACACACCACTAATTTGAGTTTCCCAAATATGGCTAACACCTAAACTATTTAATTCTGCTTTGATTTCTCCTTGTCCTAGTCGTTCACGCAAGGCCTGTTCATCATCAGGAGAAAATGGCAAGCTGTTTAAATCAATGCAAGTTGGCTCATTTTGTTCTAATAATTTTTGCAAGGCGTGCTTTATTTCAACTAATAATGGTGAAACATTGCCAGTTATGTGTTCTGGGTGTATAGGAATACTTGCCATATCAATTTAGAACCTGATTTTTATATGTGAATATCAGTTTAAGCTAATATTTAAAAATTTGGAACAGCAAGTAAGTCATACATCACAATACTGCCCCAACAATAAACAAGTGTCATATTTGATAGGCTGCTTTAACTTCTTGTGCAATGATCTCAATACCCTGTTTAACTTGTTGTTCAGGTTGGGCATAGTTAAATCGAATACATTGCTGTTTATGTGCCCACTCCTCTTGTTCTAATCCAGGGAAAAAGTATTCTCCTGGTACAATGATTACGCCTCGCTGTTTTAAACGTTCATATAATGTCATGGTTGCAACAGGCAAATCTTTAAACCAAAGCCATAAGAAAAATGCCCCTTCAGGTTTATGCATATACAGAGGATAATCTTTAAAAGCAGCTTGAAACCATTGCACAGCTTGTTGGGCTTTGTATTGGTAAAAAGGTTGAATGACTTCTCGACTTATTTGCAAGATTTTTCCGCTACGCATCATATCTGTCGCTAAAATTGCTCCCATCGTATTTGGTGCTAAACTCATAACGGCATTCATACTGGCTAAAGCTCGAGTAACTTTTTCATGTGCGATGACAATACCCGTTCTTGCCCCCGGTAAACCTAACTTTGATAAACTCAGACACAAAATAATATGCTCATCCCACATTGGTTCAGCATCGGTAAAAATGATATTTGGAAATGGTGAGCCATATGCTCCATCAATAATAAAAGGAATATGATGTTTTTTCGCTAACTGACTTAACGTGTGCATTTCATCATCGGTCAGTACATTCGCAGTTGGGTTGGTTGGGCGAGATACACAAATGGCATTAATGTTGTCATCAATATGTAGTGCATCAAAATCAACTCGATATTTAAACATTTGTTGGTCAAAAAATTCAAATTGCGGCTTATTACCGACAAACAACTTTTCGCCAATACTTAAGTCGGTATAACCAATATATTCAGGTGCAAGCGGCAATAAAATCTTCTTCTGTTGACCATCTTCAAATTGACCTGCTAATAAATTAAACAAACAAAAGAAGGCGGTTTGACTACCATTGGTTAATGCAATATTTTCAGGTTTGAGCTGCCAGCCATACGTTTGATGCAATAAATCAATCAGAGCTTGAATAAAGGCTTGTGAACCCTGTGGCGCATCATAATCACCAATCATGCGTTCAAAACGATTACCATCTGCCAGTAAATTTTCAGTATGTTGACGAAATAATGTTTGTATTTCAGGAATATGTGCGGGATTACCTCCACCGAGCATTAACATGGGTTCATCACTGGACAATGCAACGCTAATATCGTCCATTAATTGCAAAATACCTGAGTGACTAGTGAATTTTTGACCAAATTGAGAGAATTGCATCATAAGCGTTTTAGTTAAGCAAGATTTGACAGTATCACCAGTATAACACCCGCATCGCCGTTAAATAATCTTAACCAAATGAACCGACGTGTTATAATTTTTTTATTTGACGAAAAGGATCAGCCATGCGCCCAAGCGGTCGTTCTCCAAATCAATTGCGCGATGTCAAAATCACTCGCCACTATACACGTTACGCAGAAGGCTCTGTCTTGGTTGAGTTTGGCCATACTAAAGTACTATGCAATGTGACTGCTGAAGATCGAGTCCCCCGATTTTTAAAAGGCAGTAATAGTGGTTGGGTAACAGCTGAATATGGCATGTTACCTCGTTCAACACATAACAGAATGCAGCGTGAAGCTTATCAAGGTCGTCAAGGTGGTCGGACTTTAGAAGTGCAACGTCTGATTGGCCGTTCATTGCGTGCGGTGGTAGATTTAACTGCTTTGGGAGAACGGACTTTAACCGCGGATTGTGATGTGATTCAAGCCGATGGTGGGACACGCACTGCTGCAATTACAGGTAGTTATGTGGCTTTGGTTGATGCCATTAATCACTTGATGAACAAAGGCGTACTAAAAAAGAACCCTATCCACGGAGCAGTGGCCGCAGTCTCTGTAGGTATTTATCAGGGCACACCTATTCTTGATCTTGATTATAGTGAAGATTCTGAAGCTGAAACTGACATGAATATTGTCCTTAATGACGCTGGTGCATTTATTGAGATTCAGGGAACAGCTGAAGGTCATGCTTTCCGTGAAGATGAGTTACAAACCATGTTAGGCCTTGCAAGAGGCGGTATTCAAGACTTGTTTACTAAACAGCAACAAGCATTAGCCTAAATTTTCTTCCATTTGATGTTGTTTAAGTACGGCTTGCAGTGACACTACGGTATACATAATGCCCGTTACTGCGCCGATAAATGTAGCATAAGACATGATAATGCCGACATCACCATAAAAATAAAGATCAAATAATCCACCAATAATTGCGCCAAATAATAAACCAACCCAACCTGCACAAATTTGCATAAATCCAAATAGTTTAGCTTTCATAACCATACCCTCTTTAAGTTAATCTTTTTTAGCCTGTGTGTTGAAAATATGCAATGATGATTCCGATTTTTAAATACTGAATAGCTTTAATATCATATTGTTAAAACGGATATTTTGGGGAATTTATTTATACTATAAAAATCAATATTAACTTATGTAAAGCTTAAAACTATATTTTAGGCTAATTTCATCATAATAGTTAAGTGAGTCAAAGCCTATAAATAAACAATGCAACTATTTGATATATAAATAATAAGGTTTTTTAAATCGATTATGTTTCCTATTATTTTTGAACTATTAAGAGGTGTGCTTATTTAAGTTTTAAGCTTTAAAAAAATATTTCACATTAACTGGATTAAATAACTCATTTTTCTTAGTGCCGAAGTTTACTAAGTTCTTGAACAATACTGTAATCACCCGCAGTAACTGGGGCTAAGCAGAGTGCACCTAACGCTTGTAACATTGTTTGACCTTCAATCGATTTATGTATATTAAAGGCAGCTTGAGCAATTACATTTTGATATGGCTCACATAAGTGATTATTAAATACATAAGGTCCATGAGGAATGGGTTGAGAACGCCATAATATACGGAACTGATTGACATCAACTGCTCCACTCATTACCAGTCTGCTTAAATTACGTGCTGACACAAATGCAGCATCAAACTCTCTATTTGCAATGGCAAGTGTAGAAGTGTCATGACCACCACTATAAATGACAGCATCAAAAAAATCATTTAGTTTGGCTACCTTCATGTGCTTGGTAAATAATACGCGTGGCACTAATACACCTGAGGTACTGCCTTGCTCAGTTAATAGTACAGTTTTATTTTGTAGAGATGCTATATCTTTATATGGAGAATCTGCATGAACAATGAGAATAGAATAATAAAAACTGCCTTCATCTTGAAAAGGGGGATTACTCGCATGGTAGTGTACAGCAAAAGGCTGAATAGAATCATTTAAACTTGCTGCAGTGACATAACTGAAAGCCCCTAATCTTGCAAAATGTAACTCTCCTTGAATAAGCTCACTCACAATATCGCCATAGGAATGCAGAGCCTTCAGTTCAACAGATATATTGAGCTGCTGTGCAATCGCATTGGCTAGAGGTTGATAATTTTCAATTTCTAAAGATTTTTTATCTGAGGGTACAACGGAAAAGACTAATTTATCTGGTTGTAAACATTCCTCAGCTTGAACAGTGACGGTCATTAGTAAGAAATTAGCGATTATAAATAGTGCTTTTATCATAAATCCTCTCGCACAGTGAACATTTGCAGCGTTGATTTTCACAGGGTACAAAGCTGCTGTTTCATAAGTATTATGTATTAAATTTCTACGATATATTCATTTTACGCAAGACTTGAGCCGATATTCGTTACACATTCTGCATTAACTGACAATCTGGCAGTGGGCACTCATTATTGACCTCGCATGACTATATTAGCAATCTTTAATAAACAATGACTTACTTTGTATTCCTTATGATGGTATACAGTTTGCGTTATAGGGTTTTGGTCAGCTTTTATAAATTATTTCTTTCACTTTAAAACTTGAGGAGGAGGTGAGCATAATGAAAAAACTAATCCCTATGCTCGGTGTTGTATTGTGTTATGGGCTCTGTAGTCAAGCTTATGCTGGTGATATTACGTTTATTGCAGGTGAAAAGCCGTATGAACGCCCTGCTAATGCGCCAATGATTGTTGAGACGGGTGCGAAAAAGCCAACCGCGTGGTATGACAATGCTGTTACAGGTATTACTACACCCTATCCTTATAGCTTGAGTTTCTTAGATAATCAAGGTAATTGGTATACACCATTTAACCATCCAGGCATGACAAGCGGTTACGACATCCGCAATTGGCATAAATAACAATAATATCCATCCTCACTTGACTGCTGTTTTAGCAGAAGGCCAGAAAGCTTGGGGGCGAACTTTCTGGCCTTTTTTTTATCCTATGATAAACGGTATATATGCACTGACAAGTTGACATAAAATATCATTAATAAACTGCAATTGTATAAAGCCTTGTAATTAATGTTTTTTTTGAAATCAGTATAAAATTATACCATGTCAAAATGACAGAAATCTATTTTTATCATCAATGGATTACTGTCTCAGTTCTATAAAAAAATCTTTTTCAAATCAATCATTAAATAAAAAAATACTGATAGTGGTACAGCGGTTGCGATAGGTATTAATGCGAATCGCTATCGCACATAAATAAAAACAAAAATAGACTCTTCGTGTTAAACCTTTTAAAGGATGGATAACAGCATGAATTTCAAAAAATCTGCTCGCCTCGCTGCTTTAATTAGTGCATTAGTTGCTGCCCCACAAATTGCTAATGCCTATGGTGGATACTACTATCCACAAGGAATGAGCGGTATGAGCGGCATGTATGGAATGCAGGGCATGCAAGGTATGTATGGCATGTATCCAATGAGTGGAATGCAAGGCATGTCTGGTATGTACGGCATGTATCCAATGAGTGGAATGCAAGGTATGTCAGGTATGTACGGCATGTACCCAATGAGCGGTATGTATGGCATGTACGGAATGCGCGGCATGAGTGGAATGCAAGGCATGTCTGGTATGTACGGCATGTACCCAATGAGTGGTATGTACGGCATGGGTGGTATGTCTGGAATGAGCGGCATGTCAGGTATGTATGGCATGGGTGGTATGTCTGGAATGAGTGGCATGGCTGGTCATCGCATTAACACACCTCAAGGTTACTTTATCTTTTATCCTTATGGCATGAGCGGTATGTCTGGAATGAGTGGCATGTCAGGCATGAGCGGTATGTCTGGAATGAGTGGCATGTCAGGCATGGGCGGTATGTCTGGAATGAGTGGCATGTCGGGCATGGGCGGTATGTCTGGAATGAGTGGCATGTCAGGCATGGGCGGTATGTCTGGAATGAGTGGCATGTCAGGCATGGGCGGTATGTCTGGAATGAGTGGCATGTCAGGTATGGGCGGTATGTCTGGAATGAGTGGTATGTCTGGAATGAGTGGCATGTCAGGCATGGGCGGTATGTCTGGAATGGAAGGCATGAGCGGCATGGAAGGTATGTCTGCTGAAAAAGAATAAGCATTAAGCTTGTAGGTGGGCAAGGATGCCTACCTTTAGACTATAAACTTAGGCGCAACACTACGTTTATAGTCTCCCTTCGCTGAGTGAGGGAATAGAGTTAACGGATACTTTAAGGAAAGTTGCAGCAAAGTACGGATGCTTTGTTTACAAGGAATGTTTCAGGAATGGATTTTAGAAGATGGACGTATGAAAACACACACTGTCAATCGAATAATTATCCTTAGGAGGATAACCCAATGAATTTAGTACAAAGCATAAAAAAAGCTTTAGGCGTTGCGGTTGTTGTAGCTGGTGTTGGTATCGCTTCTCAAGCTAGCGCGTACTATGGCATGTCTGGTATGCAGGGTATGTCTGGTATGTACGGCATGGGCGGAATGTCTGGCATGTACGGTATGTATCCAATGAGTGGTATGTACGGCATGGGTGGAATGTCTGGCATGTACGGTATGTACCCAATGAGTGGTATGTACGGCATGGGCGGTATGTATGGCATGAATCCTAGCATGTATGGTATGGGCGGAATGTCTGGCATGTACGGCATGTACCCAATGAGCGGTATGTACGGCATGGGCGGAATGTCTGGCATGTACGGTATGTACCCAATGAGCGGTATGTATGGCATGGGCGGCATGTCAGGTATGTACGGTATGGGTGGAATGAGCGGCATGTATGGCATGTACCCAATGAGTGGTATGTCTGGCATGTACGGCATGTACCCAATGAGCGGTATGTATGGCATGGGCGGCATGTCAGGTATGTACGGCATGGGTGGAATGAGCGGCATGTATGGTATGTACCCAATGAGTGGTA
>JAOXRS010000183.1 GCA_025800385.1 Candidatus Albibeggiatoa sp. nov. NOAA
GGTTTTCCAAAGGTCATTATTGCCATTCGTAAAGAGTCTTCAATGATGTCTACAGATTGGTTGTCATAGAACTTTGCAGCAACAACAAAACGAGTCGCATCATCAATGATAGCAGACAGATATACTTGTTTCATTTCACCATCTTTACCAATCGGAAGATAGGGTCCGTACTTAATGTCTGCTTGATAAAGTTCTGTACGATGTGATTTTTGAAATCGCTTTGATGCAGCACCTTTTTGACTGTACATTTTCATTTGCCTTTGACCAAATCCAGCAGATTGCAGATGTCTTTGTAATGTACTACGTTTTACTGTACCAGGTTCAATCATGCCTTCAAGTTCAAGTATTTGAATGATGTCATTTACGCTCCTTGAAGAAATTTCGCGTCGTAGAATGATGGCATGCTCTACAACTTCTTCAAAGTTATCTGGCAAGTTATTGTTTGACCTTTTAAAACCCGTCTTTGGTTTTAAACCTTCAAATCCAAATTCTAAGTAAGCCTGTAGATACCTCATTAATGTACGATAAGAGATATCATAGTGTTCACAGATTTGCTTTTTAAGCACACTAATTTCACTCTTGCATAAGTCATCATCCAAAAGTGGTGTAATCATAACCAATCTATTGCCTGCAATGCTTTCTGGTGTTTCAGTTTTATTCATATTCTTACCTCCTTGATTTTTATGAGGTAAGAATATCACCTAAAGTTTATGGCGAAAACGCAAACTGGGTGGGAATACCATGGTGACCTTTGAGACAAATTTGAGTGACACTTGTCAACCATTTAGTCTCAGTTGTTCTTAGTTTTGTGAGTAAAGAATCAGCAATCAATGGATAATGTTTATTAAGAACTTTATGCCACTGTGCTTTAAGTACATTTTCTAATCGATTTAAATTATTGTTAAACTGCCTTTTCCAAAGATTAATTGTTGATGATTCTGCTGGACAAGAGTCGCTAGATTCATCTAACTCTACTTGAATAACATGAGCGGCATAATGTTTGAATGGCTGTGTAAAATCAGGTATTTCTGTATGAATTCTAAGGTTACATGTTTGACACTTACATTCGAGTCGTCGGAATGCATATTTGAGCCTAATACCATCGTCATGAATGACATATCTTTCTTTACGATCATAGTAAGATAGCTCAGTGTTGCAGACTGGACAATAACTTGATTCTTTACTCTTAATTAAAAATATCCTGTTCCGGATTGTAAACTACTTCATATAATGTTATGATTACCATAGTTTTGGAGACACCATTATATGAAAAACCAACTTCCCGGGAGGCTTTCATATAGTGGTGTTTTTCCTATTCACCTACTTACATATAATTTTATGTAAGTCTATTACATAAACTATGACAAATCAAGAGAGCAAGTATATATGATTATAGACAATACCTATGAGCTAGGCAGTGACAAATCAATTAGGCAGAAACAATAAATGAGTAAACAAGATATTTTAAAAGTTGTAGATATAGAATACACCAAATGCTTTTCAGAGAGCTTAGAAGATAGTTGTACTTTTAAGTTTAGGGATGAGAAGTTAAGAGACATGTACATGCATAATTTTATGTATACTAAAGAGCAAGTTGACTTAGATGTTTTCAAGCAACTTTTTGATATTTATAAATAAGAACGTAAGAGTGAAGGATTTTCTTATTTACGTTTAGAGTTTGATTGTGAACTTGATAAGAGATGGCTTGATATTATTGGTAACAGATATGAGGTGAATCGATATTACTATATGACAACTGATACATTGATG
>JAOXRS010000220.1 GCA_025800385.1 Candidatus Albibeggiatoa sp. nov. NOAA
ATCACGACACGCTATTTGATCTCATACATTCACTGTATTGTGTAACGGCTGCTCTCGGTTAGATTCAAGTGATCGGGAGAAATGGTCCGTAAAATACCGAATTTTGCATCTTTCGATCCCAAATTGTGATATAATGTAAGCCAGATGAATAAAGTTAACTTACGTTATGTCGTCTGTGTGGTCTTTTGCGTTTTTATGGTGTTTTGAGTCGCTTGCCGCTGGCGCCCCGACATAACTTTATTCATCTGGCTTACAACTATAAAGGTCGCAAAACGGTTGTTATTTAGACAAACGGACGATAACTGACGGATAAAACACGGTGAATTTCAAACCTACTTCCAAGAAACGGGATGCTATCATTAAAGTGAACTGTTATCAGAATAAAGGTTGTTGCTTTGGTCAGGAAATAGCTAATTAGGCCGTCATGCTTGTCTGGTTTTTTTATATTGTATTATACTGGTTGTCAAACAACAATAAGTAAAAAGAAATAACACTCGCTTGCAATTATCGAAGCCGATTTCTGAGATTGGGCAAATTAGTATTTCTATAAGGATATTTTTACCGCGACTTGCAAATGAAAAAAACGTGTCACCAGTTCTAATTAATGTGAGCT
>JAOXRS010000232.1 GCA_025800385.1 Candidatus Albibeggiatoa sp. nov. NOAA
TTGAGTTGTTGTCGCTGTGAAGGTGGTGCATTATATACACCTCAATTTCTTTGTCAACCCTTTTTTTAAATCTTTTTGAACTTCCTCTAAGTTTTAATCTGAAATCGATCTAAACTTAAATTACGCTCAACTAACATCTAAATACTTATAAAAGGTTGTTTTCACTTAACTTCCGACTCAGCGTTCATTCCGCTGTGCCCCGTGAAAGATTGCGCATTATACAGAACCTACATACAACGTCAACTGCTTTCCACATCTTTTTTGAAACTTATTTATATATTTTTTAAGAATCGAGTAAAATCAATTAGTTACAAAACACATTTTTATCAGCTTATTTCTATCTCTAATACATAATGTCATTGTATATGGCAGAATCAACGTCTATTAAGTTACTTTTATAGGTATCTCTGAAATGAAACGCTTATTTACTATAGTATGTTTATCTTTTATCGTTGCTTCTTGTAGTAATCAATCAGTATATGAGTCAGTCAAAGCCAACCGTATTAATGAATGCAGAAAATTACCCCAAGCTGCATATGAAGAATGTATGGCTAGATACAGTCAATCTTATGATGAATATGAAGCTGAGCGACAAGACTTACTTAAGAACTAATGGTACACTTTTCTGTCACAATTTAACCTAGGTAATATTTATGACTGATACTGTTAAAAGACCTTGGTATCAAGAACCGTATGTTTGGCTTATTATCCTGTTTCCTTCTTTGGCTGTGGTTGGCGGTATGATTACCATTACGCTAGCAGTCAAATCTTATGATGGCTTAGTGGTAGATGACTACTATAAGCAAGGTTTACAAATTAACCAGAAGTTAGACCGAGACCATGCAGCAGCACGTCATGGATTGAAAGCGTTTATGACATTTCATGTAAGTGATGAAGTGATTGCCATTGATTTAGACAAGAGTACAGATTATGAACTACCTAATAGTCTGAATATGACTTTCTATCATCATACTCGCTCAGGTTTTGATACAACTTTGACGTTTGAAAAGATGGAAGGCAGTATTTATCGAGGGCGTTTGCCTGATTTAGTTGCTGGTGAATGGACAGTAGAATTATCAGCAGATGATTGGCGTTTGATGAGTTCAGTTAAAATGCCTATGCCAATGACCCGCGAATTTTTAGTCGAACCTGCTTATCAATAATAGAAGTTGATTGATACAGTTGGATATGTCGCTGTATCAATCCTACTATAGTCAAGCCATCAACTAGTTAACGACACATATTTTTACCATAAGCATCACTAGAACGCCAATCACCAATAAAATCATTGGGTCGTTGATATAGACTAACTTTTAAACTCAATGGCGGTTGGAATTCTGTTGGTAACTGTCCCGCTAATGCAGCTCTACACGCATCATGAACTTGCACACTTTTAATAAAACTCTTATCCAAATGTAATAAGTCATTGCTCACTGTCTCTGCAGGCGAGTCAATTTGTACATGACCGTCAATTCCTAATTGTGAAGAAGCTGAAACGAGACTACTTGGAGTTCTAAAAAACTGATCGGCAACAATTTGAATGTTCCCACCATTACCTTGATAAGCTTGTGCAACCAACTCTGAATGATTCATGACTAAAAATTGTGGTGCAGTTAACGTCAATCCACCACCATTACCAAATCCATCTTCAACACTAGTACTTATTTCACTACGATTTAAATAGGTACTCTGCTCAATATTCAACGTAATACCACCACCGCCACCACTAATAGACTCGGTACTAATTTCCGTGTCATTGGCAAGTTGCAATAGATTCGCAGCAATCGAAATATTGCCCGCATTACCTCCATTTATATTTAATACACTTTCAGAAGTAATTCGTGCTTGTGTATCTAACGATAACTGGTTCACTTTAAAAGCAATATTGCCTGCATCTTGCCCACCTGCACTAGAGGTTGAGATCGTACCATGATTGCTTAGCTTTATTTGCCCCGCATTAATATCAATTTGGCCACCACGACCTGCTTGCACACTGTCATGAATGGATTGGGAATAAATACCACTAGTGGCTTGATTATAAGTTTTTGGCGAATAGTTATTTAAGTATTCAAATTGGGTGGCTAAAGGTTCATACAACGCAATGTGATTGGCATCACCACGAATATCGAGAGACTCAGTAACACTAATATTGATATGTCCCGCATTTGCTTCATGGTTAGTGCTTGTACCGATAATACCACCATCTTCAATTAACAAACGTTGTGCTTCAATCGTAATACTACCAGCATCACCTGTATTACCATCAAAACCCAAACTCAAAGCATAAATACCACTCCCAAACCCATATTCAGTTTCACCATGTAAATTAACACCAGATAAAACAACATCTTCAGCCTTAATATTGATATTCCCACCTTGTAAAGTTTTGCCTTCCTTGACTGCAATTGCACTGACTGAAATTTGTCCACCATCAGATAATAAAATTCGCCTAGCTTGAATATCGACATGTCCACCCATACCCGAAGTTGAAGGGCGTACATGCTCAAATTCAGCTTCAACATAAGAGCTAATATGGCTGGCTGAACCATCTTCACTGATTTCTCTGTTGCCTTCAATTTGTATCGTATCGCGTACAACAATCGTCACATTACCTGCGTTGCTACCTTTCTGGTCGAGATTTTCCGTACTGCCTTCACTCGATGAATAAATACCAGAACCATTTTTTAAATAAATATTATTTGCCTCAATCGTGACATGCCCCGCATTACCCGTAAATTCTGTATCTGACTTGATCGCACCATATTGATCTAAAATCACATCACCCTGATTATTTAATACGATCCCTCCCGCATTGCCGTTACCTTCCGTACTCGCACTAAATTCAGCATGATTGATAATGGTCAAATCACCTTGATTATCAACATAAATATAACCACCATCGCCATCACCATCCGTACCCGAAGCAATTTCCATCTTATCTGACAAATGCATATCACCAAAGTTTTTAATCGTGATATCACCTGCGTTACCTTGTGCCTTGGTATTGGACTCAATCCAAGATTTGCCACTTAAATTCATATCTTGTTGATTGGTAATCGTGACATGTCCTGCATTACCTTGCCCCGTTGTACCAGAATTAATTGTCGAATTATGTAAATTGATGCTCCCCTGATTATCAATCGTCACATCACCTGCATGGCCTTGGGCTTGATGCGTATAAGCACTAACCAGCGATTCATTTAACTTAAAGTCACCATTATTTTGAATCGTAATATGTCCTGCATGACCTTTACCATAAGTATTAGAGCTAATTATGCTGTTATCTAAACTCAATGACTGTGCTGTAATAGAAATATCACCCGCATCACCTAAGGCATTGGACGCTGTAAATGCATCGATTTCCGAATCTTGCAAAGTTAAATGACCTTGGGTTTCAATCAAAATATTGCCTGCATGACCAAGGCTTTCAGTACTCAAATTGATTTTAGACTGGTTTAAAGTCATGTTACCCTGAGCACGTATAGTCGCATGGCTGGCATGATCGTGTGCTAAAACAGTTGAAACAATATTACTATTATCAAATGTTAACTGATTGCTTTGGATAAACAACCAACCCCCATGATTTTCAGCCGCCACATTATTTAAGCGAATATCTGCAAACTGGTTAAACCCTGTTAATTGCACTTGCTCAGACTGAATCGCCACCTCACCTTGAGATGCGACCCCAATTAGATTAATACGGCCTTGAGAGAAATGTGCTAAAGGTAAAGCACTGTTTTCATCATAATGTCCTGAAATAGTGATTTCACCACCGATAAGAGAAAACTGTTGATTGTTAGGTAGTTGAAGAGGGGCTTTTGTATAATCCAATGCGCCATTTTCATCATAATAAGTTGCAGCAAGTTCTTGACTGATTTCACCTGCACCACTGACTGTGATTGGAGCGGGGCTATTGGTTAGAAATCCAAAACTGGCAACAGGAGCAACCGTTAAAAGATCATGTGCTGGAAAGCGGGCATGAAATTCACCACCATCGGATAACTTAATATAGTCTGCCGTCGAAGCGTGAAAGCTACCTTGTATTTCTAATCGCGCTGATGTTCCAAATAAAACACCATAAGGATTGAGAAAATAAAAATCTGCACTGGGTATCGTAGAACGGATTGTGCCATTAATGAAGCTCGACTCGCCCCCTATTACCCGAGAGATAATATTTTGAATGTGTTCAGACCCTGAAAATTGTGCAATTTCACCCTGATTCAAATTAAACGAATCAAACGTATGAAATAAATTACTACCTACCGTTTGCCCGAAATCCTGCGAAATCTCAAACAAACCATTGTGAGTTGTCAACAAGTCATTGTTAATTGAAATATCTGCTTGTGCAATATGGCTAAAACACATCCACAAGACCAGTATCCGTATGTTCATTGTTTGCCCCATGATTTAACTAATTAGTGAAGCGAAGTCAGTATCATTGCATTGATAGAAAATCAGTTCTCACTTTATTTATAGTCATCATCAATCAGCTTGCATACTTTGTAACTCTCATTGTATCAGTGCAGTTCGTAAACTCTCAGACGTAAAATATACAACCCAAATAAGGCCAATAAACCCATGACTAACGGAATTCGATATAAGTGAGTACGCTGCAAATAAATACGACTATCTGCTTCTGTTTTCTGTAAATTTTTATCAATCGTATCATAAACTTGACTCAGTGCATTTAAGTTAGTTGCAGAAAAATATGCACCGCCCGTCATTTTGGCAATTTCACGTAACGTTTGTTCATCAAAGCCACGCCCAAACATGCCTGAAACTTGCCCCACCCCAATTGTATAAATCTGAATATTATATTGCTTGGCTAACTCTGCTGCTTTCAACGGCGACAATTTACCCGCTGTATTTTCACCATCTGTAAGCAAAATCAATACTCTGGAATCTTCTGGCCGTTCACGTAATTTTTTGATTGCTAAGCCGATAGAGTCACCGATTGCGGTTTTTTGTCCCGCCATCCCGATTTCAGACCGTTCAATAAAGGATTTAATTGCTTGGTTATCCAAAGTCAATGGTGATTGTAAATAAGCATGATCGGCAAATAATATTAAACCAATCCGATCCCCAACCCGTTTATCTATGAAAGGTACAAGTACGGCTTTGACTGCTTGTAAGCGAGTGATTTGGCGTTGGCGCAAAGTAAAATCATCTTGTAGCATCGACTCGGATAAATCCACCGCTAACATCAAATCATAACCTGATTGCCTGACTTCAATATGTTTATCTACCCACTGTGGCGACATGGCGGCTAATACAAAACCAATCCAAGTCAACCACAATAACACCCAGCGCAAAATCACCCAGCGATTGCGTACTGATGTGACACCTGCAGTTTGAAACGCCTGTTGCAAAAAAGCCAGATTGGGCATACGAATTTGTGGCAAATGCGATGCTTGACGCTGCGGCCATAACCACCACACTAAAATTGGAATAGGAAGTAATAACGCAAACCAAGGATATTGAAAGCTAAACATGATGACATTTTTAGTTTTGAACTGCTGTGCAATATAGGGGTATTCCGCGCGAGACTCAAGCATTGGCTTTAATCCAAGTCCATTGATTTCCTTTAAATAAGGTAACTGTCACATTTTTGGTCTACTATAAAAATGATTTTTGCAATTAAATTCAAATTTTTCTTGTATAAATCATCAATCTACAATTATAATAATAAGTTTTTACACAGATAAGCCATGGTAACAGCAACACACTCTTATCCTGTCTCACGCATTGGTATTATTGGTGGTGGGCAACTTGGCAAGATGACAGCCCAAATTGCGAAACGCATGGGTTTTTATGTCACCGTTCTTGATCCACAACCGCGCTGTCCTGCAGAACATATTGCAGATGCACAAATTGTCGGCGACTTATATGACGCTAACAAGCTGGCCGCGCTCGCACATTTAAGCGATGTTGTCACGTTCGATGTCGAACACATTGACACAGAAACACTGAAAAGACTGCATCAAGAAGGCCATACGATTTACCCTTCTCCTTACCTACTTGAAATCATCCAAGACAAATTAAAGCAAAAGCAAGTACTTGAACAGCATGGTGTGCCCGTTGCACCTTATACCGCTGTTGATAAAGTTGATGCAGCCTATTTACAACAAGCAACATTTCCATTGGTGCAAAAAGCCCGCAAAGGTGGTTATGATGGCAAAGGCGTAGTGGTACTGCAAAGTGCGAATGATATAGATAAGGTTTTGCATACCCCTTCATTAATCGAAGAATATATTGATTTTGAGAAAGAACTTGCGGTCATGGTTGCACGTAGCGTTAAAGGCGAAGTGGCGTGTTATCCCGTGGTTGAAATGGTGTTTGATGATCGTACCAATATTTGTGACATTGTCACCGCACCTGCTCGCATTCCTGAAGACATTACCCAGAAAGCCTTAGAAGTTGCCGCCCATGCTGTTGAAGCATTAGAAGGGGTTGGCGTGTTTGGTGTTGAAATGTTCTTAACCAAAGAAGGCGATGTACTTGTCAATGAAATCGCACCACGTCCACATAACTCAGGACACTATACGATTGAAGGCTGTATCACTTGCCAATTTGAACAGCTGGTACGGATTATCACAGGTTTACCATTAGGCTCGACGCAATTATTAAAACCTGTTGCCATGTTAAATTTACTCGGTGAACCCGATTATCAAGGCACGCCCGTGATTGAAGGTTTATCAGACGTATTAAGTATCGAAGGTTTATACTTCCACTTATACGGTAAAGAAATTACTAAACCATTTAGAAAAATGGGGCATATTACTGTGATCGATGATGATTCAGATCAAGTGATTGCCAAACTGCATAAAGCTAAAAACCTTTTAAAAATCAAAGGACAAAAGCAATGCTAGACAAAGCCATTGTGGGTATTATCATGGGCAGCGATTCCGATTTGCCCGTTATGCAAGATGCAGCAAAGATTTTAGATGAATTAGAAGTCAGGTATGAATTGACCATTGTTTCTGCGCATCGAACCCCGCAGCGTTTATTTGATTATGCACAACAAGCCGAACAACGCGGTTTAGAAGTGATTATCGCAGGCGCAGGCGGTGCAGCACATTTACCTGGTATGATTGCTTCCGTTACACCACTACCCGTTATCGGTGTTCCGATCAAAACGGCTAGTTTGAATGGATTAGATTCATTATTATCCATCGTACAAATGCCGGGAGGCGTGCCTGTTGCCAGCGTTGCAATTAACAATGCTAAAAATGCAGGTTTATTAGCGGCACAAATTATCAGTGGCCAATATCCAGAAGTGCGCCAAGCTGTAAAAGACTATAAGCAAAACTTAGAAGCAACTGTCTTGGATAAAGCCCAACGCTTAGAGCAACAAGGCTATCAAGCTTATTTAGGCGGTTAAAAATCAAGCAAATGGCTTGTGGGGGAGGGTCGCCAATCAAATACTGAATATTTTGAACCTGTATAAGGATGAAAAATAAAATGACTTTGATTGCGCGTTGTACCACACAGTTCAAATGCTTGATGATGGGTCAAAAACGTTTTTGGCAATGTTAGTAAACCGTATTGAATATCAACCACTGTGTCTAGTTGGATATTGGTTTCACCACTAATACCTAATTCTGAAGAAGCATCAAATAATTGCTGATTTGACATCGTGCCTGCTTTGAATAAACCAAAAATATCAATATTAATATTGCCACCATGACCTTGGAACGCTCTGGCTTGTAGCTGGCTGCCATGATTCGCGATTATAAATTGCGTGCTGAGAGTTAAGTTTCCCCCATTGCCACTGGCCAATTCTGAGCTGGCTGTAATTTGACTATTATCTAACACAATATAATCAGTGGCTGTGATATGCAAATTGCCCCCACTGGACAAACTATCAAAAATCAACTCACCCGCTAATTGGCTTTCAATTCGACTGTTTTGCAAATAAATCCCTTTTGCACTCAGCGTCATATCGCCACCTGAAGTTAAAGAATTCGCATTAATTTGGCCATTGTCACGTAAATTTAACTGCTGCACATCAATAAATAAATCTCCAGCACGCCCTTTACCCGCCGCAAATGCACTGGTTGCAATCATCCCGCCTGAACCAAGATTCAATTGTTGTGCAGTGATGCTTAAATTGCCTGCATCTTCATCGCCATAAGTGCCTGTTGCAATCATGCTGGATACATTATCTGTTCGTTTTCCCTCAATATTAATTTCATTTGCGACAATACTTACTAAACCACCTTCACCTGACTCAAATGTGCCTGCACCTGCTAATCCACCATTTAGGATATTAATTTTATTTGCATTTAGCACCAAATGTCCCGCCGCACCCGTTCCATAAGAGCTAGCATCAATCACACTGGGAAAACCATCTTGTCGCTCACCTTGAATCAATAACGTATCAGTGATATTTAAATTTAACACCCCACCTTGTCCAATATCAGATGTCGACGCGGTTAAACTCCCTCCATCTAAAATACGCAGCTGAGCAGTTTCTATATAGATTTGCCCCGCTTGGCCAGAACCTTCTGTGTTAGCACTCACTGTGCTGGGATAACCTGCCTGACTTTCACCCTGAATCACCACACTATCTGTTACTTGAATATTCAGTGCCCCACCTTGGCCTCTTGCATAAGCAGTGGTACTGATATTTGCACCGTCGAGAATCGCTAATTGCTTCGCTTTCAAATCAATAGAGCCAGTGCTACCACTATTTGTTGAACGGGTCATGATGCTAGTTAAAGTATTGTTACTTTCACCTGCAATCGTAATCCGTTCTGCATTTAAATCAATCAGACCACCTTGCCGATTTAAGTTGTCATTGAAAATATAAATTTGTCCACCTGAATCCAATTGAATGTCGCGTGCTTGAATCTTAATCGTGCCTGCTTGATTGGGTGCGGTGAAATAATTGTCTGTGAGAATTTTGCTTGCATTTTCAATCAACACCGTATCCGCTTGAATATCTAATAATTGTCCATCAGCTGTAATTGTTGCTTGATTGGATAAAGTGAAATTCTTTGCTCGAGCAATGATTTTGCCTTGTTGACCTGTTACAGACAGAGAAAAATTATCAGTTAAAACAATGTCGCCCAATGCGATATTATCAGAAATCTGAACGTTATGATCTATAATAGAAACTTGCCCTTGACCAGCTAAACTGGCGAGAAAAATCTGTCCTTCAGTCATATCCAGACCGACTAGAGTATTGTCAGGAGCACCTTTTAATAAGATGTCACCGCCAAGAAGTGCAATATTTTGTTGAGATTCGAACTGTAAATTTTGAGGGTTACTAGCATCACGGAAAATGTGAATCGGCGCAGGTTCTGCGTTCAAAAAGCCAAAACTGGAAACCGAAGCCATACTTAATAATTCATTTTGATTTGGCGTAGCATAAAAACGATGATTATCATCAAATTGAATAAAATCCGCCGTTGTTGCATAAAAGTGCCCCGTTAATGCTAATTCAGCTTGTGCACCTAATATGATGCCGTTGGGATTGAGTAAGTATAAGTTTGCTTTAGGGATAGACGAATGTAGTTGACCATTGATAAAACTGGTTTGATCGCCTGAGACACGGGCAATAATATTTTGAATCTGTTCCGACCCAGAAAATGAGGCAATTTCTCCAGTATCAATATTAAATCGATCAAAGCTGTGAAATAAGTTATGCCCTTTGGTTTGCCCTAGTTTTTGTTCAATTTGATAAATATGATTGGCATTAGGGATCAAAGGCTGATTGTCTGATAAATAGATTTCAGCTTGTGCATAACAAGATAGCACCCATAGGGAAAGGAGACTTGACCAGCGCATCATGTTGAATACTTAGTTGCTGTTGGGAATAGTTGCAATAAATATAGACGAATATATAGGTAGACTGCACTAAAATCGCCAGTGATTCAAATAATTTTAAGCACCAACACAAGCTTCTCGTTATCAATCTCTCCAGCACAGAGCAAATCTTGCCAAACCGTTTTATCAATAAACAGCCAAATGAATTACAACGACTCTTTAAGCTGGTAAATCATATCTAACGCTTGTCTAGGTGTTAAATTTTCTGGTGAAATATCAGCCAATATATCTAATGCAGGGTGTGAAACAGGTTCTGGCTCAACAGGGGTTTCTAAAAATAATTGTTCTTGCTGAGGCGCACCCAACTGCTGATTTTCTAACATTTTTAAGCGTTTTTTGGCTTGATTGACAACGGTTTTCGGTACACCCGCCAACAATGCCACTTGTAAACCATAACTTTGATTGGCTGCTCCGTCTTTCACCGTATGTAAAAAGATGAGTTTATCTTGTTTTTCAACTGCTTCTAAATGTGCATTGGTCACGCCTTTATGCAATTCAGGTAAACGGGTCAGCTCAAAATAATGGGTCGCAAATAAAGTATAACAATTCAATTTTTGCAATAAATGTTCGGCACAAGCCCAAGCTAAAGACAGGCCATCAAAGGTACTTGTTCCGCGTCCAATTTCATCCATTAACACCAAGCTGTTGCGTGTAGCATTGTGTAAAATATTGGCTGTTTCAGTCATTTCGACCATAAACGTTGAGCGACCACCCGCCAAATCATCGCTTGCTCCAATCCGGGTAAAAATCCCATCAATCGAACCTAATACCGCTTTTTGCGCAGGTACAAAACTACCGATATGTGCGAGTAAAACGATCAACGCAGTTTGACGCATATAAACCGATTTACCCGACATATTCGCACCTGTAATCAAAAGCATACGTCGATCTTCATGCAAGTTTAAATCATTCGGCATAAATGGAATATCTTGAATCGCTTCCACAACAGGATGACGACCTTCTTCAATTAAGACCACTTCTTCATGGGTAAATTCGGGTGGATTATATTTTAGTGTATCGGCACGTTCTGCCAATGTATTTAACACGTCTAACTCGGCAACTGCGGCACTACAAATTTGTAAAGGCTTCAAATAGTCCAGCAGCTTTAATAACAGCTCTTCATACAAATGCTTTTCTAACTGCAATGCACGCTCGTTAGCACTTAATACTTTGTCTTCAAAAAGTTTTAATTCCTTAGTAATAAAACGTTCAACGGCTTTCAAAGTTTGGCGGCGGACGTAATCTTCAGGTACTTGATTGCTTTGGGTACGACTGATTTCAATATAATAGCCATGGACTTTATTGTAGCCAACTTTTAAATTTTGAATTCCCGTACGTTCACGCTCACGCATTTCCAAATCGCTTAAATAGCCATTTGCATCATGACTTAAACGGCGTAATTCATCTAACTCTGGGCTATAACCTGCTGCAATCACACCGCCATCACGAATTAAAAACGGAGGTTCTTCGACAACGGCCTGACATAACAAAGTATAAATTTCAGGAAATACGGTGATTTTTTCCCCAATATCCTGCAATAAATCAGTCTGTAATAAAGCTAATTCTTTTTTCACCTCAGGCAATAAACCCAAAGCAGTACGCAACTGGGTTAAATCACGCGGTCGAGCACTACGAATCGCAACCCGTGCCAGAATCCGCTCCACATCACCCATGCTACGCAATAACTTGTACAAGCCATGAATATTATTTTGTTCTAATAATTTGCCAATACTTTGGTGGCGTGCGCTTAAAATCGCAGTGTCGCGTAATGGCCGATGTAACCAACGCCGCAGTAAACGACTACCCATCGGGGTTGCACATTGATCGAGCACATTGACTAAGGTATGTTCTTGTTTGCCTTGTAAACCACTGTCTAATTCTAAATTACGTCGCGTGGCCACATCCATCATTAAACTGTCTTCACGCCGTTCCCAGCTTAAACCTTGTAAGTGTGGTAGTGCCGTGCGTTGGGTTTCTTTGGCATATTGCAATAAACAGCCCGCTGCAGTAATCGCTAATGTAAGATGGTCACAGCCAAAGCCCGCTAAGTTTTGCACACCAAATTGTTGAGTCAATAAGCGTAACGCGGTTTGAATATCAAAGTACCAAGGGGGTTGCTTGCGAACAGGAAATTTTGGCAAATTAAAGCTGTAATCTTCACTAATTAGTAATTCAGCAGGTTGCAAACGTACTAATTCGCTGTGTAATAAAGATTCACTATTGACTTCGGTAACGGTAAAACGGCCGCTAGATAAATTTAAAGTAGCAATACCAAAAGTATTTTTTTCACAATGCACCGCAACTAAAACACTGTCTTGGCGTTCATCGAGCAAGGCTTCATCTGTCAGTGTACCGGGGGTAATAATCCGTGAAACTTGACGTTCGACAGGCCCTTTGCTGGTTGCAGGGTCGCCAACTTGTTCACAAATCACCGCGGAATGACCTTGCTTCACTAATTTGGCTAAGTAGGGTTCTATCGCATGATAAGGCACACCTGCCATAGGAATATCTAGGCCACCGCTTTTGCCACGTTTGGTTACGGCAATATCAAGAATCACCCCCGCACGTTCAGCATCTTCAAAAAATAATTCGTAAAAGTCGCCCATGCGATAAAACAACAATGTATCAGGATGTTCGGCTTTAATCCGTAAATATTGTTGCATCACGGGGGTATGTCTGGAGATGTCTTGCTCGGTCGTCTTCATAGTGGCGCGTATTATAGCAAAACAAATATGAAGGATATAGAAACGGTCAATTTCGATTATAAGCTTTTGTTAAGAAAGTTTTTTTAAACCAGAAAAAAAACTCCAATATAAACCATAATAAAATTAGACTTATTAAAATTTTCATCTATAGTTTTTAATAACTTTTAATTTTTTTCATGAGATAAAACATGTTTTATAAAAACTTACTATTGCTGTTATTGTTCAGCAGCTTATGGGGCAATGCCTTGGCTGACACCCGCTACGGTGGCTTAAGTACACGCTGTTTGGTGAAAACGCAGGCTGAGAATTTTATGTACGCAGGGATTCAAATCTCTGGCGGTGACAAGGAAGTCAGAATCAGTACTCAAGCGGTGACAGACATCACTAATAACCAATTTATTCCACAACTTGAAGTTAAAGCCTTTCCTGAAGCAACGTCTATTTACCGTGATACCAACCCTAATTTATCCAAAAGTTTGGAAGTAGCCTTAACCCTAGCTGAGGGTTTTTACACCATTACAGTTAACCCTGCCACTGCTGCTGAAGGAATTGCAATTATTAATGTTTATGAAACAGGCGAAACAGAACCCGTTTTAGAATCAATTAGTACTCGCTGTTATATTGGTACTAAAAATGAAGATGCGATGATTGCAGGTATTCAAATTAATGGTGATAGTGCCCGCACTGAATTTATTACTTACCGAATTGACGAAGTCCCTAATAATCAAATTTTACCCACTTTACATTTGCAAACATTTCCAGATGGACAATTTTTTACTGAAGCGAAGTCTTTTTATAATAATCAAAACAATGGTTATGATGGCAACCAAAGGCTTTTACGACGCATTCAGCATTTAGAGCAAGGCCTTTATACTGCAACTATTCAACCATCGGATCAAGCAGGGGTTGGTATTGTCACAGTCGTTAAACCTGAGCAAATTACACCAGTCGACTCCATCACAACAATAGGGGTGGTTTATGGTGATGCAGTGAAATATAGTGACGATGATCGGATTATGGCCATTGGTACATTAGACGATAAAATTGAAATATGGGATTTACAAACAGGTGAGTTACTACATAATCTCAATGGTTATCACGGTCAAAAACCAGATTTATTGCAATTTAGTCCGATTAATTCAAATGGACGCTTTTTAATTTCAACTGGACAGGATGGCATTGTAAGGCTTTGGAATACCAAAACAGGTAAGTCCGTTTTTCAGGCTGAGCCACAACCTTTGGGAGATGGATTTGATAATCAGTATAACTACACATTTACGCCTGATGGTGAAATACTTATTTTCAGTGGTAATGCTAATATTGTCCAGCTTTTAGACCTTTCAACTGGCAATCTCGTTGGAACATTGGAGCACCAAGGACAGCAAATTGATAGCCTATTTGTTAACTTTGATGGGAAATATGTTGCGGCAAAATCTAAAAACGATTTATATGTATGGGATATTAAAACTAAGCATAAAGTCATGACTTTATCAGATGTACAAATAGCAGAATTTCATCCTAATCAATACCAAATTGCTATCAAGCACTCAGATGGTGAAGTTGCAACTTGGAATTTAACAAATCAAACTAAAATAATATCGCTCAACTCACATGGTAATTCTGATGCACAAATCGGTTTTACACCTGATGGTAATTTATTAGCAACAGTTGAAGACAATGCAATCTATATATGGAATACCGCCACAGGTCAATTGGTTGCAAATTTGGCTAATACAGGCTCTGTATCTACATTTCAAATTACACCTGATGGACAATATTTATTAAATAGCTATGGATATGGAAATAAAGATACACAACTCTGGGATATATCCAACTTAAAGAACGTAGCAGCATCACCAGAAAACCCAATTATTGTTCAGTCAAATAAACAAGTTATACCTTACTCTAATGCAGACCAAAACTTAAGTGCTGATGGAAAATTTATCCGAGTACGAGTATTGGATTATAGCCTTACCCCTACCTTTCATTTTAAACCATTACTAGATACAGCAATTACAATTCCACAAGCTACAACCGTTACAGCAGAATTTTTCACACCTATCATACCCAAAACACCACTTACAGAAGATGAAGTGCCTTTATTTCCTGCACGAAGAGGTGATGACGCATTCTTTGCTGCTTTTAGCCCTGATAACCGTACATTAGCAACAACATCACAGTTACACCCCTTTATTCAATTATGGGATGTGGTGACGGGTAAAGAAATTGGACGCTTAAATACGTATGTATTTAGTTTATATGCATTTAGTTTAGAAGTACCATTGAGCTTTAGCCCGAACGGCAAACTGTTAGCATTTCACATAGCAAAGGATAAAGCCGTATATTTATGGGATATTACAATAGGTCAAGCCTTATCAAAAATAACTGGATATACTGAATTTATTAGGAATTTTGAGTTTTCCCCTGATAGTCAAACCATTGCATTACAAATTGATGATGACCCTGCCATACACTTATGGGACATAACAACCGAACAAGCCAAAACCAAATTAGTTGGGGATAATCCTATATCCAGTTTTGCATTCCATCCAAACGGTAAATTACTTGTATCCAGAGAAGCTGAAGTAAACGGCTCAAGTAAAATATGGTTATGGAATCTTGAAACTGAACAAAGAATAGCAGCATTTAGTGTACAAGGTTCAGGTGAATTTATACTCAGCCCTGACGGAAAGCAACTAGCTGTTACAAATCAAGATAAAATTTCCTTTATCGATACAGCTTCAATGACTGAGATCGATCAATTACAACCAAGTAAAACAGGCTTAATGGCATTTAGCCCCGATGGAAAAACATTAGCAGTTGCTATGACTGGAAAGCACACTGAATTCTGGGATATAGAAACAAAACAGCTTGTTGCTTACCTACCTAACCATAGTGCTGCACACTTTATTGTTGGTAATCATATTGTGGCTTCAGCACCGTATGGTTCTATTATCCGAACAAGGGTAAATTTAGAGCTAATAGAATTTTTAGATATATCAGATTTATATCAAGCACAATCTATTAACAGTCAAGTTGTATTTTCTGATGCTCATACCAGCTCAATTTCATCTATGACATTCAGTTCTGATGGAAAACTATTCACATCAGGTTCTAATACCTACGACGATCAAATACATATTTGGGATGCACAAACAGGTAAAAAGCGTTTTTCATTCGGTAACAAGTCAAAAATTGTTAACTTAACTGACCCTAATGCATCACACTATTTAAATACTGCTGCCGCTCAAGCTTTTAATGAGAGTTACAGACAACATTACATACTTTCATTGAAATTTAGCCCAGATAACAAAACTTTAGCTTCATGTGGTAGTGGATTTATTGATGGCGTTGGAGAAAATGATTTTAAAGGCAATGTCATTGATTTTTGGGATACAAGTACAGGTGCAAATATAGCTCGACTTGAAGGACATTCTGGCCGTGTAACTGTGATTGACTTTAGCCCTGATGGTAAAACATTGGCTTCCGCAGCTGCAGGAGAAGATAAAACTGTTCGCTTGTGGGATGTGGCAACAAAAACACAGCTAGCACAGTGGCCAATTGAAATTGATACCTCATCAGATGAAGAAGTCACATTCAAATCGTTAGAATTTACGCCTAATGGTCAACGCCTAATTGCCTCATTAAGTAATCACACTATTATTGCATTGGATACAAATACAGGTCAGCAACCATTTAAAATTGTTGACAATATACACAAAATGCAAAAAATAGTGTTAAGTCCTGATGGAAAATATATTGCCGCTGCTCATAACGAATATGAAAGCTCTAATAGCACAGATATTAATAGTGATAATAGAAGTATACCAATTTGGGATGCAACCACAGGGCAATTAGTCACAACACTTACAGGCCATCTTGGTCGGATTAATACAACGTTGTTTAGCCCTGATAGCAAAACACTTATTTCAGGTGCAGATGATCGTAGTATCCGCTTTTGGAATATTGAAACAGGGCAACTTAAAGCAATATTCAACACTCAAAATTTAGTTAGCACTACAAACATGGTTCTAAAAGCTGATGGCAGTCAATTAGCACTCATAGGCACTAATACAACTCCACAAAATTATCCAATTCGACTTTGGGATATTGCTGATATATTGAAATAACAGGTAAAAAACACAAAGAGGTGTAAAGATATTTTTCACACCTCTTTTTTAACGAATTTATGTTTTATAATTTTAATTTGTGTTAATCTATTTAATCATAAGGTTTCAAATACAACTCCAAGTGTATATGTTTAACCCTGATAAAAAGGTGACGAATTTATGGAAGGAAAATTACGCTCCACAGATGTAAACCCTCATATTTTCACACTGGAACAGACATCTGCATCCGATCCCGATTTATTTTTATCGGACATTACCCAGTTGTTCCAAAGGCAAGCTAAAGAAAACATGTACCCCTACATTTACAGCTCGCCAAATCCAGAGATAGAGAATGACTTAGCTTGTGGTGAAACCCATTACAATGACTTGATTTATAATGTTCCTGACTATTATTTATATCGCGAAGAAATCAAAATCTTACAACACTCTGTTGAAGACCTAGCTGCACAAATCCCTGAAAATGCAACCATCATTGAATTTGGTGTCGGCACAGAAATCGCCTTTCGCAACAAAACCTTACCTCTCTTAAAAGCCACAGAAAAATTAGCCAGATACGTTCCGATTGACCTTTGCGTTACTTATTTAACTCAAGCCCAGTCTGTCATGGATCAGGAATTACCACAAGTTGCATTCCAAGGTATAGAAACTGATTTTGTAAAAAACGTAGCCATTGTGCAAGAATTTGAAAATCCTGTGGTATTTTTTAAAGGCAGTACCATTACAAATTTACGTCCTGAACAATGTATCGACTTCTTCCAACGCTTAGCCGAAGTATTACCTACCGATGGCCTATTAATTGTAGGTGAAGACAGTAACCCAGATGAAAGTTCTTTGCGTAAAGCCTATGTCAATGAGCCTTTGGCCAATACTATGTTAAGTGTTTTCTATCGTTTAAAACGAGACTATGCAATACAAGATTTCACACCGAATGGCTTCAATTACCGTTTTGATTGGCTACCACAAGAATATTGTGTCAGACATACTGCTGTTGCGACAGAAAGTCAGCGTTTCACTTTGAATAATACAGCTATTGAAATTCAAAAAGATGACGAGTTTCATACTGTCAGCTCGTATAAATACCCTATTGAGTTTTTCCAAGACATGGCCAAACAAGGTGGTTTAGAATCTGTAGCAGTTTTCTCTAAAGCACCAAATCCAATGGTCGTACACGTATTTAAAAAGCACTAAAGATGATTCCCCTCGTACCCATATTATTAGCTGGTAGTGGCATCGCTTTAGCGGCGAAGGCTGGTGTACATAAACGTGTCGCTAAAGTATTTAAAAAAGTCGATGAAAAATACCAACAATTTTTTGAGAAAAACATTGATAGCCAATTTGTGTCTCAAGAACGCAATCAGCAATTACAAGAGTTTATTCATAACGACAAGCAGGAAGAAGCTAATATTAATCGTAATCTAGGTATTTCTATCGTTAATACCACGACTGCAATTATTGGCAGCTTTTTTTATCCACCGTTGTTGATACTAACTGCAATTGGTGTGTTATATACGACTTATCCGATTGTGAAACAAAGTATTATCACTGCTGTGTATGAAAAACGGATTGCATATTTATCACATGTCGGTGTGGCTTCGGTGCTATTTGGGTTATTGGGGGGATTTTATATTATCAGTAGTGCCATGATGTTAGTGGTGTTATTAGCGTTGAAAATTGCCGCACGCACAAAGAATTACTCACAAAATATGTTAATGAGTACATTTGCCGTACAACCGCCTAGCACCGTATGGATTTCTGTGGACAATGTCGAAACCGAAATTGCTTTTTCAGCATTACAAATTGGCGATGTATTGGTTTTAAATGCTGGCCAAACTGTACCGATTGACGGGCATGTGGTTGATGGTAACGCTTTAATCGATCAACATATTTTGACAGGCGAATCACAACCTGTAGAAAAATCCAATAAAGATAAAGTGTTCGCCAATACACTGATTCTTAGTGGTAAAATTTACGTTGCTGTTGACCAAACAGGCAGTGAAACCATTGCTATGCAAATCAGTCAAATTTTAGCCAACACCAGTGATTCCCATCTTGACCATCAAGCCCGTAGTGAAAAAATTGCCGATAGCCTTGCTTTACCCGTATTAGCTGCCAGTGGCCTTGCATGGATGACTGTGGGCACAACAGGTGCAGTTACTATTTTAAACAGTGGGTTAGGGTCAACCATGATGTTTTCAGGCCCTTTAAGCATGTTGAGTTTTTTAAATATCGCCTCGCATAACGGAATTTTAGTCAAAGACGGGCGTTCTTTAGAATTACTGCATACGATTGATACAGTCATTTTTGATAAAACAGGTACGTTAACCATAGAACAACCTGAAGTCAGCGAAATTCATCATTATCACGATTGGACAAAACAGCAAGTACTTTATTTTGCAGCGATTGCAGAATATCGACAAACCCATCCAATTGCAAAAGCGATTTTAACTGCCTCAGCACAATATGATATAGAACTGGCTGCACCCGATGAATCTCATTATCAGATTGGCTTTGGGATTCATGTACGTTATCAACAGCAGGATATTAAAGTCGGTAGTTTGCGTTTTATGCGTTCAGCGAATATCGAAATTCCTAAACAAGTTGAAGCCCAACATCAAAAAGCAATTGAATGGGGGAATTCCTTCGTTGCTGTTGCCGTTGGTAATACACTCATCGGTACAATTGAATTACAAGTACAGTTACGCCCTGAAACTGAAGAACTCATCAAACAATTACATCAGCGCAAGTTAAAACTGTATATTCTATCAGGCGATCATTATCATCCTACGCAGCATCTTGCCCAGCGTTTAGAAATGGATGGCTTTTTTGCTGAAGTCTTACCAGAAGGCAAAGCAGATATTGTTAAACAATTGCAGGATGAAGGTCGAAAAGTATGTTTTGTGGGGGATGGAATTAACGATGCGATTGCATTGAAACAAGCCGATATTTCTGTGTCTTTACGTGGTGCAACAACAGTTGCGACAGATAGCGCACAAATTATTATTTTAAGCCAATCTCTGATTCAGCTAGATCAATTATTTAATATCGCAGAATCATTCCATGATAACCTTAGCCGTACATTAAAATTATCTTATATTCCCGGTAGCATTGTAATTTCAGGGGCATTTTTATTTCATTTTGGTATGTTAGCAGCCCTACTTTTATACTCTGCTGGTCTCACTGCCACAATCAGCCATGCCTTAAGTCCCATGTTGAAATTGCCTAAAGAGGCCAACTAAAGCCCCCCAAAATATTTCATTAAAATAATTTTATTAATCATTCTATTACATAAAAAACACGTATTTTAATTAGACATTTTTTAAAATTCGGCTATATTTTTAGCAATTGCTAATTTTCTAATGGATTACATATGTCTTATAAAAATACACTGTTGCTATTATTGTGTAGCAGCTTATCGAGCAACGCATTGGCTGACATTCGTTATGAAGGTTTAAGCACACGTTGTTTAGTGAAAACCCAAGCTGAGAATTTTATGTATGCAGGGATTCAAATCTCTGGTGGCGAAAAAGAAGTCGAAATCAGCACACAAGCGGTTTCACAGATCACCAATAACCAGTTTATTCCTCAAATAGAAGTTAAAACCTTTCCTGAGGCTGTTTCTGTATATCGGGATGATAATCCTAAGTTATCTACAGAACTTCAAACCACTTTAACCTTAACAGAGGGTTTTTATACCATCACAGTTAGTCCAGCAACTGCAGCAGAAGGGATTGCAATTATCAATGCCTACGAAACTGGGGAAACAGAACAAGCGTTAGATTCGATTAGTACACGCTGTTATATCGGTGATAAAGATGAACATGCCATGATTGCAGGGATTCAAGTTCGTGGTAATAGCCCTCGTGCAGATTTCCGTGCGTATCAAATTAGTGAAATTCCCAATAACCCCTTCTTGCCTCGTTTACAGTTACAAACGTTCCCTGATGGGCAATTTTTTAATGAAGTCAAATCAGTATATCAACATGCCAATACAGGTTATGGCGGCGACCTAAAATTATTACATCGTATTCAAGACTTACAACAAGGCCTATATACAGCCACCGTGCAACCTTCCAATCAAGCAGGCATTGGCATTATTAACGTTGCTAAACCTGAAGCTATCACGCCTATCGATAATATTTATGTTAATTATCAAAATGTAACACAAAGCCCCTCAACCGCAGCTAGTGTACAAGTACTTGCATTAAGCGAAGACAATCGAATTATGGTTGTTGGTTTTGACAATCGTACAATTCAGGTATGGGATACTAAAACAGGCAAGAAATTACAGACTCTGGTTGCAGATGAAGACCTTGGCACTTTTTACCCTGATGTGCATTTTATGCCAACACACTCGAATGGTCGTCTCATATTAACGTCTACTTTTTCAGGTGACGTACGAATATGGGATAGAAAAACGGATGACAGAAAACAGTTATCATTACCTGGTAAAATTGTAAGTTCCGTAAGTGATAGTGTGGTTAATCCCAACGGGCAACAAATTGCGTTAACTGACTACCACAATAATGTCATTCAAGTATGGAATATCTCAACAGATAGATTGATTCAAACCATTCGCATTGAGCCTGAAGCTAAAACAAAAACCATTAATCAAGCTTCATTTGATCCAACAGGCCAATTTTTTACTGCAACCACATCTAGCAATAAATTATATATTTGGAATACAGCTGATTTTAGTACAGCGCAAACATTTGAAAATGTGAAAGATTTTGCGTTTGATCCTACAGGAAAATGGCTAGCAACCGCAAGCTATAATGATAAAGCACAGGTTTGGAATACAACTACTTTTAATACTATATATACACTCTCTTTATCTCATTTAGAGCATGTTAGTTTCCATCCCAACAAAAACTTCTTATTGACTGTTGCAGATGAGGCAGTTATACGAGAACTACAAACAGGCCAACCCATTGCTAAATTAACGGGATATGGCACATATAACACCCAATTCCAGTTTCATCCTGAAGGTCAGTTTATTTTAGCATCCGCTGAAAAGTATAGACCTATATGGAATTTAGCCACTGTTAATAATCTCACTTCTGTACCATCAATACCTTTAGAAATTGCACCTATTCAAACATATCTACTTAACGAACAGTATACATTTAGCTCTGATTGGGCATTTACCTTAAAAAGAGTCGCTGAAGAAAATGGAGTTAGAATTGATTTTAAACCGCTTTCAGATTTAATCGTTGAACAACCACAAGTAGAGATACAGCGTGCTACGTCAATTACACCAAAAACGGCGTTATCAGTAGAGACTGTACAATCACAACGTATTGCGAATCAAACGACAGTATCATCATTTGCAATCAGCCCTGATCGACACACTATTGCAATCAATTCAGCGCAAGACAGCAGTATTTCTTTATGGGATGTATCTACAAATACTGAAGTCGGTCGTTTAAATAATCTGACCTCCAACACCGTCCCACTAAGTTTTAGTCCTGATGGCCGTACATTGGCCTTTGGCACATGGGGTAAAGCGATACAACTTTTAGATGTAACAACAGGTAAATTACTCTTTAAATTAGAAGGGCATGCAGGTTGGCCTGAATCCATCACCTTTAATCCAGACAGTAATATATTATTTGTGACATCAGGTCGTCACATTTATCTATGGAATACAACCACTGGCAAGCTCGAATCAACATTAATCCATACTCATCCTGTGACGGCAATTGCCTATGATCCTAACGAAAACACATTAGCATCTGGCTCGGGTTCTGAAAAAAGTACTGTGCAGTTATGGAATGTTGCAACGGGACAATCTATTTCAACATTTGAAACAACAAATAACATACATGCACTTGCTTTCCACCCTAACGGTAAAACATTGGCTATCAACAATGATAAACTTGGCATTATGTTGCTAGACGTGACAACAATGAAGAGTGAACTTCTAACGCAACCTATAGTGGGCATAAATTACCAGAAGTCATTAGAGTTTAGTTCAGATGGAAATATGCTACTTTCTGGAAAAAGGTTATGGGATATAGCAACTAAAACAGTCACTGCAGACCTCAATACCTCTTCTATTCTAAATTTCCATACGAAGTTTACCAGTGATAAGCACTTTGTTGCCTTATCTCATAGTAACGCAACTGGTATAGAGTTATTAAATATATCTGAGTTGTATCAACTTAAATATCCTGCCGTTCAACACACAATAGCAGGAAATAAAGGAGGCACACGTGCGATAGCCTTTAGTCCTGATGAGACATTATTAGCAACAGCATCTAACATTTATCAAGACAAAATCCATATATGGGATACTAAAACGGGTCAAAAAAGATATGACTTAGGAGAGTTAGTTCAAGATAGCCATTTAGATGGTTGTTATACCGAGTCTGGTCACATAGTCACATTAGGCCTATCCTTCGCTTGTAACCAACAGCTTAGCCCATATTGGGTCAATTCACTTAACTTTAATACTGATGGGTCTATTTTAACAGCGATCATGAATAGCAACCCCAGCAGCACACGTTCATTCAATATCAGTACAGGTGAGCAAGTGACTGTTAATGATACGGGAGCAGAAGAAGTCATAACACATAACCTTACTGTTTCGGAAGCATATGACGGTAGAGTGATACAGCTTAAAGACGCGACAACAGGAGAGCTTCAACACTCACTAGCCACTAGAGTTCAAGATAATTTTATCGACTCAGAATCATTTAAGTTAAGCCCTAGTGGTCAATTCCTTACTTTTAAAACAGGTGAAGGTGTTCAGCTTTTTGATATTAGTGAATTTCTAGAGTAGCTTTTTAATCTAATATGTTAAGAGGTGTAGATAATCTCATTTGCACCTCTTTTTTAAGCAATCAATCCATTAATTTTCCATGTTTATATCAATGATCTTATCAGATTTAAACAGCTTACCTTTACCTAACACCCCCTGTTTTCATTAGACATATCCAAAAAATCAGCTATATTGAGAGGTAATTTCTATTTTTTTAATGAGACAAACATGTATTATAAACATTTACTATTGCTGTTATTATTTAGCAGCGTATGGGGCAGTGCATTAGCCGAAATTAGGTATGAAGGCTTAAGTACGCGCTGTTTGGTTAAAACTCAAGCTGAAAACTTCATGTATGCAGGGGTTCAAATCTCTGGAGGAGAAAAAGAAGTTAAAATCAGCGCACAAGCTGTTTCACAAATTGCCAATAATCAATTTATTCCGCAAATAGAAGTTAAAACCTTTCCTGAAGCCGTTTCGGTTTATCGTGATGATAACTCTGCATTATCCACAAAACTTGAAACCACTTTAACCTTGTCTGAAGGCCTTTATACCATTACAGTCAGTCCCGCCACTGCTGCAGAAGGAATTGCAATTGTCAATGCGTATGAAACCCAAAATACAGATCAAAACCTAGAATCAATTAGTACCCGTTGTTATATCGGTACAGAAGCTGAGAATGCGATGATTGCTGGGATTAAGGTCAAAGACTATTACTCAAAAGCAGAATTTATCACATACCGAATTGATGATATTGCAAATAATTCATTATTGCCCACATTGCATTTGCAAACCTTTCCTGATGGCCAATTTTTTACTGAAGCAAATTCTTTATATAACAATCAAAACAGTGGCTATGATGGTAATGAAAAATTACTGCATCGGATTCAATCTGTAGATCAAGGCTTGTATACAGCGACAATTCAACCATCAACCCAAGCGGGTGTGGGCATCGTAACTGTTGGGCAGCCAAGAACTATTCAACCTGTTGAAAAGAGAGGTCGTATTGGTTTTGCGAATCCAATTCGAATGAAATTTAGTCCTGATAATAAATACATCGCATCTGATATAGGCAGCTATATTATTGTGACTGACGTAGAAACAGGTGAAAATATATTTTTGGAATTTTTCTTCTCTGGAATATATGGTTCAGACGATCATGTATACACCCCACCAACTGGAAAACTATTGTTATTTAGTCCAATCAATGCGAATGGGCAAATACTGACAGCCATGAACAATCAGGGCATTATTCAATTTTGGAATACCAAAACTGCTGAGAGACTTTTTCAAATTGATGCCCAAACAACAGAGGCAACCGCAACATTTACTGCAGATGGTGAATGGTTTATTTTAGCGAATAATGATAAAACGCTACAAATTTGGGATGTTTCAGAAGGCAAACAGATTGGGTATTTAAATGGCAATGGTATTGATGATCTAAACCACGTCACCGCCAGTGATGATGGAAAATACATTGCTGCAGGTACGAATTCGACTATCTATATTTGGGAACTAGCCACGCGCAAACAAATTACGACGCTGAGTGCCAATGCAGACAATGCCCAATTTCATCCTCGTGAAAATGCCCTACTTACTGCTGCTGGTTCAGTATTATATTTATGGGATATATTCACAAGTGAAAAAATTGCCGAATTACGCGGTCATACCACACCAATTATATTTTTTGAGCTTGTTCAAAAGGGCTCAGTAGTCGTCTCGTATAGTGAAAATGAAACAAATACAAGGTATTGGAATGTTAATTACCCTTTAGACCCTTTATCAGCAACACCACCAAAGCCAATTATTCTAAAACCTAACCCTTATATGTTGTCAGAAATCACGCCTAATGGGTCAGATACAACTATCGCATTTCATTCTAATTTAGAATTTTTTGCCGTAACAGGCGATGATACATCTATCTATTTTAAACAGATACTGGATTCAGTTTGGTATCCTCAAATACAAGTAGAACAAGCCACAACAATTACACCAACAACACCTATTACTGATATATCAGCACCGACACAAGTTGGTGAGTCAGATGCAAACCTTGCTGCAACAGCTTCATTTACATTGAGTCCTGATGGTCGTACTGCTGTGATTCATCCTGAGAAAGACACAACAATATACTTTTGGGATGTCGTCACAGACCAGAAAATAGGGCAATTAAAAGGACAAACGTATTATCCTGAACCTATGGTATTTAGTCCTGATGGTCGAATCTTAGCTTTTGGTGCGTGGGACAAAGCCATTCAACTATGGGATGTCACTACAGGCAAGTCGTTATTCAGATTAGAAGACAATCCAAATCGCGTGCAATCAATTGCGTTTAGCCCTGATAACCAAACTGTTGCAACAGGTTTTCATTCTGATCCTACGTTGCGTTTATGGGATGTCACCACGGGTCAGTTAAAAATGACACTGGAAGGACATACCGCACCTGTATCTTCAATCACATTTCATCCTACTGAAAACATACTGATAACCAGTTCCAATATTGAAACAGGGCTACAAATTCAAGGCACAATCAAACGCTGGAGTGCTACAACAGGGGAGCTTCTTTCATCGCATCAAATGGGGCATGTCAAATCGTTAGTCTTTAGTCCTGACGGCAATACGTTAATTGTAAGCGAAAATGAGTACGATATTGCAATACTTGATACCGTGACCATGAACAAAATAAATCAGCTAAATAGTCGTTTTACCACAGAGCATCTGGCTTTCAGTTCCGATGGCAAAACCTTAGCATCTAGTAATCATCTTGATACTGAATTATGGAATATGGACACGAATACATCTGTTGCACAAGTGAGTGGCTCAGGTGCATCTCAATTTGTAGGTAACAGTACCGTTTTAGCATCTTCTACATCAAATGCGATTGATATTAAGTTGCAAAATAGCTCTGAACTGATTCAGCAAGATGCCTCTACAACTATTGCTATCCAACGCACATTGCCTCCACATCACGCACCAGGTAACTTTACTAAAACGTTGCATTACAACTTTAGTCCTGATGGTCGCTTTTTTGCCTCAGGTGTCAATCGGTATGATGATGCAGTATGGCTTTGGGATGCGGTAACAGGCAGAAAACTATTTAATTTAGGTAAAGTTTATGACTATGGGCCTTTTAAAATGTCATTGGATAGTCTGACTTATGCAACACAGTATGCAGCATCCTATGTCTTATCGCTTGATTTTAGCTCTGATGGGAAAATTTTAGCTGAGTCTGGTAGTGATATATTTCAGTATAGAATCATGCTTTGGAATACTGAGACAGGTCAAAAAATCGGCCAGCTTGCAGGACATAAAAGGCGAGTTAAATTGGTTAAATTTAGTCCTGATGGCAAAATACTCGCTTCACGTGCACTATCCAAAGAGGGAGAAAATATTGCAGGCAACTCGACCCCTTTTAGTGATGATAAAGTGATTCGTTTATGGGATGTCACTAATCAAACGGAAATACGCCAAATCAATCTTGATTATTCTGATGACTCCAATATTGTTGAGCAACTTGAGTTCAGTTCTGATGGCAAAACACTGGTTGCAGTATTTTCAGATAATGTTATTCGTTCTTGGGATGTGGCAACAGGTCAGTTAAAAGTGGCATTGACTGATAATCAATATGATACACAAATAGCAAGCTTAAGTTCAGATGCAACGCTGATGGCATCAACAAAAACTGATAGCAATGCGATTCAAATTTGGGACATCACAACGGGACAACTACTACAAACTTTAATGGGTCATTCAGATACTGTTGATAGCCTATTATTTAGTCTTGATAATCAAACCCTAATTTCAAATTCAGCAGATAGTACGATCCTATTTTGGGATATAAAAACAGGTCGTATTAGATATACCATCCCTACTGCAAACAGTTTCAGAAGTGACAAAATGCAACTCAATGCTGATGGTAACCAACTTGCTATTGTTGATAGCAAAGGGCTTACTATCCAACTTTGGGATATTAGTACATATTTGAAATAAATTAGTGCAAATAATTAGGACTATCAGTCTTTTAGAATTTTAAATCTACATTTTTTAAAACCTAAGATTGCTAGTCCTAATTTAGCCTTAAAAACCACCTAAAACTGAGTCTACTCATTCAAGCCATCCTGCATACCTTTCTAAAATCCAATCAAATTAGACATACAAAAGAAATCAGCTATATTTATGAGTAATTTCTAGCTTTTTAATGAGAAAAACATGAATTATAAATATTTAATATTGCTGTTGTTGTTTAACAGCTTATGGAGCAATGTATCAGCTGAAATCTTGTATGAAAGCTTAAGTACACGCTGTTTGGTTAAATCTGAACCTGAAAATTTTATGTATGCAGGAATTCAAGTCTCTGCTGGTGGTCAGAAGGCAGTTAGAATTGGTGCACAAACTGTGGCTGACGTGCCTAACAATCAATTTATTCCTCAAATTGAAGTCAAAACCTTTCCTGAGGGCGTTTCCCTTTATCATGAGCCTAACCCTTACTCATTAAAACTCTTGGAAACAACTTTTCTTTTATCAGAGGGGTTTTACACCATCACAGTGAGTCCAGCTACAGCAGCAGAAGGCCTTGCTATTGTGTATGCTCGTGATGCTTCTCCAAAAAATAAAAAAACCTTAGAGTCAATTAGTACCCGTTGTTATATGGGTTCAGAGCCTGAAAATGCGATGATTGCAGGGATTCAAATCAGTGGTGAAAAACCCAGAGCGGAGTTTATAAGCTACCGAATTGATGAAATCCCCAATAATCAGATTTTGCCTGCTTTAAGCTTGGAAACATTTCCTGATGGGCAGTTTTTTACTGAAGTAACATCATTGTATAACAATCCAAATACAGGCTATGACGGTAATATACCATTATTGCACCGTATTCAAAACTTGAGTCAAGGCCTATATACCGCAACTATACGTCCTTCAAATCAAGCAGGTATTGGCATTATTACAGTGACAAAACCCAAAATCATTACACCTGTCAGCTCACTTCCATTATCCGCTAACAAACCCATTCAACTCAGTGCTGATAATAAAACCATGCTAATAGGCTCGGAAATATGGGATTTAGAAACAGGCGAACAACGTCTCATTTTAGACACTCAAGGCGTTTATGCACCACCTAAAATGGCATTTAGTCCACTTCATTCTAGTGGGCGGATTGTTGTGGCTGTATATACGATTGGAAAAGTCGAGCTATGGAATACTTACACAGGAGAAAAAGAACAAGAATTCTCATTACCTCAAGGCACTTGGATGCAAATGGCATTAAGCCCTGATGGTGAACAATTAGCGGTGAGTGGTCTGTATAGTGAGATTGATATTTGGGATATTTCAACAGGGGCACAACGCCACTCTATACCTATAGACATTGAGAGTCCCCATACATTCGAATTCGATCCAACAGGAAAGTTATTTGCAGCAACAACCCTAAATGGCAATGTGCATATTTGGGAAACTCGCACTTTTAATAAAATAAGCAGTATTAATACGTCAGCAGATACAATGCTGTTTAGTCCCAATGGAAAGATAATCGTCACCACAAATGACAACATTATTTCCATTTGGGATACGTTAACGGGCAAACAGATTGCACAAGGACTGACTCAACCAACAGATGAAGCATTAAGCCTTTTCTTTAACCCTGATGGCCACATTTTAGCGTCTTCCAATCGAAATGAAGAAAATATGCTAATTTGGAATATGTTGCCAATTTATTCATTGACGGCAATACCTGACAAGCCATTGATATTAAACCCAGAACCAAAATTCATACAAAAAAAATCGAATAACTCCAATCAACAAGCACATACTTTTAGCTCGGATTGGTCATTTTTAGCCACAACACATTCTGATGGAAATATCTATTTTGAAGCCGTACCAGAATTAAACATTCCAATAAAAGTAGAAGTCGACCATTTCACACCCATTACGCCAAAAACACTTATCTCATCAGAAGACATACAATCATTACCAAAAAAAATAGCGGCTTGTTGTGATCTTTTCAATCTTGTAGTCAGTCCTGATGGACATAGCATTGCCACACATTCTGATGAATATTTGTTTTTATGGGATGTCAAAACGGGTACTGAAATTGGACGGCTTGAAAATCAATCTTATGCCACCTTGGCCAATCCATTGCGTTTCAGCCCTAATGGCAAAATATTAGCATTTGCAAGTCAGGATAACATGGTGCAACTATTTGATCTGACAACGGGTAATACAGTACTGACATTAAAAGAAGACCCAGCCGTTGTTCAAGCCCAATCTATTGCATTTAGCCCCGATAGCCAGACCATTGCCACGCATTTTCAACGCAATAACATTGTGCACCTTTGGGATGTGGCAACAGGCAGCTCAATCGCTAAACTTGAACATGATGGCTATATTTCTGCAATGGCATTTCAGCCCGATGGAAAAACCTTAATTTCAGCTGTCAATGACTACTACAACCCTCCACAAAGTACGCTTTATTTATGGAATATTGCAACAGGCCAACAGATTTCTGTTAAAAATATTTCTCGCCATATCAATGCGATGGCCTTTAGTCCTGATGGTAAAACGTTAGTTGCGGGTCAAGATGAGCTATTTTTGTTAGATACAGTCACATTAGATGAAGTAGCACAGTTTTCAGGTAAACCCTCGAATAAAATAAAAGCATTATCATTTAGCCCCAACGGTAAAATATTAGTATCTTCAGGTGGTTATACAGGCATGATATTTTGGGATATGAATACCAGAACCTTGCTTACACATGGTCAAAATTCAGGATATGGTCAATTTATTACAGATAATGTCTTTGCTAGTTATCGGAATCAAGAGATATTTCTATATGATGTATCCACACTATATAAGCAACAAATACCCACACAGAATACAGTAGAACCTGTTGAACAACCTTCATTGCAAAATATAGCCATTAAAAACTCACTACAAGCACATTCATCCGATGTCTCAGCTATGGCTTTTAGTGCAGATGGAAACCTGTTTGCGTCAGGTGCAAATCGTTTCAATAGCAACGTTTATCTATGGAATCCTACAACAGGAAAACAACTATTTAGTTTAGGGGAACATTACACATATACACCTCCCCCACGCCTTCCTCCTCAAATACTTTTTGAGCAAACCTTATATGAGTCTAGCTATATATTATCACTAGATTTTAGCTCTGACGGGAAAGTTTTAGTGTCATCTTCATCTCATAGTGAATATCATAAAAATAATATAGAACTATGGGACACAGCAACAGGCAATAATATCGGACGACTTAAAGGGCATGTTGATCGTATTAAATTTGTCAGATTCAGTCCTGATAATAAACGACTTGCTTCACGTACATTATCTGAAAATGACCCAACTATTAAAAAGATTATTAATTCTCAATCTCAAATTCCTCAGGCTTCTACTAACAATAATGATGATAAGTTAATTCATTTATGGGATGTGGATAGTCAAACTGAAACGCATCAAATTGATGTCGCTTATCTGATTCATTCTAGTAGGATAGAACAGCTTGAGTTTAGTCCTGATGGCAATACGTTGATTGCCGTATTTGCAGATAATGTGATTCGTTCTTGGGATGTGGCAACAGGTCTTGAGAAAACTGCATTTGTTAACAATAACTATGACATACACAGTTCAAGCTTAAGTGCAGATACAGCATTCATGGCATCATCAAAAGTGGATAGCAATACAATTCAAATCTGGGATACCGCAACAGGCCAGTTATTACGAACTTTAGCAGGTCATTCAGATACAGTGGATAGCCTATTATTTAGTCTTGATAATCAAACGCTGATTTCAAATTCAGCAGATGGCACGCTACTATTTTGGGATATAGAAACAGGCAATATTAGACATGCTTTCTCAACTGTCAACAAAATTAAGAGTAGCAAAATGACACTCAGTGATGATGGTAAGCAACTCGCTGTTGTTGATAGCGAAGGACTTACTGTCCAATTTTGGAATATTAGTATATTTTTGCAATAAAGTGATAAATACGCTCATTTCATGCCTTTTTTCGAAATGAGCACATTTTTTTAAAATTTGTAACGGAATTCCAGAAAATAAAATCGATCTGCCCCCGGTAAATCATTAGGTATCATCACACTGGTGCTGCCAATATCGGGTTCAGGCGATGGATAACGCACATCAGCATCAAGTAAATTTTTAACACCGATTGCAAAGTTGGTTTTACCTTTCCGAATATCTTTATAACGCAAGACAAAATCCACTGTTGTATAACCATCTAAATCAGCGCGGTAATCATTAGGCGGTCTCGTCCAACCATCATTCCAATTCAATTGCGTATCTAAATACCATTTATAACCTAGCAAGTAATCCACGCGGGCGAAAGCGGTTTGTTTAGGTGCACTGGGTAAATCTAAATCAGTCACTTTGTTTTTAGAACTTTGGTAACTGTAATTAAACAATAAACTCGATTTACTCGATGTTTTCCAACGCATTTCAAACTCCCCCCCCATACCACGCCACTTCTCTTCATTACCAAATCCATGCTCTGAACCGCCAAATGGTACAATAGCAATTTTATCTTCAATATCATAGCGAAAGAGGTTCAAAGCAAAATTCAAGTCATTGTGTAAACTGTAATTAAAGACCAATTCCCATGTTTTTACTTTCTCAGGCTTTAAGTCTGGATTACCCAATGTAACGGGATTATTTTGAGTATATAGTTCTTGAAAAGCAGGCGCACGGAATGCTTCGCCATATAGTAATTTAACAATCAAATCTTCATCGGCTTCCCAAACTAAACCTAATCTGGGATTAAATACCGATCCAAAATCAGAATAACGATCATAGCGTAAACCTGTGGTTAATTCCCAATTGGTATCAATCGCCCAACTATCTTGAATAAAAGCAAACCAGCTGCTTCTAGCATTTTCTGAAATAAACAAATATGGCGTGTCACTAATATCTAATAATTGTGTTGTTGGAATGCGGCCTTCAGCAAATGGATTTTTACCAAAATTCTGGGTTGCCGTGACTTTATACATATCATAATAGCCATAACCTGCACCGAGCTGAATTTGATGCCCTTTAAAACCTCGATATATCGCTGATAAATTAAGTTGTGAGTTTTCACTGTAATTACTGGGTGCACCAATATAACCAATCGGATATGCACCACCAAATGCACCTTCAGGAAATGCATAGAAAAAAGCAGTACGTGCAGTATGTAAATAGTTAAAATTGGCTTTTACACCCCAATTCTCAGATAAATCCTGATTATTATAAATAAGCTCAGCATTGATTTTTCTATCCTGCATCGGTTGTCTATCATCTAAAGCCTGTGCAACCCCCGTCCCTGCGCCCATATCATCCGCTTTATGCACACCTGCCCGTAATCGCCAATTGTCTTTCGCAATATCAAATCGGGCATCATATGTGGTTATTTCTGAGCCATAATGCCCCGGAGCATCTGAAACATTGGTGTCAAGCACCTGATCCCAATAAGTTTGTGCATCACTTTCAACAATACGCCGATGTCCATCTGTATTACCAAAATTCAGCATTGCACTAAGCTCAAAGCCATTCCATTCATGACCATGTAATAGCCAAATATCTTGCGTGTTTTGATTACCAATTCTAAACCCCGCTTCTGTGCCATCAATTTCTTGCCCTGATTTGGTTACAATATTAATCACACCTGCGAACGCATCCGCTCCATATAAGGCTGATCCAGGCCCTCTAATCACTTCCACTCTCGAAATTGTACTGACAGGAATACCGCTCCAAAACACGCCCTTACTGCCCGTATAGTTATCAGACATGCGTGCACCATTGAGTAAAACTAAAATTTCAGGATTGTAAACAGAGGAAATGCCACGAATGGAATAAATAGGAATGTTGTACCAGTTATAGCTGACTTGTAATCCCGGTACAGATTGTAGAATATCTTCTAATGTTCTTGCCCCCATTGCCTCAATATCTTGGGCAGTAATCACAGAAGTCACAGCAGGCGCACGATCAGCATACTGTGTTGTTCCCGTTGCAATAGCAGTCTTTTTCGCTCGAACAAGTCCGTCAAATATATCAAATGTCTCATCTAAACGAATTTCAACTTGCCCTAACTCAGCCAGCGTTAAATTTTTTAAGTCTGCTAAAATTCGTTCATCATCTGGCTCAATTGCCAAACCTGCCTGTGTACATAACAGACCACTTATTAACAGTAAAAAATAAAACCTACTCATCACGCATCCTTTTCTATATAAAGAAGTTAATGACTGAGAATTTTTATAATAAGTTATGAGTTATATTCAAGTCAAAATGTTATAGTTACAATAAGTTATACCTTTTAACAATCTTAAAATTTATAACGCAATTCTAGAAAATATGTTCTATCTGCTCCCGGTAAATCATACGGAATATTAACAATGCTGCTATCTACACTAGGGGCTGGAGATGGGTAGCGCACATCAACATCAAATATATTTTTCACTCCAATCGCCATATTCACATGCCCAGTACGATTATCTTTACGGCGCAGTGTTAAATCCATTGTGGTATAGCCATCTAATTTAGGGCGAGGATCATTTGCAGCTCTTGCCCAACCATCATTCCAGTTCAATTGTGTATCGATATACCATTTTGTACCCAATAAATAATCAGCCCGTAAAAAAGCAACTTGTTTTGAAGCATTGGGCAAAGTTTCACCTGCTGCATTTTCCGAATCCTGATAACTGTAATTAAATAATAGACTAGAATAGTGACTTGTTTTCCAACGAGCTTCAAACTCCATTCCCTGCCCTTTCCAAGCCTCTGCATTATTGTAGCCAAAAACAGAATTATTTAACGGTACAACGGCAATTCTTTCTTCAATTTCATAGCGAAACAGATTTAAAGATAAATGCATTCTATCTGTTACACGATAATCTAACGCCAGCTCCCACGTTTCAATTTCTTCTGGTTTTAGATTAGGATTACCTTGTGATACTGGGTTATTTTGGTTATATAGTTCTTGAAAAGAAGGTGCACGAAATGCTTGACCGTATAAAAGCTTAACTACCAAATCTGAGCGGGGTTGCCACACTAAGCCGAGACGCGGATTTGTTGTTGAACCAAAATCAGAATAATAGTCATAGCGTATACCTGCCGTTAACGCCCATTGAGAGCTTAATTTCCAAGTATCTTGTACAAATATAAAGTAATTATTTCTAGCTACTTCAGGCATATAGGCTGCTGCAGTATCTGTACCATCAAATAATTCTAAAGGCGATAAGATTTCATTTGTAAATGGGTTTAAGCCAAAATTACGTAACTCACTCACTTTATATAAATCATAGTAGGCATAGCCTGCCCCAAATCGAATTTGGTGATTTTGTAGGCCATGATAGGTTGCAGATAATGAAAACTGAGATTGATTTTCTGAACCTGCTGGACGACCTAAAAATCCAATTGGGTAAGCCCCATCAAATGCATTGGGTGGATATAACTGCCAAGCCGCTGCAAAGTCACCGTGCCAATAGCTTAAACGTGCCTCTAATTCTAAATTCTCTGTCACAGTCGGGTTGTGATACGTTAAGTCCGTTGTAAAACGTTCAAAATTAATAGGTTTAGTAGGATCAATAGCTTGTGCGCTACCCACACCCGCACCCATTTCATCACTTTTAAAAAAATCAGCTCGCCATCGCCAGTGCTGTTTTTCAATATCAAATCGAATATTGTAAGTCGTTAACTCTGAACCATATTTATGAGGAGCTAAAGAAGCATTGGTAGCAAAAACATGATCAAAAGCCGTTTGTGCATCAGCTTTAACAATGCGCTGGTGTCCGTCTGTTTTACTAAAATCAATCATTGCAGCAATATTTATGTCGTGCCATTTGCTGCCATGTAATAGCCATCCATCTTTTGTATTATTCGAACCTATGCGCATACCGACTTCAGTGCCATTAATATCTTGAGCAGATTTTGTAATAATATTAATCACCCCAGAAAAAGCATCAGCACCATATAACGCAGAATTAGGCCCTCTAATGACTTCAACGTGCTCAATGCTACTGATGGGGTAGGTACTCCAAAATAATGCCTTGCTACCCGCAAAACTGTCGTTTATACGCACACCATTTACTAGCACCAACACTTCGGGGTTATAGCCTGATGAAATACCTCGTATACTGTAGATAGGAATATTGAACCAATTATTGGCAATTTGTAGCCCCGGCACACTATGTAGGACTTCTTCCAACGTTCTCGCACCCATAGCCTCTATATCTTGGTTAGTAATAACAGAGGTTACAGCAGGTACAAAATCTGAAAATTGCTGTGTACCCGTCGCAATTGAGGTTTTTTTCTCTTGTACGAGTGCATCAAATATATTAAATGTATCATCCAAATAAATTTCAATTTGCCCGAGTTCGGTTAAGCTCAGCGTTTTTAGCCTTTCTAATAATTGAAACTCACTTTGTTGTTGATTGGCAAAACAATTTGTTACATATAATAAATTTATATCCAATAAGATAATTTGCAATACAAAAAATATACTTAGCCTCATAAAAATAAACCCTTACCCATTCAAAAAGTAACTTCGCGTAATAATACCAGTACTAAGTTACGAATAAAGTTTCCTATAATTTATATATGATTTAAAATCAAAGTATTATATATTTTTTCTAAGATACGAAAGCATATTTACCACATCCATACAAAAAATATTACAAGTGAACACTCAAACTTATCCACAGATTATTCGAGTTATCCACAACCAAACTTATCAACAAATTTTTTGCTTACATTATTAATATTGTTTTATATATATTTATATTAGTAGTAGTAGGGGAGGGTCTTTTCTGTGGATAACTCTGTTTTTTATTTTAAATTCATTTGGTTATCCTGTGGATAAACCTGTGGAAAAGCTGTGGATAACTATGGGATAACTTTACCTCGCGTTAGGTATAAAAAAACTTATCCACAGAAAATTAGACTTTATCCACAGGTTATCCACAGGTTATCCACAAGTTATCCACAGAGTTATCCACAGGCTAAGTTATTGATTTTTCGTTCACGACATTTTTATACTAGGGGGATAAAAAGGTAAAAGCTTTAATATCTCAGCTGGGATTTTCTATTTATCTATTTGCATTTAAAGTTATTTATTGTTGTTTGGATAGTATGATTGCTAAATATTTGTTGGTTGTGGATAACTCGAACAGGCTGTGGATAACTTGTGGATAAGTTTTATCTGATTGTGGATAACTCAAATAACCTGTGGATAAGTTCGGTTTGCTTGTGGATAACTCGAACAATCTGTGGATAAGTTCGATTTGCTTGTGGATAACTCGAACAACCTGTGGATAAATTATTCTTAGCTATACTTATAAAAATATATTTTTGACTCTTAGAGAATGAATAAATGTTTAATATGCGTTTGTTATATATTATTTTTATCTGTTTTTCCTTAACTTTTACACCTGTTACTCAAGCCAGTATTTTTGGTGCGATTGCGAAAATTTTTAAAGGGTCTGATGAAGTGGCTCAAGCTGCAGGTAAATCCGATGAAGCAACAGAGGCCTTAAAATTAGTTGATGAGGCGAGTCAAACAACAGATGATATGGTGCTTGTAACAAAAGAAACGGCAGAAGCCAGTGATGATATTCCGCTTGTGACTAAAACAGAAAAATTGCCTGTTGCACAACAACCTACAGATGATTTGGCAACAACAGAAGTTGCAGGAGATAACAACATTTTAGGCGATATTGCCATAGAAGTAACAATGCAGGCAGCAGAAATTATGGCTGCAGAGCAGGAGGAAGAAGAAACGACAGAATAATTTATTAAGCGTACCTTGCTTGAGTTTAGTATTATTTTTTAGCCACCAATGAGTTTAAATATTTTGATAAATTTTAGGCGGATTGAATTTAAGTGCTTTATAATAAATGATATATATTTTTTAGCCTAATTTAGGTTTGTGCATAATGGCATTGAACGCGCTCGACCAAACCTTGCTCATTTAACTCAAACACCTCAGCTGCAATCAAATTATTCACACTTTGATAATGCAATGTAATACTTTTTACACCCACAAATACACTGAACAACGTAAATTGTAAATCGGGATAAGCAGCCAACCCTTTAGCAAGATACTGTTTCACATTTTCTTTGCCCTGTAACATCCCCGCTTTGTTATCAGTTAGCTTTAATAGAAACATACTAAAATACTCAACATTCTCATCGTAATGTGCCATGACACGTTCTAAATCATGTGCGTTCCATGCTGCTATCCAATCATTTGCAAAATTTTGGGCTTGTTGTTCTGTAATCATATTTGACTCCTATTTTCAAATAAATCAAAATATTACAAGCTTAAATGTCAGTTTGGACTAATAAATTATTAAGCTGTTTATAAAATAAATACCAATGATATGATGATATTTTTTATGTACGGATTGTTTTCTAAATACATTAATAAAACCAGTCCATTTCCGCTATACTGCACTCTGAACAATGAAAATATTATAAACTATAAAAATATTGACATATCAAACAAATAAACCAGCATTGATTCATAATTCGCAAAGTCCCATGTTTACATCAATTCCAGATTTTTCCTCAGCCCACGTCCTTGTGATCGGCGATGTTATGCTTGATCGTTATTGGCATGGCACAACGTCACGTATTTCCCCTGAAGCACCTGTTCCCATCGTACATGTGCAGGAACAGCAGGAACGTCCCGGAGGAGCGGGTAATGTTGCGCTGAATATTTCGGCGTTAGGCACACAAACCACACTGATTGGCGTGACTGGAAAAGATGAAGCTGCGGATAAAATTCAACAGCATTTGCAAGACAATGGCACACAATGCGAATTAATTCAATTAGATAATGTTCCCACTGTGACCAAACTGCGTGTATTGAGTCGTCATCAGCAACTGATTCGGCTTGATTTTGAACAAACACAAATCCCTTTAGACAGTGAACAAGTATTGGCGAGCATGTTGGCGCATTTGCCGAAAACCAAAGCCATCATTTTATCTGACTATGGAAAAGGGGCATTGACTGATCCACAAAGTTTGATTAAAGCAGCCCGTCAAGCCAATATACCTGTGTTGGTTGACCCCAAAGGTAGCGACTTTAAAAAATACAGTGGGGCAACGCTGATTACACCAAACCGTAGTGAATTTGAGACGGTTGTCGGTTATTGCAAAACGGAACAGGAATTAGTTGAAAAAGGTGAGCAATTACGTGAATCATTGAATTTAGACGCACTTTTAATCACTCGTAGCGAGCAAGGCATGACTTTAATTCGTAAGGATCATGAAGTTGTGCATTTACCGACTCATGCGCGTGACGTGTTTGACGTAACAGGTGCGGGTGATACCGTGATTGGTGTATTGGCTGCTTGTTTAGCTGCTGGCGAAGAGTTTGTCAGTGCGACGGCGTTGGCTAATATTGCGGCAGGTCTAGTTGTGGGTAAATTAGGTGCTGAAACGGTAACGATTGCTGAATTGCAACATGCGTTACATACACAAGAAGATCGTGGTATTTATGATTTAGATTCGCTTAAAGCAACCGTCCAAACGGCACAAGCGAATGGTGAAAATGTAGTGATGACCAATGGGTGTTTTGACATTTTGCACGCAGGACATGTGCAGTATTTACGTCAAGCACGACAATTAGGTGATCGTCTTATCGTGGCTGTGAATGATGATGATTCCGTGAAACGCTTAAAAGGTGAAACCCGCCCCATTAATAACTTACAACAACGAATGGCGGTTTTAAGTGCTTTAGAATGCGTGGATTGGGTGATTCCATTTTCAGAAGACACACCGAAAAATTTAATTTGTGCATTGTTACCTGATATTTTAGTCAAAGGAGGAGACTATAAAATTCAAGACATTGCAGGTGGAGATTGCGTGATGCAAAACGGCGGCAAAGTGTTGGTGCTAGACTTTTTGCAAGGCGTTTCCACTACTAACATGATTCAACGCATACAAACAAAGGATGCAACATGATTATTGTCACTGGTGGCGCGGGCTTCATTGGCAGCAATATTGTCAAAGCCCTCAATGAACGTGGGCATACAGATATTATCGTGGTCGACAATTTGAAAAAAGGCCAAAAATTTATCAATTTAGTCGATTGCGATATTGAGGATTATATTGATAGGCAGACTTTTTTAGAGAAAATTGCTTCGCGAGAATATTTTGCTGCAAGTATTGAGACGATTTTCCATCAAGGTGCATGTTCTGCGACCACAGAGTGGGACGGCCAATACATGATGGCTAATAATTATGATTATTCTAAAAACTTATTAACTTATAGTCTCGCTAAGAAAATCCCATTTATTTATGCGTCCAGTGCATCGGTTTATGGTGGTGGTACAACCTTTGTTGAAGATCGCCGTTATGAATCACCTTTGAATGTTTACGGCTATTCTAAGTTTTTGTTTGACCAATATGTGCGCCAGCGTTTGCCTACCATGACTTCTCAAGTCGTGGGTTTACGTTACTTCAACGTTTACGGTGCGCGTGAACAGCATAAAGATTCCATGGCTAGCGTAGCATTTCACTTTAACAATCAAATTAAGGAAACGGGCAAATTACGTTTGTTTGAAGGTTGTGATGGTTATGGTGATGGTGAGCAGCGACGTGATTTTATTTCGGTTGATGATGTTGTTGCGATTAATTTATGGTTTATGGAAAATCCTGATAAAGCGGGCGTGTTCAATGTGGGCACGGGACGCAGTCAAACCTTCAATGATGTGGCGAATGCAGTGATTAATTGGCATCAAAAAGGAGAAATTGAATATATTCCGTTTCCTGAGCATTTAAAAGGCCGTTATCAAAGTTTTACTGAAGCAGATATTACCCATTTGCGCGATGCAGGTTGTCAGCATGAGTTTAAAACGGTTGAGCAAGGGGTGAAAGATTACTTAGATTGGTTGAATCAATAAGTGATTGGGTGGCGGTGTGATACATCGTCATCATTTCAAAATACCGAATATTCTATTTTTAATACCGATTATCTTGTAATTTACATTTTTTATAGAAAGTGCTTTACAAGCTAAAATTTGAAGATATAATAGCACACTTCTTTCGCCGGTATAGCTCAGCAGGTAGAGCAACTGACTTGTAATCAGTAGGTCCGGAGTTCGATTCTTCGTGCCGGCAAGATATTTTTTCCTTCCTTATTAGATTCTCCAAATTTTTTCTTTTTTAAATTCTTTATTACAATTCGACACCAAAAATCTATCTAAATTGGTTTTTAACATGAATGATAAACCACGCCGTACTCGTGAGCATATCATTGCAGATTTAAGCCATCATCATCTTGAATATTTTATTCTTAAACAAGGTTTTACATTTGAAAGAGTCGATAATGATTACGGCTATGATGTGCAAATCTTCTTTTATGATGAACAAGGCTTTTGTGAAAATGGTCAAGTCTTAATACAACTGAAAGCCACAGATAACATTGAGCGTTATTTACGTACAAATGCTGTTGCTTACCCTGTGCAAACCGCGCATTTACGTTTGTGGGCAGGCGAGTTATATCCTGTGATTTTGGTATTATATGATGCGCAGCATGAATGTGCGTATTGGTTGTATATTCAGACCTATTTACAAAGTTTATCTGAATTAGAGCACAAACGTTTATATACTCAGAAATCGCTAACCATCTATTTTCCATTGACAAATAAGCTTGAGCTTTCTACTCTAAAAACATGGCAAATGTATAAAAATGAGATTTTGAATGCTGTGGCAATGGAGATAAGAACGTGTTGAAAAGTATCGAACTCGCTCAATTAGAAATCGTTTTATATCAATTAGGTTTTACTAAACAGGAAATTACCAGCCGAAACTGGGTAAGGTTTAGTCATGACGATAAACAAGCGGTGATTTTATTGTCAGCAGAGCGTCCAGAAGTGAAACAGCCTCATATCAATATGATAGAAAAAACGCTGGAAGGGAAAGGCGTGATTAGAAAAGGGCGATTTCAGTCATTATTTCAAGATGGTTTGCCGATGCAAAAAGCAGTATAGTGGAATAGCTAATTGTTTAAGCAATCTTGTTTTATCGCGTTAATATAAGCAGCATTCCTTGAGACCACAATATCATTATCTCCAGTTGCAACGTAAGTCTCAGGTTTGATGATATTTATTTGATTCCAGAATCTATTTTGCAATGTTTTTAAACACGTTGACTCTTTTGCAGGTTCTAAACTAAAGCCACCATAATTGACAAAGATTTCAATATTTTCCAACGAGATTGATAAATTTCCACTGATATACCATTCATCGTATTGATCGCATGGTATGACTAAATCATGAGTTAAAGGCGGACTCAGCATTATTGCATTTTTGACATGCCAGCCTTGTTTGATTTCTGCTTCAGTTGGTATGAGTGCGCCACTATCAAAACAGGTGACACCAAGCGTCAGCCCACAATGAAATCGAGTCGTTATCTCAGCGATATTCCACAAAGTATTACTTGAAACAAGCCAATAATAATCTTGATATTTGCCTATTTTCAATGATTTGCCCAACCATTCCCAAGCATCGAAATACTCAGGAATGATGATAAAAGTACTTATTCTTCAGGTTTTTCTTCTAAACTCAAGCCGCCTGTGGATAACTCACCACCAGCACGTTTACTTTCTAATTTAATCTTCAAGCGTAATTCGTTCGCAGAGTCAGCACTTTTTAGTGCCTCTTCTAAACTGATTTTGCCATCTTCATGTAAATCAAATAAGGCTTGGTCAAAGGTCTGCATTCCCAACTCTTTGGATTTTGCAATAATCGGTTTAATACCACCAATATCACCCGCTGCAATCAACTCAGCAATCAATGGCGAATTAATCAAAATCTCAATGGCGGCACAACGACCACCTGAAATAGTTTTAATCAAACGCTGAGAAATGACCGAACGCAAGTTAAGTGAAAGGTCTTGCATTAACTTTTTCTGTTTCTCAGTCGAGAAGAAACCTAAAATACGATCGACCGCTTGGTTTGCGTTATTTGCGTGCAAGGTTGCCATCGCCAAGTGACCTGTTTGTGCGAATTCTAAACCGAAGTTCATGATTTCCGCGTCTCGAATCTCACCCAGTAGAATCACGTCGGGTGCTTGACGCAAGGTATTATGTAACGCGGCTTCCCAGCTCACACTGTCTACACCAATTTCACGCTGCATAATGACGCAGTTTTTATGCGGATGCACATATTCAATCGGGTCTTCAAGGGTAATAATATGACCATAACTTTCACGGTTACGGTGATCGATCATCGCCGCCATGGTGGTTGATTTACCAGAACCCGTACCACCTACCATTACGATCAAACCGTTTTTAGCGGTAATTACATCTTTTAACACCACAGGCAAGCCGAGCTTATCAAAGTTGGGGACTTCAGCGGTAATCACACGCATCACCACGCCCTGACAACCCTGTTGCACAAACGCATTGACACGGAAACGACTGATACCGGGGGGACTAATCGCAAAGTTACACTCTTTGGTTTCCTCAAATTCCTTGAGCTGCTTGTCATTCATGATGCATTGGGTTAATGACTTGGAATCTTCCGCTGATAAAGGTTGCTTCATCATTGGAGTCATTTTACCTTTTGCTTTCATCGCAGGAGGAAAACCCGCCGTAATAAATAAGTCAGACCCGCCTTCTTTAATCATCAATTTTAAGAGCTTAATCATTAAGCCCATGGCTTCTTGTCTGTCCATTCACACTACTCCTTTTGCGATTAATAGTTTATTTGATGGTCTCATACCATTGTAACGGTTCAGGTAATGCTTGGGCGGCAAATTCGATATGAATTACGCGTCGTTGATTCAATGACAGGTTTTTATGTGAGGCATGTAATAACAGAGGTCGCATCAATAACACATCACCTGCTTGGGCTTCACAAATCACCACATCATCTTGCTTGATTTTTTGACTCAAGTCTTGTTTACCGATTTTACCATGTTTATGTGAGCCTGATATGACGCGCAATGCACCATTATCCTTACTGGCATCATCAAGGTGGATTCTTAAGGTCAGCATATTTTCTAATAGCGAAACAGGTGGCTGAACATGATAAATACCTTGTTTAATCGACCATTTGTGAAATCCATTCATATAAATCTGTTGTTTCACGGTAATATTTAAATCTTGATGCCATGCAACATTCCAGTTGTGGCCTAAAGTTTTGTTGAAATATAAGGCTTTAACAGGAAATGCGCTGTCGCCAAGTATCGAGCGAACGAGCTGTAAAATCGGCTTTGATTCTGCCAGCTGTCGAACAATTGGATATTTATTAAACACATCCCGAATACCGTGTAGTGCACCCTCTATGTGTAATTTTTTGCTTAATTGTGTAATGGTTTCTGCGTCAAGTACGGCTGGGCATAAAGCAAAGCCATGATGCTGAATTTGTGTTGTGTAGGATGACATCATAAAGCTGAACCCCCTTTACGCATAACACTATATCATAGTCATTACGGTGTTTGGAAAGCGGAATGATCTCAATGACTCAGAGCCAAAAAATCCACTATAAAATGAAGTGTCAACAATATAAATGTTGCAGTGTTGATAAAGTCAGTTTCTTAGAAAATAGGGTTTGACAGTGACATTTTATACTTTAGGTTTGGTTAATATTTTAAAATTTAAAGTGTTTTAAAAACAAATGATTATGATTTTTGTTCTACTTGTATTTCTCTCTTTTCACGTTAATTTTTGATGCTGGAACACATTTTGCGCTAATGGATAATGACAACATAGAACATGGCGGCCTCTCTTACATTTCAGGTAGCGATAGCGGCAAAAGATGTGACTTAAAACTGACAGGTAAGAGATTCATGTCACAAGTACTTAAATCAATCGAAATCATAAAAAAGTGAGGATGTAATGACTACTCAACGTAAAACTTTGCGTTACATCTTGAAAAGAGTTTTATATTGGCGGCACTCTCCAGTCATTGTCGGTTTGGTGTTAGCGCATTTGGTGTTTTTAGCTATTTTTGGCTTGCATAGTTCTGGAAAATTAGAAGGCTTAGATTTAGTCAGTTATGACTGGATGTTGACGCAACGGGCGCAAACAAATGAATTAGATAATCGGATTACAATGGTATGGCTGACAGATGAAGATCAAAGACGGTTTGGTTGGCCATTAACAGATGCTAATTTAGTCCAAGCTTTTGAAATTTTACTAGCAAATCAACCACGTGTCATTGGTTTAGATTTATATCGTGATTTACCTGTACCGATTAATAAACAGCCAGCATATGATCGCTTGTGTCAGATATTCAAACAAAATAAACAAATTATTGGAATTGAAAAGATAGCAGATTCAAATGGAGTACATGTCAGTCCTTCAAGCTGTTTGTCTACGCAAGATCAAGTTGGTTTCAATGATTTAATTGTCGATCAAGGTGGTACGATTCGACGCGGTTTATTTTTTATGACAGAAGAAAATGGACAAACAGTATGGTCATTTAGTTTACGTTTAGCATTGAAATATTTAGAAAAAGATGAAATTCATTTACATGGTCGTACTGATAGCAATGATGGTTTTTTAGGTGATGGCATTTTACCTCGAGCATTGACGGAAAATTTTGGGGGATATGTTGATATTGACTCAGCAGGCTATCAATTCTTAATGGCCTATCCCAATGCACCGCGTGATTTTAACCACTTAACATTTACTCAATTATTAACAGGTAATTTCGATCCTCGCTTGTTACAAGATAAAATTGTGATTGTCGGCACACGCGCAGAAGCTACGCCTGATTTTTTCTATACGCCAATTGATAATCAACGCATTGCAGGTGCATCAATTCATGCTTATGCCACCAGTCAGTTATTAAATATTTCACGTGGCAAAGACGATGCACTACGTAGCTGGACAGAAGCACAAGAAATGCTATGGATTTGGATGTGGGTTGTATTGGGTGTGATGACATGTTTATTTGTCGCACAAACCGCGTTTGATTATGTGGCGTTGATGTTTGGTGGCTTAGTCGCATTGACATTCATTGTGTACACCAGTTTTATGATGGGTTGGTGGTTATTGCTTGCACCGCCTGCTTTGGGTTGGGTTGTGTCGATGATCGTAACTGTGGCTTATCGTTCTTATCAGCAAAGTGATGAACGCAAAATTTTGATGAGTTTATTCCGTAGCCATGTATCGAAAGATGTTGCAGAAATTATTTGGCAATCTCGCGATCAATATTTACACCAAGGTCGTTTACGCCCAAAGCGGGCAACAGCTACCGTGTTATTTACTGATATTAAAGGTTTTACCTCAGTTTCTGAATCTATGGAACCCGATCAGCTGATGGATTGGTTGAATGAATATATGGATGCGATGGTGCATATTGTGGAAAAGCATCAAGGCCAAGTGAATAAATTTATTGGTGATGCAATTATGGCCACATTTGGAATGCCGATTGTGGAATGTAATGAAAAAGTGATTGAGCGGGATGCGGTAAATGCAGTGGAATGTGCGTTAGCGATGCGTCAAGAAATCATTGAGTTGAGTGAGCAATGGAAACAATATAATTTGCCTGAAGTGAAAGTGCGAATTGGGATTTATACAGGCCCTTTGGTTGTTGGCAGTTTAGGCAGTTCTAAGCGTCAAGAATATACCGTATTAGGGGATACAGTGAATACAGCTGCACGTTTAGAAGGGTTTAATAAAGAGTGGGATATGGCGAACCCTTGTCGTATTTTAATCGGTGAAACCACTCTGAAATATTTAGGTGATGGTTATCAAACGCAATACGTGGGCACAGTCAATTTACGTGGTAAAACAAGTCCAGTGACGGTTTATCAGGTTCAAGATAAAAAAAACAGTTTTGTAACGGAACGTAGTTTTAATACCACGGTTTCCGATGTATTTGTTTGAAAAGGCTGATGACGTGCTCGCTGGGAACACGCCATACTTCACCAATTAAGAGGTTTCTGTACGGTAGTTTGGTGCTTCTTTGGTAATCGATACATCATGTACGTGGCTTTCACGGATACCTGCAGAAGTCACACGCACAAACTGTGGTTCGGTACGCATGGTTTGAATATCAGCTGAACCTGTGTAGCCCATACTGGAACGTAAACCACCTAATAATTGATGAATCACGCTTAATAATGTGCCTTTGTATGGAACGCGTCCTTCAATGCCTTCTGGTACAAGTTTTTCTACATCATGTTCATCTTGGAAATAACGGTCTTTAGAACCATGGGCTTGTGCCATTGCGCCTAGTGAACCCATGCCGCGGTAAGTTTTATAAGAACGGCCTTGATAAAGTTCTACTTCTCCTGGGGCTTCTTCCGTACCCGCTAATAAGCCACCAACCATGACAGAATATGCACCAGCAACAATCGCCTTAGAAATATCACCAGAGAAACGAATACCACCATCTGCAATTAATGGTACGCCTGTGCCTTCTAATACTTTTGCTACGTTAGAAATGGCTGAAATTTGTGGTACACCAACACCTGCAACAATCCGAGTTGTACAAATTGACCCCGGGCCAATACCGACTTTAACCCCATCAGCACCCGCATCAAGTAAGGCTTTGGCTGCATCTGCAGTTGCGATATTACCGCCGATAACGTCTACATTTGGGAAGTTTTGTTTAACCCAGCGTACGCGATCAATTACGCCTTTAGAGTGACCATGTGCTGTATCAACCACGATAACATCAACATCTTCTTTGACTAAGGCTTCAACACGAGCACCTGTGTCTTCACCTGTACCCACCGCTGCACCGACACGCAAACGTTGTCTATCATCTTTACATGCCTGTGGTTTTTCAGTGGCTTTTTGAATATCTTTAACTGTAATCATGCCCCGTAATTTGAAATCATCATTGACTACTAGCACTTTCTCAATTCTATGTTTGTGCAATAATTCGAGGATTTCTTCTTTTTCTGCATTTTCACGAACAGTTACTAAACGTTCTTTAGGTGTCATGATCGTTGAGACAGGATCAGCATAATGGGTTTCAAATCTTAAATCTCGACTGGTCACAATCCCTACTAAGTCATTATTATTATCTACTACTGGTACACCAGAAATATTATGTGCTCGGGTCAGTTCAAGTACTTTATCAATCGTTGTATCAGATGAAACGGTGAATGGGTCGTTAATAATGCCGCTTTCAAATTTTTTCACTATATGTACTTGGCGGGCTTGTTCTTCTATAGACATATTTTTATGAATAATACCCATACCACCTTCTTGTGCAATCGCAATTGCTAAGCGGGCTTCTGTCACTGTATCCATTGCAGCAGAAAGAATGGGAATATTTAAGGTGATGTTACGGCTTAATTTGGTGCGCAAGTCGACTTGTTTGGGCAGCACTTCAGAGTACGCGGGGAGTAATAACACATCGTCAAATGTGAGGGCTTCTTGAAAGATACGCATGGTAATTGGCCTAAATTTAAAAAAATGACGTATCTTACACTATTTTAGGGTAAGCTTGTGGATTGTCAATAGAGAAAAATCAAGATCGATTTCTCTGTCTTTGATTCACCTGATTATCCATACTAAAACTAATATTTGCCATGTGTATTGGTTATTTTTAGTATTTGCACCTATAAAGCTAAATTAATTCTTATAAAAAAGGGCTTTAATAATACCTATTATCATTCCATTATAGAAAGTATAAAAATATCTCATATGGTATTTATTAAGTATTAAAACAAATCCTAGCTTATTTTTCTTACCACAGGTGACTTTATTTTTATTTCAGGTATTTAAATTGCATATTTTTCGACATATAAAAATGTGGCAGTTGGTCATTTATATTTGGTAGGCATCGATAAATTATTGCTCGATAACTAAGAGTAATTGCACTTATTTATAGATAAATAAACAAGTCTGTAACATAAACTTTTTATCATAGTATAATGATGTATATTATATTTTTTATTCAATGGTACTTGGTTGAATTTAAAATGAAAAAAACCAAATAACCCTATGCTTTATGGCAACCGCTTATACATATTTTTATACAAAATACTCCGATTTTTCTTGATATAACACTTTATTTGCCTAACACTCTATTTGAGTGGGTAAAAAAACTTATTATTTATTAATTTAATTTTTCTAAACTTTATCTTGGCTAAAATGATTGATTCAGTGGGAGGATTACCATGAAACTTAAACGTATAACTGCAGCGATATTGCTAAGTGGCTTGATGGGTTCATCGGCCTTTGCTGCGGATTCGGTGACTCTTTCCGCTGGTGGCCCCGGAGCTAAAGAAACAGATTATACGATTACCTTTAATGGTACTGCAGGTAATACATGGACATATAGTGTCTATCGTGAAGCAGGCAGTAATGCAAGAACACTCAGCCATTGGTCGTTAGGTGTGGGTAGTTGTAATATTGTCAGCACCACAGGTTCTGGTGCTCAAACAGGTAATGGTGGTAGTGCTAATGCAGATGGTGTGTTAGCAGGCCAACCACTTGTTAAATGGAATACTGATGTTTCAACTGATCCAAGTAATCCTACGGTATTTACTTTCACATTAGATGGTGAATATGGGTCAGAACAAGTAGCTGTTGTTGCTAAAACAGGTGGCAGCATCAAGATTGATGATGGTTTGATTACAGGCCCTGATTGTAGCAACCCTTTAAGTGGCGGTGATTCAGGTTCAGGCGACTCAGGTTCAGGTGATTCAGGTTCAGGCGATTCAGGTGCTTGCGGTATTACAGGTGGTGACGCAGTCACTCTAGCAGCTGGTGGCCCCGGAGCTAAAGAAACAGATTACACTATTACTTTTGAAGGTGCTGCAGGAGATACATGGACATATAGTGTTTATCGTGAAGCAGGTAGTGATGCAAGAACACTCAGTCACTGGTCTTTAGGCATGGGCAGTTGTAATGTTGTCAGCACCACAGGTTCGGGTGCTCAAACAGGTAATGGCGGTAGTGCCAATGCTGATGGTGATTTAGCAGGTCAACCACTTGTTAAATGGAATACCGATGTTTCAACTGATCCAAGCAATCCAACTGTATTTACATTTACCTTAGACGGCAATTATGGTGCAGCAAGTGTACCTGTCGTTGCTAAAACGGGTGGTAGCATCAAAATTGATAATGGCACAATTACAGGCCCAGATTGTAGTATTCCTGCACCAACTGATTGTGGTGATTCAGGCGATGGTGGTACAGGTGACAGTGGCGATGGCTCTGATGATGGTACTTTAGGTAGTGGTGATTCGACACCTGTAACTTTGACTTGCCCAGCAGGTACTGACATGTTAGGTCATTTTGATTGGAACGGTACAAGTTATGTATTGAATGGTGAGAATGTAGGTGGTATTGCAATCACTGGTGGCGTTGAAGGTGCAAGTGCAGCGGGGGCAAATTGGGCTGCTTCATCTGGTACGGTATCTGCTATTTTAGTTGCAAGTAGCGACAATAGTGCAAGTGAAACCTTAAATGATACAGTGAGCGGTAGCTTCTCTAATTCTGCTTTAGGTGATGATATTGTCAGCGTCATGTTTTGTGGTACTGAAGGTGAGCAAGATGATTTAGCCGTTGCATTACCAGCTCAAGGCTCAGTAGTTGGCCGTGTTTGGGCATTAGCGTGCGAAAATGATTGTGATGAGTTCTTAAGTGCTAGTGAAGTTGCTTTAGATGATGCTGACCATGTGTTAGAAGTGATTCAACCAAATGGTCAAGTCTTATTTATTCCCGTTTCTATTTTAAAATAGCACGAATTTATCTAAAGACTATTTTAGATTTTAGTTAGTGATAAAGCGCGATATTTGGTTAGGTATAGCTACTAAATATCGCGTTTTTGTGTGCGTTCTATATTTTTATAAATAATAATAAATTTTTTCGTTGAAATAGTGAGGTATTATCATGAGAATGAAGCACTTTTTACTTGCCGTTCCCTTATTATTAGGCAGTTGGCAACCTGTGCTAGCAGATACCAACCCGTTTGGGACTGCGAGTGATTATAATAAATTTATTCTTGGCGATATGACACATTATGGTGGTGATAGCGAAGGAGCTGTTGCGATTGCAGGCGACGCAGAATTAGTCAATTATGGCATTGCAGATAGAACACCAAATGTGATTAATGGCTTAGTTGTAGGTGGTTCTCTCACCCAAAGCAATGGGCAAACTTTTGCAGGTGATGTACATGTTGCTGGTTCGGTAAATAATATTAGCACCATCCTTTCTGGCAGTTTGCAAAATCCAAGCTCACCAATTGATTTTAATCAAGAAGCCACGTCTCTTAGAGCTTTATCTACATTCTGGCAACAATTACCTACCAATGGTGCATTAAATTTACAAGGTTGGGGTGGTTTAGAATTAACAGGTACGGATAATGACTTAAATGTCTTTTCAATCACTGAGGCACAGTGGAAAGGAACTCGACAAATCAATCTTTCTGTTCCAGCTAGCTCGAGTGTCATTATTAACGTTGAAGGCACAGCTGATAGCATTCCTAGCGATCATAGTTGGTTCGGTGCAATGTTTTTTAATAACTCAACCGATGCTGCTGATTGGCAAAAAGTGATTTGGAACTTCCCTAATATGACCACTTTTTCAATTCAAAATATTGGATGGAAAGGGACTTTATTTGCACCAAATGCTTACTTTACCTATGCCAGTGGCAATGTTGAAGGACATTTAATTGTTAACTCTGTCTCGGCTTTACAAAACAGTGCCGAAACACATTGGTATCCATTTACGGGTGATGTACCTGTACCAGAAGCAACTGATGATAGCAATGATGATGCTAATGCAGGCGCAGATGATAACAGCGATAATGTAGATAACAGTGGTAATGCTGGTGCTTGTAATATTGCAGGTGGTGATGCGGTGACTCTTTCCGCTGGTGGCCCCGGAGCTAAAGAAACAGATTACACTATTACTTTTGAAGGTGCTGCAGGAGATACATGGACATATAGTG
>JAOXRS010000244.1 GCA_025800385.1 Candidatus Albibeggiatoa sp. nov. NOAA
TTTAGGTTTAGGTAATGATCTTGATACTGGTGATGATTTAGGTTTAGGCGATGATCTTGATGCTGGTGATGATGACTTAGGCTTAGGTGATGGTCTCGATACTGGTGATGACTTAGGTTTAGGCGATGATCTTGATGCTGGTGATGATGACTTAGGCTTAGGTGATGGTCTCGATACTGGTGATGACTTAGGTTTAGGCGATGATCTTGATACTGGTGATAGTGAGCTAGATTTAGATTCAGCTTCTGATTTAGATATTGCAGAAGCATTAGATGATACTGATACAAGCTTAGAAACTGATACAGACTTGGATGACTTAGGGGCTGATGATGATTTAAGTTTAGACTCTGACAGCCTTGATATGAGTGATGATGGTGATGATTTAGCCTCTCTGCTTGATGATACCAGTGATGAACTGAGTATGGATGCTGATGATGGGTTAAGTTTGGACTCAGACCTAGATGATGGTCTTGGCTTAGGTGATGACGACTTGGGCTTAGATACAGATTTAGGTGATACTGATCTTAGTGACTCTGATTTAGGTCTTGGTGGTGATGACGATTTAGATAGCTTATTGAGTCAGCTGGACAGTGAAACTGATACCCTTGAAGGCGGAGATGAGCTTGATTTGGGCTTAGGTACAACTGATGAAGTAAGCGGTAAATTTGATTTAGCACAAATGTATAAAGATATGGATGATACAGATTCAGCACGTAGCCTTCTGAATGAGATTTTGGAAGAAGGCGATGATGAACAGAAAAGCCGTGCAGAACAGATGTTAGCAGGACTCTAAACTGTCTTGCACCCTATTATTCGTATTGGTTGTTTTGTTTTATTAGTCATGGGATTAGCAATGAGTAAGTGGCTGTTATATTTCAGTTGCTTACCGTTGCTAATTTTCTTTTGGCGGCATGGTGATTGGCAACCTTTGTGGCAGTTATTAAGGCGGTTGCGTTGGTTGTTTATTTCTTTATTTATTCTGCATTTATGGTTTCATGGAGCAGATTTAACATGGATACCCAGTCAAGCAGGTTTATGGATTGCAATTGAGAAAACCTTTGTCTTAGTTTTTATGGTGTTTACTGCGCATACTTTACTGGTTGCAACTCCCACTCATGATCTCATTGCAGTGATACATTGGTGGTTTAAGCCGCTTAATATCATAGGGTTTCAAGCACAAACATTGGCAGTTCGATTAGCGTTGACACTTGAAACACTGAATCATGTCCACGAACTGTATAAACAACAAAATCCACTTAATGCTCCAAATCCTATTGCACATATTTCACAACGTGCTACTTTCTTGTTTCAATCTGTTGCGGAAAATGCGGAACAAGCTACATTATATCAATTTGACATTCCTCAATTATCACCTCCGCCTGTTTGGCAATGGATGTATCCACTTAGTTTAATTTTAGTGATGGTAGTATCATAATGCGTATTGCTTTTGGTGTTGAATATGACGGCAGCTCTTATGTCGGTTGGCAAAAACAAAATAATGGTGTGAGCGTACAAGAACATGTTGAAACCGCCATTGCAAAAGTTGCCAATCATCCAATTGAAGTGATTTGTGCAGGTCGCACCGATCGAGGCGTTCATGCGTTTGGTCAAGTGATTCATGCCGACGCACAAGTTGAGCGTACTACACGTGGTTGGGTACTGGGAACAAATACCCATTTGCCAAAGGATATTAGTATTTTATGGGCACAAGCAGTAGATGATGATTTTCACGCACGTTTTTCTGCACAAGCGCGGCATTATCGTTATATTATTTCTAACCGTTTAAGTCGTCCTGCTTTACATACTAAAAAAGTGGCTTGGGAATACCGTCCTTTAAATATCGAACCCATGCAACAAGCAGCAAAATTTCTCATTGGTAAACATGATTTTACAGCTTATCGTACCGTTGCTTGTCAAGCGCGAAGTCCTGTACGTACCATTATTTATCTCAATGTATCACAACAACATGATCGGATTTATTTAGACATTTCCGCAGATGGTTTTTTACATCACATGGTGCGGAATATTGCTGGGGTTTTACTTGATATTGGCAGCGGCAATAAACCACCAGAATGGGCAAAACAGGTGCTAGATTCCCAAGATAGACGACAAGCCAGTGTTACTGCACCTGCGGGCGGCTTGTATTTTTATAAAGTGGATTATCCTGAGCCATATCAGTTTCCTCAACCTGTGTTAATGTATTAATGATCTCTAATGTTGCTAATTTACTACCGTTCGGAGGGTAAAAATTGCAGTTTCCATACGAAAAATATATGATTGAGCGCATAAAATTTTTCACGATGTGGAAAGATATAACAATATTGGTTTCTCCAGCATAACCAAAAAAAAGCATCATGCTGATACACAAAAAAGGAAGGATAACGTGTGATGATGGGCAAAATGATGCAATGGCTCAGCGCGAGTTTAAGACGCAAATTAATTATTACCATCGTTGGCTGTCTTGTAACGGCTTCCCTCGTTTTTTTACTCTTGTTTAAGCAACTTTACCACAGCCAATTAGCGCAAGAACGCAGCACTGCGTCAGCCAGTATTAATCGTTTACTCCAAGCCTCTTTAGAAAACGCGATGTTAAAGCAAGATTTAGAAGGTTTGCGAGACATTATTAATCGATTGGGGCAGCAAAAAGACATTAAAAGTGCATTTATTATTAATCCTATGCAAGAAATTCGTTTTGCATCAAATCCTAATTTACTAGGTAAATATCTGCATGAATTACCTAGTTCAGGGTTTACCTTTAATACAATTTTTCAATCTTCAACCCAATTTATTGTGAACGAACACGGTGAAGAGGTATTGCGTAGTATCAATCCCGTGCACAACAAACCGCAATGTATAAAATGTCACGGCCTGATTGAAGATAACCCTATTAACGGTATTTTGTTTGTGGATTATGATGGCGGTGCAATTAAGCAAAAAGCCCAGCAAGGGATTACCGCATTGATGGGTGCAGGTTTATTTGTGGTATTGTTATCTATTTTGGTGGTCGCGTGGTTTATGCACCGCTTTGTACTAGCTCCGATTAGAGAGTTAGCCGATGCTACCAGCGCGATTGCTGAAGGCCATTTATCAACGCGGATTCATAATAATAGTCATGATGAACTGGGGAAACTAGCACGTTCGCTTAATGTGATGGCGGAGAATCTGCAACACAGTTTACGTGAAACCAAAGAACAGCGACAATTTTTACAATCTCTGATTGATGCCATTCCTGATGGGATTCGGGTGATTAACCAAAATTATGAAATTATCCAAGCTAACAAAGCCTATCATGAACAGCTACATTTAAAAAACGGTTCTAGTATTCAGACTACTTGTCATCAATCTAGTCATTTACGCCAGCAGCCTTGTCCAGCGACATTGGTGATCTGTCCGCATCATGAAATCAACAAAAATGCTGAACCTCTAAAAATTGTGACCGAGTATAAACGTGATGATGGGGAAAAATTACCCGTCGAAGTCTGTGCCGCACCGATGCAAGTGGAATTCAATGGGCAAAAGCGATTATTTATTGTTGAAGCGATTCGAGATTTAACCCAAACTATTGAATTTTCTCATGAACAAAAGCTTTCTTCTGTAGGACAATTAGCGGCGGGTGTTGCACATGAAATTTATAACCCACTGTCTTCGATTCGCTTAGCCTTGCAATCGTCACTACGAGAAGTGGATAGCGAAGAGCCTAATTGTGAACGCATGTCGAGTTATTTGCGTGTGGTAGATAAACAAATTGATAAGTGTATTGATGTGACGCAGCGTTTATTAAAATTATCTGCGACCAGTACTGAAAGTACACAATTGATTTCTATCAACGATGTGATTAACGACACCATGTCTTTGCTGAATTATGAAAGCCAGCAGCAAAGTATTCACATGTTGGTTGAGAATCAGGCTAAAAAAGATTACCGAATATTGGCCGCTGAAAGTGATGTGCGCATGTTAGTGTTAAATTTATTCCAAAATGCGTTTCATGCCATGCCACAAGGTGGAGATATTACCGTCACGCTACACGAACAAATGGAAGGGATTTTGACTTTTTCCATTCAGGATACAGGCGTGGGGATTCGGCCGACTGAAATTGATAAAATTTTTGACCCATTCTTCAGTCATCGGGCGGATGGTGTGCAAGGCACGGGCTTGGGTTTAACCATTTGCCGCAGTATTGTAGAACGTTATCAAGGACAAATTGAAGTCAATAATGATCCACAGATTGGCTGCCAGTTTATTGTGACATTACCATTGGCTGAGCAATTAGCAGGTTTGAAAAAGTAATTATCTGCTTATAAATCAGTTGAAACTATTGAGATAAGGACATCAATATGAATATTTGGGTGGACGCGGACGCGTGCCCTGTGGCGATTAAAGACATTTTATTTCGAGCGGCTCAACGTACGAAAATACAAACTACTTTAATTGCAAACCATTTTATGAGAACTCCACCATCACGCTATATTGCTTTTGTGCAAGTGGCATCGGGATTTGATATTGCGGATAATGAAATTGTTAAACGGCTACAAGCGGGAGATATTGTGATTACGGGGGACATTCCTTTAGCGGCTGAAGTGATTGAAAAAGGTGGGCAAGCACTGAATCCACGTGGTGAATTGTATACGACGGAAAATATTAAAGCCCGTTTGACCATGCGAGATTTTATGGAAACCATGCGTTCCAGCGGGGTGATGACGGGAGGGCCTGAACCACTGAGCCAGAGCGATAGAAAAGCGTTTGCCGATCAATTAGATCGTTTATTAGCACAGCATACTCAGTCATAACCGCTTAAAAATATATCTGCATGAACAATATTTGCCATTTCTCTGATTTTATAATAGTGTTTATACTAAAGACAGATAAATGCGCTGATAACTTAAGATATTGATATTCAAAGACCTATTTTAAATCAGTAAATTAAGTCATTCATCTTGCCTGCAATTCATTTTATAAAGCCATCTACTCAAAATTTGAAGCTCTCATTATGAAAGACACTGCACCGCCAAGCACGCCCAAGAGAAGTCTTTATCAATTAATTATTCTGCTTTTTGTCAGCCAAGTGGTTATTGTTTCTGGTTTGACAGGCTATTTGGCATTTTATAATGGCCAGCTTGCCGTTGATGAATTGGCTTCTCAATTACGCAGCGAAATTACCCTGAGAATTCAGCAAAAACTCACTTCTTACATGGAAACTCCGCATTTAATCAATCAAATCAATGCCGATGCGGTGCGTACAGGCTCACTGGATATTTATCGGCCTGATGCACTGCGTCAACACCTTTGGCAGCAAAGTCAGATTAAATTATTTTCCAATAGTGTGAGTTATATTGGTTTAGCGACGGAAGAACCTAATTATTACGGTGTACGACATTTACCAGATGGTTCAACTAAATTTGATAGTTTGGTTAAGTTAAAAGGGGATAATTATTTAGAAACATGGTTTGCAGATGAAACAGGTGTGTATGATCGCACTGAGACCATTAGCAAAAGCCCTTATGATCCGCGGGGACGGCCTTGGTATTTATTGGCTAAAGATGCAGGTAAGCAAGTATGGACAGATGTATTTGCTTATTTTGCAGGTAAAAATATCGCAATTTCCGCCAACCAGCCATTATATGATGCTAAAGGTGAATTTGTTGGTGTGGCCAGTACTGATCTTATGTTGAATGAAATCAGTGACTTTTTGAAAGGGCTGAAAATTGGCAAATCAGGCAAAACGTTTATTATGGAGCGATCAGGTAAATTAGTGACCAGTTCGTTTTTAGCCAGTCCGATTCGTTATGACCAGTTTGGCAAAGTGTTACGAGATAAAAATAGTAAAGTGATTCGGTGGTTTGCAACAGATGTGGAAAATGAACGAATTCGCACCGCTGCGCAACATTTAAAACGCCACTTTGATGGTTTTGACCATATTCAAGGGACACATCAATTACAGTTTCGTTTAAATGGGCAAAAGGAATTTATTCAGGTTTCGGCTTTGGATGATGGGCGCGGCTTGGATTGGTTGGTTGTAGTGGTTGTACCAGAAGCGGATTTTATGGAGCATATTTATAAAAATACCCTAACCACTTTGATTTTAGCAGGCTTGGCTCTGGTTATTGCTATTTTGATCGGTATTTATACAGCAAAATCAATCACTCGACCTGTTTTAAGTTTAAACGAAGCAGCTAAAAAATTAGCACAAGGTCAGTGGGAACAAGACTTACCGATTCAGCGCGGTGATGAAATTGGAGAATTGGCTACCTCATTTAATAGTATGGGGCAGCAACTGAGAGGTTTGATTGAAAACTTAGAGCAAAAAGTGGCAGAACGTACTCAGCAATTATCTAAAGCATTCAAGAGTTTAAAATCATCACAAGCCCAGTTGGTACAATCAGAAAAAATGGCTTCACTCGGTCAAATGGTGGCAGGGGTAGCACATGAGATTAATACACCTTTAGGCTATGTTAAAGGTAATGTCGAGACCTCACAAGATTTACTGGCCGTAGTTGAAGAGTTATTAACGGAGTTTGAAAAGCTGCATAAATTACTCACGCAAGACCCAGATGAGGAAGCTTTAGCACAACAGTTTGAAATCTTAGACGAATTATTACAAGATTTTCATGATGATGAGGTATTGGGCGACATTAAGGAACTCAATACAGATGCAGTGCATGGTGTGAAGGAAATTTCTAAACTGGTGATGAATTTGAAGAATTTTAGCCGTTTAGATCAAGCCCATGAAGAAGATGTTGATTTAAATAAATGTATTGATAGTGTTTTGAATATTGCCCACAATTTATTAAAACATAAAGTCGAAGTGAAATTGCAATATGCAGATTTGCCTAAGATTGTCTGCTCTCCTTCCCAAATTAATCAAGTGCTATTAAATATTATCACCAATGCTGCACAGGCGATTGAAGATAAGGGCACGATTGTGATTAAAACAGGTTTCAATGAAAAATCGGTGCAGGTGATTATTCAGGATAATGGTAAAGGTATTGATAAAGCCCATTTGGCGAAGATTTTTGATCCGTTCTTTACCACTAAACCAGTCGGAGAAGGTACAGGGCTGGGCTTGTCTATTAGCTATCGAATTATCCAACAGCATAAGGGCAAAATTAAGGTGACTTCTGAAGTGGGTAAAGGTACACGTTTTGTGATTATGTTGCCATTGAAAACAGATTATTCTACTTAAAGCAGGAAAGGAGTTTGCACTATTGCGACTCCTTTTTCTAAGGTTAGTTTGAGGCTATTTGCGGCTGCTGCTTATAACCAATGACGCTGTAAATAGTGACTTTAACTTCTTTGCCTTTTAAGCTAACAGAGCCAACGCATTCAGTTTCAAACCGATCCCCTAAGCAATCCAAAGTGGTTTGACTAATTAGAATCCGACAAGAATTATCAGCATCAATATTTTTATCAAAGCTTTCTAGCCTTGAAGCTGTGTTTACAGTATCACCTAAAACGGTATATTCTTGGCGTTCAACCCCACCTAAACTACCTGCAACCACAGGGCCTGTGCAAATACCAATACGCATTCTAATCAACGGCATACCTTCTGTTTGCCAAATATCGCGTAATTTCTCGATTTCAGTTCGCATCGCTAACGCACATTCGACCGCATTGACCGCATCTTGGTGCACTTGCTCTAATTCAGTGCGTGGAATAGGCACACCAAAAATAGCCATAATCGCATCGCCAATAAATTTGTTTACCTGTCCGGAATATTGTTTTTCGACCACATTAACCATGGTTTCCATATATTGATTCAGCCAATCCATTAGCTCTTGAGGTTCCATGCGTTCAGAAACAGTGGTGAAATTTTGTAAATCAGTAAATAATAAAGTGGCAATCAAACGTTGAGAGCGCAACCGCCCTTCTGTTAAATATTCCTCGCGTTCTTTCCAAATGACTTCTGCAACATCTTTAGACACATGCTTAGAGAATAAGTGCATCAGTTCTGCACGTTGATTTTTCTCCTGACTTGATAAATATGAAATCATGATCGCAATGGATAAAATCCAGCCAAACGTTGGTGCTGCAATCAATATCCAGTAATTATGGTTAAACCCAATATAAGCCAGCGCAACCAATACCATTAGGCCGCCAATGAGCGATAGCGTAAAGCGTAAAACTGATCTTGCCCATAAACACACCAATGCGCCAAGCAATGTCCACATCCAAATCCATGCAACTTCTTGTGCCTCATTCCACGTATCCATGGGTTGAGATTTACCTTCAGCCATGCGCAATAATTGACTGATGCTATACGCATGTACGGCTGCGGCAGGCACACGTTGATCGACATTTTCCCAGTAACCAAATGGGGTGTATAAGAAATCTGGGGTTGCTTCAGCGTTGACACCAATAATGACAATTTTATCTTTAAAATCATCAGGATTAAATCGCCCAGTCAATACGCGTGTCATGCTTACTTCGTTAAAACCTCTAGGTGCAGAAGGGTAATTTAACATGACCTGAAAGCCACCCATATCACCATTAACATAGCCACCAAAATCGGGATCAAGTGGTTTAAGCACAGATTCACCCAATACCATATAACGCTCGTTTTCAGGATGAGCTTCTGGAGAAATACCATCTTGCGCCAGGTATTGTAATGCCATCAATAAACCATAAAATGCGTGAACCCCGCCCGTGTCATCACTGACAAAGAGCAGACCCCGCCGAAAAATACCTCGAGAATCAGCAGGCAAATCATTAAAACCGACTTGGCCTTTTTCATCTAAAAGAGGAGGAGGGTCAACGTGTACACCTGTTTCACTTTTGTACTTTTTCACCCCAAAAATATTGTTGTGACTCTTAAATTGAGTCAGCAGATACTCATAACCATGCCCTGTTACCCTTGGCACAGGTAGATCACGATAAATATTAAGCGCGATAACACGAGGCTGGTAGGTTTGAATGGTTGCAATAAGGCTAGCGAGATGCTCATCAGATAAAGGCCAACCCCAAGTCCGTTGGTCTTCATCAGTTGCCCATACCATTGTTATACGCTTGTCTGCGGGTACACTGATTGAACGTGTCCATAACATTAAGTCATAAGAAGTAAGTTCTAACCCTTGGAAAAAGCCTAATGCGCGAAACCCTAAAACGGCTGAAAAAACTAGGTGTCCCATCAATAAGGCAACAAACAGGGGTGACTGGTTCGTTTGTGTAAGCTTTTTTAAAATGAGTTTTATTGCTGATAGTTTCATAAAACTGTTCACAGCAAGGCCAGTGCCTAAAAAAGGTGAAATATAAACAAGTTTACCTTATTTTAAACAATAAATGTGCCTTGTTTTATGAAATTCAGAATAGTTTGAGATAAATAATTTAATAGAGAAGAAATAAAGACTTATAGATAGGATGGTGCCGATGGTCGGACTCGAACCGACACAGCTTGCGCTACTACCCCCTCAAGATAGCGTGTCTACCAATTCCACCACATCGGCAAAATAAGAGGCGAATTATATCTATTTCAATTACAAATGTCTATGCAGATTTAAAATAATATTTAGATAGGCGTATAAAAATAAAGCTTATACATGATAGGCTAATGAAAATAAAGAATATTTTAGATGATAAGTGTAATTATAAAATGAAAGAACAAAATATCAGTATCCCAAATATTCTTGTATCAAATATGAATGTGAGCAACTTTATTCAAAACACTGATTTACTAAATAAACCAATGATTTGTAATGCACACCACTGTGTAAGCTCAAACCGATTTCGCAAGTGCGACTATTAGAATAACCGCCTTCACAATGTTCAGGTAACGCCGACTTTAAATGTTGCAACGCGCTGGCGTTTAATTCGGGTTGAGTAAAACCTTTGTCCCCTGCAAACCCACAACAACCTGCTTCTTCAGGAACAACAACTTCTTTTGCACAGGATTTTGCGACATCTAATAAAACGGAATCTAAGCCCATTTTTCTTGCGCTACAGGTAATATGCAAACTAACACAATCGACTTGCTGTTTTAACTGTAATTTGGGAATCACTTGTTGTTGTAAATATTCTGTGATTTCATAGACTTTTAATTTGTCACCCAACGCCTGTTTTAAACGCAAACTACAAGGACTGGTATCACAAATCGCCGCAATTTCCCCATCACCGCTGGCTTGATAAACTGCATCAGCAAGACGAGTTAAAGATTTATCTGCTTGCTTGGCTAAGCCTTTACTTTCATAGGGTTGCCCACAGCAATGTGAATCAGGCTTTTGCACGTAAATCACTTCAATTTGGGCTTTGTTTAACAACGTAACCACTTCTTGTGGCAAGGGTTGTTCATCATGTCCTTGGCTTGCCCCCATCACTCGGGTTGCACAGGCTGCGAAATAAATGACTTTTTGTTTTTGCTGAATTTGTTGTACAGGTTTAAAACGCGTGGGGCGTGGCATTTCTTGCGTCCATAATGGCAAACGTTTGCCTGATAAATCCCGTGCGCCTTGGCTTAAGCTGCTCATTAATTTATTGCCTAACAGACTTTGCGCTAAACTTGCACCGCCTAAACTAAACCGAGTCATTTGCGCAACTGTAGAAAAATGGCTTTCAATCCAATCTCCAGTCAAATTGGCTATTTTTCCACATTTTTGCTGTCGTAACTGTACCGTCAAATCACCTGTATTAATATTCACAGGACAACGCGTTGCACACAATCCATCAATCGCACAAGTATCAATCCCTTGATAATCAAAATCTTTGAGTAATTGTTTTAAACGCTGCGGATCATCTTGTGCTTGCTGCAAACGGGCAATTTCCCGCCAAATCGTAATACGCTGTCTTGGGGTTAAAGTTAAATTTCGAGAAGGACAAATTGGCTCACAAAAACCACACTCAATACAGCGATCAATCAGGGAATCTGCAGGCGGCAACGGTTTTAAATCTTTGACATGGGCTTTGTCATCAGGATTTAAAATTACTCCCGGATTTAACAAACCATTTGGATCAAATAAATCTTTCAATTGCTGCATCACATCATAGGCTTGATCGCCCCATTCCAGCTTCACAAATGGCGACATGTTGCGACCTGTGCCGTGCTCCGCTTTTAACGAGCCTTGATATTCACCCGTCACCATCTGACACACTTCATCCATAAATGATTCATAACGCTGCACTTCTTCCGTTGTGCCAAAATCTTGCGTAAACACAAAATGCAAATTACCCGCTAACGCATGACCGAAAATAATCGCTTCATGATAATGATATTTTTTAAATAAATGCTGTAATTCACGTACTGCTTTCGCCAACATTGACAACGGAAATGCGACATCTTCAATCAGAACCGTTGTCCCAACTTCACGCACTGCACCCACTGCGGGGAATAAACCTTTACGAATATTCCATAATTGAGCATATTCAGAAGAATTTGTTGTAAAGTGTGCTGTTTTTAATAAATTACATTGATCGAGTACGGCTTGTACTGCATCAACTTGTTGTTGTAATGTTTCTGCTTGTTCGGCTCGTATATCGACTAATAATGCAGCTACTTCATCATCTAACTCACTTAATTCACTAGGAATACCTTTCTGACCTTGCACCGAGCGTAATGCGGGTCTATCCATTAATTCCACAGCAGTTACAGGCGATTCTGCTAATTTAGCCACACTTTTACACGCTTCCTCAATGTTAGGAAATAATACTAAAGCGGTAGCTTTATGTGCGGGGTCTGCAACCGTATGATAAGTAATTTCAGAGATAAACCCTAAAGTACCTTCTGAACCGATCATTAAGTGCTGAATAATATCAATCGGATTACAGTAATCAACCAATGCATTCAAACCATAACCTGTTGTATTTTTTAATCTATATTTGTGCTGAATCTTATGTTTTAATTCTTCATCGTCTTGCACTTTATGTGCTAAATTATGGATAGACTTTAAAAAATCGCCATGGCTGTGCTTAAATGCAGAAATGCTGTCTTGATCGCGGGTATCCAATATTGTACCGTCAGCAAAAATAATCCGCATTCCCGCCAAAGTGTTATAGCTGTTTTGCGTTGTGCCACAACACATTCCACTGGCATTGTTTGCTGCAATCCCACCAATTTTTGCCGCGTTAATTGATGCTGGGTCTGGGCCTATTTTTCGTCCATAAGGTGAAAGATAACTATTTGCTTGTGCACCAATAATACCTGTTTGTAATGTGATTTTATGTCCATTTTCATGGATTTGATAAGATTTCCATGCCTCACCCGATAAAACCGCGAGCACAGAATCACTAATCGCCTGCCCTGACAAACTTGTACCCGCCGCACGAAAAGTTACAGGCGTTTGATAATATTGCGCCATTTCAAGCAAATGTATCACTTCCTGCTCAGTTTTCACTTTTACCACTAATTGCGGCTGTAAACGATAAAAACTGGCATCTGTGCCATAAGCTAAAGTGCGTAATGGATCACTGATAATCTGATTTTGAGGAATATGAGATAGGAGGGATTTTTGTAATTTTTGATAGGTTGAGCTTAACATGTGTCATTTTCCTCAATCTTTTTAAATAAAACCTGTCACGATGTACCACTCAACAACATTATTTATAAGCTGGTGAGTAACTTCTCATAAAATGTCATCACTTCATTTTCATAACCGCTCTTAATAAAGTGATGAAATGCGGGCGCGGAATTGGCTTCTAATAACCACCATTGCCCTTGTTTGTCTAAAACCACATCTAAGCCGCAAAATGGAATCATCATTTTTTGAAATAACGACTGACAAAATTCATCAATAGCATCTAATATAGTCTGTTCTGTCTGTAAAACCGCTTTTGCACCTTCCCAATGTAATGGACTTAAGTTGCCTGTAAATTGGGCGGATTCATTACTTTTTTCGTAGGCAAACTGTAATTGTCCATGCAGATAAATCACTCGATATTCTATTTCAATATCAATCATTTCTTGGGCTAAAGCGACATAATCAAACGACATGTCATTCTTGTTGAAAATACTGAGTAAGCCAATTTCTAATTGTTGTAAATTTTCCGCTTTAAATACATTTTTTCCACTTGTACCCCGATTTTGCTTAATAATCATCGGAAATTGAAAATTTTGTTCGATTGACTGCATAATGTGTGTAATCGTGTTCAATTCCAAATATCGGGTATATGCTCCTTCATGATGCGGATTCAAATATGCCTGTGTTTTCGGCATGTTGATGATATCTTGAAAGTACTGATAAAAGTAGTCTTTATCTCGGCATAACTTGTTAACCGACTGTGAATTTAATGGCGTATCAAAACTGGTAAATAAATGTTTTTTTCCTGCAATTGTGACTTCAACAATATTTTTTGATGAATGCTGAAGTTGATAGTCTAAATTGAGTTTTTGGCAGACTTTGTTTAATACTTGGATATTGCTATTCATTCCTTGAAAAATCCTACGAGTAGCGTTTGGGAATTGAGGACTGGCAGCCCTTCAGTTGAAGACGCTATTATATTTGCCAGCCCCGAATTTGCCTAATTCCCGTATGCGACTGATGGTAACCAAGTGACTAAAGCAGGGAATGATAAAACAACCAATAAGCCAATTAATTGTAAGATAATGAAAGGCACAACACCTTGATAAATATGGGTTAGTTTTACATCTGGCGGGCATACACCTTTGAGATAAAACAGGGCAAAACCAACAGGCGGGGTTAAAAATGAGGTTTGTAAAGTAACCGCAACCAACAAGGCAAACCAAACTAATTCAGGATTGTCTACTACACCATAGCCATTGATTTCAATATCTAAACCTGTGATGACAGGCGCAAGTAAAGGTAAGATAATTAAAGTGATTTCAATCCAATCTAAGAAGAAACCTAATAAGAATACGATTAACAAAATGAAAGCGATGATGCCGTAAGGGCCAAATGGTAATTCTGATAATGTAGACTCAATTAATTCATCGCCACCCAATTCACGTAATACTAACGCGAAGATGGTTGCACCAATGAAAATGGCAAAAATATAGGCTGTGGTGTTAAATGTGTTAAAAGTGACTTCTTTCCAAACTTGCCAGTTTAAACGGTTGTATGCAAAAGCTAACACGATTGCACCAACTGCACCGATACCACTGGCTTCTGTTACGGTGGCGATACCTGCGAAGATTGAACCTAATACTGCTAAAATTAAACCTGCGGGTGGTAAGATATTTAAAAATACTTTGCCCACGATTGACCATGAAAATGGTTCTTGATTGTCGGGTAATGGGGCTTTTTCAGGTAAAAACCATGAATAAGCTAAGATGTAGACCATGTATAAAATGCCGAGCAATAAACCGGGGAACACTGCGCCCATGAATAAATCGCCGACAGATAAGCCGAGCTGATCGCCCATGATGACTAACATGATACTGGGAGGAATCAAAATCCCTAAACAGCCCGCGCTAGCCACTGTGCCTAATGCCAATGGTTTATCATAATTTTGTCCTAACATGACGGGAAGTGACATGATGCCGAGCAGTACCACTGATGCGCCGATAATGCCTGTTGAAGCGGCTAAAATGATTCCGATTAAAGTCACAGTAATCGCCAAGCCACCGCGTACTTTACCGAATAAAGCTTGCATCGATTGCATCATTCGTTCTGCTACGCCTGACTTGTCTAACATTAAACCCATAAAAATGAACATCGGCAGCGCAACTAGCACCCAATTGTCCATAATGCCATAAATTCGGTCGACAGAAAGTCCTAAAGTCGAATAGTCTAAACCTGTGATCGTGTCAAAATATTGGTCTGAAAGGTAGCCAATTCCTGCGAAAAGTATTCCAACACCCGCTAAAATCCACGCAACTGGAAAACCTGAAAACAGGCATACAATAAACGTGACAAACATTGCAATGACTAAAATTTCATTCATTTCCATGATTATGCACCTTTATTGTTAGTTTGGACTGTGAATAAATGACGCACCATTGAAACCCGTCCCGAAATTTCAATATTTGGCTCGTCTTCATCTTTAGCTAAGTGCAGGAATAACATGGTTTCTTGAATCAAACGGGCAATGGCTGCAACAAACATCAGGAAGAAACTGAGCGGAATCACTGATTTAATAATCCAGCGATTGGATAAACCTGTGGCACTGGTTGAACTTTCACCGACACGATATGATTCCATGACCCATTCAAGGCTATGGTGGAAAATAATGACTAAAAATGGTAATAAAAAGATGAGAATACCAACAATTTCAAAAAAATGCTGTAAACGTTTTGGTAAGTTCATGTGTACGATGTCAACGCGAATATGAGAGTCTGTGGTGATGGCGTAGCTCAGCCCGAACATGAAGCCAATCGCGTAAAAGTGCCAAATCAATTCTTCTAGCGGTACCATGGCTTTATTAAATCCGTAGCGCATGATGACTTGAATTAAAATAACGGCTACTAAAACAACATTAATCCATGCGACGAAATGTCCCACATGGCGTACAAATTGATTCAATGCGTGGACTATCGGGATATGATAATCCTGTTCGGTTAAGTCGCTCATCTCTCTAAGTCTCCATTGACCCCAAAACTATTATTTTTATCGTGTTAAATGTAATTTTAAGATTATTTGTGAATTGAATAAGATTTTGTTAAAAAAGGCGGCTGAGCGTTTCCGCCCAACCTAATGCGCCTTCCTACTTAAGGCACTACCAACAAAGGAGTTTGGTTCTTACATACTATTCAGATGTTTCAATCCGCACTGTACCCGGACGTGGCAAGAATGCCCATTCATTCCAGATTTTATAATCAGCACGGAATGCACTTAAGTTATCCCAAATTTTCTTGAAATCAGGGTCTGCAGCAGCTTGTTCTTCGACGACTTCGCCCCATTTCGCTTCAAATAAGTCGAGCAATTCTTTAGACCAATAACGGTTTTCAACCCCGTTTTCGATGTTGGCTTTCATATGAGGGAATTGAATCGCTTCGCCTAATGCTAAACCGTCTAACATCGCGGCTTTACATGCTAATTCGACTACGCTTTGTTGATGGTCATCCATTTTTTTCCATGTTTTACCGTTGATGACTAATTCATACACAGTGGCTGGTTGATGCCATCCTGGATAGTAATTGTATTTCAAGATTTTAGAGAAGCCTAAGCGTTTATCAATCGCAGGCATAGAAAATTCAGTTGCGTCAATCGCGCCTTTTTCTAAAGCAGGGAAAATTTCTTTACTGGGGAGTAAGCTGGTGGAAACGCCTAATTTTTCCATTACCAATGCACCTAAGCCGAAGAAACGCATTCTTAAGCCTTCTAAATCTTCAGGTTTATCGATAGGACGCGAGAACCAGCCAGAGGTTTCTGGGGCAGTTAAACCGCAAGGGATTGCATGAATGTCTAAGCCTTTTTTCGCATACATTTCACGCCATAATTTTAAGCCATCGCCATAATATAACCATGCCAACATTTCAGGTGCATTAGGGCCGAATGGGACAGCAGAGAATAATGAACCTTTGTTGCCTAAAATGCCTGTGTTGTAACCCGGTGTGGTGTAACCTGCATTGACTTTACCACTTGCCACCGCTTGTAAAATGCCTTTAGGTGGGATCAACTTTCCGGGTTCATACACTTTGACTTTGACCTGACCACCACTGGCTTCATTTAATTGTTCTGCTAGCCATTTCGGGGTACTGCCTAAACCCTCTAAATGTGTACCGAAAAATACAGGTACTTTTAATAACACTCTTTTGGCAGCGACTTCACCTGCACCAAAGCATAGACCGACCGCGGTCAGAGCAACGACAAGTTTGCGTTTTAACATGAGATTGTAGCCTCCTTCAGCATATTCTATACGTCTTTTGGACTCATAATAGAAATTGGTAAAACCAATAAAGGATTTTTTGAATTAATTGGTCATACCATGAGGTGTATTTTCGTGGGAATTTAAACCAGTGTCAAGTATTTTTTTATGCTGCACCGCATCGTTAATAGTTTATAAAACACTAATATACTCTTTAATAGACTTAAGTTGATATATATTTTACAGTGGTATTACCTCTTTTCAAAAGCAATTATTTTGGTTAAACTTAGACTTAATTGGTATTACCAATAGGTGAGAATAGGTATGAAGCAAAAAATATCCGACAAAGTTGCAGAACGCTTACAAGAGATGTTAAAAAATCAAACATGGACAGCAGGAGACAAATTACCTCCAGAAAGAGATTTAGCAAAACAACTTGGTGTATCACGTCCATCATTACGTGAGGCCTTGCAAAAATTAGTATGTGCAGGTTTGTTAACTACCCGTCATGGTGGGGGCACGTTCGTACAAGAAAAAAACCAAGTTAATTTTATCGATCCATTGTTAAACATGTTCCAAGAGCAAACCGAGGCTAAGTTTGATGTGTTGGAAGTGCGCCACGCATTGGAGGGGACAGCAGCGTATTATGCAGCGTTACGCCATACTGAGGTGGATAGACAACGAATTCAACACTGTTTTGATTATATGATTGAAATGCACGGTTCGCCCAACCCATTGGATGAAGCCAAAGCCGATGCACAATTTCATTTAGCGATTTCTGAAGCAGCGTATAATCCCGTATTGCAGCATATTATGAAAAACCTGTTTAGTTTGTTAGAAAACAGTATTACGCATAATTTGGACAAATTGTACACTTTACCCAAAGTATTTGAGCCATTGAGCCATCAACATGAACGGATGATGAATAAAGTGCTAGAACGCGATGCAGATGGTGCGAGACGGGCAGCACAAGAACATTTAGTATTTGTGGGTGAATCGTTGCAACAGATTGAACGGGCGGAAAGCCGAAAATTACATGCAGTGCGTAGTTTACCTACTTTATAACATTTGATTCATTAGGGTTGTTAATCTTTAATTGGGTTATCAGCCCTCAATTTTGTAAAAAATGCTGTTATTGTTACAGTTTAAACAAAAATCGCTTGCTCGTTAACTGTCGTATACACTACAATTTTCACATTGTTTTTTCTCACTTCTTTTTATAGCAGCACAATGACCCAAACAACTTACCCTATTCGTCACGATTGGTCGTTAGACGAGGTATTAGCCTTATTTTCCTTGCCACTCAATGATTTAATTTATCAAGCTCAAACTGCACACCGTAGTTATTTCAATCCCAATGAAGTGCAATTAAGTACCCTGCTGAATATTAAAACAGGCAATTGCCCTGAAGATTGTGCTTATTGTCCACAAAGTGTGCATTTTAAAACCACGATTGAACCAGACAAACTCATGCCAACCGAAGAAGTGCAAGCCGCCGCACGTAAAGCTAAGGAACATGGTGCAAGTCGTTTCTGCATGGGCGCAGCATGGCGTAAGCCAAGAGGTAAAGCTTTTGAGCAAGTGATTGATATTATTAAAACAGTGAAAAGTGAAGGGCTTGAAGCATGTATGACGTTGGGCATGTTAGACGAAGAGCAAACTAAACAACTGAAAGAAGCAGGTTTAGATTATTACAATCATAATTTGGATACGTCTGAGAATTTTTATCCAGAAATCATCACAACCAGAACTTATAAAGATCGTTTAGATACTTTAGCTCGTGTGCAACAAGCCGATATTAAAGTCTGTGCGGGTGGCATTATTGGTATGGGTGAAACCTTACAAGATCGCGCTGAAATGTTACAAACCTTGGCTAATTTACCGAAACACCCTGATAGTATTCCGATTAATCAATTAGTGCGGGTTGAGGGTACACCGTTAGAACAAGTTGAGCCGATTGATAGTTTTGATATGGTGCGTTGTCTTGCCGTAACGCGGATTTTAATGCCAGCCTCTTATGTGCGTTTATCTGCGGGTCGTAGTGAAATGAGTGATGAAACCCAAGCATTATGCTTTTTAGCAGGGGCAAATTCAATTTTCTACGGGGATAAACTATTAACAACAGAAAACCCAAGTGCCAATCATGACTTACAATTATTAGATCGTTTAGGCATTCAGGCAGTCTAACATTTTTTATATTTATTAGTATTATAATATTTTCCCTCTTTAAATAGGCTGTGTTTATTACATTTTAATGCAGCCTCCTCTTATCAGCATATCGTTTCCAATCATCTATTTATCAAAAGATTTTTATCTATACTATGCCTTATTTTTAAACATATTAAGAGTTGGATATTTTATAAAAAAGCGATATTTTTTTGCATTTATACCTTTTATATCAAAATATGCAACGTTTACAATTTTAGTCTGGAAATGTTCTTGCTTAAAACTCATCTAATATTCCATGTAAACTAAAAATAGACTGTGTTTATGTTTGCAATAAATGAATAACATATAATTTGAGCGGTTTTGACCACACTAATTTATTACAATCAATATTGTTAAATGAATTAAATCGCTTTCAAAAAGCAGTTTCCGAGGGAAAAAATTATGAACATTACGCATCAGTTAGATAATCAATTGCTTGACGCATTATTGAAAATTGCAAAGCAAGAACAGAAATCCTTATCAACCTTAATTGCACAAGTGTTGGAAGATTTTGTTGAACAAAATCAACCACAATCTATCACAACATGTATGCAGCCAGAGACGGTGCTTGTCAACTTTCAGGCACAACGTAGCAAGGCATCGTGATAGTATTAAAGTCAATCTATTAGTATAGGTTGGCTTTATTTTTAAAATTAATTTGCTATTAAAACTGTCCTACCAAATGTTCACATCACTGCATTTTATAATTAAACAATCTAATAATAATGTTACAATGGCTGCAAATCATTAAAAAGAATAAAGCCATGTCTCTTGCTGTGATTCATAGTCGTGCCCAAGTGGGTATTGAAGCTTTACCTGTCACCATTGAAGTACATTTAACGAATGGTCTACCTGCTTTATCGATTGTTGGTTTGCCAGAAGCGGCAGTCAAAGAAAGTAAGGATCGGGTACGCAGTGCATTGATGAATAGCCAATATCAATTCCCATTACAACGTATTACGATTAATCTTGCACCTGCAGACTTGCCAAAAGAAGGGGGTCGATTTGATTTGCCCATTGCATTAGGGATTTTGGCCGCATCAGGACAGGTGAAACTAGAAGGTCTAAATGATTATGAGTTTGTTGGTGAATTGGCGTTAAGTGGTGAATTACGTTCTGTGCGTGGCGTATTGCCATTGGGCTTAGCTGCTCGAGAGTTGAATCGCGCTATTGTTGTGCCACAGCAAAATATCGATGAAGCCAAAATGGTTAGCGATGTACGTATTTTTCCAATTCAACATTTACGTGATATTTGCCATCATTTAGATAATATTGAACCGATCACGCCAATTTTTTCCGCCCAAACGCCAGAGCCGATTATTCCTGCCCATATTCCTGATTTAAGTGATGTGCGAGGTCAGCATCATGCAAAACGTGCTTTAGAAGTGGCGGCAGCAGGTGGGCATAATCTATTGATGGTTGGCCCTCCCGGTACTGGAAAAACCATGCTAGCCAGTCGTATGGCAGGTTTGCTACCACCAATGACCGAAATAGAAGCATTAGACACAGCCATCATTGCTTCTATTGCCCGCCAAGATGGTTTCGAAGCAAAATCATGGGGTGTACGACCTTTTCGAATTCCACACCACACTGCATCAGGTGTTGCACTAGTCGGTGGTGGTAGCCAACCGCGCCCCGGAGAAATTTCATTAGCCCATCATGGTATTTTATTTCTGGATGAATTGCCCGAATTTGATAAACGTGTTTTAGAAGTGCTACGTGAACCGTTAGAATCTGGCAATATCACGATCTCGCGAGCCGCGCGTCAAGCGGAATTTCCTGCTAATTTTCAATTGATTGCAGCCATGAACCCTTGCCCTTGTGGCTATTTGGGCGATAATCGTTGTCAATGCACCAGAGAACAAGTCAGGCGTTATCGTGCGAAAGTGTCAGGGCCTTTGTTGGATCGCATTGATTTGCATATTGAAGTGCCAAATTTACCGAGAGCGGAATTACGTTCTGAAAATCGAGGGGAAAATAGTCAAACCGTGCGCGGGCGCGTGGTCAAAGCACGTCAAACACAGTGGCAACGCAATCAAGGTAAAGCGAATAGTAATCTGGTGAATCGGGAAATTGACCAGTTTTGCCAATTAAGTGCGAATGATGAGCGTTTGTTAGATAAAGCGATTGAACAGTTGGGCTTGTCTGCGCGAGCGTGGTATCGGATTTTAAAAGTGGCGCGTACCATTGCCGATTTAGCAAATAGCGAACAGATTCAAACCCAACATTTAACTGAAGCAATTACTTATCGTCGATTGGAGCGGGGCACAAGATAGTGTTCAGCAAATGCTAAGCAACTAAATCCACCCATATACCGCTTGATGTAATTGACGTAACTGCACACTATCGATTTCAGTTTCAGGTGGCATATAGGGCAATTTAATCAGAATTTCACCTTGTTGCTGCCAATCAAATTGTTTGGGGTCATGTTGCTGTAGCCATGTTAACCATTCATCACCTGTTAAACTGGCACAAGCCTCACGTCCATGCTGTTGCATCGCAATCCAACGTAATAAACTGGCTATCCGATTGGCTTTTTCATAACCTGTTAATGTCGGTTTGTTAATCGCCTGCCATTCCAATTTCGCGGTTTTGCGCCATAAGTTGCTTTGCTTTCGCTTACGACGTGAACGCAAATAAATAATAAATAAGCTAATAATTAACAAGCTACCGAAAATGACTAACCACCAACCTAATGGTAGTGGATACCAAGAAACAGCGTCTAAGCCATGAATATCACGTAATTCTGTTGGATTCATCGGTGAGCAAACTCCTGTCGCATACGTTGGCGTAAGCCTGCTAATAGACTGTCATGTACTTCGTCATTGGTTGCAATCGAAATCAAGTCAACACTTAATTGATGGGCTAATTGTTCTAAACCTTGCTGTCTTAATTGCCATGCTTGCTGATAGCGTTGTAAACCTTGTTTTAAGCCTGTGTTCACAGTGACTTTTTGGTTATCAGGATTATTAAAATTAACTTGACCAATGGAAGGCAACGCATAATCTGCGGGATCAACAATGTGAATTAAAACCACTTCATGTTGTTGGTGAATTTGGGTCAGGGCTTTTTTTAATTTCTCTGTAGAGACTTGATGCAAATCCGCAATAATAAAAATCAATGCACCTGTGGGTGTGCTGCGGCTTAACATGGTGAGAGCTTGAGGTAAGTCGACGATGTCGTGACCTGTTTTGGGTTCTTCGGTAAATTGACGTAATAAACGCCCAAATTCACGTTGTGAGCGTTGCGGCCTGAAAAATAAGGCGCGAGGTTGGCCGAATAATAAACCACCCACTTTATCACCGTGACCATTTGCACTCCAACCCAATAGCGCAGCGGCATAACTGGCTTGTACGGATTTGAATGTGCCGCGTGTTCCAAACTGCATATGCGCACTGGTATCGACACATAAAACCACATGGCGTTCCCGTTCTTCACGGTAGATTTTTAGATATGGCTTACGCATTCGCGCTGTTACACGCCAGTCAATATTACGAATTTCATCACCGTAACGGTATTCACGCACTTCGTCAAAATCCATGCCTTGACCGCGAAACACAGACGCATATAAGCCACTTAAGGGTGTTTGTACCCGTTGGCCAGTATGTAAACCAATTTGTTGTGCTTGATGACGTAAGGCAAGTAAATCATCTAATTGAGGCAACAGCATAAGCAATTTAATTCGAGTGAATCACCTGTGTATAAATGGGGTATTTTGCAGTGATCTCAAGATGGGATAGGCAGGAAATTATAGGCTGGCTATGCACGGTAACCAGCCTATAATAAAGATTAGGCCGTTTGGGCTGTCATATCTGAAGCGCGATAGAAAATTTTACGGTTCAATTTGAACATGGTTGCAATGGTTTTGTATTGGATATAAACCAATGGCACAAGTAAAGCAAAGTACACGATACCGAATTGGGCGGCTAAACCTGCTTTCACAATACCAAAGAATAAGAAGAACATACCAAATACAAAGAAGGCCACACCGGGACAGATTAACGCAAAACTACCTGCACTGTTTTGATCGCCGTCGACATATTGTTCGAAATAACCGATTTTCTTCATCACTGTGTAACCGATAACACCGAACAGTAATTGCAATGAAATAAACACTGACATAATGAAATACATCAATGCGAAGTTGAATGAGTGCATGTCAATTTCAAAAAAGTGATGTGAAAATCCAAACACTAAACGTGTTACTGTGATACCAATCAATGTCAAAATTGGAATCATAATCCATAACGAAGGGCTGGCTTCAAGCGAAATACCGTGTTTGATAATTGAGTTAAATCCTAAAATCAATTTAAACATCGCAAGTCCAACTGTAATCGTTAGGAAAAACAATGAGAAAAAGATGGCAACTGCATTAACTGCATGATGATGACTCATTGCCCCCGGTGCAGCAAAACCGACTGCAATCATGGCAAAGGCAAAAATAATCACCATTTGGCTTAAGTTATTATTTTTTGAAAAATCAAATTGGCCTTCTAATATCAAGCGTGTGAAGTAGGCTAAAAATATACGTAACGCATAAGTGCCGATAGCCAAATACGCCACAATTGCAGCTGGGAATAAATACTCAACAAAGCTCCAGAAATTAGGAATAAATACCGCCGCTAAGATAAAACTCACATTCATGGTCATTGCATAAGTTAACGGAATCGCCATTAGAGAAGCTTCAGCCTGAGATTGACGTAGTTCAGTATAAGCCTCAGTTTGTTTGAATAACTGGTATTCGCGGATATTCCAAATCAGCAATTTATAATGTTGCCATGCAAAAAACACAATACCCACCAAAGATATTGCAACCACTACAGATAAAGCATTACCTGCCATCAATGCTGGATAAATCGCGTCAAATGTCGCCATTGGTGTTGCGGGGTGCTTCACCATAAACATTAAGTACATAAAAAAAGAAATTGCCAGACCGCCATTACCCAGTGCCGCTAGGAAATAGAGTGGCTTGTAGTGTTCTTTCAATTGTCCAATCATCATTGATACCTCTTTAAATATAAGAATATTATTAAATAATAATAAGCTAATATTATAAATACAATATGATGAATTTCAAGACTTAAGTATAAATTAGGAGAAGGTTGATACGGAAAAAGTGTTGAATTTAGTAGATATTATACTATGAAAAATTAACTTATGTTAATAGAAAAAGAGGGTGATATGGAGGAAATATGATTGCGAAAAGAGAGGGAGGCAGAAAATTGTAAAGGCTTTTTTATGAATTAGGCTTAAGATTATTGATTGAACGGACAGGACAGATTAGCCCATTCAATCATGCGAATACTAATTTTTAGGCTTTTTATTACCACGACACATCAATTCATCTTTGCGATTCTTTTGACAAGTGCCTTGAACGGTGCGTTTTTTACCTTCAAATTGACAACTATCGCCTGCTTGTTTGCCTTCACACGCTGCCTTAGATTTTGCTCGACGTTCTTCACGTGCTTCCTTCTTATCATTCATCAATACATCACTCAAAAATGCATTGTTCCAAGTTGACTCTGTCCATGATGCCAATGGTGTGGCTTGTACTTGCAAGCTAGAAGTGAGTAGGGCTGTAATAGCGATTGCTCTGAACGTCATCATAAATAAATCCTTGTATGAAAAATTAAACAGAAAATTAATCAGTTTCAGCTATATATACGTTGTTCGATAAAGAATCTGTCGCCATTTCCAAGATTTTATAATCAAGCTCAATAGGCAAAAAAAAACCTCTCCGAGGAGAGGCGACAAAGGGAGAATTTATTACCGCTAAACTTAAGCAACTTCAGTGCCATTAAATCGATACCCAATCCATTGCTCCTCAATAATGTATTCTGGATTTTCTGGATCAAGCTCTAACTTTTCTTTCAATTTTTTGATTGTGTAATTCAGACGTTTTTCCTCACGCTTTGATAAATGCAAGCGTTTTAATAAACATGAAGCAATCACAATATCTCCTGCTTCACGCATCAAAATATGTAACACTTTAGTTTCTAACGCCGAAAGCGGAATACTTTGGCCACATTTGACAATTCTTTGATGACCAAAATCTATGCTTAAATTTTCATCGATGACAATGTGTGCAGTTAATGGATAAGCATAATGTCCAAACTTTTGTAGCACCCGTTGCACTCGTGCAATCAGTTCCAAAGGTTTAAATGGTTTTGTGACGGTATCATCAGAAATATGCTCAAAATGATGACCCGTTTGTACTTCTTTTTGCATTAAACTAATCACAGGCAAATCGCTGAATTTTTTAATTGCAACACAAAACTCATACCCTTGTACTTCAGGTGAATCTAAGTCAACAACGGCTAAATGTGGTAAACCATGCACTTGAATTAAATTGAGTGCTTCATCATGACTGTTAGCTGTAAAGATTTCATACCCAAGATAATTTAATTTACTGCTAACAGACTGTACACGTAAGGCTTCGCTTTCAAGCACTAGAATTCGATATTTTTGTTGTAAGCAACATGTTTTTAGCGGCGACATCATTTTATTCTACTTATGTTTTGGCTTTAAACCTATTAAGTCAAAATCTGTACCACTTGAAATATATGTATAATATTCAATTGTTTATATTTTAAATGTTGGTTTTACTCAAACTTAAACTCAACGTTATGTTAGATTATAAACAGTAGCTTTTGATAATTTAGTCTAATGAATACAAATATTTATGAGCATATAAATTGGACATTTTTTTGACAGGTTTATAATGTGATGCGTCCTAATTTAAACAGGGATGGGCTTGTAAAGTGGCTCTTAGTCATCAAGACGGTGTATAATCGAAAAAAATAAAAGACGTTATTGCAAAGGATATGATTGATGGAATACAGACCACCAGATAATTTACTTCAAGATAAAGTAATTCTCGTCACAGGTGCTGGGGCTGGAATTGGTCGTGCAGCAGCAAAGTCACTGGCAGAGCATGGTGCTACAGTGGTTTTACTTGGACGCACAATTAAAAAGTTAGAAGATGTATACGATGAAATTGAACAAGCAGGCTCACCACAACCTGCGATTTATCCCATGAATTTAGAAGGTGCAAGCCCTAAGGACTATGAGGACTTGGCGGATACGTTAGATAAAGAATTTGGTCGTTTGGATGGTTTATTACATAATGCTTCGCTTTTAGGTGCATTAACACCCATCGAACAATATGATATCAATCTATGGCATCAAGTCATGCAAGTTAATTTAAATGCTCCTTTTATGCTTACTCAAGCTTGTTTGCCGTTATTAAAACAATCTGATAATGCCTCTGTTGTATTCACGTCATCAGGTGTTGGACGTAAAGCGCGTGCTTATTGGGGTGCTTATGCGGTATCGAAATTTGGTAATGAAGGTTTGATGCAAGTCTTAGCTGACGAGCTAGAAAACACTAATATTCGTGTAAATAGTGTCAATCCGGGTAAAACGCGTACGACGATGCGTGCAGCTGCTTATCCAGCAGAAGACCCCAATACATTAAAAACACCAGAAGAAATTATGTCTGTATATTTATATTTATTTGGCGGAGATAGTAAGGAAATCAATGGACAAGCTTTGAGTGCACAAGCTTAAAATGATACTTATTGATTAAAATCATTGTAAAACACATGACTTTTGTCACGCTGGCTTGTAAAATGTGCCCTAGGTTTTCAAAATAAAAGCTGTCATAAAATTTGAATAGTGCATAGGTTACATGGGTAAGATTTTTGTGTTAGAGTCTTGCTTTTTGTCTAACTTGGGGATTTTGTTTATAAGTCAGCCAATTACGTTAAATATATTGTAAGGGCAACCCGCTATAACACACAACCTCTTGCTATTCGTTGGACGTTCATATGAAGATAACTGCTATCGGTGTCAACGCAGCCTTTTCCACAGGTGTATTTGAAGATGTCATCTCAACAGAAGATGCTTTACAATTGATGTTAGAGCTCGCGCGCTCGCCTCGCTTTCAGGATTTATCAGAGGAAGAATTATTAACACACATAAAGCAGTATTCAAAACGTCTTTATAACCCTAAGTGGCAATCTAACTTTTTGATTGAATTCGATATGCCAAGTAAACGCGGCAATGGGCCTTATCGTCTGTTGTTAGATGTTGGTGGTGATGTGCGTCATGCATTAAAAGCATTGGGCTTATCCTCTAGCGATATTGACGGCATTTATATTTCACACCCACATAACGATCATATTGGCGGTGTTGAATATATGGCACTGACGACTTTATTTAACCCGTTCTACACTAAAGAAAAGAAACAGTGGTTAGGTAACCAGTTCATTGCTGATAAATTATTTTTAGAATACACCACTTGGCCGAATCCACCGAAAAACACCAAACCCGATTTATTTATTCACCGTAAAGTATTAGAGCCTTTGACGCGTGCTGTTAGCCCTGGGCTTGACACGGTTCAAGGTGTGCCTGATGTCTGTTTAGAAACGTATTTTGATTTGCATTTAGTTGGCAAACAAGAAAGTGGCAAAACGATTACCCATGTGTTCCAAGATGGTGATGAAACGTGGACAATGAAGCCCGTCTTCGCGATGCATGTCATTTCCAGCTCTGAAGAAATGCCAAGTTATGGGATTAATTTCGAATATTCTGGTGGCTATAATGTGTTAATGCCAACTGATATTCAGTTCATGATTCCACAACAGTTAGATGCACATTATCGTAAGGCTGATTGTATCTATATGGATTGTGAAACCAGCCCATTTGCTTCTGGGGTGCACCCACATATTTCAGACTTGGTGAAAAATCTTTCTGCTGAGATTCAGAAAAAATGCTTGCTATATCATTATGATGGTTACCCAGATGTACCAGATGATATGTTCTTAGGCATTTTAAAAGCGGGTGACTCTCATACTTATCCGCCAGAGGGGTTTGAGCCAAAATATCATCATATACCATCTGGTGATGATAAAGAATCCACTTAATATAGGCCGTAAAGGTCTACATTAAGTGTGTCGGTTAACCTAATTCAAAATCAATAATCCATAGTGGTTGTTTATTTTTGTCATAGGTCTGCCACAGTGCTTGATAGGTCTGTTTGGATTGAGGGTGCGTCTCGTGCGGCGCAATTTCTGCAAGTGGTTGTAATACAAAGGCATACTTCTCAATTTCGTCACGCGGAATATCAAGAGATTCATCTTTACTAATCCAATCATCATACAAGAGCAAGTCTAAATCCAGTGTTCTTGCTGAGAATTTAGCAGTGTTTCGCTCACGGTGGTTATCATGCTCTATTTGGCGCAATGTTTGTTGAATCTGCTGCGGTGTATCCGTTGTTTGTGCACCTACAACTAGATTGTAAAAATTATCCCCTTCAAACCCAACGGCTTCACTTTCATACACAGAAGAAATTTGCAATTGGCCATATTGCTGACGTAAAGCTGTAATACTATTTCTAATATATTTTTTAGGTTCGATATTACTACCAATACTAATGTAAATTTGCGCCATTAAGGTTTCGTTCCTCTTTCAATGATAATACCCACATCACGTGCCCCTCTTAAAGCACCTCGTTTATTTAGTTGTACTCTGACCCAAGGCACGGAAAATTCTGTCAAAATAATTTCAGCCACTTGTTCAATTAAAGTTTCGACCAACTGAAAATCACTACTACTAACAAAATCAATCAGACGTTTTGCAACGGCTTTGTAATTCAGTGTATGTTCAATACTGTCTGTTGCGGCTGCTTGACTAATATCAGTTGCCATTTCAATATCAAATACCACAGTCTGTTTAATCTGTCTTTCCCAGCCATAAATACCAATGACTGTATCGATTTTAAGTTCTCGAATATAAATAATATCCATAATTCACCTTGTGCAAAATGAGGCAGCAAGTGTTATTTAAAACACGCATTATAGGGAGGTTCTGAAAATGAATAAAGCACATATCTTTCCAAAAGCCAAGTTTATACAAATAGAGTTTACTTAGGGTGGCATTATGTAAGAATCAAGGCAACATATTGTAAAAAGGCCGAATAGGTGATTTTATGAAGATAAAAATATATAGCTATAGATAATACTATATCTTATGAACTTTTAATATTTGCAGGTATCTGTTTTTATAGCTTGAATGATATATCGAAGTGATGTTCAGGGTTTTACTCTTAACTTTTGCATCAGATGATTTGGAAGTTAAGAGTAGGATAAGCAGGCTTCAACATCAGGTCAAATAACCTATGACTAAAATATCAATCACTTGTAATAGCAACAAAGCAATTAGTGGACTAATATCGACTGTACCATTAATCGGTGGAATATAGCGTTGTAAAGGCTCTAAAATCGGTGCATTGAAGCGGGTGAGGAAATATTGCACATTATATGGAATCGAAGCTTGAGCAAGTACGATCAACCAGCTTAAAATCACCTGAATTAAAATTGTCCAGAAGAAAACGCTGATACACAATGAAATTAATTTCGCAAATGCCAATATCAGTAATTGTGTAATACCAATACTTTGCCCAATCAATGCCGCAATAATTAGTAACTCGGTCGATTTTAGTATCATCATTACAAATAATGCAGCAAAATCAACCCCTCGCCAGCCGGGAATAAAATTATACAGTGGCAATAAAACAGGGTTAGTTGCTTGCACTAAAAACTGTAGCATTGGCTCACCACGGAAATTAATTCCCATCCAACGAATGAGAAACCGCAGCATCAATAACAAGATATAGAATCCAAACAGGACACTAATCAGAAAAATAAACACACTGGCGATAGGCGAGATGCTCATTATTGTTCTCCAAACTGCTTGGCAATTTCGGTAGCTCGGTCGCGCGCAGCATGTAAGGCTTTATCAAATAGTTCTTGAACGCCGCCTTCATTCAATACATTGATTGCTTGCTCGGTTGTACCACCTTTTGACATCACACGCGTACGCAACGTTGCTGCATCTTCATTACTTTCTAATGCCATCTTAGCCGCGCCGAATGCGGTTTGTAAGGTTAATAGGCGTGAGGTTTCTTGTGATAAGCCTAATTGTATGCCCGCTTTTTCCATCACTTCCATAAGTAAGAAGAAATATGCAGGGCCACTACCAGACAATGCGGTAACAGCATCCATGTCCGCTTCGTTATCCAACCATAATGTTAAGCCCACAGCACGTAAAATACTTTCAGCTAAATCTTTTTGGTCATTGCTGACATATTCGCCTGCAAATAAAGCCGATGCACCGCTTTGTACTAATGATGGGGTATTTGGCATCACTCGAACAATCGCTAATGGTTTATTCACACCTAACCAACGGGCTAAATCTTCTAGCTGAATACCTGCCGCAATACTGATAAATAATGGAGGATGTTCGCTAGATAATGCAGTTGCTAAAGATTTCGATACGTCTGCTAAAATCTGTGGTTTAACCGCTAAAATGACCACATCAGCACCCTCTAACACTGATAAGTTGTCATTCACACATTCAACGGGGAATTGTGCCGCTAACGGTTCGTCGGAAGGGTCAGCAACACGAATATGTTCGGCAGGGACATCCGCTTGCAATAACCCATTGATAATACTGGCAGCCATATTACCACCACCAATAAAACTAATTTTACTTTTTTGCATAGTCACCTCTCCTTGTTAGTGCTTATTACCACCTGCCGCAGCAACAAGTTTTGTTTCAAGCCGTTCAATGGCTTTGGTTTCGCGTTCTAATTTGCCTTCAGCTTTAATCATACGGGTGCGTACAGTTGAAGCTTCTTCACGGGCAATATCTAAATCTTTTTCTAAGTTGCTCATCATTTCTTTATACGCCCATTCTTGCGATTCAGCGCGTGCCGTCAACGTATTGAGCTTTTTCTCAGTTTCAATATGGGCTTTCTTTTCAGACTCGACATCTTCACGTAGTTCGAGTTTATCTTGCTTCAATAATTTGATTTCATCATTGAGCTTTTTAATCGTTTCGCGTAATTCTTGCGTTTGAGCTTCAGCGACGGCGACTTTGGTTTGTTCTGTTTTCAACTGCTTCCATACATCTTCCGACTCTTGCATTGCAGTCTTAAGGCTTTTTTCTAACCGCTCACGGTTACGCTGACTGACAAGCAAATCATCTGCCGTTTGTCTTAACTGCTTTTGGTCTTGCTCCGCTTGATATTGGACTTCATGCAGCTTCTTGTTAACATCATCATTTTGGGCTTTAACCCGTCCAATTTCTTGTACATGTTTTTTGATTTCATGCTCTTGCTGAGTGACTTCATCTTCTAATTGTACAACGCGGTCTTCAGTCTTTTTCAATTCACCTTGACGGCGGTCAGACTCTGAATGCAACGTACTATTTTCACGTTCCAATACTTCAAGTTGTTCTTTTAATTTTGCATTGACCGTTTCGATTTCTTCTTTTTGTTTAATCGCTTGCAAACGTTGTTCAGTCAATTCGATTTCAGTTTGTTGATAACGCTGCTTTTCTTTCATCAACTCTTGTTGCGCATGATTATGAGCCGTATGCCAAACCACTTGCAATGCTTCTTTGTGTATCCTGACAATCTCCTCAGGTACATCTTTGGGCGGGTCTTCTAAAATCGAAACAATGTTCTTTTGATTCATTGATGTTACCTAAAATCCGTATCGAGTACTGGCTATCCAAATACGTGTTCACAGTTTAAACTAATGGTATCTATGTTGCCTACTGAGTTTGGTCTCAGCGTGGTTTTTTACCATCGAACGCAACAGTGTTGATTCTCGTCTATATGTTTTTCATAGGTTGAGAATAGTCCTTCAATCCAACACGCTATTATAAAGCAGCCAGCGAGCATTATGCTATGAATAAACTTCTGCATCTTCTTTGGATAATTTGTTTATTGTTACAGGTTCAAGCGGTGGGAGCAATACCCGAACCGTTACAAGCTTGGACAGACTGGGTGTTACACGATACACCTGACCGCGAATGTCCTTTTATTTATAACCGAGAAGACCGCTTATGTTATTGGGCTTCTGAACTACATTTAAAGATTGAGGACAATAAAGCTGTCTGGCAGCAGGAATGGCGCGTGTATGGAGAAGGTTGGATTCCGCTGGTTGGCAGTCGCAAACAGTTTCCGCAAAATGTCACGCTTCAGGCTCTCAACTCCCCTAATTCTCTACCGTTACCCGTTATCGTTTCTTATCATGACAATACGCCTTCCGCATTTTTACAAGCAGGTCATTATATTCTCAGTGGTGAATTCGCTTGGCAGCGTCAACCCGAATACATCACCGTACCGAATGCCACAGGTTTAGTGAAATTAGACATCAATGGCAAAACCGTTGAACATCCAACTTTAGATAATGCTGGGCGTTTGTGGTTACGGCAGCGTGGTGTGGTGAATGAAGAACCAACCAAAGATAACCGTTTAGATATTCGAGTTTATCGCCATGTGATTGATGAGATTCCGTTACAAATTGAAACCCGTATTGAATTAGATGTGGCAGGAAAACATCGAGAAGAAATTTTATCGCCAGCAGTATTAGCCGATCAAATCCCAATGCGTTTAGACAGCCCGTTGCCTGCTCGTTTAGAAGCCAATGGACAATTAAAAGTCCAAGTGCGCCCCGGTTCATGGGTGATTTTATTAACTACCCGTTACGCCAAAGCCATCAATGAAATCCGCTTACCGCAACCAGAACTATGGGCAAATGAGGAAGTATGGGTATTTGAAGGCAAGAATCATTTACGTTGGGTAGAAGTGCAAAACGTCGATACGATTGACCCCAGACAAACCGCATTACCCCCATCATGGCAACAATTCCCTGCTTATCGTATGTTGCCGAATGATGTGATGCAATTGGTTGAAAAACGTCGTGGCGATCCTGAACCCGCTCCCGATCAATTACGCTTACGTCGTCAATTTTGGTTAGATTTCGATGGCGTGGGTTACAGCGTACAGGATTCTATTGAAGGCACAATGACCCGTGGCTGGCGGCTGGAAATGGCTGAGCCTGCGCAATTAGGACGTGCCAGCGTCAATGGCGAAAATCAGTTTATCACTCGTTTACAAGATTCTAGTCATGCAGGTGTGGAAGTTCGGCGCGGTAATATCAATTTAGTCGCTGACAGTCGTTTAGAAGGTGCGGTTGATACTTTGCCGACCGTTGGCTGGTTGCATGATTTTCAACAAGTTAACGCAGTATTACATTTGCCACCGGGATGGCGGATATTGAACGCAAGCGGTGTCGACAGCATTCATCAAACATGGGTGAACCAGTGGACATTGTTGGATATTTTCATCGTGTTGATTATTGCCATTGCAGTGGCTAAATTATGGCGATGGTATTGGGGTGTATTGATGTTAGGCACATTGGTGCTGATTTATCACGAACCCGATGCACCGCGTTTTGTGTGGTTAAATATTTTGGCAGCGGTAGCGTTATTGCGCGTGTTGCCAGCGATGACCATTTGGGCACGATTAGCAGGTTGGTATCGTAATATCACCGTATTGGCATTGATTTTAATTACTGTTCCATTTATGGCGCAGCAGATTCGACAAAGCATTTTCCCGCAATTAGAACACAACTGGCGATTAGGTGAACGTTATCCGCAAACTGGCACTTTTGCCGCTAAACCCGCTGCACCTCAAGCTGTGTATGAAGAGATGGCAGACGAAGCTGCAGAAATCACATCACGTAGTCGCCCCCGTCTTGAATCTGAATATGGAGGGTTTTACAACAAGGCTGCACCTATGAAGCAAGCGAAAAAACTGGTACAAATCGACCCCAACGCTCAAGTGCAAACAGGGCCAGGGTTACCACATTGGAAATGGCAAACAGTAGAAATGGGATGGAATGGCCCCGTGCAACAACAGCAAGATATTCAATTATGGTTAATTTCACCGCAAGTCAATCGCTTATTAGGATTTGCCCGCGTCGTGTTATTGTCGGTGTTAATCGGCTTTTTGATGCTGTCATTGTGGAAACGTTACCAACAACATACTGAGCAACTGTCTTTTAAATTAGATAGTTTTGCATGGTTAGCGGTCGGGGTTTGGTTGGCGATGATGCCGTTATCTCAGCCGTTACAAGCTGCAACAACCGACTATCCACCACAATATTTACTCAATGAGTTAAAAGACCGTTTGCTTGAACCGCCTGAGTGTTTGCCAGATTGTGCCACCAGTCCACGCATGGCATTGGAACTCAACAATAATCAATTAAGCTTACGTTTAGAAGTGCATACTTACACTGCCACCGCGATTCCATTACCGGGCAATGCAAACCAATGGTTAGCACAACAAGTGTTTGTTAACGGTGAAAAAGCCGAAGCCTTAATGCGAGATGATCGAGGGCAGTTATGGGTGAAATTGGATAAAGGCATTCATCAAGTACAGTTAAATGGCGCAGTGCCTAGCCGTAATACGGTGCAATTGTCATTGCCATTAAAACCACACTGGATTGAAGCCAAAGCTTCAGGCTGGATGATTGAAGGCTTGCATGAAAATGGTTTAGCAGATAACCAATTACAATTTACCCGTGAGCAATCGGAAGATGAAAATGCGCGGGTTGAAGAATTGGAAATGGGCAGTTTGCCACCGTTTGTACACATTGAGCGCACTTTATCGCTGGGCTTGGACTGGCAAGTTGAAACTGTAGTGACGCGCTTAACCCCGAAAGGCTCGGCTGTTGTGTTGGAAATTCCATTATTGCAAGGCGAGTCAGTGACCAGTGAACAAATTCGGGTGCAAGATGGCAAAGCTTTGATTAATTTATCGCCACATGAGCGCACCATTAGCTGGGTATCGGTGTTTGATGAATTATCAGTTTTGGAATTGGTTGCGCCTGATAGTTTGTCCAGTACTGAAGTGTGGAAGTTGGATGTGAGTGCGATTTGGCATGTGGAAATTGATGGTATTCCTGTGATTCATCATCAAGATAAACAAGGCAATTGGTTACCCGAATGGCGACCTTGGGCAGGTGAAAAAGTAGTGCTGAATGTTAGTCGTCCGTTGGGTGTAACAGGACAAGCGATGACTATCGACCGCAGTCATTTATTGGTGAAACCCGGACAGCGTTCTACCGAAAGCACCTTGAGTCTGAGTTTGCGCAGTAGTCGTGGCAGTCAGCATAGTTTAACCTTGCCTGAAGGTGCAGAATTGCAAAGCGTGAAAATCAATAATGTGTCACAGCCGATTCGCCAAGAAGGTCGTCAAGTCACATTACCGATTAAACCGGGGCAGCAAAACATCCAATTGGTGTTTAGACAAGACATGGGTATGGATCGCATTTTTACCACGCCGACGGTGGGTTTAGGTATGGAAAGCGTGAATACCGATATTGAATTGCGGATGCCATATAACCGTTGGACGTTGTGGACAGATACCAGTTTGATGGGGCCTGCAGTGCTGATTTGGGGTTTGTTTGTGGTCGTGGTGTTATTGGCGGCAGGTTTACATTTTGTCAAATTCACTCCACTTAACTTCATCCATTGGTTATTGTTAGGGATTGTTTTGATTCAAATTCCGATTGGTGCAGCGGCTTTAGTGGTGGCTTGGTTTATGGTCTTAGGATGGCGTAAAAACTTGAATGTGGAAACCATTCCCGCGTTACGGTTTAACTTTATGCAATTCATGATTTTTGCGTTAACAGGCTTTGCGTTGATTGCTTTGTTCGCTGCGATTCATCAAGGTTTGTTAGGGCAGCCGAATATGTATATTACAGGTAATGATTCAACTACCTATGTGTTCCGTTGGTATCATGACCGTATCGGTGAGCAATTGCCACAAGTTTGGGTATTGTCGTTATCATTATGGGTCTATCGGATTGCAATGTTGTTATGGGCATTGTGGTTATCATTTGCCTTGTTGCGCTGGTTACGTTGGGGCTGGGAATGCTTTACTGCCAATGGCTTTTGGAAACAATGGTCATTTCCTTGGCACAGAGCAAAAACAGTCGTAACGAAGAAGTAATATAATCTGATGTAGCCATGCACTGTTTTGTAAATGCGTGGCTATATCGATTACTTTTAATCTAATTCATAGACTTCAATCATGCCGATACCTGCTTTATCTTCAGGGCTGACCGTAATCGTATATAAACCTGATGACAGTCGAATAATCGTTGCAGCATCAGTAATACGAGAAGGTGCATTGTTTGTCACTTGCAGCTCATTAATTGTTGGGTCGCTAATCCAATCATTATTACGATGAATCAGTGTTGCATCAGGAAAGGTACGAATTTCAAATTGAGGGTTAAGTACACCATCAACACTTGAGGCTCTGATTAATAGTTTTTTACTTGTCGATTCTACAGTAATACCTGCAATCAACGCATTTTCTGCATTGGTATCAATATAACCTCTGGTACTCAAACCTGTTAATTTATTAGCACCTACTGAGTTTGTTACTGATGATGTCGAAATACCACAAGATACAGGATTTGCAATACATTCATTCCGACCTACTTGTTTCCCAACATCGTAATCAGTTACGGGTTGTGGGTTTGTGAATAAGACATGTCTAAAAACAACACCAGTAAATGCCCTTTTGTTAACTATTAACCGTGGAATTTCTGTAATATCAGAAGAAATATCTTCAAAAACATAAGTTACACCAACAGGTACACCTGTAAGTAAAGGCTGACTCGACTTTTCTGTTGTGCCATAATATCTTTTATAGGTTCTAAACTCATTTCCTAAGTTATCAACAAGCTCCCCGCCTCCTAAAGATAAATCCTTGGTTGCAGCTTTATTTGTAACCTGTAAAGAACAAGTAATAGTTGTTTGTAATTTATTACAACCTTTTAGTTCATATAGAAACTCTCTAACAACACCTGAGTACTGTGTTTTTGCAAGTGAGTCAGTAAAACTTACATTATCAAACTGAACCCCCTGTCCTGCACCTACCCTTAATCTTGCTAAAAATTGAACTTGAGGAGAAATGCCATCGAATACAACATTAATATTAACAGGAACATTGGTAACCAGTTGTTTTTCATTTAATCCTGTGTCAGAAAAAGCAATGCTAGATGCTTCTAGTTCTGTACCAAAGTTATCAATTATATAACTTCTATAATAAGCCAATGATAGCTTTTGTAATATGCCTATATTTCGTACAGTTAGAGAGCAGGTCAATGTTGTTCTTATTCGTTCACAGCTATTTAATTTGTATATAAAATCGTCAACGGTTTGCTCTTGAGCAATACTATCTGATACACACAAACTAAAAATAATAAAAATAAGTGTTCTAATGTGCATTTGACTATCTCTTGAAATCAAAAAACACATTGTATTAATGACTATATTTATTGGCAATTGATATTATTATCTAATTCAATATTATTCAAAAGTTAAACTTCCAATCAATGTTTAGGAAAGTGTTGCAAAATACATTGTAAATAAATATTTAGCTTTATATTCGCTTCTCACTCACCTCGAAGTAATGAAAAATATATATCTATATTTAATTCTTTAAACTCATTGAGGTTTTCGATTTGTCTCGATTACTATTACTATGATATATCAAGACTTACACAGTATTGATTGTTTAATATTTGAAGACATCAGGTAAAATAGCTTAATACTAAAAGTTAGCAACAAAAAATAAATCAATGTATGATTTTAATTTAAATGATAATTCTGGTTTGGATGACCGAATGGTTATTAAAAATTTATACTGCGGATTTATTTATAATAAAAGGTGATTTCTAAAAGTGAGGGCTATAGCCAAATTAAAAACAAACTTAAATTCAAGCATAAGGTTTTGGTATTTTGTTACTTTTACTATATTGTTTCTATCTATTCTAAAAGGTATTCGTTTTCCAAATACATGGTCTTATACACACTTTTTATTTGATTATAGTTTTGGCTTTATAAAAAGAGGCATAGTTGGAGAAGCAATACATCAATTAAATTACCCTTACCTTGTGTCATATGAGTTTTTTTTTATATTTAGCGCAGCAATATTATCAATAAATATTTTCCTCATAAGCCTTTTATTAAGAGATTTTATTAAGAGTAAACAGCCACTATTTATAGGATGCTCACTACTTTTTGCTTCTAGTCTTGCTGTGGTTTTTTTATCTCACACTATTGGATACTTCGATCATATAGGATTATTGGTTACATTAATAGCAATAAGGTTATATGGGTTTTATAAAAAAATCGCTTTTTTGTTAATAGCAATGCCATTTTCTGTATTGGCGCATGAAGCAACCATTATTATATTTTTCCCCGTTATTTTTATGTCACTTTTATTTGCTATAGATGTAGAAGGGTACAGAATAAAACAGACTCTTATATTGGGTGTATTTTCAGTAGCGATACTGGTTTTTACATTTTTTGTTGGAAATAATATTCTAGCAGAATCAGAAGCCCAACAAATGTATGGTAATGTACAAGCAAATACAGAATATCCTTTACGAAAAGACGCATTTAATGTGTTATATAGAAATGCAAAGGATAATTTAAGTATCATGCAGCATCGTTGGTCAAATAAAATACGCTTGATAACATTAGTGCAATCTTTTCTGGTTACAGCACCGATTTTTATAGCATTTATTTATTTTTCAACCTTAATCCTAATAAGAAAAGTAGAGGTTCAATATTATTTGATAGTGTTGTCTATTCTTGCGTCTTTATCACCACTCATATTGCACCTTTTTGCATGGGATATGCACCGCTGGAATACATTAACTATGGTAACTAGCTTTCTTATGCTATATATTGTGTATCGTTCACATTTGAACAACCAACCTATAATAATACCAAGTCGTATTTATCCCCTCTTTTTTCTCCTAATATTTGCTAATCAAATTTCTTTAATTCCTTTATTTGATGGGTATTATGTTAAACAATTTCCCTTTGTTGAGCATCAGAAATACATTATTGACTTAGTTTATGAAAAAAATGTTTTTCCTTACGTGCCAAATTACTAACCTATGTGTTTTCTTTATGAAATTTATGGAAATGTAGTCATAAAATATTACTTATTGCCCACGACCAATTAATTATAGAATGTTGTATTGAGCATTCGAGTTACATAAAAATTGAGTACATCATGACGTATGACGACTTTACTATAAGGCATTTTTTGCTTACCAATATTATTATCCTACTGTTAAATTTCGAACCAGCCAATATTTAGGAAAATGCTGCAAAATACCTTGTAATGCAATATCTAGTTCTAAATCCACTTCTCGATTTTGTACATCTGTTACCAATTTATAAATTAACTCAAAATTGAGGCGATTATGGCGATTCATGGGCAAAAAATAACCATTATTCAGAGCGAAGAACTATAAAGCAGGTTTGAGATTAAAAAATGGTCAACCGCATCAATCTTATACTAGAAAAATGCGGTTTATCTCATGTTTAGAAACCGCTGTACATTTCATCAATTTTAGTGTCGAAATGCTCAATTACTTTATTGCGCTTCAATTTTAACGTCGGCGTTAACAAATTATTATCTAATGTCCAAGGTTCTAACGACAATGTCACGCGGCGAATTTGTGCATAGCCAGGGAAATCACGAATTTGGTTAGCAATCCGTCTTAAAATCAATCGTTTTACGGTTTTATCATCTAAGCCTTCAGCTGCATCTACATTCATTTCTTTGGCTAATGCTTCCCATTGCTCGGTATTGAGAACCGCAAGCGCACTTAAAAATGCACGACCCTCACCGATAATCATGACTTGTTCAAATAAAGTATCACGTAAAATGTGCATTTCCATATCTGCTGGCGGCACTTTCTCCCCATTGCCCATCACGATAATATCTTTCAGGCGGCCGACAATGTATAAATGTCCATCTTCATCAATTCGCGCTTTATCACCTGTATGTAACCAGCCTTCATCATCAATGACTTGCGCTGTGGCTTCGGGATTTTTCCAATAACCTTGCATCACACAATGACTACGCGCTAACAATTCATCCTGTTCACCTAAACGCACATCTACTTCGGGCAAAGGCAAACCAATACTTGCAGGCTTATTGCTATGTGGGACATTCACAGCAATCACAGGGCTGTGCTCAGTCAAACCATAACCTTGCAATAACGGCAAACCTAAACCAACAAACGTTTTTGCCACATCAGCTGATAAAGCCGCACCGCCACAAATTGCTAAGTGCATTCGACCGCCTAATTTATCCAGCACTTTCTTACCAACCAATTTATGCAGCAATGGATGTAATAAAAATCGCGGACTCCAGCTTGCTCGGCCTTGTTTATATTCGAAATATTGCCAGCCTGTTTCTACAGCTTGATGGAATAAGGTTTTTTTCAGCCATGAGGCTTTTTGCATTTGGTTATTGATTTTGCTTAAGACTTGTTCATAAATCCGCGGCACGGAAATTAAAATAGTGGGTTTAATATCTTGCAAATCAGTGGCTAACTGTGGAATGGAACGCGCATACGCCACAGTTGCACCCAATATGATAGGTAAGTAATAACCTGCTGAACGCTCTAAAGTATGTGAAAGTGGTAAAAACGATAAGAACAAATCACCAGTACGAAAATCTGTACAACTGGGTACAACTTGCATATTGCGTAAAATATTGCGATGACTCAGCATCACGCCCTTGGGCTTACCCGTCGTACCAGATGTGTAGACAATGGAGGCTAAATCATCCAATCCATTTTCTTCCGCTTGTAATGTAAATTCCCCTTGTGGCAACCAGTCATCTAAGCTCACTAATTTCTCATGCTGATCGTCAATATTTTCAATACTGATAATGGTTTCTAAACTTTCAATTTCAGAAACATGTGGTTTGAGTAATTCCCATTGTTTATGGTCTTCGATGACAAATAATTTCACTTCGGCATGTTGTAAAATATAAGCCACATTGTCAGGACGATCATCAAAATACAAAGGCACATTGACCAATCCACAACCTAATGCCGCCTGATCGAATGCAACCCAGTTCGGGCTATTTCTTAACATCACCGCGACTTTGCTTGTCTTGTCTAACTTTTGTTGCTGCAAAGCTGCTTGCCATTGTGCGACTTTTTGTGCCATTTGCTGCCACGTTAAATCTTCCCAAGTTTTACTGTCTTTGTCGAAATACTTATAAGCAACTGCAAGGGGGGAACGTTTTACCCGTTCTCGAAATAATGCAGACAAGCTTAAAATTTGTTCAGAAGTAATAAAGTCGTTGTGTTCCATCCCGTGCCCATCCCAGTGAGTTAATAATATTGTACGTTATAAAAAAGATATGGTTTGCTCAGATGTAATAATCAAGGTACTTTAAAATCAATAATATTACTGATCTAGTTTCAGTTTTTATATGCTATTTTCACTCCATTTGTCCTGAGTCAGGTAAGGTTAAGGCCTTTTATTTTGAGTATATGAAATTGTATGAAAATCAGCTGATTAATATTGCTGTTTTAAGAAATAAGTCAGGGAGTGCGAGGGGAATGATCGGAGTGATGGCGAGGGCTGAAAGCGATTAATAAAAGGGGTGGTGGCATTACACAAATACATAGCCACCAAAGTTTGAACTAAGAAATAGAGGCAACATAAGCCTTATCGGTTTCCATAATATGATCTTCTAGCCAAATTTTCAGAAACATTAAAACTTGCTGGTTATCAGGGGCTTGGTTAGCAATATATGCTTGATGCATAAATCCTAATTTTTCTATTACAGCTTCATGTTCTGCTTTGTGGCTTGGGTAAGCTTTGTAGCCATGATCTTGTAACATTTTTTCTTCAAAACTAAAATGAGATTTAGCACAGTCTAACAAACTGCCTAAAATATCGCCTAATGCCTGAGAGTCTTGTCCAGCATTGATAGCATCATCTAACTGATTGATAATATCAACAAGTTTTTTGTGTTGAGCATCAATATCAGCGAGTCCCAATTGTAATGCTTCAGTCCATTCCATCAACGCCATTATGCTGTCCTCGTAAAAAGTTAAACCATAAAGCGAATAAGCATTTATAGTACCAAAAGCAGGCAATGCCTTATTTTTAGCCACTGAAAAGCTTATGCAACTGTTGATAATCTACCTTTTTGGCATAATTAGTACACAACATATGCAAACGGATTTGTCGTGTCTGCCCACAAATCGCAATATCTATTAACATATCAGCAGTGGGAAGTATGCCTGCTCCTTTGTCTGGCCATTCCACAAGATACACTGCAGCCTGTGCAATGTAATCTCTGATACCCATATATTCTAGTTCTTCGGGGTCTGCCAAGCGGTATAGATCAAAATGATACACCATTTTTGCATCGAGTGTATAAGGTTCGACCAAAGTATAGGTGGGGCTTTTCACTTTGCCCTGATGACCTAAGCCTTGCAAGAAGCCACGCACCAGTGTCGTTTTGCCTGCACCCAAATCACCTTGTAAATAAATCATACCCTGCGTAGGAATACTCTGTGCCAAAGCCTGCCCAAATGCTTCCATGGCTTCAGCCGTCTCAATCGTAAATAAAAGGGACTCTTGCATCAGTTTTATTCCTATTGATAAATCACAGTTTGCGTTTGTTGTTTATCTTCCGTTAATTCATGGTGAGACTTCGCCTGCATTTTGATATGTGCGACTGAAAACTGACTGGCAAGATTAGCTGCAATGGCTTGCAAAACATTTTCTGAAATGGCTTTAGGTTGTAAGGTAAAGTTAAACAGTAAACGACCTTGTGCAGGTAAAGTGACGAGTTGGCGATTACTGTGCATGATTCTGAGTTCTCCCGAAGGCAGCATTCTCACCTGTAATAATATATTTGATTGCTTGTGTTTGCCGTGCAAAATACCTGTGACAGGTTGGTAAATTTGATTCCATATTCTTGGATCAAGTTGCCCTGCGATGGTATAGGCCAATTCAATTGGATTTGGGTTTTTTAGCTCAACTTGGTAAAACAGTTTTTTTCCAACTGCAACCGTTTCGTATTCAGCCCGTAGCGACAATTGGGGTTCAATCAGTGGCTTAATTAAAGTTTGCACTTGGGTTTCTGAGCGCACACATTGCTTCGCCCCATATACTTGGTCGTAGACTATAAATTGTGTCATCATCAAGTCAGATTGATTGCCATTTGGAAAAAAGCTGAGTTTCACTTGCTGTTGGGCTTGAGGCGGGAGTTTACCTAGTATCCATGTAATTTGCTCATCCGTTTTTTGCCGTGCATGGGGTGCTTCCAAACTATGAATTCTCTGGGGTAAGTTGGCGACAATTTTAAGCTGCTTAATTGGTACATTACCGTTGTTAGTCACAATCAAGGTTTGCTCAATACGTTCGCCAGAGTATTGAATCTGTGGACTTAATGCTTGTAAAACTAAACTTGGCGTATGCCAGCGGATAGTATTTTGAGCTTTAACCGATGGATAACCTTTAGCTGTCAAAGCAACATAATGTTGTTGAGTTACAATTTCAGGCTTAATATTATCTTGCAGTTGTTTTGCAACCAAGCAACCTACACCAAAGAAAGGGTTATCATAGCGATCTTCTGAACAAAATTGATTATCAGCTTGCGACTTATCTGGCTGAATACTCAAAAAAGGTGGGCGAATTTGATACTGTAACTTCACGGATTTATTCGGATATAAGCGTTTTCGTGTCCAATCTAATACATGGGTTTTGCTGTCTTTACGCTGTTTGAAATCTTCAATCCCGCTTAACTGCCATTCTAAAGGTAACTGGTTGGCAATGTGCATATTTCGTGCAGAACGTGCACCATTATTGTTAATTGCCAATTCAACTGTCACCCCATCACAAGAAGAGACATCAGCAGTTTGCGTCCAGTTTTTTCCCGCAGGCTTAATATGACTATGCAAGTGTAATTGCGCATGAGTTGGAATTGTATATTGATGCAGCATACTCAACTGGTAGCAACTATCATTGAACAAGACCGCTTCTAACTCTTCACTACTTGCCCAAGTATTTGGTTTTAATATGAATGCCAATTCTGCTTCTTCATCAGGTTTGAAATTAGATAATTGCCAATACACCCAACTGTGTTGCTTGGGATAAATTTCAACACGGCGATTTAGTTCATGGCTGGCTTCGTCTTGTTCCAAGGTTAACGGGGAATTTTCACCTTCACCGAATGCTGTAATGTGTCCTGTTTCAAAACCTGCATTAGCTAAGACTTGTTTGACCGCTTCGGCGCGACTGAGTGATAATTTTTTATTGTAACTAGCACGCCCTTTAGTATCGGTATGCCCCACCAGCCAATATGACAAACTAGGTTTCATACGTGGCAGAATGTCAGATTCAAAATGTGCAGCCAATTCATCATGTAATCCTTCATTGCCTTGCTCAAAACCTTTTAATCGCCCAAGCATGGCAGGTTGACACATGGCTAATTCTTGATCTTTGATTTCAACTTCACCACGAGAGGCGTTGCTATCAGACAAAACAAACCATTCACTGGGGGGAAGAGGGTATTGAATTTCAATCCCTTCAACGATTTTTTCTAAACCATTACCGTTAATTTCATCAGTTGTATTTTTGATGGTTAGCACCAGCTCAATGCCACGCTCTGTTTGCCTCAAGGTTTTGGTTAAGCTAAATAAGCTTTGTGCATTGTTGGGGTAGTAAAGCGTTTCTGCATAACTATAGGTACTAAAAAAAAGCAAAAGCAGGGCGAACAATTTCATAAAAGGTGATGATTTATGCTAGTGAATATACTGCACTTATCATATCAAACTGCTCCCCCCATGTGTCATTTTTAGTTTGGTATTTCAACAAAGCAACGACTAAAGAAAAAGGAAATCATCTATTTACAATATATCTAGTTATAGTGTTTTTTGTGCAAGCCCTCGTCATCAAGAGGTAAGAAAGATACGTCATAATGGATTTATTGATATGATAAAAATATTTTATCTCTTAGGAAATAGATGATGCAACAAGTGATTTTGGTAATTAATGCAGGTTCATCCAGTATTAAGTTTGCGATTTACACCTTAAGTTCAGCCAATACGCTACAAGCAATTTACCATGGTATGGCAGAAGGTATAGGGGTGAAGCCTCATTTTTTTGTCAAAAATCAAACCAATGAAGCGATTGTTGATTGTGCAGTAAGCGACGAGCGTGGACAAAGTCACATTGGTATGCTGAGTGTATTATTGGACTGGTTAGATACGCATAATGAAGAGCAAACATTACTTGCTGTGGGACATCGTGTTGTACATGGTGGTGATACATTTCGTAGCCCTGTGGTGATTGATGATGATGTCATTGCAAAAATCACTGAATTAACCCCGCTTGCGCCACTACATCAGCCACATCATTTAGCCGCTATTCATGCTCTGCAACAATTACGGCCTGAGTTGCCACAAGTCGCTTGTTTTGATACAGCTTTCCATCGTAGCCAAGAACCCATTGCGCAAATGTTTGCTATTTCTCGTGAATTGATGCAGCAAGGTGTTAAACGCTATGGTTTTCATGGTTTGTCGTATGAATATATTGCATCGGTATTGCCTGATTACGTTGGTATGGAAAATACGGGTAAAACGATAGTATGCCATTTAGGGAATGGGGCAAGTCTGTGTGCTATTGAGCATGGTCAAAGTGTTGCGTCGACAACGGGCTTTTCAGCCGTGGAAGGTCTACCGATGGGCACACGCTGCGGTAGTATTGATGTAGGGGTGGCATTGCATTTATGGGAGCAAGGTTACAGTTTAAAACAGGCCACTGATGTATTTTATAAACAATCTGGTTTGCTTGGTATGTCTGGCGGTATCAGTGCAGATATGCGTATTTTGTTGGACAATGATGATCCAAATGCACAAGAAGCCGTGGAACATTATTGCTATCGAGTGGCGCGTGAAATTGGTTCATTAGCAGTAGCAATGCAAGGTTTAAATCACATTGTATTTACGGCGGGGATTGGTGAACATGCAGCACCTGTACGGGAAAAAGTATGTGAACGTTTAGCATGGTTAGGTGTTGGGTTAGATACGCAAGCTAATCAACAAGGACAATCACTAATTTCAACCGATGACAGTCAAATTGCTGTATGGGTGATTCCAACAAATGAAGAAATTATCATTGCACAACATAGTTTGAAGCTTGTTTCTACTTCTTAAATAGCCAAAAGCATCTCCATAGCCTCTGTGGTAGATGCTTCTCACGGCTAAGCCGCATGATATAAAAAATATTTTTATATTATTTAAAATAGTTAAGAATAGCAGTATTGCCTTGCTCAACAGTTTCTTGTGGAGGTTCAGTAAAAGGGTAATTTTCAATATATAAACCAATCCAATAATAATCATCTTCCGTTTTTACTTCAAATCTCAAGGTAGAAATATAGTCAAGATATATCTTCTATTTTTCAACAAAAAAATACACTAAAATTGTTGTTATTTATACACTGTCTTTTTCCCTACAAAATTTACCGAAACTTATCCTATATCAATTTATCCTTTTTTATCCACTGATAGAATTCTCTTATCTTTCCCCTATACTTAAAATTATATTTCTTCTCTACTACTCATCTGTAGGTGGTACTTATGACGATGGCCATTTCAGGTGTGCTGGTACATGCTGATAACGCGCAGATTAGCCATGTACAACAGCAACTCTCTCAAATCAATGGTGTAGATATTCACACCACAACCGACGACGGACGCATTATTGTGACCTTAGAAAGTGATGATAGTCACAATATGGCAGACACCATGGTAGAAATGAACCGCATTCAAGGCGTGTACTCTGCTGCAATGGTGTATCAATACAGTGATGACGATCTCGACGAGGACATTCAGGAGGACATGACGTTATGAAACTCACACGGCGTAGTTTTATCAAATCTCAAGCTGCTGCTGCCACCGCTGCTGCCGCTGGAGTTTATCTTCCAGCCAGTGCCGAAGCGGCTTCTAGCAAAATTCGTTGGGACAAAGCTCCCTGTCGGTTCTGTGGTACAGGCTGTAGTGTATTAGTCGGTACAAAAGAAGGACGTGTTGTAGCAACCCAAGGCGATCCTGATGCCCCTGTCAATCGTGGCTTAAACTGTATTAAAGGTTATTTCTTATCGAAAATTATGTACGGCAAAGACCGTTTAACCAAACCATTATTACGCATGACCAACGGCGAATATGACAAAGAAGGTGAGTTCACCCCTGTCAGTTGGGATAAAGCGTTTGACGTGATGGCAGAAAAATGGAAATCCAGCATTAAAGAAAAAGGCCCTGAAGCCGTAGGTATGTTCGGTTCAGGTCAGTGGACAGTATTCGAAGGTTATGCGGCATCAAAATTATATAAAGCAGGCTTCCGCTCTAACAACATTGATCCCAATGCACGGCACTGTATGGCTTCTGCGGTAGCAGGTTTTATCCGTACCTTTGGTGCTGATGAACCAATGGGCTGTTATGACGACTTAGAACACGCTGACGCATTCGTGCTGTGGGGTTCTAACATGGCGGAAATGCATCCAATTTTATGGTCGCGCCTCACAGATCGCCGTTTAACAGGTAAAAATGTCAAAGTCGCGGTGTTATCAACATTCACTCACCGTTCGTTTGATTTAGCCGATTTAGGCATGATTTTCAAACCACAAACCGATTTAGCTATCCTCAATTACATCGCTAATTACATTATCCAAAATGGCAAGGTTAATGAAAAATTCTTAAGCACCAATGTTAATTTCCGTCGTGGTAATACTGACATTGGTTATGGTTTACGCCCAGAACATCCTAAAGAGCAAGCAGCGGCCAACGCAAGTAAAGCGGGTGGCTCAACACCAATGAATTTTGAAGAGTTCAAAGAATTCGTATCAGAATATACGGTGGACAAAGCGCATGAAATTTCTGGTGTACCAATTCCTGAATTAGAAGCTCTGGCTAAGCTTTATGCTGATCCTGATATTAAAGTCACGTCTTATTGGACAATGGGCTTTAACCAGCACACCCGTGGTACTTGGGCAAACAACTTAATTTATAACATTCACTTATTAACGGGCAAAATCTCTGAACCAGGTAATGGTCCATTCTCATTAACAGGTCAACCGTCAGCTTGTGGTACAGCACGTGAAGTCGGTACATTCGCACACCGTTTACCTGCTGATTTAGTAGTGAAGAAAAAAGAACACCGTGATTTCGCAGAAAAAATCTGGAAATTACCAGAAGGCACAATCCCAGGAAAAGTGGGTTATCACGCCGTATTACAAAATCGGATGTTGAAAGACGGTAAGTTAAATGCGTATTGGGTGATGTGTAACAACAACATGCAAGCCGCCGCCAATATTAATGAAGAAGCCTATCCAGGGTATCGTAATCCTGATAATTTCATCGTCGTTTCCGATCCATATCCAACTGTGACCGCATTAGCCGCAGATTTGATTTTACCAACAGCGATGTGGGTAGAAAAAGAAGGCGCGTATGGTAATGCGGAACGTCGTACCCAATTCTGGCGACAACAAGTTGATGCACCGGGCGAAGCTAAATCCGATTTATGGCAATTGATGGAATTCTCCAAACGCTTCAAAGTCGAAGAAGTATGGCCAGAAGAGTTAATTGCAAAACAACCTGAATTGCGCGGCAAAACTTTATTTGATGTGTTGTATGCCAACGGTCAAGTCAATAAATACCCTGTACAAGCGGTCAAAGATAGTGCTGATAATGAATATAACAATCATGAAATGGACGCATTCGGCTTCTATCCACAAAAAGGCTTGTTTGAAGAATATCGTTTATTCGGTTTAGAAGGGCCTAAGAAAGGACATGAGTTAGGCGAATTCGACCAATATCACCAATCACGTGGCTTACGTTGGCCAGTCATTGACGGTAAAGAAACCTTGTGGCGGTATCGTAAAGGCTATGATCCCTATGTCACAGGTGAACGTGATGTTGAATTCTACGGCAAACCAGACGGTAAAGCAGTGATTTTTGCCTTGCCTTATGAGCCAGCAGCGGAAGAACCAGATGAAGAATTTGATTTATGGCTGGTTACAGGTCGTGTGCTTGAGCATTGGCATTCAGGTTCAATGACCCAACGTGTCCCAGAATTGTATCGCGCGTTCCCAGATGCGGTGATTTTCATGCACCCAGATGATGCTAAGGAACGTAAGTTACGCCGTGGCATGACCGCCAAAATTGCCACCCGTCGTGGTGAAATCGTGGCAAATATCGAAACCCGTGGACGTAACAAACCCCCTCGTGGTGTGATATTTGTGCCTTGGTTCGATGCACGTCGTTTGATAAATAAATTGACTTTGGATGCAACGTGTCCGATTTCAAAAGAAACTGATTACAAAAAATGCGCGGTCAAGGTTGAAAGGGCGTAACCCTCATGGCTGGTAAGAAAACCGCAAGTCGTCGAGATTTCTTAGTAGGTTTAGCGCAAACCGCTTGTGGCGCATCGTTGTTGGGTTTAGGCGTGTCGTTGTTCAGTGAGCAATCCAGTGCCTTACCTGCCCATGCGTTGCGACCACCGGGGGTGAAGAATGAACCTGACTTTCTTTCGGCTTGTATTCGCTGTGGCTTATGTGTCCGTGATTGTCCTTACGATACGCTGAAATTGGCAGAATTGGGTGAGGATGTGGCTGTGGGTACGCCTTATTTTCATGCGCGAGATATTCCTTGTGAGATGTGTGAGGATATTCCGTGTGTGAAAGCCTGCCCAACCGCTGCGCTCGATCCCGAATTAACCAATATTGATGATGCGCGAATGGGTTTGGCGGTGTTGATTGACCAAGAAACCTGTTTGAATTTTCTCGGGTTGCGTTGTGATGTGTGTTATCGGGTGTGTCCTGTGATTGACAAGGCGATTACCTTAGAAACCCATCATAATCAACGTAGTGGCGCACATGCGGTGTTCATTCCTACTGTGCATTCTGAATACTGTACGGGCTGTGGAAAGTGCGAGCAATCTTGTGTGTTAGATACCACGGCAATCAAAGTATTACCCAAAGATTTAGCTAAAGGTGAATTAGGCAAACATTATCGATTAGGCTGGGAAGAGAAGGAAAAAGCAGGTGAATCGTTATTACCTGATGTGTTGGACTTACCTGATCGTTTACCGACGGTGGAGGGTTTGTGATGGCTGATCGAAATTGGCTTATCGCGCATCGTTGGTTATTGCTACGCCGCTTCAGTCAGTTAGGCGTTTTAGGCTTGTTTTTGCTGGGCCCTTGGGCAGGCGTTTGGATTGTCACAGGCAATTTAACTTCTAGTCTGACTTTGGATGTGTTGCCATTAACTGACCCTTATGTGTTATTACAAAGCTTTGTTGCAGGTCATGCCATCGCTTCGACTGCTTTAATTGGTGCATTGATTGTCAGTGTGACTTATATGTTAGTCGGCGGGCGGATGTACTGTAGTTGGGTTTGCCCAATCAATATGGTCACAGACTTGGCGCAATGGCTACGCGATAAATTAGGCATCAAAGGCAGCAGCATCGTTTTAAATCGGCAATTTCGCTATTGGGTGTTTGCCATGACTTTAATCGCCAGCTATATCACGGGGCAATTGGTTTGGGAGTTTGTAAACCCTGTCTCGATGTTACATCGCGGTTTGATTTTTGGCATGGGCTTAACTGCAGGCGTGGTATTTGCGGTTTTCATTTTCGACTTACTCATCAGCCGTCGTGGTTGGTGTGGACATGTTTGCCCTGTTGGGGTGTTTTACGGTTTCTTAGGACGGACAGCATTATTACGCATCAACGCGAATCAACGTGAAAAATGTGATGATTGTATGGAATGCTTTCAAATTTGTCCTGAACAACAAGTGATTAAGCCTGCTTTAAAAGGGGCTGGAACATCGTGGATTCAAACCGCTGAGTGTACCAATTGTGGACGCTGTATTGATGTGTGTGACCAGACGGTGTTTCGATTTCAAATTCGTGGGATTAAAAATTAATTTTTCTCATTTAGGGCTGCCATTCTTCAAAATGATAAGCAGTCCTAAAAAAACAAAATTTATTAGGAGGCGACACAATGAAACGCTTACTTGTATTAGTAACTCTATTATTAGGATTATTTAGCGGACTGGTTTCGGCCATGGATGCGGTTGAAGCTGAACCTGTTACATCTTTACGTGGTGAAAAAAGTGTTGATGATTTAGCGAATCAGCCAGAATTTAAAAAATGGCAAGCCGATCGTGATCCAATCGAACGTGATTACATTCAACAACCCCCATTGATTCCACATAAAATTGATGGCTATCAAATCAACCCTAAATTTAACAAATGCTTAACGTGCCACAGTTGGAGCAATTACAAAGCGGCGAATGCAACCAAAATCAGTCTTACTCACTTTGAAGACCGAGACGAAAATGTATTAGCTAATGTTGCAGCACGACGCTATTTCTGCACCCAATGCCATGTTCCACAAGTGGATGCGGAAGCACTAATTGAAAATACCTTTGAACCTGTTCAAGTGTTGAAATAGGGGAAATACAGATGAGTGATGAGAAAAAAGGCTGGTGGCGAACTTTATGGAGTCCGAGCACTCGTTATACCCTTGGCGGTTTGTTGTTGATTGGTTTTATCGGGGGGATTATTTTCTGGGGTGGCTTTAACACGGCAATGGAAGCAACTAACACTGAAGAATTTTGTGTTTCCTGTCATGAGATGAAAGACAACGTGTACGAAGAGTACAAGCAAACCATCCATTACAGTAACCGTACGGGTGTGCGTGCGACTTGTCCTGACTGTCACGTGCCAAAAGACTGGGTTCACAAGATGGTGCGTAAAGTCAAAGCTAGTAGAGAAGTCTATCATAAAATTATGGGTACGATTGATACACCAGAAAAATTTGAAGCCAAACGTTTAGAGTTAGCAGAAAATGTATGGCGTTCAATGAAAAAAACTGACTCACGTGAATGTCGTAACTGTCATGAGTTTGATTCTATGGATTTTGGACGGCAGCAAAAACGTGCGGTACAACAACACATTGATGCAATTGACTCAGGACAAACTTGTATTGATTGTCACAAAGGGATTGCTCACTCTTTACCTTCTATGAAGCATGTTGATCCAAGTGCCGTGATCGGTGATGGGGAAAAACATTAGTTCCATTTGAAATAAGTTAACTCATTAAGTCCAGCAATAGCGTTCTATATTGTTGGGCTTTTTATTTGTCAAACGTACAGGATGATTTAGGCTTTCTTACCTTCGTAAATATCATTACAATCTTTATCAGCACTTACTTTAATGCTCATACTGTTATAAGAAATAGTTAGATTACGTTAAAAGGGTAAGCAATGGATTGGAAAACGTTTATAGCAACGGTTATTGAATCATTAGCATGGCCTTCCGTTGTGGTCATTATTGTTTTGGGTTTTAGGGATAAATTAGAAACACTTGTACCTCGTTTAACACGGTTTAAAAGTGGTTATATCGAAGCAGAGTTTTCAGAGCGTATTAACCAGCTGGCGAGTGAGAATGAAGAGTGTTTATTGCCTGCGGAGAGCTTAGGCATCAATGATGACTTTCCTGCTGATTTAAAAGACTCACTAGACGATTTATTAATATTAGCCAATGTTTCCCCACGTTCAGCAATTATTGAAGCCTTTTTAATTGCGGAATCTGCTGTGGCTAAGATTGTAAGTGTTCATTTTCCAACCGATTCACTGCATTCCATTAAAACCCCAGCACAAGCAAAATTATTATTACAACACGGTATTTTTACCGAAAGCCAATTTCACCAATTCAATGAGTTGCGTATTTTAAGAAATAAAGCCGCCCATGCTGAAGAGTTTCAAGCACGAGAAGTACCTTTAAAGATTTACATTAGATTAGCAATTTTGTTGGCTTTAGCATGTCGACGTTACGAGGAAGTGTAAATTACTTTCTAAAAAGTGTTTAGTAATTAATATGGTTATGTATAAAAGATTAGCTATAGATAATATTTATAGAATCATAGTATAAATTTTATATTTTAAAGCTTATTTGAAATTCTATTTTTACTTTAAAAGAATAATATATAAGTGTTAAAATCTCTTTTCCATTAAAAATAGGAGTTTGCTATGGTAAAAAGGACTTTCTATCTTCTATCGACTGCTATAGTAACATTAGTATTGTCAGTTGTTGGACTACTACTTATTTTTTATTTAAGTATACCCAAGGAACTACCACCAAAGACATATCAAACATCAGGGATGATTTCTAAGATACTTAAAGAAAATTCAATCCCTTTACCCCCACAATCCCCATATTTTGTTCCAGTTAAAAATAATGCTCTTGCAACTGAGAAAGAATGTAAAGATATGCATATCTCTGGTTCTAAGGGAAGCTCAGATTCTGATAAAACCCTTATTGAACTAAAAAAGCTTGAAGACTTTAATTTTCTTGGTGAAAACCCGGAACTGAGAGAAGATCTGATTAGAGACTTGAATACATGTTATGCCGATTCTACAAGTCGTAACCTTGTTGTATTTATCGATGGTACAGGGCAAGATGGGAAAAATAACACTCCAACCACAAATATCTGGAAGCTATATGTAGAGGCAGTAAAAAAGGCACAAACACAACCTACTATTCCTTTTTATCATGAAGGTATAGGCACTTCTTGGGGAAATAAAATTTTTGGTAAAGTGACAGGATATGGTATCGATAGACATATTAAGAAAGCTTATCAATTCCTAGCTGAAAATTATAAGGAAGGGGATAGGATTTTTATCTTTGGATTTAGTCGTGGTGCTTATACTGCGCGTGCTCTAAACGGTATGATTGAGTTTGTTGGCTTACTAGACGGGAATAGTATAGATGTGGATATGGATAGAGTAAAGGAGGCGAGAATAGCAAAAGTTACTCAGGAACTTTTTAAGCTTTACCATCGAAAGAATGATGGTTTGCCACTGTTTGACGAAAGGTTGCATCATTTTATTAGAGATAAAGTAACAGAAAAGTATGACGGGATATTACGATTTTATATAAGTGCTAAAAATCAACCTATTGTAGATGCTATTGGTGTTTTTGATACTGTTCCAGCATTGGGTATTGGCAGAGATGATTACCCAGATGACTATCGTGTTGACTTATATGCTGCTAAAGGTTTTCATGCTCTTTCATTAGATGAGCAGCGTTATGATTTTCGTTTATTACGGTTTGCTAACTATCAATCTGATGATCGGATAAAAGAAGTGTGGTTTGCTGGTGACCATACTGATATAGGCGGGGGACATAGCAATGAATGTGAAAAAACTAAGGAGAAGGACAAGGAGGAATGCAAAGATTTCACCGAGAGCAAAAAAGCCCAAAATGGACTAGAAAAAGTAAGTCTTCAATGGATGATGAAACAATTTAACAGTGGTGGGTATAATATATTTAATTTACCTAGTTTAGAAGATTCTTGTGGTGGAGAAAACAAAAATACAGAAGGTTGTGAGCATGGGGAATTACATGATAAATTTCTACAGTCAAAACTCCTTTATCACTCAGCAGGCCTGCATTGGCGTAAACCACAACCCCAAGATACATTACATAAGAGTATTTTATGCCGTTTAAAAGCTAAAGAGGCCAAGAGTAGTGAAAACATAAAGAAAATGGAAATTTATAGGCCTGGAAACTTATATTATTGTGTTGATAAGAGGGGGTATAAGGTTGAAGAGGATAAAGACTATATTTGTAGCAATGATAAAGACACTGCATTACCTGAATCCTATATTGGTCAAGAGTGTAAAGTACCTCTAAATTCTTGTGATCGAGAAGGTTGCTCTGTAACTTCTAAAATTAGGGAAGAGGAAAACAACTAAATTAAAGATATATCTTATGTTCTAAAAATGAGTAGAGGATATATTTTAGACATAAAAAAGCGGCTAATCCTCATTATGAGAACTAGCCGCCTTTTCAAAGGTTAAAAATTAACCTAACAAGTCAGCGATTGCATCACGTTCTTGTTCTAATTCTTTTTGTGTTGCATCCATACGTTCTTGGCTGAATGCATCAATTTCTAAACCTTGAACGATGCTGTATTCACCGTTTTCAGTTGTGCAAGGGAAAGAGTACATTAAACCTTCAGGAATGCCATAGCTGCCATCACTAGGAATAGCCATGCTTACCCACTCACCGTTAGAACCTAATGCCCAATCACGGATGTGTTCTAAAGCTGCATAACCTGCAGACGCTGCTGAAGATTTGCCACGTGCTTTAATGATTGCCGCACCACGTTGTTGTACAGTTGGGATGAAATCATCAGAAATCCAAGCTTGGTCAACTAAATCTTTCGCTGCTTTACCGCCAACAGTTGTGTTGCTGATATCAGGATATTGCGTAGCTGAGTGATTACCCCAAACAACCATATTTTTGATTTCAGTTACGTGAGTACCAGTTTTTTCTGCTAATTGGCTTAACGCACGGTTGTGGTCAAGACGTGTCATTGCAGTGAAGTTTTTGTTTGGTAAATCTGGCGCAGAACGCATAGCGATGTAAGCGTTAGTGTTTGCTGGGTTACCAACAACTAAAACTTTAACATCACGGCTTGCTTTGTCGTTTAATGCTTTACCTTGTGCTGTGAAGATTTCAGCATTGATTTTTAATAAGTCAGCACGCTCCATACCTGGACCACGAGGTGTTGCACCAACTAATAATGCATAATCAACATCAGTAAAACCAACATTTGCGTCATCAGTTACAACGATGTCTTGCAATAATGGATACGCGCAATCATCAACTTCCATCGCAACCCCTTTCAACGCTTCTAACGCTTGAGGGATTTCCAATAAATGCAAAATGATTGGCTGATCTGGACCGAGCATTTCACCTGATGCAATGCGGAAAATTAAAGAATAAGCAATTTGTCCTGCCCCACCAGTGATTGCAACACGCACAGCCTTTTTCATGTAATGCCTTCCTTTTAACTAAGGTTGATGATGAAGCCACTTCTCAATTAACAATGAACAATTATCAATTAACAAAATATGCTAATGAACCGTGGACAATGTTTGATATTTAAAAGTGACCGTAAAAAAATTGTCGGTTTTACGCCAAAATTAACTTATTTTAAAGTTGAAACCTATTTCATTGAGTTTTCTAGCGATAAGTTTTTCTTATTCATTTGGGCATAGCCATATAAATTACTAATTATTAATATACTTATTTGCCGCCCTTTTATCTAAAATTTAGCTTAATCCATAACAAAAGTGCTAAATAGATAATCGCCAACTCAACCAAAGCTCTTTATAATACCCTGACTTTACACAATATGCTAGTTAAATATAAATAATATCTTTTCATTATCATAATTATGATTTATAGTAGTGTATAAAATATTGTTATACTTGTATACAATGAGAGCGCGGATAAGCCAAATATGAAGACAGCGACTTACCTATATAACTCATCGTTTATTGATGATCTCTATGAAACTTACCTTGTAGACCCGCAAGCGGTTGATGAAAAATGGCGTGAATATTTCGCTGAGTTGCAACGCCAAGACCATACACTAGCAAAACCTGAAGTGCCTCATGCACCAATTCAAGAACGATTCTTAAACTATAAACCTTTACGTACAGCTCAACCCGCTAACGATGCAACAGGTGCACCTGTAAATCCTGCTTTCGCTAAAAAAGAATCAGCAGTATTACGTTTAATCAATGCTTATCGTTTCCGTGGTCACCAGAATGCTAATCTTGATCCATTAAATTTAACTGAACGTCCTTACGTTGAAGATTTAGACCCCGGTTTTCATGGCTTTACGCCTGCGGATATGAATGAATCATATGATACAGGTTCATTATATGGCGTAGAAACAATGAAATTACGTGATATTATCGATTTTGTTAAACAAACTTATGCAGGTAATATCGGTTGGGAATATATGCACATCACTGAAACTCGTGAAAAACGCTGGATTCAGCAACGAGTTGAAGGTGCAAAAGGTCGCCCTACATTCAGCTTTGAAACAAAACGTCAAATTTTACAGCGTTTAACTGCGGCTCAAGGCTTAGAAGATTATTTACATACTAAATACGTTGGTCAAAAACGCTTCTCATTAGAAGGTGGCGATAGCTTAATCCCATTATTAGATGAGTTAATTCAAGACGCAGGTAAAGCAGGTATTGAAGAAGCCGTATTAGGTATGGCGCATCGTGGTCGCTTAAATGTATTAGTCAATATTTTAGGTAAACGCCCACAAGAATTATTCTCAGAATTTGAAGGTAAAATCACCGTAGACAATGGCTCTGGTGACGTAAAATACCACCAAGGTTACTCTTCAGACGTGGACACACCGGGAGGCAAATTACACTTAGCCTTAGCGTTTAACCCGTCTCACTTAGAAATCATTAACCCAGTGATTGAAGGTTCAGTCCGTGCACGTCAAGAACGTTTAGACGACAAAGATCGTGATCGTGTGTTACCTATCTTAATTCACGGTGACGCGGCGTTTGCAGGTCAAGGCGTGATTATGGAAACCTTGAACTTATCGGAAATTCGTGGTTATACCACGGGCGGTACAGTTCACATCGTGATTAATAACCAAATTGGTTTTACAACCAGTGATCCATTAGATTCACGTTCGACTTTATACTGCACAGACGTAGCGAAAATGGTTCAAGCTCCGATTTTCCACGTAAACGCAGATGATCCTGAAGCAGTTGTATTCGTGACTAAATTGGCACTTGAATATCGTATGGCGTTCCATAAAGACGTAGTGATTGACATGATTTGTTACCGTCGTCATGGCCATAACGAAGCGGACGAACCAGCAGCAACGCAACCAATGATGTACAAGAAAATCAAGCAACAAGTTAAAACTCAAGCGTTGTATGCAGCACAATTAGCCAAAGAAGGTGCAATTGGGCCTAAAGATGGCGAGCAATACTTAAAAGATTATCGTAACGACTTAAGCACTAAAGATGTAGTGTCTCGTCCTGTTACAACTGAAGAATTTAAGAATTCGGTTAACTGGAAACCATTTATTGGTACAACATGGCGTGCACAAGCCGATACGCATATCAATGTTGAACGCTTACAAAAATTAGTTAACAAATTCACTACGATTCCAGATGGATTTAAGTTAAACCGTAGTGTGAATAAATTGGTTGAATCTTGGCAACGTATGGGTAAAGGTGAACAGCCATTAGATTGGGGTTGTGCCGAAACTTTAGCGTATGCGACTTTATTAGAAGAAGGTTTCCCAGTTCGTATTTCAGGACAAGATTGTGGTCGTGGTACATTCGCGCATCGTCATGCAGTTTGGCATGAAAGCACTTCAGGTGATACGTATTTACCATTACGCAACTTATCAGAAGATCAAGAACATTTCTTAGTCATCAACTCTTCATTATCAGAAGAAGCGGTATTAGGTTTTGAATTCGGTTACGCATCGTCTTCACCAGAAACGTTAGTGATTTGGGAAGCACAATTTGGTGACTTCGCTAACGGCGCACAAGTTGTTATCGATCAATTCATCAGCTCATCAGAATCTAAATGGCAACGTTTCTGCGGCTTAACCATGTTGTTACCTCACGGTTACGATGGTCAAGGGCCTGAACACTCCTCTGCCCGTTTAGAGCGTTACTTACAATTATGTGCGGAAGAAAATATGCAAGTGTGTGTACCAAGTACGCCAGCGCAAATCTTCCATTTATTACGTCGTCAAATGGTACGTGATTATCGTAAACCATTGATTGTAATGTCACCTAAGAGCTTGTTACGTCATAAACGTTGTGTGTCTGAATACACTGAATTTGTAGATGCGCCATTCCAACCTGTGATTGATGAAATCGATCCCAATATTACACCTGAGAAGGTTGATCGCATTTTATTCTGCTCTGGTAAAGTGTATTACGATTTAGTTGAAGCGCGTGAGCAACATAACATTGATAATATTGCGATTATTCGTTTAGAACAATTATATCCTTATCCACATGAGGAAATTGAAGCGATTTTAGAACAATATCCTCACGTTGAACATCGCGTTTGGGTACAAGAAGAGCCTCGTAACCAAGGTGCTTGGTGGTATATCCGTGCGCATATGGATGTGAACTTAAGCCATAAAGACAAACGTATTGAATACGCGGGTCGTCCTGCATCAGCATCGCCAGCGGTTGGTTATTTACAAGTCCACCGTCAACAGTTGCAAGAATTCTTAAACGATGCTTTGCAATTAGATAAATAAACTTTGTTCATTTCAGAACGCGTTACCATGTCCAGCGTCGTGGTAATGCGATTCAGACGCTTAGCGTCACATTTTATTCCAATGGTCTCCGTTGGAAAGAGAGAGAATAAACTATTCAGCTTAGCACTGGTAATTTTGAAATAATTTCACTGTATTTTATGTTCAGGGCTACCAGTCCTTTGTATATAGTAAAATTCATTGATAACTGTTTACTGATAACTGTTAACTGTTTAAGGAAATCGCCGTGTCCATAGAAGAAGTAAAAGTCCCTGTTTTAGCTGAGTCTGTTGCTGATGCTACATTATTAGAATGGTATAAAAACGTAGGTGAAGCGGTAGCAGAGGGCGACCAGCTAGTTGATATTGAAACTGACAAAGTTGTATTAGAAGTAGTTGCACCAAAAGCAGGTGTGTTGACGGAAATCATCAAAGAAAATAATTCAGGCGTATTAAGCGAAGAATTAATTGCGCGTATCGATACAGCAGCGGCAGCAAGTGCAGAACCTGCGGCGGCAGCACCAGCAGCGGAAGAAGCAGCTCCAGTTGCAGCAGCGTCTGGTGATCCTAAGACGAGTCCAGCAGTACGTAAAATGGCGAACGAGCAAGGTGTAAGTCCTGCTGACGTACCACACAGTGGCGATCGCGTAACTAAAACTGACATGTTGAAAGCAGCGGCGACACCTGCACCAGCAGCAGCGGTTAATGCAGCACCAATGACAGGTCGTACTGAAGAACGTGTACCAATGACTCGCTTACGTAAACGTGCAGCAGAACGCTTATTAGGTGCGCAACAACAACACGCGATTTTGACAACGTTCAACGAAGTCAACATGAAGCCAATGATGGACTTGCGTGCGCAATATAAAGAAGAATTCCAGAAAAAACATGACGTGAAATTAGGCTTTATGTCTTTCTTCACTAAAGCAGCAGTTGCAGCATTACAACAATTCCCAATCATCAATGCGTCTACTGAAGGTGATGACATCATCTATCACGGTTACTATGACATCGGTATTGCGGTTAGCTCGCCTCGTGGCTTAGTTGTACCTATTTTACGTGACGTTGATGCGATGTCTTTCGCTGATGTTGAAAAAGGGATTGCTGATTACGGCAAACGTGCACGCGATGCGAAATTAAGCATTGACGATTTAACTGGTGGTACGTTCACTATTACCAATGGTGGTATCTTCGGTTCAATGATGTCTACTCCAATTTTGAATCCACCTCAAAGCGCGATTTTAGGTATGCACAACACAGTTGAACGAGCAGTCGTTGAAAATGGCGAAATCGTGATTCGTCCAATGATGTATCTTGCATTATCTTATGACCACCGTATTATTGATGGTCGTGACGCGGTTCAGTTCTTAGTTGCAATTAAGAAAGCAGTTGAAGACCCAGCGCGTTTATTATTAGAACTATAATTTCTTTGTGATGGCTGATTGATGGAGTAATGCTTAATTTGCCACAAGTGAGTTAAAACCTATTCCATCCTTAAGGACTGTCAAATCTCACGGCAGTCCTCATATCCCTAACATGTCAGCCGTTCCACCTTAAAACAAAAATCACAACAGGAGAAGATTGTGGCAGATTATAACGTCATCGTCATCGGTGCAGGCCCAGCGGGTTACGTGGCTGCGATTCGTTGCGCACAGTTAGGTATGAAAACCGCGTGTATCGAAAAATGGAAAAACCCACAAGGTAAAAACGTATTAGGCGGCACATGCTTAAACGTGGGTTGTATCCCTTCTAAAGCTTTACTTGATTCATCTCATCATTATCATGACATCCAACATAACTATGCTGACCACGGCATCAGTTGTGATAATCCACAAATCGACATCAGCAAAATGATGGCACGTAAAGATAAAGTGGTTGGTGCGTTGACCCAAGGTATCGTCGGTTTATTCAAGAAAAACAAAGTGACACGTATCGAAGGTATGGCGAAATTAGCAGGCAGCAAAAATGTAGAAGTGACTGCTGAAGACGGCTCAAAACAAACCATCAGTGCGGACAATATCATCATCGCATCGGGTTCTGTACCTGTAGACATTCCTGTTGCACCAGCGGACAACAACTTAATCGTCAATTCGACAGGTGCATTAAACTTTGATGCAGTACCTAAGCGTTTAGGCGTAATCGGTGCGGGCGCGATTGGTTTAGAATTAGGCAGTGTTTGGGGTCGTTTAGGCGCGGAAGTAACTGTATTAGAAGCAATGCCAGACTTCTTAGCTTCAGCTGACCGTAAAATTGCGGCGGCTGCGTTAAAATCATTGAAAGGTCAAGGCTTAGACATTCAATTAGGCGCAAAAGTAACTGGCACTGTTATTAACGGTGATGAAGTAACTGTAAGCTACACTGATAAAAAAGGTGAAGCACAGCAAATCGTGGTTGATAAATTAATCGTTGCAGTAGGTCGTAAGCCTTACACAGATGATTTAGGTTTAGAAAATGTGGGCATTCAAACTGATGAGCGTGGTTTCATTCCTGTGGATGCAAACCGTAAAACATCAGCAGACGACATTTTTGCTGTAGGTGATGTCATCGGCGGGCCTATGTTAGCGCATAAAGGTTCTGAAGAAGCCGTTATGGTTGCAGAACGTTTAGCAGGTCAAAAATCTGAAATGCATTATGACATCATGCCATGGGTGATTTATACATATCCAGAAATTGCATGGGTGGGTATGACTGAAGAACAAGCGAAAGATAAAGGTCACAAATGTAAAGTGGGTCAATTCCCATTTGCGGCGATTGGTCGTGCACACGCACATGGTGATGTGACAGGTATGGTTCGCATGATTGCTGACGCGGATACAGATGCAGTATTAGGTGTTCACATCTTCGGTATCTCAGCATCTGAGTTGTTAGCAGAAGCGGTATTAGCGATGGAATTCGAAGCTAGCAGCGAAGACTTTGCACGCACTATTCACGCACATCCAACGTTAGCAGAAGCGATGCATGAAGCTGGTTTAGCAGTTGATGGCCGTGCGATTCATGCATAAGTTTTAAAAGCTTAAAGTGATATTTTTAAGGGATGCTTTGGTGTCCCTTTTTTATTGATAAATATTAACACTGCTCAATATACCCTTTCTTACTATTCTTTTTTAGTTCCAATCCTTTTTGCTTCTTTAAAAGTTCTTTCTCAAATCTGTGTAACCAACGCATTTTCCATTTTTTATCATCCAGATCATTTGGGTTGTTTAATTTATCTTGAAATTGCTCAATTAACAATTTTAGATCATTAATTTTCACCGCTTTGGTACTTTTTGAATCAAGATATGGGCTACCATTGAATCGATATTTTTTTATTTTCTTTCTATTCTTCATGATATTGGCCTCGCTTTACTTTTTAACTCAATTTAAAAAATGATTAATGTATTTGTTGTCACATTTATACTAAGCAAATAATTAAGGTGATACGCCATTGTTTAATATATTGTGAATTATGTAAACTACCCTTAATCACATTTGAGCCTACAACATTGAATCAGGAGCAGACTAACGATTAGCATTCATATCATTTTCTATCTAAATTCTGCTCTAAAACTATATTTGCATATCATAAATTAAAAATACTCTTAACTTAATCTCAAATCATACGCTATTATCTTTGCACATTTTCTTTAACGGACAAGGATAAGCAATGACGCGAATCAAGCGATTAATATTGCTGTGTGGACTATTTCTATTCAGCAATTTGGCATGGAGTCAAACCTTTTATCTCAGTAATCAAGGCAGTGATACTGCTGACGGACTCAGTCCTCAAACCGCGTGGCAACATCTCAGCCGCTTAAATACCGCTCTACGTGACCAGCAAATCCAAGCAGGCGATAGTGTGCTATTTGAACGAGGCAGTGTTTTTTACGGAGAAATTTTTTCCGATCGGGTAAAAGGTGACCCCAATCAACGTGTCACATTTAGTGATTATGGCGATACACTGGCAGCTCTGCCAAAGATCACAGGTAATGTACCCATTAACCAATGGACAGCAACCACCATTAATGGCAAATCTACTTGCGTGGCAGACAGTGGCAATTTGCAAGACTTGGATGCAGAAAAAGGGCAATACGGCAGTTATAACATCAACGATATGATTGCAGGCAAAGTACAAACTACGCCAACCTATCTATATTTTGATGGACAATTACAAGACCTCGCTCGCTACCCCAATCGTGGGCAATTCTTGTTCATGGGTGATAACACTAAGGGTAAAATCATTCTTGACCCTGAATTAAATACTGTACCCCAACGTGCAAAATGGGTGGGCGCAATCGCTGTCACGCGAGATTCTAATTGGACTTATACCCAATCACCTGTTGCTAGCATCAATCATGACTCATTGACTTTAGAACACAGCATTTTAGAAAGCCTTGCGCCCAATAATGGTTATTTCTTACAAGGTAAATTGGCGGGTTTAGATGCTCCGCATGAATGGTTTTTAGATGCCGCGGCTCGTAAGATTTACTTTACCCCACCTGCTTCAATTCGCTGTGACCAATTGGATAATAGAGTGCAAGTCACTGTCTTTGAAAGAGCTATGTCAGTGCATCAATACACAACTATTGAGAATCTACATTTTGACGGTTATAGCGATAGAATACTGCACTTAAATAGTCGTTCAGCACAAATCTATCTGAAAAACAATATATTTACCCGTAGTTTAAAAGCTGCTTTTGGCTCTGGCACAACAGAAGTAGTCATTACAGGTAATGTATTTCGGGATATTCTCGACTCTGCATTGAGATTTTGGCCAACTCAACAGACTACAATCGAAGATAATTTGTTTTTAAATATTGGTTTATCGCCTCAAGCAGCGGGAGAATACAATGCAATCTTGCTCGGTGCAAATGAACCTGAAACCTCTCATAGCCATCGAATTGTAAATAACCATATCAAAAATGTTGGATACTCAGGGATTGTGTTTCGCGTGGGCAGTAATCAAGCAGGTAAAGAAAGCATCATTGAGCGTAATATTATCGAACATGCTTTAAGCACTTTGGCAGATGGTGGCAGCATTTATTTAGAAGATTCAAATGGGGTATTAATACGTGACAATCTATTGTTGAATGCTTATGGCGATAAAGCTAGCTGGAAACGTGGACAAGGCTTTTTCCCTCAAACCGCTTTTGCATTTGGCTTTGCGCTGTATACATCGAACAATCACAACTCGCAATATCTTAACAATACGGTGATTAATCATGACGATGGCTTTCATGCAACAGGCAGTGTGCGCAATAATATTTTGAAAAATAATACCTTTTATGGCAATCGAGAACAGCAGGCTAAAATGGGCATGGGCAAAGCAACTGATAACTTAGGCTATCAAGTGACGCACAATATCTTTTATAACACTGATCCGATTCAATATAGTTTGCGCCAGAATGCACCTCAGAAAGCATGGCATTATGGGCAGTTCGATTACAATTATTATAACCATCCCTATAATAACAATTTTTATGCTTTAGGTGGCAAGAGCAACGAAGCTGAAAACTTCTATTATGCTGGGGTGCAGTTGTATCGTTGGACAGATCAAGAACCTTACAATTATTTTTATAACTTTAATGGCTGGCAGCAATTAGATGGCAATGACCAGCATTCTAAAACGGACTTGCAAAAATGGTCAGTGATTAAAATCGATGACATACTGTATGAGATGGACAGCCCAATCACGGGTAATTTGATTAAAAATGCAGACTTTGAAACAGGAATTTCACCATGGGAAGTCTCAGGTGGTCAAATTGAAACAACGACTCAATTAGATGGGCAGGCATTGAAAGTCATCAACAGCCATCAATCATATTTTGTGCGGGTCAATAATGGTGAACCTTTGCCGCTACAGCAAGATGGCTATTATATGTTGCGCTTTAGTATTAAACGTGAAGCTGAAGCAAATATTCAAGTTGGCATTTATAATCGGGTGAATCAATATTCCAGTAAGCCTGCATTAAGCCGCGTGTACCGTTTACCTTCTGGTAAGAAACGTTTTGATTATCAATATTTATTTAAGATGCAAGCCATATCAGAAGACATGCGTTTATTTTTCTATATGGAGCAAGACGACCCAGATTATTGGTTAGACAATGTCAGTTTACAGCAAGTGAATTTACGCCCTGCCATGCCTGCAACCGAACGTTCTAAAATCTTTATTAATCCTTATCCCGAAGCGCGTCAATACAATTTGGGTGGTTTGCCATATCGTGACTTAGATGGAAATACGGTGAGTGGTAAGATTGAGGTTGCACCATTTAGCTCACAAATTCTCGTGCGAACTGATGCCAGTAATAAACGTCCTGCAGCATTGTCTGCACCACAATTACGCTTAACCCAAAAACTACGTACAGTGGTATTAGGTTGGGAGGCAATTGCTAATGCAACAAATTACCGTTTGTATTATGCACAAAATGCAGAGCAAATTAACTTTATCGATGTGGGCACATTGACCCATGGTATTTTTGATTTGCCTGCTAACACAAAATTGTATGTTGCAATTCAAGCTATGAATGAAATGGGGAATAGCGCACTATCTAACGTAGAATATATTGATTTACAATAAATTAATTAGCATTTTTCTGTAACCTCTAACTCTCAAACTATCTGGGAGTTAGCTGTCATCGTGAATCTAAGATATTCATTAAACTTTGATTGAATATCATCGTCTATCTAATGATTTGAGTAAATGCTGATCCCAAATAGAGTAATTGCACAGAAAATACAGCCTGCCATCAATTTTAGATTGAAACCTGCTAACCATATACTTAGAATGCAATTTTATCACTTAAAAAAGCTTGCTTTTAAAATAGAATAATATGCAAAAACGTCTTTTTATTTTAGACACTAATGTGTTAATGCATGATCCGACTGCGATTTTTCGCTTTCAAGAGCACGCCATTTATTTACCCATGATTGTGCTTGAAGAGCTAGACGCTGCCAAAAAAGGTATGTCAGAAGTATCGCGCAACGTGCGTCAAGTCAGTCGATTTTTAGATGATTTGATTAGCTCTGTCGACAATTTAACTGATGGTGTCACCCTACCGATTTCTGCTGAACAAACCGAGGCAGGTCGTCTTTACTTTCAAACCGAATTATTACCTGAATCAGATTTAACCCGTTCTCTTCCCGGAAACAAACCAGATAATACCTTACTTAGCACCGCGATTACGCTTAAGCAATCTGGACAATTTAAAGATGTCACTTTGGTGTCAAAAGACATCAATATGCGAATTAAAGCCCATGTATTGGGTATTCATACTGAAGACTATACCAGTGATAAAACCTTGGATGACATGGATTTATTGTATACAGGTATGGAGCAACTAGAGCCTGATTTTTGGGAGCAACATAGCAAGTCGCTTGACTCTTGGAAAGAAGAAGGGCGTACATTTTATAAAGTCACAGGCCCTGCCGTACAACAATGGCACACCAATCAATTTTTATATACGGATGATGAAAGCCGATTTAATGCGATAGTGCGTGAGTGTGGTGAAACTGATGCAACCATGGAGCTGGCTAAAGATTTCACCATGGAAAAAAACAGTGTTTGGGGTGTGACCGCACGTAATTTAGAGCAGAATTTTGCTTTGAATTTACTCACTGATCCTGAAGTCGATTTTGTTACATTAGTAGGCCCTGCGGGTACGGGTAAAACTTTGCTTGCACTCGCCGCGGGTTTAGCGCAGACCTTAGATCAATCTTTGTATCGTGAAATTATTGTTACGCGGGTCACCATCCCTGTTGGGGAAGACATTGGTTTCTTACCCGGAACAGAAGAAGAGAAAATGACCCCTTGGATGGGTGCACTAGTGGATAATTTAGAAGTGCTTGCGCCGACTGAAGAGGGTGGCGATTGGGGACGTGCGGCAACAGCTGATTTATTGCATAATCGGATTAAAGTGCGTTCGCTTAACTTCATGCGGGGACGAACATTCTTAAACCGTTATATCATTTTGGATGAAGCGCAAAACTTAACGCCAAAACAGATGAAAACGTTTGTGACCCGTGCAGGCCCTGGATCAAAAATTATTTGTTTGGGTAACGTTGCACAAATCGATACGCCATATTTGACAGAGACCAGTTCTGGTTTAACCTATGTGGTTGATCGATTTAAACAATGGGAACACAGCGGCCATGTAACCTTGCAACGTGGTGAACGTTCTCGTTTAGCTGATTTTGCATCACAAAGCTTATAATCATTGACTGATAATATGCTGGTAAAAGATAAATATTGAATAAGTGCTTTTGCCAGCTTTTAATATGCTTATAAACTTAATCCAAACATCAAAGCATTTTCACGCCCTTCCTTGGCTGGATAGTAATTACGCCGTACCCCAATTTGATTAAATCCCATGGCATGATATAAGCGGATGGCTGCTTCATTAGAGGGACGCACTTCTAATAAGATTTCGTCCACCTCTTTAGCTCGTGCCGAATCCAGCAAATAATTCAATAAAATACGACCATAACCACAATTTTGATAATCGGGGTGTATGCAAATATTTAAAATGTGCGCTTCTTGTGGATGAGCAATTAACATCAGCGCATAACCGAGCAAGACTTGATTGTCTTCTAGTACAAAGTTGTAATAATGCTTTTTAAAACAATCTTGAAAAATACGTTGTGTCCATGGAAAAGGATAAGCAGCAGACTCGATTAACATAATATCTGTTAGATCAGCTTCTAACATGGGACGTATCACTAATTCGGGTTGGGCTAAAACGGCACTCATAAACCTTGTTCTGTAATAATCTGTTTAATTAGTTGTAAATCTTCCCATGCTTTACGTTTTTGCAAATTGCTACGTAGCAAATAAGCGGGGTGATAAGTGGCCAAAACCCTCACGCCTGTATCCGCATAGGACAGTGTTTGTTTACGACTTTGGTTACGTAATGCCCCCATCGCTTTGTCATTATCTAACAAGAATGTAGCAGCAACACGACCCAAAGCAATAATCACTTTTGGTTGAATCAGTGCAATCTGGCGTTTTAAAAATGGTGTACAACATAATTTTTCTTCAGCGGTGGGATTGCGGTTGTCTGGCGGCCGACATTTTAAAATATTGGCAATGAAAATATCTTCACGTTGTAACTGAATCGCATACAGCATTTTGTTTAATAGTTGCCCAGCCCGTCCTACAAATGGTTCGCCTTTTCGGTCTTCATCTGCACCGGGGGCTTCACCAATGAGTAAAATATCTGCATTGGGGTTACCAACGCCGAAAACGGTTTGTGTGCGGCTTTGATGCAAAGGGCAAGCGGTACATTTTGCAACTTCTTGCCGTAACTCATCCCAGCCAATGTGATCTACTTGTACAGGTTTAGTAGGTGTTGGAGTAGCAGGTTGAATAACAGGTTTGACTTGAGGTTTTACTGCAACAGGTGGAGGGGACGATCTCACAGGCATTTCTGGCGCAACGTGCTCAACAATGAGTTCACGTCTGACCCAAATATCAATGTCCATTGTGCGTAAATAATCTTGGTGTAAATCGTCTAACATATCGCGCCTCTTATGATAGGTCGCTAGTGTAACATAGTGTTTTAGTATTCATGATGTTTGCTCAGTTTTTAGAATTATCTTGAATAAATTATTAAGAAAAATACTTTGTGGGATCGCACTGATAGGATATAGATTATAATTCTATATTACATAATGATTACCTTAAAAAAATAAACTGATCTAATGCTAAAGGGATAAAATGATGTATAGGCGTTCACATTATTTATGCTTGTTCTTGCTGTTAATAAGTCAACTTGTATTGGCTCACCCAGGTAGAAAGGATGCTAGTGGTTGTCATAAAGACTCAAGTACAGGTTCGCGACACTGTCATAATGATAGTAGTTCTAGTACAACCAAGCCAACTTCTACTACCACAAACTCTAATAATGTGACACAACCAAGTACATCTACAGATACTAATACAACAATATCACAACAAAAACCCTTGCTTAGCTGTGATATTTTAAAGAGTTGCAATGAGATAAATTCATGCGATGAGGCACTCTATCAACTTCAAGTATGTAAGAATACTAATTTAGATACAGACTCAGATAATATACCTTGTGAAGAAATATGTATTATTCAATCTTCAGATAATGAAAGCCAAAGTACTGAAAAAAATGATGAAAGTGTAAGTAACAATCAAGCCTCTCTCAATATTTCCTTACCTGACTTTAATGCAGCCTTTGAGAATGGTTTAAAAGCAGCACGAGCTCAATGTAAAAATACACCTGAAACATGCGGTATTAAAATAAATGATTATATACAACAAGGTAAACAAATATGTATTGATGATCCTAAAAATTGCGGAATTGATGTACAGGCTAATATAAATAATCAAAAGGGTTCTGAGCAAGAAGTCAATACAGAAAATACCCAAATTGATTTACTTGAAAAAGGCAGACAACAATGTATAAATGATCCTATATCATGTGGTATTGATACAGAATCAAATCCAGATATTGAAGCAATCAGACAACAATATGCTCGATTGGGCAAGCAATCTTGTATGAATAATCCTGATTCCTGTGGATTGATGAAACTAGAAGATATTCCAGTATGTGACACAAAAAGTCATATTCCTGTATTGAATAATCAATTAGAACTCTATGTTCCAATTTTATATTACTTCCCACTTCCAGAGAGTACAACTCCTGTTAAGCTATGGACTCGTGCCACTCTAAAAGAGCCAGCTGAATTTACGGAAGGAAAACAATGGCTTTTAATCAATGAGTCTGGTTTTGTGCCTAAATAAACATAATTCTGTGTGAGCTATGAATATACTAAAAATACTCGGTTTATACTGTTTACTTATTACACCAGCTTTTGCTCAAAATCTCTGGGTTGATGCCAATCTGGGTAATGATGCGAATGATGGACTCACCCCTGAAACCGCACTGCAGACAATTCAAGCCGCAGCTGATATTGCGCAAGCAGGCGATACGGTGAATATTCAAGCAGGTATTTATCGAGAATCAGTTACACCACTCAATAGTGGGACAGCCGACAATCCTATTATTTACAAAGCAGTGCAACAGGGTACGGTGATTTTACGTGGTTCACAACCAATTACTGAAAGCCAACCGATTGAAGGCAATAACATTGGCTTACCGTTTACCGCCGAATTGGACAAAGTTGTAAAAATTGATGTCAGTGCTTGGGACTTGTTTCAAACTCCACGCTTTTTAGTTGAACTGAATAAGGGGCAAGTCGAACAACGTCACCCGATGTCACGAGAACCTGATTGGGAAGTGGATGTTGAATGGAAACAACATGAGTTTTGGTGGACAGCAGACGGTGGCTCGGAAAGCGTAGTATGTGTGGCAACTGATAGTGCTTGCGATGCCGATAGCCGTTCATTTACTCAGCTAACAGATAATTATAGCGATCCGCTGGTTGATGCAGGGCATTTAGGCGCATATGACAATCTAGTTGGTGCAACGATTACCATTGTCGATGCTGTTCAAGGTGACCATGTTTACCGCCGTGAAATTACTCAACATGAGCCACATTTAGGACGTGTTACTCTGACCCGACGCGCTTACCGCCGAACGGAAGATAATCCCGGACTTGGTTGGGGTAGCCGTTATTACATCGAAGATCACCCCGCATTAATGGATTCCCAAGGTGAATACTGGTTTGATGCGTCGACACAAACTTTGTATTTATATGCTGATGAAATCAATCCGCAAAATGTTGAATTCAGCGTGTTAGAAAATGCGTGGGATTTAACGGGTAAATCAAATATTGTGCTGCAAGACTTAAGCATGGAGTTATACAATGGTGCAGCAATCAATCAAGACAATGTGCCAAGTCAGAGCAGTTATAATAACCATTTTCGTAACTTAACCATTCAATATGCCAATTATGGGGTATATTTATCGCAAGATGTTAGCTTAGACCCTGATCCCAATAATATTACGCAAAATTGTAGCCTCGAAAAATCCACGATTTCCAATATTGATAGCCTTGCAGTTTTGGCTCAAGCCACCCGTTTAGATGCCATTGAACATATTCCGTTTGATTTCGCGCCCATGACTCAGATTCAGGTCAATGACAATCAAATTCAAAATGTGGGTTTACGCTCGGATACCGATAGAGGGGCAGGAATTCGATTTATTTACGCTGACAATGCTCAAGTCAAAGGCAATACCTTGCAAAGTATCGGGCATGAAGGGATTCATTTTGTAAATTCCAGCATTAACGCCCCTGATAAAAGTTACGACTTTCTATCCGAAGAAATTAAACTCGGCAATATTTTAGTTCAAGATAATCAAGTGACTTTGGCTTGTTTGGCAGGCGGTGAATGTGGTGCAATTCAGTTTTCAGGCACGCCACCACATCAACATGTATTTAAAAATGTACTCGTCACAGGTAATACTTTGCAAAACAACTATGGTTGGGCGGATATTTCTGAAAAACGTGAATTATGGGAACAAGGCCATTTTGCTTATGGCTTATTTTTAAATGATGCAGCAGGCGTTGCCATGTACCGTAACACCTTGATTAATAACTCATGGGCAGGCTTAATGATTATTCGTCATTGGCGCGATGGAGAAATTTATTTTTATAACAATATTGCGGCAGGCGCACGACGTGGTATTGATGTGTGGAATAGCAGGGCAGATGATGTGCATGGTACTTTAGGCTTGCAAATCGTCAATAACCTGATTGTGAATAATGGCGAAAATGGCTTTCAACACACCATTCGAGATAATGAAGATAAATTCATCACTGATTACAATCTTTATTACAACAACGGTTGGACACGACTGGCAAGCCAAACTTTAATGCAAGCCACACGTTTAAATCAAGCCTATCCTAGTCTATTGTATTTACACAGTTTAACCCAGTGGGAAGGAAATAGTATTGAAGATAATCCCGCTTTTATGTTATATGGTTACACTTCCAATCGTACTTTATTTTTACAACGGCGTTATTTACCGATTCCAACCGACTTTAACCTGAATGTAAATAGTGCAGCATTGGACAAAGGCACGGACTTAGCCCCAGCACTCAGCGCGTTATTACGACAATTTAACGTGCGCAATATATCACCTCAAGGCAGCCAATACGACATTGGAGTCAATGAGTTTTTCTTCCAATCTCTGTTTAGTCAGGGTTTGAGTATTGATTTGCAAACAGGTGCAGTTGAAGAAAGTGAATCCGCGTTTAATGGCAAAATTATTACGGAAAATACCAGCAGCAATGTATTATATGTGTCGCAAACGGAAGATGTGGAGATTGTGATTGATATGGAAGTCGCTCAAGCGGACATTGGCAAACAAGCAGAGCTGTATTTGGTGGCTACTTTTCAATCGGAAAATGGCTTACTGGCACGGACGATAATGCGTCAAGGTGATTCTTGGCAAGATTGGAATGGTAGACGTGAAACCTTAAAACCTGACTCGGTGCTAGAGTTAACGGCCAATCAACAAATTAATATCTTCAGCGGGCAATTGCGCCGTTTGCAGGGACAATTTCAGATTTTCATAGGCTATTTGTTACCAGATGCGCAAGTGATGGTATTTAATGCGGATACGCCGATCACTTTCACGGTACAGTAAGCGTGGACAATATTCATTGGCGAGACATCCGCTATTGGCGGCACAAACCCTTATCCGATACTTTGCAGACATGGCTTTTTTCACGGGACTCGTTAACCCAGCGTTTGCGAGCGCATTGTCAACAGGCCTTTCAAGTCGAAGTTTTGACCGAAACGTGGCAGTACCCTTTATTGAGTGAGGCCAAAGCGTTGAATATTCCTTTGCGTGAATATGTACGGATTCGACATGTATATTTGCATTGTGATCATCAACCTTGGGTGTTTGCTCGCACGGTGATTCCTCGCCAAACCTTGACAGGTCAATACCGCCGTTTAGCCCGTTTGGGCAATTATCCGCTGGGTTCAATTTTATTTTCGAGCAATCGTTTTCCACGTTCTGATTTGCAAGTGGCGCAATTAAGTCCAGCCCATTTGCTATATCATTTGGCGCAGCAACAGCAACAACTTTCAGAAAAGTTACTATGGGCGCGTCGTTCGATTTTTAATTTATCGGGCAAATCTTTACTTGTGAATGAGATTTTTTTGCCTGAGATGTCAAAGCAGTTTCTGGACTTTACTCACCAGTAGTTAACTCAATAGAAAAGTATCAACATGGGGAAGGTGTAACATGTATCAATCTTGGGTAAGCCTCACCTATCCCCGAATATATTAAGTCTTAAGTGGTTTATTCCTGTACGCGCTCATATTTCTCAATACCGCCTTCTTTTTCATACAAGGTTAACACATTGTTATCTAAGGTCGCTTGATTGTATAAGTACAAAATATCACCTTGTTCATTGGTTATCATCAATTGGCCATCAGTAAACTGCCAACTGCCTGACTCAAATTGCTGTTCGTTAAGTGTTGAAGAAAATATAGCTTCATTATCAATGATTTGAAACGTTAATATAATGCCATATTCATCCGCTTGGCTTTTCCAATCTCCAATCAGTTTTTGCTCAGATAAGTAGTTTTCAGACTTCATATAAGCCGCATAGTCAATGGGGGTGTAACCAATAAAGAGGTGAGAGTAAATATTTTGTAATTCGCTTGTACGTAATTGTGTAACTTGCGCTAAACACAGGTTTTGCATGGTGACATGATCTTGTTCAGATTCAGAAACTTGATGGGCGCAGTTTGCATCACGATAGGTGAGCCATGCTTTTTGGGCTTTTTTAAGCTTCTGTTTTTGCTCTTGATTGAGGTTTTTACGAATCGATTTATAAGCTTGATTGAGGGCGGTATCTGCTTGTTTATACGCGCTAATAGCACAAGACTGCTTTTCTTGCACATTATCAACGTCATCGCATAAAGCATAAGATACGCTAGGAATAAATAATAACCAATACAACCATTTCATGGGAGTTCCTACGGGTCAGTGAAATGAGTATCAGTATTATAGCAACTGCTTAAGGGCGTGGGAAAAGCTTATGTCTGTAGGCGTTGCTCAATCGCATCCATCAATTGGCCAGCAATATCTAAATTAAATTGCCGATCTAATTCACGAATGCAAGTCGGGCTGGTGACATTAATTTCAGTCAAATAATCGCCAATCACATCCAAACCAACAAAGATCAAGCCTTTTTCACGTAAAGTATCGCCCACTTGCTCACAAATCCAGTAATCGCGTTCACTTAAAGCAATACCTTCACCACGCCCACCAGCAGCTAAATTGCCACGAGTTTCACCTTTTGCAGGAATACGAGCCAGCGCGTAAGGAACAGGTTTACCTTCAATCAATAAAATGCGTTTGTCGCCTTGGGTAATTTCAGGAATAAACCGCTGCGCCATGATAAAACGTTGACCATGATTGGTTAAGGTTTCGATAATCACTGAGATATTGACATCGTCTTGCTTAACCCGGAAGATCGATGCACCACCCATCCCATCTAAAGGCTTGAGGATAATATCTTGATGTTGATTAAGAAAATCACGAATATGTTGTGCTTGATTGGTCACTAAATTCGGCGGACAACATTGTGGAAACCATGCCGTATACAGTTTTTCATTGGCATCTCGCAGACTTTGCGGCTTATTGACAATGAGCGTACCGTGTTTTTCTGCTTGTTCAAGTAGGTAGGTTGCAACAATATATTCTAAATTAAACGGTGGGTCTTTGCGCATCAAAATGACATCTAACTCATGCAATGGTTGCACAGTTTCATTACTGAGTTGATACCAGTTGTCTGGATCATCGGTCACTTCGACTTGCTGCATTTTGGCACTGGCTTGGCCATCATGTAGGAATAAATCGGATAACTCCATGTAATACAATTGCCAGCCACGCGCTTGTGCTGCAAGTAACATAGCAAAACTACTGTCTTTCTGCACTTTAATCTGTGCAATGGAGTCCATTACGACACCCAATTTAATCACGGGCTTCATGACTGATTCCTACTTATATTTACAAGCCTATACAACACTATCTTGCTTAAATGAAAAACATAGATAGCGTTGTAGTAAATACAGAATATTTTAGTTGCGGTCTAAATAATCCAAAATACCATCAGCCGCTTGACGACCTTCAAATACAGCTGTAACCACTAAGTCAGAGCCACGCACCATATCGCCGCCAGCAAAGATTTTAGGGTTAGTTGTTTGGTAAGCAAAATTGCTATCTGGTGCAGCTTTAACCCGACCGTTGTCTAGCACTTCGATACCAAAATCACCGAACCATGCTGCTGGACTTGGGCGGAAACCAAATGCAATTAAAATCACATCAGCAGGCACGATTTCTTCACTGCCTTCCACAATTTCAGGACGGCGACGACCACGTTCATCAGGTTCACCTAATTTAGTTGTCGCAAGCTTGATACCTTCCACTTTGCCATCACCGACAATTTCAATCGGCTGACGATTCCATAAGAAATTCACACCTTCTTCTTTTGCGTTCGCCACTTCACGTTTTGACCCCGGCATATTGGCTTCGTCACGACGGTATGCACAAGAAACCTTCGCAGCACCTTGACGGATAGAAGTACGGTTGCAGTCCATTGCAGTATCACCACCACCTAACACAACCACACGTTTACCTTTCACGTCGATGAATTCATGATCGCCGTTCCAGTTTTCTTGATGGTTGATATTGCCAATTAAGAAAGGTAGGGCTTTGTGTACGCCTTGTTTGTCCTCACCAGGGAAACCGCCTTCCATGTATGTGTATGTGCCCATGCCTAAGAACACTGCATCATAGTCATCAACTAATTGTTGGAATGGAATATCTTTACCGATTTCAGTGTTTAATACGAATTCTACGCCCATGCCTTCTAAGATTTCACGGCGGGTTTGAACCACTTGTTTTTCTAATTTGAATGATGGAATACCAAATGTGAGCAAGCCACCAATTTCAGAATAACGGTCATATACCACGGCTTTTACACCATTACGTACTAAAATATCTGCACACGCTAAGCCCGCAGGCCCTGCACCAACAATTGCGACTTTTTTATCGGTTGCCACAACTCTGGACATATCTGGTCGCCAGCCTAATTTATAGGCTTCGTCAGTGATGTATTTTTCAACTGAGCCAATCGTGACTGCACCAAAGCCATCATTTAAGGTACAACTGCCTTCACATAAGCGATCTTGCGGACATACACGACCACAGATTTCTGGCAAGGAGTTGGTTTGATGGGATAATTCAGCCGCCTCAAAAATATTGCCTTCTGCAACCAACTTCAACCAGTTTGGAATGTAGTTGTGTACTGGGCATTTCCATTCGCAATAAGGATTACCACAGGCTAAACAACGGTCTGCTTGGTGAGCAGCGTCATCGGCATTGAATTGCCCATAGATTTCGTTCCAATTTTGAATACGAATGCGACTTTCGGTTTTTTTTGGGTCTAAACGGGGTAAATCCAAAAATTGAAAGTGATTACTCATACTTTTCCCCTAAAAATCAATAGAATTCTTAAGTTTTTATTATTTTTTGTAATATATCTAAATAAAATGACTAAATAATTTAATTGTAAAATATAGTGATTTTTTATAGTTCTGTTCTTGCATAAATATCATTCACAACAATTTCTAAATCAACAGATTCCAATACAAACTTGTCATTTTTGCCAAAAATACTTAAATCCCAATTATTTACTCTTTGATAAAGCATAATTTCACATTTATCTTGAGCCACAATCATATATTCCTGCAAACTATCTATACTTTTATAAGATAACAATTTTTCTGTTTTATCTACTCTTTCCGTACTAGGTGACAATACTTCAATAATGATTTTCGGCTGTGTTAAATAATACTGATTATTGTCCTTTGATTCACAACCCACTACCACATCAGGATAGTAAAATGCGTCAGCTGCTGCGACTCTGACTTTTACATCAGAAACATAAACATCACATGGCGTATTGTTTAAACCTGTTTGCAACAAATAACTACAATTCAATGCAATTCGATTATGAATCCGACTTGTGCCTGCCATGGCATATACATGACCCGCAACATATTCATGCTTCACCTCTGAACGTAATTCACCTTCAAGGTATTCATCATGACTAATCAATGTAACTTGTGCATGTAATCCCATGAGACACTCCTGCAAGTCAAACAGTGACAGCAAATCATACCATCACTGTTTTTCACTATTAACTCAAGGTTCTAGCAACCTCAACGCGTTCAAACACCTCGATTTGGTCACCGACTTGAACATCGTTGTAGTTCTTCACGCCGATACCACATTCCATGCCTGACTTCACTTCATTCACGTCATCTTTGAAGCGGCGTAATGACTCTAACTCACCTTCATAAATCACAACATGGTCACGTAATACACGGATAGGATTATTACGTTTAACCTGACCTTCCGTCACCATACAACCTGCAACCGCACCAATCTTAGGCGAACGGAATACATCACGTACTTCCGCAATACCCACGATTTGCTCTTTAATTTCTGGCGCAAGCATACCACCAATCGCAGATTTCACTTCATCAATGGCTTCGTAAATCACGCTGTAGTAATGTAAATCAACATTTTCTTCAGCAATTAAACGTTTCGCACTGCTATCCGCACGGACGTTGAAACCAATGATAATTGCGTTTGAAGCCACCGCCAAGTTAGCGTCAGACTCGTTAATGCTACCCACACCACTGGCGATAATATTAACTCTAACTTCCTCATTAGAAAGCTTGGTAAGTGAATCTTGTAATGCTTCGCTAGAACCATGTACATCGGCTTTGAGCACGATATTGAGTGAATTGACTTCGCCAGATTGCATTTGTGAAAACATATCTTCCAGCTTCGCCGCTTTTTGACGTGCTAGTTTTACCTCACGGAATTTACCTTGACGGAATAGAGCAATTTCACGTGCTTTACGTTCGTCTGGCACAACAATCGACTCGTCACCTGCACCTGGTGTACCCGATAAACCAAGCACCTCGACTGGAATCGCAGGCCCCGCTTCCGCAATCGGTTGACCCACTTCGTTAAGCATAGCACGTACACGCCCATACTCTTGACCAGCAAGTAAAATATCGCCTTTTTTCAATGTACCGCTTTGAATCAAGACCGTTGCAACCACACCACGACCTTTGTCTAAGCGAGATTCAACCACAACACCTTGCCCTGGCCCTTCAGCAACCGTTTTCAGTTCTAACACTTCCGCTTGTAACAATAAGGTATCAAGTAAGCTGTCGATGCCTTCACCTGATTTCGCAGAAACGTGTACGAACATATTTTCGCCGCCCCATTCTTCTGGGATGACTTCATGGGTGACAAGTTCTTGTTTTACACGTTCAGGATCAGCTTCTTCCTTATCGATTTTGTTCACCGCAACTACAATCGGTACGCCTGCCGCTTTAGCATGTTGAATCGCTTCAACAGTTTGAGGCATTACACCATCATCCGCCGCAACCACTAACACAACAATATCAGTGACTTTCGCACCACGCGCACGCATTTGGGTAAACGCCGCGTGTCCCGGTGTATCTAAGAAGGTGACCATGCCGTTGTCCGTTTCGACATGATATGCACCAATGTGCTGGGTAATACCACCCGCTTCACCTGCTGCAATACGCGTCTTACGAATGTAATCAAGTAATGATGTTTTACCATGATCGACGTGACCCATAATCGTAACCACTGGTGCACGCGGGACTTCTTCACCAATTTTAATGCCTTGTAATAAATCTTCTTCCAACGCATTTTCTTTCATCAAGACAGGCTTATGACCCATTTCCTCGACTACAATCGCCGCAGTTTCTTGATCAATTACTTGGTTAATCGTGACCATTGAGCCTAAAGTCATCATAGTCTTAATAACTTCGGCCGCTTTAATTGACATTTTCTGGGCTAAATCACCAACTGAAATCGTTTCAGGCACGTTGACTTCATAGACAATCGGTGCAGTTGGTTTAACAAAGCCATGTTGTGTTGGCTGTAAATCAGGACGATTAGATTTTTTACCTGCTTTCTTACGATTGCGTTTGTGTAATGTTTCGCCACCACTACGCAATTCCTGCTTCGCGTACTTGCTAGACTTATCGTCCTTACCAACTTTGCCTTCTTTACGTGGCTGTTGCTTGTTCGCTGCACCACGTTTTTTCTTCGCTGACTTCTTATCATCTGAAAAGCCACCGCCTGCAGTTCTATTAGGTGGTGCAGTATTAGTGCTAGTCCCCGTTGTTGACGCACCTGTTCGAGCTGGTGGACGGCTTGGACGATTCCCAGTATTACCACCTTCTCTACGTTTTGCACCTGCACCGTCAGCACTTGGTTTACGTCGATTATCTGAGCGTGAACGATTATTGCTTGGCTTTTCTTTAGGCTCTGGCTTCGGTTTTTCCTTAACAATCTTAACTTCTGCTTTAGGGCGTACTTCAGGTTTTGCCTCTTTGGCAGGTTTAGGTCGTTTATTACGCGCTTCGGTTTCTTTCTCTTTACGGCGTTGTTGCTCTTGACGCTTGGCTTTTTCAGCTTCACCACGCTTCATACGCTCTTCTTGTTCGCGTTTTACGTTGGCTTCAATTTCTGCTAAACGCTCTGCTTCACGCTTGGCTTTTTCATCTGCTTCGGCTTCAGCACGTTTCTCTTCTTCTTTCTTGGCTTTCTCAGCTGCTTTAGCCGCAATCGCTTCAGCCATTTTTTGACGGCGTGTTTCTTCGGCATCCTCGACGTTATCGTCTTTGCCATCAAGATCAGGGGTTGGAATTGAGCGACCCAATAAGCCACCACCGACACCACCTGAACCTAAGGCAGAGGGAGAGCTTAAGCCGCCAAGACCACCGCCTAAGCTGCTACCACCTAAACCACTTGGTGCACCTGTTGATAGTGCATTGGGCTTTTTCGCCCCACCTAATGGATTAGCCGCACTACCTAAATCTGCTTTTAATTTAGGTTTAGCCGCGCTGTTCCCCGGTTTAGTGTAAGTCCGTTTTTTTCTCACTTCGACACTTACAGTTTTAGCTTTGCCACCTTGTGAATTTGGTACTTTAATTTCACTATGGCTTTTACGTTTTAAAGTAATTTTATTTGATTCTTCAGACAAGTTATCTAATTTCTCATCTTTACCATGGATATGGCGCAGATGTCCTAAAAGTTGGCGTTTTTCTTTTTCGTTAATACTGTCATCAGGTTTTTTAGCAGATAAGCCTGCATCACCTAATTGCGATAATAGACGCTCTAGGGGAATACCTACCACGTCTGCAAATTCTTTAACTGTCACATCACTCATTCTTCAATTCTCCTTAGTGTTTGTCTAAGACACAGATTTCAGCCTAAATTAATACAGGTATTGAGCGTTTTTTTGCCTAACTTCCTCCTGCTTCTGTGTCGTCTGCAAACCAAGGAGCGCGGGCGGTCATGATGAGTTCACCTGCTCGCTCTTCAGTCATGCCTTCAATATCCATCAAGTCATCAATGGACTGTTCGGCTAAATCTTCCATGGTAGCAATGCCAAGCCCTGCTAACTCTTTTGCAAGCTCGTCATCCATGCCATCCATATTGAGTAAATCTTCTGCGGGTTCAACTTCATTGTGCTCTTCGCTGGCAATTGCTTCGGTTAATAAAGCATCGCTAGCACGGTTACGCAGTTCATTGACAATGTCTTCGTCAAAATCTTCAATTTCAAGCATTTCTTCAATCGGTACATAAGCAACTTCTTCAACCGTTGAGAAACCTTGTTCAATCAACAATATTGCGATGTCTTCATCAACATCCAATTGTTCCATGAATAAATCTTGTAATACTTGGACTTCAGCTTGGTTTTTCTGTTCAGCTTGCTGTTCAGTCATCACGTTCAATGTCCAACCTGTTAACTGGCTGGCTAAACGTACGTTTTGACCGTTACGTCCAATCGCTTGAGAAAGTTGATCTTCACGTACCGCAACATCCATGCTGTGAGATTCTTCATCAACAATAATTGAAACCACTTCAGCGGGAGACATTGCATTAATCACGAATTGAGCTGGATTTTCATCCCATAAAATAATATCAACCCGTTCGCCTGCCAGTTCGTTAGATACCGCTTGCACACGAGAACCACGCATACCGACACAAGCACCAACAGGATCAATCCGTGGGTCATGCGTTCTGACCGCGATTTTGGCACGAGAACCAGGGTCACGCGCGGCGGAAATGATTTCTAATAATTCTTCGTTGATTTCAGGCACTTCTAAAGTGAATAGCGCGATCAATAATTCGGGTGCTGTACGGCTTAAGAAAATTTGGGGGCCACGTTGCTCTGGGCGAACTGATTTTAAATAACCACGAATCCGATCACCGGGGCGAACCGATTCACGTTGAATCATATCTTCACGCGGAATCAACGCATCAACATTTGCACCTAAGTCGACCACGATGTTGCCACGTTCAATTCTTTTCACTGAGCCGCTGACTAACTCGCCTTGACGGTCTTCATAGGCTTGTAAAACTTGAGCACGTTCTGCTTCACGAATTTTTTGTACAATCACTTGCTTCGCAGTTTGTGCACCGATACGATCAAAGCTGACTGATTCAATTGGTTTTTCAATCGTTTCACCTAATTCAATCACTGGCTTTTCTTGTTCAGCATCTTCTAATAATATTTGTTTATCTGGATACTCAACTTCTTCGACCACTGTCCAACGACGAAACGCAGCATAATTGCCATTCATACGGTTAATTGCAACCCGCACATCAATCGTATTGTTATAACGTTTTTTAGTTGCACTGGCGAGCGCACATTCTAAAGCGTCAAAGATGATTTCTTTATCAACGCCTTTTTCATTCGATACTGCGTCTACAACCAGTAAAATATCTTTATTTGATTTGCTCATGATATTATTTTCCTTATTGAATAGACTTAAATCTCTGGAACGAGTCTCGCTTTGTCTATTTGATCATAAGGCAGGTTGTATTCTGTCTGTTCTGCCAACAACACGATGTCATTATCCTCTACACGAAGTAATGTGCCTGAAAAGTTACGTCGTTCTGCTAAGGGACGGGTTAAACGAATTTGTACTGGATGTCCGATAAAACGCGCAAAATGCTCTAGTGTCACCAACGGTCTGTCTAAACCCGGTGAGGACACTTCTAAGGTGTATTGCCCTTGAATGGGGTCTTCAACATCCAACACACCACTAATTTGATGACTCACGGTTTCACAGTCTTCAATCGTTATGCCTTCTGGCTTATCAATAAAAACACGAAGCAGTTGCGCGCCTTTACGACCACGTGATAAACGTTCAACACCAATTAGCTCATAGCCAAGTGCTGTAATCGTGGGTGTAAGTAATGTTTGTAAGTTTTTGTCAAACAAGGTGCAATTCCATCATTAATTTTGAGTGTCGAAAATGATTGGAATAGTTACGATGGGAGGCTAAATTATGCGGGATTTGGTGATTTATAGAAACGAAAAAAGGGCGCGAACGCCCACTTATCCTACGACCCTAACTACTAGCTTTTGCACACGCATTGGTGCATATATACGACTCTCAAACTTAGCTAATAGCTTCTTTTACCGCGAAAAAAACCCCGATCAACGGGGCCAGTTAAATACTACATCGTATTTATTCCAAACAACTCACTTGCCTATATTTTAGAGTATCTTAGCTAAACTCGCAACTATTAATTAGCATGATTGGCTTGTTTTATAATGTAGGAATGTTATAGTAGTTTAGTTTTATTGAGCTTCGTGACGACATGAAATAGATAAACTTGTTATTCTCTTAACTCAAAATATCTTCATTACACAATCCTACTTTTAATCTCATACTTACTTATATCCAAAAAAATTATCTATCATTCCACTTTAGTCATCACTTCAACTGTAATCATTTCCACAACCCTGTATTTATATCTAAAGATGAAAATCAATACTGATATAACATTGCGTTCAATTTAGCGTTAAATCAAATTATATCTAAAATAGAATGACTTGAATTAAGTGCAAATATTGTCTTTATAAACTCAGTTTATGAATTCCTATAAAATCACGCTATGCTTACTGGAACTAAACATGATAGACTAGGTTTTTTGTTGACTTAGTGAAAAGGGAAGTAACACAATGCGTTTAATCCTACTTGGCCCACCAGGCGCAGGCAAAGGTACACAAGCCAATTTCATCAAAGAAAAATATAATATTCCACAAATTTCAACAGGTGATATGCTACGTGCTGCGGTGAAAGCAGGTACACCATTGGGATTAGCTGCCAAGAAAATCATGGATGAAGGCGGTTTAGTATCTGATGACCTTATCATTAACTTAGTCAAAGAACGTATTCAAGAACCTGATTGTGCAAATGGTTTCTTATTCGATGGCTTCCCACGTACGATTCCTCAAGCTGATGCATTAAAAGATGCAGGCGTTTCAATCGATTTTGTACTTGAAATTGCAGTAGATGATAGCGAAATCATCAAACGTATGAGTGGTCGCCGCGTGCATTTAGCATCAGGCCGTACTTATCACGTTTTATACAATCCACCTAAAGTAGAAGGCAAAGACGACGAAACAGGTGAAGAGTTAATCCAACGTGAAGACGATCACGAAGATACTGTACGTAAACGTTTAGCGGTTTATCATGAACAAACTGAAGCATTAGTCGGTTACTATTCTGGTTTAGCTGATAGTGGTGATGCAAATGCACCAAAATACGCTAAAGTAGAAGGTGTTGGCACAGTAGATGAAATTCGTGACAAAGCTTTTGCTGCTTTAGGTTAGTAGATAAAATAGAGTCGGTTGCCTTGCGGTTTTTCAAATCTGTTATTTAGAGCAAATAGGGCGATATGTCCTGTAACTGTATTGAAAGCTAAAACCCTTTTTAATAACAAGATAGCCGATTCTTTCATATTTCCAAATCCAACGTTTTCAAAGGAATGCAATGAAACAACAAACCTTTGAGCAACAACATGCCAACCAGTGGGAACAATTTTCTCACTACCTTGATCAACTAGAACAAAAAAAAACTTCATCCTCTCAGTTTCCACAACTTTATCGCCAAATTTGTCACCATCTTGCTCTAGCGCGTGATCGTCATTACAGCCCCTATTTAATTGAACGTTTAAACCATCTTGTGTTGCGCGGCCATCAACAAATGTATACCCAGCGCGAACACCATTTTTTAGTTAGTTTATTACAATTTTTCATGACTGACTTTCCTCAAGCTGTACGCCGTGAGTGGCGATTTGTTTCCCTATCTGCAGTCTTATTTTTTGCCCCTTTATTTATTACAGCGATTATCACCTATCTTTATCCAGAAGTGATTTATAGCTTACTGTCATTTGAGCAAGCGGCTGAAATGGAGGCAATGTATGACCCACAGTATGATCGTATTGGGCGTAATCGTGATGCAGATAGTGATTTTCTGATGTTTGGTTATTATATTTACAATAATACAAGCATTGGTTTTCAAGTATTTGCAGGTGGTATGTTATTTGGCCTAGGAAGCTTGTTTTTTATTATATTCAATGGATTATATATCGGTGCTGTCGCTGGCCATTTAGTTCAATTGGGTTTTCATACACCGTTTTTTTCCTTTGTTTCAGGGCATAGTGGTTTAGAGCTAATGGCAATTGTGATTTCTGGGGGAGCAGGTTTAAAACTGGGCTTTGCACTGATTGCCCCACAACGTTTATATCGGTCGCAGGCATTAATTCAAGCAGCTAAAGAGAGTATGGCTTTGATATATGGCATTATCGTTATGTTTTTCTTAGCAGCATTTGTTGAAGCATTTTGGTCATCTACCACCAGTATTGATCCCATTATTAAATATATTGTGGGCATCAGTTTGTGGGTGTTAATTCTGAGTTATTTCAGTCTGATGGGGCGAAATCGTGCAATTAGATAAAATTGAGGCTGTTGTCAGACCACGTATACCTTGGGAAGCCATTGATTTAGGGTTTTGCATGGTACAACGTTGGGCATGGGATTTTTATCGCATTTGGTTTGCACTGACATTGCCTTTATTCATCGTCATTTACGGACTTGCAGCACTGTTTACTGAAACACCAACATTCTGGGCACCTGTTATCACATGGTGGTTAAAGCCTTTGTATGATCGTATCGTTTTACATTTTTTTAGTTATGCTTTATTTGGCGAGCAAATGACACTCAGGAAAATGCTCAATGCGTTGCCTCGCTTACTACTCAATACGCATTTATTATTGGGTTTAACCTTATATCGCTTAAGCCCCATACGCTCATTCACCTTGCCCATTTGGCAACTAGAAGGCAGCCGAGGCAATGTAGCAGCACAACGGAAAAAGGTATTACAACAAAACACCAGTAATCATGCTGTTTGGTTGACTGTTGTTTGTTTACATTTCCAAGCCCTCATTGTCATTCTGTTGTATTTGTTAATATTTTTGTTGATACCTGAAAATATCGATGTAGATGAGTTGTACTTCTTTTTTGCAGAAAATGATGGTTTATTTTTATGGGTAGATTTAGTGCTAAATTATATTGCCTTAAGTTTGATTGAACCATTTTATGTTGCAGGTGGTTTTGCTTTGTATTTAAATCGACGTACTCATTTAGAAGGCTGGGATATTGAATTGACATTTCGCCAAATCCGCCAAAAAGCAGACAGGTTACATACTTCTATCTCGGTATGTTTAGCCATGATTTTGGTAGCTATGTTGAGTGTATATTCCACAGAAACCCTGGCACAGACTGTGGCTGAGCCTAAACAAGCTAAGCCTTATATTGAAGAAATATTGCAACAACCCGAGTTTGATACGCATAAAAAATATGAGCATTGGAAATATATTGAGGATAAGGTTGCTATTGATGATAGGCCATTTTCACGATCAGAAGGGCGTGTATTAATTAGAAGTAATTCTGAGCAAACAAATTCCCATCCCGGAAGTAGTTGGCAGCAGTCAGAATTTAATACATATCAACATACAGGTAATAACGTTATTTCCACAGAGAATGCAGATGGTACTTACTGGTCTTTATGGGCAAAAAAAATTATACAGGTTGTGGCTGATCCTGAGCAAACAGAGTCTTATATTGAAGAAATTTTACAACAGTCAGAGTTTGAGACATACAAAGAACAACAATTTTGGAAATATACAGGAGATAGAACCGTTACCAAGGATGATACGGAAGGTTGGCAGCTCTCTTTCTCATGGGTAGCATTTTGGGCACGTTTATTTGAAATGTTACTATGGATTGGGTTAGTAGCAGCGATTGCATGGGTTATTTATAAAATTTTACAGCACCCAGTAATACAACAATGGCTAAATCAACGTCAAACCGAACACTATCAACCCCAAGCTGAAACCACTTGGATTCCTGAGGACAATCAGCCATTACCAAATGATATTGCACAACAAGCATGGATGCTATGGGAACAAGGTGAACATCGTCAAGCAATCAGCTTACTATACCGAGGCACATTGACACAGTTGCAACAACAATATGAAGTAGCAATTTATGATAGTGCAACAGAAAATGAGTGTATACGCTTAGTCAGCCGAACCCAAAGTAACGATTTAACGGCCTATTTTTCACGGTTAACCCACGCTTGGCAGGTCTTAGCTTATGGTAAATATTTACCTGATGAGCAAGAAGTACAACAGCTTTGTGAGCAATGGCCGCAGTTTTTTAGCTGATTTTTTCCTCTGACACTTGACACTATGCAGTTAATAGATACACATATCCACTTTGACGATGATAGTTTTGACTCTGATCGAGAGGCAGCTTATCAACGAGCTTGTGATGTTGGAATTAAAGCGCATATTGTGCCTGCAATCCATGTAAACCAGTGGTCAAAAATGCGTGAAGTTTGTCAAACTTACCCGAATCTATATCCCGCATATGGCTTACATCCCATTTTTTTAACTCAGCATAAATCAGCTCATCTAACCCAATTAGAACAATGGATAGAACAAGAAAAACCAATAGCGGTTGGCGAATGTGGTTTAGATTTTTATTTAAAATATTTAGATGAAGAGCAGCAAATTACATTTTTTACCGCACAATTAGATATTGCTAAAAACGTTGATTTACCTGTGATTTTGCACGCGCGTCGTTCTGTAGATTTAGTCATCAAATATATTCGTCGAGCTTCTCCCATTTGCGGGGTTGTGCATAGTTTTGTTGGTAGCGAACAGCAAGCCAAACAGTTAATTGATTTAGGATTTTATTTGGGATTTGGTGGAACGATTACCTATGAACGGGCAAAACGTTTACATCGATTGATTCAAGCTTTGCCGTTAGAATCCATTTTGCTGGAAACTGACGCGCCAGACCAGCCATTGTCTACTCATCGTGGTGAGCGCAATGAATCAAGTTATTTACCCGAAGTTTTACACACCATCGCATCCTTACGACAGCAGTCACCTGAAGATATTGCACAAATAACAACCAACAATGCAATGCAATTATTCAACTTCCAACTATAAGTCATCGTTGTGTAAAGGCGTTGATCTACAATTGTTCATTCTGGATTGATAAGGTATAGTGATGCCCTGTTACACAAGCATAGTTTATAACAAATGGATAATGCTATACTACAGCGTCTTGCAGATGTATTAGAACAACGCAAATCGGCTGACCCATCCAGTTCCTACGTAGCAAAGTTATATGCCAAAGGGACGGATAAAATTCTAAAAAAAATTGGGGAAGAAGCCACAGAGGTCGTGATTGCTGGTAAAGGTGGTCAAAGAGATGAAATCATTTACGAAACAGTAGATTTATGGTTTCACTGTATGGTCTTATTAGCACAGCAAAATATCGATGTCGATGATGTACTGCAAGAGCTTGATCGTCGGTTTGGACTCTCAGGCCTAGAAGAAAAAGCCCAGCGACCAAAGGAAAGTTATGAGTAATTCAACTGATTGTATTTTCTGTAAAATTGTAGCGGGAGAGATTCCGTCAGAACAAGTTTACAGTGATGACAAAGTCATTGTATTCAAAGACATTAGCCCTAAAGCACCTGTTCATTTATTATTGATTCCGCGCGAACATATTGAGAGCTTACAAGAGTTACAAGAACAGCATCAAGATTTAATGGGTCATATGATGGTGTTGTTACCAAAATTGGCCAAAGAGCAAGGGCTTGAAAATGGTTTCAGAACAGTGATTAACACAGGTTCTGACGGTGGCCAAGTGGTTTACCATTTACATATTCATTTATTAGGCGGCAAACGCTACTCCGATTTATAATATTTAACCGATTTTGAGAAAGGACGCTTTATGATGGGCATTAGTATTTGGCAATTACTGATTGTTTTAGTAATTATCATTTTATTATTCGGCACGAAGAAATTACGTAACATTGGTGCTGACTTAGGTGAAGGCATTAAGAACTTCCGTAACTCTGTGAAAGAGGGTGAGGGTGAAGCTGACACTGCAACGACTGAATCTAAAGAACCTCCACCGCGTGTGACTAAAGTTGAAGATGACGATATTATTGAAGGTGAAGTCACTTCTAAACAAGAACATCGCACTAAAAGCTAGGACAGAACCATGTTTGACATCGGTTTTTGGGAATTAGCTCTAATCTTAGTGGTTGCACTGGTGGTGATTGGCCCTGACAAATTACCGGGTGCAGCCCGTTCCATTGGTTTATGGGTGGGACGTGCCAAACGCATTGTCAATACAGTCAAAAATGACATTGATAAGGAGCTGCGGCTACAAGAGTTACAAGAGCAAATGAAGTTGGATGAGCGTAATAGTTTGCATCAGTTTGTGGAGGAAACCAAAGCCACCGTGGATGAAGTGAAGCAACCGTTTATCTCGCTCAAAGATTTAGACGATAAACCCGCTAGTAAAGATTAATCTATGAGTGAAGCTTCAAATAATCAGCCCAGTGGCGGGCAAGAAATGCCTTTTTTATCACACTTGGTCGAGCTGCGTGATCGTTTATTAAGAATTGTAATGGTAGTTATCGGCGTATTTGCTGTATTGACCATGTACCCTGGTCTTGATGAGATATTTACCTTTTTTTCTGCGCCATTACTTAATGAGCTGCCAGAAAATACACAAATGATTGCAACCAGTCCTATTTCTCCATTTTTTACCCCTGTTAAATTAGGCCTGATGTTAGCTATTTTTATTACCATTCCATGGTCGTTGTATCAAATTTGGGGATTTATCGCACCGGGGTTGTATACACATGAAAAGTATCTAGTCACACCATTATTAATCTCAAGTACCGTTTTGTTTTACTTAGGTATGGCTTTCGCCTACTTTGTGGTTTTTCCTTTAGTATTTGAATTTATGGTTAATGCAACACCAACAGGTGTATCCATGATGACTGACATTAGTAGTTATCTAGATTTTGTATTAAAGCTATTCTTTGCATTTGGGGTTGCATTTGAAGTGCCTGTTGCTACGTTTCTATTAATTTGGACAGGAGCAACGACACCAGAATCTCTATCGGAAAAACGTCCTTATATTATTGTCGGTGCGTTTGTGATTGCAATGTTAATGACACCGCCTGATATTATTTCTCAAACCTTGTTAGCAGTGCCTGTTTTAATACTATTTGAAGTCGGCTTAATATTTTCTAAGATCATGTTGAGAAAACGGGCGGCAATGGAAGCGGCTGAAGCAGCCAAGCCAGAAGATGAATTAAGTTTAGATGATTTGGATGAAGAATTAGATAGACTATCTGAGGAAGAAGAACAACGACGCGGTAAAGATAGTTAATCAATATCTAATCAGTAGTATGTAAGATGGCTGCCTAAAAGTATTCATTGCTTCTAGGCAGTTTTTTTATATCAACATTAATCTAGTAACATCTTCGTACCCACTACACATAACAAAATAGCGAATACTTGTTTTAAACGTTTAACAGGAATGCTATGGGCTAGCTTCGCTCCAACGGGCGCAAATAACATACTGGTTGGTACAATGGCTAAAAAGGCAGGCAAATACACATAACCTAAAGACCATTCTGGCAATTCTTCCAATCCCCAACCTGTAATCATAAAGCCCGCTGCACCTGCTAAGGCAATCGGTAAACCACAAGTACTAGAAGTGGCAACTGCATTACGAATCGGCACTTTACACCAAGTTAAAAATGGCACAGTCAACGTGCCGCCACCGATGCCCACGATTGCAGAAATACTGCCAATCACTGTACCTGCAATGTTTAATCCAAAGGTTTTAGGCAATTGATGATCTGTTGGTGGATCAATATTTAACAACATTTTCAACGCAGCCAATAAAACAAAAATAGCGAAGAACATTTTTAATTCTTGATGTGGCAATGCGTCGGCGATAACTGCACCCAACAACGCGCCAACAATTAACCCAGGGACAATACGCCACACAATATCCCAGCGGACTGCCCCCCGTTTTTGATGCGCGATAATCGACGAAATTGAAGTCACCACAATTGTAGCCAGCGATGTACCAATTGCAATATGCAATAAATATTCAGCGGGAAAATCAGGTCGTTGCCCAAAAATCCATACGACCACAGGCACAATCACCAAGCCGCCCCCAACACCAAGCAAGCCAGCCAAAATCCCTGCAACCACACCTAAAATCAATAAACTGATAATAACTTCCACATTGGCACTCCTGATTCTTTAAAACAATGTGTAAATAAATGGAGCAACCGCAGAACCTTGACTAAATACAATGATTCCACCGAGCAATAACATGACAACAATAATAGGGATTAACCAGAACTTTTTGCGTTCTTTCATAAAGTCCCATAAATCTTTAACGAGTTCTAACATCAGAAAGGTCGCTCTATGTGTTTAATTGGACGAGGTTTTGATAATGTGCGATAGCTGTCTAATTCGGGTTGTTTGGCGCGTAATTCCAATGGCCGATAACCAAATATGCGCATAACCAAAGCCAACGGTGTGATTAAGAAATAAAATAAAATGCCTAAAATCAAGCGGGTATTGATCCAGCCCAACACATCGCCGATTCGCATCCATAACCAAAATACAGGACGTAACGCGATAGGCACAATAAGAGCGAAACCAACAAAAACCGCTGCAATAATCCAAGGTGTAAGCGGGAAAGGCTTTGAGAATAAATAAGGGAAAATAATCCCAAATAAGCCCGCAATCATGCCCGCCATAATCAAACCAAATTCACGTAATTGTTTATGCATAGCAAACCCCTTAATTAGCTATCATCAAGCGAGGTCATATTTTGTAAATGACTTAAATCACCCCAACTTTCTAATGTCCACTTGCCTTTATGATGTGAAAATACATTGAGGCTGGTATTGAGTAACACAAAATTACGCGGTGTGCCTAACGGTATACCGACCACGGTCTGAAACAAGCAACTCAACACTCCCCCATGAGTTACGATCAAAATTTTGCCTTGCTTATGTTGTGAGACGATACGGTTAAAACAGTCCATGCAACGCTGACGAAATTGCACCAAACTTTCACCTTCAGGAATTTCAAAATCAGGCTGGTAATTTAAATAAGGCTTGGCAGCTTCTGGAAATTTCTCAGCCAATTCTTTACGTGTATGACCTTGGAAAATGCCTAAATGCCGCTCGCGCAATTGCTCATCTAAGGTAATCGAACAATGCTTTTCTGACGCGATATTTTCTGCTGTGACTCGAGTTCGAGTTAAGTCACTGGCATAAATCGCATCAAAATCATGATGTTTCAAGTTCTCACCTAAAGCTTGTGCTTGTGCAATTCCTTTAGGTGTCAGCTGACTGTCTAAATGCCCCTGTAAACGCTTTTCTTTATTCCAAGTCGTTTCTCCGTGGCGAACAACGAATACTTGTGTTGGTTTCATAGAGTGATAAATGCCGTTTGAAAAGTGCCGATAGCATAGACATCTTATTTTTTTTTGTCCACTTCAAAGCTGAATAGTTAGAGCGATTTAAATGTCATCTCTGGGCATTTGATGAGTAAATGGGGTTAAGGCAGCAATCAATTTATCAATATCCTCCATTTCATGTTGCGTAGATAAAGTGATTCTTAAACGTGCTGTATTTTGAGGCACGGTAGGTGGGCGAATCGCGGTCACTAAAATACCTTGCTGATATAATGCTTGGCTGATGTCTAATGCAAGCTGACTGTCTTTTAAAACAATTGGTTGAATCGGAGTATGTGACGGCATCAAAGGAATATCATGCTTTTCTGCTTCAGATCGAAAATAAGCAATTCGTTGTTGTAATTGTTCACGTCGCCAACCGTCTAATTGAATCATTTCCAAACTGGTACGTAATGTAGTGGCCAAAGCAGGTGGTAAAGCCGTGGTGTAAATATAGCTTCGAGCCAATTGGATTAAGGTTTCAATCAACAACTCACTGCCCACAACAAATGCACCAAATACACCAAATGCTTTGCCCAATGTGCCGACGATAATGGGTACATCATTGGGGGATAAATTAAAGTGCTCAATGCTACCGCGTCCCGTTTCACCTAATACCCCAATGCCATGCGCATCATCCATCATCAGCCACGCTTCAGATTGTTTGCTTAATTGTGCAAGCTTAGGTAAATTTGCAATATCCCCATCCATACTGAAAACGCCATCGGTTGCAACTAATTTTAATTCGGCATCGGATTTGGTTAATAAAGTTTCTAATTGTGTTAAATTGCTGTGTACATAACGGTGGATTTTGGCACGGGATAAAATGGCCGCATCTACTAAAGACGCATGGTTTAATTTATCCAAAAATACTGCATCTTGGCGGCCTAATAACGCGCTGATGACACCGATATTGGCCATATAACCTGTTGAAAATAACAAGGCGCGTTCCGTACCCATGAATTCAGCAAAAGCACGTTCTAAAGCTTCATGCTCATGGCTATGTCCTGTGACTAAATGCGATGCACCACTACCCACACCATATTTATCAACCGCTTGCTGTAAGGTGGTTTTAAGCTCTGGATGAGCAGCCAAACCTAAATAATCATTACTACAAAAATTTAAATAAGATTTGCCTTCAATGAATAATCGTGTGCCTTGCTCTGATTCATGGGTTTTGCGTGTACGGTATAAGGCATTCTGCTGACGTTGCTTTAACTGCTGTTCTAGATAGGATTGCATGGTGTTGTAATACTGATGGCGTAGATGAATTGTAACAGCTTGATAATAATGAAATGGGTAAAAGCCTGTCAATTGCCATTACCCAATATCCAGCTCAAGAAACAGCCATATAAGGTTTTACAATTTCGCAAATTTCATCCGAATCAAATTGAGCCGTTAAGCCTTTTAGCTGTTTAAATAAAGGCGTAGCCAGCTCACCTTCAGAATGTAAGCTATCGAGATATTGATTAAGCTCTTCAATGTCACCCATCATACCTAAATCAAATAATCTTGAAGCATATTCTGTTTGCAGTTCAATTTCGGAATGCAGTGATATGTCATCAGCTGATTGAGTCGGCTCATCAATTTGATTAAATGTTTCTTCTTGTTCACAAACCCATTCCAACGGTAAATAATCGTGGATTGCTTGTAATAGTTCCTCTAAATGAATTGGTTTCGGTAAAAATACATTACATCCTGCTTCTAAGCTTTCCGATTGTTGATAATAAAATACACTGGCTGAGGCAGCGATAATCGGTAATTGACTCCATTCGGGATGCTTTCTAATACGGCGTGCTAATTCAAATCCATCCATTACAGGCATGACTAAATCCGTAATCAATAAATCAAAAGCTTGTTTTTCTATGGCTTCCCATGCTGCTTGCCCATTATTGACTGCGGCAGTCTTAAATTGTAATGGTTCAAGTAAATTTTGTAATACCAATGCATTTTCAGATTTATCATCCACAATTAAAACTGAGAATGGCTTTGATCTTTTGTCAGTACGTTGATAGCCTTTTACGACAATCGGTGTTTTGGCTTTCGTAATCACAACCGTTGTTTCTTGTACGGGAATGGTAATGGTAAAAATACTGCCTTGATTTGGGGTACTTTTAACATCTAAGTTACCTTGCAACATACTCACTAAATTACGTGTAATCGATAAACCTAGCCCCGTGCCTTCTGCTTTCTGATTAATATCGCCAGACTGTTGGAATGGTTTGAAAATTTCATCAAGTTCATCTTGTTCAATACCAATACCTGTATCAACTATTTGAAATTGCAATTGATTATCTTTGTAAGCAGCAGTAAGTGTAACACCGCCATGATCTGTAAATTTAATCGCATTACCAATCAGATTCATTAATACTTGGCGCAAACGCTTTTCATCTGCATGAATCCCAGCAGGTAAATGTGATAATTGCTCGTAATTAAATGCAATGCCTTTTTGCAAAGCTCGCATCATAAAAACTTCTGTGAGATTTTGTAGAAAATAGGCTAAATCAAAATCGGTTGGATACAGTTCAATTTTACCTGCTTCAATTTTGGCTAAGTCTAAAATATCATTAATTAAAGTCAGCAGATAATCACCACTACGTTGAATAACGTTGATACCTTCTATTTGTTTTGCATTTAAACTGTGGTCACGTTGTAAAATTTGTGCGTAACCAAGAATCCCATTGAGTGGGGTGCGCAATTCATGGCTCATATTGGCGAGAAATGTACTTTTAGCTTGATTGGCTACTTCTGCTTGTACTTTGGCCTTTTCCGCAATGTCTTTGGCGGTGCGTAACTCCGTCTCAATTTGTTTTTGTCCCGTCATGTCCATATGTGTACCAACAAAACGTATCGGTTGGTTTTTATTATCCCAAACTGCGACACCTCGACTTAATACCCAAATATAATGACCATGCTTATGTTTCATTTGATATAAACTTTCATAGGCAGAAATTTTTTTATTCAAATATTCATCGATCCGTCTTTGAAAATCAGTTAAATAATCAGGATGTATAAGCTGTTTCCAATCGGTCATTGCATTTGATAATTCATTTTGTTGATAACCGAGCATACTTTTCCAGCGAGGAGAGTAATACATGGTATTATCTTGAATATTCCAATCCCATAAACCATCACTTGCACCTTGCATGGCTAATTCAAACCGTTCTTCGCTGCTGCGTAAAGCTTCTGTACGTTCTTCAACAACGGATTCTAAAGTACTGTTATATTCTCGGAGTTGCTGGGGGCTAGGTAATGAAAGGGCTTGAGGTATTAAGAAGACAAGTAATATCGCGGTGAGGATGGATACGATGGCAGTAATGGCTTTCACAATACCTTCAATCCAGTAATAAGGTTCATATAAAGTGAGAATGGAAAATAAATGACTTGTACCGCAAGAAATAATAAATAAACTAAATAAGAGGAATATGCCTTTAAAAGGTAAATCATTGCGTTTTATTGTAAGATACAGCAACATAAAAGGAATAGAAAAATAGGCAACCCCAATAGCAGTATCAGAAATGATATGAAGGCGTACAAGGTTCTCATCCCATTGAAAACAGTATCCATGTGGCATGTACTGTCCACTGGAAAATAAAGCAGCAAGCAATGATTCTAACATGGTCAGACCCTCGATAAGAATGTATATAGTTGCTTATTGTGATAGTAATCGAATAAATAGCATTTTTCTATATTCATTATATTTTATAGGTATATAATCTTATTTAATTCAAGCAAAACCTATGTAATAAAAGTAAATATTTCTGTAAAAAAGGGATGCTATTGAATATAGTGTTATTTTAGAATAAATTTTGTATTGCCTTCTTTTTAAGAAAAATTGGAAATAATGCAAAAAAACACAGTTTATTAAAATTTAAAACAAACAAGAACGCATAATTTTTGCCGCCTTTGCAAACAAAAAAATTATATTAACCATGTTAAAACCAATGTTGATGATATGCTTGAACCCATGGGTTTTATATGTACGGTGTAAGGCATTTTGTTGGTGTTATCTTAACTATTTATTCTAGGTAGGATTGCATGGTATTGTGATAGCTTGATGACAATATAAAATGGGTAAAAGCCTATCAATCACTATTACCCAATATCCAACTCAAGAAACAGCCATATAAGGTTTTACAATTTCACAAATTTCATCCGAATCAAATTGAGCTGTTAAGTCTTTCAGTTGCTTAAATAAAGGCGTAGCCAGCTCACCCTCAGAATGTAAGCCATCAAGATATTGATTAAGTTCTCCAATATCGCCCATCATTCCCAACTCAAAGAGTTTTGAAGCATATTCTGTTCTCAATTCAATCTGTGCTTCTGTATGAGATAGCGCATCATCGATTGGTTGAATAGGCTCATCAAGTTGACTACGTGTATCTTCTTGTTCACAAACCCATTCCAACGGTAAATAATCATGGATTGCTTGTAATAGTTCCTCTAAATGAATTGGTTTCGGTAAAAATGTATTGCATCCTGCCTCTAAGCTTTCTGACTGCTGATAATCAAATACACTGGCTGAGGCAGCAATAATGGGGACTTGATTCCATTCTGGGTGCTTTCTGATACGGCGAGCTAATTCAAATCCATCCATTACAGGCATGACTAAATCCGTAATTAATAAATCAAAAGCTTGTTTTTCCATGGCTTCCCATGCTGCTTGTCCATTATTGGCTGCGACCACTGTAAACTGTAATGGTTCAAGTAAATTTTGTAGCACGGATATATTTTCGGGTTTGTCATCGACAATTAAAATTGAAAATGGCTTTGATATATTTTTAGTATGTTGATAACCTTTTACGACAACAGGTGTTTTGGCTTTCATAACTGCAACCGTCGTTTCTTGTACAGGAATAGTAATGGTAAAAATACTGCCTTGATTTGGTGTGCTTGTAACACGTAGTTCACCTTGTAACATCTCGGTGAGATTGCGTGTAATGGTTAGCCCTAAGCCTGTCCCTTCTGCTTTTTGATTAATATCGCCTGCTTGTTCAAATGGTTTAAAAATTTCATCAAGTCTATATTGTTCAATACCAATGCCTGTATCAACTATTTGAAATTGCAATTGATTATTCTTATAAGTTGAGGTGAAAGTAACGCCCCCTTGATCTGTAAATTTAATCGCATTACCAATCAGATTCATTAATACTTGGCGCAACCGTTTTTCATCTGCATGAATCCCAGCAGGTAAATGTGATAATTGTTCATAATTAAATGCAATGCCTTTTTGCTTTGCTCGCATCATGAATACTTCGTTTAAATTTTGGATAAAATAAGTAAGATCAAAATCAGTTGGATACAGTTCAATTTTACCTGCTTCAATTTTGGCTAAGTCTAAAATATCGTTAATTAAAGTCAGCAAATAATCGCCACTACGTTGAATAACGTTGATACCTTCAGCTTGTTTAGCATTCAAACTGTGGTCACGTTGTAAAATCTGTGCATAACCTAAAATGCCATTTAGCGGGGTGCGTAGTTCATGGCTCATATTGGCGAGGAATGTACTTTTGGCTTGGTTGGCTACTTCTGCTTGTACTTTAGCTTTTTCTGCAATATCTTTGGCGGTACGTAATTCTGTCTCAACTTGTTTTTGTCCCGTCATGTCCATATGCGTACCAACAAAGCGTATAGGTTTGCCTTCATTATTCCAAACTGCTACGCCACGACTCAATATCCAAATGTAATGACCATGTTTGTGTTTCATTTGGTATAAACTTTCGTATGTAGGCGTTTGCTTATTTAAATAATCATCAATACGTTTTGTAAAGTCAGCCATATCATCAGGATGTATAAACTGTCTCCAGTCCATTATTTCATCTGATAATTCATCTTGTTGGTAACCGAGCATACTTTTCCAACGAGGAGAATAATACATAGTGTTATCTTGAATATTCCAATCCCATAAACCATCACTTGCACCTTGCATGGCTAATTCAAACCGCTCTTCACTGCTGCGCAAAGCTTCTGTACGTTCTGCTACCACGGATTCTAAAGTACTGTTATATTCTCGGAGTTGTTGGGGACTAGGTAATGAAAGGGCTTTTGGTATTAAGAAGACAAGCAATATCGCCATTATGACGGAAATGATAGCAGTAATGACTTTTACAATACCTTCAATCCAGTAATAAGGTTCGTATAAAGTAAGAATAGATAATAAATGACTTGCTCCACAAGAAATAATAACCAAACTAAATAAGAGGAATATGCCTTTAAAAGGTAAATCATTGCGCTTTATTGTAAGATACAGCAACATAAAAGGGATGGAGAAGTAAGCAATCCCAATGGCAGCATCAGAAATAACATGAAGACGAACAAGATTTTCATCCCATTGAAAACAGTATCCATGTGGCATGTACTGACCACTGGAAAATAAAGCAGCAAGCAATGATTCTAACATGGTTGAACCCTCGATAAGAATGTATATAGTTGCCTACTTATGATAGTAATTGAATCGGTATTGTTTTTCTATATTCATTATATTTTATAAGTAAATAACGTTATTTAATTCAAAGCAAAACCTGTAAGTTAGAAACAGCTAAATCATTCATTACGACAAAAAGCAAATACATACCCGTCTATATCAATCACATTTTGATTAGAGAAGCTATATTTCTTATGTTAAAACCAATTTTGACCATATTCTTGCTCACCATGTTTATATCAGGTTGCAATGAAACAAAATCAAACAATGTACCACACTCCTTTTGCCCAGAAACCACTAGCCAGCAGCGCACAGATTGTGAAAAGGCAGGAGGCACAATAAAAAACGTGGGGCGAGCGCAATGTAAGCAGTGTATTTATTCGTACTCCGATGCAGGCAAATCGTGTACAGGTTCAAACCAATGCGAAGGACGTTGTTTAACTGAAGATAGAGCTGAAGCAGGTGGTTTTGCAACAGGCATATGTGAAGCGGATAGTAATGCGTTTGGATGTTCGCAAGAAATTGATGATAATGGTGTTGCCTTAGGTACACTTTGTGTTGATTAGGCAATACAAATTTAAACCTAACACTAACTCATTAATATACGCTTGATAGGTGTCATAGGTTTTATGATCTTTATCAACGCTTAACCAAATAATGCTTGCAATCGTGGCAAGACTTCAAACAACCCAGCTAATACACAACTGTTTTTATTGTTTATTTTATGCCTAAGGCAGGTGTATGTTGTTGCAGTATTATTTTAAACAACTACCAACTTATAATTACGACAAATATTATAAATAACGAAAGTTGGTGATTTTTTAAATTTTTTTGCTTGGTAGATATTTTTATTTGGTTGAAATTCAAGGGTAATTTTTCAATAACTGCTTTTTTTATATGGTTTATTACAACTTTAGTTGTATTTACAGGCGATGGGGGTTTATCTTATGATTTTCTCCGCGAGCAAAACGTTACACTTTAAGTTAAATATTTTTATTTAAAAATTAAAATTTAGATGTGTTATTTTTGTTCAGGGCTATAACGCTATGTTGTTATAGTGGATAGTGGGCAAAATTTATACTGAACGGAGTTGAAGTATCAGTATTGTTATTTAGGATACACGACGAATTAGTCATTGATTTTGTCCATACTTCTGAGTTAATAAATTCTGTAAGGAAAATATAATGTCTTGGTTTTCAAATTTATTGAGTGGTGCTGTGACTGTTGGAAAAGTGGCTATGGCAGTTGCATCTGCTCTGCCTGTAGCATATGTAAAAAGAGATGTAGAATCAGATACTGAATTTTCCGTTTCTGGCCCAAGCTCTGCAATGTCATGTGGAGTGCATTTTTTTAGAAGCAATGCCAACCCTGAAAAAGAAATGAAACTCTACGCGGGTAACCCAAATTCTCAACGGTATGTCCAATTGTCTATGGATAGTGATAGAGAGGAAGTTTATTCCCAGACGATTACGCTACCTCCATATACTAAACATCCTTTCAAAGCAGGTGAGGATGTGCGAGTTTCACCAGAGACTATAGTAAATACTGGTTTTATTACAGGGAGTGGTGATATTGAGGATGGTAGTTTTTATAAGGGGGGGGATAAACTTTTTAGATTGACACTCAAAAATTTAAACCTGAAAAACGTGGTAAAAGTAGGTAAATTCACCATCAGTATGAATACACAACAGCTTTTTATTGTAACTTCTGGGTTAGTTATATCTGGTATATCCAGCATGTATATCAAGACTAATGATGGAGTAGGTGTAAACTCAAATCTTCGGTTATCTGCAAAAAAAGAGGATAAAGATAAATTCTCGTTTAATATTGATTACTCAGCTCTTGGTATAGAACCTACTCATGATACTATAAGAGGTAATTTGATCCTTGAACTCGATTCAGATACATCTGACGAGATGATTCTTCAACACTCATCAGAACTAATTGAGCCATTACATGAGGTGGAAAAGGAATTCTTCTTAAGGCATCATTATAGTTAGTTGGGGTTGAGAGAATTTTAATGATCTCTTTAATTTAAACTAGCTGTATCTCGCAGATAGGATCGAGTGCTGGTGATGATCTGCGAGATTTTAAATTAATGACTACACGGTTTCACGCATGGTTTTCGCCGCATCAACCATATTTTGTAAAGCCGCCTCAGTTTCTGACCAACCACGAGTTTTTAAACCACAATCAGGATTCACCCATAAACGTTCTGCTGGAATCCGTTCATGTGCTTTGTGCAATAACGTCATGATCTCGTCTTTCTTCGGCACGCGTGGTGAATGAATATCGTATACACCGGGTCCTATTTCATTTGGATACGCAAAATCTTCAAACGCATCAAGCAATTCCATTTGTGAACGTGACGTTTCAATCGTAATCACGTCCGCATCCATATCCGCAATTGCTGGCATAATATCGTTGAATTCCGAATAACACATATGGGTATGAATTTGCGTAACATCTTCCACACCACTGGCTGTAATACGGAATGATTTCACCGCCCAATCTAAATAAGTCTGCCACTCTTTTTGACGCAATGGTAAACCTTCACGGAATGCCGCCTCATCAATTTGAATGATTTGAATCCCTGCTTTTTCTAAATCCACCACTTCGTCACGAATCGCTAACGCCAATTGTAAACACGTCTGTTCACGTGGCTGATCGTCCCGTACAAATGACCACTGCAATACCGTCACAGGACCTGTTAACATGCCTTTCATGACTTTATCAGTTTGCTGTTGCGCGTAAGTAATCCAATCCACAGTCATTGGGCTAGGGCGGCTGACATCGCCAAAAATAATCGGCGGTTTCACACAACGCGAGCCATAACTTTGTACCCAGCCATTTTGACTAAATACAAATCCATCTAATTGCTCGCCAAAATATTCAACCATATCATTACGTTCAGGCTCACCATGTACCAACACGTCCAAACCCAATTCATGCTGTTTCGCTACCACAGACTTGATTTCGTTTTGCATTTGGCGTGTATAATCTTCACGGCTGATTAAATGTTTTTTGAAATCACGACGAGTTTTACGAATGTCACCCGTTTGTGGGAAAGAACCAATCGTTGTGGTCGGAAATAATGGTAAATCTAAATGTTGTTTTTGTAGTTCAGCCCGTTTGTCATAAGCACTTTGGCGTTGTGCTAAAGCAGGTGTAATGCCTTCAACACGTTGTTTAACTTCTGGTTTATGAATTAAGGTTGAATTGCGGCGAGCATCATTATCGCGTTGGTTAATCTCTAAGCTTTTCGCTACGCTATCGTGCCCATCGACCAATGCCGATTTTAATAATTGCAATTCGCGTAATTTCTGGGTCGCAAATGCCAACCATGCTTTAATCGCTGGGTTCATGCGTTTTTCAGCATCTAAATCCACAGGGCTATGCAATAACGAGCAAGAGGCAGATACCCACAATCTATCGCCTAATTGTTGTTTTAATGGCTCTAAAATCGCTAAACATTGATTTAAGTCTGCTTTCCAAATATTTCGACCATTAGTCACGCCAACAGATAACGCCATGGTTTCGGGTAATGCATCGACAACGTTTTGTAATTGTTCAGGTGCGCGTACAATATCGATATGTAAAGCTTGTACAGGTAAACGGGTCGCAACTTGTAAATTGTCTTCCAACGCACCGAAGTAGCTTGCAACTAAAATATTGACACCTGATTGTGCTAAGCTGGCATAAGCTTGTTCTATCGCGGCTTGCCATTCAGTCGGTAAATCTAATGCTAAAATCGGCTCGTCAAATTGTACCCATTCCACGCCTTGTGCTTTAAGTTTTTGTAAAATTTCACGGTAAACAGGTAAAACTTGCTCTAATAGGCTTAATTTATCAAAATCAGCTTTTTTCGTTTTGCCTAACCATAAATAAGTCAAAGGACTAATTAACACCGGTTTGACTTTGTGACCTGCTTGTTGCGCTTCGGTGACTTCATCAAATAATTTAGTCGATGATAAGCTAAAACCTTGATCTGGATAGAATTCAGGCACGATATAATGATAGTTAGTATCAAACCATTTGGTCATTTCGCCCGCAATAGTATCTTTGCCTGATGGAGCACGCCCCCGCGCCATACGAAACATAGTGTCTAAATCCGCATTGCCGCCTTGGTGCTCATAACGGGCTGGAATCACGCCCAACGTCACCGACATATCTAGCACATGGTCGTAATAAGAAAAATCGTTAACCGTGACAAAATCCAAGCCCGCGTCTTGCTGCAACTGCCAATGTCTAGCACGTAATGCTTTCGCTGTTTGCTCTAAATCTTCACGCTGGGTTTTGCCATGCCAATAGGCTTCCACCGCTTTTTTCAGTTCGCGTTTAATGCCAATCCGTGGAAAACCTAAAATATGTGCTTTCATCAATCACTCCATTGTTTTAAATGACTTGTGATTTAGTATGCGTCATGCTTTAATATGAATCAAATTGTTGTTTCTCATATTAATGATGAAAAATATTCATGATGATAGAATGTCGAGATTTACAGATTTTGCTGATTCTGAGCGAAACCCATAACATTACTGAAACCGCGAACCGTTTGCATATCACGCAATCCGCGTTATCGCATCAGATTAAGAAGTTAGAAAGATACTATGATGTGACTTTGTTTCAGCGCAAAACCCGTCCGTTACGTTTCACACCTGCGGGACAGGAATTGTTAAATTTAGCCCGTGAAATGTTGCCCAAAGTACAACAGGCTGAGCAGCGGCTGAAGGAATATGCACAAGGTAAATTGGGGCGTTTGTATTTGGCGGTGGAGTGTCATAACTGTTTTGAATGGCTGTTGCCCAGTTTGGATTTATACCGACAACAGTATCCACATATTGATGTTGACTTGTCGCTGAGTGTGAGTTTTGAAGCGTTTCAGGCTTTGCAAAATGGCGATATTGATATGGTGATTACGTCCGACCCGAGAAAATTAGCAGGCATCAGTTATCAAGCTTTGTTCGATTATCAACTGGGTTTAGTGATGGCAAATCAGCACCGATTAGCGACGAAAGTCTATATTGAACCTGAAGATTTAACTGATGAAAATTTATTGATTTATCCTGTATCTCGTTCGCGGTTGGATATTTTTAAGTATTTTATGCAGCCCGCACAAGTTGAACCTGCGCAAGTTCGCACCGTGGAATTAACCCAAATGATGCTGCATTTAATTGCGGGAGGCAAAGGGGTTGCTGCGTTACCGCATTGGATTATCGCCGAGCAAGTGCAACAAGGTTCGCTCACCGTGCGCCCATTGGGTGAGATGGGTTTGCACAGAACCTTATATGCAGCCTTAGCCGATAATTTACTGGAATTGGATTATATTCAAGGCTTTTTGCAGATTGCACAGCAGTTGGAATGATATAAAGAGTAAAACTAAACAGATATTAAAAATATTTGTATCAAAAAATCAGAGCTTCTGAATAAAAATCAAAAACTAAACTTCAAAAATCAGTATAATGCGCATATTTTTTTGCAAGTGAGAAAAACGCGGTGATTACAAAATTACGCAATGTCGCCATTATTGCCCACGTTGACCATGGTAAAACAACGTTGGTTGACCAGTTATTAAAGCAATCAGGCACATTAGGGGAACGAGCTGAAGAAGTTGAAAGAGTCATGGACTCCAACGACTTAGAAAAAGAACGTGGCATTACTATTTTAGCTAAAAACACCGCGATTAAATGGAATGATTACCGTATTAACATCGTCGACACACCGGGACACGCCGACTTTGGTGGTGAAGTAGAGCGCGTATTGTCAATGGTAGATTCAGTTTTACTATTAGTTGATGCAGTCGATGGGCCTATGCCTCAAACTCGTTTCGTGACGGAAAAAGCCTTACAACGTGGCTTGCGTCCAATCGTGGTTGTAAACAAAATTGACCGTGACGGCGGACGACCTGACTGGGTCATTGACCAAACATTTGAATTATTCGACAACCTTGGCGCGGATGATGGTCAGTTAGATTTCCCTATTATTTATGCGTCAGCTTTGCAAGGTTACGCTAGCCATGATAGCAGTGCGCGTGAAGGCGATATGCAGCCATTGTTTGAAATGATGGTGGAACATGTGCCGATTCCTGACGTTGATCCAGATGAACCATTTGCTTTACAAGTCAGTGCGTTAGATTACTCTAGTTATGTTGGCGTAATCGGTATTGGTCGGATTAGCAGTGGTCGAGTTAAAACCAATACACCTGTAACGATTGTTGACACTGAAGGCGAAAAGCGTAACGGTCGTATCTTGCAAATTTTAGGTTTCCACGGTTTGCAACGGGTTGAAGTTGAATCAGCGATGGCGGGTGACATTGTCGCATTCACGGGTATCGATAATTTAAATATTTCAGACACTTTGTGTGATCCATCTCATGCTGTGCCTTTGCCTGCGTTAACCGTTGACGAACCGACTGTGAGCATGACTTTCCAAGTTAACACCTCACCTTTCTCTGGTAAAGAAGGTAAATATCTGACTTCGCGCCAAATTAAAGCGCGTTTAGAACGTGAATTATTACATAACGTGGCGTTACGAGTTGAAGAAACTGATGACCCAGATAAATTTATCGTGTCAGGTCGTGGCGAATTACATTTAGGTATTTTGATTGAAAATATGCGCCGTGAAGGTTACGAGTTAGGTGTATCGCGTCCGCAAGTGATTATGAAAGAAGTGGATGGCGTGATGCACGAACCATTCGAATCGTTGACGGTTGACGTAGAAGAGCAAAACCAAGGCTCTGTAATGGAGAAATTGGGTGAGCGTAAAGCGGAAATGACCAATATGCAGCCTGACGGTAAAGGTCGGATGCGGATTGATTTCATTATTCCTTCGCGTGGCTTGATTGGTTTCCGTACCGAATTTATGACTATCACGTCGGGTACAGGTTTGCTTTATCACACCTTTGAACATTATGGCCCTATGAAAGAAGGCATGATTGGACAACGGATTAACGGTGTATTGATTGCCAACGGTGCGGGTAAGAGTTTGGCCTATGCCTTATTCAATCTTCAAGATCGTGGTCGTTTATTCATTGGTCATGGCGAAGAAGTGTACGAAGGTATGGTGATTGGTATTCATTCGCGCGACAATGATTTAGTTGTGAACCCATTGAAAGCCAAGCAATTAACCAATATTCGTGCGGCGGGTACAGACGAAAACTTATTGTTAACTCCACCGATTAAAATGACTTTAGAGCAAGCGTTAGAATTTATCGATGATGATGAATTGGTTGAAGTCACGCCGAAAACGATTCGTATCCGTAAACGTTTCTTAAAAGAGCATGAGCGCAAAAAAGCATCTCGTAATGCAGCAGCTTAATGTGAGTTAAGTTTTCTGTAGAGAAGACGAGCCGTTTTTAGGAACAGTTCGTCTTTTTTCTGAAAGTTTTACACTCATTATCGGCATAGATTCAATTCAAACTAATCCCTTCCAACAATCGAAAAATGATAGACTAGCGCAGGAATTTTCGATTCATAAAAAAATAATAACGTTTCATACGCAACACCTCAAAGGAATGCCTCATGGATGTCCAATCGCTTCCTGAATTATTACAAACCCCATTTCAACATGCTTGGTCTGATTTTGAACAACAAGCACAACCTGAATTGCAACAAGCCCTACAGCAAAATAAACAAATCTTTGATAGTGTTTTAAAAATCTGGTCTTGTAGTCCGTTTGTGGCCAAAGGTTGTATCTTATCTGTTGGTTTGTTGGATACTTTACTCAAGGATGATTATTTACTGCAGCCTTATGAAAAATATGAATTAAATTTTGATGTCGAAACTGATGAAAACCAAGTGATGCAACAATTGCGGGCATATCGTCGGCGTGAAATGGCTAAAATTGCGTGGCGAGATATGGCAGGCTGGGCAAGTTTAGATGAAAGCTTACGCGCCTTATCCGATTTAGCAGATACATTGATTGATGCTGCGTTGAATTATCAGTATGCAAAATGGGAAAAACAATGGGGTACACCTTTAGGTCGTGAGACGGGCGAAGTGCAAAAACTGATTGTGCTCGGCATGGGCAAACTAGGTGGGCGTGAACTGAATTTCTCCTCAGATATTGATTTGATTTTTGCTTACCCTGAAAGCGGTGAAACCAATCACCCACGTCGACCTCGCACCAATCAGGAGTTTTTCTTACGCGTGGGTCAACAAGTAATTCACTTATTAAACACGGTGACAGGTGATGGTTTCGTATTTCGGGTAGATATGCGCTTACGGCCTTTTGGTGATAGTGGCCCTCTGGTGATGCACTTTGCCGCGATGGAAGATTATTATCAGTCTCATGCACGTGATTGGGAACGTTATGCGTTTATTAAAGCTCGAGCGGTGGCGGGAGATATTGAGCAAGGCGAATCATTATTAGATATGCTCAAACCGTTCGTTTATCGCCGTTATTTAGATTACAACTCGATCACTGAATTCCGTCATATGAAAGAGATGATCGATCAAGAAGCACATCGTAAAGGCCTAGAAAATAATATTAAATTGGGTCGTGGTGGTATTCGTGAAGTCGAATTTACTTGTCAGTTATTCCAACTCATGCGCGGTGGTCGTCAACCCGGTTTACAAGAGCGCAATTTACTTAAAACTTTGGCTGCGTTAAGAGAATTTGATTTACTCAGTGAACAAGATGCAGATGGTTTAGAGCAGGCTTATCGCTTCTTACGGACAGCAGAAAATCGTTTACAAGCTATTGATGACCAACAAACCCAAACCTTACCCAGCGATGAACTGAATCAACAGCGTTTAGCCTACATCATGGGATTTGAGCAATGGGATGAGTTCATGGCGGCATTAGATAAACATCTCGATGTGGTGAATGAGCAATTTGAGCAAGTGTTTGCACCTGAAATTGAAGACACGCCCGTACAACATAACCATGAAAATATTTGGGAAAGTGTATGGGAAAATCAACTGGATAATGACGATGTGGTGCAATATTTTGAAACTGCAGAATACGAACAGCCTGAACAGATAGTTAAAAAATTACGTGAATTTGCCAGCTCTTATACTTTGCAAAAGCTGAGCAGCCGTGCGCGTCAACGTCTTGATATGGTGATGCCATTATTACTAGAAGCCACCAGCCAAGATGAAAGCAAAGATTTAGCGTTACTACGAACCTTGGAATTTATCAGCGCAATTGCACAACGTTCTGTGTACTTGGCCTTATTAGTTGAACGGCCTCAAGTATTAAGACAATTAATTAAATTATGCTCGGCCAGTCAATGGGTTGCAACACAATTAACACGTTATCCGTTATTACTTGATGAATTGTTAGACCCACGCCGTTTATATGATCCACTCAAACCTAATGAATTAGACAGTGCGCTACAAGCCCAAATCGCACATTTACCGTTAGATGATTTGGAAATGCAAATGGATAGCTTGCGCCAATTTAAACGGGCACATGTGTTACACGTTGCAGCGGCAGAATTATCAGGCAATCTTAGTGTCGAGTTAGCCAGTGACTATTTAGGTGCAATTGCAGATACGATTGTGAAGAAAGCGTTAAGCATTGCTTGGAACTTCATCACCCATAAACATGGCAAACCACAATTTAAATTTGATGATGAAATCGAAGATGCAGGCTTTTGTGTGATTGGTTATGGTAAATCAGGTGGTATTGAATTAAGTTATAGTTCTGATTTAGATATTGTTTTTGTGCATAACAGTCATGGCAGCTCACAAATGACCGACGGTGCAAAATGTGTGGATAACAATGTGTTTTTCATGCGTTTAGCACAGCGAATTATTCATATTATCACCACTAATACCGCAGCAGGTTCGTTGTACGAAGTAGATTCGCGTTTACGCCCCGGTGGTAATGCGGGCATGATGGTCGCCAGCTTTGACTCATTTGAAAAATACCAATTTGAGGATGCTTGGACATGGGAGCATCAAGCTTTAGTACGTGCTAGAGCGATTGCGGGCGATAAATCATGTATGGATCAATTTGAAACCATTCGACGCAAGGTACTGGCTCAGAAACGTGATCCTGAAAAACTCAAGCAAGATGTATGTGAAATGCGTGAGAAAATGCGGAGCAATCTTGATAAAAGTAACAAAGAAGTATTTGATATTAAACAAGGTGCTGGTGGTGTAGTTGATATTGAATTCTTAATTCAGTATGGCGTTTTACGTTGGGCGATTGATTTCCCTGATTTATTAGATACAACGGGTATGTTGCCCATGTTGCGCAAATTTGTGACGCATGATTTATTGACCGAATCGGCGTGTGAACGTTTAAGTAATGCCTATCGTGCGTATCGTGCAGAAACCCATCGTCTGGCTTTGCAAGATAAACCTGTACAAGTGAAACGCTCAAAATTTGCTGAGCACCAAAGTAATGTCCAGCATCTTTGGAAGCGGGTTATGGGTTAGATATAAACGTCAGTATTTACGATGTTTTTTTCGGGCATATACGGTAATTGAGCCGTGTTTGCCTGCTAGCGTCTCTATTAAATAACCTAAAATACCGACAGGTATCCAAATAATACTTGTGACTAATTGCGTGATGAGAGCCGTTTTAGATAGAGTCTTAAGCGGTTTTCCACCTTGTAAAAAGCGGTAAAAGCCATTGATTTCTTTCGGTGTAAAAAGATTGGCTAAACTTTGCAACCAACCATATAGATTTTGAATCATATCGCCTGCTTCAATTGATTCTATTTCGTAGCCTTCTGATTCTAATAACATAACCAAACTTTGCGGCGTAAAATGGTATAAATGGCGCGGCACGTCTAAGTGAAACCAAGTTGATAACTGTAATTTAGCTTGATAGCTGTCGGCATTCGGCACACTGATGCAAATACGTTGGTTGTCAGCTAACAATGTTGTCATTTGGCGTAAAGAGGCAACAGGATCAGGTAAATGTTCGAAAACATGCCAGTAAATGATTAAATCAAAATATTGAGCAGGAAAGTCTAATTTTGACTCGGTTATCATATTGACATCGGCATTGTTTAAAATCCAATCTGCGGCTTCATCTGATTCTAAGCAATACACTTCACAATCAAGTTGTTTTAACTCTTTAAGTAAATAAGCACGGCCACAACCAATTTCTAAAATGCGCTTTGGTTGAAATCGCTGATAAAACTGTTTTGCATTGCGTTGATGGTTCAGTTTAAAGATTTTTTCAATTAGTGGGCTAAATTTGCCTTTTTTTGAATTGTAATAGGCTTGTCCGTAATAATCCTGTTGCAACTCACCATGAGTCACGTAGCAGCCACAATGCGTACAATGTAATAAGCTAAATGATTGTTTACTAATGTAATCAGTGCATGTTTGTTTTGATAAGGCAAGCGTGTGCTGTTTACAAATAGGGCAAGTATCACCTTGCTTAGGCATTATTGATGTCATTTTAGATTGTCTTAATAAAATATTTTAGGTATTTTACCGAAACCAGAGCCACTAATTAACAAGCTCTTGATGTACAATTTGCAATTCGTTATCAACACGCTGTTTGGTTAGCTCAAATAGTTCGAACGTACCTTCATCATTTTTAATATATTTAAGCAATTCTTGGCGCATTAAAATCAACTCATATTTATCTACCGAATAGAAATCTGTACCATGTTCAACTGCATTAATGCGATATTGTGAAATGATTTGCTGATTTTCATTATCAAGGCTGAGATGCGCTAACTGGCTGAAAGGTTTATTAAACACAAATTTTTGTTGTTCAGGATGGTATAGCCAACATAAATAAGGCACATTTGCACCCGCAGGCAGCAATTCCATTAAACGAATATCTTTATAACCATCAAAATTTACATCTTCGATTTTAAAGCCTTCACCTCTTTTTAACCAAAGTGTTTCAGTCTCTTTTAACATGTCTGATACATCTTCGATCATCAATGTTTGTAATGTTTGACCGTCTTGATTAGAAATCACAATTTTCTGAATGTGTGCGGTTTCTTCATCTGTGATACCAATTAATTCAAATTGAAGCAAAGGTAAGTCTGGATGAACTTGAGTTTGGAATTGCCAAGTTTTTTGACTGAGTTCACGAATCTGCTGCTCATATTGGTGACGTAAACAATCTTTATTTTTTGTTTCGCAATTACGCTCTAAGGTTTCTAACCATATTTTATATTGTTTTTTAACTTCATCGAATTTAGGCGTTTGTTGCTGATAAATTTGCACTAAGCGTTCATGGGCTTCACTTAACCGATAGTCACCACAAATAATTTTGGCCAAATTAGTCTGGGGCATTTTACAATTGATTGCCAATACAGTGGAATGTTGGATGAATAATAACAGTGCAAGAAAAGTGTACATCAACTGGGTCATTTGAAGCCTCCGTTACCTGCATATTTCAACTATCTTAGTAAATATAGGATAAAAGTAAAACAGCTTAATAGCTGCGGTCGCCTACACATTTTTTAACTTTAGATTTATATGTAAAATATGTTTATTCAATGTTGGATTTTCTTTCCTTGCATTTGGCTATATAATCAGTGTCATTAATTCGTTTTATGCTGATGACCCATGCGCACGACTTTAGATGCTTTTGCTCCACCAACGGACTACTTGCCTGTTTCAGTGATTACAGGTTTTTTAGGTAGTGGTAAGACTACACTTTTAAATAGGCTGCTCAGACATCCTGATATGCAGAAATCTGCTGTGGTGGTGAATGAATTTGGCGAAGTTGGGATTGATAATTTATTAATTGAATCCGCCACTGAAGACGTGATGATTATGGATGGTGGTTGTGTATGTTGCACGATTCGTGGTGATTTGGTTGAAACCTTAGCTAATTTGTATGAAAAACGTCAAAACGGTGAAGTCACTTATTTTGAACGGGTGATTATTGAAACCACAGGTTTAGCTGACCCTGCCCCGATTATTCACACCTTACTTGATGATGAAACTTTAAAATCAAAATATCATTTAGATAGCGTGTTGTCGACTGTCGATTGTGTGTATGCACAACAACAATTTGAAGAATTTTATGAAACGGTTAAACAAGCCGCCGTTGCTGATCGCGTGATTTTAACTAAAACTGATTTGGTTAAACCTGAAGTGGTTGAACAAGTTAAGCTGCGTTTGAACACCTTAAATCCGGGTGCGATGATGTTGGAAAGTGTCAACGGTAATGTGGATGTGAAGCAATTATTCAGCGCAGGTTTGTACAATCCTACTACCAAGTCGTTAGACGTACAGCAGTGGTTGCAAGCGGAAGCCTATCACGAGCCGCATACGCATCATCATGAAGCGCATCATGACCACGGTCACCATGAACATCATCACCACCATCATGAAGGACAACAGTTTGATTATTCCTATCATGACCAAATTCGCCATGATGAATACATTCAGTCGTTTTGCTTAGAATATGATAAGCCTTTGGCTTGGAAAACTTTGAATATGTGGTTTCAGCAATTGACGGCATTGCGTGGCAAAGATTTATTAAGAATTAAAGGTTTAGTCTATACCGAAGAAACGGAGTTGCCTGTGGTAGTACAAGGGGTACAACATATTTTTCAGCCGCCAACCACATTAGATAAATGGCCAAAGCCGCAACCATTGACCCAAATTGTATTTATTACCCGTAATATTCAAAAAGCGGTTTTAGAAAAAATGTTAGACATCCTAGTCAAAAGCAAAACCCCAGCCGAAGCCTGCCAAGCCACGTTGGTGTTAATGGGATATGAATCGGCATAAACTATAAAAATCACTTTGCAATGACCTAAAAGCAGGGTGATTTTTTCTGATAAAATCGTAACGTTTATTTTATATAAATCTATACGCCAGATTATTTGCAATTTGCACGCTAAATACTGAATTCATTTCTGTTCTTAAAACAATGCAATTACCTATAGCAAAACAACAAAATATTTATACTTGATTGTAAGTTACGAAACATAGTTAATATATTGCATCAACAGATGAATGTAACTTGTTATTTGTAAAATTTTTTACTATCCTATGCCATAGTGTTTGAACAAACGATGATCACTTTCAAGTTTAAACATAGGTAAAATAGTGAATCAAAAAATATCGTATTTTCAGGAATAACACGCTCGTCAATATTTTAAAGAGGGAGCTTAACCCAATGCCCAGTTTAACCAAGCAAAGCCTCATCCGATTATTTATAACAACATTAGTCATATTTTCGTTGACTGGCTGTGAATATATGCAAAATTTAGTCGGCGGCGATGATACAGAAACTAGTGATGCTGAGAGTGCAATACCGCAAGAAACGGTTTCCCTTAGCTTAGCCGTTGCGCCTTATGTTGGTTGGATGCCTTGGTATTTAGCAAACGAAGAAGGGGCATTCCAAGAATATCGAGATAAATATAATATTGACGTGCAATTTGTCACAGGCGATTACAGCAGTACGATTCGAAAATTTGTGAACCGTGAAGTGCAAGCGGTCGTCATTAGTAATATTGATGCAATTGCTAACTTCGTACGTGAAGATGTGGAAGCCGACGTGATTTTGGTGATGGGTAACAGTAACGGTAACGAGGCATTATTAGTCAATGGTGATGTTGACCGTATTGATCTTCGCGGCAAAGAAATTTCATTAGCCCAAAACAGCTCTCGTCATTATTTATTAGACCGCTATATGATTAAAAATCAAATGGATTTTGATAGCGTTAATATTCAAAACACCCGTGACATTGATATTCCAACCATGTTCGTAAGCGGTGAAGTCTATGGTGTTGTAGCGGGCAATCCAAACTCTGCAAAATTACTCAACGAACAGCAAGCACAACTTGTATTTGACAGCCGTCGCATTCCAGATGAAATCATGTATTTATTGGTTGTGAGACGTGAAGTATTACAAGAAAATCCATTATTTAGCCAAGCCTTATTATCTGCATGGTTCTCAGTTGTGGAACGTTTACAAGGTTCGCGTAAAGCCAGTACGATTCGTGCTATGGCACAGTTAGCGGCGATTGAGCAAGATGATTTCGGGCAACAATTAAGCACTATTGAGCTAAACGATACGCCGATTAAAAGTTTATCCGCGATTCGTAACGACCGTTTGATGCGTCAAGCCATGCGTCACATTCGTTATTTCGTAGAACGCCATGAATTAACAGGTAGTGAACCATTCACCAGTTGGGTGTCTTATCCGGGTCGTACCCCTGCGTTGATTCACTTTAATTCTAAACCACTGCAAACCTATGTAACCGCAGACAAATAACATCATGGAAGAAGACAAAAAAGTTTCCATTCCTGCAACCGATACACCTTGGCAACCCCCAAGTGGTGCGTTAACGCGTCCTCTCAACCGTAAAGCAGAGGAAACCGCATGGGGTTTGGCACAAGCCGAGGTTAGCCGACGTATGGGGTTTCGTATCGCTAACGTCGGTTTGCTCATTGGTGAGAATATCATCAGTGAATTGAAAGAATTAGAAAATGTCTGCGCTATTCCCAACACTGCCGAATGGTTGCTAGGCTTAATTAACTTGCGTGGTAACTTAGTACCCGTATTTGATTTATACACTTTGCTACGGCTGCCTAAGACCGAAAGTCGGCGTAGAAAAGACATGTTATTGATTTTAGGTGAAGGTGAGAAAGCGGGCGCGATTTTAATCGAAGCACTACCGATTCATATCGCATTTACCAATGAAGATAAATTGCAAATCCAACCCGTCTTACCTGATGCGATTCAGAACTATACTTCAACAGGCTATGAAAAAGAGGGAGAAGTGTGGTTTAACTTTGACCATCTTGGCTTTTTTGAATCACTCGCAAAAAAAGTGGCAACTTAACGCTAAAGGAGTCTACAGAATGATGGAGACCAGCCCATGAAACTTAAGCTAAAACAAAAGATGTTTGTTGGTTCAGCGATTCTCGCGTTGCTACCAGTAATGATTACAGCTTACTTTACCAGTCAGATTGCGGGTGACTTGGGTCAACAAGCATTGACGGAGAGTGCGCAAAGTCACATTACTTCGATTCGTGATACAAAAAAACAACAAATTGAGGGCTACTTTAATCAGGTAGCTAACCAGTTATTGACCTTCGCTGATGCAAAAGGCACGGTTGATGCGATGCGCGAATTTAAGCGAACCTTTCCCAATTTTGCTGAAGAAGCGGGGATGCAAGCGGTGGATGAAGGCCCTTCGTTTCCACAGCCTTTACCCTTTGATGAATATACTGAAGCATTAGAAGAATTCTATCTTGATGAATTTGTACAAGAATATGAAACTTTAAACGTTGACCCTGCCCCTGATATGGCAGCGATGTTGAACCAATTAGATGATAATAGTTTAGCCTTGCAATATTTCTATATCGCGGACAACCCAAATCCATTAGGCACAAAAAACGAATTATTTTCTGCTTCGGACAGTTCCAGTTATACCAATGTTCACCGTCGTTACCATCGTGAATTCAGTGAATATCAAAGTCGTTTCGATTTAAATGATGTGTTCTTAGTCGATACTGATACTAGCTATATTATTTATTCAGTGAAAAAAGAAATTGATTACGCGACTTCGTTAAATGATGGACCTTTCTCTAAAACAGGTATTGGTCGTGTGTTCGAGAAGATGAGTAAAGCTGCCCCAGATGAATATGTGGTAGTGGATTTCGCGTCTTATCTTCCCGCTTATCAAAATCCTGTGGCTTTCATCGGTACGCCTTTATTTGACAAAGGTAAACGAATTGGTGTGTTAATTTTTGAATTATCGATTCATACCATTAACGACATTATGACTTATAAACGTGCGTGGCGGATGGAAGAATCAGGACGTACAGGTGAATCGTATATCGTGGCATCAGACGGCACAATGCGTAATGACAGCCGTATGTTGATTGAGGATAAAGAAGGTTATTTGGCAGCAATTGAACAAGCGGAATTATCGCCTGAAATTATTGCCAACATTGACTTAAAAGATACCAGTGTGGGTCTGCAAAAAGTGGATAACCCCGGTACGCGTAATGCGTTCTCAGGTGTGACAGGTTTCGATATGTTCCCTGACTATCGTGGCGACTTCGTACTTTCAGCGTTTGCACCGATTAACGTTCCGGGTTTGCAATGGGCGATTTTCTCGGATATTTCAGAGGAAGAATCATTAGAACGCTTACAAGCTTTAACCAATGCGATTCAGTATGGTGCGATTCCTATCGCTCTCGTGATTTTAGTATTCGGGGGTGCGGCAGGTTTCTTATTCTTCGGACGGATTGCAGCACCGATTGGTCACTTAGAGGAAACGGTGAGCCGAGTTGCAGAAGGTGACTTCACGGCACGGGCGGACATTCAAACGGGTGACGAACTCGAAACCTTATCTAGTGCGTTTAACGGCTTGCTTGATGACCGTTTATCAGCATTAGCGAAAGCGGAGAAAGAAAATGAAATGCTCAACAACTCGATTATTGAATTGTTGAAAGCATCGTTCCAGTTATCGCAAAGGGATTTGACGGTACAAGTACCTGTAACCGAGGATGTCACGGGCCCGCTGGCTGATGCGATTAACCAGATGGCAACCGAGACTTCTAAAGTATTGCTCAACGTAAGACGCATTACAGAGGAAGTAGAAACCGCATCCCAGCAAGTAAAAACCCAGGGTGAAAACGTATCTAAGGTGGCAGAGGAAGAACGTGAAATCGTTGATACCACCATGGAAGAGTTATCAGCTGCGGCTGAAGCGATGAACAAAATTGCGGAAGTTGCACAATCATGTAACGAAATTGCAGCACAGGCGGTACGCACCACACAGACGGCACTTGCAACGGTAACCAGCACGGTTGAAGGGATGGGCGAAATTCGCGAAACTATTCACGAAACGGAAAAACGGATTAAGCGATTAGGTGAACGTTCTCAAGAAATTAGCTCGATCGTTGACATCATTAACAACATTGCAGAACGTACTCACGTACTGGCACTGAACGCATCGATGCAGGCAGCGGCAGCGGGTGAAGCGGGTCGTGGTTTCTCGGTGGTTGCGGATGAGGTACAGCGACTGGCGGAAAGTTCACGTAATGCGACATCACAGATTTCGGCGTTGGTGAAAAACATTCAGGTGGAAACCAACGATACGATTGCCACGATGGATAAAACCATTACACAGGTGATTGAAGGGTCGAAACTGGCGGAACGGGCTGGTGAACAGATGAAGGAAACGCAGGACACCACCGCGAATCTGGTACAAGTGGTTGAACAAATTGCGATGGCTTCACGGCAACAGGCAACGATTTCTAACGAGTTGCGGGAACGGGCGCAGTCAATTCAGCAAAGTACCCAAGAAACTGCGAAACAGTTGGAAGAGCAAACAGTGCAAACTGACCGACTGGTAGATTATTCTAAACAGTTAATTGAATCTATTCGCGTGTTCAAACTCCCAACGACACACGACGAGTAACACAATTAACAATGAACAATTAGACAATTAACAATAGACAATTAATAGTGAGCGCCACGATTGGGTCATCATTCTAAACGGCTACTTTATCTGTATAATCAACAATATTGAGCAGCCAGAGATGAATCACTGTTAATTGATCATTGTTAATTGATAATTGTCCTTTGCGGAGCTTGTTATGGCGGCGATACTCAAACCTGAACATTTAGAAACATTACAAATCCAAGTAGCTAATGAAGCATACAATTTGTATGAGTCACTCGCTGTATTCATGGATACACAAGTCTCGGATGACACATTAGATGGGGCAATCAACGATTGTGTCGATTATTTAGCAACAGTAGATCAATCAGCGCAAGAAGCCCATTTAGAAGGGTTACAAACCATTTGTCATATTGCCCGAGAAAATATCCAAGCCTTACCCAAAGTTGAAGCCGATGTCCGTCAAACTATATGTGAAGAAATCGAATTTTTACCGCAATTAATCAGTAATTACTTATATGCACCTAATAGTGAAGATTATAGAACCGAACTGATTGATATATTAAAAAATAATCAACTGCCTCATGCAATTTCCCCTGACGAGGCGCAACAATTAAATACCTTATTAGCCAATGACTTCACGCCAGATACATCTATGACCCATTTAGATGATTTAGCCAATGAAACGCTTGAAACCGATTTAACTCCATTACCTGCGGTAGAACAGGATAATGATACGCCTGCTGCACCAGAACCTTTAGTCAGCAATAGCGAATTTGATGCGTTAAGCGATGAAACTGTAGGACATTTATCTAGCCATTTTGCCCCCATTAGCCCCGATGCTGCCAGCGATGATGTGCCGTTTCCTGCGGGTGATGTGGTGTTGCCAGAATCCGACATGGGTGATGATATGCCGTTACCTGAATTAGATACCGCTGCATTTGATGAATTGGCAGACGACGATTTACCTCAACAGCTTGAAGACGAATTACCCACTTTGTCTGAATTAGAAGCGACAGAAAGTGTTGAACCTATGCCCGAACCTGATGCGGCATTTGATAACTTAGTTGATGACGCAGCCGACGAAACCTTAGAACAAATCTCATCCCACGAATTGAAAAAAATGGTTGATGAACAGGCGTTTGACGATGAATTGCCTGATGATTTAGATGATGATGCGGCATTACCGAGTTTAGATGATTTAGACACTGAAGAATTAGATGCGCTGGGCGAAGAAATTAAGCACGAAGAAATCGAAGCGGATGATGCGTTTATAGATGATTTCTTACAAACTGAAGCAGCACAAGATCACGTTGAGTCAGACGAAGATATTGAAATTATCGAGCCAGAAGAGGCTAAGCCATCAAAAACTTTGACTGCGTTATCTAATAAAGTGGTTGATTTAACGGATGATTTATCTGAGTCGTTGAACAAATTTGTTACAACTGATTATGACAGCGATGAATTTTTAACTTCAGTTGAAGAATATACCAACACCGTCCAGATTTTATGGGAAGCCGCTGGCGATGCACGTTTGAGCAGTTTGCAAAGCGTGTGTACCTTTATCAATGAAAATATTTTTGAACTCAGCAGCCAATCACAAGAGGAACGGTTTGCAGTTCGGGATTTATTTGCCCAATGTCCGCAGTTGATTTTGAATTATTTGCAATCGCCAGAAGAAGGCGCGACCAGTTTAATTGAGCATTTGCAGCATCCTGATTGGACAATGCACTTAAGTGATGAAGAAACCCATCGTTTGTCAGTGCAATTGGTGCAAGAGGCGATGGTGTCGCAATTGGAAGAGCCGAGCTATAAGCCTGTCGATTTGCCGCCCGTTGAAAAAGCTGAGCAAGTGCATGACCATCCTGCGTTATTTTCTGAGCAAGAGGAAGAAGCCCAGCCAGAAATTGAAATTACCCGCCCAGATTGGGGTGAAGCCTATATTGATGAAGATGTGTTATTAGCCAGTGAGGTTGCAGAATTAGAGCAAGCCGAAGACGAGGCTTTATTGGATGATGCGGTTGCGGAAAGTTTAGCCGAATTGCCGAATGATGATGTGATTGATGACGATAGTTTGGCGGACGTGGTTGATACTTTGGATGAGGTTGCACCACAGGATGTCAATGAATTACCTGATGATTTGGATGCGGCGATTAGTGAGGGCACGATTGCGGAAACCTTGGATGGTGCGGTTGAAGAATTAACGGAATCGACTGCGGATGCAGAGCAATTAGCGGCTGAACCTGTTGATGAATTGTTAGACGAAGGTTTAGATGATGTTGCGGAATTATCCGAGTCAGGTGATTTGGAAGACTTACCACAAGTATTAGATGATGCTGTCGACGAATTATCTGACAATATTGATGATTTAAGTACAAATGATTTATCTGAATCTAATGAAGTTGTTGATGATTTAGACGAAGTTACTGACGAATTGGGCGATTTACCAGAAACATTAGATGAAGTTACTGATGAGTTGGATGATTTACCAGAAGCGTTAGATGAAGTTACTGACGAATTGGACGATTTGCCAGAAGCGTTAGACGCAGTTACTGATGAGTTAGGCGACTTGCCAGAAGATTTAGATGAAACTGTTGATGAGCTAGATGATTTACCAGAAGCGTTAGACGAAACTGTTGATGATTTAGACGAATTATCTGAAACGTTGGACGAAGCTGTTGATGAATTAGAAGCATTGCCTGAAAGTTTAGACAACGCGGTTGAAGAATTAGAAAACTTACCTGAAACCGTAGACGAACTGGTCAACGAAGATTTAAGTGGCGATTTACCAACAGCTTTAGAAGATGAATTACTTGACGATGATTTAGATAGTATTGCTGAGCCGTTAGAAGAATCTGAAACCGTTGATGCAATCGATGAAACTACCGAAGAAGCTGAACCAATTGAAGAAATCCAATTAGCTGACATTGAAATTTTAGAAGCGTTTAGTTCTGAATTAACTGAAGCGACGGATGACTTAAATGCGGCATTAAATTTATTTGCGACAGCCGATAGCGATAGCCCTGAATTATTGGAAGCAATTGAACGTTGTTCGGATAATATTCAGTCGATTTCGGATGCAGCGGATAATGCACAATTACAAGGTTTGCAAGATGTTAGCATTTTCTTGAATGACAATATTTTTGCTTTAAGCACGCATGAGCCATCGATTCGCCGTGCGGCTAAACCATTGCTTGAAAAAACGCTGGACTTGTTGCAAGAATACATTTACGCCCCGCGCCAAACCACACCAACTTTATTAGCGCATTTGGAAAATCCAAGCTGGATTCAACCATTAGAAGAAGAGCAACATCAAGAATTACTCACACGTTTAGCGCATTTAGAACAAGAAGCCGCTGAGCCTGTTGAGCCAGAAATTGTTGAAACAGTTGCTGAACCGATAATGGAAGAAGTAGCAGCGGATGATAATGCAGAAATGCAACTTGCTGACCCTGATATTTTAAATATTCTGATTATGCAAGTGAGTGATTGTGCGGAAGGTTTATCCACCACGCTCACCACTTTAACCGAGGCTGAAGACGGTAGCGAAGACTTATTAACCGCTGTCGAAACCTATACCGAACAAGTGCAAAGCGTATGGGAAGTGGCGGACATGGCGCAGCTCACAGGCTTGCAAGATGTCTGCACTTTCATCAACGACAACGTGACGGGACTCGGCGTACAAGACCAAGAAACCCGTTACACCGCGCGGCATTTATTCGCAGATTGGCCTCAGTTAGTTTTAGGCTATTTAGAAACTCCAAGCACTGCCAGTGACTTAGTGGAACATTTGCAAAGTGATTTATGGACATCACCATTAGATGAGCCACAAGGTGAAGCCTTATTTGAGCACTTAATGAAACCTGCCACCATCGCAGGACAAGAGCCAGAACAAGCTGCTGCACCGCAAATCGTGTTAGCCGAGCCTGATATTTTAGAAATTATCATCGGGCAAATCACAGACTCTTCACTTGAATTGCAAGTCGTCTTAGACACCATTGTACAAGCTGAAGATGGCAGCGAAGACCAATTATTAACCGTCGAAAATTACACCGAACAAGTGCAAGGCATTTGGGATGTGGCGGATATGGCACAATTGTCAGGTCTGCAAGATGTGTGTACCTTCATCAATGATAATGTGATGGCGTTGGGGATGTTGGAGCAAGCCACTCGCCAAAGTGTACACCCCATTTTCGCGACTTGGACGCAACCTGTTTTAAATTACCTCAGTTCGCCAGTCGAAGGTGCGCAGGAAATCATTGATTTAGTAAAAGATGAACGCTGGTTGATGCCGATGCACCACGACGATGCTGATGCCCTTCACGCGAATTTATTAAAATCTGATGCTGTAGCAACCGCTGCGCCGCAAGCCAATGCTGAACCTACGCCTGCCCCTGTGGTCGAAACTATCGAAATCGCGCCACCTGAAACCATTGATTTACTTGTCGCTCAGGTGACAGAAACTTCAACCGATTTAAATGCCACCTTAAGTAAATTGATGGCGGCAGAAGATGGCAGTGAAGATTTATTGCTCGCAGTCGATGCCTATACCGAAAACGTGCAAGTAATTTGGGATACGGCGGAAATGGCACAACTGTCTGGATTGCAAGACGTTTGTACCTTCATCAATGATAATGTGATGGCGTTGAGTATGCACGAGCGCAACCAGCGTCAAGCCGCACAAAGCGTATTTTCTGCATGGCCTGATTATGTTGTGAGTTATTTGCAGACACCTGCCTCAGGCGCGCAAGAATTGGTGTCGCATTTGCAAAGCCCACAATGGGCGAGTCCACTGGAAAATCCTGACCAATTAAGTCAAAACTTATTGGCGGGTGGTCAAACAGCGCAAGAAAGTGTACCATCGCCTGTTGCTCCCGTTGCAGATGTTGCAATTGCAGCCCCCGAAACTTTAGAACTAATACGCGCACAAATAACAGATGTTGTGGAAGGATTATCCGCAGCCCTTGAGGTATGTGTCTCTATGGAAAATGATAACCCCAAACTGTTTGAAGCAGTTGAAGAGTACACCAATCAGGTACAAGTCATCTGGGATGCGGCAGATATGGCAGGTCTTGTTGGCTTGCGCGAAGTGTGTACCTTTGTTAACGATAACATTACTAACTTTGTTCTGCTGGATAAAGAGACCAAACTTGAGAAGCAAAGCTATTTTGAAACATGGCCATCACTGGTACTCGATTATTTAAATGATCCCGCAGAAGGTGGTCAGCAACTGGTTTTATTCTTACAAGATGAAACGTGGCCAGTGCCTTTGGAAGCCGAACAAGCCCAAAGTTTATTAGAACAATTATCGCAAAGTTCTACCTCTAGCGAACAAGTTGCCGCCTACGAAGCACAAATTGCAGCCGAAGAAGCCGTTGTTGCAGAACCTGAGCCTGTGGTTGAAGAAGAACCCGAGCCAGAACCCGTTGAGCCGATGCCTGAAATGGATGAGGGTGATGGTGGTGAGATTTCCTTAGGTAATGATGAGGTCTTAGAAATTCTAAGGTCTGAAATGGAATCGACCAAGGAAGAATTAGGCGAGAAATTAGAACAATTTACCAGTTTAGAAAGCAGTGATCCACTATTTGAAGAAGTAGCAGAAAACTATGCTGAGCAAGTCCAACGCTTAAATATGGCGGCGGAAATGATGGGCTTAGAAGGGATTCAAACTGTTGCCAACTTAGTCACTGACAATGTGAATGCTTGGGCAAAAACTGATTTAGCCACGCGGCAAAAAGCCAAAAAACCATTATCCGAATGGCCTGATTTAGTGTTGGCCTACTTGAATTCGCCAATGGACAGCGTGATTGCGATGCTGAACCATTTCCGTGAATCATTCTGGATTAAGCCTTTACCTGATAGCGAAGCACATGGTTTATTAAATCAGTTGACTGCGGGTACAACGGCAGACGAAGACGACGAGATGATGGCTGATGAGAGTGATAGCCGTCAAAAAGTTGCAACTGAAGAAGATATTTCACTGGATTTACCAGAAGATATTAACGCCGAATTGTTGGAAGCGTATTTACAGGAAACGCCACAACATGCGTCGGACTTCTCGGAATGTATCCAAAATATTATTAATGAGCCTGAAAAATCCGAGCTAGAAAAAGCTAAACGGATTGCACATACATTAAAAGGCTCGTCAAACATTCTCGGTATCAAGGGCATCGCCAACATGGGTCACCATTTGGAAGATATTCTTGAATACTTAACCGAACATCAAGTTGTTCCGCCAAAAGAATTAACCGATGTGATGGTGGAAGTGGCAGACTGTATAGAAAGTATGGTTGGTTCACTCACAGGCGATGACGAAGCCCCTGATAACAGTCAAGAATTGTTACAGCAAGTATTAGATTGGGCGAACCAAATCGATAAAGGGGAATTGAAAGCACCACCTGCGCCGACTAAACCGCCACCAAGTAAGCCAAAAAGCGAGAAAAAAGAGAAAAAAGCCAAGCCTAAGAAAGATACGGCTGCACCTGAACAAATGCTACGTGTACCAACACGGACGGTTGACGATTTAATGCGTTTGGTTGGGGAATTGTCAATTTCAATGGGGCAAATCCAAGAACGGCTTAAGCATGTGATTGGTAGTACACGGGTGTTGAATGAGCAAGATTTATTGTTACAGAAAAAAACCTTTGAACTTGAAAACTTGGTTGACGTAAAAGGTGTGACCAATTTACAAGGTGGCACGTATAAGCAAGTTGTAGAAGAAGATGAGCATTTTGACCCGCTAGAGTTTGAAGAATACAACGAATTACACAGTGTGGCGCATAGCTTCATTGAGTCGATTGCGGATTCGCGTGAATTGGCAATGTCGATACGGGGCGATTTGTCAGAACTTGAATCGATGTTTATTCACCAAGAACGTTTAAACAAAGAATTTGAAGCCACGATTATGACCACACGGATGGTTCCTGTAAACACGATTGTATCGAAGTTGCAGCGGAATATTCGTCAAACATGTCGTGCGGTGAGTAAGAAAGCCGAACTTGAAATTATCGGTGAAGAATTGTTAATCGATAGTGACGTATTGAGCAACTTGGGTGATCCGTTAATGCATATTTTGCGGAACTCAATTGACCATGGTTTAGAAACCCCAGACGAACGGGTTGCAGCGGGTAAAGATGAAGAAGGCTCGGTTATCGTACATTTCTACCGCGAAGGTAATAACATCGTCGTTGCATGTAAAGATGATGGTAAAGGCTTGAACTATCCTAAGATTCGGGAGTTAGGTATTAAGCGGGGCTTGATTACCGAAAACCAAGAATTATCAGAAAATGAGCTGGCGCGGTTGATTTTGATGTCGGGTTTCTCAACCAAAGATGGTGTAACTCAAGTATCGGGACGTGGTGTTGGCATGGATGTGGTGCATACCAATATCCGTAACATGAAAGGTACGCTGGACATCGTATCGAAAACAGGTGAAGGCTCAAGTTTTGTCATCAAACTGCCTTTGACCTTGGTAACGGTTCACGTTTTGATTGTACGAATTGGTTCATTATATTACGGAATTCCGACTAGTAATATTGAGCAAGCCTTGGCGCATAGCAGTGGTGAATTTAAAACCGTTGGTACTGAAAGACATCTTGAAATCGGTAAAAACATTTATCAACTTAAAGCGTTATCGGATTTGATTAGCGTACAAAGCGATTTCCAAGGTATTGATAATTGTGAAAATCGTCCAATTATTTTAGTGAAAGAAGAAACCACGGTTGTGGCGATTGTGGTCGACGAATTGGTTGATACTCATGACCTCGTAATGAAGTCGATGGGTAACTATGTGAAGAAAGTACGTGGCGTGTCAGGGGCTTCGATCTTGGGTGATGGTAGTCTTGTGCCGTTGCTTGATCTGCCTGAGTTATTGCGTTCACCGATGCAATCGATGATGAGTTTCTCCGCTGATGAAGACATGGATATGGATGCGCCAATGGCTTCAGGTGCGCCTGCGGTGATGGTTGTAGATGATTCGCTAAGTGTTCGTAAGTCAATGTCTTTATTGTTAGAAGATGCTGGCTTTGATGTGATTCTAGCAAAAGATGGTCTGGAAGCAATTGAGGTTATGAACCAGCAACGACCTAATGTGATGTTAGTGGATATGGAAATGCCACGTATGAGTGGTTTGGAGTTAACTGCCCACGTTCGTGCTAATCAAGATACGGGTAATATTCCAATTTTCATGATTACCTCTCGGACTACGGAAAAACACAGAGAGCAAGCCAAAACTGCGGGTGTTGATCGTTATTTAACTAAACCGTATCAAGACACGGAATTGTTAGATTTAGTCGACCAAGCTTTGGCGGGTAAGATTCGCTAAACCCTTATTTTCTAATGTAACCATGCACCTGTTGTGTGGTTACTTTTCAGCTAACCAGTATGGTACGTTGAATGCGACACTCCATTTTTAAAGAAAACAAAAAATACACGTTTAGTGATTATTTTGAAATGACTTACCCTACAAAAGAAATCGTGGGTGAGTTTGGTTATTCTTTTTCTCTTGAAGTGCTTAATTTTCCCTAAACAGCTGAATTTAATCATAATGTTATTAAAAAGCTACAAGAGATTTTTTATACTACTTTTCCTAAAATTCATTTAAGTTCTGAAATTGCCAAACGGGAATTTTTGGTTGCCCCCTTATTAGTTGAAATTGCTAAAATTACTGACATCACAATTTATATCGAATATTTACTTGATGTTGATGATAAGTTGAGTGGTTTATTAGATTATTTTTTAGTTGCCAATCAAGATTTAATTATTATAGAAGCGAAGAAAAAAGATATTGATAGTGGATTTAATCAATTGGCTGCCCAGTTAATTGCGCTGGATAAATGCGAAGAAAATGATGATATTGAGTTTCTTTATGGTGCAGTTACTTTAGGTGATATTTGGAAATTTGGTATTTTAGACCGAAAAAATAAACGTATTATCAAGAATATCCATAGTCATACGATTCCAGAAGATATTGAAGAAGTCTTTGCTATTTTGATGAGTATTATTCGCTAAAGCCGTATACTTTGTTGTGCGTTTATATTCCTTTTTAATCAATCCTTTTCCATTATTTCTGTCCATCCAAATCATCAGTTACATCGTGTTTAAAACAAGATGACACAGATGCAAAGATAAACAGGATAAAGCTCAAGTATTGCCTCAAACCTCAAGCTGCTCTACAATCTAATCTTGTTAATTTTTAAATCCCAAAAATTCTGATTCAGCTAACATCCTGTCCATCAAAACTATCTGCTACATCATATTAAAAAGGATTTTTCTGTGCCTACAGATTTAGAAATTATTGAACAGTTAGAAAAAGAAATTAATGTTCAACTAAAGAGTATTAGAGACAAGGAGCCGCATACAGCTAATATAATTTATAACGACAATTTTTTTCATTTAGAACAAATTATTGTAAATAAGACTTGGCAAAAAAATGGCTATGCTATAGATGAAAATAAAAATGTTATTGCATTGAATCTAGATCATAATGAACTTTTTACTATTCCTAGTAAGGTATGTTCTTTAAAAAACTTGCAAATGCTTTTCTTTACAGGTAACAAAATTAAATTATTACCAAGTTCTTTTGGACAATTACAAAATCTAAATTACTTAGATTTAAGTGAAAATAATTTAGAAAAATTACCTTACTCGTTTGGGCAGCTACAAAATTTAAACTCTTTGGATTTAGAAAATAACCAACTAAAAGAATTGCCAACATCATTCGGGCAACTACAAAACTAGGACTCTTTAAACTTAAAGAATAACCCCTTAGAAAAACCACCACTGGAAATAGTTGAAAAAGGGATTACAAATATTCTTAGCTATTATTTACAGTTGGAACAAGGTCTAGTTAAAGTCTATGAGGCAAAAGTCCTAGTTCTTGGTGAAGGTGGTGCTGGAAAAACATCGCTGGCAAATAAAATTCTTGATGCAGATTACAAACTGAAGTCCGAAGAAAAAAGCACCCAAGGTATAGACATCTTAAAATATCAGTTTTTGATTGATGATAAAAAATTTACTGCACATATCTGGGATTTTGGCGGACAAGAAATTTACCACGCCACACATCAATTTTTCCTTACGAAGCGTTCACTATATATTTTAGTTGCTGATACACGCAAAGAAGATGCAAGATTTGAATATTGGCTACAAATTGTTGAATTATTAGCTGATGACAGCCCTATTATTATCGTTAAAAACGAAAAACAAGATCGTTCATGTGAAATCAATGAACCACGTCTAAAAGGTCGGTTTGAACAGCTCAAACATATTGAAAGCACTAACTTAAAAACCAACCGCAATTTAGAATCTATCCTTGAACAACTCCAATTTGAGCTCAAAAGACTACCACATGTGGGACAGACATTACCTAAAACTTGGGTTGATGTCCGCCTTGCTTTGGAAAGTGATAACCGCAACTACATTGGCTTAAATGAATTCCTTGACATCTGTGAGCAAAATGGCTTTAAACGCCGTGAAGATAAACTACAACTCTCAGGTTACTTACACGATTTAGGCACATGCTTGCACTTCCAAAATGACCCACTGCTCAATAAAACTGTGATTTTAAAACCTGAATGGGGTACAGATGCAGTTTACAAAGTATTGGATAATCAGCGAGTCAGAAATAATCATGGTAGATTCAACAAAAATAATTTAAGCGATATTTGGCAAGTAGCAGAATACGACAATATGCACGATGAATTACTGCAATTGATGGTGAATTTTAAACTGTGCTACAAGCTTGAATATTGTGATACTTACATTGCTCCGCAAATTTTACCTACCAAACAACCTAATTTTGCTTGGGATGAAAAAGACAACACTCTTTTACGTTATGACTATGAGTTTATGCCCAAAGGCATGATGACTCAATTTATCGTTGCTATGCACAAGGATATCGAAGACAAACAACAGCGTGTCTGGAAAGAAGGTGTAGTTCTACAAAAAAATCAAACCCGTGCTGAAGTTACTGAAGAATACGAAAAACGTCAAATTCATATCCGTATTCAAGGCAACAACCGCCGTGAACTCGCTACCGTCGTTTTACATGAATGGGATAAAATCCATGATAGCTATTACAACCTAAAAGTACAAAAACTCATCCCCTGTAATTGCCGTGAATGCCAAAATCAACAAGAGCCTTATTTCCACACTTACGAAACATTATTAAATCTCAAAAGCAAGGGTAAACCAGAAAGCCAATGTGGTCGTAGCGGTGAAATGGTGAATATTCAAAATTTACTGGGGGATGTGCTTAGTGATTATGAAAAGCAAGATGACAGCATCAATGTTAATATTATCAAGGTTGATGGTGATATGAATAACTCAAATGCAAATCAAGGTGATAATGTTGAACAACAACTTGCTGAATTTGCTAAATTGCCTCCAGAGCAAAGAACTGCAATACTTGCACAGCTTCAGAAATAAAACATAAAGTAAATATTTATAACTGTATACCATTTTTTGCTAAATTTAGTAAAATTGTCAGTCTTCTTTGAAATTCTCTTCATTAAAACAAAAGACTCGTGACCGCCACAGCTTCCACCAAATCACAAGATAGAATACCGCTGATTGATGTCATTCGGGGATTTGCTGTATTTGGCATTATTCTAGTGAATGCACCAAGCATCAACTCTTCAATATGGAATGTGGCAGAATTTGGATTTCAAATAACAGCATGGGATGCGTTTGTATCTCAATTTATTATGTTATTTGCAGCAGGAAAGTTTTACCCTATTTTTAGCTTTCTATTTGGCTGGGGTATCATGGCATTTATAGAAAGTGCAGAACGTAAACAACAAAACCCTGCAAAGCTTTTTATCAGACGTATGAATGCACTCCTGTTTCTCGGTTTGCTCAATATCAGCTTAGTCTGGTACGGAGATGTCTTACTGACATATGCAATTGTCGGCTCTGTAGCATTTTTCTTTCATACCTACTCGAAACAAAAATTACTATCTACCATCGCATGGCTGTTTGCTATTTTGCTCATATACCACCTTTATTCTGCGGTAATCTATTTATTTGAAGACTTTGAATATGAAGAAATAGATATGCAAATGCTGTATCAAACAGGAACATTTGTGCAAATTTTCTGGCTGCGCTTACAAGATTACTATGACCTATATTTATGGGGCTTCTTTGATTTAGAATATATCGTGTCGTGGACAATATATATTGTGTGCTATCTGCTGCATATGGTATCGCTTTTTTTACTCGGCATATGGACATATAAACAACGGCTATTCCACGATATAGATGCAAATTGGCATATGATTAAACCTATTGGTATCAGCTGTTTAATTTTTGGTTTGGGAAGCAGCAGCCTTTCGTTGCATAGCGCATTTTTTGATGTGTTTCTATATCCAGTTTCAGGTATTTCGCTGGGGTTAGGTTATATTTTTCTACTTATTTCAGCATATAAATACCAGCTTGGAAAAAGATTGTTCTCTCTATTAGCGTATGTTGGCAGAATGTCCCTCACTAATTATATGAGTTCAAATATTATTTTAACTGTACTGTTTTACGGCTATGGTTTTGGCTTATATGGCACAATGGGAGCAGGTTCACAATTATGGATCACACTGGCAGTTTGCTCTGTAATCGCCTTATTCAGCTATCAATGGTTGCAACATTTTCAGAGAGGGCCTTTAGAATCTCTTTGGTATAAATACACTTACGCTCAGCAATCTTGATTGAATCAGTTCATCATTGCTTTTGAAAGTAAGCCAAAGCTGTAAAGAGTGATTTTTAACAAAAGCCTACTTTCTAAAAACTTCTAAATTCTCAGACAACACAGTTCTATGTGGCTTGTGCAAGTAAATCATGCAACTCACTTAACAACTCTTCTCGCTTATATGCACCTTTTTGGAATATGGTATGGACTTCAGATGATAAATATTGTCTGTCATGAGTGGTAATATCTTTGGCCGTGAGTACGATAATCGGTATTTTGCGCTGTTGTTTTTGTTCCCGTAATTGGCTGATAAACTCATAACCATCCATTTCAGGCATCATTAAATCTAACAGAATAATATCAGGCTGTTGGGTTTTGACTTTTTCTAAACCCATTTTTCCATTATTTGCAAATACAACTTCCCAGCCATCTTTTTGCAGCATTTGTTTAATCATGTCACGAATCATCGCGTCATCTTCAACGATCAAGATTTTTCCATAACTTGATGAATTGCGGTACTTATTCAATACTTGGGCAATTTGATGCTGGTCAACAGGTTTGAGCAAATATTCTGCTGCTCCCAATGAATATCCCAACTCATGATTTTCCACCATCGATAACATCACAACAGGAATATGTTGCACTTGTGGATGACTCTTTAACTCAGATAGCACAACCCAGCCATCCATTTGTGGCATCATGACATCTAAAGTGATGAGCTGTGGTTTTAATTGGTGCGCAAGCTGTAACCCATCTTCACCATTTGCAGCAGTCACTACGTGATAACCAGAATGCTGAATGTGCTTGCTAAGTAAATCTCTCACATGCTCATCATCGTCAATCACTAAAATTGTGGCTTGCTCATCTTGTACAACGGGTAGTGTGTGCTCTAACTCTGGAATCGTTTGGCGACTGGCCATTTTCGTAGGGAATCGTACGACAAAAGTACTGCCTCTACCCAGCTCACTTTCAACGCTGACTTGCCCGCCCATCATTTCTGCAAAACGTTTGGTAATCAACAATCCTAAACCTGTGCCGCCATATTTACGGGTTGTGGAAGCATCCACTTGGCTAAATGCTTTAAACAGTTTTTTCTGTTGTTCTCTGGAAATACCAATACCTGTATCTGTGATCGAGAAGCTAATCCATTCAATATCACCAATCCATTGTTTACGAACTTTTAAACCAACTGTACCATTTTCAGTAAATTTAGATGCATTACTGAGTAAATTAAGTAAAATTTGCCGAACTTTAGTCACATCCGAGTGCATGAGACCGATATTGGGTTCACAGTCAAAAGCAAGCGTGTTATGACGTTGTTCTAATAAAATTTGAACCGTGACAATGACCTCTTCTAAGACTTTTTGAATATCAAAGGTTTCATTGTAAATTTCCATTTTGCCCGATTCAATTTTAGATAAATCCAATATATCGTTGATAAGACTTAATAAATGTCGACCAGCTGCATTGATTTTTGCCAAATCGGGAGCGATTTCATCAGGCTCTAAATCCTCAATTTCATCATGCAACATATCGCTATAACCAATAATGGCATTCAATGGCGTACGCAATTCATGACTCATATTGGCGATAAATTGGCTTTTTGCACGATTACTTTCTTCAGCAGCTTCTTTGGCAATGGTTAACTCTCGATCAGATTTGTCGATGGCAATGACCATTTCATTAAATGCTGTGCCTAAACGTCCAACTTCATCATAACGTGTTTCATCCGCACGCACTTGGCGTTCACCTTGGCGCACTTTATCTGTGACATCGAGTAAATTTTTCATACCAGCAGTTAGCCCGCGTGCCATCAACACCGCGAATACAATACCAACCAGAATCGCCAAGATGGTATATAACAACCCATTTCGAGTAGCAACTTTTAAATTTTCTACAACATGATTGGTTGAAATACCGACTCTTGCCCAACCAATTAACTGGCCTGAGGACATGATGGGTGATGCAATATCTAAATAACGCTCAGTCTGCCATAGCATTTGTGTGAAGGGTTGTGCGTTGGTGCGTAATAATTCATGACTGGTTTTATCATTTAAATAACGGCCAATAAATTCCGTACTGGTATGAGCTAAGACTTGGCCGCGTTTAGAAATCACCATGGCATAATCTAGCCCTGGATAACGCTTTTGATAACTTAGAATTTCACTTAACCCCACCACATCACTGGCCAAAACCCATGAACTACTATTTGCAGCTAACATCTCAGACAAAGCAATGGCTTGTTGTATACTTTGTTCTTGTAAAAAATGTCGTTCGCGCTCGGTTAAATCTAAAATAAAAATTGTCATCAATACTGCATGAACCAAGGCAATACCTAAGACTAGCTGGCGTTGGATCGAATGATGCCAATAGCGATTGATAGAATGAAAGATTTTTTGAATAGGGTTTGAAACCCATTGATACAAACGACTATGCGTTATTTGAGTACAGCAAGACTGAATAAATTGCCATGACTTTGCGGCTGTTTTTTGATGTAAGCTCGTCATAATACCCCTTTTCTTCAGTATGTTAAGAGTATTTCTAAACATATTGAAAAAAATGAAATCGGCGGACAATGTACAAAATACCCACCTGATTTCATTACTTTTTAACTAGCTTATGATGGCTAGTTGTTTTTTATGTAATGTCATTGATATGAAATATATTTTGAGGAGAATGTCCCTGCATAATCCAAAATATCTGCTCTGTTCCATATCAAGCATCAATTATCAACTTATGACAAGTTACTCATTTTTAGGTGGTCTGATTTCCTCAGTAAATGTTTGGATAAAATCTCTCACAACTTGGAAGGTTTGATGATCCGCGGCTTCGAATTTAGATAACGGCATCCGCGCTAGAATTTCCTGCCCCGCTTTATTTTCATGCAGCGTAAATAATAATGCTGAAACCTTTTGTACAACTTCTTGTGGTATATCAGCACGCACCACCAAACCATTGTTAGGTAAAGTCGGTGTTTCCCATTTCACTTCTAATTCAGCAGCAAAATCAGGCTTTTCTTTTAAAAAGATTTTCCAAGGTAAAGGCCATGTCGCTGCGGCTGCCACTTTGCCCAAATAAGCATTCATGATGGAAGATTCTTGAGAACCTACATATAAATTTTCAATGTCTTGATTGACGTTAATACCATTGGTATGTAAAAAATACTGCGGAAGCATGGTGGCAGCTAAAGCGGTAGGTGCAGGATAGCTTACAGATTGTCCTTTTACATCGATAGGATTTTGAAGAGAACTGTCTTTACGAGTGATAAAGATGCCACGGAAGTTCTCATCATCGCCCATTTTGCCAAAAATTGTATAGCCGTTATCTTCTGCAGTAATGGTTTGATAAGGGTTAGGCAACGCGAAATGGAATTTGCCTGCATATAGTTTTTCTTCATACGCAGCATAATTACGTGATGCTTCTAAACGAAATTGAATATTATCGAAATGTTGACTTAAATAGTCTGCAACAGGCGCATAAACCACTTGTAATTGTTTTGGGTTGTGTAACGGGTGAACACCAAAAATATACTCTTCTTTTTGCGTGGTTGTTTCGCTACTAAACTCGGGTTTATACTGTTGTTCAGCAGATTCTTGTCCGCAGGCAACCAATAGCGTTACCAAGCTGAAACCCCATAGCCATTTAATTGAAATCACACTAATTACCTCATAATTATTATGTTTAAATATAGAAACAGAGGAATCATCTACATTAACAAAATATCGCTACAGGAACTAGTGTTTATTGATGTAAAAACGATTAATGTTTAAAAACCAAAATGATTTTTATTTACAGTTATAACTTTATTATATCCATTATTATAAAAATTTATATCTATATAAACTTAGGTTAAAAAATTTTCTTTAATAATATATTTCAATAAATTATATGCCCAATTACTCATTATATAAGTATTCTATTTATAACCAGTCAATTGTATTCTCAGCTTGAGAAACATTATTAATTATATTTTTCAAAAAAACATTTTGGCCTCGTAACATTAAAAATTGCATATTAATTGCCAAACTAGACAATTTTGTAAGCTATCGTCTGTTTTTATTCATTTATGCAAGTGATTCTCAATGACTACAACTAAAAGAATAAATAACATATTGAAATATGATGAGCTATATAGCATCTATAGTTAATTCCTTTTTAAATATTATATTTTCAAGATTGCCGACCCTAATATGTAAAGCAAAATTGACTATATAACAATTTAAAATTTGCTAGGTAGCATTTGCTCACAAGAAAGCATACACTTAATCAAACACTATATTGCTTAAAACGATCAAGAAAAATCCATGTCCCACTGTTATCACTGCGGCTTACCTGTGCCAGAAAACGCAGATTTTTTTGTTAAAATTCAAGGTCAACAACGTGCCATGTGCTGTGCTGGATGCCAAGCCGTTGCACAATCTATCATGGATGCTGGCCTAGATGATTTCTATCAGCATCGGACTGAAAATGCCCCGACAGGTCGTGAACTCGTGCCTGAAGTTTTAAAAGAAGCAGAGCTTTACGATAATCCTGAAGTACAAAAACGCTTTGTGCGCCATGAAACGGAAAATGTACGAGAAGCAGCTTTAATTTTAGAAGGCATTACTTGTGCGGCTTGTGTCTGGCTGAATGAAAAACATATCAAAGCCTTGGATGGTGTGATCGATGTACAAGTCAATTATTCCAACCATCGCGCACGAGTGCGTTGGGATGATAGCCAAATCCAACTCAGCCAAATCTTACAAGCTGTAACCCAGATTGGTTATATCGCTCATCCTTATGATCCGAATCGTCAACAAGAAGTATTAGATCGCGAACGCAAAACCCAACTACGCCGCATCGGTTTAGCAGGCGTTTTAGGTATGCAAGTGATGATGTTTTCAATTGCGTTGTATACTGGGGATTGGTGGGGGATTGAACCACAATTTCGCTATTTATTTTATTGGGTGAATTTGGCGTTGACCTTGCCCGTATTGATTTATTCAGCAGAGCCTTTTTTCCGTTCTGCATGGCGTGACCTGACCCATAAACAAGCGGGAATGGATGTCCCTGTTTCACTGGGGATTGGCTTGGCGTTTATTGGTAGCGTGTGGACAACGTTTAACACTCAAAGCACTGGACATGTTTATTATGACTCGATTGTAATGTTTGTGTTTTTCTTATTGACGGGACGTTACTTTGAATTACTTGCTCGACAACGTAGCGCACAAGCGGCTGAAACCTTGGTGCATGTTATGCCCACCATGGCTACCCGTTTAACTAAAGCAGCATCAGGCGAAATCACAGAAGAATTAGTGTTAGTGGCTGAACTGAATGTCGGCGATACAGTGCTAGTCAAAGCTGGCGAAACAATTCCCGCAGACGGCATGGTCTTAGTCGGCCAATCTAGTGTTGATGAATCATTATTAACAGGTGAAAGCTATCCAATTACCAAAACTATTGAGCAAGAGGTGATTGGTGGCACGATTAACATTGAAAGTCCATTACAAATTGAAGTGACTAAATTAGGTACAGATACGATTCTGTCGCACATTTTACGTCTACTAGAACGTGCCCAATCTGAAAAACCTGCGATTACGCGTTTAGCCGATCAAGTGGCTGCCTATTTTGTATTAGCTGTATTGGTTTTGGCGGTTTTAGTGGCAAGCTATTGGTGGATGCAAAATCCAAATAATGATGCATGGTTTGTTACAACTTTAGCTGTTTTAGTGGTGACTTGTCCTTGTGCTTTATCTCTGGCTACACCGACCGCAATTACAGCAGCAACCAGTACTTTAACCCGCTCAGGATTACTGACAACACGTGGTCATGCCTTGGAAACATTGGCGAAAGCGGATCATTTTGTATTTGATAAAACAGGCACATTGACAGAAGGCCGTTTAAAAGTATTGGAAACCCATTGTTTAGCACATTGGGCAGAACAAACCTGTTTAGCGTATGCTGCAGCCTTAGAACGCCATTCTGAACATCCGATTGGTACGGCTTTATTACAAGCATTTAATCAGCTTGATATGATGAGCTTAAAAGTACATGCGGACAATGTAAACAATCAAGTTGGCGCAGGCTTAATGGGTGAAATTGGCCAGAAGACATTTTACATCGGTACGATTGATTTTATTCAAACCCAAACAGGTTTAACCTTACAGTCCAATATGAAACATGATTTATTGCAAAAAGGTCATAGTTTGGTGTTATTAGCCGATCAACAGCATATTTACGCTGCATTCGTATTAGGTGATAGTTTACGTGATGGGGCAAAAGAGCTAGTGCAAACCCTATTACAACAAGGCAAGCAGGTTAGTTTACTCAGTGGCGATCATCGGGCTGTGGTTGAAAATATTGCGCAACAAGTAGGGATCGAGCATATAGGTTATGATTTAAGTCCTGAAGATAAATTGCGGCGAGTCAAACAATTACAAAGTTCTGGGGCAATTGTAGCTATGGTGGGTGATGGTGTGAATGATGCACCTGTTTTAGCCCAAGCTGCGGTGTCTATTGCAATGGGTAGTGGAACACAAGTGGCACGAGCCAGTGCAGATATGATTTTACTAACTGAGCAACTACCCAATTTATTAATCGGGATTCAAACTGCAACCAAGACCCTCACGATTATTCGACAAAATATGTTGTGGGCGATTGGTTACAATGTATTGGCATTGCCTGCTGCAGCCATGGGCTATATTGCACCGTGGATGGCAGCGATTGGAATGTCACTTAGTTCTTTGTTAGTGGTATCCAATGCGCTGAGATTGGTAGCAAAACGCTAGACTACTACTTATTCTTGCGAATATATGTTTTTAATCGATTGGCAACATTAACAGCGGATGCACTTCTATTTTTACCTTGCTTCGCTTTTAATGTTTTAGCAAAGGTGTTTTTTGCACCCAATACATAAACTGAAATATCGTTTTTATTAAAATAACTGCCGACTGTGACTACTTTTGTAGTTTTGCTTTTGCAATTACCTAGTTTCTTGGTTGATTTTGCCCATGCCTGAATACATTTTTTGTAATTAGCCACGCTAGATTGTTGATACACAGCATTGCACTGTTTTGGTGGTTTTCGTAGTGTACTGTAGCTGATAATTTCGATGGTTTTTGCCTTATATTTTCGCAAATAAGACTCAATACCAACATTAAATTTATTTGCACCAGCTATTGAGTTGATGTCAAATTTTTCACTGATTTGTTTAGAGCTGGATGCTGGCCATGCAGCCACTACACAAACCTTTTTCGTATTATTATCAAATCGATAGACTGTTCTCATTCTTTCTAAAATTTGTTCTTCACAAGAGGGCGCACCAAGTAGTATCGTCATTAAAATAATGATAAAAATTTTGATGATTTTATTCATTGTTTTAATGTGGTAGTTGTGCATATTCCCTCCATCAATAATATTTATTAAAATATAACTTGCATAGCAGTTAAGTATAGAATAATGGGGTATATTTCTCTATACACTGTCACCAATTTTCTCAATATATTTTAAAACACCTTTATTTCTAATAATATAGTGATAATCAAAAAAAGTGACTGCATCAACATTATGGGTGGCCACAATAATAGTCATTTGTTTTTCGTCAGCCAATTGCTGAAATAAATTAAATACCATGGATTTTTTCGCGGGATCAAGGCTAGATGTGGGTTCATCTGCAATTAAAATAGTCGGCTCTTTTGCTAATGCTCGTGCAATATTAACCAATTGACGTTGTCCACCAGACAGTTGATACATGGGTTTATACATAATATCTTCAATTTTTAGTTGACTACATAGTTTTTCAGCTTTTTCTTGTCTATCACTAGCACTAAACCCTCTGGCAAATAAGGGCAAAGAAATATTTTCTATGGCATCCCATTGCATCATTAATTCATGTGACTGAAAAATATAAGCAAAATAAGCTTTAATAATATCTTCACGTTCTGGGTGGGGCAAAATCGCGCAATCATAATAATCGCGTAATTTAATTATTTTTTTACTTGTATCATCGGTGTAGCTGTCAACAGCTCGTTTACTCGATGATGATAAATACACACTACCACTGGTAGGGCTAGACAATAAACCTAAAACCCGCAACAAAGAGCTTTTACCAATGCCAACATCGCCCCGAATAGACACCGTTGTACCATATCGAATAGATAAATTGATATTTTCCAATAACGATTCGTTATCATATTCAATATAAAGATTGCTTGCATGTAAGATAATATCTTGTTTTGCAAGCTCTCGTTTATTCGGATGATGGCTGATTTTAGGCTCTTCGGCTGGCATACATCAACTCTCGGAAAATATCATGTGAAAAGTATTGAATTTTTAATAAAATCGTGGTGATAATCGCAAAAATTAAAGATGTGCCATATAACTGCATAAATCCAACGAAATTAACATCATACTCAATCTCACCAAAAATAAGACTAGATAGTGGTGTAGCATCAATGATAAGCGTACTGAAAATACCTAGCCCGCAAGCTAAAGTGACAATTAAAGATGATAACAAGAATAAAAACAACCAGATAATCACACCATGCAAACCTGACATACGCATTAAGGCAATCATTCGGGCTTGGCTTTCAACCAGTTGAATCATGGCACTGACTAAAATCACCAAGCAAACTAACAGTATCGTATATTGTATGGCATCCAATGTATTGACTGCATTATTGATCGGTTCAAATAAACTATTGTCAGCACTGATAAATGAATATGATTCATAATCACCTATTTTTGCAGATAGCTTACTATCATCATCAATAAATAGCTCCACATCAATATCACTTAATTGACTGAGATTAGCAATATCTTTTAAATGCACTAATAGTCGTGACTCAATATCAAAGCCTAAATAGCTCATTTGCTCTTGCGGCATCAGAATCGCTGAATCTATTTCTGGAATATCTGTATTAAAGACTGCTCCAACGACAAAAAATTGCTGGGCATTTTGGTCATTAATTTTTCGCGCCAAAATATCCATGTTTTCAAAATAAATACGGTCATGAATTCGAATCATTGTCCCCGTTGAGACATTAATTTTTTCAGCTAATTTTTTTCCAACATAAACCACAGGCAGTTGATGCTGCGTATATTGATTGCAAGTATGCATAATGGGTTGGTTTAAATTAAATCCTACATCACGTAATGAGGAATGAAATACGCCAAGGTCTTCATCTATATTTTGTTGGTTACTACGGAAACAAGCCCCTGTATAACTCATAATTTCTTGGTCAAAGTTGTCTTTTAAACTGGTTTCAAGATTATTGATAAAGTGAAATAGCTTCGGCTGAAATCCAATCAATGCCACTTGTCTTTCATCATTAATTAAACCGAACTCTCCCGGTTCTTGTTTTGAAATACTGGCTTGAGTAATAAATTGGGTGCATAAGCTAGATGAATTGGGGTAGCCTTGGTGCTGAAAATATTGACTCACGGTGCTTTGTACAACGTCATTGCATTGCTCAACACCAAGCATCACTTGAAATCGATCTTGGATTAACGGATTTACAATCTGATTTTTGAAATTGAGTGCGAATCCATTGATTGTGAACAAGCCAATATAGACAATGGCCAAAATCACAAATGTGAAATAAGTGGGAATGGGAATATTTTTTAGCTTCATCACCTGTACGATGAGTTCAAATGCAGGACGGAAAAAGCTTTGGCGTTGATGTTTGATGTTGCGATGTTTGCCAATATTCAAATCATTCTGCGCTAAAATCCAGATAATCATGATTGCGGCCAGAATTTGTATTAACCAAGGTAGTGGCAACACAATCGTAATAGCGGATAGCCATAGCATGGAATGATGATAACGGGTTTGTAATTCGCGGCGAAAATAATTAAAGCTGGCTACCGTCCCTGCCATCACGGCTAACATCAACCCTATAATATTAAACACAATAAAAGTATCCTGACTGAGACTGGAAATCTCGGATAATTTAAGCACAATTTCAGGGTGGAACGCCCAAGCAATTGGCAATATGAACATGATTTTGGTGAGTTGATAAACCACAGGTTTTAAATCATTCACTGTTTGATCGACTGCCCTGGCTGCTTGGTCTAACACGGGCGCAAAGGGTGGGGTCAATCCAGCAAATACCGCGTAGTACAACAAGAATAGGTGTGCATGTAAGCCTTGAATACCGACGATATTTAAGAAGTGTGGCGCAATCAATGCCATGAGTAAATAAACCGCAATAGCAGGCAAATGCTTACCTAGTGACAAAGTAATTAAGGCTGTAGTGGATACGATTAATAGCTTGAATAACTCATAAACCAGACTAGAAAAGAAGGTTTGATTGGTAAGCCATTGTTGCGCAATGTGCGACCAATAGGCAGTGTATTTAAATAATCCAGCATGTTCTAAAACAAACAATAACAGTCCGATCATGGCACAAGAAATCGCTAATAACACGCCATCTTTACCCGCTTGCACTAATGATCTAACCAAATCAATCCGATATTGATTAGCATTTTGTTTGCCTGTTGAATCTTTGTAGCGAGGTGATAAAAAGCCAACTGAAAAAATCATAATCGCAGCTACGGTTGGATATACTGAAAGCGGCAAGTTAGGAATAAAGCTCATGCCAAATAGTAAAACAATCACGCCTGCTATCAGGCTAGTAAGAAACTGAATATAAGTATCATAATGCCGATTTTTAAACGCCAACTCTTTTTGAGCGTAGTTAATGTCTAACGGTCTCAAGTCCTGTTTATTGGCTTCAATCGCAATCGCTACGCCTAATGCAAACAAGAATAAAAAAGCAGGAATCAGCGAGCCAACCATCAAATCAATATAAGAAATACTGGGATCAACTTCTAAAATAATAAATGCGACAACTCCCATAACAGGAGGAATGACTTTACCTGCACTGGAGGCAACTGCTTCAATGCTGGCCGCAAAAATATGGTTGTAACCCGACTGACGCATCAAATCGATGGTATATTTGCCCGTCTTATTAACATTATCTTCCGCAGAACCACTAATGCTGCCGTACAGTGCAGAGTCAATCACCGCGTATAAACCTGCACTTGCACCTTGCCGCCGTCCATGCGTGAGCCGAAACGCCACAAAGTTAAGTAACTTATCAATCCGAATCATGCGCAAAGCAGCAGTTAACAATAGAAAGGCATATACGGTATTCATCATCGCCTGCCACGCAATACCAAAAATGCCATACTTAATATTTTCACTATTAGAATCTGAGAATATATTAAATACATCAGAAAATAAGTTTAGACTAGGTGTTTGCGGATTAATCAGATTAATTATGAAGAGCAGAATGATAGAACCTAAAAACAATAGAGGCAAAGCCCAACCTTCCAGCCAAATAACGAGCAGTATCAATGTACTGATAATGAAAAAGGCAGGTATTGTAAAAGGAATAAATTCAAGATAAGCACTACTCAGTAACGTGACTAAAATTAAAGGAATGGCTAGATGCAGATAAGGATTTAAAGTTTTATTTTTTAAAGGTTTAGGTAGATGCTGGTCTTTGTTTGTAAAAATAGTGAGGCACACAAGGCCTAATAGACATGTATAAACAATGCCTGTTATTAACTCATTTTGAGCTTGAAAAAAAAAACTATGGGATATAGCGATAATAGGGATAATTATATAAGCAATAAATGCAGATAAATTAAAATTATCTTGAGGGTAATCTTTTTTTAAATCGCCAACCACATTGTGATATATCGTTCTGATATTCATTCTATTGTTACAATGCTACTTATTTTAATGCTGCTAACTGAATAGCTGATAATAATATTTTAGCACATTTAAAAAATGAATGTAATGTTACTGGATTTATATTGACTTGTTATATTTTTTAACTATACTTTCATATAAGCAAGTTGCTTTAAGCATAAAAAAATAACTATACAATAAAGCGCAAAGTTCAAAAAATAATTATTTATCTTCTGTCAACTAAGAGATGTGACCTAACAAAGCAATATGACCTTTATTATTGTTTTTAACTGCTCTAGGAGGATAAATCATGTTATTGGCAATCACTCAAATCCATAGATTGGCTGACATATTTCATTCAAAAGCAAAAGAGATTCAAAAGCCTCAAACCGAAGTGATTAAAAAAGTCGCTAAAGTGACCAAATCGATTAAAGGGCCTTATTTACGCGGCCGAGTTAAGTTTAAAGACAGATATTTTCATGCTTTCTGTCAGGACGACATGACACTCCCTCGTGGTGAAAATGTCGAAATTGTTGAGGAAAGAGGGACTTCCTTGATTGTTAAACGCCTTGCGCCACCTCCAGTTTAATCTTAAGATGGTGTTAGCAGCTGGGGTGTTGCTAGCACTTTTCATGATTGATTTTACAATTAAGCTCAAAATCAAATTGACTTGTCTATTTTTTCCGTTAAAGTTTTGATATTTTCTGAGCAACATTTACAATCATCCAATGCCATTATTACAACATATTTTTCGGATTCCTCTTTGTTTCGTTGTATTGCTTTGGTCATTGCAAACCGTTGCTGCAGACCTTACCAACCCTCAATCTACGAATAATACCCCGCCGCAAATTCTGGAAGGCGATAGGATTGAGGTGATTCTAAAAGAAGACAACAGTCATCAATCCTCAGCAGAACCCAAACCATATGCCATTCTCCTCACGGCATCAGACGCACAGCATGATAAATTAAGTTGGGCAATAGCAACTGAAGCCCAGCATGGCACGATTACAATGACTGGCAGTAATAATGTTCAAACTGTGAACTATACACCTGATCCTCACTATCATGGTGTAGATGGTTTTACTGTGCAGGTTGCTGATATTTTTAATAATGTAGATACAATCAATGTATATATTATGATTCGGCCCATTAATGATAGCCCGTCAGCATTGAGGGCAAAAGATATTAATGTGGCCTATGGATCGCCATTGCAGGCTTATCGGTTGGATAAATATTTTTATGATGTCGATAATGAGCGGCATGAGTTACGTTATGAGGTCACTGAAAATACTCACCCTAACGTTGTGCGACCTAAAGTTAGAGATAATTTTTTAGAGCTGACCTATAAGCAAGCAGGCGAGAGTAAATTGATGATTAAAGCGATTGATCCGCACGGCTTATATGCAACGACGCTTTTTTACGTTGAAGTTGCACCTATTGAATCAACAATTGAAGTGTCACACTCATTTCCTCCTTTAAGTCAAATTGGTCAGCCTGTTGTTTTATTCTTCCAAGTAAAAAGCCCCTCTGCTATTGATCCTACAGGCTTAGTCACGATCAGTAACGGTCTACAAAGTTGTCATTACAGATTAAAGACAGAGCATCGAGGTAAAGGCTTGTGTCGATTGACTTTATCTGAATATCAAGATCATATGTTTTATGCTGAATATGCAGGTGATAATAATTTTATGCCTAGTACAACCCAACAGGCTTTTGTACATAGTGTTCGCCCCAAGGTATTGGTTTATCATACAAAACCTCGTAGCGAGTATGAGTTATCAGAAGATGGTTTAGGCGATAGTTATGCTATCTCTTTATCACAGACTCCGATCAATCCTGTAGAGTTGACGTTGACACCTGATAAGCAATTGAGCATTAATGATGCAGATATAGGACAAGCCGTTACCTTGACGCTAATAGATACGCAACCAACTGAAATCACATTAATACCTACAGATGATGAACTTGTAGAAGGATGGCATTATGGGGCAATACGACATCAAACCCAAAGTGCAGATGCAGACTATCATAACCTGCGCTCTAACTTACAATTTCCGATACAAGACAATGATGCGGGAATTGTGATTAAACAATCAAATGGTGGCAGCGAATTAGTTGAAGAAGAAACCACCGATCATTATGCAATTTACTTAAGCACTGTGCCGCAAAAGCCTGTGAATATCAAAATTGAACCGTATGATAATCAGTCTATGGTTTATCCGAACAACTTATTGTTTGATACTGAGACTTGGTATAAAGCGCAAAATATACAAATCTCAGCTGTGCCTGATACCGAGCTGGAAGGTGAGCACACATCTATGCTATTTCATTCAATTCGTACTCAGGACATCATTTATGCAGATGAGAATATTAGATTTAATATTGATGGCGACAATACAAATACAGTAGATGTAGCGATCACTGACAATGATGCAGAGCAGCCCCCTTTAATGCCTAGTGATTTAACCGCTAAATTGCTAGAAGACAATCAAGTTTTTTTACAATGGCAAGATAATAGTGATAACGAAGAGCGTTTTGTGCTCAAGCGAGATGGCTTAAAGTTGGCTGTGCTACCAGAAAATGCCCGTTATTATCAAGATATAGAAGTGCGCTGTCATGCTGTCTATCAATATGAGCTATTCAGTGTCAATAAAAAAGGCCGATCACATGAAGCCGCTAAAATTTCTGTGCAAACAGCCCCTTGTTCAGAATTAAAGCCACCTGATAATTTAGTATCATTCCCGATTGGCAACCAATATATTAACCTTGTTTGGAATGATACCAATAATAGTGAAGCAGGTTATATCATTGAACGCAATGGGCGTGAAGTGGGCAGAACATCAGCACATACAGTAGGTTATCGGGATAATAGTTTTACATGCAGTATGAAATATGATTATGCGGTGAAAGCATACGGCTTTAATGGCGAATATTCATCAGCTGCATACACATCAATACGTACCCAAGCATGTACAGGCCGATTTACGCTCACGCTGAAGATAGAAGGCGGTGGTACAGTAAATGGGTGTGCTAAAGAATGCATACAAATCTATCCAGAAAAACAGGCTTTAGGGTTTAAAATTAGGGCGTTACCGAATTGGCGATTTGACCGTTGGGAAGGTGATTGTGATGTTGAACAATTGGTTATGGATGCAGACAAACATTGTATAGCCTACTTTGTGGAAAGTTAGCCCTAGCGGATAAATGCCAAGCCTATATTTAAATAAGTGTTCATTATCTACAAGGCTTTTTTTGCTGCTCAACCTATAGAAAAAGCAATAAATCGCTTGATTTTGTCAGCTTTAACAGTGATAGAATGGGCTAAAGTTTCATTAAAGATTATGTCCCATGACTACACTCATAGCTGATAAATTGCCCGCTCTGGCATTGCTTGATAACGAACGTCAAGTATGTTTAGAAACATTTTATGGTGATACACCTGTTACCTTAGATAATCACATCGCATTTACCATTACCCCCTCACAAGATGTGATCGTAGGTGTTCGATTACGTTTTGGTACTTATTGCAGACAGAATCATTGTCATATCAACATTGAAATGGCAAATAGCCAGCAACGTTTTAGTGCTCAAGATTTGGTTGATAATGAGTATTATGAGTTTGTTTTCCCTGAACCTGTCGCTGTAATTGCCAATCAGCCGTTAACTGTCAAAATCTATTCTGATGATGTTGATGAAAACAATATGGTAGCTTTGTGGTGCACACAAACTATCCCTGCACGAGTACCGTTATTCCCTGCTATCAATTTGCCAAAAGTCGACAATCCTCAAGTTACTATCGTCCTGCCAGTTTTTAACCAAGCTGAACACAGTTTAAATTGTTTGCTATCGATTGCTGCGTGTGATCCTGAGATTACCAAGCAAGTGATTATGATTAACAATGGCTCGACTGATGTTACATCGGATTTATTGGCAAGCTTGCCAGATGGTGTGGACATCATTCAAAACCCTGATAACTATGGTTTTCTGGTTGCGTGCCGTCAAGCAGGTGGTTTAGTGCAAGGTGAATATATGTTATTGCTACATCAGCATACGCAACTTTTGTCAGGTTGTTTACAGCATTTGATTGAAATGGCGAGCAGTGACGCAATGGTTGGCGCGGTGGGTTCTAAAATTTTGTATCCTGATGGGCATTTATTTAGTGCTGGCGGTATTGTGTTTAACAATGGTAGTTATTGTCACTATGGCCATATGCAAGACCCAACATTACCCACATTTAGCCAAAGTCGTGAAACAGATTATTGTCCTGATGTCAGTTTACTGATTAAAACAGGCTTGTGGCATCATTTAGGTGGATTTGATGAGCGTTATGTGCCAATGGGTTATCAAGATGTCGACTTATGTTTTGGCTTACGTCAAGCAGGTTATGCCGTCATGTATTGCCCGCAATCTCAGGTGATTTATGATGCCGAGAGTGATGCGACTATTTCCCCAGAACAAGCTCAAATGAGTCGCGCGCATTTTGTTGCTAAGTGGGATACCATGTTAGATGAGCAACAAGTCTCTGCAGAAACCCCTATCGATGAAGCGGCCAAACGTCTAAACCAGCGTGCTTATGAACAGCGGCGCGAGCAAGAAATCAGTCGTTATGCTGAAGTCGAAAATGTGCATGATCTGCCTGATATTTTTCATTATTGGTCAAATAAATACTTATTACCGATGCAGCAAACTTTAGGGTTTAATAATGCTAATGCGTTTTTTTGCCAATATATGCAGCAAGTGTGTGAACAGTTTCCAGACCAAATTTGTCGCTTTGTCAGTATTGGGGCAGGAAATTGTGATTTAGAAGTAACGGTTGTCGAGATGCTACGTCAGAAAGGGGTTAATAACTTTTTGATGGAATGTTTGGATATTAATCCGCATATGTTGGAGCGTGGTACGCAATTGATTCATAGCAAACAGTTGCAAGATCACATGAAAGTCACTTGTGCAGATATTAACGCATGGCAAACAGAGCAGCATTATCACATTGTGATGGCAAGCCAATCATTGCATCATTTTGTTGAGTTAGAATTGTTGTTTAACAAAATTTATGATGTATTACATCCGCAAGGTTATTTCTTAACGGATGATATGGTGGGACGCAATGGACATATGCGCTGGGATGAGGCATTGGCTTTATTCAATCCATTATGGACAGAGCTGCCAGAGCATTATAAATATAACCACTTATTAAAACGGGTCGAGTTGGAATATGAAAATTGGGATTGTTCAGTAGATTCGTTTGAAGGGATTCGCGCCCAAGATATTTTACCGTTGTTAATGGATAAGTTTGGTTTTGACCTATTCTTAGGTTACGGCAATATTATTGATGTGTTGATTGATCGTTGTTTTGGACATAATTTTGATGTGAATAATCCGCAAGATTTGGCGTTTATTGATAAAGCACACAGTGTTGACCAAGCGGCTATTGAGGCAGGCGATATTAAACCAACGCATATGATTGCAGCGTTAACCCGTGATAAAAACCGAACCCCACGTACATTTAAACATTTAACTCCTGAGTTTTGTGTGCGTCCTGTGTGATGCGTTAGCTATTGTTGCATCAGTGCTTAATTGTATTGATGTAACATTGGTTAGTGAGAAACAAAAAACATCTCCATTTCCCCGCGATTTTTAATTGCAATTTTGCCCCGATATTCACATGAAAAATGATCTTTGATTAATTCATAACTGTCTTTAGAAATATTGATTTTACCTGCTTCACTGGCGGACTCCATTCGAGAAGCAATATTTACCGTATCGCCCCAAATATCATAAGCAAATTTCTTTTCACCCACCACGCCCGCAATCACCGATCCACTGTGCAAACCGATTCGAATTTCCCAATAAGGCTTATTTTGCTGTTTTTTAGTTTCAATATAATCTTGCATAAATGCCGCAATTTCCAACGCTGCATTCACCGAATCGATGCAATGTGATTCTCGGCCACAAAGACCTGCGGCACACATGTAGGCATCTCCGATGGTTTTAAGCCGTTCTAAATTATGCTTTTCAATGATATTGTCAAAGTTTGAAAAACAATAGTCTAACTCATGAATCAGCTCCTGCGGCGACATCATGGTAGTGATTTTGGTGAAGCCTTTGAAATCTGTAAATAAAACCGTGACTGAATCCAGATAAAATGGCTCAATTCTGCCGTTCTGTTTTAATTCAGTTGCAATTTTTTTTGGCAGGATATTGAGTAATAGCTTTTCTGATTTATGTTGCTCGTGTTGTAATTCTTGATAAAGTTGTTCTAGTTGTTGGTTTTTTTGTTCAATGGTTTGGCGCACTGTTTCAACTTCAGCATTAATCGTTTTCAGCAAATGGTCACTTTTTTCTTTCAAGGTTTCCAGTTGAGCACGGTTAATCTCTGAGCGACGCAATTTTTTCTGATATAACAAGATTTGCTTGTTCAGCTTATGAATTTGTTGTTCTATGGTTTTGTGTTCCATTAGCTTCCCAATATCAGTGTGACAAACGTCCCGTTATGCAGACGCGTCGGTGCAGGTGGTATGACAGGACAGATTTCACCATAAGCATAAAACCCGATGACAGGAAAATTTTGCTGACTGGCGTAATCTTGCACTAGATCAAATTCATGCTTAGTTTTTGTGCCTAAAATCGCTTTACGGGCAGCACAGGAAAAGATTAAGCCGATTTCTGGTTTAGCACTAAATTCTTCTAACGCTTGTGCAATCGACTGTTTCGCCCCTTCTAGCAAGTTATCTCTGGTTGCTTCGGCAATTTGTATCAAGGCATTTTCTGGAATTTTACCGTTAAAAACAAGAGACTTATTGTTTCTATCCGTATTAAATATGGCGCGGATATAAAATTTATCTTGTTCCGCTTCAAAAATCGCAATCGGAAATTCTCGACTTTGGTGAGTAAATGCCCCTAGGTAATGGTGATAAAACTCAAGCGCGGGTTGATGGTTAATTTCAAATACTTCATTGCCTATTGCTTTGGTAATTTGGGCTTTTTTACCGATGGTTTTCCAGCCACTGGCCACGCCATGAGCAAATTGGATATTGCCACCAAATATAAGGATCGGCATTGCATTACTGTAGCTTTTGGATTGGTAGAACTGATAGGTATTTTTTAGTTCTGCCTGTTCACCTGCCATGCCGCCATAAATCGGCACTTTGTTACCCAGTTGTTTTTGCAACGCATCTAAGGCAATGTCTTTCACACCAAGTAGACCATCAGGAAAGGTTAGGCAAAAAGAAGGGGATACGGATAATTTTGCCATCGCTTGATCGTATGCAGCCACTGCACAATCTGCGGGTGATTCAAGCAAATGATGTCCGAGGCCTGCTTTAATTTCGATGGTATTGGAATAGAATAGAATCAGTGAAATGGCATCTTCAGTAAAGCCAAGTTGTGAGGATAATTCACCATCTGTTGTACAGCCGATTAATTCAATATTAGGATAGGTTTGGCAAATGGTTTCGAGTATAACGGTATGTTCGTAATCGATTGCACTGAATAAAATACCCGCTTGAGGTGTGTAGCCTGCTAATTTCCTTTGGCATTGTTCTAAGACTTCTAAGATGGCATCTCGCGAATCTACATCTTCACTATGCCCGATCACCGCTTTTAACATGATTTATTTCCTTAGGAACACCTCTTAAACTTGTTATTAATCTCTATTTTGTTTTTAAATCTACAGTTGAGATGATTTTGTTGATGTTAACTAAAATTGACATTCCAGCTACAAAACGTCTATAGCTGGAACATAACAAAGGTGTTAAGCGGCCGCTGTCGCCATATTTTTCTGAACAGCTTTACGTTTCAACTTACGGTAACGTTTATCCATCGCTGCCATAATACCGCCTAAGGCCATGAATAACGTACCCACCCAAATCCAACGGATAAAAGGTTTAAAGTACACGCGAACTGCCCATGCATTACTCCCCACAGATTCACCTAATGCAACATATAAATCGCGGAAAACAGACACATTAATCGCCGCTTCCGTCATTGGCATTCTTTGCACCAAATAAAAACGCTTTTCAGGTCTTAATTCAGCAACCAATTGTCCGTCTTTTTCAACTGTGATTAGGCCTCTATCCGCTTTATAGTTTGGGCCATCAAATGGCTTAATTTCTTTCAAAGTGAATTGATAACCACCCACATCAACAGGTTCATTTAACGCCATCCGCACATCACGTTCAACACTATAAGACATGGTTAAAGTCACGCCGATGATGAAAAGTGCTACACCAAAATGCGCTAAACCCATACCATAAAAACTAGCTGGTAATTGGAACGCCGCTTGAACTGGATTACGTTTGTTTTTCAACTTATCCATAAAGCTTTTTATGCCCGTGAAAATCACCCACATTGCCAATGCAACCCCCGGCATCACGATTAAGCCTTTCATACCCATGAACAAGTAAGGAATTGATATCCCGACGATAATACTGAGAATCAAGCTCACCACTAACAGACTGGCTAAGTTGCTGGCTTTATCTTGCTTCCAACGGGTTAAAGGGCCAATACCCAGCAAAATCATCAATGGGAACATGAAAATTACAAACATTTTGTCGAAATACGGAGGGCCTACCGAAATTTCGCCGAGTTTCAATGCGTCGATAAATAAAGGATACAATGTACCAATCAGCACCGCTGCACAGGTTACCAATAATAAGACGTTGTTAATTAACAAAAATGACTCTTTAGAAATCACGTCAAAATAGCCACCTTTGCCCACTTTCGGCGCACGCCACGCATAGAGCAATAACGAGATGCCCACAACAACAGCAAGAAAGCCTAAAATGAACACACCGCGGGTTGGGTCGCTGGCAAACGCATGAACCGAGGTTAATACGCCAGAGCGGACTAAGAATGTGCCTAATAAACTGAGTGAAAAAGCGAGAATCGCTAGTAACACCGTCCAGTTTTTAAATGCTGCCCGTTTTTCGGTTACTGCAAGAGAGTGGATTAAAGCCGTCCCAACTAACCAAGGCATGAATGAAGCGTTTTCAACTGGATCCCAGAACCACCAGCCACCCCAGCCCAATTCGTAGTAAGCCCACCAGCTACCAAGCGCAATGCCTAAAGTTAAAAATACCCAAGCAACTAATGTCCAAGGTCGTGACCAACGCGCCCACGCACTATCCAATGAGCCGCCCAATAATGCCGCAATCGCAAACGCAAATGCCACAGAAAAGCCTACATAACCCATGTACAACATTGGTGGATGGATAATCAATCCAGGGTCTTGCAACAATGGATTTAAATCTCGCCCATCAACAGGGGGGGAAGCTAAACGATCAAATGGGTTGGAAGTTAATACCATAAAGAGCAAAAAGCCGATGCTAATAAAGCCCATCACTGCAATCACTCTGGCCGCCATTGGGCGCGGTAAGCTGTGACTGAATACCACAACTGCGACTGTCCACAAAGATAAAATCAATGTCCATAATAGCATCGAGCCTTCGTGACCACCCCATACACTGACGATACGATAGTGTAAAGGTAGAGTGGTATTCGAGTGAGATGCGACGTAAGCCACGGAAAAATCGTTGTAAATAAACGCATAGGTCAAACAGACATACGCCAAGGCTAGAAATACAAATTGTCCTGTTGCCGCGGGGCGTGCGACAGCCATTAAATTGGGTGCAGCGCGAAATGTCCCCAACAGGGGAAAAACGGTCTGCACAATGGCCAAACAGAGCGCAAGAATCAATAAATAATGTCCGAGTTCTGGAATCATAAGTAATAATTTCGATATGTAATGAATGGTTTAAACAAGGCTATTCCGCACTATTCTCTTGTTCTGATTTGGCCTGTTTTTCCAATGAACGTGCGACTTCAGGCGGCATATAATTTTCATCGTGTTTGGCTAACACTTCAGAGGCATGGAATTGACCATCAGCTTGCATTTTACCAATTGCAACAATACCTTGGCCTTCACGGAATAAGTCAGGCAAAATACCTTCATATTGCACAGTAATGATGTTTTTGTAGTCAGTCAGATCAAACTTAATTTTTAAGCTGTCTGTGGCACGTTCTACACTTTTATCGACTACCATTCCACCCACACGGATTTTTTTATTTTCAGGGGCTTCACCCGCTAAGATTTGTGTAGGGTCATAAAAATACAACATATTCTCTTGGAATGCAGTTAATGCAAGGCTTGTCGCCACACCTACACCCAATAAAATTAAAAAGACAACGGCCAGTCTTTGTTTACGCTTTGCTGTCATGACGTTGTTCCCTCCGAGCTTTTCGCGCTAATGTTTTTAATAAGTTACGCTCACAAAATATAGGGCTAATCGCGTTTGCAAGTAAAACGACAAAAGCAATGCCGTAACTCGACCAAACATAAAAGCCATAGCCTCCCATATTAAAAAATTCTTGCCATGAACTCATGGTTTTTCCTCAATATTTGGAACTTTTGATTATAGCAAATTCTTTATCGCTAACAGTATATAAAGTCAATGGACTTGATTAAGCCTGATATCCTCTTACAGTATAGCGTTTGTAAAATCCGTAACAGGTGTTCAGTTATTATTGTGAAAATAGGAAAATTTAAAAGGGTGTTTTGAGCTGATTAGTGCAAATTATCTATGATTAAAGCACTTTCAAAGCGAAGAAATGGTTTTATATATATGATTAAAGTGGCAACACAGCCATAGGGTACACGAGCTATTGTCTTCTCATATTTTGGACTTTACCCCTCAATGTTTTAGACATATACCCCATCTTTTTTAGATGCCATTACAATAAACAAGAAAATCCAACTATAATATTCCAAAAAAGTTTTAGCAGAGAATTCCTTAAGAGATGTCACAAAACCAACTCGATACTTTAAAAACGATTATCAAAGACACCATGCGCGGCGATCAATTTCACTTTAATAAGCGCGTGCGTCAACTACAAAAAAAACTGGATATTAAAAGATTTGAAAAACTTGCAGCAGATATTGAAACCTCACTGAAAAAACGCCAACAACGCCTACAAAATTTACCCAAGCCTCAATTCACCGATGATTTACCAATTTCCGAACATCGAGACGAAATTGCGCAACTGATTCGTGACAATCAAGTGGTGATTATTGCGGGTGAAACAGGCTCAGGTAAAACCACTCAAATTCCAAAGATTTGCCTTGAATTGCAAAGGGGTATTAGTGGCTTTATTGGTTGTACTCAGCCACGTCGAATTGCTGCGCGTAGTATTGCGGATCGTGTTGCCAGTGAATTAAAAAGCCCTCTGGGTCATGCGGTGGGCTATAAGGTCCGTTTTACTGACCGTTTAAGTGAACAAACGTATATAAAATTTATGACAGATGGGATTTTGCTGGCAGAAACCCAAAATGATAAGTTTTTAGAGCAATACGATACGCTGATTATCGATGAAGCTCATGAACGCAGCCTCAATATTGATTTTTTACTCGGTTATTTAAAAAATATCCTGCCTAAGCGTCCAGATTTAAAAGTCATTATCACATCAGCCACCATTGACACAGAACGATTTTCCAAACATTTCGATGATGCACCAATTTTGGAAGTCTCAGGGCGAACCTATCCTGTTGAAGTACGTTATCGCCCACTTGATACCCAAGATGAAGATGAGCAAGACCGCAATATGCAGCAAGCGATTGTCGATGCAGTTGATGAAATTTCAATCTATGATCGCAGTGCCGATATTCTGATTTTTCTCAGTGGTGAAAGAGATATACGTGAAACTGCTGAAAGCTTGCGCAAACATAAATTACAAAATACCGAAGTTTTACCGCTTTATGCGCGTTTATCCAATGCAGAACAAAATCGAGTATTTAATCCCAGTTCACAACGTCGGATCATTTTAACCACCAATGTGGCGGAAACCTCGTTGACTGTGCCGCGAATTAAAGCCGTGATTGATACAGGTCTGGCGCGTATTAGCCGTTATTCAGTACGCAGTAAAGTGCAGCGTTTACCGATTGAAAAGATTGCACAATCCAGCGCAAACCAACGCAAAGGACGATGTGGGCGGATTGCTGAAGGGCTTTGTATTCGTTTGTTTTCTCAGGAAGATTTTAACCAACGTCCTGAATTTACTGAGCCTGAAATTTTACGTACTTCTCTAGCTTCAGTTATTTTGCAAATGTTGGCGTTACGTTTGGGCAATATCGAAAATTTCCCCTTTGTTGAGCCACCCAATCGTAAGATGATTAATGATGGCTACAATTTATTGATCGAGTTGGGTGCAGTAGATAGCGAGCGAAAAATTACAGAGACAGGTCGACAACTCGCAAAAATGCCAATTGACCCTAGAATTGCAAGAATGATTCTAGCAGCAAAACAAGAAGGTTGCTTGCATGAAGTGTTAGTGATTGCCAGTGCGTTAAGTATTCAAGACCCGCGTGAACGTCCACTGGATGCCCAAGATGCAGCAGATAATGCCCAACGCCAATTTAAAGATGATCGTTCCGATTTCCTGAGTTTTATTAAATTATGGGATTTCTATCAGCATAATGCAAAACATCTGTCTAAAAATAAATTACGTAAGCTGTGTCATGAACACTTTTTGTCTTATTTAAGAATGCGAGAATGGTTTGATGTCCATCGCCAATTAACGGATTTGGTTGGACAGTGGAGCTGGCAAATCAATGAGCCTAAAGCAATTTTTGAATTAGAAAAAAACGAGTTTTGGGCAATTTATGATGCTGTACATCGGGCTTTGTTATCGGGATTATTAGGCAATATTGCGTATAAATCCAAAGAAGAGCATTTTCAAGGTGCACGCAATACCAGACTTTATGTATTTCCTGGGTCAGGCTTATTTAAAAAGCAACCTAAATGGATTATGAGTGCTGAACTGGTTGAAACTTCAAAATTATTTGCGCGTTGTGTGGCAAAAATTCAACCTGAATGGGTAGAAAAATTAGCAGGTCATTTATGTCAGAAATCCTATTTTGAGCCGCATTGGGAAAAAAGAGCTTCACAAGTGGCTGCTTTTGAAAAAATTACATTGTATGGTTTAACTATTGTACCGAAACGAAAAATTAACTTTGGGGCAATTGATCCGCAAGTGTCGCATGATTTATTTTTACGTCAAGCATTAGTGGCTGGTGATTTCTTTTCTAAAGCGCCCTTTTTCAAGCATAATCAAAGCCTTTTCAACGACATTGAGCGGATGGAGCACAAAGCCCGTCGCCAAGATATTTTGGTTGATGAAGAAGTGGTGTATCAATTTTATGCGGAACGTGTGCCTGCGCATATTTACAGTGGTCATGCGTTTGAGAAATGGCGCAAGCAAGCGGAGAAAGACAATCCAAAATTATTGTTTTTAACTGAGCAAATCTTGATAACCCAAGCAGCGGATATTGTCACCGAGCAAAGTTTTCCTGATTTTATGTTTATCAATGAGTTGGAATTAGCACTTTCGTATCATTTTGAGACAGGACATGAGCGTGATGGCGTGACGGTGGATGTGCCTTTGCCGTTGTTAAATCAGCTTAAGTCAGAAACCTTTGAATGGTTGGTATTGGGTTTATTAGAAGAAAAAATCACTGCTTTATTGAAAAGTTTACCCAAACAGTTACGAAAATCATTTGTGCCTGTGCCAGATGTTGCGCGAGATGCGTTTCATGAGCTGAAAAATAAATATTATCAAGAATCTAGCAATAGCTTTAAACAAGGTTTGAATGATGCCTTATTGCACTTTTTACATCGGCGTAAAGGCTCGCCTTTGCCTAATGATGCGTTTGAATTGGAGCGGTTGCCTGAGTATTTATTTATGAATTTTCGTTTAATCGGTATGGATAACGAGATTTTAGCCACGAGTCGGAATTTGCCAGCATTGCAAGCTGAATGGGGTAAGTTCGCCAGCCAACAAGCACAACAGAAAATTGCAGATACCAGTGGTTTAGAGCGAAAAAATATCAAACGTTGGGATTTTGGTGATTTACCTGAAACGGTGGATTTAGTGGTGAATGAAGTGGCGGTGCAAGGTTTTCCGACTTTAATCGATCAAGAAACTCAAGTTGATTTAACGGTATTGGATAACCCTGAGTTGGCGCAACAGCATTTTTATACAGGTTTGCGGCGTTTATTTTTGCTTAATATTGCGTCAAAACGTTTGGTTAAACAAATGCCGATTAGCCATCAAATGTGCTTGCGTTACATGAGTTTTGGTAATAGCGACCAACTGAAACAAGATGTGTTGATTGCGGCGGTGGATGCGGTGTTTTTGAATCATCCATTACCCCGAACTCAAGTTGATTTTGAAACCCGTTTACGTGAAGGTAACAAGCAATTGATGACCACCGCCAATGAGTATGCGCGTTATTTGGAGCAAACGTTGACTGCGTATAACGATGTGATTCAGGCTTTGAATAATTGTAAACGTAGCAGCCGCAATGTTACGGAAATCCGTCAGCATTTGCATTCGTTGGTATATTCTGGTTTTGTGCAAAAAACGCCGTTAGCCAATATGAAGCACTGCCCACGTTATGTGAAAGCGTTGGGGTTACGTTTGCAGAAGTTGGAGCAAATGCCTGCTAAAGATGATGTGAAAGCGACACAAATTCGCCCTTTCTGGGAAAATTATCATAAAGCTTTAGAAAAAATACAAAGTCCCGCTCAGCCTTTAATTGATTTTCGTTGGACATTGGAAGAACTTAATGTGGCAACATTTGCACAAGAGTTGAAAACGCCTAAACCGATTTCGATTCAACGGGTGGAGAAAATGTGGAAAGCATTGGATTCTTAAAAAGGAGATATAAGTGAAAGATCTACGAATGGAGCTTAATTGAATGAATATATATGTCTATTCTCTAAGCAGAGCTTCTTAAACATACACTACCAAACTGAGTTTGGTAGCGAGCTAATAAGATGTAGTATTTAAACCGTTAAGGGCGTATTCTGTGCATTGTTCGATGGAACGAGATATCGCCATCAGTAGATGTGACACGCTGCGGCTTTGTGTTTATGAGGTTATTCCGTTCATAAGTGTACCCATTTTTTTCTGTTTTAATAGCATAAACAGGCCCCGGTTCTAGAGTCACAGTCGTGCTCAATGCTGCACCCTTGTTAGGACTAGAGAGATAAGCAACTGGCAGCGCCGATCTTACACCTGCAAGAATAAATTCGACACCCCTCCAATTATAAGCAAGAGCTAGAAAGTCATCAGTATATCCATTTAATGTATATGATTGTTTCGTAGTTTTATCTGGGTTGTTGTTATCGAACGCAGTCACGGTAGCTGATACATTGAGTTGTGCCCTCGGTTCCCAGCGGTTATTAACCTTTTCCTGGTACCGCAGTGCGTCTAGTAGCAAGCTAATTTTGTGAATGCGTTTGGGATCAAAGTCAAGCGACTTCGCAGCTCTTGCAGTGTTTATATAGCAGTCACGTTTGTCAGAACTAAGCCACTCGTTCGGGCATTTTTTGTGAAAGTGATAGTAGTCATACAGCCAAAGTTGTATAGCAACCTCATAATAATCTTTATTGCTCTCTGTATAAATCAGGAATAGAGCCTGCGCCCAAGCCTTACAATACTGTTTTGGTTGGCGTTGATAATTGCATGTGTAACGTTTAGTGGGAAAGAACTGTGAGTTAAGTTGTAGGCTGAAAGAGTTTCTATGAACCTGTTCCCCGTTAAGTGCCCAACTGTCAATAGTAGTTTCGTCAAAATTAACTTCACCAATCGCTTTTGTGAAGCTTAGGTAGTCAGAGCGCACATAGGTATAGTTATTCCCGTTGCCTTGCCCGTTAATGGGAATAGTCCGTACCCAGCGAAACGATGTCGATGAGGTATCTTCATTTTTACTATGATTAGTTAATGGATTCGTGTTATACAGAGTTGAAGTTTCTCCATTGGAGGAGGTGCTAAGAGTACCCATATCTGCTGCATACGAGAAGTAGGTTAGAAAAGCTAGAGGGAGAGAAAGCAGTGGAATGCGAAAGAAACCCATAATAATCATCCTCGTCATGTTTTCGATAGTGTATAGATATAGTGTGACGTATTTATATTCGAATTTACACAAAGGTAGAACAGAGTATGTCGTTACAGTATTAATCAGTTCTAGTAATCCGCTGAACTAATAAAGGTTGGGTATATGAGATTTAGAAGAATGCCATTACTACCATGCAAAAACAACTCCCCAGTCCACCTCTCATACCAACCATTGACAACTTCTACGCCACTCCTAACCCAACGCTGCCACCGTTCAACATACTGCCCTATGTCCGTTTCTGAAACACCTTGCTCATAAAGCTGGCGCAGTTTGCCTTGATGGTTAGCCCAGGTCTTCCAAGCGATATCCAAACCTTGCCGCAAGCGGTTACCGATTCGATACCCCAGAAAATCAAACCCAGACTCCTTAATGCGTCCGATAAAAGTTTTGTAAGGGTGTTTAGTCATCTTTACGCGGTCTAACACCCTGTTCATAATCCGCACCGCAGCCCGTAACTGCTGCCGTGTCCGACACAGAATCACCCAATCATCCATGAAACGCCCATAACCATGCGCCTCACAATATTGACCCAGCTCCTGATCCAATGCCGGCAAATACACAGCCCCCAACAACGGCGACAGCGGATTACCTTTGCTGATGCCAATCTCCACAGAATGCAAAACACCCTGCACATCATCCAACCGATCCAACATACGACCTAATAACGTCAGCACCGTTTCACAAGGAATCAATGCCTGTAACTGCTTCATTAAAATGCCGTGGTCAATCGTCGCATAATACGAATTGACATCACTACGACAACGATAATCATCCACCATCTTACTCACCGCATTCACACAACCCTTAGCCCCGCCATTGCCTGCCAAATGGAAACAATGCTGACTCAACTGCGGGTTGAGATAAGGGCTTAACACCTGAGCCATCGCTCTCAAAACCAAAGCATCTTGCGCGCACCAAACTAAAGCATTTTCATACTGTTTACATGGACTAAACTGATAAGACCCATCGAGAATCGCAGCAACCATCTGTGGCTCTAACACTGTTCGATGATGACGTAAATGCCAATAATCTGTGATGACTATTCTTACGCCGACTCGCCAACCATGCCCAAGCCGCTTGAATATTGTCCGCTGCCGCAATCTGCTCAATTAAACCCATAAAATACTAATCGTCTGCTGTTAACTCAGCCAAATGTTTATCACCCAGAACAATAGCGTACCGTTATCACATTTTATCTATAAAAATAGTAAATTTAAGTTAAATGCACTGCTTATCGTTCATGGAAAATATCATAAGATGAGTATCACGGCATGTAAATACAACTAAAGTTGTAAGAAACCCTATAAAGCACTCAACTTTAAAAGCACTTTTCTTTATATTTCAATTAAATAAACAATTTTTCCACCAAATAAAAATTTAAAAAATTATTGCAGAACTGTGCTCAATAACTCTGAACAGGCACAACTATATTTTTATACGGATTTGCGGCATTTATTTTTGCTGAATATTGTGTTGAAACGTTTAGTTAAACAAATGCTAACTAAAACAAGGTGTATTAATTGCGGTAGGAGATGTGATATTTTTGAATTATCATTCGAATTCGATGCAATGAGCGGGGAAAATGTGGAAAGCGTTGGTGTCTTAATGAACTAAGAGAGGAGGATATTGAAAACATTAATGCTTTGAATATCCTTTTTTAAAATCAGTTTAATATCTTAGAAAATTTCGTCTTCTGGGGTTAAAGCGACTTTTTTATCAATTTTCTCTGTCGAAGTTACATAATTTGGTTTGGGTTGAGCTGGTGCAGGTACATTTTTAGGCTGAATCTCACGCCATGTATCTATCTGTTTACGCGCTTTTGGCTCAGTAACACTGGCAATAATCGTCGACTCTTGTGCTTCAGCAATGTCTTGTGCTGTTTCAGCAGGTTGTTCGTCTTGTTTTTTTATCAAAGGATTAATGACGGCGGCTTCTTTTTCAAGCCAATGTCGTTTTTGAGACGCAACCACAAGACCTTGAGGCTCTTCAATCGGTGCTAAATATACCTGTGCAATACGGTTCATATCAACCAGTTGCACTTTTACAACAGTCCATAACATAATACTTGCTGTCAACAAGAACAATAGAATATCTAACTGCCATCGCCACTGTGCTTTGTGTATGACTTTTTTCTTTTTAGATTTCTTAGACATAGGTTTTAGCTCTAAGGAATAAACGATTTTAAAAATAAGTGTTATATAATAAGCCAAAAGCAAAATATATGCACTGATTTTTTTCTACACCTTCATTTTGTCGTAATAATATCTTATGCACAACAATTCATTCAATTCTGAACAAGATGATAATTTATTATCTGAAATCAATATTATACCACTGGTCGATGTAATGCTGGTTTTATTAATTGTATTTATGATTACCGCACCTCTGCTTGTCCCGCATACAGTCGTTGTAAATTTACCACAAACAGAAGATGCACAAAATCCACTGAATGATCCAACACATATACAATTGAGTATAGATCAGCAAGGCCAATTATTTTGGCAACAACAAGCTATTGATAAAAAACAGCTCTCTATTCACCTGCAAAAAATTGCCCAGCAAACCCCTCAACCTGAATTACACCTATATGCTGATAAAATGCTGCGTTACCAACAAGTGCAAGCCGTCATGGTTGCAGCACAAAAAGCGGGGGTAGAAAAAATGGGATTTGTGCATGAGGGTGACTAATGGTATTTTTAACCCACTTATGGATAGCTTGTCCTAAAAAATGTTAAGAAGTAACAACAATCGAGGTTTTATATGTTAAATCCAGTCAAGGTCGGTGTTTTAGGCTTAGGAACTGTGGGCTGCGGAACGGTCAATGTTTTACAACGGAATGCAGAAGAAATTACCCGTCGTGCAGGACGTGGCATTGTTGTGACACATGGCAGTGCGCGTGATTTAGCCAAACCTCGAATCTGTCAAACCAGTGGTATGAAATTAACCCAAGACCCATTTGATGTGGTAAATGACCCAGAAGTGGAAATTGTGGCGGAATTAATTGGTGGTACAGAATTAGCCAAAGAATTGGTTTTAAAAGCAATTGAACAAGGCAAACACATCGTGACAGCGAATAAAGCCTTGATTGCGATTCACGGTAATGAAATTTTTGAAGCAGCTCAAGCTAAAGGTGTGATGGTCGCATTTGAAGCGGCGGTTGCTGGCGGCATCCCCATTATTAAAGCGATTCGTGAAGGTTTAAGCGGCAATAGTATTGAGTGGTTGGCTGGGATTATTAACGGCACAGGCAACTTTATCTTAACTGAAATGCGTGATAAAGGCCGTGAATTCTCTGATGTATTGGCCGAAGCACAAGAGCTGGGTTATGCCGAAGCTGATCCTACTTTTGACGTGGAAGGGGTTGATGCAGCACATAAACTCACTATTCTTGCGTCTATCGCCTATGGTGTGCCTTTACAGTTTGAAAAAGTATATACAGAAGGCATTACAAAGATCACCCGTGAAGATGTGCAATATGCTAACGAATTGGGTTATAGAATCAAACATTTAGGTATTGCAAAACGCCAAGAAAATGGCATTGAATTACGTGTGCATCCCACTTTGATTCCACACAAGCGTTTAATTGCTAACGTTGATGGTGTGATGAATGCGGTATTGGTAAAAGGTGATGCTGTTGGCTCAACCTTGTATTACGGTGCGGGTGCAGGTGCAGAACCTACGGCCTCCGCTGTTGTTGGCGACTTAGTTGATGTGGTGCGTGCTTTAACTTCAGACCCTGAAAACCGTGTACCGCACTTGGCTTTCCAACCTAATGCTTTATCCGATGTTGCTGTGATGCCGATGGAAGATATTGAAACTTCATACTATTTACGTATGACTGCATTAGATAGAAAAGGCGTATTAGCACAAGTCACCAGTTTGTTGAGTGATAACGATATTAGTATTGAAGCCATCATTCAAAAACAAGTTGGTGATGCGGACTCAGTGACTATTGTGATTTTGACGCACGATGTGAAAGAAGCCAGTGTCAATCAAGCCATTCAGAATATTGAAGCGTTGGAAGGTATTGAAGGGCAAGTGATGCGGATGCGGTTAGAGAATTTGAAAGGCTAAATTAAAAAGTTGCACGTCTGCCGCTCAGTACGTGCAACACCCTAAGGAAAAGGAGGCTAATTAATTCGCTTAATAGCGATAAGGGTTATCTGGGCGACGAGGCGATTGTTGCCATGAAGCTAAACCAGAGGGAATAATAATGCTGCGAAAAATACGCTCCAATTGCATTTCTGTGATAAAGCTTCTTTTCAATTCAAAAAACTGACTATCTAAGGCATTGGTCATATGCTTGTAAAATTGAACATCCTTCGGATTGGCCTTAATATCTGAGGCAAACAGAACATGAATTTTGACACGGCGTTTGATGGCCATTTCAATCACACGCTGACATTCTGTTTTGGCAGGTGAACCTGTAATCATAACAATGGATTTGCCTTTCTTAATATTACTCACCGCATATTCAATACCTGCGCATAACACCTCATTGTAATGTGTTTGAGACTGTAAAGTTTGGCTATTAGAAAGCTCAAAACTTTTATGTAAACAGTCTGAAATCTCATAAAAATTCTGGGTAATGCGACTGGAAACCGTATTATAAAGGCTAATAAATTCAATCAGCTTGGTCGTATGCTGACTGGGTGTCGTTTGTTTCAGGCGTGTACAAAAATTTTGAATATCATAATCAGTCAACTGATAGATACCACTAAAACTATTAACAAAATCATCAATTTTTCTTTGTGTCACATGCTCAGGGCTGAGTTCAGTGAGCACAGTTTCTAATGCATGGCTAATCAAGTATTTTTCTGATGTCACTAGCCATGAAGGGTCTACGAAAATAGTTAAATCTGAGCTTGGATTTTTATGAATTGGAACAGCCACGTTTTATCCCCCTTTCATCCATATTTGACAAGCAATAATATTGTTGTGTAGGTCTATACCTAATTAAGAGGGACAAATATGGGGAGTGTGTCAGCTTTTTATGAAAAAATATAAAATACTTGATGTATAACTACGATAATTATTATAAAACAAATGGTTATAAATTATGCTTTATGATGCGCTGATAATGCTATTTATTTACATTTCGATTATTAAAAGTCATTTTATCTCTGCTTTATTAAGCATTCTTTAATTTCAATCGATTAGCAATTTTTTGCAGTAAGCTTGATTTCACAGTTGTCTTTGCTTGAGAGTGAGCAGCTGTTGCTTGTTTCGGATTAATTATTACTAAATCCATTACCCAAATTGCATTAAAAAAACCGATCACAAAAGACTCTGGCAAGTTGGTTTGTTGTGCTGCCTGCTTTAAAGTTAGTGCTTTAGTTGTCATCAATGTGGTTAATTGCATGTGCTCAGGTTCAAAATCCAAGCGGGAAAAATTTGGCCATACTTTAAGTTGTATAGGTGTGTCCATCGTGACATTGGGTGCAGCAATTTGGCTTTGTGAGAGATATAACGCCGTCGTCCATAGAATATTTTTAAGAGGGATAATGCGTTGGCCTTTTGCTAAAACCCCAAAGTCTGCGTGAGACAATTGTAAGCTATTAATACTCGTATTTAATAAGTGGGTGATCTTCCAAAGGGTTTCTTTTTTTGCTGACGTTGCAACCACATTATCAATACTATTTACAAATAGAGCCGAGTGCGGCGGACAGTAAATCTGCATCACTTTTTGGTTTTTTTGTGCTTCTAATAAAGTAAAGAATAAATTTTTATCAGGGCTAAACTCGGCTATTTGAGACGGCTCTTTATTTAATAACTGACTTGAATTTTTTAGGTTACGTGGCGTATCAAGCTCTTCTTTAATATCAATTAATATATCTTTCACCGTTTGTACACGGATGGGCTTATGTAAAAAGTGTTGATGGTGTAATTCCTCAACCATCTCACTAGAAATAAGCAACAATTGTGTTTGTTTTGATGGTTTAAATTCGGTAAAAAATCTTTTTCCTTCAGGCTTATCGATATCAACAATCAGAACATTGCCACTACGATCATGCTCAGTTAATAGCTCTGTTTGAATTTGTGTTTTTGCGACCAGACTTAAAGCTACTTTCAATACAGAATGGTCAGTATTTGTTAATTCAACTGGTGAAACTTTAAGTGTAGACATGGTGTTCATCAAAGCCTATGGTGCGTTATTATTATATATCTGGTCACTTTTGCGAATATCTATTGTAAAGCAACCCTTATGCCTAAGATGAGGTCTCAAACCGCCGCACCTCCTTTCTTTACATGACATATATTTAACAGGGTTCTTAAAAAAATGACAGTTTCAATTGTTGCTAAAACCACAATTCTGAGTAGTTTAACCTACCTATTATATAGTTTCATAGTAATTTAGGCAGAAATGTGAAAATATTATAAATAAGCAGTATATTGAGAAATATAATACAAATGATATTATTTAATAATAAATGAGATAAATATATTTATTAATAGAGTGGATTAGATAAATCCCATTTGCAATATAAGTTGTTTGAGATAGAGAAATGATAATGGTTTATTTGGTATAACCCCACACAGATTATTATTTAATGATGTTATGAGGTTAAAAAGGGGTAAATAATTTATTTTATAATAGCTTATCAGTTAAATACCCTCTTCAAAATACACTTAAACAAATACTACAAAGCAGACAACAAGCGTTGATGAATATTTTCAAAGCCACCATTGCTCATAATTAAGATATTGTCATTGGGTTGCTGGGTATTGACTAATTGTTCAATGATCTGTTGGGTATTACGGCAAATATAAGCGTTTGGTAGTGCATCTGATACGGATTGTAACGACCATGTTAAATCTTCAGGTTGGTATAAATACACGGTATCTGCTGTTTTTAAAGAGGCTGCTAGCTGTTCCTTATGAATGCCCATTTTCATGGTATTGGAGCGCATTTCTAACACGGCGGTAATCGGTTGCGTGCCTACTTTCTGGCGTAATGCTTCTATGGTTGCAGCAATAGCAGTCGGATGGTGGGCAAAATCATCATATATATTGATTTGATTCACTGTACCACGTAATTCTAAACGACGTTTAACATTACGAAAATCGGTTAAGGCTTCACAGGCTATGGCACTGGGTACACCTGCATGTCGGGCACTGGCAATCGCTGCTAACGCATTATGTGCATTGTGTAAACCCACTACATCCCATTGAACCCGTCCTTGCAATTGCTGCTGAAAATACACTTCAAACTCAGAGTAATCCGCTTGATGCTCTCCAATCTGCCAATCACTATTGTCACTGGCAAAAGTTTCGCGCTGACTCCAAGGCTCTTTATCTAAAACTTGCTGAATCGTTTCAACAGGTGGATACACGATTAAACCCGATTGCGGAATAATACGTAAAAAATGTTGGAACTGACGTTGAATCGCTGCTAAATCAGGGAAAATGTCTGCATGGTCAAATTCCAAATTATTTAAAATAGCTGTTCTAGCTGGATAATGAACGAATTTAGAACGTTTATCAAAAAAGGCTGTATCGTATTCATCGGCTTCGATGACAAAAAAAGGACTGTCTGTTAAACGCGCCGATACACCAAAGTTTTCAGGAATCCCGCCAATCAGAAAACTTGGATTTAAATTGCCATATTCTAAAATCCAGGCGAGCAAACTACTGGTTGTCGTTTTTCCATGTGTACCTGCAACCGCTAAACACCAACGTTGGCGTAATACATTTTCTGATAACCATTGCGCGGCAGACATGTAAGGAATATTGTGCTCTAAGATATATTCTACAGCAGGATTGCCACGGGATAGCGCATTACCAATAATCACACAATCAGGCGCGGGCTTAAGCTGTTCAGGCTCATAACCTTCGAAATAAGTGATATTTTGCTCGGTCAATTGGGTGCTCATCGGCGGATAAATCGCTTTATCTGAACCAGTGACTTTATGACCAAGCTGTTGCGCAATCACGGCAATACCCGCCATAAACGTGCCGCCAACGCCTAAAATATGAATGTGCATTATTGTGTAATTACTTCTGGTAATGGAGTTGGGAAAAGGGTTTGCAGAATAATAATGGTGACGAGCAAATAAATAAAGGTAATTACAAAGCCAACAAAAAACTCAGTTGATAACGCATGACGCAAAATATGCGCGTAAATGGTTAGATTCCAGCTGACGAGTAAGATTGCTAGGATTTGAGTTAAACCAATGTCGATCCCTGCTGATTTAAAATATAACTCTAGGATTAATATAGGGATTGCAATGAGATGAAAAAACACGTCAATACCCATAATTGCGGTTAATGTTTGCAAGGTTCTTGCATAAAATCCTGTCATATAAAGCAAACTAAATGTGAGAAAAAAAGTAATGCCAACTTCCACAAATGTTTGTAAAATAGCCTTTAGAATAGGAATTTCAAAGATAATCGGGATAATTGTAGATATGCACATATAGGTTGCTGTGACCAGTAGCAAGAACGCCCGTGAACTGGGCAAATCCTGAGGGCCTAATTCCAGCCTGCAGATTTTAAAGAATGTATGTGCAATAACATAAAGTGTTTGTAACATAGATGTTGTCAGTTTTTATTGTGTTCTTGAAAGCAATATTTTAGCGATAGCCCTTGATTTCAATACACCATATCATAACTATTAGCCTAATTTAAACTTAAAACGCTAGCAGCAGTTATCCATAAGATTTATAATACTGTTAAATTTACTTTTGGGAAAAAGCGATAGGAAAGAATATGCCGCAATTCAATTATGAGCAAGCACGTTTTAACATGGTAGAGCAACAAATTCGCCCTTGGGAAGTGCTTAACCAGAGCGTATTAGATGTTATGGCGGAAGTGCCTCGTGAAAAGTTTGTCCCTGCTGAATATCAAGCGTTAGCATTTGCTGATGTGGAAATTCCATTAGGTCATGACCAAGTGATGATGTTCCCTCGTTTAGAAGCGCGGTTGTTACAAAGTCTCTCTATCAAGCCAACTGATCGTGTATTGGAAATCGGTACAGGTAGTGGTTATTTAACTGCATTATTAGCGAAATTAGCTGAACATGTTGATAGTGTTGATATTCACGAAGATTTCATCAAGCAAGCTGAGAAAAAATTAGCGGGTTTTGATAATGTCTCTTTAAGTGTGGGTAATGCTGCACAAGGTTGGAAAACAGATATTCAATATGATGTCATCGTGTTAACTGGCTCTATTCCTGTATTGTCTTCACACTTCAAAGCGCAATTAAAACCAAATGGTCGTTTATTCGCAATTGTTGGCCAAGACCCTATCATGGAAGCTTTAGTTGTGACACGTTATAGCGATACAGAATGGCAAGTTGACAGCTTATTTGAAACATCAGTTGCAGAATTAGAAGGCGTTGCACAGCCTGCACAATTCGTATTATAAGATTCAAGTAGGCGAGCGTGTACCAATAACGTATCTCTGAAGTTGCTGGCAATCCTAAAACCTTAAAATTTACAATAATTGATAATGTGATAGGTTTGTCAGTTTCAAATGTGTACCCCAAGCTTATTATCTAAAAAAACATACCAGTTTTACCTTATTTCACAGTAACATACTATCCTACTGCAATATAATATTGCTTCACCGATTTCTCTTGTTTTAACCTGTTCCCTGATAACAAATATATGAATATACCTAAAGTTGGCTTTATTTCTCTAGGCTGTCCCAAAGCAACTGTCGACTCTGAGCGGATTTTGACGCAATTACGCGCAGAGGGTTACCAGATTGTTCCTGAATATGATGAGGCACAATTAGTTGTTGTGAATACCTGTGGCTTTATCGACGAGGCGGTGGCAGAGTCTTTAGAAACCATTCAAGAAGCGATTGAAGAAAATGGCCATGTGATTGTCACAGGGTGTTTAGGTGCAAAACAGGAATTGATTAAACAGCACTGTCCTAAAGTGTTAGCGATTACTGGCCCTGACAGTTTGGATGAGGTGATGGCAGCAGTGCATAAAGTATTGCCACCTGAGCATGATCCGCATGTGGACTTAGTGCCTTTGGGCGGTATTAAGCTTACGCCGCGTCATTATGCTTATATTAAAATTGCTGAAGGCTGTAATCAAAAATGTAGCTTCTGTATTATCCCGTCAATGCGCGGGAAATTAAACAGTAGACCAATCGGTGATGTGTTAGAAGAATCCAGTAAATTAGTGCAAGCAGGTGTCAGAGAATTATTATTAGTCTCACAAGATACCGCAGCATACGGAGTCGACAGCAAGTATCAATTAGAATTCTGGCAGGGCAAACCTTTAAAACGCCGTTTAACTGAATTGTTACGTGAAATGGGGCAGCTCGATGCATGGATTCGTTTGCATTATGTCTATCCCTATCCTCACGTTGATCAACTGGTTGAGTTAATGGCGGAAGGTTTGGTATTGCCTTATTTAGATGTGCCGTTACAACATATCAGTCATCCCGTGTTAAAAAATATGCGTCGCCCCGCAGATAGTGAAAATGTGATGCAGCGTATTGCGCATTGGCGTTCAATCTGTCCTGATTTGGTGATTCGTAGCACGTTTATTGTTGGTTTCCCCGGAGAAACAGAAGATGATTTTCAGCAACTTTTAGATTTCTTAGATCAGACTGAATTAGACCGTGTTGGTGTATTCCCGTATTCTCCTGTGGAAGGTGCAACGGCGAATGATTTACCTAATCCTGTTGAGGAAGAGGAAAAAATCGAACGTTTAGAGCAATTGATGGCGTTACAAGCCGATGTCAGTCGCGATAAATTGCAAAAACGGATTGGTCGACAAGAAAAAGTATTAATCGATGCGGTGACAGAAGATGTGATTGTTGCACGTAGTGCGGCGGAAGCCCCTGAAATTGACGGACAAATTTTTGTTCAAAATCCTGCGCCACATGCGTTAAAAACGGGGGACTTTACGGAAATCAAAATCATTGATGCAGATGAGCATGATCTTTACGCCGAACTTGTTTGATCTGCTTTAAATAGTTGATAGCTCGCTCTAAACATAATTGATAGAACGAGCTATAACAGTTTAGTCTTGTTGTCTGGCTGCTAATTGTTCACGAATATTTTTCTCTAATTCGTCTAGCAGTTGTTCATTTTGTACTTTGTGGTGGGGTTTGCCATCGATGTACATTAAGTTATTCGGTGTACCACCTGTAAGGCCAACTTGTACTTCTTTGGCTTCTCCCGGACCATTAACAATACAACCAATCACCGCCACATCAATCGGCTCAATAATATCTTCTAAACGGTTTTCTAATTCATTCACGGTTTTAATCACATCAAAATTTTGTCGTGAACAAGAAGGGCAAGCGACTAAATTTACACCTTTTTGACGCAAATGTAGACTTTTCAAAATATCAAACCCGACTTTAATTTCTTGCACAGGGTCGGCGGCTAAAGACACACGAATTGTATCGCCGATGCCTTCCATCAATAACATGCCTAAACCGATTGCAGATTTCACCGTACCAGAACGGAATCCACCCGCTTCAGTAATGCCAAGATGTAACGGTTGTTCAATTTGATCGGCTAATTTGCGATATGCCATCACCGTCATGAAAATTTCAGATGCTTTCAAACTAATTTTAAAGTCAGGAAAATCTAATTTATCTAAAATATCGATATGTCGTAACGCAGATTCTACAAGTGCATCAGAAGTGGGTTCGCCATATTTTTTCTGCAAATCTTTTTCTAACGAGCCCGCATTCACACCAATTCGAATCGGAATATTTTTATCTCTGGCTGAATCCACTACGGCGCGTACACGGTCTTCACGCCCAATATTTCCGGGGTTAATCCGTAAACAGTCCACGCCTAATTCCGCAACCCGCAACGCAATTTTATAATCAAAGTGAATGTCGGCCACTAATGGAATATCAACCAATTTCTTGATTTTGCCGAATGCTTCTGCTGCATCTTGGGTGGGCACAGAAACCCGCACAATATCCGCCCCTGCTTTTTGAATCGCTTGAATCTGGGCAACCGTCGCGTCAACATCACAAGTATCGGTATTGGTCATACTTTGTACGGCAATTGGGGCATCACCGCCAACTGGTACATTACCCACATAAATTTGACGAGTTGGGCGACGTTTAATTGTGATTTCTTTACGCATAGTATGGTACAACCTGAAAATAATTTTAGCCTGCTATTTTACAATACTTCAGGCTGAATAAAGCACACATTATATTTCATGAATTTATTCGCCTCGCCATTCATATGCCCTCAACCCCGAATAACAAAATAAATAGCTTTGGATCAAAACAATACTTGATTCTTCTCGTACATTAATAATTCTTTTTGAGTACAATAAGACTTTTTTATTGAGAATGTGGCCATGAATGATACCGAATATCATCAATTAGCAGATCAAACCATATTTCAAATTGAAGAGCTGCTAGATGAACTCGAAACGGAAACCGATATTGATTATGAAAATGCGGGCGGCGTATTGACCTTAGTCTTTGAAAATAAAACCCAAGTGATTATCAATAAGCAACCACCTGTGCATGAAATCTGGGTAGCGGCAAAATCAGGCGGTTTTCATCTGAAATATAAAGATGGCGCATGGCAAAGCTCAACAGAAGAATTATTTAGTTTATTGTCTCGTGTTTGCACGGAACAAGCTGGCGAAACTATTACATTGAGTAACAAATAATGGATGCAATTATTGTCGAACCGCCTAAGCAGGCAACAGCGAGTGTGATTTGGTTACATGGATTGGGTGCAAATGGAAACGATTTTGAACCCATCGTGCCAGAATTGCCTAGCGAGATCACTCAGTCTACCCGCTTTGTTTTCCCTAATGCCCCAATGCGCCCAATTACGATTAATGGCGGCATGGTGATGCGGGGTTGGTATGATATTGAAGCAATGGATTTAACCCAACGCCAAGACATTACTGGCACAAAGGATTCTCAGCAACTTGTTGATAATTTCATCGGCCAAGAAATGGACATGGGCATTGCATCGGATAAGATTATTTTAGCGGGCTTTTCCCAAGGTGGGGCAATCGCTTTATACGCGGGTTTACGTTCTGCGCATAAATTAGCGGGTATCATGGCTTTATCTACCTATTTACCATTTGCTGATAGCCTGCCAGAAGAACGCCATCCTGCAAATAACGACACATCTATTTTTTACGGTCATGGTGATTTTGATCCCGTGATTCCTGTGGCGCAAGGTGAACAAAGTTATCGCTTACTAAGCACTTTAGGCTACCAAGTTGCATGGCACAATTATGCGATGGAGCACAGTGTTTATCCAGAAGAAATAAAAGACATTGGTCAGTGGTTGGTTAAATGCTTGAGTTAATTATTGGCGCGTTCAAACTGAATATGCCTGTATTTCTCAAATATTTAATGTTTATTCTCTAAAATGATATTTAGCTGTTCACTGATAACTGTTCACTGATAACTGAAAAGCGAGATTTTCATGGAAAAAGTACAAAAACCTGTTCGTAAGGCCGTTTTTCCTGTAGCAGGCTTAGGTACACGATTCTTACCTGCAACCAAAGCCAGTCCTAAAGAAATGTTGCCAATTGTCGACAAGCCTTTAATCCAATATGCAGCGGAAGAAGCGGTTGCGGCAGGTATCGATCAATTGATTTTTGTGACTAGCAGTAGTAAGCGTTCGTTAGAAGATCATTTTGATAAAAATCAGGAATTAGAGGATGAATTAACTCGCCGTGGTAAATATGACTTATTGTCGATGGCGAAAAATATTGTACCTGATGGCGTGTCGTGCATTTATATTCGTCAGCCTGAGGCTTTGGGTTTAGGCCATGCGGTGTTATGTGCAAAACCTGTGGTAGGTGATGAGCCGTTTGCAGTGATTTTAGCGGACGATTTGATTGATGGTAAAGAGTATCCTTGTTTAACTCAAATGGTACATATCTTTGAAAAACAAAAAGGTAGCGTAATCGCTGTTGAGGAAGTACCCAAACAAGATACTGCGCGTTATGGCATCATCGAGCCGAGCACTTTATATGAGGGTTTGCACGGGGTACAAAGCATTGTTGAAAAGCCATCACCAGAAAAAGCCCCATCAAACTTAGCGGTTGTAGGTCGTTATTTACTGACACCGTCGATTTTCAAATATTTGGAAACGATTGGGCGCGGGGCTGGCGGCGAAATCCAATTGACTGATGCGATTGCAGGCTTATTAGCTGAAGAGCATATTTTTGGCTATGAATTCAATGGTACACGTTATGATTGCGGTAGCAAGATTGGTTATTTGCAAGCAACGGTGAATTACGCTTTGCAGCATCCTAATTTGCGTGAGTCATTTAGAGACTATTTAAAACAAGTACATAACGATCATTTAGCCGATGATTTGGGCAGTTTGCCTTGTCGTAAATAATTAGTATTCCTTTATCACGTGGGGTAGTCGGTTTGGGCTATCCTACGATCTTTGCAGAATTATCCATCATGCCATATCAAATCAAAGAAATTTTTTATAGTTTACAAGGGGAAGGGGCGCAAGCAGGTCGTCCTGCAGTATTTTGTCGGTTTGCGGGTTGTAATTTGTGGTCGGGACGCGAGGAAGATCGAGAGAAAGCAATTTGTCAGTTTTGTGATACGGATTTTGTGGGTACGAATGGTGAGAATGGTGGGCGATATGAGACGGCATGGATTTTGGCGCATTTTATTGGTGAGATGTGGGGTTCTCGTTCGGGGCATCCGTATGTGATTTTTACGGGAGGGGAGCCTGCGTTACAGTTGGATGAGGATTTATTGCAAGCGGTACATGATTTGGGCTTTGAAGCAGGTGTTGAAACCAATGGCACGATTGCATTGCCTGAAGGTTTGGATTGGATTTGTGTGAGTCCGAAAGCAGGTTCTAAGATTGTGCAGACGTATGGTGATGAGCTAAAGTTAATTTATCCGCAAAAGTCGTTGAAGCCTGAGAAGTTTGATGATTTAGATTTTCGGCACTTTTTTATTCAGCCTGTTGATGATGAGGCCTGTCCTGATGCAACTCAGCAAGCAATTGATTATTGTCTAACCCATCCAGAGTGGCATTTGAGTTTACAAACACATAAATTTTTGAAAATTCAGTAATTATGAAATTTATTAAAGAAAATCATATTTTATTCATTGCTGTTGCTGCTGTTATTTTTGTAGCTTCACCTGCTATTTTATATTTTTTAGTTGGTGTGGATATTTTGGGATTTGTAGGGCACAAAGATACTGAAATTGGGCAGTGGGGAACTGTTGGTGATTATTTTGGAGGGATGTTAAATCCGATTTTAGCATTTTTGAGTTTGTATTTACTTCTGCAGACAATCAGGATTCAGAGCAGAGAGCTTGAAGCATCTCGACAAGAATTAGAACTTTCAAGGAAAGAGTTTGCAAAATCAGCCAGTGCATTAGAAGCACAAGAGCAACAAATGGCTTTACAAACTTTTGAAAATACTTTTTTTCAGCTTTTGAGCTTGTATCGTGAGAATGTGCAAAATATGCATACTAACCGAAGCAGCAAAGAGATATCAGGAAGAGAATGCTTTTCTAATTTTCATAGAAATTACAAAAATAATTATGCTACAAAAAAGGATTTATTATACTCCTATCAAAAATCTATTAAGGGAGAAAAAATAGACAGAATAGAGTTAAATGTTTACTTTAAAAATTTTTCTCAAATTCTTAGATTTATAGACAATTCAAAAGTCAGCTATAAACAATGTAAACAATATACTCAATTAATTAAAGCACAACTTTCTAATTATGAATTGGTACTTATTTTCTATAATGCTTATTATCTTGCAAACTCAGAAAAAAAACCTCAATTTAAGAATCTTATTGAAAAATATACTTTCTTTGAAGACTTTCCAGAAGAGCTATTATTAGACCCAGAGCACAAAAAGCTTTATGCACCTTCCGCTTATTCTGACCAAGAAGAGGTATCATCATGAGCAGAAAACTAGTAAGCTTTGACTGGGCAATCAAGAAAATCCTTAGAAGCAAGGCCAATTTCGCTATTTTAGAAGGCTTTTTAAGCGAACTACTGAAAACAGACATTACTATTCTGCAAGTACTAGAAAGTGAAAGCAATCAAGCATACGAAAATGATAAATATAACCGTGTTGATGTTAAAGTCAAAAATAGCCAAGGCAAAATCATTATCATCGAAGTGCAATACAGCCGAGAATATGACTTTTTACAACGTATTTGCTACGGCGTATCCAAAGATATAGTCGAATATATGCAAGAAGGCATGGCCTACTCAGAAATCAGTAAAGTAATCTCTGTGAGTATTTTGTACTTCAATTTGGGCTTAGGCGAAGACTATATTTACAAAGGCGAAACTAATTTTGTTGGCATCCACTTAAATGACCAATTACAATTAAATGATAAACAAAAACAGAAATTCCAAAAACAGCATGTTGCTGAAATTTTTCCAGAATACTATCTCATCAAAGTAAACAAATTCAATGATGTAGCTAAAGACAGCTTAGATGAATGGATTTACTTTCTGAAACATGCAGAAGTCAAAGATGAATTTCATGCAAAAGGGTTAAACGAAGCCAAAGAAAAACTAGACTTGCTGCAATTAGACGATAAACAACGTGCTGCATATCGTGCTTACCAAGAAGACCTACACTATCAAGCCAGTATGTTTGACTCATCTTATGGCGATGGCTATGGAGAAGGCAAGAAAGCTGGAAAAGAAGAGGGTGCAACGCAAAAAGCACAAGAAACAGCAAAAAAAATGCTAATGAAAGGCTATGAATTTAGTGAAATTATAGAATTAACAGGGTTAAGTATTGAACAAATAATAACGTTATCAAAAAAGACTGAATTATAAATACATATAATTTCGCTGCTACTAATAATGCCAAATCTGCCGCCTTTGCTCTCGTGCCAAAATAGGTTTTAAAAAATCATGACTATTTGGATCAAAATGAATTGCTCCCGTTTCGGCTGTATTCAATGTTTGGATATTGAAACGTTGATAGCGTCGCACAATGTCAGGATGCGGATGTCGAAAATGGTTTAAATAGCGCGTTGAAAATATCACCACTTTTGGATTCACTACGCGAATAAATGGTGTCGATGATGATGTTTTACTGCCATGATGTGGTGCAATAAGTACATCGGCCTGTAGATTTTTAGATAATAACGATAGCTCGACTTGACTGGAAATATCTCCCGCTAACAACATGCTGTGATTTTTCCCCGTTATTTTTAAAACACAACTTCTATCATTTCTGTTTCTATAATTTCTGGTAGGGTGCAATATTTCAAAATAAACCCCATCCCACTGCCATTGTTGCCCTGCCTTGCATAATGCGATAGGCACTTGTTGCTGTAACGGCACTTTTAGAAAATCTTGAATTCTGCCTATTTCGGTCGCACCTGTTAAAATTTGCTGAATCGGGATATTTTGTACAATTACATTAACCCCTCCAATATGATCGCTATCCCCATGACTGGCAATCAGTAAATCTAAGTGTCTAAATTGCTGGGTTTTTAAATGGGGTACAATAACGCTTTTTGACATCCATTGACTAGCAGCATCATACATAAGTTGATGATTTTGAGTTCTAATTACTGTTGCTAAACTTTGTCCAACATCCAATACTGTGAATGCAAATTCTCCATGTTGTATGGTTTTCGGTGTTGAAATGGTAAAAAATAGAGGTAGCAGCCCAATTAAACCAAGCCAGCGAATATGAAACCCTCTCGGTGCGAATAAAGTAAATAAGCTGAACAAAGTGAGTGATATTGTGAATAAATTCAAATTAGTTGCTAATGTATGTAATAAACTGCTATAAGGCTGCTCTATTCCTTGAATGAAGTGAACTGTTTTAAATAGCCGAACCAGTAAGTCAGAAATAAAATAGAAAACTGGCAATGCTAACCACGTTGAAAATATGGATAATAAAATACTGAAAAAGATAGCAGGCAGGATAATAAAGCTTGTAAGCGGAATAAGTAGCAAATTACACAAAATGGGAGATAGGATAACAGGGGTTTGGAAAAAATAATAAGAAAGCGGAAAAGCGACTAAAGAGAGGATGGCTTGAAGCAAAATAAGCTGGACAAACCATGTCCTTAAATGGATACCTGAGGCTTGATACCATTTTCGCCTTATGGGAGATAAATGTATAAATTGAGAAAAATACACCAGCGTGCTGACTAAAATAAATGATAACCAAAAGCCAGCAGAAAGCGTGGATAAAGGATCATATAGCAATACAAATGCTAAAGCTAAACTGATTCGATGTGACACACTTAAATGACGATCTAACAAGTTTGGCATGAGAAAACCCAGTATCATCATAAAGGCACGTTGTGCGGAGATGCTAAATCCAGCCAAGAAAACGTAAAATGAGACGGCAAGTAATGTAACGATAGTCGCAAAATAAATACTCGGCAGCCATAATGCAACGTTACCTAAGTGACTCCATAGTCGGCGCGAAATAAAAAATGTAACCAATGCGATGCTGCTAACATGTAAACCTGAAATCGCAACTAAATGGCTTGTACCTGTTTGACGAAATAAATTCCATTGTTGACTAGAAATTAAACTACGCTCTCCCAATCCCATCGCCAAAATAATACCTGCATTGGGTAAATCAATGACTAAGTTTTTTATATGCTGAATCAACTGATAACGTATTGTTTGAGGGTGGTAATCTCTTGATGAATCAAGCCATATCGGCTTTTCAGTGCGGTTAATATTGCCAATGGCGATAATTCGCTGTGAGAATAAATATTTAGCATAATCAAAACCCGTAAAGTTAACTGTGCCATGAGGACGTTTGAGTTTTACGGTGAATTGCCATAACTGATCAGGTGCGACTGATAGTATTTGATTGTCCTTAACATACCATTTTAATCTGACTTTGCTATGAAATGGATAAAACTGGTCTTGATAAACAAAATGGCTAGCATGTAAATCAAATTGAGTGTTAAACTTGTTTTGTGTGGGGATACTAACAATGCGGCCTTGAATCGTGATTTTTTGCCCTTCGATTTCTTTTGGTAATTGTTGTGCTAATATAGCCTGCGCATTCCAGAACATCCATAGAAAGCCTAAAATGATGCAAATAACACAGACTATAAAAAATCTCATACTTCTTGCATATAAAACGATTATTCCCAGTCCAACAATCATTGCCAATAGCAGCCAAACCCATTGTATATTGGGCAACGCTGTAAGTTGTTGACAGATTAATATCCCTAATAAAAAAGCAATAATTGCTAAGCGCATGATGTTGTAACGTATGGCTAGAAAATTTTTTAAACGGATGTTGCCGCATCCCAAAACATTTAAATCACACCCGCACTTACAGTTTTTAGGTGACTGGTTACACGAGCCAAATTTGTGGCATTTAAATCGAAAATCTTTGGCTGGTGGGATGGCTGTGGGTTTATTTTCGGCATTTATCCCTTTTCCACTACAAATGCTATGGGCGGCCATTTTAGCAATTTATTTTAAAGTGAATATCCCGCTTGCCGTTTCCCTAGTTTGGCTGACTAATCCTATCACAATTCCTCCCATGTTTTATTTAGCTTATCGCTTAGGTGCATTTATGATGGGCTTGTCGCCGAAAAATATTGATCTGACGCTAGAAATGGATCAGCTGATGCAAATCTTTGCAAATTCGTGGCAACCTCTATTATTAGGTTCTTTTACGATGGGATTAATATTCGCCGTTATTGGTTATTACACAGTAAATATTTTATGGAAAAGACATGTGAAACATTTGTGGGATAAAAGATGTGCAAAACGTAAATTAGCAAAAAATCAATTGAATGCAGGACAATATAAAGAAGTTTGAAAAGATTGAATTGAAATAAAGTGGGTACTAAATAGGTAGGTATTCAAAACAAATCCTTTCAAGCCATAGCCAACCTGAAAGGATATGAAGCAAGCCAATTACTGCGCAGCTGCTTGTTGAGCTGGTTTCTTGCTAGGGATTTTTTCTTTAATACGTGCTGCTTTACCACGTAAGTTACGCATGTAGTACAATTTAGCACGACGTACGTCACCACGGCGTTTTACTTTAATTTCTTGAATAAGCGGGCTGTAAGTTTGGAAAACACGCTCAACGCCTTCACCATGAGAAATCTTACGTACAGTGAATGCAGAATGCAAACCACGGTTACGTACAGCAATCACTAAGCCTTCAAAGGCCTGTAAACGCTCACGGTTACCTTCTTTTACCTTAATTTGAACAACGACAGTGTCACCCGGATTAAATTCTGGGATGTCTTTGCCCATTTGTTCTTGTTCTAGTTGCTGGATAATGTTCATGTTTGTACTCCCTTCAAATCGTTAATAAATTCGTCAAGTAAAGCCTGCTGACGCGTTGTCAATTCAAGCTTGTCTAATAAGTCAGGACGTTTTTGCCATGTGCGTCCCAGTGCTTGCTTATGTCGCCAGTTTTCAATCGCCTGATGATGACCTTCTAATAACACAGCAGGAACAGACTGATTATCAATCACTTCAGGGCGTGTATAGTGAGGATAATCGAGTAAACCTTGATAAAAGGAATCTTCAACTGCTGAGTTTTCATGACCTAATGCCCCCGGAATTTGCCGAGTCAGTGCGTCAATCATCACCATTGCTGCGAGTTCACCACCGCTTAATACATAGTCGCCAATAGACCATTCTTCATCAATATCGTGCTCAATCACACGCTCGTCAATCCCTTCATAGCGTCCAGAAACAAATAGGAGGTTTTGATGTTGGGAAAGCTCGCGGATACCTGATTGATCTAAACAACGTCCTTGCGGTGATAAGTAAATCACTTTGGGCTTAGACTGAAACTGGTCTTTTGCTGCTTGAATGCAATCGCGCACAGGCTGTACTTGCATCACCATGCCTGCACCACCACCATAAGGCCTATCGTCTACTCTACGATGTTTATCTTGGCTGTAGTCACGCACATTCCACAAGCTGAGTTGCAACAGTTTGCGTTCTAAGGCGCGTGCCACAATGCCACCACAACGTAATGCAGTAAACATCTCTGGAAACAGAGTAATAACGCCAATGTGCATAGTTTCAGTTAACAATTATCAATAGCCATTATCAGTGCTTGGCGCGAAGATAATAGGCCATTTTGGTGGATAGTTTAAAATGCTGGATCCCAGTCAACTAAAATCTGTTGCTGTTGTAGGTCAACTTGAATAATAAATTGTGGAATCAAAAAGGGAATAAGACGTTCTGTTTCACCTTTGACCACTAATACATCATTTGACCCTGTTTCAATCAAGTAGTCGACTGTGCCGAATTCAATACCATCTTGATTGATGACTTTTAAACCAACTAAATCTGACCAGTAATATTCATCATCCTCAGTGGGTGGTAACTGGTCGCGCGAAATGGCAATTTTACTGCCTAATAATAAGGCGGCTTGTTCTCTAGTCTGGCAAGTTTCTAAGCGCACAATAATACCTTTACCATGCGGCTTACCTTCACAGACATTAACCGTTTGCCATTGCTGATGTTGATATAATTGCCAAGGCGAATAGGCGAGGATGTTTTTAATGGGACGAGTATAAGAATACACTTTCACCCAACCTCGTACCCCATAGATACCGTTGATACGCCCAACAATAATTCGCCGCGACTGGTCAGACATTAATTATGCTGCTTCTGCAACGGCTTCAGCTGTCGCAACAACTTGAGAAGCTGTTTTACGGTAATCTTTTACTAATTTTTTAACACGCTCAGATGTTTGCGCACCATGACCTAACCAGTGCTCTAAACGTTCTAAATTAATACGCAACGTTTCTTCTTGACCAGAAGCTAATGGGTTGAAGAAACCTAAACGTTCGATATAGCGGCCATCACGACGACTACGAGAGTCAGTCACAACAAAGTGATAGAAAGGACGCTTTTTAGAACCACCGCGAGATAAACGGATTGTAACCATTGATTTATATACCTATGCTAACACCAATGAAAACTCGCAATTATATGAAATAATTAAGTGAAAAACAATTTATAAATCGGATTTTTTTAAATCAGGGGCAAAAGCTTGATAGCCTAGCACTTTTTTATACGTCATTATTTATGAAGTGTAGACTATTATTTAGATAAGTGATGATTGAATTTATGAAATCGAAAAAATATTATTCATGACTTTGAAACCAAATAGTTTTGTGAATAATTGCAACGCCATTTTATGCTGAAAATAAGCCATGTTTGTAAAGAATAATCTTATCCTTTCAACCAAGTTTCCAGAATCATCTTTGCAGCAACAGCATCAATAAACGCTTCTTTTTGTCCTATCTCTTCTAAGTATTCATGTGCCGCTACGGAGGTTAACGTCTCATCAACCAAATACACAGGCAGATTATAACGTTGTTCTAACTCTGCCTTGAAGTCATGAATGGCTTGAGTGATTTTATTTTGCGAGCCGTCGGCATGTTGTGATAAACCTAACACCAAAGCATGGGGCTGCCACTCAGCAATATACTGTTGGATTTGTTGCCAAGGTATTTGTTTATTTTTACTGATTTTGAGAACAGCTAACGGTCTAGCGGATTGGGTTAGGGTTTGGCCAACAGCAACGCCAATTCTGCGCCGCCCATAGTCAAAGGCCAACAAAGTCTGAACGGTCATTATAAATTAACTATGTCCTGCTTGGGTCGATAATAAATTAATATCAATCCCTAATTTTGAAGCGGCTGCTTGCCAACGGTTTTCTGCTGGAATATTAAAAATAATGTCATTATCATTGGCTGGAATACTTAACCATGTATTTTCCAACATTTCTTGCTCAAGTTGTCCTGCCGACCAGCCCGCATAACCCAATGCAATTAGTACATTATCAGGTCCACTACCGTCAGCCATCGCCTGCAATATATCTTGAGAAGTGGTAATCGCCATTTGATCTTGCAAAATCAACATCGCATCCCAGTTTTTGTCACTGGGTTCATGTAATACAAAGCCACGTTCTTTTTGCACAGGCCCACCGTCAAATACAGGCATACGATCAGCAACTGGATTATGAGACTCAATCTCCATATGCTCCAACACTTGACCCACGTCAACACCTGAAATAGGGCGATTGATTATAATACCCATTGCGCCATCGTCATTGTGCATACAGACATAAGTGACTGTTTGTGCAAAATGTGGATCGTCCAAATTTGGCATTGCAATCAATAAATGATTAGTTAAATAAGTTGTTTCTATCATGAGTATCGCAATAATTTTTTTAGTTAGTTTTAAATTTAAAAGATTTCTTGTAACTAACTAAACAACAATTTTTACATGAATGTTCAAGTAAATAGCTTATATAGCAGACTTATATTACCGCGTTTAGTTAATGAATACTAGTATAAAATTACAATTTTTTTAAAATTCACCAGTATTACGCATTTATGTCAAACTGATTCCACATTATAAGAAATTATGGTTATAATGAATCATCTTATTTTTGGTTTAGGATTGCGCAATATGATTCATTTAGCAGGTATTTTGCTTGTTGGAGCTGGTGTTGCTGCCAGTAGGGTTGATTGGAAAAAAGTTGCGAAAGATACCCGTTCTTATTTATCAGTTGCAGGTGATAAAAGTGCGCAAGCTTATGTCGAAAATGATGAACAAGAAGTTGCATTAAAACAAGCTGAAGATACAGGCTTATCAGTCATTGAAGAAGAAAGTAACCGAAAACCTTACCAATTTGCCGTAACTTCAGGTGTTATGGGAACAGCAATTGCCTCTCAACTCTTTTTTCCTGCATTAGCTCCCGTCTCTTTGCTCTTAATTGGCTACACCGCAGCAGAAATCTTTAGAGAAGCAGGTGATGCTATTTTTAAAGAAAAACAGGTTAAAGTTGATATTTTAGATGCAACGGTAATTTCTTTATGTTTAGTCTTCGGACAAATTGGTGCAGCTGCATTTATGGTATGGGTATTAGATATTGCTGATTTATTATTAGAAAAAACCCGCCGCCAGTCACGTCAGTATTTGGCCGATATTTTCGGAGAACAAGCCCGCTTTGCATGGTTATTAGTGGACGGTCAGGAAGTACAAACACCTGTAGAAGAGTTAAACAAAGGCGACATTATTATCGTTAATACAGGTGAGCAAGTGCCAATTGATGGTGAGATCGTCTATGGTGAAGCGATGATCGACCAACATAGTTTAACGGGAGAATCTGCCCCTGTAGAAAAACATTTAGGTGATGAAGCGTTGGCAACTACGGTTTTAGTTGGCGGTAAAATTCATGTCAAAGTTGATAAAACAGGTAATGATACGGTTGCATCAAAGGTATTAGAAATTATTAATGATGCAGCAACTTATAAGGTTGATTTACAGTCAATGGGTGAAGATATTGCTGACCGTATGGTATTACCGACTTTAGGTTTAGGTGCTTTAGGTTATGCTGTCACTAGTCCTAGTGCAATGCTGGCTATTATCAACGCTGACTATGGTACAGGTATTCGTGTGGCTGCGCCGATTGCGTTGCTTGCGGCATTGGGTAAATCTGCAAAAAATGGGGTGTTAGTTAAAGACAGTCGTGTATTTGAGAATTTGAATCATATTGACGCGGTATTATTCGATAAAACAGGCACATTGACTCATGACGTACCGAAAGTCGCTAACATTGTCCTAACCGATAATAAATACTCTGAAGATAAAATTTTATTATACACAGCAACAGCTGAACAAAAATTCTCGCACCCGATTGCTAATGCAATTTTACAAGAAGCAGAAAACCGAGGTATGACGTTACCAGCTCATGATGATTCTAAATACCATGTTGGCTTTGGTATTGAGGTGATGGTGCAAGGTGATTTAGTTAAAGTGGGCAGCGGCCGTTATATGGAACGGGAAGAAATTGAGTTGCCTGAAGTGATTGAAGCTGCATTACAAGATACACGAGACCGTGGTCATTCTGCAATTCTTATTGCGATCAATAACAAAATTGCAGGTTTAATTGAGTTGCAATCAAGTGTTCGTGATGAGGCGCGTGAAATCATTGAGAGCTTGCATCAACGCGGCGTGAAAGAAATCATTTTAATCTCTGGCGATCATGAAGCCCCAACCCGTGAGCTAGCTGGCGAACTGGGTGTAGATCGTTATTTCGCAGGCGTGTTACCGCATGAAAAAGCGGATCATGTGAAAGCCCTTCAAGAAGAAGGCAAAAAAGTGATGATGGTCGGTGATGGCATTAATGATTCTGCAGCCTTGTCTTTCGCTGACATTGGTGTTTCTTTGCATGGTGCATCTACGATTGCAGTCGACGTAGCTGATGTGATCTTTATGGATGGACATTTGCAGAAATTTGATTACTTATTTGAAGTTGCGGATACTTTACAAGAAAATGTACAACGTAGTTTCTATTTAATTGCGATTCCAAATACTTTTTGTATTTTAGGTGGTTTATTGGGTTACTTTGGTTTAGCCAGCTCATTGGTGTTAAACAATGGTTTCAACCTCGTGGCGGCAATCAATGGTTCAATGTTGTATGCAGAAACAGATATGCCTCAAGAAAAAGATGTGACTGCTGAAACGATAGAAATCAAAGAAGATAGTTCACAGGATGTCAAAACAGAAGCAACCAGTGAAAATACACAACAAGAGCCAGAAAAAATAGCGGCCTAATTATTTTTTAACCTGAGTAAGCAGTTTTAAATTTAAAGTCTGCACAAGGCGTTATGATTTAGAACTGTCTTATTTTGGTTTAGGTAAACTCATTGTTGCATTGCAATATAAGTGGCGCATTGTTAACGCGAAAATCATACCACTAATACTGGTTTTACTTGTCTCATTCTCCCTTCTCAAAGTAAAGTACTCTCCCAACAGAATTAATTTATCGGTTTAGCTCATTTTTTTACTTGTTATTTGGCTAAACTTTGATAGAATTGTCGGCTTATTTTTTTCTGGGATTTACGGAGAACTGCTATGTCTAGAGTTTGTGAAGTGACAGGCAAACGCCCAATGTCTGGGAACAATGTTTCTCATGCAAATAACAAAACCCGTCGCCGTTTTTTACCTAACTTACATACTCATCGTTTTTGGGTTGAAAGTGAAAACCGTTGGGTGAAATTGCGTGTTTCTCGTCAAGGTATGCGTATCATTGACAAGAAAGGTATCGATGCAGTTTTAGCGGACATGCGTAGTCGCGGTTTCAAAATCTAACGGAGTGTTATCATGCGTGATAAAATCAAATTAGTTTCTACAGCTGGTACGGGTCATTTTTACACAACGACTAAGAACAAACGTTCTACACCAGACAAATTAGTATTCAAAAAATATGACCCTGTTGTGCGTAAGCATGTGGAGTATAAAGAAGCTAAGATTAAATAATCTGAATGCCGACTATGAACACGCAACCTGTACAACAACATGTACTAATTGAGCAAGCGTAGGGTACTCAATTGATTGGTTACCCTACCTGTTTGAGTCAGTTATCAGTTATCAGTTATCAGTTATCAGTTATCAGTTATCAGTTATCAGTTATCAGTTATCAGTTATCAGTTATCAGTTATCAGTTATCAAACTAGTTTACAGATAAAATCGCTTAGTCCACATCTTTTTTTGCTTGTTTCCAGTATTGATCCATTTCTTCTAACTCCATATCATGTAAGTCTTTTTTATCTTGTCTTACCAAAACTTCAACTTGCTTGAATCGCTTCATGAATCGTTTGTTCGTTCGCTCCAGTGCTGTTTCAGGATTCACACCAACAAAACGCGCATAATTTACCAAAGCAAATAAAATATCACCAAACTCATCTTCCATTTTTTCGGTATTGTTTACATCCAGTTCATTTTTGAACTCTTGCATTTCTTCTTCAACTTTATCCCAAACCTGTTCCTTGTTGTCCCAGTCAAAACCGACACCGCGCACTTTTTCTTGCATCCGATAGGCTTTAATTAATGCAGGTAAAGATTGGGGCACACCTGCTAATACACTGCGATTGACATCTTCTTTAAGTTTTTGTACTTCCCAACGTTGTTTAACTGCTTGCGCGTCGTCTGCTTGTGCATCACCATAAACATGTGGATGACGAGAAATAACTTTATCACAAAGCGTGTCAATAATATCAGCCATATCAAAAGCTTGTTGTTCAGAACCAATTTTGGCATAAAACACAATATGTAATAATAAATCGCCTAGTTCTTTTTTAATTTCAGGCAAATCATTGTCTAAAACAGCATCAGATAATTCATAAGTCTCTTCAATTGTGAGATGCCGTAAAGATTGCATGGTTTGCTTTTTATCCCATGGACATTTTTCACGTAAATCATCCATGATTTGTAATAAACGCGTAAAAGCTTGGCAATATTTATCGTCGGAGGTATTCATTAAGAAATATCTTTTGTGTGCAGATAGTTTCTATTATACCACTGAAAAAATAGAAGGCTGGGAAGTAGAGGTATTGATTTAAGAAGGGTTTGCAAATAAAAGCCCCAAAATATTTAATATCTTGAGGCCATAGATCATGGAGTTAAGTAACCATCTTATGCTTCTTCAGTTTCTTTTTTACCAGATGGATTAGTGAAACGATCATTTAAGCGGCGAACGTAAAGATTTACATCAGCGAGTACTTTGTGTACTTGACGACGGGTTGTGTCATGCCAACCACTTGGCTTGCTGCTGAATAAAGGCATGAATAAACGACGCATAAAGCATGTGTTTTGACGGAAAGCACCGCTTAACATTTTTAAGATGCGATCATTTCCTACTTCATAACGTAAATTTTTCAACATGCTATTGGAAAGCATAGAGCTGACTGTCATGTGAATGAATAATAAAACAGCCGCTGCAACACCACCAGCCCAGTATAATGTTGTTTCATCTTGTGGTACTTGATCCATAGTCATACCAGTGTAATACCACCATGCACCGCCACCAATAGCAGCTAATAAAATAATTGATAAATCAGTCCAGAATGTACTACTACGCCAGCGAGCAATTAATTCTTGTAATTGAGGTACAACTTCATGTTCAATTTCTTTTGCGGAATGTTCTAAAATACCCACGATACGATATGCACGTTCAATGCTGACTTGATCCATACGCTCTTGAATTGCATCAATATCTTCTTTTGCTTTTGCTTCCATGCGTTCCCGAACCACTGGATTTTCAATAGGAACAGATACTTCAGGATTGTAAATACGGTAGAAACGACCAGCAGTTAAGCCTGCTTGTGCTAAGGAACGTTGCCATGCTGCAACTACTTCTTCTAAATTGTCTTCGCGTGCTGTGATGTCAATTTGATTCAAGATATACATGAATTTATTAGCATCAGGGCGGTCTTTGGTTTCAGTGACTAAGTGTTGTAACGTGTCATGCATTGCGCCAGGTTCTGGGTGGCGCGCATCGAAGAAGACTAGCACTAAATCTGATAAATCTAGAATGTGCTTAGTAATACGCAAAGTCGCGGTACGTTGGTGGTCAGCATCAAACCCCGGAGAGTCTATTAATATTTTGCCTTTTAACGCATCACAATTGCATGTTTTAAGTTGCATGTAACCATCTAAACGGTGATCGCCACCCTCTGTATCAGAAATAGCACGACTAAATTGATAAAAAGGAAAACGTGGATCAGCGTCTAATGCAATCCCTGGTAATGTATTGACACCTTCTTCATCAGAGTAACTAATGACGGTGAATTTATCATCAACTGCTTGGTTGCCAGTGCGCTGAATGTCATTATTAATGTAAGAATTGATGAATGTTGATTTGCCTGCTGAGAATGTACCCATAATGGAGACCATTGGCCACCACGACACATTGGTTGCGTAAGACTGTTCATTGTCTATAATGCCCAGTTGATAGGCAACGCTATCTAATTCACGAAAAATTTTAATCACATCATAAAGAATGTCATTTTCTTCCTTCAGATGTGTTTCTAACTCTTTAATTCTTTTACTAACGTGCGTATCTGCCATGTTGCATTCCTCTTTTAGACTAATCGCGGCTGGGGTCTACTAAGCAGTCATTGCCTATGAAAGTGTAAAACATGAAATAGGACAATTCGGCGACAAAAGAGTTTGTGATATAAAAACCACACCTCTTTCCTCCTGTTGTAATTTAATCATATCATTTTATCCATACTTAAAATAGTCATATCACGGTATACAATAGTAAAATTATTGATGGTTATTCTGCATAGTTTGGTCATTTAGGTTTTATTTGAAAAAATAGGTGTTTGAGATATGCACAAGCTTGAACCCTATTTATAGAGCACTTTGATAACAATGAAAACATTGTTTTCTTTTGTAAACCCTGTTAAGCTTCGCAAACATAATTTTTCTTTATAATCACTTTTTAAGTACTTAGGGTTAATCTCATGGCAGTAATGAAAAGCACTAATACCGTATGGCATCATGCAACTGTAACGCGTGACAGACGTGCAGAATTAAATAAGCATAAAAGTGTGATTTTGTGGTTTACAGGTTTATCAGGTGCAGGTAAATCGACATTAGCCCATGCCGTGGAAGAAGAATTATATCAACGTGGTTACCATACATTTGTATTAGATGGTGATAATGTAAGACATGGCTTATGCGGTGATTTAGGTTTCTCAGATAAAGATCGTGAAGAAAACATCCGTCGTGTTGGCGAAGTGTCTAAATTATTTGTTGAAGCAGGCGTGATTGTGTTGACTGCCTTCATCTCTCCATTTAAAGCAGATCGTGACAAAGTCCGTAGCTTAGCTCCTGATGATTTTGTTGAAATTTTCTGCGAATGCCCGCTTGAAGTATGTGAAGACCGTGATGTTAAAGGCTTATACAAAAAAGCACGTGCGGGTGTCATTCCTGAATTTACTGGCATTTCATCTCCTTACGAAGAGCCAGAAAATCCTGAATTAACCATCAATACAGGTACAGCAAGTTTAGAAGATTGTGCAAAACAAGTTTTAGATTATTTAGTAGAACGTGGTATTTACCAAGAATCTGAATAATTTATGATGAAACAATGCCTTCACTCTATCCAGAATGGAGGTATTGTGATGTTGAATTATCACTTTGTAAAAATTATCAGATAGTTTTCAAATTAAGCCTCTCACTTCATTAGATTATATTTTCTATATCATTATCCTGTTATTCTTGTAGTAGTGTAATTGGAATAAATATTGTTTAAAAAACACTTACTTCTATTACTATTTTCTGCAAGTATTATGGGGAAGTGAGCGATGTACAGAACAATTCTGCTGCTGTTATTGTTATTTAACGCCAATTGGGTATTCGCTATACAGGAAAATAGTACCCACGCCTCTGAACAGACATTTGTCTTTGGAGTTGTACCTCAACATAAAGCTTTACGCTCCGCCGCGCGGTGGCAGCCACTATTAGAATATATCAGCCGCCATACAGGATACAATCTACAGTTTTCTACAGAGCCAACAATCGATCAGTTCACTCAAGCATTTTTAGATGGTGAATATGACTTTGTTTATGTAAACCCCCATTCCTACACCCTCGGTCATGAAGCAGAAGGATATTGCGCTTTTGCAAAAGAAGCAGAGCGTACATTACGGGCTATCATTGTTGTTCGTGCTGATAACGCTATCCGACATCTTAGAGACCTTGAAGGTCAAAAAGTTGCGTTTCCAGCTGAAGCCGCATTCACCAGTATTTTGCTCAAAACGGCATTAGCTCAACTCGGTATTCAGATTAAACCTGTTTATATAGGGTCACATGATGAAGTTTATTTGTCAGTTTATAAAGGACAGTATGTTGCAGGTGGCGGTGTGGTGAGAACATTTAAAGGTATTAATCAAAATTCAGCTTTACGTAAATATTTGAAAGTTTTTTGGAAAACCGAAGAATATACAGGTCATGCTTTAGCTGCGCATCCACGTGTGCCACATGAAGCGGTTGGTAAAATTTTAAATGTAATGAAAACACTGTCTGATGATGCTTATGGGCAATATCTGCTTGAAGAAGTTAAATTAAACGGTATTGAAACTGCACAAGATGCTGATTGGGATATTATTCGGCTATTGTTTTCAGATATAGAAGTGCTTTAGCTTTTTATAAAGTCCGCACAACTTATACCTGAAATAGCTGATTTACCTTACAAACTTTCTAATGCATCAAGTTCATCTAAGCTGAACCCTGCTTTTAAACGTGCTTCGATATTGAAAGGGCCTTTGATTTTGCCACGATAATATAGATTTAATAAATCTCTAAATGTTTGCTCTGGCTCTAAATTGCGTTGTGCGCATAGCTCGTTAAACCATCTCGTGCCAATAGCTACATGCCCCACTTCGTCGCGTAAAATTACTTTTAAAATATCGACCAATTCTGTTTGATTTAGCTTTTGCAACTTCTGCATAATCTTAGGTGTTGCATCAAGACCGCGTGCCTCTAAGACTCTGGGTACTAAAGCCATGCGCACCATCACATCGGCTTCGGTTTCAACAGCCATTTCCCATAAACCATTATGCGCGGGCAACTCACCATAGTCATAACCCATTGCTTGTAAAGGTTCACGAATCATAGAAAAATGTAAAGCTTCCTCATCTGCAACTTGAATCCAATTTGAATAAAACTCACTAGGCATATCACGAAAACGATACACAGCATCCCAAGCTAAATTAATTGCGTTGAATTCAATATGAGCAACGGCATGAAGTAAAGCTGCAAGGCCTTTGGTGGATTGTAATTTGCGTTTAGGTACAAACTTGGGTTCAACCAGCTCTAAATTATCAGGTTGACCTGCTTGAGGAATCGAAACAACGGGATTGGTTTGATCTAAAAGTAATTGACCTTCACGCCATGCATTAGCGTAAAATTTGGTTTTTTCAACTTTTTCGTCTATTTGGCAACACATGATACATTCGTATGCTGCATCAAATAAATTATTCATAAATTAGGATTTTGGTGTGAAATTAAGGAAATTCGATAATGATGCGGTTTGGCTTCATTTCAGGATGGTAGGAAATATCTATATGTTGTGTATAAGGATAAACCACCCGAGCGATAGATTGTGCTCTTAATTTAGCCGCATGAGATGATGATACGCTATCTCTTTTAAGTGGGGCTGGTGTGGCTAAAATATGGATTTTTTGACTATTATCTAATTCTAAGGTTTTAAGTAAACCATCTAATTTTTTACGTTCATTCACACTCAAGCTTTCTGCATCAGGTGGAAACCTCACTTCAATGCGCCGATTAACTTGATGTTTTTCTGGTAAAACGCTGGGTTCTAATATCGGTTGATAGGCTTGGCTGGGAGTTAATTCTGTTTTTGTAGGTTGTTGAGGTAATGATTTAGGTGTATAACCTGCTTGTACAGTTGGAATAAAATGATTGCTCCATGCAAATTCATTTGTTTCTAAATAGTTTATTGCCCATGCAAACGTAACAATCGTGCATAGCAGTAGAATAAAAACAAGAAATGTATTAAGTAACGTTTTGAGCATGGTTTTTATAATTTGTAGGAATATAATTTATCTACATCTAGTAATGATTCTATTATAAAATAGTTTCGTTTTCAAACTTTAAACGACTTATTTTAGAGAGTACACAATATGGCCTTCATTGTCACAGATAACTGTATTTTATGTAAATATACCGATTGTGTTGAAGTCTGTCCTGTCGACTGTTTTCACGAAGGGCCTAACTTCTTAGTCATCGATCCTGAAGAATGTATTGACTGTGCATTATGTGAGCCAGAATGTCCCGCTGAAGCCATTTTTGCAGAAGATGAATTGCCAACTGAATTTGAGCATTTTACTGAATTAAACCGTGAGTTATCAGCAGAATGGCCCGTGATTGATGAACAAAAAGAGCAATTAGCAGAAGCCGATAAATGGGATGGAGTCCCAGGTAAGTTAAAGTATTTAGAACGTTAAGCTATTTTTTTATATTTCCCGATGTTCTATATAGTTTGAGCCTATGCGTTGTTCTAATGGCAGGTTAGTGCAACGTTGGCATATTTGGCTTTATCAATGTATCAGTTTTTACTAATTATCTAATATTTAAATAACATCCAAGCATTTTATTCTATAGACTACATTTTAACTATTTCTCCAACCTTTAGTTTTTCACTGAATGCCCTCACAAAGTAGCAAGGCATCAGCGATATATTTGGAAATTGACTGAGGTTAGAGAGCACGAGGTATTGAATACAATGCGCTTTAGTTCTGCATTTAATCAGTCATAAAAATGATTGGAATAACCTTGATTTAGGTTTGTTTTTTCACTCATAACTAATCCTGTACAAGTATAGACTGGTGCAGGTAGAATTTAATTTGACCTTAGATTCGCTATCTTGGGTCTCACCGCATTGCTTTTTAGAATGGCGATGCCTGTGATTTACACTCGTTCCTTAACGGACTTTACAAGCATAGATAAAACACAATGAGCTGGTTTGAAAAATTATTACCAACCCGAATTCGTACCGATGGCAACAAAAGCCGTCATACCATGCCTGAAGGCTTATGGAGCAAATGCCCAGTCTGTCAGGTTGTATTATATAAAGCGGAATTAGAACGCCACGCTAATGTATGTCCAAAATGTGGGCATCATCTTCGAATTGGTGCAAGACTACGTTTAGAAAAGTTTTTAGACCCATTGCCTCGTGAAGAAATTGGCGCAGAGTTATCTCCTAAAGACTTTCTTAAATTCCGTGACAGTAAAAAATATAAAGATCGCTTAACCCAAGCACAAAAGTTAACTGATGAAAAAGATGGTTTAATTGCAATCAAAGGACAAATTTATGGTGTACCTGTGGTTGCATGTGCCTTTGAATTTAGCTTTTTAGGTGGTTCAATGGGTAGCGTGGTCGGCGAGCGTTTTGTACGTGCAGCTAAAGCAGCTATTGATGCAAAAGTACCACTTGTATGTTTTTCTGCCAGTGGTGGTGCTCGGATGCAAGAAGCTTTAACTTCATTGATGCAAATGGCTAAAACCAGTGCGGTGATTAATCGTTTGAATCAACAAGGTTTGCCTTTCATTTCAGTATTAACTGATCCAACCATGGGCGGTGTATCTGCTAGTTTAGCTATGTTGGGAGATGTGAATATTGCCGAACCGGGGGCATTAATCGGTTTTGCGGGCCCTCGCGTGATTGAACAAACCGTGCGCGAAACGTTGCCAGAAGGCTTCCAGCGCAGTGAGTTTTTATTACAACATGGCGCAATTGATATGATCGTGGATCGCCGTGAAATGGGTCAAAAAATTGCCTCATTGCTGGCGATGTTAATGAAAACCGACGCACCTGAAGCACCTGTGATGCTACTATCTCACCAAGAGGGTGAAGAAGCTGAAGCAGCACAAAGTTAAACAGTTATGATTAGGGCTGGCAATGGTTAAATCACTGTTAGTCCTAATCATATCGAAACTACTGTTCGTAAAATTCTACTAGCTGTCCGCGATGATCTGAAGCACTATCAAATAAGAATGTGGTGTAAATGGGTTTATAAATTTGACTTACCCAAACATGATCGATGTCAAATAAGGGTAAATAACTTTTCCACGTACCGCGCCAACCGATTGTTTTCTCACCTGCTAACCAATAACCGTCACCCATTGTTGGATAATTGTCAAAACCTTGTGCACGACGGATGGAATTAAAATCACCTGCAATCACATCAATAGGCTCTTGTTTTTCATGTTGTTCGACTACAGTTTGGTAAGTGTCCTGTAAAAAAGGTGATCGCAATTGATCGTACTTACTTGCACCATCAACCACTAATAAGCGAAACGTCTTTTGTGGCATTTCAATGCGGATAATAAACCCGTTACCATTACGTGGATTGGAATAACGTTCACGTTCCATAGGATAAGGTGATAATACGCTAAACATCACAATACAGCGATTACAGGTTTGTGCTGGTTCAAAACTGATAATGCTCCAATCATCCCCAAGTTGTTCTGCTAACTGATGTAAGCGATTATCTTGAGGTGGTTCACTGAGCACAATAATATCAGGTTGTTGTTGCACAATTTTTTCTTGTAGTCCGTCCCAAGTATTTAAATGAGGTTGATTACTAAACGAATATTTACCACCCCATAAGGTATTCCAATGTAAAAGACGAATCGAGTGCTGATTATCTGGAATAGGTTGAGGAAAGTGAACATGAAATGATTGATAAGTATGAATACTGGCCGCAATAAGGCCTATAACAGTGAGACTATAAGGTACAATCAAGCTTTTGCCGCGCCAACTGACATCCCATGCAACTGCCCATAAACCAAATGGTAATAATGGGATATACAAACATAAAGCCCAAAATACTGAAATATCTCGTACCACTTCAGCAGCTAGGCCGAGCAAAAGTATAACCAGCGTTGATAAGGTGATTGACCAACGCAAAACTTGTTTTAATAATTTCATAACGTACAATATTCAGTTTGCAGCGATTTTCCAATGTGGGGCACGCTTAGGACTATAATTTGCTGTATGATATACAAGATTTTAAGAATAAACATCAAGGAATGTGATGGCAGTTTACAGAAAACTTATTGAAGGCATAAAAAAAATTCTTACGCCTGCCAAACGAGCCGAAACAACCCAAACCGAATCCACACTAACACCTCAGAATAGTGCGCAATCCCATGCTGCTCAAAGAATTCCCCGTGATGAACATACCGTTTCACGTAAACTGATTAGTAAAAGTGCATTAAAAGTATTGTACAAACTGAATCAAGCAGGTTACGAAGCCTATTTAGTGGGTGGTTGTGTGCGTGATATTTTGTTAGAAAAAAAGCCCAAAGATTTTGACGTTGTCACTAATGCGCATCCTGATGAAGTTAAAGAGCTGTTTCGTAATTGTCGTTTAGTTGGTCGACGCTTTGTACTTGCACATATTCACTTCGGTAAGGAAATTATTGAAGTCGCGACATTTCGTGCGCAACATGACGCTAAAAAAGGTGAAGGTGTCACTGTTGATGGCCGCATTGTGCGTGATAATGTGTATGGCACATTGAATGATGATATTTGGCGGCGCGATTTCACAGCCAACTCTTTATATTACGACATCAGTGATTTTAGTATTATCGATTACGCTGATGGATTGAAAGATATTAATGACGGTGTATTACGTTTGATTGGCGATCCGATTCAACGTTATCAAGAAGACCCCGTGCGGATGTTACGTGCAGCGCGGTTTGCAGCTAAATTGGGTTTTGACATCGCACCACAAACTGAAGCCCCGATTGAACAACTGGGACATTTATTAAAAGGCATTCCGCCTGCGCGTTTGTATGAAGAAGTCTTAAAGTTATTTTTAACAGGACATGCGTTACAGTCATTTGAACAATTGCAGCGTTTCCATTTATTTGAGCATTTATTCCCACAAACCGATGCCTATTTAGATGATACGTTTGCCCAAGATTTGATTCGACAAGTTTTACAAAACACCGATGCACGTATTGCTGAGCAAAAAGCGGTCACGCCTGCATTTCTATTTATGAGCCTGTTGTGGCCACCGATGCTGCCGCATATTAATGAGTTACGTGAGCAAGGTGTCACAGAACAAGATAGTATTATTGGCGCGGGTCAAACCGTATTACAAATTCAAGCCAAACATGTGTTTATTCCTAAGCGCATTGTCAGTATTATGCAAGAAATTTGGTTGTTACAACCCCGTTTAACCCGTCGTAAAGACAAGCGTTGTTTTGGTGTGTTAGAACATGGGCGTTTCCGAGCGGCTTATGATTTCCTTGTATTGCGTGCGGCAGCAGGTGAAGAAGGCATTCAAGAATCCGTTGATTGGTGGGATACGTTCCAGCAAACCGAACAACATAAGCGTCATGAACTCGTGCAGCGTTCTCCAAGACGGCCACGTAAGCGTAACAACAGAAGACGCAAAAAAACTGCAAACTCTCCCGTAAATAATGAAAATGAGTAATCAACAAATGACTGAGCGTTGTGCCAGCGTTAAGCGAGATACCTTAGAAACCCAAATCAGTGTCAGTATTAATTTAGACGGCACTGGCAAAGCCCAATTTAATACAGGTGTGCCTTTTTTAGATCACATGCTAGATCAAATTGCCCGACATGGTTTGATGGATTTAGAGATTGAGGCAAAAGGCGATTTACATATCGATGCCCACCATACGGTTGAAGACATCGGCATTACTTTGGGTCAAGCATTCAAGCAGGCTTTAGGTGATAAAAAAGGCATTCGTCGTTATGGTCATGCCTATGTACCATTGGATGAAGCCTTATCACGGGTGGTGCTCGATTGTTCTGGCCGTCCGGGGATTGAATATCATGTTAAATTTCCAACTGAGAAAATTGGAGATTTTGATAACGAATTGTTTCACGAGTTTTTCCAAGGGTTTGTGAATCACGCATTGGTCAGTTTGCACATTGACAACTTACGCGGTAAAAATAGTCACCATATTATTGAAACCATATTTAAAGCATTTGGTCGCGCCTTACGCATGGCGGTTGAACCAGATAGCCGTATGCAAAACATGATGCCATCGACAAAGGGAAGTTTGTAATGAAAAAGGTTGTTGTGATTGATTATGGTATGAGTAATTTACGCTCAGTCAGCAAAGCCTTAGAACATGTTGCAAATGATGCTTGGCAAGTACAAGTCAGCCGTCAAGCCGAAGAAATTTTACAAGCTGATAAAGTGGTATTTCCGGGGCAAGGCGCGATGGGTAACTGTATGCAGTTATTGCATGAAACCCATTTGTACGATGTGATTAAACAAGCGATGGTTGAAAAGCCGTTTTTAGGAATTTGTTTAGGTTTACAAACCTTGTTAACGTCGAGTGAAGAGAATGGCGGTACGCAAGGTTTTAATGTGATTCAGGGTTCAGTGACCCATTTCCCAACACCGTTAGTTGATAGCTCGACTCAGGAAAAATTAAAAATTCCTCAAATGGGCTGGAATCAAGTCAAACAAACTCAAGACCATCCTTTATGGCAAGGGATTGAAGACAATAGCCGTTTTTATTTTGTACACAGTTATTACGTCGACACTCAAGATCAAGCCCATATTGCGGGTCAAACCAATTACGGTATTGATTACACATCAGTGATTGCCAAAGACAATTTGTTTGCGGTGCAATTCCACCCCGAGAAAAGTCAGCACGCAGGTCTGAAATTGTTGGAAAACTTTTTGACTTGGTAGATTGAAGAAGTTGCAAGAATTGCCTATTAATTGGTTATTCTTGTGACTCAATTTAACCTATTTTCCTATTTCTAATAAAATACCCATCCAACCTTTTGACTGAAAATACATTTTACTAATATTCAATAATACGTCAAACTGATATAAAAAGCTCACGTTACAATCTCTCTATCGGCAAACGGCATATCATGCTCAACACATCAAAACAATCTGGTGTCGCACTGATTACGGCTTTATTAATTGTGGCCATTGCAACAGTGACTGCGGTGACCATGACTTCACGCCAGCAGCTTGATATTCAACGCACCAGTAATTTACTCAACCACGATCAAGCTTATTTGTATTTACTCGGTGCAGAGGATTGGGCTCAGCAAATTTTATTACAAGATGTGCAGCGAACGCATAAGGATAGTGCAGATGAAATGTGGGCGATGCAATTACCACCTTTGCCTATTTTAGGGGGCACAGTTCAAGGTCAGTTATATGATTTGCATCGTTGTTTTAATTTAAATAATTTAGTCCAAACCAGTGGCGAAGTCAGCAAAATCCATCAACAATATTTTGAGCGGCTGTTAAAACTGCTTGATATAACACCAGATATTACACAGCAAATTATTGACTGGATTGATAAAAACAAAGAAATCACCTTACCCAGTGGTGCAGAAGATAACGCTTATTTAGCATTGACACCGAAAGCCTATCGCACAGCAAATCAGTTACTGATTCATCGTAGTGAGTTGCGTTTATTAACAGGCGTAGATAAAAAAATCTATACGCAATTAGCTCCATATGTTTGTGCTTTACCCACGAAAACCCGTATTAATGTTAATTTTGCACCGCTAGAGCTGTTACTCAGCTTACATGAAGGATTAAACCCTGAAGATGCACAGTTGTTAATCGAGCAGAGAGAAAAAGACGCTTTTGATTCAGTGCAAGAATTTTTACGCCAGAAGGCTTTTGCAGGTTTAGAAATCGATGCTAAATTATTAACAGTGAAAAGTGAGTATTTTGGTTTTCTAGGTAAAGCAGAAATTGGTGATGGTATTGCTACGATCCATAGTATTTTTCAGCGCAAAAAAGATGCAATTAAAACTATTCTGAGGTACTAATACAAAATACCATTATCTAACTCAAACTTAGAACTATCTATTTAAATGCCAATTTTTGCACTATAATGAATACAAATAGCTAATAAAATAGATTTAAGTGTATGATTATTGACTTTACTATATCTAATTTTCGTTCCATCAAAGATGAGCAAACATTCAGTCTTTATGCTGAAAATGTAGGCTCATATCTTACTGAAAATGTTTGTTATCCAGCAAATGATAAAATTGGTGTGCTAAAGTCAGCGGGCATTTATGGTGCAAATGCATCTGGTAAGTCAAATTTATTACGAGCATTTCAAGAACTATCTTTGCTTGTATCTAATTCTAGTGACTTAAAAGAATATGATGCAATTGCACATGAACCTTTTTTATTATCAGAAGATACAAAGTCACGACCAACTTTTTTTGAAATAGAATTTATACTTTTTGGGCTTCGTTATAAATATACAGTCTCTTTTACTCGTAAATTAATTGAACAAGAATCATTAATTTTTTATCCTTCTTCTCAACCAGCAACTATCTTTAAAAGAGTCAAAAATGATACATGGGATACAATTAAGTTTGGTAGTTTATATAAGGGTGGAAAAAAACGATTTCCTCTGTTTGTAAATAATTTATATTTATCCAAAGCAGGTAATAGTGCTGATGCACCTAAAATGATTCGTGATGTTTATAATTATTTTAGAAACAAATTGTCATATATTGCTACAAATGAACACCTTTTTGAATGGGAAGATTTTTTTATTAATTCAGAGTTAAAAGAAAAAATAAGTAAGTTACTATTTTCCGTTGATACAGGCATTTCAAAAGTTTCAATAATAGCAAAGACTCTCAATGATATTGAGTTACCCGATGATATACCAGAAGATATTAGTACCGCCGTCTTGGGGTATGACATTGCGTTTTCTCATAGCACAGACTCTGGTAATGCAGTATCTTTTGATATAGAAAAAGAGTCAGAAGGTACTCAGAAATTGTTTAGGCTTGCTCCATGGTTTTTATTTGCTCTTGATAACGGTGGTGTGATTGTTATTGATGAGTTGGATAGTAGTATGCACCCCTTTATGGCAGAATTAATTATTAAATTATTCAATGATCCACGAGTGAATAAAGGCAATGCACAACTGATTTTTTCAACCCATAACATTAACTTAATGTCACCTGAATTGCTACGTCGAGATCAAATTTGGTTTACTGAAAAAAATGATGGTGCAACAACATGTTATTCATTAGATGATTTTGATAAGAAAAAAGTAAAACCACAAAGCCCATTTAACTTATGGTATGCCGAAGGTCGGTTTGGTGCAGTACCAGCTATTGATTATGAAGGAGTCGTTGCACTTTTTGAGCATAAGGAGCAACACGATGCCCAAAAAGCGCAATAAAGTAAAACGAAATCTAAAGCCCGTATTACATATCTATTGTGAAGGTGAAAAAACTGAACCTAATTATATTTCTGGTTATATCAATCAAAAATTTCCAACCAATAGACGTTTACAAGTCATAAAAGTTGAACCAACTAAAAAGAATACCCCAAAACAACTTGTGGATGAAGCGATTAAAAAAGATAAAGATTGTCCAGCAGATGATATTTTTTGGGTGGTATATGACCGTGAAAGTGAACAGAAATATAAGCAACCTATACATAAGGAAGCTTATAACAAAGCTCAAAAACATGGTATAAACATCGCTTTATCTAATGTCTGTTTTGAGGTTTGGCTACTATTACATTTTCAATCAAGTGTTGCGCATTATCATAGTGATGATGATTTAAGAAAAAATAGCTCTTTGCGCCAAGAATTTAAAAAAAGAGGGCTTAAAGACTATGAAAAGGGTAACCCAAATATTTTTCATATCATCTCAAGCAATATTGACAATGCACGCCAGAGAGCAAAAAAGTTAAATCAAAATACAATCAATAGTGCAGATGTGTCGTGGACAAAGCCTTATCAATTAAACCCTTATACTGATATGTACAAATTACTTGATGCTATTGATGAGTTTGGCGAACAATATATTTCTTAAAACTTACTTTAAAAATCTATTTACATAATGTTAAACCCCGAATTTTGGCCAGTATTGTTATCTGCAATTGCACTGGTTTTCGTCATAGAAGGTATAATGCCTTTTCTTAGTCCGACAACATGGCGGCGAACCCTGATTTCTATCACAGAAATGGAAGATGGCAGCCTGCGTATAATGGGCTTCCTCAGTATGATTTTTGGAATTTTGCTTTTATATTTGGTGCGTTAATGAATTATCAAGACCGTTGGTTACTCCCTGCTGGAATCACTGAAATACTTCCTTATGATGCGGCTAAATTGGAACAACATCGTCGTCAAATCTTAGATTTTTTCAAGACTTGGGGCTATGAGTTGGTTATTCCACCCATGATTGAATATGTTGAGTCATTATTGGTTGATACAGGTCGCAATTTAGATTTACAAACCTTTAAATTAACCGACCAATTAACAGGGCGTATGATGGGTGTGCGTGCTGATATGACCCCTCAAGTAGCGAGAATTGATGCGCATCATTTAAAAAGAGACACCCCAAGCCGTTTATGTTATCTCGGCGCGGTATTACACACACGTCCAAATAGTTTTGCAGGCTCTCGTGCGCCTATCCAAGTCGGTGCAGAGCTTTACGGTTACGAAGATGTGGCCAGCGATGCAGAAATTTTGTCATTGATGTTAGAAACGTTACGTTTAGTGGATATTCATGATTTTCACGTTGATGTGGGTCATGTGCAAATTTATCAATCATTACGTGAAGCAGCGAACTTGGATCAAGATCAACAAAATCAATTAACCAAAGCGGTTAAACGCAAAGCACAAGCAGAAATTAAGCAATTATTGACTGAATGGAATGTCGATGCTGATTTGCAAACAATGTTGGTTGAATTGGTTGAATTAAATGGCGATCAATCTGTATTAGAAGAAGCGCGGAAAGTATTGGCAAAAGCCCCTCAAGCAGTTCATACGGCATTAGATGATTTAAACCGTTTACGTGAGCAATTGCCAGAAGAAACGTTACATTTTGACTTGGCGGAAGCACGCGGCTATAGCTATCACACAGGGATTGTGTTTGCGGCTTACGTGGCTAAACATGGTGATGCCATTGCCAAAGGTGGCCGTTATGATAATTTAGGCAAAGCATTTGGTAAAGATCGTCCTGCAACAGGTTTTAGTACTAATTTAGCGACTTTAGCCAGTCTTGCATCATTTGAAGAGCCATTTATTAATAAATATTTTGCACCAGCCAGTCAAGACCCTGCTTTAAAACGTGAAATTAAAATATTACGTTCTGCAGGTGAAATTGTCATGACTGAATTACCTAATCAACAAGGTGATGCAAAAGCATTGGGTTGTACTCATACATTCCAATTAATAGATGGTCAATGGTCTATTGTGCCGTTGTAATCAAACTATTCTAAAATAATCCGTGCAAGAGCAATACATCACCTGTGCTACTCTTGCACTGTCACTATTCCTTCCACGCTTCTTCAGGCGCAAACATTTCCTCATATAAATGCAACAATGATGGTAATGCAATCAAGACCAGAATCGTTGAGAACATCAAACCAAATGAAATCGATGTTGCCATCGGGATCAAGAATTGTGCTTGTAATGAAGTTTCAAATAACAGCGGTGTTAAACCAAAAATAGTCGTCAACGAGGTTAATAAAACTGCACGTAAACGTTGACAAGCTGCTTCAATCAAAGCCAAACGTACAGGCATTCCAGCTTCTCGTAAATGGCGGTAAAACGTGACCAATACAATAGAGTCATTTACCACGATACCCGACAAACCGAAAAAGCCAAATAATGACAGAATAGTTAAATCCATCCCCATCCATAAATGTCCGAAAATCGCACCGACTAAACCAAACGGAATCACACTCATCACGACCAGTGGCCAACCATAGGATGCGAATTGCCACGATAGAATCAGATACATCAACATTACGCCTAAAATCAAACCACTTAGCATATCAGCAAAGGTATTGGCTTGATCCGCGGCACGGCCTTCTAATGAGTAATCTAAGCCATAACGAGCGGTTAACTCAGGTAAAAACGCAGCTTCCAAGTCCGCTAAAATTTTATTGGCATTGTTCTGTGCTTTATCCACTTCTGCAGACACTTGCACAGCTAATAATCCCTCTGCATGGCGCAACGCTTCAAAACCACGCTGAGTGCGCACGTCAACGGCACTGGAGAATGGCATACTGTCACCCGTGGGCAATTGAATGCTAAAATCTTGCAGTTTAGCTAAGTTATAGCGTTCATCATCAGGAAGCACTACTCGTACTTCAACTTCATCATCACCATCTTGGAAAATCTGCGTTAAGTAGCCGTCAAAACCTGAGCGTAATTGTTGACTGACGGAGGCGACAGTTAAGCCATAGGCTTCAGCTTGTGGGGTAAGTGAAAAGATCATCTCTTCTTGTCCATAAGGCAAGTCATCTTCAACTGCCCCCACTCCGGGGTAGGTTTTAAGTTTATTGGCAAATTCAACCACAGCTTCCTTAGCTTTTTGTAAATTATCACCGTAGAAACGAACTTGAATATCAGTTCCTGGAGGGCCACCTTTTTGTTCAACAATGGTAAAGGATTCTAACCCCGGTACTTTTTGAACCTTTTGTTCCCATAAGTTAATAAATTCCCTATTGCGTAATGGGCGACTGTCGGGCGATGTCAGTTCAACCAATAATGAGCCAAATTGATCGCCTGTTTGACCGCCACCACCACCTTCCTGCGATATGTTGGTTGCTATACCTAATTTTACGTAGGCCATTTTAATCACATCTTGTTGCACTTCTTTCTCTGTTTCATAGAGCTTTTCTTCAACATGAATTAAAAATTCTTTGACTCGCTCGGGTGAACTACCTGCAACAAAGGTGGCATTACTAATAATAATCTTGCCATCAGGCGATGGGAAAAAGGTGAAATTGACACGTCCCCCTGCTAATAAGCCAATGGCTACAAAAAATGAAGCTAAAATACTGGCCACTACAACCCAGCGTAAAGCAATCGCTTTAGTGACTAAAGGGCGAAAATAGTCATCACGCACATGATTAAACCCATCTTCTAGTTTTTGGCGGAATGGGCTGTTTTTTTCTTTATGTAATTTGTGGAAGCTATGACGTAAATGCCCCGGTAAAACAAGAAAACATTCAAATAACGATGCCAGCAACACGCAAATCATCACCAGCGGAATATCAAATAAAATATTGCCCATCACATCGCCAATCATCATCAATGGCAAGAAAGCAGAAATTGTAGTCAATGAGGCCGCAGTCACAGGGGCAAGCATACGTTGTGCGCCACCTTCTGCTGCGGATAAAGGATTTTCACCTGTTTGGAAATGCGCAAAGCCATCTTCACCGACCACAATTGCATCATCCACAATCACACCCAAAGCCATAATCATCGCGAATAGACTGACCATATTGATACTGCCGCCAGCCACATATAGCACCGCCAGCATACCCATCAATGATATCGGAATGCCCGCCGCGACCCAGAATGCAACACGTCCATTTAAGAAGATAAACAATACTGCGACCACTAGCACCAAGCCGCCTAAACCATTTTTGAGCAATAAGTTAATGCGTTCGTCGATGAGTTCCCAAGCTTGATCGTAAACATGTAATTTGATGTTACTGGGTAAAAGCGGTTCCGTTTTTTCAAGCCATTGTTGTAAGATTTTCGCAGAGTCTAAAGCATCAGCAGTTTCAGTACGTTGTAAAGCCAATTCAATTGCAGGCTTGCCTAGATAGGAAATCAGGACTTCACCATCTTGAGGGCGGCGTTCAATGGTGGCAATATCTTCTAATTTGACTAGGCGACCATTTCTGTCTGCAATGACAGGTAATTCCGCAAAACCAAATTCATCACGACGTTGTTCAATACTGCGTAATTGGCGGGCGACATCATTTTGTCCGACTGATCCCGCGGGAATGTCTTGGCTGAAGTTTCGTACTTGGGCACTGATTTGTTCTAGTGTGAGGCCGAGTTCTTCTAATTTTGCCGATGGGACTTGGATCGCGATTTCTTCTTCTGGCAGGCCGCTGATTTCAACTTTTGCAATCCCATCTGCGAGTAATTCACGTTCAAATTTTCTGGCAAGTTGGCGCAATTCACTGGGGTCTTCTGTGCCTGTGATGAGTACCCGTGCAATCGGTTCATAGCGGATAATACGTGAGACTTCAGGTTCTTCGGAGTCTTGGGGTAAGTTTCGTAACAATGATATTTTTTCTTTGACTTGATCCAGTGCGACCCCCATGTCTGTGCCTTCATTGTATTCAATGGTGACACTGGAAATCCCACGGGCAGAGGTGGAGTTCATTTCTTTGACTCCGTCCAATGTCCTGAGTTCTTGTTCGACTGGGCGCGTGATGGAGTTTTCTACGTCTTCGGCACTTGCGCCTGTCCATACGACACGTACGGAGATAATGTCTAGTGCAAAATTGGGGAGAAACTGGGTGTTGAGTTTGGTGAGTGCCCACACGCCGACCATAATCATGATAATCATGAGTAGGTTGGCAGCAACTTTGTGTTGGGCAAAAACACCAATCAGGTTATTTTGATGTTTGAATTCTTGCATAATGAATCGTTAATATCATTGAAAGTGGTGATAATACTAAACCTTTGTGATGGGGAAATGAAGTGTCTCAGGTTTATGTGTCACAGATATGGGTTGTATGGCCTATTTTAAGTCTGTGCTGATGGTACGTGAAATTGTTGTGAGTCTGTCGCTACCTGATTTTGAATAAGATGAAATGGATGTAAAGACAGGCATACTTTTATCCATTAAATCCTATGCAAAGCTTAAATAATTAGTCTTGTTTCGTTGTTTCTTTCGATGTAGCTGTTCGTGCAGCAAGGAAGCACTTAATATAATTCCATTTTACCTGTTGTATATTCGGGTGGTCTTTGCCAAGTGCATTGGTAAGAATTTGACTTGATTGTTGATATAACAATAAAGCTTGTTGATATTGGCTTTCAGAACAATATAACCCTGCAAGATTACTAAGGCCAGAAGCATAATAGGGATGTTGTTTGCCTAGCACTTGTTCAATTATTTCTAAAGCTTGCTCGTATAAGGGTAGGGCTTGCTCATACTGCTTTTGGGCACGATAGAGTTCTGCAAGATTGTTAAGACTAGTAGCATAATCAGGATGTTGTTTACCTAGCACTTGTCCACGAATCTCTAATACTTGTTTTAACAGTGGTAAAGCTTGTTGAAGTTCTCCTTGAGCATTGTATAGTAAAGCAAGATTATTAAGGCTAGAAGCATAATCAGGATGTTGGTTACCTAGTGTTTTTTCAAAGATTTTTATGCCTTGTTGAAATAGTGGTAAAGCTTGCTCATACTCTCCTTGAGATTTATATAGACTCGCTATATGGCTGAGGGTGGTGGCATAAGATGAGTGTTGTGTACCCAATACTTGCTTAACTATTTCTAACGCTTGCTGATATATAGGTAATGCCTGTTCATACTGCCCTTGAGTATGGTAAATTTGTGCAAGATTATTGAGATTAGCAGCATAAGATAGATGTTGCTTACCTAATACTTGCTCTCGAATCTCTAATGCTTGCTGGTATAAAGTCAAGGCTAATTTATATTTACCTTGAGATTTATATATCTTTGCAAGATGATTGAGAGTGGTGGCATAATTAGGATGTTGCTTACCTAATACTTGTTCTTGAATTCTTAATGACTGTTGGAGTAGTGGCAAAGCTAATTCATAATTGCCTTGGATATCATGTACACCTGCGATATTGTTGAGAGTGGTGGCATAATTAGGGTGTTGCTTACCTAATACTTGCTCTCGAATTTGTAAGGTTTGTTGGAATAATGGCAAAGCTAATTCATAATTACCTTGAGTATAATACAAACCTGCAAGATATGAGAGGCTGCTAGCATAGCTAGGATGTTGTGTGCCTAGGACTGTCTCAAAAGTTTTAATAGCTTGCTGGAATAATGGTAAAGCTTGATTGTATTGACCTTGAGTGTAATATACACTTGCGATAGCGGTGGTAACAGTAGCATATTCAGAGTGTTGTTTACCTAATTCTTGTTCGACTATTTTCAAAGCTTGCTGCAACAATGGTAAAGCTTGATTGTATTGGCCTTGGGATTTATATATTCCTGCAAGATTATTGAGGCTGGCGGCATAAGATATATGTTGTTTACCTAATACTTGTTCTCGGATATTTAAGGCTTGTTGGTATAAAGGTAAGGCTTGTTTATATAGACCTGCATCATGAAATTGAGAACCTGCTTCATTTAACAATATAGCTTTTTCTTTCTCATATCCTTTTGGTAATAACTCGGCTGCTTGCTGGTAATATTTTCCTGCTTGAGCATAGTGTAATTGAGTGCCTGCAATATACCCTTTTTGCACCATAATATTGGCTGATGAAATTTGTCTTTTCTCTCTGGCTTGCTTGGCTTTTTGTTCTGCTTCTAATAATTGTGCAATTGCAGCTTGTTCCTGCTCAAATGCTTTTTGTAACCACTCATCTGCTTTAGCAAAATCAACCTCTACATTATTGCCGTTTTCATCTTTACCCTCTATCAACTGCCATGCTTTCTGTAAATACTGCGTAACAATAGGATCATCCGATATTTCCAACATTTTGGCATTGTCTAACAACTTTTTATAATTTTGGGCAATCTCTCTTAATTTATTATCCAATTCGTATCGGGGTACTTGATTCTGCTGCAAAATAGTAAAGAAATTATTGAGCGCACCATCCGTCACACCTAAATCCGCAGCATATTGAGCAAATAACGTAGGGGGAATACCATAATGATGTGTACTGTTATCGATTACGTTCCTATTACCTGTATTAATAATAGGCTTACTGCCTTGCGCTGCATCCTGCTTAATCTCCGTATCAGCAAAACCATGAACCTGTAAACTCACCATACACAATAACAAGATGGCATACTGTAATAACATTACTTCACCTCCTTAACTGTGGTACTGTTATCAAGCGTATTATCATTACCCGTATTGATTATAGGCTTATCATCATAAGCAGTTTGGACAATTGTCTGATTACCAAAACCACTTAAAATCAACATTAGAAAAATAAAGATAATGGCTAATAAACCCCATATCCCATACTTTAACCAAGCAGAATGATTCGACTCAACACCATGATAATGATTCGATATATGCTGTTGATTATGGTCGCCAATCGTAATATTGGACTCAGCAACATTGCCACCCACGTTAACTGCTTGTTTCTCTCCCATCACATAACCTCATTACTCAATCCATAACAATCATGACATACCAAAACACCCTATATTGCAAGTGATTTTTAATACGTATATTGGCCATAAAATCCATATCCCGAAAATCTCTGGGTTCGAACTTTGTTAAAATAGCCGCCACTCCTCTTTGCAAAAAAATAGCTTCATGGACAAAATTTCCCTACGTGGTGTCAAAACCCACAACCTGAAAAATATTGACTTAGAATTACCGCGCGACAAACTGATTGTAATCACTGGGCTTTCGGGTTCAGGTAAATCCTCACTGGCCTTTGATACAATTTACGCAGAAGGGCAACGCCGCTATGTTGAATCCCTTTCAGCTTATGCTCGGCAATTTTTATCCATGATGGAAAAGCCAGATGTAGAGCACATTGAAGGCTTATCACCCGCGATTTCAATCGAACAAAAATCCACCTCGCATAATCCCCGTTCCACTGTCGGCACAGTCACTGAAATTCACGATTATTTGCGTTTGCTGTATGCCCGTGTTGGTACGCCAAAATGCCCAGAACATGACATCACTTTAGAAGCCCAAACCATCAGCCAAATGGTGGATCAAGTCTTAGAGTTGCCAGAAGACACCCGCTTGATGTTACTTGCACCCGTGGTCAAAAATCGCAAAGGCGAACACGTTCAGCTTTTAGAATCGCTACAAGCACAAGGCTTTATCCGTGCAATGATCGATGGCGAAGTGGTGGAATTAGACGATGCGCCCAAACTCGATTTACGCAAAAAACACACAATCGAAGTCGTGGTTGATCGGTTTAAAGTACGCGAAGACTTAAAATTACGTTTAGCCGAATCTTTTGAAACAGCACTCAATTTAGGCGATGGCATTGTCAAAGTTGCATTTATGCAAGATTTAGAAAAAGAACCGCTGTTATTTTCAGCAAAATTTGCTTGCCCTATCTGTAATTACAGCTTAACCGAACTTGAACCACGGATTTTCTCTTTTAACAGTCCGATGGGTGCGTGCCCTGAATGTGATGGCTTGGGTATTAATCAATTTTTCGATCCAGATAAGATTATCGTTGATAGCAAGTTAAGCTTAACAAAAGGCGCGATTAGAGGCTGGGATAGTAAAACCGCTTATTATTTTCAAATGTTACAAGCTTTAGGTGCACATTATCAATTCGATTTAGAACAGTCTTTTGCTGATTTAACCGATGAAATTCAACATATTATTTTATATGGTAGCGGCACAGAAGAAATTAAGTTCATGTATAAAAATGATAAAGGAATGCAATATGTCAAAGTTAAACCCTTTGAAGGTGTGATTCCCAATATGCAACGCCGTTATCGAGAAACTGATTCCCAAGCGGTGCGCGAAGAATTATTAAAATACATGAGTCATAAGCCTTGTGAAAGTTGTGGTGGCACGCGATTGAATGAATCAGCTCGTCATGTGTTTGTTGAAGGTCAAAGCCTGCCAGACATCAATAAATTGTCGATTAAGCATAGTTTTGAATTTTTCAATAATCTGCATTTAGAGGGCAAAAAAGCAGAAATCGGCAAAAAAATCATTTTAGAGATTCAGCAACGGCTTGGTTTTTTAGTTAATGTGGGCTTGGATTATCTGAGCTTAGACCGTAGTGCGGATACGTTATCAGGTGGTGAGGCGCAACGGATTCGCTTGGCCAGTCAAATTGGTGCAGGCTTAGTCGGTGTAATGTATGTATTAGATGAACCGTCGATCGGCTTACATCAACGAGACAACGAGCGTTTGCTTAAAACACTATTTCATCTGCGCGATTTGGGTAATACAGTGATTGTGGTCGAACATGATGAAGATGCGATTCGCAGTGCAGATCATATTGTCGATATTGGTATTGGTGCGGGCGTGCATGGTGGTCGCGTGGTGGCACAAGGCACGGTGAAACAAATTATCAAAAATAAAGAGTCGCTAACAGCACAATATTTATCAGGTAAACAACAGATTGAAATCCCCAAACAACGCCAGCCATTCGATGCCAAGAAAGTGATTAAATTGAAAGGGGCAACGGGCAATAACTTAAAATCGGTTGATTTAGAGATTCCCGTTGGTTTATTGACTTGTGTCACAGGGGTTTCAGGTTCTGGAAAATCTACTTTAATCAATGACACTTTGTATCCATTGGTTGCCAACAATTTAAATCGCGCTAGCTTAGATGTTGCACCAAACAAAGGCATTGAAAACCTAGATTTGCTCGATAAAGTGGTCGATGTGGATCAAAGTCCTATCGGTCGTACCCCGCGTTCAAATCCAGCAACTTATACAGGCATTTTGACCCCAATTCGAGAGCTATTTGCAGGCACACAAGAGGCACGTTCTCGTGGTTACAAGCAAGGACGATTTTCATTTAACGTGAAGGGTGGACGTTGTGAAGCTTGCCAAGGTGATGGCGTGATTAAAGTCGAAATGCACTTTTTACCTGATGTGTATGTGACGTGTGATGTGTGCAAAGGACAGCGTTATAACCGTGAAACCTTGGAAATTGAATATAAGGGCAAAAATATTTACGAAGTGCTGAATATGACCGTGGAAGATGCACTGGTGTTTTTTGATGCGATTCCTGTGCTTAAGCGTAAATTACAAACTTTGATGGATGTGGGATTATCATATATTCGTTTAGGGCAAAATTCCGTAACTTTGTCTGGTGGTGAGGCACAACGGGTTAAATTAGCTAAGGAATTATCAAAACGTGATACGGGCAAGACTTTATATATTTTAGATGAACCGACGACTGGGCTTCATTTTCACGATATTGCACAGTTATTGAAAGTTTTGCATCGCTTACGTGAGCATGGCAATACAATTGTGGTGATTGAACATAATTTGGATGTGATTAAAACTGCAGACTGGATTGTGGATTTAGGTGTGGAAGGTGGTCAAGGCGGCGGTGAAATTATCGCAACGGGTACGCCTGAGCAAGTAGCTGAAAATGAGATTTCACATACAGGGCGGTTTTTGCAGAAATTACTATGTGATTAACAACTTTCATCCTTTGATTTAAAATAGAGATTAATTGCCTCATTGCCTTCATTAATAATACTCAATGGTGGCTCAACAATGGGGCAGTCATAACATGTCAGGTATCCATCCTGTTCAAAAAATGAAACCAAGCTTTTTAAACTAGTAATAGGGTTTTTCTGTAGTTCTATATTATCTAATTTAGTCAAATGGGTTAAAGTAGAAATATCTTTGAGTTGGTTATCCCGTATGTCTAAATGGGTCAATTGGGTAAGTTGTATTAAATAGGAGATGTCTTTTAGCTGATTATAGCTTAAATCTAAATAAGTAAGTTTTGTTAAGTTTTTTAAAGATGATACATCACTAATATAGTTATCACTTAGCTCTAAACTAGTTAGTGTAGTTAAATTTTCTAAAGGCGAAATATCACTGATAAAATTATTTGTTAAGTGTAATGCTACTAGATTTTTTAATACTTGTAAGGGCTTTATATCGTCTAATTGGTTACAGTCTAAATCCAAGCAAATAAGATTAGTTAAATTAGATAAACAGCCAATATCAATGATTTGATGATTATAACCCAGCCATAATGAGTTTAGGCTTGTCAGATTGGTTAGTGGAGAAATGTCTGCTATTTTGTTAAAACGAAGGGATAGAGATGTTAGCTGATATAAATTGGATAATATTGATATGTCTGTTAATTTATTAGCTCCCAAATCTAGAGATGTTAAATTTGTTAAACTTTGTAGAGATGATATATCGAGTATTCGGTTTTTATGTATGTTAAGTTCGGCAAGTTGACTTAATCCACTTAAAGCTGAAATATCTACTAATTGATTATTTCCTAGAGATAAGCTAGTGAGCTGTTTTAAGTTAGTTAAAGCAGATATATCACTGATTATATTTCCTGATAAGTTTAAATTAGTTAACTGAGTTAGTCTAGCCAATGGTGATATGTCAGTTATACAGTTTTGGGATAATTCTAAATATGTGAGTTTTGTTAAATTTTCCAAACCAGCAGTATTGCTTAGCCGATTTCCGATGAGCATCAAAACTTTAAGGTTTACTAGATTTTTTAGTGATGATATATCATTTACCCTATTCTCCATTAGCACTAATATTTTAAGTTTAGCTAATTTTTTTAGAGGCGATATATCACTTAATGGACTCAATACTATAAATATAGTAGATAGCTGGGTTAATTCGCTTAATGGTGTGATATCTGAGATTTGCTGCCCACTAATAGATAGTTTTCTTAAAGATTTTAAGCGAGAAAATGCCTTAGGTAATGAAGATAATGTATTTGGATTACCTTGATTTTGACTATCAAAATATTTGAACTTGCCTTTTTTCTCATCCCATTCAGGATACTGATTGCTTAAAACTAATGTTTCAAGCCAATCTAACTCAAATAGTTCAGCAGGTAATTCCGTCAAACCACAATTATTTAAGTCCAAAATTGTTAAGCGTTTTTCTTTAGCTTCAGCAATTAATTGCAATGCAGTTTGAGCTTTAGGCATGATATATTCTATTTTTCTAATAAAATGGAATTAATCATAGGCAGAATATAGAAAATATACTGATATTTCAAACTTAAATATAAATATTAACTTGGATATAATTAAAAATGTGAACTGGATTGTGGATTTAGATAAGGGAGTGGAAGGTTAATTAATAAAGTGCTTATAAATTTGAGGTATTAAAAAAGCCCCTAAGATTATTCTCAGAGGCTCTTTTAAGTTTATAGACTATTTACAGTTTATCTAACTGAGTCGTTAGTCTTCACCCATGAAAGCACCTAACAACTGCAATAAGTTAAGGAATAAAATGTAGATGTCTACATATAAAGCAACCGTTGCCATGATGTAGTTTGTTTCATGACCGTTCACAATGTTACTAGTGTCATACAAGATGTAACCACACATCAACAATACCATCACTGCAGATAATGCTAACGCTAATGCTGGGATTTGGAAGAACATATTCGCAATGCCCGCAATTAACACAACAATCACGCCTGCAAATAAGAAAGAAGCCATATAGCTAAAATCTTTCTTCGTGGTTAAAGCATAACCTGATAAACCTAGGAAAATAGCGGCTGTCATACCAAAGGCTAGGGTCACAATCTGATGACCATTGGCAAATGCACCTAAGTACATGTTAATAATGCCGCCTGTATTAAACCCTAAGAACCCTGTTAATGCAAAAACAGCAACTAAGCCCCATACACTGTTACTTAACATATTGGTTAAGAAGAATAAGCCAATGAAGCCAACTAGATATAATAACCAGTGCATAGGTGGCATATTCATCGCCATTGCAATACTGCCAGTGATCGCACTAAAGAACAAAGTTAAAGACAACAATGTATAAGTGTTGCGAATTAATTTATTAGTTTCGCTGACACTTGGTGCAGTCGCTTCTTCATTCCAAAAAACTGTTTGCGCTTGACTGTTCTGAGGGGCATTCACTTGCCCACCTTGTTTATTCATATCATCAAACAAACCCATGATACATCTCCATAATGATTTAAGTATTAAAAATTGTTCCGCTTATTATAGTTTCTTTAGAACTTGACAACAACATAGTGGTGCAATGACAAAAATACAAGAGAGATAATGCACATAATATTGTTAAAATTGTGTATGACCACCATTATAACGACAGATTTATAAAACGAATATTTCACATTTTACAAAACAAGTCCGTTCTAAATATAGTGTATAACATTGAGACAAAATTCAAATTGGTTATGTTACACACTTGATAAAAGAAATTAATTACTCAAGCTATGCCCTGAAAACAAAAAACAGCCGATTAAGCTATCAGGATTTTTATAACCAACTGAATGTGATATTGTCTGATCTTGTTCAAATATGCTATAGAATGGGTTGCTCTAAATCAATTGAGCAGTTGCATATACTATTTTTTAATAGATAAGTGCTATAAATTAATGATTGGTAGATTGGTTGTATAAAGGTTGTTATTAGAAATTTTAAATGAGGCTGGATATATCAAAGTAGGCTTTTTGGCTAAAAGTGACCTCTGCCAAAAACTTGAAAAATGGTTCTCCTACCAAAAACTGGCTAGAGAACGCATTTATGTTAAATATGTTGTTTACTCTTCTTGTAGCAAATACTGATTGAAAAAGGCAGCTACCCGCCCTTCAAAATCATCCGCGCGACGTAAGTTAAATTGTGCATGTTCTAAATTCGGTGCAACCCATAATTCTTTAGGGTCTTGAGCTGCATCATGTAATGTAACCCCAGCTTTCGGCGCAACCACACTGTCTAAACCTGACACTAAAATAAATACAGGCCGTGGCGCAATGTCTGCAATCACATTAATTGGTGCAAGTTCATCAATATTAATATCTGCAATCTTTTGAATGAAGTGCTTCATCATCAGGTTATAGGGAAAGCCTTCAAGATTAGTAAATTTTGCCAAACCTGCATTGGCCGTATCACGTAATGAGCCATAAGGACTTTGGGCAACAATCGCTTTAATTTGCGGATTAGTTGCAGCATATAATAACCCTATCGAGCCACCCATAGAATTACCCACTAAACCAATTTTCTCAGGGTCAACATCATCGCGAGTTAATAAGTATTCATATGCCGCTTGCACATCTTTGACTTCATTTTTACCAAATGTGATTAACTCACCATCACTATAACCATGTGCACGGAATACAGGCAAAATTGCGCCATAACCATGTTTTTGTAACAAACTGGCAATATGGGCTGTTTCATATAAGTAACCTTTATAACCATGCAACATAATAATAGAAGCTTGATTTTGTGAAGGAATATAAATTGCTTCTAAATTTAACTCATCGCTGGTTTTTAATGTAATCTTCTCATAACCCTGCACCCCAAACGCCGCAAAAATATTATCGACCTGATTATTGGGTTGATGCTGAATCGATTCAATGCGACTGCTTTTCGGGTAATGTGTCAGCAATTGAGCAAATTGATAGGAAATTGCAAATTGTCCAGCAATGACAATACAAATTAATAATACAATCGCAGCTGCGAGGATTTTGAGCCAAAATTTCATGATGTTTTCGGTGCTAATTGGTCGGGACGTACAGGAACATGGAGTATTTCGTCAGCATCGTCAATATCTACTAACGCATTTTGCTGATTATACAAGGGTTGCTCATAATCATTCCAACCTTTAATACCTGTTTTGAGCGATTTAACCGATGTATAGCCCATCAATTGCATTACATAAGCGGCTAACACACTCCGATTACCCGAACGACAAATCACAATAATCTCTTTATCTCGCGCGGCCGCCAATTCTGGCACAGTATCTTCATAACCATAATCACAAGCAGATTCTAAAATACCACGAGGCACATTCAATGAAGCATTTAAATGTAGTGCGTTATATTCAACAGGTTCACGAATATCTAATAACATGGGTGGATTCTCTGATGCCAAAGCATCGACTAAATCCCATGGCATTAACTCTTGTACCTGCGGTAAACAATCTTGCACTAAATCGTGGTAACTTTTCATAGTTTTATTGTCAGTTTTGTGAGTGTATTAGCATTTTAGGATAAATTAATATGGTTAAACAACGACTTTTTAAAAGCAACACTTACTCATAGAAATCTCGTCATATATACTTAATATCATTTTCTTATCTCACTTACCCAATAAAATCAGTTTGGTTACAGGATTTATTACACATGTTACGTCATATTGTTTTCACTTATTTGGTGCTGATGATGTCATTTACTCAAGCAGCTGAAATGCAAAAATTAGTTAATGCCAATGGTCATTTTGCATTGGATATATACGCACAGTTACGCAACCAGCAAGGCAATTTGTTTTTCTCGCCTTATAGTATTTCCACTGCATTGGCTATGAGTTATGCAGGTGCAAAATCAACTACCGCGCAGCAAATGGCAAACACACTACATTTTTCTGATATTGACGATGTTCACAACGCTTATAAAAAGCTTCAATCAACTTTGAACCAATTACAACAAGGCGGACATACAAAGCTTAATACGGTGAATGCAATTTGGTACGAACAAACGTATACAGTTCAACCTACTTACCAAGCATTGATTGAAAATAATTATGCTACGCCAGATGAGATCATCTTAAATAAAGCAGATTTCCACAACCAAGCACAACAAGTTCGCCAACAAATCAATCAATGGGTTGAAGCAAAAACCCAAAATAAAATAAAAGATTTGCTCAAGCCAAATACGATTAAATCCGATACAGTTGCAGCGTTAGTCAATGCAATTTATTTTAAATCAGCGTGGTTACATGCTTTCAAGTCATCAGCTACACAAAAGCAAGCATTTCATCTGGACTCAAAACAAACTGAACAGGTTGATATGATGCACCAAACTCGCTCTTTCCAATATATGGAAAACGATTTGTTGCAGTTAATTGAGTTGCCATATCAACGCAATGATTTATCGATGCTGGTTTTATTGCCGAAAGATGTGCAAGGCTTGGATAAATTAGAACAACAGTTAAACCTTAAACATCTTGCTTCATGGCTCTCTCAAGCGACAACTAAAAAAATTGATTTGAGTTTGCCTAAATTTCGTACTGAATCTAGTTTCGATTTAGTTAAAATATTGCAGACTTTGGGAATGCAGGATGCGTTTGACCCTCAGAAAGCCGACTTTACGGGCATGATTGATTCAGCTGACAAATTTGCGATTTCAGCCGTGGTGCATAAGGCGTTTATTGATTTAGATGAAAAAGGTACAGAGGCAGCAGCTGCAACCGCTGTTGTGATGAGTCGCTCAGCTTTGATGGATCGTCAACCTGAACCACCTATTGAGTTTAAAGCCGATCACCCATTTTTATTCTTAATCAAAGACAATTACACACAGAGTATTTTATTTCTAGGCAGAATCACTAATCCCATACAATAATGATGAATAACACTGAAACCCATAAGTTACAATTTGCAAACCAGCTCAAAAATTTTGTTAAAGAAATACAAGATGATATCAGTACAGAGGATGGGCAATGGACAATTAAAGGTTTTATAGATTTGTATCAAAATGTTTATACTATTTCTTCTGATACAAAAATCATATCAAAAATACTTGAAATCCATTTGTTTCCCAAAATATTGGCTTTTGCACAACAACATGGCTATAAATTGGTACTTGCAGAACATCAAAATTATTATCCTGATATATCTTTTGTTAGTCAAAATGACGAAACACTGAAATTTGCAGTTGACTTCAAAACAACTTATCGCAATCCTAAAAAGGCTCATCTTTGCAATGGTTTTACACTTGGCTCACATGGTAAATATTTTGAGGATCGGAAAAGTACTAAAAATATCCAATTTCCTTACAGTACTTACGCAGGACATTTTTGCTTTGGCATTATTTACAGTCGCACAGATAATACCTCAATTGATGAAACAAACTGTTATCAAGTAAATGAGTTACACTCTATTGTATCTGTTATCAAAGACTTTCAATTCTTTATTGCAGAGAAATGGAAAATTGCTAGTGACAAAAGTGGTAGTGGTAACACTGCAAATATTGGTAGTATTAACAACATTGATGACATTCTGCAGGAAAATGGTATGTTTGCAAAATTAGGAGAATCTTGGTTTGATGACTATTGGATGAACTATAATAAAATTATTATTCCTGATAAAGAAGGTGGCACAAAGAAAATTACTTCTTTACGGGATTTTGTGGAATATCGTAGAGGCGATGTATCTAAAATAGTCGCCAAATGCAACCGAGCACTGAGTTAATGAAAGTACATGTCCCTCCTATTAAATCTCAAGGTATTAAGACCAAACTTGTGCCTTGGATTCAAAATATTGCTCCCAAAAAGACTCAAGCATTATGGGTAGAACCATTTATGGGAACGGGCGTGGTTGCTTTTAATATTGCACCAAAGCAGGCTTTACTTTGCGATACAAATCCACATTTAATTCGTTTTTACCAAGCAATAGCTAATGGAGAGATTACACCAGATCAAGTGCGAACATTCCTAAATGCAGAAGGATCAAAATTATTAGAAAAAGGCGAATCACATTATTATGAAATTAGAGAGCGATTTAATAACCACCATCAACCTTTAGACTTTCTATTTCTTAATCGAGCTGGCTTTAATGGTATGATCCGCTTTAATCGCAAAGGTGAGTTTAATATCCCATTTTGTCGTAAACCACAACGATTTGCTCAAGCCTATATTACTAAAATTGTTAACCAAATCGACTATGTTGCTCGTTTATTAAAAACTAAATCATTTACATTTAAATGCCAGCCTTTTGAAATTACTATAGCTGAGGCTGAAAGTGACAGCATCATTTATTGTGATCCACCTTATATTGATAGACACACTGATTACTATAATGGCTGGGGTGATGAGCAAGAGAGAAGTTTACACCAACTACTATCAAATACAGATAGCCAATTTATTTTATCGACTTGGCATCATAATGACTTTAGACAAAACCAGTATATCAATTTGTTGTGGAATCAATTTAATGTTTTAACTCGTGAACACTTTTACCATGTCGGTGGTAGTGAGAAAAATAGAAACCCCATGATTGAGGCAATTATTACTAATTACACAGTGTTTGATAGGGTATGTCACGAACCAACAAAGCCACAGCAATTGACATTATTGGAATTATGAAAGGCTATAAAATAGATAGGCAATATGGGAAGACGGGTAATCTTATACAACAGGTTACACCGTCTTTTTATAAGAACTTAAGCGATTATGGTTTTAAGCAACGCTTCTAGTTCTTGGTGGTTAAGGGTTTGTTGTGGTTTGTCTTCACGCAAAAACTTCACCGCGACTTGCTTGTTTTCTACTTCTTCATCGCCTAAGACCAAAGCCAATTGTGCTCCACTTTTATCAGCTTTTTTAAATTGTGATTTGAAGCTGCCACCACCACAATGTAACAACAAACGTAAATCTGGCAACGCATCACGTAACGACTCCGCTAATTGCATACCTTGCTGCAAAGCTTTATCACCCATAGTCATTAAATAAATGTGCGGCGCATCAGCTTGTGGTAATAAATCATATTGTTCCAACAAACTTAACAAACGTTCTACACCCATCGCAAAACCTAAGCCCGTCACAGGTTTGCCGCCAATTTGTTCAACCAAGCCATCATAACGGCCACCCGCACACACTGTGCCTTGCGCACCAAGTTCCGTTGTTACCCATTCAAAGACGGTGCGATTGTAATAATCTAAACCACGCACTAAACGAGGATTTACCACAAACTCAATACCATTCGCGGTTAATAAACTCTGTAATTGTTCAAAATGGGCTTTAGATTCATCATCCAAATAATCTAGCAATTTAGGTGCTTGGGCAATCATGTCCTGCATATCAGGGTTTTTGCTGTCTAAAATACGTAATGGATTGGACGTTAAACGACGTTGGCTGTCTTCATCTAAAATATCTTGATGCTCAGTTAAATATTTAACTAAAACCTCACGGTAGTTGGCGCGTGCCGCATTTGAGCCTAAAGAATTCAATTGTAATTCCAAGTTTTTCAGCCCTAACACTTTCCAAAAACGCGCCGTCATTAAAATCACTTCTGCATCAATATCCGCGCCCTCCAAGCCAAACACTTCCGCCCCAATTTGGTGAAACTGGCGATAGCGGCCTTTTTGTGGTCTTTCACGTCGGAACATCGGCCCTGAATACCATAAACGCTGTACTTGTCCGTAAAACAAATTATTTTGAATTCCCGCACGTACACAACTGGCTGTACCTTCTGGACGTAATGACAAACTTTCAGCGTTATCATGTTTATCTGGCCGATCGCTAAAGGTATACATTTCCTTTTCAACAATATCAGTCACTTCACCGATTGAGCGAGCAAATAACTCGGTTTTTTCGACCAAAGGCAAACGAATCTCATGAAAGCCGTAGTTTTGTAATACTTGCTTAATAACACCTTCAAAATATTGCCATTGAGCTGTTTGGGTTGGCAATATGTCATTCATACCACGGATAGCTTGGATGGTTTTAGACAACGTAAGTTTCCCTCTATATTTTGTGCGTATTTAAAGTTAAATCAGTAGCATTGGTTTTGCAATAAGACAAGCTTGTATCATCATCAAAACCCTATAATATTATTATATCGTTTGTTTAAAAATTAATAACAATGAATATGTTGCTTAAGCCAGATATTACCATCAAAGGCACAAGCTGTGCTTATTAAATCAATACTTTGACGGACTAACTAAAAAACAAAGCCGAATAGGATAAGAGAGATGCACCTTAATGATTTACTCAAATTTACCCAAAGACGTGCTTTTTTACGCCAATCGGCCGGCCTTTTAGGTACTGGATTATTTACAAGTCAATCGCCTTTAAGTTTTGCCAATATGATTGACGAAATGGATGAAGTCCGTATTGGTTATTTGCCGATTACGGATGCAACTGCACTGTTAATCGCTCATGCCAACGGTTTATTTGAAAAAGAAGGTTTAAAAGTCGCACCGCCGATGATGGTGAAAAGTTGGCCAAAGTTAATTCAGGGTTTTTTATCAGGTCGATTTAATGTGGTACATTTACTTAAGCCGATTCCTGTGTGGTTGCGGTATAATCATAATTTTCCAGTTAAAATCATGTCATGGGCACATATCAACGGCTCTGCAATTGTGACGGGTAAGCATATCAATGCAGAAAAGTTTGAAGATTTAGCAGGTAAACAGATTGCTGTGCCATATTGGTATTCAATGCACAATATTGTGTTGCAAATGAGTTTACGTCATGTTGGCTTAAAACCTGTGGTTAAAGCAGGCTATGAAAAATTAGCAGCAAATGAAGTCAATTTACGTGTACTGCCGCCGCCATTGATGGTGTGGGCATTGAAGGCACAGAATATCGATGCTTATATTGTGGCAGAACCGATTAATGCAAAAGGTGAATTGTTAGCAGGTGCAAGATTGCTGCGTTTTACGGGCGATATTTGGCGTAATCATCCTTGTTGTGTGGTGTGTATGGATGAACGGGTGACTCAGCAACAGCCTGAATGGACACAGAAAGTCATGAATGCGATTGTCAAAGCCCAAGCCTATGCACAACAAAACAAACTGGAAACCGCCAAGATATTGTCAACTGAAGGGCAAGCTTATATTCCTGCTGATGAAAAAGTGTTACGACATGGAATGACAGCGTATGGCAGTGATTACCAATTAACCAATGCGATTAAACATCCTGATTGGGACAGTGGACGGATTGATTTTGCGCCATGGCCTTATCCATCGGCAACACATTTATTAATTGATAGTTTTCCTGAGACTTTATTTGGCAGCCCCGATGTGGCTTTTATCGATCAATTAGAGGCTGAGCACGTAATTGATGACTTAGTTGACTATGATTTTGTGTCTGAAGCAATGGATGTGTGCCATGGCTGGAAAAAAGCCCCCGGTATTGATTTAGCCGACCCATTCAAACGCGAAGAGGTTATACAGATTTAATGCAAGCATTATGGCTAGAAAGCGGTGAATTACATTATAAAGATGATGTAGATTTACCTACCTACCAACCAGATGAAGCTCTGATTCGAGTTTTATTAGCAGGTATTTGCGCTACTGATTTACAACTGATTAAAGGCTATTACCCATTCACTGGTGTATTAGGCCATGAATTTGTAGGCGAAGTGATTCAAGCTCCATTGAAGCCTGAGTGGATTGGGCGGCGTGTAGTTGGAGAGATTAATATTGGTTGCGGTGATTGTGTGCAGTGTTTGGCTTTACGCGCCACCCATTGTGAAAATCGCCAAGTACTGGGAATTAAGAAATATCACGGTGCATTTGCAGAATACTTAAGTTTACCTTTAGATAATTTATTTTGTGTGCCTGACAATGTACCCAATGAGCAAGCGGTTTTTACTGAGCCATTGGCCGCTGCACTGGAAATTCAGAACCAATATCATGTTAAACCAACGGATACAGTCTTAGTTATTGGGGCAGGGCGTTTAGGGCAATTGATTGCACAAACCTTAGCTTTAACAGGTTGCCATTTGCAAGTGGTTGCACGTTACCCAAAACAGCAAAAATTGTTGAAAACACAAGGTATTCACTGGATACTAGAAACGGAAATACAAAGCCAACATTATGATTTAATAGTAGAAGCTACGGGATCAGATTCGGGTTTTAAAGCCGCTGTTCATGCAGTACGTCCTCAAGGTACAATTATTTTAAAAAGCACTTATAAAGGTGATGCCAAAGTCAATCTTTCTGAAATTGTGGTCAATGAAATACAAATATTGGGTTCACGCTGTGGTGCATTTACCCCTGTATTAAATTTACTCGCGCAACAAAAACTGCACCCTGAAATATTAATCGATGCACAGTATTCGCTTGCACATGGTTTGAGTGCATTTGAAACCGCGCAAGACCATCAAATCATGAAAGTCTTATTAACACCATAAAGTTTATCAAGTTTCAGTTGCCTTAATCTGCGGTTATAATAGAAAGTACTATTTCAGTGCTGCAACAATATAGGCCAATCATCATGATTATTATTTTAGAGCCGCATATTCAAAAAGATAGTGATGAATACAAAGCTATTCTCAAACATTTAGATAATCTCCCCAATATTAAGCATCGCGTGCATGAAGAACATGGGCAGCAGCAAACCCTCACTGAAATCTATTTAATCGGTGAAACCAAGATATTACCGAAAGATGAGATTGAAGCCTTAACGGGCGTTGAACGGGTGGTGCGTGTTTCTCAAGAGTATCGAGTATTAGGCCGACATGCGGATGACGATCATCGTAGTTGCAGCTTTGAATATAATGGTGTGACGTTTGACCAGAATAATTTAAATGTTTTTGCAGGTTTATGCGCGGTTGATAACCCAACTCATGTTGAGATGATGATGCAGGCCGTAAGTGAGCATGGTTTGCAATGTACACGTATGGGGGCTTACAAGCCTCGAACCAATCCTTATTCGTTTCAAGGCCATGGTAAAAATTGCTTAAATTATGTTTTTGAAATTGCTGGTAAATATGGCATTAAAGTGATTGCAATGGAAGTCACGCATGAGCAGCATGTGAAAGAAATTCAACAAGCATTAGAGGAAACAGGCCACCCAACTGGAGTGATGTTACAAATTGGTACACGAAATACCCAGAACTTTGAATTGCTTAAACATGTAGGCCGACAAAAAGACATGCCTGTATTGATTAAGCGCGGGTTTGGGATCACTTTGGAAGAATCACTTAATGCAGCAGAATACTTGGCCAGTGAAGGCAATCGAAAAGTGGTATTCGGTTTACGTGGCATGAAAACCAATTTGGGCGATCCACATCGCAATTTTGTTGATTTCACGCATGTACCTGTGGTGAAGCGTTTAACACGGATGCCTGTGTGTATTGATCCGTCGCATTCCGTGGGCACACGTCAAGGCTCACCTGATGGGTTAATGGATTTGATGCACGCAACAGCGCAAGGCGTGGTGGCTGGTGCAAATATGATTTTAGTGGATTTTCATCCTGTGCCGAGTAAAGCTTTAGTAGATGGCCCTCAAGCATTGCGTCTCGAAGAGTTAGAGTGGTTTTTAGAAGATGTACGTATTGCACGTGAAGCATATGAAAAGCGGGTTGCCTTGGCTGCGAAACAAGCACATTAAAATGACTGATAAGGTAATTTGAGCATATGAGAGATTCTTAAATTACCTTTTTCAATATGTTTTGAAGCTTACACAGCACAATGAAGCTCATTTGTATAAGCCAAGAAGAAAGCGGCCTTAATTCATACATTCTCTAAACAATCGGTTTGATAATAATGTATTAATTTTAAATAAAAGCTGTTCTTTATCATAAGCACCTTTAATAAAAGTATTTTGAGCTGCATTGTCCAATGCTTGTCGCTCTTCTTTCGACAGGTCTTTAGCCGTTAACACCACAACAGGAATATCACGCCATTCATCTCGCGCCCGTAAATGGTGTAAAAACTCAAACCCATCCATTTCAGGCATCATCAAATCAGTTAGAATTAAATCAGGTTGCTCTTGTTCTACTTGTTGTAAGCCAGCTCGCCCATTTTCAGCTAAACAAACTTGCCAACCTTCTTGCTTCAGTAAACGCTGCATCATATCTTGCGTGGCTTGATTATCTTCAACCAGTAATACATTCGGGGCTTTAGATAAATTGATATAACGGTCTAACACGCTATGTAATTGTTGGCGGCTAATCGGTTTCACCAGATAATCATCAGCACCCAGTGCATAACCAAGACGTTTATTATTTTCTATCGTTGCCATGATAACGGGAATGCTTTGTAGCAACATATCGGCTTTGAGTTGAGATAATATTGTCCAGCCATCTACTTCGGGCATCATCACATCCAGTAAAATTGCATCAGGCAAATATTGTCGAGCCATGGTGAGACCTGTTTTACCATTATCAGCTAGCAACACGTGATAATTTAGGCGTTGTAAATGGGTTTTCAGCAAAGTGCGTACATCAGGATCATCATCAATGACTAATACTTCTAGGTCTGTATCATCCGTTTTTGCTGCGATTTGTGGTTTATTGATTTGACGTGTTTCAACTGATTGGTTTTGTTTTAAATGGGCTTCAACATCAAGAGGTAAATGCACACTAAAAGTTGAGCCTTCCCCAAAAGCGGTTTGTACGTTTATATATCCTCCCATCATTTCAATAAAATTTTTGGTAATGACTAAGCCCAATCCAGTACCGCCGTATTTACGCGTTGTGGATGAATCAGCTTGACTGAAAGCATGAAACAATTTCTTTTTTTGCGCGGGTGTCATGCCAATGCCTGTATCTCGAATATGGAACTCAACCCACTGCCCACTATCCAAAACACTGTACTTAACTTGCAGTGTAATTAAACCACTTTCGGTAAACTTTGTAGCATTACCGATTAAGTTGAGCAAAATTTGTTTTACACGGATCAAGTCTGCTCGTATTGTTTTTGGCATATCCGCATCAATATGTGTTTTAATTTTATTGTTGTTTTGTTGCAGCATTGGACTCACAGTAGCAGCCACTTCAGCTACGATATTGTCTAAGTTAAACTGCTCACAATACAACTCAATACGCCCCGCTTCAATTTTCGATAAGTCCAATATATCATTGATAAGTGACAATAAATGTCGACCTGCCATTGTGATTTTTTGAAAGTCTTGAGCCATATATGGCATATTAGATTCTTCAATTTCTTCTGCAAATACTTCGCTATAACCAATAATGGCATTCAGTGGTGTGCGTAGTTCATGACTCATATTCGCGATGAAATGACTCTTAGCGATATTCGCTTCTTCTGCTAGTTGTTTGGCATGATGTAATTGCTCTGCTTGTTCTAAAATATATCGATTTTGTTCCGTAATTTCTGCTGTTCGCTCACGTACCTTAGTTTCTAGTTGGCAATTGACTTGGGTTTGCAACTGTTCATTTTCTTTTAATTGTAAAATTAATGATTCTTGCGCTTTATGCTTTTCTTGTTCCCCTTGTTTGATTTTTTTAATTTGATTTTTAATGATATTAACGGTGGGGCGAAAGATAAATAAACCTTCCAATAGTAGTACGAGTAAGGTAATGAGCAGCAAAGAGACTTCCATCTCTTGTAATTCTTGAACACGCAGATTTGCTTCAGCATCATATTGAAATGTAATGATATTCATCCATTTTAAAAACGCAGCTTCATGCTGTAATATAGTATTAAGCGGTTCTGCTGGTAGCATTGGCTGCTCTAATTTTAAAATCTGTTGGCTTGCTTGGTGTATTGCTTGATAGTGAGGTTCTAATTGCATAAATATGTTTTCAATCTTTTCACTATTATTGCCAGGTAATCCCAATTCTTTATTACCATTTAATAAGCCAAGATGTGACTTTTTCCATAATGAAATTGTGTCTTTAAATAGTTGTATATTTTGTTGAAATTGCTTTTTATCCCCCTTATATTTATCCAATAGTAATGCGAATTTTGTAATACGTTGGCTCAACATCCGTTGTCGGCCAGATATATTGACAACTCTAGCATCATCTTTTTGTTTTGCTAAAGCAGAGTGAATTAAATATTGACTGGCTAAAGTCAAACAAGCAATTAAAACTAAAGCAGAAATATAAGCTACTGTTAAGTACTGAGTTGAGCTTTTTAAGTGCCAACTAAAGATAGAATGTTTTTTCATGGTATTCCAATAATAAAGAGGTTATTTTTGAATCTTAACTTGTGAACAATCAATATTTTTATTGGATTTTATTTGATAACCGACTGATGTTTTAAAGTTGTTTTTATAAGTCATTTTTTTGATAAAAAAGCAAGTGTTATGCCTTTAAAACCATTAAAAATATGCAGATTTTTGAGAGTGTGATGTTGATAAGAAAAAATGATTTGTAGAATTTATGATATTTGATTTGTCAGTTGTATTTAAGAGCTGCCAGTTTGGCTTAAGCAATATATTTCCAAATAAAACAGTTGCTTATATTATATATCATTAATTTTCACCCGCTTTTATATTATAAATAAAATTTATTTGCCATAAGCTATACCATCCATACCAAAAATTGCTACCTCTTATGACTTACAGTTTATGCTAGATTTCATTTCCTTATAAAAAATCCTTTTGAAAATTACATATTAAAATATTGATTTAACTAATCATTCATATTTTCTATACAAAAAATTTCTTATGATAGAGCTTGAAAAATACCTGAGTGAACTTATCAAGAAAATACTTGACCAAAATACTGAGCTATGTAACACTACAATTTCTAGGTATTCATTTTATGTGGTTATTACAAAGGACAATATCATGAGATTAACAACTAAAGGCCGTTATGCTGTGACTGCAATGCTAGACTTGGCAATTAACCGTGATAATGGGCCTATTACCCTATCGGACATTTCTAAACGTCAAGGTATTTCTTTATCTTATTTAGAACAGCTTTTTTCAAAATTACGTCGTAATGGCCTAGTTGATAGTGCTCGTGGCCCAGGTGGTGGTTATCGTTTAAGTCGTGATGCAACCGATATTACTGTTGTAGAAGTGATTGAAGCAGTTGATGAAAACATCAGTGCAGATCATTGCAAAGGCATGAAAAATTGTCGTGATGGCCAAGGTTGCTTAAGCCATGAATTATGGACAGAACTCAGTTGTCAAATTCGCGAATTCCTCAGCAATATTACACTTGCTCAAGTGATTAAAAAACATGCTGAAAACTCAGGTGATGGTGATGTTTCTAGCTTAGTTAGCCAACCTCGTGCAAGTCATCAACACGCAGCAATGGTTTAAACATGTATTACTTTGACAACAATGCCACCACCCCATTAGATGAACGCGTATTAGAAGTCATGTTGCCTTACTTAAGTACGGCTCATGGAAATGCTTCTAGTGCCCATCGTTATGGCAGAAAAGCACGAGCCGCGATTGATACAGCCCGTGAACAAGTGGCGATGTTAGTCAATGCGTATCCCGCTCAAGTGATTTTTACCAGTGGTGGCACAGAAGCCAATAATTTTGCGATTAAAAGCAGTGCAGCACAGGCGGGTCATTTATTAGTTGGTGCAACTGAACATGCCTCGGTGTTAAATGCCGCGAAAAGTTTAGAAAAACAAGGCTGGCGTATCGATACCATTCCAGTAGATAACAATGGTTTGGTGCAATTTCAAGATAATTTATTACAACAAGATACACGCTTTATTTCAGTGATGCTTGCCAACAACGAAACGGGGGTTATCAGTCCGATTAAAAATATAGTCGAGACCGCACGGCAAAGGGAGATTATTTTTCATACTGATGCGTCTCAAGCGGCTGGTAAGATACCTGTGGATTTTGATGCGATAGGGGCGAATTTGATGACCTTATCTGCACATAAATTTTATGGCCCTCAGGGTATTGGGGCACTGATTACAGATAAAACTAAGGTGTTAGAACCTTTATTACATGGCGGTGGTCAAGAAAAAGGATTACGCAGCGGGACAGAAAATATTGCAGCCATTGTGGGTTTTGGTAAAGCGGCAGAAATCGCACATGACGAAATCAACAATCGCGTCATACATTATCAAGGCTTGAAGCAGCAACTTGAAGCCTATCTATCTAGTTTAGAAGGCATTGAAATTGTCGCTGAATCAGTAGAGCGTTTACCTAATACCACAATGGTTGTGGTCGATGACATAAAAGGCGAAACCTTACTATTAGGTTTGGATCACGAAGATATTGCAGTATCCAGTGGTTCAGCTTGTTATGCGGGTAAAACTGAACCGAGTCATGTATTAGTGGCAATGGGATACAGTAACGATCAAGCCCATAATGCCGTGCGGTTTAGCCTTGGCAAAGAACAAACAGCTGCCGATGTTCATCAATTATTTGCTGCAATTAAGAAACAATTAGACAAAATGCGTTCGCTTGCATTAGCAGTTGCAATTTAGACCATAACAGTTTAAAACTCCAAGGATGGTAGTCCTGAGTTTTTAAGTCAACTTTAGAAATCAAAGCAAAATATTCATGATGGGATTCGCTATCCTGCTGAATAATAAAAAATTAATTAAGCTTCTTGCGCTTTAAATCAACTGACCAAACTTTGATTTCTTACTAAAAGGATTACTTATCCTAAACATAATGGAGAGTGCTAAATGAAATTACCTATTTACATGGATTATTCTGCGACCACACCCGTAGACCCACGTGTTGCTGAAAAAATGATGCAATGTCTAACGATGGATGGCAACTTTGGTAATCCTGCTTCGCGTTCACATGAATATGGCTGGAATGCGGAGAAAGTAGTGGATGAAGCACGCCAACATGTTGCGGAGTTAATTAATTGCGATCCTCGTGAGGTGATTTGGACATCAGGCGCAACTGAATCTAACAATTTAGCGATTAAAGGTGTTGCCAACTTCCATAGTAAAAAAGGCAAGCACATTATTACCTCAAAAACAGAGCATAAAGCGGTTTTAGATACATGTCGTCATTTAGAAGCACAAGGTTTTGAAGTCACTTATTTAGACCCAGAAGCCAATGGGTTAATTGATTTAAAAAAATTAGAAGCCGCGATTCGTGAAGATACAATTTTAGTGAGCTTGATGCATGTAAATAATGAAATTGGCGTGGTGACAGATATTGCTGCAATCGGTGAAATGACTCGAGCGCGTAAAATTTTATTCCATGTGGATGCAGCACAAAGCGCAGGTAAAGTCACAATTGATCTGCAAAATATGAAAGTGGATTTAATGTCATTCTCTGGGCATAAAATCTATGGGCCTAAAGGCGTAGGTGCATTATTCGTGCGTCGTAAACCACGGGTTCGTTTAGAAGCACAAATGCATGGTGGCGGTCATGAGCGTGGTATGCGTTCAGGCACATTGGCAACCCATCAGATTGCAGGTATGGGCGAAGCGTTCCGTATTGCAAAAGCTGAAATGGAACAAGAGAATGAACGCGTAATGGCGTTACGTCAACGTTTATGGGATGGCTTGCAAGAAATTGAAGAAATTTATGTAAATGGTGATTTTGACCATCGTGTTGCAGGTAACTTAAATGTGAGTTTCAACTTCGTTGAAGGTGAATCGTTGATTATGGCATTGCGTGAATTGGCCGTGTCTTCTGGTTCTGCATGTACCTCTGCCAGTTTAGAACCTTCTTATGTATTGCGTGCATTAGGCCGTAATGATGAATTAGCGCATAGCTCAATCCGTTTTAGTATCGGGCGTTTTACCACAGAACAAGACATCGATCATGCTATTTCTTTGATCCAAGGTAGTGTCAGTAAATTACGTGAATTATCGCCTTTATGGGATATGTACAAAGATGGTATTGATTTAAGCACGATTGAGTGGACAGCTCACTAGGTAGCTTGTTGCTTTCTAAGGATTGTCAGATAATCTGTAGGGTAGAATAGTGCAGTGTTTTCCGTCAAAATGATCAAAAAATACGTTATCATTTCAAGGACTGCCTCCCCAAATTCAGAACAAAAATAATGATCGTTTTATGGAGATTTTATAATGGCTTACTCAGATAAAGTTTTAGATCACTACGAAAATCCACGTAACGTGGGCGCGCTAGACAGCTCTGACTCTAGTGTTGGCACGGGCATGGTGGGTGCACCTGCCTGTGGTGACGTAATGCGCTTAACCATCAAAGTTGATGACAACGGCGTTATTGAAGATGCAAAGTTCAAAACCTATGGCTGCGGCAGTGCGATTGCATCCAGCTCACTTTTAACAGAGTGGGTGCGTGGCAAGACTTTGGACGAAGCTGCACAAATTAAAAATACTGAAATTGCTGAAGAATTGGCGTTGCCTCCTGTGAAAATCCACTGCTCCGTATTGGCTGAAGATTCAATTAAAGCAGCCATTGCAGATTACAAGAAAAAGCAAGAAGTGACAGAAGAATAAACCTCTTTTCAAAAAAGCCCCATCTAAAGAAATAGGTGAGGCTTTTTGATAGTGTTATTTATAAATATGAATAGTGAGCCCAATCAATTCTACATTATCAGCAATGCCCCCGTTTTTCAGAACAATATGCTGCTGACCAGTAGCCATCATTTTACCCTGTAAAGTGACGTTTTCTAAATACTCAACCTCATGGGTAAAACTCACATTTTCTAAAATCACATCTCTGTCAAAAGATACATTTTTACCAATAGTAACATGGCTTAATATACTATCTTTTTGTACAAATAGGTTTTCAAGCAATGCAGGACTGCTTTCTGTACCTTGGATATATCCTGCTAATTCGCCACCAATAATATATGTATCACTTGCCAAAACCACATCTTGAATCACACCATGTACTTCATCAGCACTAGTATTAATAATGTCACCACATAAAACCCCACCTGCTAATTCAGCTCCTCTAAAATCAAAGTCGCATATCAAACCTTGATTAACAACATAACCAGATACGATACCACCATACAAAGATGCCTCTTCAGTTAATATGATGTTAGCAACACGTCCATTGTTAATCACTTCGGTGCTTAAAATCGCATCAGAAATATTGCCCCGGGCTGTAATGATCTGTAAATTGGGTAATTCAAGACCCTCAGTGCGACAGGTTTCGTTTATTTTTCGGGTTTCAGTACGACAAGTTGCAGGAATATACGGCAAGCTTGGCAGTTCATCGCTGATAATTTCAATCGTTATACGTGTTTCATGACCATCAGCCTCGATAAATTGTACTTGGAATTGTTCACTATTTTCTTGTTCCAAGTCATCTCTTAGATAAATAGATAATACTTTATCCGTTGCATCTTGATCTGCCCAAGTAATATGACCATTTGCAAACCAGTAATCTTGTGCCATATCAGCAGTGATAGATACTGTATTGTAATCAATAGATAATTCACCATCCTGACCATCAACGCGAGAAAGTATGATGTCTAGCTTATTAGCTGTTTCACTTACAAAAAATTCTGTTTGTGCAAATTGAATATGACCTAATTGATTTGACTGCTCTACTGTATTATTTTGCTCATTGTTGCTTACTATTTCAGATGAGGTTGTATTGTGACTAGAACCTGTATTGCTACTGGCTGAGTCATTAGTGTCATCTACTTGAATATCCACACCTCCTTCTTTATCAGCATCATCAATTTGAGCAATCTCAATTTTTTCTTCTTCAATGTTATCTTCTTCATCCGCATTTGTGACTGGCTCATCTGCTACTTGTGTTAGATTAGAATTGCTGTTATTAGCTTGAGACTGATTGTTTGGTGTATTTGGTTTTGTTTCTTCTTGCTCAAGTTGTGCAACGAATTGCTCATAATCATTAACAACGAATTGTTTTGGAATAGTTGAGACATTTTGCCTTTCAACATCTAAAGGGCCAATTACATTATCAATTGCAACTTCATCACCCGTTGTCACTTGTATACTGTGGTAACCCAACCATGCGTCTGATTTAACGTTGAGTACAGCTTTTAAAACAGTGCTGCTTTCAACTTCAATAATACGTACTTCAATATCTTCATCGAACTCAATTTCATCTCCAACAGCACGCCAAAACTGAATGTCTGAGTTTTCATCAAAATGGGTATTTTCGCCTGTGATTGTCATTATCATTGCAGCATCACGATTAATAGCTGAAGGTGTTATGCTCAAGATTTTTGGCGCAGTGGATGCTTTGATAACCTGTAAAACCCCTTTTCCTAAGGCAATTTCTTCCGTACCATCATTTAACACCGTCGTCATTGTAATATTGTGTACAGAATTCAACGTGACATTATCAGCAACCGTGATATTTAAAATATATTGGGTTTCGGATAGAAAGATAGATTTGTTTAAAGTAAATCCCGTGCCCAGTTGAATTTGTGTATTTGGGTTAAAATGTGCCTTATCTGCTTCAACAATAACATCAACCGTCATACCACGCGATAATTGAGAAGGTTTGGCATGTGTAATGGTGGGCTGCACTGTGTTAATGAGTTCTCTGGCAATAATATCGGCAATTTTTTGTTGATATAAAGACCCTTCTTGTTGATTTTTCTCTTCCTCAAACATAGGGACACATGTGCCACCTGTCGATTCTGCTAGCTTACATAAGTCCAATGAACTGCCTATCGCATAAACAGGTAAATGCAGCAGCCATAAAATTAATATTCTATAAAGTGTGTATTTGAACATGGTGTTTTCTCCTTGCACTATCTGGCAATAAAAAAGGAGTGCAGACCAAACTCATTTATTTAATCTACACTCCTTGATACTCATTTATTTACACAGGATAATTATTTACCTGCAGCAGCCTCAACACCATAATCATTCCATGCATTTGCAGCATTACTACAATCACCTGAAATAATAGAGACAAGCTTAATATTACGTGCTTTGAGCTTCGCAACTAATGCATCGACATCCGCGTCATCGTAAGGAGATGCATCCGAAGCAAAGATGATTGTGCCGCCTTCTGCTACATGAGCAATCACTGTATCTAAGGCTTCAACTGACGCTTCTGGGCATGTACCACCGCCTTCTGCTTCCAAACCACGTAGCGTATCTTTCAATAAGCTAAGGTTTCCAGTTGCTGCACGAACAATCACTTCATCTTTAAATGTGATTAATGCAATTGTAGGTACATCAGCTAAGTCAGCGTCAATTACTTGCTCAATGGCTTTAACAGTTGCATTGAGTTCTTCACCCATACTGCCTGTGATATCCAAGACAATCGCTGCACTGACGACACCTTCACCAATATTAACTTTGGTGCGTTCGCGGGTGCGATGTGCTGGATAATCAGCAGAACTAACGAATGTGTTATGAATCAAGTACAACAAGCCTGCATCATTCAAAGTGACACGCATAGTAATCACTACCTGACTGAGACTTTCAGCAGATTCAATACTCAAATCAGAAATTTGGCAGGTAATTGCTGGCAACTCATCAGTGTTACATTCTGCATGTTCACTGCGAATTTCTTCCAAGGTCACACCATTTGGTAAATAACTCACCAACTCGATACCACTGGTGCTATTAGGTGCTGTGTCACTGTCCGCAGCATATTCACTTAATTGAACAGTTAAGGTATAAGTCAAAGAACCTTGGACTGATACAGGATCAATATTGTCTTCAATATCAACTGATAAATAAGGTTTAATACCAACCCATGTTTTATCAGAAGAAGTGGGATATTGTGCTGCTTTGGCACGTACTTCATTCATCAAAGTCACAACACCATCTGCTCTTACCGTTACTTTGGCGCGTAATGATGCGTTAATATCTAAATCACCTGCTTGACAAATAACTTGATGTTTTTCCTTATCGTACTCACATGAGCCAGAACTTAATACTTCAGCATCCACATAAGTTGTATTGGCAGGTAATAAGTCAGTAACAACAATACCTGTTGCATCTTTCTTACCTTTGTTAATCACATCAATAATGTATGTGACATTTTCACCTTGATAGATATGCCATGTTTCTGGACGAGTATTCACTACCAATGCTGAAGATGGCGCTTCAATATCATATTGCACCACTTTGCCATTTACCGCCGTATTTTCACTAACAATCACGGTGATTTCGCCAAAGTCGTAGCCCTCTTTAGTAACATTGACTTTAATTTCGCCTTCAGTGACACCTTCGATTTTGTAGTAACATGTATCGTCTGTGTAAGCGAGCAATTCACCTGTATCCAACTCAACGCCTGCAATAGGGTCGTTATCTACATCAACAATACAACCTTCAATGATGTACTCACCTTTTGGTGTGATTTCAAAACTATCTAGTGCAGAAGCGAATTCTTTATCGGTGTACATAAATAGGTTGCGTAAACCAATTTCTGCTTCACCATCAATTTGAATTAATGCGTTAGCGGTCGTACTGCTGGTGATTTCCAGTTCTAGGATGTAAATCTTTTCATCATTGAACCGTAATTCCGTCACATCTTGTTCAAAGTGTGTATTCACTGCTTCGATAGTAATACGACGAGTCGCACCTTGTGTTCCTTTACTGGGTGTCACGTTTACGATGCGTGGAATATCACTTTCTTCAAGCGAAGGATTCACCAACAATGAGCCAATCATAGGTGATTTTGTTGTTGAACAACTTGGCATCAACACTTGTCCTGCATCTTCAATTTTAATCGGATGTGCGCCTAATGTGGCTGAACCAGAGATGTCAATCGTTGCAAGCAATGACGTTGGGCTTTCTGCGACTAATTCACTCACAGTAATACCAGCCCCTAAATCTAATTTAGTAGAGCTATCAAAGTTGGTATTCACAGCACTAATTGCCACAGTTGCTTTACTATCACGCTCAATGCTGCTTGGTGTAATGCCTAAAATTTGTGGTTCTTGATACGCAGCAACTACTTCTAAACTACCATAGCCAGTTGCAACTTGAGTCACTTCTTTACTCAGTACCGTACTGACTTGCATATCATGGAAGCCCACTTTTGCACCTTCTGCTACTGTGATATTGGCAATCAAACGTGTTGGTGATAATACTTCAACGGCATTGACTTTTATGTTGTTACCAAGACTGACCGTTGTTTTGTTATTAAAGCTGACATTTGCACCATTGACAGTAATATCTGCAGTTGCACCTTGAGGTAAGGTATCTGGGGTCATCGCTGTTACGCTTGGCGTTACTGAACCTAGTAGTAAATTCAATACCACTTGACGGTAATGTTTTTTGCCTGATTCAGTACCATTATTAACACCAAATGGCGCGACAAATAAGCCACCTGTTTCGTTAGCAATACGTGAGAAGACTTCTAATGCACTACGAGTGTCTTCATCAGCATTGGAGTCAGTACCACACATACCAATACATTCGTCGCCAGATAAAACTACATCGACACGTGCACCTTTACCACGCAATGCCATAATTAGCGCATCAATATCAACATCATTGTGTGGAGACGCATCAGTAATTAAGACAATGCGGCTATCAAATTTCACAAAGTCTTTTGCTTCATCTAATGCTTTTAAAGAAGCTTCTGGACAATCATCACCATAGTCTGCGACTAATTGACTAATACCCGTAACATAGCGACTACCATTTAATAGCCAACTCATATTTTGAGTAGAGGCAACGCCACCATCTCTATTTTTGATCCGATTGGTTACATCGTCTTTAAAAGTGAATAAGCCAACATCTGGCGTGTTGCTACCATGTTTATTGATAAATTCAGTAATTGCACTTTGAACGGCTTCAAGTTCTTCAGCCATACTGCCTGTATCATCGATCACAAACATCAAATCAGCATTACCTACTGGTAACGGTGGTGGCGGTGGAGGAGGGGCTTTAACTGTAAATGTTTTAGACTCTCTTTCGATAGCTGGAGCTTGTTCACTGGTTAATTTGACTTTAACTGTACCTTGACCAACAGACTTAGCATTTAAAGTTAAGGTAACTTTTGCTTCACTATCATTAACCAATGTGTCTAAATTGCATAACACACCTGTCGTAGATGCTTTACATTCGCCATGTGTGGTTTTAATATTCTTTAAAGTAACTAACTCAGGGAAAATAATATCGAGCTTTGTTTCTTTAATTGCAGAAGGTGATTTTTCACTATTGCTTACTGTAAAGCTATATTCAAATTGCCCACCCATTTCTGTCCAAGTTTTACCTTGTGCCATATCTAATGATAAGAAAGGTTCTACTTGTACACGTTCAATAGTTGGAGGAGTATGTAATTTGAAGTTGTCATCTGTAATTTCACAATCTTTACAAGTCATGCCAGAAGCAGAAAAACCAAGGGTAAACGGTTGTTTTGTCCACCATTCACCACTACCATGAGAGCCTATACCACATTTCACACCTTCACCACCAGAGCAGGTTGTCCACCATTCCCAGCCATGTTTTTCTAAACCAAAAGCAACTTTAACTTCAACTTTAGCTGTTTTGCCACCTCCCAAAGTGCCTAAATATTTACACTCTAAAACGCGAGTTTCTTCTGTAATATTACAGTTATTAGCAACGCCACCATTATCAGGCACATTGTAATTTGGTAACAATGGCTCAATAGGTTTGGCTGAGATAAAGAAAATACCAGCAGGCAATTCGGGGCTAGAAGTTAATATAACTTTTTCCGCAGGTGCATAGCCATTATTAGTGATTTTAACGGTATACGTCATTGTGCCACCTTGCTCAATTTTGGCACTATCAGTGACTAATTTCATATTTAAGCTAGGAGTAAAATTGACTGTACCAAAACTAGCTTGTGGGCGTGTATCAGAGATACTGAAGCTTGTTCTATATTCGCGATAACCCTCCACATCAATAGAGACAATGACAGTATAAGAGCCTGCTTCAGTTATGCCTTTTAAGTTAACATAACCCTCGCTATCTGGCGTTACTGTGGTTACAACGCTGTCATCAGATTTAATCACTTTCACACTCACGCTAGACATAGAGATTGTTGTGTCAGCTAAACGCACATTACCTCTAATGAAATAGCCTTCAGTGTTAGTAATTGCATACAAATTACCAGCATTTGATTGAGGTGAATTGTCATAGACAGATACGCGTTTTGATGTTTCTTTATAACCACTTTGCTTAACTGTGACGGTATGTGTACCTGTTTTAGATACCATGACTTCATATTTGCCCGTTTCATCAGTAGTTGCTGTTTGACCATTAACTTCCACTTTGATACCAACAGCAGGTTTATTTTCAGTTGTAATTAAGCCGCCATAAATAATATAAGCATCAACAAGATAAAGTGTATACATGCTATAAGTAATTTGATTAGAACGGATATTAAATGAACGTGTCATTTCAATATCGCCCTGTTTCGCAACTAAAGTATGGCTACCTGACCTTTGAATACCTGTTACTGTGTATCGACCTTCACCATTTGTAGTTGCACTTTTGCCATCAATAGTGACAGTGACACCAACCATAGGCTGTTTTTTAACATCTAAAATAACACCAGTTACTGTATAGCCTGTGATAAAACGCAAACTACCCACACTGTAATTAGGGCGAGAATAGCTCACACTGAAATTACGACTTAAATCCAAATAGCCTGTCTTACTAAAAGTGACTGTATAGGTTTTACTTTCAGACACAGCAATACTAAATTGACCTTTGCTATCTGAAGTTACAGTTTTGCCATCAGCCTTCACCGTAACACCGCTTACAGTATTGCCTTTTTCATCAATCAATGTACCGCCGATGCTATAACCCGTGATAATTTTTACACTACCTGCACTGCGTCGTGGATATGAATCATTTACCGAAACACTACGAGATGTATTGATATAACCTGATTTACTGAAGGTTAACTGATAGCTGCCTGATTTTGAAAAAGACAAGCTGAACTGACCTTCACTATCAGTTTGACTATTTTTATCACTTGCTGAAACACTGACACCTGAAACGGCTTTACCATCTATATCAACCACTTTACCAGTGATTTCATAACCTGTAATAATTCGGATATTACCTGCATTGGTAAGAGGGTTTGAATCACTGACAGAATAATTTTTCGTAACAGTTAAATAATTAGATTTACTAAACGTAACTGTATAAGATTGGGCACTAGACACAGTCAGTGTGAATCGCCCTTCATTATCGGTTTTAACTATTTTATCATCTACAGCAACATTAACATCTGCTAATGCTTTATTGTCAATATCTACAACCTTGCCTTCAATTGCATAGCCATCTGTTGACTTAATAATTTTGTTCTGGCCAAAGTTATGAACTTTGTGATTAGCACTAACCTTAAAGTCAGCAGAAAAAGATTGATATTCTGCATTAGCAATGGTTAGTGTATGTGATCCCTCCACTAGACCCTTAATTACATACTGGCTGCCATCAAAGCTACCAGATTTTCCACCTGCTTTGACGGTGAGGTTTTCAATAGGCTGATTATAAATATCTAAAAATTGTATTTTGACTTCATACGCGTGGGTTTGGACACTGATGAAGAAGAGCAAAGACAGCAAAAGCCATCTTCCTATATCCGTCACCAGATGATAACGATTAGAATATTGCATAATATCTCCTTGTAACTTAATACATGGACTATAGAAGTAAGACTGTGAAGCTAAGAATGTCGCTACCCAAAATGAAAATAAAAATAAATAAGAGCTTAAACTAGATTTAGAACTCTTATTGATAGAAGACGGAAAGTGTAAAATTTTATTGCAAAATAAATTATTAAATAATGATAAATATTTTATTGGGCTAGTCTTTGAGTATTTATATTGAGTAAAATGCAAAGTTGTGGAGGAATAGAAAATTGTGGGTTTATAGGTATTGTCTATCGCTGTTTTCTTCGGTAACAATCAGTATTTTTTTAAAATAGTCTTTCTTCTAACATAGTTATTATGAAAAGCTGTTTTTTATAAATATTACTAATTAGCTTTAATTTGAAGAATCTTATAATCTTGCGCTATATAGTATTCTTTCAGCTTATATATAACAGGGAATACTCATAGTAATATACTGATATTTAATATTGTTGATATAACGGTAAGGTTTTATGCTTCAATTGATTTTAGGTTTATTTTTCAAACTGTTAATTTTTATTGCATTGCTTAATCATAGTACGGCAAATGCAGTTGATTACCGTTTATTCTCCTCTTTACAAGAATCATCACAAATCCAATCATTATTAGATTTATCACTTGAAGAGTTAATGAATATTCAGGTAGCTGCCCCGCTTGCTTCTTTGACCAAAACATCTCAACGTTTAACACCTGCAGCAATCACTATTATCACCAAACAACAAATTGAAGAAAGTGGTGCACGTAGCCTCAACGAACTATTAGAAATCTATGTACCCAATTTACAAATGATGCGACACCACTGGGAAATGAGTCATCTTGGTTTACGTGGAATATTAAATGACCGAGAAGAAAAATACTTGTTATTGGTCAATGGTCGTGTGATGAATGAGCATACGCACTTTGGCGTGATTAGTGAGCGTGATTTATCTATGTTGGGAGATATTCAGCATATAGATGTGGTGCGAGGCTCTGGTTCTG
>JAOXRS010000250.1 GCA_025800385.1 Candidatus Albibeggiatoa sp. nov. NOAA
CGGTAAATGTTGTGGAGTCTGCGGCGGAGATTCTAAATGCTCAAGTGGTAAATGTGGTAGCTCTACTGAATGCTCAAGTGGTGTTTGTGGTGTAACAGCTCCAGAAGTGTCAATTAAACATCTTGAATTGGACGAATTTGCCAAAGTTGTAGATAATAAATCAGCGGTAGTGCTTGATGCAAGAAGCGGCAAATGGGATGATGGTAAACGCGTTCCCGGCGCAAAATCACTTTCCAGTTCGGCTTCTGAAGCTGAAATCACCAAAATGCTTCCAGACAAAAGTCAGGCAATTGTGACTTATTGCAGTAATACAAAATGCCCGGCAAGTAAAATGTTGGCGACTAAACTGGTAGGATTGGGATATACTAATGTATCTGAATATGCACCTGGCATCAAAGGCTGGATGGAAGCCGGAAAACCGGTTGAAATGGCTAAGTAACTTTACTTTATAGTTATTTAAGGCGAAGGGAAAGAAATTTTCTCTTCGCCTTTTTACTGTTTTGGCGTTGATAATTGAGGTTAATTTGCCATATTAGAACATCTTAATTTAGAAATAGTTTAAAAAAACTATAAAATTGCCAAAATGGAGTTGCCATAACAAAAGAAGGCACTATTTTAGGCGTCCTCGAGCATGAAGCTCATTGATTTTGTTTTTTTGTTTTTGTAATATTTTATATTTGGAGTTTAGAAAAATGGCACACAAGAAAGGTCAGGGTTCTACTAGAAATGGACGCGATTCAAACCCTAAAATGCGCGGCATCAAGAAATATGGTGGTGAATTCGTTACTGCTGGAAGTATCATTGTTAGACAGTGTGGTAATAAATTCCACCCTGGTAAAAACGTAGGTCAAGGTAGAGATTTCACTCTATACGCTCTTACTGATGGCGTTGTTGAGTTCCGTAAATCTCAGCGTAGCATCTCTGTTGTACCTGCGTAATTAGATCTGTTTTTATAACCCAGTTGTAAAGCTGTTGGTTCTAATTATTTTAATCCCGGTTTCTTGAGCCGGGATTTTTTTTTGTACTGTAAAAATTAGATATTTTTTAAGTAAAATAAGCTGATTATAGATAATATTGGTGATTTCATGTTTGTAGATAAGGTTAAAATTTGGGTTAAAGCTGGTAACGGTGGTAATGGCTGCTGCAGTTTTAGACGCGAAATGTATGTTCCAAAAGGTGGTCCTGATGGCGGTAATGGCGGCCCGGGTGGCGACATTATCTTTGTAGCTACATCCAAAGAGCAAAGTCTGGTTGACTTAAAGTATCAACCAATTCGTAAAGCTAAACCAGGTGTCTGTGGAATGGGTGTAAACCGTCACGGCGCACGTGGTGAAGATCATGTGATTAAAGTGCCTGTGGGAACTGTTATCCGTGATATTGATCGTGATTACGAAGTGCTTATTGACCTAAGCGAAGAAGGTCAGGAATTCAGAGCCTGCAAAGGTGGAATCGGCGGTTTTGGTAACAAACACTTTCAAAGTAACCAGAACAAACTTCCACGTTTTGCCCTAGTCGGTGGCGAAGGTGAAGAGCGTAATCTTGAATTGGAGCTTAAAACGCTCGCAGATGTAGGACTGATTGGTTTTCCAAATGCCGGAAAATCTACTCTTGTGACTGCGATTACTAAAGCTCACCCAAAAGTGGCACCTTATCCATTCACCACACTTCATCCGGTTGTCGGAATTATTGAATACGATGATTTCAGCCGAATTACTGTAGCCGATATTCCAGGTCTGATTGAAGGCGCGCACGACAATGTCGGCCTCGGTCACGACTTCTTACGTCACATTGAACGCACAAAAGTGTTGGTTTACGTACTTGATATGGCTTGCACGGATGAACGTCACCCACTTGATGACTTTAAAGCTCTTCAGGCAGAATTGGAAATGTATCGGGAAGGTATCTCTTCGACAGAATCTGTAATAGATCGGA
>JAOXRS010000256.1 GCA_025800385.1 Candidatus Albibeggiatoa sp. nov. NOAA
CTATGTTCACCGATGTTGGCGTCCACGTGGTTACGGAGTTTCGTTACCGGCTGCAATTTAACTCCTCGGTGGTTGAGCGAAGTTTCAAATGTATGCTGCAAATGTGAATGTTTATTAACAACGTAGGTACAATATATTGGTGAATGTAAATGCTGGCCATGGACGGAAGCATGTATCCATGTGGCATATATTCCATGAAATGATACTTGCGGCAAGGGTTCGCTTGATTGATCAGCAATATGGAAATGTTATGAAAGCGCCGAAAGCGTGTATTCACGTGGCATATTCTATGAAATGATTCTTGCGGCAAGGGTTCGCTTGTTGATCAGGTGTAGCGGAGTCGGACCAAAAATAACGACGACTGACTTGCTCAGGACACGACACGCCAAACGAGGATATATTTTACGGACAGACGCTTGAATCACGATTTATTCGACCAACAATTCAAGATCATATCGTAAACTGAAATAACAATACAAAAGGAAAACGAAGCTAAAACCTGGTAACGGATATACTAACATTCCAATCATTCCAGAGCAAAATAGTAGGTTTAAACCGAAAACTAGAGTGTACAAAACATACGTAATCAAATTATTACATCACTAAAACTCTTAATCAAAAAACAAGGTATATAGCCTACAAACT
>JAOXRS010000007.1 GCA_025800385.1 Candidatus Albibeggiatoa sp. nov. NOAA
ACCACTTCCGTTCCAATTGTTGCTTCATACAAGCCAGCAATAGGGGATTTAGTCACATCAATGTCAATATTAGGCACACTAACTAAGCTTCTTAACGTGTCTTGCACAACTTTAGGCACATCTTCTGCCCAAGTGATGCTCGAAAACGAAAGAAATAAACTGAATAATACAAAACGCATGTAAAACTCCTAATCTCTAAAGTTAATAAATTGTAGTGGTAATCCTAGTTTTTGCTCTTTAAGCATGGTGATAACTTGTTGCAAATCATCACGTTTTTTTCCAGTTACCCGTACTTGCTCACCCTGAATGGATGCTTGTAGTTTTAATTTGGTGTCTTTTATCAATTTCACAATTTTTTTAGCGATATTCGTATCAACACCCTGCTTAATCGTGATGACTTGTTTAGCTGATTTATGCTGTAACTCAGGCTCTCCCGCTTCCAAAGACAAAATATCAATACCACGTTTTGTCATTTTCTTATGCAAAATATCTTGGATTTGCTGCAATTGGAAATCGGTCTCTGCAAACAAAGTCAAGTGATCATCACTATGTTCTACTTTGGCATCCGTGCCCTTAAAATCAAACCGCGTCGCTAATTCACGATTACTTTGGTCAACTGCGTTCGTCACTTCATGCGCATTGACTTCAGAAACTATATCAAAAGAAGGCATCGCGTCTTCCTAAAAAATAACTGACATTAAAAAATTCATTATCCCATAACTGAGCAAACTGTGTGAAATTTATTTTGTTAAGTTTTGGACATTTCAATTGTTGTGAGTCATCACTTATTCAAGTTACGTACAGAAACTAAAAACCAGTCACTTAAAATCAAAAATTATAGCTGTATTACACTTGTGATCTATCAATATTTAGAAAAGGAGGTTTAAATACCTTATGAGAAATACGGTATACTTATTTGTCTCATCTGTCTGAAAGTTTTGAATAACTCAATAAAGCCGTGGGGAAGGTTATCAAGATTTTCAACCCGATATTGTTATTACCGCTGATGATAATGCCTCTAAATATTTAATCCAGCCCTTTTATAAAAATAGTGAGTTGCTATCTGTGGCATAAATTGGGATGCTTCCACAGTCAGAGTTGTACCCTGATAAAAGAGCTTGCTATTCTATTATGTCGCTACCATAAACACTTAAGCACAGGCGAGATAAAAAGTCTGGAAATTGAACAATATATTCCATTATTAGAATCTATTCTCGGTCAATGGCGCGATACGATTGGCGATCAATATGAACCCTACAAAAATCACTTATATCGTGTATTGAACTTTTGTTTTGCATTGCACCAATGCCAAGCTGATGATAGAGAAAAATTAATTATTACAGCCTGTTTTCACGATCTTGGTATTTGGCCTGATGGTAATGTAGATTATTTGTCTCCATCAGTCACATTGGCTAAGCAATATCTTGCTGACAATAACAAACAAGATTGGTTTGCCGAAATAGAGCTTATGATTGATTTACATCATAAATGTACAGCAACAGACACGGCATATCCACTTGTAGAAGTGTTTAGAAAGGCAGATTGGATTGACGTATCAATGGGGATACGACGTTTTGGATTAAGGCGAAAAGAGGTAAAAGCGATATTAAAGACATTTCCAAATTTAGGATTTCACAATAATTTAACACGCCTAACAATGAAACAAATTAGACAACACCCATTTCAAAATCCGCTACCAATGATGAAATGGTAATCGGCTGACAATTTTCAATTTGCTATTTTTACTCAGCTCAATTGTCAACCTGATTTTGATTTAATGACGGCGCGGCTGCATCATTTGTTGTATTTCTTGAACAGTTAATGGTGTAAACCCTTCCAACGAGTAGAAGCTATCAGCAACTTGTGAATCTGTTTTTACAGTAACCACTTCTGTGCGTACTTTACCTGCCAACTGTCCCATTGCATACACACTTTTCATACGCATACCCAGTGCTTGAATTTGTGCTTCTAATTCTTGATGCGCTTGGGCACATGGGTGTTGACGTGGAGGTGTTGGCATATTGGCTTGTTGCTGTTCCTTAATGGCCTGCATGGTTTTGTCAAATTGTGCAATAGAACCTAACTCAGCTGCTTGTTTAGAAATGTATTCATCAGAACAAACCTGACCATTTGCCATCACTTGATAATGTTCCGTTGAATAACCAGCAACTTCAAGTGTATCACCTTCTACTTTAACAAGCTCAGCAGAAACAGGAGGCGGAGTATTTTGGCCACGAAACATAGGCGGCATATTTGGCATTGCTTGACGTGGTTGGTGCTGGCGTTGGTTTTGACTAAGACGCATGATGCTTGGATCAAAGTAACGTTTCTCAGCTGAGTTTACCATATACACTTTGTGCATTTTTAAATCGATTAATTGATAACCTTGTGCAGCTTGCTTTGTGTCAGTCACTTGCATCCGTGCATAATCTTCACCGATATACACTTGTTGGGTTTGGCCTTGAGCATTACGGACTTCGATTAAGGTTTCTGCCCAAGCAATATTTGCTAATAAGCTCAATACAATCATCAAACCTAAGTAAGGTTTTTTCATTCTCTTCTCCGAAAGGGTGGTTTAAGGAATTAGAAAAGCGGCTCACTATAACAGACTTAATATAATGACGCGTGATGTTTCAATGAGTTTTTAAAATCTTTTCAAAAAAAACTATTGACAAGGTATATTGAATATATTATTGTGCAATGCAACACAATGTTGCAGCGCAACAAAAAAATAACAGCCGCCAAATTGCTGTTGATACCGAATTCATTATTGTAGTCTTATTTTATTAAAACTTTATTTAGGGGTCTTTGTTATGCAAGCTCAATTCATGGAACAATTTGCTAAAGCTGGTCAACAATCTTTAGAAAACGCTAAAAAATTTGCTGAACTTAACAACGCATTCTACAAAGGTTTAACTCAACAACAAGTTGATACTGCAAACAACTACGTAGAAAATGCTAACCAACATGCTAGCAAATTAGGCGAAGCTAAGCGTGTACAAGACGTTGTTACTGTTCAAACTCAGTTCATCCAAGAAGCAAACAAAATTGCTATGGGTAATGCACGTACAACTTTAGATATGATGATTGACGCTAAAAACCAATTCGTAGCATGGTATGAAGATAGCGTAAAAGAAGCAGCTGAATACATCCCAGCTAAAGCAGCAGCTAAATAATAGTTTTTTGCTATTGAGAAAGGCCTTGTTATCGTAATGGTAGCAGGGCTTTTTTTATGTCTCATCATTAGTTAGTGGGAAGTGATATAAAGCTGCCAGCCCTTGACTTTGGAAATGATTGATATTTAAAGTATAAAATAACCAACAAACTAATAATATACAGACCAATAAAAAACCCTAACTCTATATTTCAAAAGTTAGGGTAAAAGGTTATGGTTTACGTAAGTTTATCAATTACCAAGTTTCAGTCACAATACCTTCAAATCCGCGTGCCATCCACACTTGATTTTCCGTCATTGCTTTGCCTTGGTAATAAGGGCATGTATCTAGCTTTTTAAGCTCAATAGTAACACTACTTGCATTTAATTGATATACCGTGCAACCATTTTCACCGTAATAACCACCGCGCGGCGCAATATCGATTGCAATATCTGCATAGATAGGATAAAAACCACCAGCACCCATTAATACAGTATCACCAGAAGCTGCATGTAATTGAGAGTAACCTTCAAAGCTCCACTCACCTACTTGTGCTAATGTTTGAGGCACAAATTTAATGAGTTTAGAGACAGGTTGATACTCAGGTGCAATAGGTTTTACAGGTAAGCAATCAACAACGTCATCGTCTTCAGCAATACCACAACTAGCTATATCGTCTGTTGCAGGTAAAGGCTCTGCGCCATCACCAATACCACCGTCAGGCTCTACAGAAATAGGGCGTTCAGGTAAAGGTTCTACAGACTGAATGTAAAAACGTTGTTCTTGGCAAGAAACATATAACGTGTCATCCGCCCAAACCACATTACCACTGTAATTTTCACAACCTTCTACAATTTGGCTTGTTACTAAAGTTGCCGCATTGGCCGTCAAGCGTAATAAGTTAAGACGTAATTCACCCTGCTCAGTAAATTCTCTAGTTACAAGTAAGTCTGTATCCGCGAAACCAACAGGTTCACCCGGTAACGAGCGGCTTAAACCTTCTTGACCAGAATCTAAATGCCAAGCACGTAAAATCCATTCTGGTTGTTGATAGTAATAAGGTCTTTCAATCACATCATCAGTAATAATATGTGCATTATGCTCTAACACAGGTTCAAAGCCACGTTGTTCTGCTAAGTAGAACCAACCATCTTGTACTAAAGGATGGGTGCGGTTATACCAAGTTGAAACACGTTTTGCTGTGCTGTCATTTTCTTGGCCTTCGATCACAAACGGAGCTAACAACTCACCAGATGCTAAATCCAAGACTTGTATCGCTAATGGATTGTAGTTAAAGAACACCACATATTGATCGTCCATTGCAATGTCATTGTAACCACGTGGTAATGACCATGTTTTCTCAGCCACTTCTAAATTATCAGGTGCATATTGATATAAACGTGAGTAGCCTTTTTGGCCTGTTGATGCTGCCCAAATTTTACCTTTTTGATAATCCAACCAAGAAATATTCGCGCCTAATTCTAATTCTGCTAATACTTTTTGACTATCTACATCAATGGTTAACAATGCTTGATCGCCTAACGCAGCTACCGTGTTTTCACCAATATTTAAGCTACGGTTCAATTGCACAGGACTTGGGATTAAGCCTTCATCTTTAAACTCATTACCTGTGAAAGATAACATTTGCAAATAACTGCCGACTTCCGTTTCCCAAGATTCAATCGGCAATGCTGCAAATTGGTTTGCCCAATCAAGTTGTAATGCACGCTCATCATAAGTGGCTTGGGTATAACTCCAACGTACTTCACCTGCTAATGGAATGTAACGATCTAAGAAGCTAGGATTAGTTGGATCACTAACATCGAATAAACTCACAGATGCACGGCGGACACGGATATCACCTTCTTCTGGTTCTGGCTGATCGAAAATACCGACGGCAAATAAAATATCATCGTTGAAGAACATTTTTTCTGACCACCCCGGAATTTTTAACTCGCCTAAAATCCGTGGATTAGTCGCATCACTAATATCAATCACCCATAAAGGATCAGTGCGCTCATAAGTCACCACATAAGCTTTATCACCAGCAAAGCGCGTTGCAAATAAACCTTCGCTTGGCGCAATATTGCCAACTTGACCTAATAACTGCATCGTATTCAGATCATAAATGGCTAAAGCACTGCCTTCTTGTTCTGTTTCTTTAGAACGGTCTTCATATACAACATGTAACTTTTCATCTTTAACATGTACGTGGAATTCAGAAGGAATACGTCCCGGTACGTTGATGCTAGGCAATTCAGTTAAACCAGATAATAAGCTATATACTTGTACATTGGTTTCTGGCCATTGCTCACCATCATTCACAACCACTAAGTAATCAGTGAAAATGCTCATCGCATATGGATAACCTTCAATTAAGCGGCTTTCAACTTCTAACAATTTACCGTTGCCTTGTAATTCCAACATCGTGACAGTGGTTTCAGAATTATGAGTTTCACGATTGTAATTTTGGGTAACAGTATAAATCGCATTATTACGGCGACGAGATTCGCGCAAACTGCCTTCAACTTTATATTCATCCACTTGTTGCAGTTGACCATTAGTATCTTGACCAAATACAGTAAAGAACGCTTTACCTTCATAATCGTTTTGCATCAAAATTTTATAATCATTGATGACATATAATTCACTCGGATTGCCTTCCAATTTAATAGAAGCGGTGACCTCAGGTGTTTCAGGATGTCCAACCACGTCGATGACTTGGAAACGTTTAGCCTGGCTATTAGCGTATAAAATTTGACTGCCAACTAATTTAAAAATATCAGGTTTTTCGGTCGTAACAGAAGCACTTGTTCCAGTGGTTTTGTCAGCATTGGGCGAAGCAGATTCATTGATTGCAGTCGGTACAGCTGCGCCATCAGCATCATCTACCGCGAATAATTCACCACGCCCTACATTATTTTGGATTGTGGTAAAAGAAGTTTGCCCAGGGAAACGTTCCTGCGTTGCGGCAATACTTAAAGGTAAAATATGCACTTGTTGCCATAAAGCAGAATCAGTCCAATCTTGACCATGTTCCACACCGACTAATGCCAATACACAACGCTCATCAGTTGGACATTCACGATCTAATGCAGCAAGTTGAATATCAGTTACATTATCGATATTCAAAGCTTGATCGCTGATTGGCTGAATAGCATTTTCAACCCAACCTTCAGTCGTCCAACTAGCAAAGCCACTTTCACTCGCATCAAAATTAAGCCATGCTAAATAAACATCTAAGTTATTTAATTGACCTTCGTGACTAAAGAAAACATGCGGTTGCTTATCTACATCTTTGATGGCCACTTGCCATGCTTGCGCTTGCCAGCCATATAGCAATAGCAAACTAAATAAAAAGGTTCGTAACAGTTTCATTTGATACTCCTTATAAATCTATTTGGAATAATTTGAGGACAAAATACACATTGTGAACTTATGCTTGGAATAGACGAAAAGGGGTTCAATATGTGTTGCAGAATGTGTGATAATTTGCTTAAGAAATATTTGAAATAGATTTTAACTATTTAAAAATCATACAATTAAAAGTAAGAGTTTAAAAAGATAAATTTTCATTCAATGATGTCCATGACACTAAAAAAATACAGCTGGTCTACATATTGCCGAACTAGAAAAAAACAATATAATTTTGAGCAAGGCGAATGGGCATTCATTTACGTACAAAACCCTATCAAACATATACGCAAAGTCAGCTTGGTGTTGGTGTACATTACGGTCAAGTTTGTTTAACTAAAGTGCTATGGACACGAGGAAGTAGCCCAATTTTAGATGTTTACGCCGTTCAACAAGGTGAGGATATTAAAAATATCTTAGCCGAATTTACCCACCAATATGCAATCAAAAAAAATGACTGTATTAGCGTGATGCGCCCCGGTAGCTATCAGCTTTTATTACTTAAAGCACCTGACGTATCTAAGACAGCTTTACACGCCGCCGTCAGAAGCCAAGTACAGGAACAAGTCGATTTTCATGCCGATGATGCGATTGTCAACGTATTTGATATGCCATTACAGGATCACGATACAGTGAAAATGATCTATGCAGCGGTTGCAGACAAATCGCTAGTACAAAACCAAATTGATGATATTGTTGCCGCAAATTTTAAATTACAAGCTTTAGAAGTGCCTGAAATAGCTTTAGCTCGAATTTCTTCGCTTTGTGCCGAAGATGAGTTCGGTATGGGTATGCTGTATTTTGCCGAAACCCATTGTATTTTAAATATTACACTGCAGGGAAAATTGTATATTTCACACCAAATTGATGTGAGTTTGAAAGACCTATCATCGCCTGATAAATTTGAACGTATCAAAATGATAAAAATCTTATTGCGTCACATTCAACAAGCATTAAGTTATTATAAAAAACATTTTAACCAATCTGCGATTAAGTTCTTAGCAATTGCGCCACTACCAAGACATTTACCTTATGTTCAACAATATCTTGCTTATTATTTAACAGGTGTATCAGTACAACCTTTAGATTTGAATAAGCTTTTTATCTGTAAACACCATCTTTCATCCTCTCAACAAGCCCAGTGTTTACCTATCTTAGGTGCAGCCTTGCGTGGCTATAATGCGTGATAAACTATATCACTATCAAATACTCAATGACTAAGCATTGATAATTGTTAAGGCTTGATTGATAATTGGCAATTGTTTTGGGGTACAATAAACATAATTTACTTTCTGAATCGACGTTAATTCATGTTAAGCCAAGAACACCTCCAAAGGATAGCCAGTTGGAATCAAACTTCTAAAGCTTATCCACATCAGTGCTTACACCAACTCATTGAATCACAGGTACAACGCACACCCAATGCTGTTGCTGTCAGTATCAATGACAAAAATCTGACATACATGGAGCTGAATCGACAGGCGAATCAATTGGCGCGCCACCTTGTCTCGTTAGGTATCCATGTTGAAAGCTTGGTCGGTATTTGTGCTGAACGTTCGCTAGAAATGGTTGTTGGTCTATTAGCGATTTTAAAAGCAGGCGCAGCGTATCTGCCTTTAGACCCTGACTATCCACAAGACCGATTGTCTTTTATGTTAGATGATGCGCAGGTTTCAATAATTTTAACCCAAAGCCATATCTCACTGCCGACACACCAAGCACAATTAGTCGATTTAAACACATTCAATTATGACCAATATGACTCAACCAATTTAAATACAAAGGTTGGATTAGATAACTTAGCCTATGTGATTTACACCTCAGGGTCGACGGGTAAGCCTAAAGGCGCAATGAATACCCATTTGGCAATTAGTAACCGTTTGCTGTGGATGCAAGATGCTTATGGTTTAAATGAAAAAGATAAAATTCTACAAAAAACCCCTTTTAGCTTTGATGTCTCAGTATGGGAATTTTTCTGGCCGTTGATGACAGGTGCGCAATTGGTGATGGCAAAACCCAAAGGCCACCAAGACCCGCAGTATTTAGCACAACTCATTACCCAGCAAAAAATCACCACTTTGCACTTTGTACCTTCTATGTTGCGGCTGTTTCTTAACACAGCAAAATTACAACATAACCAAGATTTACAACGGGTCTTTTGTAGTGGTGAAGCATTGCCTGTTGAACTACAAAACCAGTTTCTTGCACAGTATCCAAATATTGTCCTGCATAATCTATATGGGCCTACAGAAGCCGCCGTTGATGTGAGTTTTTGGCAATGTCAGCCTAATGAGCAAGGTCACACCGTTTCGATAGGTAAACCCATTTCCAATTTACAGTTATATATTTTAGATGAAGCGAATCAGCCTGTTGCGATTGGTGAAACAGGTGAATTGCATATCGCAGGTATTGGACTCGCACGCGGCTATTTGCATCGTCCCGAATTAACTGAAGAAAAGTTTATTCAAGTAGATTTGCCTTTTTCAGATACTAGCAATTGTCGACTTTATAAAACAGGTGATCTAGCGCGTTATCGTGAAGATGGCAATATTGAGTTTTTAGGTAGAATCGACCATCAAGTTAAAATTCGAGGATTTCGGATTGAGTTGGGGGAAATTGAAGCCAGTTTAAATCAACATCCTGCAATTAATAAATCGGTTGTGACTGCAGTCGAACATGAGAGCGATACTAAAATTGCGGCCTACACTGTGCCAGAAGCAAACACACCATTAGCGCGTTGGTTAAAACTACAGCAGCAAGGTGATTTAGCGCAACAGCCCAGTTACGAATTGTTGAATGGGATGACAATTATTCACCAGAATAAGGCTGAAACGGATTTTATCTATCAAGAGATATTTGCTCAAAATAATTACTTAAAACACGGTATTTGTATTCCAGAGAATGCAACCATTGTCGACGTTGGTGCAAACATTGGTTTATTTAGTTTATATGCTGCACAGTATCCCCAAGCAAAAATTTACGCTTTCGAGCCAATTCCACCTATTTTTAATAATTTAAGTTTAAATAGCCAAATTTACAATCTTAATACCACTTTATATGCCTGTGGCTTGTCTGATGAAAACACAACCGCTAATTTTACGTATTATCCTCACGCATCTCTGATTTCTGGACAATTTGCCGATAAAGAGATCGAAAAACAAATTTTAGCTGCTTATTTGCAAAAATATCAATATCTCACAGAAAAGCAAAAACAAGCAATCATGGAAGAAAGCCTGTTAACCAAGCGATTTGAGTGTGAGCTGCGCACTTTATCCAGTATTATTGCTGAACAACATATTCAGCAGATTGATTTGTTAAAAATTGATGTTGAAAAAAGTGAGTTATTAGTTTTAAAAGGCATTGAGTCACAAGATTGGGCAAAAATCCAACAAATTGTGATCGAAATACATAATATAGATGGGCGACTATCTGCAATCCAGCAATTATTAACACAACACCAATTTGAACTTGTCGTTGAACAAGACTCAAAATTACAACAAGCCCAACTGTACACCATTTATGCAAAACGCCAAACTTTGCAACCAGCTAAACCAAATAGTTATCAATGGGCAAGTGCTAAAAATTTAGCGCATGAGTTGCGTCATTCCTTAAGTCAACAATTGCCTGAGTATATGCTACCGACTTATTATCATTGGTTGCTTGATTTACCACTTAATCCAAATGGTAAAACTGATCGTCAGGTTTTACCTCAAATTGATTTTAACCAGCGAAATCTATTAATTCCTTATGTAGCTGCTCAAAATGAAAAACAAAGTCATTTAGTGAATTTATGGCAAGAATTACTCAATATTGAAAAAATCGGGATTAATGATAACTTTTTCGAGTTAGGCGGACACTCTTTATTGGCTGTTCAAATGTTGACTCAAATTCAATCATTATGGACAGTAGAACTGACTTTACATCAACTGTTTTCAGCCCCAACAATTGTACAATTAGCCGAATTAATCGGTCAGCAATCACAGCCTCGCCATTTAGATAATTATTCAACATCACAATTAATTCCATTGTCATATGCTCAAAAACAACAATGGTTTATCTGCCAATTAGAACCAGAAAAGCCTATTTATAATGAGCCAATGACGATTTATTTCAATCAGGCAATAGATGATTATGCACTGGAAAAAGCATTAAATTATTTGTTGCAACGCCACAGTATTTTACGTACTCGATTCCAAGTTCATAGCTCAGGACAAGCCAGCCAAAGCATTGCGGAGTCTGACTATATCGAGTTAGAAATAATTACTGTTGATACGGAACAAGCGGCACAAAATATTGCACATCAGCAAGCCACAAAAAACTTTGATTTACAACATGATCTATTAATTACCGCCAGTTTAATTAAGCTATCAGAAACAGATTATCGTTTATATCTGTCTATTCATCATATTTTGCTCGATGGCGTATCGTTTTACCATATTTTCTTGCCAGAGTTATATCAAGCCTACCAAGCATTTAGCCAGCAGCAATTACCTGATTTAGCAGATATTACAACAGAATATAAAGATTTTGCATTATGGCAATACCAACAAACCGATCATGAAGCAGATTTAAATTATTGGAAATACCAGCTTCAAGATTTGCCTGTATTGCAATTACCTACAGATTTTCCCCGTCCCAAAACCAATAGTTTCAATGGTAAAAACTATCTATTTGAACTCGACTCGCATCTTGTTAAACAATTAAAGCAGCTAGCACAGCAAGAAGGTGTTACCTTGTTTATGCTGTTAATCACCGCTTTTGCTATATTGTTACACCGTTACACAGGGCAAACAGATATTCCAATTGGTACAGTCAGCGGTATGCGTCAACGGGCAGAATTCAAATCTGTTTTAGGCTTATTTTTAAATACACTGGTATTAAGAACAAATTTAAGTCAAAACCCTTTATTCTCAACATTATTGCAACAAGTAAAAATAACAACGCTACAAGCTTATCAACATCAAAAATTACCGTTTAATCAGCTGGTTGAACAATTAAAATCTCAACAAAACTCAGGTTATAATCCTTTATTTCAAGTGATGTTTGATTTAGACCCTGAACCTGATTCTGTTGGACATTGGCAAGCTAATCATTTTGATATTCATACAGATACGGCCAAGTTTGATTTAACTTTAGAATTTTATCCAATTGAAGGGCAGCTTAAAGGTCGATTTGAATATAACACTGACTTATTTACTGAAAACACAATCAGTAGTCTGGCTAGGCATTTACAAACATTATTAACCAGTATTACCCAAACACCTCTTAAGCCAATTGCACAATTAAATATGCTTACCAGCTTTGATTATGAGCAATTTAAGCAATGGAATCAGACTGTAACGGATTATCCAAGACAAAGTATTAGTGATTTATTTGAACAACAAGCTGTGCGGAGTCCCAATGCTATCGCGCTACAATTTGGGCAAAAAACCTTAACATATGCCGCATTAAATCAAAGTGCTAATCAACTGGCGCATTATTTAATTCAACAAGGTGTTAAAAATGAAACACTGGTTGGTATTTGTATTGAGCGTAGTTTTGAACTCATTATTGGTCTATTAGCTATTGTTAAAGCAGGTGGCTGTTATGTGCCATTTGATCCACAATATCCCAAGCAACGCCTTGATTTTATGTTGGAAGATACGGGGATTCAGTATCTATTAACCCATAGCCAATTTATAGAAAACTTACCTATAACAGAACAGATTATTTGTATTGATGATTATGAAAATGTGATTACGCAAAGTGTGGAAAATCCAGATATTCAAATCAATACGCAAGATTTGGCTTATATTATGTATACTTCTGGTTCAACAGGTCAACCTAAAGGTGTGGGTGTGCCACAGCAAGCGGTTGTCAGGTTAGTGAAAAATACACACTATATGCCATTTAGCCCAGAACTGACTTTTTTACAACTTGCACCAATCTCTTTTGATGCATCGACATGGGAAATTTGGGGTAGTCTGCTTAACGGGGCAAAATTGGTGATTGCGCCAGCTGAAACACCTAGCCTTGAGCAGTTGGGCTTTATTATCCAACAAAATCAAATTACTGCATTGTGGTTGACCGCTGGTCTATTTCATCAAATGGTGGAAAACCAATTGCATAATTTGTATCGAGTACATTATTTATTGGCTGGGGGAGATGTGTTATCTGTTTCTCATGTTCAGGAAATTTTGCAAAAAACCGACTGTACTTTGATTAATGGCTATGGGCCTACTGAAAATACAACTTTTACCTGTTGCTATGCTATGGATAAGCATACCCATATTGATGATTCTGTGCTGATAGGCCAACCCATTGCGAATACACAAATATTTGTATTAGACCAACATCAACAGCCTGTGCCTGCTGGTGTGGTTGGGGAATTATATATTGCAGGCGATGGACTTGCTCGGGAATATTTTAATCGTCCTACCTTGACACAAGAGCGGTTTGTTCACCTATCCGTACCATGGTTAGATAGTCCGCAGCGCGCCTATAAAACAGGTGATCTCGTTCGTTATCATCATGATGGTAATGTGGAATTTTTGGGACGTACAGATTATCAAGTAAAACTGCGAGGTTTTCGAATTGAATTAGGTGAAATTGAAGCAGCATTGCAACAACATTCAGCCATTCAAAATGCAATTGTGACAGTTTGGGAGCAAAATTCACAAAAATACCTGATTGCTTACTATATTGCGAATAAAGAGCTAGATACACAACAATTACGTGACTTTCTACAACAACAACTGCCTCACTATATGCTGCCGCAGTTTTTTATAGCAGTAAAGCAATTTCATTTAAACCCAAATGGCAAGGTAGATCGTCAAGCTTTACCTAAGCCAGAATTCAGCGCAAACACGCTTGAAAATCATGTCCAGCAGACTTTAACTGCAACAGAGCAGACATTAGTTACTATATGGAAAAACATATTACCTATACAAGATTTCACTATTCACGATGACTTTTTTAAACTAGGTGGGCATTCATTGTTGGCAACACAGGTTATTTCTAGGATAAATCAAGCGTTTAATTTACAGATGCCTTTACGCAGCATTTTTGAAACTGCAACAATTAAACATTTAGCCAAACAAATAGATACTCTAACTTGGATGCATTCTGATGCAAATTCTCATATAGAACGAGAAGAAGGCGAATTATGAATATTGCGGAATTTTTAGCCGAATTACAAGCAAAAGATATAAAGTTATGGGTTGAAAATAAAAAACTCCGCTATAATGCGCCTAAAGGACAATTTACAGCTGAATTACGTGAAACAATTGGCCAGCATAAGGCTGATATTATTCATTATTTAAGCAACAGCCAGCAAGATAGTCATGTGCAGTTAGAGCCTATTTCTCGTGACCAATCATTACAATTGTCATTGGCTCAGCAACGTTTATGGTTTTTAGATCAGTTAGAAGGTCAAACTGCGGCTTATAATATTCCGTATGCCATCCGCTTACATGGTCAACTTGATATTGTTGCTTTAAAAAACAGCTTGTTAGATATTGTACAGCGTCATGAAATCTTGCGTACTAATTTTCGATTGCAAGATAATCAGGTGATTCAGATTATTCATGCTACCTCTGAATTAAATGATTTTTTTGAGTTTCTACCCACCATCTCGCCAACTAATATTACACAATATTTGACAGAACAAGCTGAAAAGCCATTTGATTTAAAATCAGACAGTTTGATTCGGGTTTTACTCATAAAACAAGATATTGATAAGTATATTTTATTTATTAATATGCACCATATCATTTCTGATGGTTGGTCGATGGATGTATTATTTAATGAGCTAACAACACTGTATGGTGGCTACCAAGAAGAAGCTGATAATAGCAACTTACCCGCTTTACCGATTCAATATGTAGATTATGCGCATTGGCAACGTAATTGGTTGCAAGGCAATGTATTAGAGCAACAACTTAGCTACTGGAAACAAGCACTTGCTAATACACCATTACAATTAAATTTACCTTTCGACTATTTACGCCCAGCTATCCAAACTTATCATGGCGCAACTCAAAAAATAGATTTTGGAGCTGAATTATCGAAAAACGTGCTTGCGCTTTCAGAAAAACAACAATCGACTTTATTTATTACACTATTAACCGCGTTTCAAATTCTACTTTATCGTCATACAGGACAAACTGATATTGTGGTTGGGACACCAATTGCAGGCCGCACTAAAACAGAAATTGAAAGTTTAATTGGCTTTTTTGTCAATACGTTGGCAATTCGCACTAAATTACAATCTAAAGACAGTTTTATCAATGTCTTACAAAAGGTGAAGCAAACCGCTTTAAATGCCTATTCACACCAAGATATTCCTTTTGAACATTTAGTCGCAGAATTGCAGCCAGAGCGCAGTTTAAGTTATACACCGATATTTCAAGTGATGTTTGTTTTCCACCAAAATGAGCCGATTAAAACCCCTAAATTTAAAGACTTGAAAGCAGAATCCTTACCTGAAGTTGATATTGCTACTAGTAAATTTGATTTGAATTTTCATGTTTGGATTGATAAACAGCAGCTGCATGGCAAGCTTTACTATAATACCGATTTATTTAAACCTAAAACCATTGAATGGATATTAAGCCATTTTAACAATTTATTAGAATCTATCACTGCTAATCCTGATGAGAAAATTGCTCAGTTAAATATTCTGAATCCAGAAGATAAAACCCATAAAAATAGCATCCGTCCATCACAGCTTTTTACATTGTTTAAGCCATCTGATGTTAACCAGAGTATTGTGAGCCGTTTTAAACAATATGTAAATAAACACCCTTATCATACGGCAGTTAAAACACCCATTTATACATGGAGTTACCAAGTACTCAATCAGAAGTCGAATCAATTAGCACATTATTTACTTAAAACCTGTGGCTATCAAGAACAGCGTGTTGCGTTGTTATTTGAGCATGATGCACCCATGTTAATGGGGATTTTGGGCGTGTTGAAAACAGGTAAAACCTATGTGCCGCTACATATTGAGCACCCTGTTGAACGTCTGCATAGTATTATTGAGGACGCGCAAGCTTGTATAATTATTGCGCAAAATGAAACACTTGCGTTGGCGCATAAAGTCAGCCAAGGGGCATGGACGATTATTAATATTGATGATTTACAAGAAAATAATAAAGATGACCCTGATATCCATGTCTCACCACAGACACCCGCTTATTTATTGTATACCTCTGGCTCAACAGGCCAGCCAAAAGGTGTGATTCAAAGTCATCGTAATGTATTGTTTCATGTGAAAAACTATACAAATAGCTTGCATCTTTCTCGACATGATCGCTTATCACAATTTGCCTCTTACAGCTTTGATGCAGGCATGATTGATATATTTGCAGCTTTATTAAATGGCGCAACTTTATATCCAATTAATGTAAAAAACACTCATTTAAATGATTTAGCTAGAATTCTGGTTAAAAATAAAGTTACAGTTTATCACTCGACACCTACTTTATTCCGTCATTTCATGACTCATTTAGCAGGTAATGAAAATCTACAACACATTAGAGTTTTGATTTTAGGTGGCGAATCTGTCAAAAAACAAGATGTAGAATTTTATAAGCGATATTTTTCAGATAACACAATATTTATCAATGGGCTAGGGCAAACAGAATCCTCATTTAACTTACAATATTTTATTGATAAACAAACCAATATAGGTAAACCTACAATACCAATTGGCTATCCAGTAGAAGAAGTTGAAGTTTTGCTATTGGATGAGGAAGGCAATGAAACAGGGTTATATGGTGAAATTGCAATCAAAAGCCCTTATGTTGCTTTAGGTTACTGGCGTAAATCTTTATTAACTCAATCCGTATTTAAACCACTCAAAGAGGAACAAAGCTATATTTATCGTTCTGGAGATATAGGACGTTTAACTGCTGATGGTTATTATGAATTTCTAGGTAGAAATGATTTTCAAGTCAAATTACGCGGTTTTCGGATTGAACTAGGTGAAATTGAAACATTATTGCTACAACATAACAATGTTAATGAAGCAGCAGTGATCTTGCGCGAAGATGTACCGAATGATAAACGTCTAGTCGCTTATATTGTGTCACATAATTTATTGCCTGAGCGCATTCCTTATCAAATCAGTTGTTTAGTCGAATACGATGATGTCACCTTTGCGATGCAAACTGAAGATATTTCTGAAAATGGAGTTTGTTTGGCAGGTGATTTACCCGCCACTTTGGAATCTGACATGATGATACGGCTTTGTTTGGCGTTGCCTGATGATAGTCAAGCACGTTGGTTTAAAGCAAAAGTTGCATGGAAGCAAGAAAAACAAATTGGTATCCAGTTAATTCTAAGCTCGACCGAACAGGATGTTTTACAGAAAAATGTTGATTATTTAATTGATAAACAAGGGCTTCTGAAAGTATCTCAGCGTACATTAAACAATGCGTTACGTGACTATTTACAAAGCCAACTCCCAAATTATATGTTGCCTTCGGCTTATGTGATTTTAGATAAGTTGCCTTTAACCGCCAGTGGAAAAATAGATCGCCTTCAATTACCTGCGCCACAATATCAATCAATGCAAGATAATTATGTTGCACCTCATAATGAGACAGAAACTGAATTAAGTAAAATTTGGGAAAAATTGCTGAATGTCTCACCAATTGGAGTACACGATAATTTCTTTAATTTAGGTGGCCATTCTCTGCTAATGATTACCTTATTGGGTGAAATTGAGCGGGTTTTCGGCAAACGACTTGAGTTGACCATGTTGTTCCAAGCTCCGACGATTGCAAGACTTGCGCAGCATTTACAAGGAGAGTTTATTCAGAATTTACCGCCTTCTATTATTCCTATGCAACCTAAAGGTTCACGTATCCCATTTTTCTGTGTTGCGGGTGCTGGCGGTGGTGTACATTGGTTTAATGAATTGGCCGCAGAACTTGCACCAGAACAGCCTTTTTATGCTTTAGAAACCATGGGTTTAGAGCCATTAACGCGCTATAAAAATAAAAACCGCAGCCAAGCCCAAGCGATTGAATTTGTTAAAGTCTTACGTCAGGTGCAACCTCAAGGGCCTTATTATATTGGTGGTTATTCTTATGGTGGTATTGTGGCGCATGAGATGGCTTGTCATTTACAAAGCTTAGGCGAAAAAGTGGGATTGTTAGTCTTTTTAGACAGTTGGAATCCTGCTGCGAGCACACCTGTGCATATTCAAATGTTACGCTGGGCAAAATATGTTTATCGTCTGCCTTTAAAGTTCAAATTTTTATTCTTACGCACAGAAACTAAAAAATTCCTACGTTGGGTATATAAACGATTTCTACTGCTTTTCTATGGTCGTCAAGAAGTTGTTAAATTTAGACGCATGGATGCAAATGATTGGCGTTATACACCCAGTTATTATAAGAATGAAAGTCGCGTTGCGTTATTCCGCTCTAGTGGTGTCAGTATGACTGCACCCAAAGACGAAAATTATGGCTGGCAAGAATTAATTGACGGCGAAGTAGAAGTTCACGCAATGCCCGGAAATCACTATGAAATGTTGAGTCAACCCAACGTGCAGTTATTAGCAGATGAGTTGCAAGCTTATTTAATCGAAGCACAGGAAGTGTCTAAATATAATTGACCTGATGGTTAATAAATAAGCTGGGGCGTAATATTTTAGCGTCACCCAGCTAAATTCAACAATTGTTACTGCACCAATTTCACAACTCACTATTTTGGCTAAGGCTGTTGCCCTGTTGCTGCAATCACGATTTCACGCAGGCAAACACGTTGCGGCTGTTGATAAGCAAATAGTACACTTTGTGCAATATCTTCTGCGTTCAGTGCACCGCCCATAGCTGTTTTCCAATCTTGATAGCCTGTTTTAATTTCTTCAGAAGTCGTATGACTCAACAGTTCGGTCTCTACTGCGCCGGGGCATACGCTCATAACCCGCACACCAAATTCCGCCACTTCTTCACGTACATTCTCGGTCATCGCAGACACAGCAAATTTAGTCCCGCAGTAAGCTGCATGATTCGGAAACGTTTTACGCCCTGCAATCGAGCTGATATTGATAATTGTCCCTGTTCGATTGGTTTTCATTGGCGTTAACACTGTTTGCATCGCATTCAACAAAGCCAATACATTCACATCAAACATACGCTGCCATTCATCTTTATGTTGCGTATCTAACTGCCCTAATAACATCACACCCGCATTATTAATCAAACAATCAACCGTTCCATATTGTTGCTCAGCTTTCGCAATTGCTTGGTTAAATGCGGCATGATCTGTTATATCCACTTGCTCACATAAGCAGTTGGGTAAATTCAAAGCAGTCAGCTTCTCAATACGGCGTGCAACCAATAATAATGGATAACCAGCTGCACTAAATTGTTTAGCTATCGCCTCACCTATGCCTGAGCTTGCACCCGTAATTACAACAAGTTTTTTCATAATACTGTCCTTTAAATAATTGATTTAGAATCACTTAATCAGTCAGTGTATTATCAGCGTAAACATCAGTTTCAACAATAAACAATCCTATTAGAGATTTGCCTATTTCTATTTATTTTGATGATTTTTGCGCATAAAAAGGCCATTTTGATATAGAATTCTCTTATTAAAGAGGGATAACTTATGTCTGCTATCAGTCCATATTTTCAGCAATTAAAAGCAAAATACGCATTTCAAGAGAGAGAAGGTTTTATCGACACGGAATTAGAACGTGTAAAGTTTTTCTGGGCAACAGAAACCATTGAACGTGCGCCCTTAATTTATGAGGCTGGGCTAGTGATTATTGGGCAAGGACATAAAATTGGGTATTTAGGTCAGCGTACATTTCATTATGATGTCGATCATTATTTAGTAGTTAGTGTCGCAACACCTTTTGAATGTGCAACGTATGCAACACCCGATGCGCCATTATTAGGCCTGTTCATTGATATTGATTTAGCTGAATTACATGAATTGGTTGCGACTTTTACCCAAACTCAATCCAGCCCACCATTTGATCTAAATACGATTCCAACGGGTATTGAGCCAGTGGCTTTAGATGGTGATATGGCTGATGCCATTGCACGTTTAGCAAAATGTATGTTGTCGCCATTAGAGTATCAGGTACTGGGTCACGCGTTGGTGAAAGAAATTATTTTTCGGGCATTGTTAGGGCAGCATGGTTTAGCCTTGTTTGCCTTAACCCAACATCAAACCCATTATAATCGCATCGCCAAAGCCCTATCACGTATCCGCCAGCACTATGCTGAGCCATTGACCGTAAATGCGTTAGCGACGGACATTGGCATGAGTACATCCGTCTTTCATCGCTTTTTTAAACAAATTACAGGGCATTCACCTTTACAATATTTAAAACAAATTCGTTTAAATCAGGCGAAAAGTTTATTGCTACATGATCGGTTGAGTGTAAACAAAGCCGCAATACAAGTAGGATATGAAAGTGCATCACAGTTTAGTCGGGAGTTTAAACGTTATTTTGGTGTGCCGCCAACGCAAGTCAATGATATAGGTTATCAAGCAAATCGTATGACGTAGGAAAATGCTTAGATGAAGTTAAAAAGGGAAGTCGAGTAAAAAATAGAGTGAAGGCTGCAAGCCCTTGTATTATTTTAGATAAGAGCTTGCATTCTGATTTTAGCATTGTTCCCAAGGTAAATCGTGATAACGCCAGCCACCATTTGTACTGCGGTGATGGTGTTCATCTAGGTCACCTTCAAAGCCTTCTAATACATTGTAAACTTTACCGAAACCATGTTCGCATAATAAATGTCCAGCTTCTAAAGAACGCTTACCGCTACGGCAAATTAATAAGACTGGGGCGCAACCGCCTTGTTCAGCATCTTCTGGATGACCTTCTTCCATAGGGCAACTGACACCACCTAATAAGACCTTGCGTACATCTGCTTCAAAATGTGGGTTTACTTCCCAATCTGGCTCATCAATCCAAGCAACATGCACCGAGCCTACAGGATGACCCACAAACAAATACTCCATTGTAGAGCGAATATCAATTAATACCGCTTTAGGATTATCTTGTAATAACTGCCACGCATCTTTAGGCAAAATTGACTTAAGTTCAGACATACTTTTATTCCTGATAAATTTTTATTATAGGTATGTAAAAGTAGATTATAGAGTGTTTTTTTTATTTTGTAAAACCGCTAATATTATGAAATTCTTATATATTTAGGGCTGAAAATCAATAAAAGATCACCAGCCCATACAATTAGCGATAAGCTTTTAAATAATGACCTTCAAACCAACGTTTAGCCCAATGGAACATGATTGTTTTCGGCATCAAAACCATACGTTTAGGATCACGATATACCAACATACCACTATTTAAAGTATCTACAATACATACCAATTCTGATTTAAATGTTTCTTTGATCGGTTGATCTTTGAGTTCAGCCAATAAATTTTTAGCTGCTGCTTCTGCTTGTAAATCCGCGATATGGGCTTGTTTTGGAATCCAATCAGGCCCTGGATAGCTACCACTATCGCCCGCTACATAAATACGCTCAAAACCTTCTACTTTACAATGCTCATTGGCTTTAATAAATCCGCCTTCTGAAAGTGGTAAGCCACTGTCATTCGCCCATGCAGGCCCTGTCATCCCCGGCATAAATAAAGTCAAATCACTATGAATTTCACCACCTTCAGTAATCACTTTGTCTTCGGTAAATGATTTCATTTTATGACCAAGGTGTGTTTCAATACCGCGCTTATCCATTTCTTTTAACAAAGATTTAACCGATTTTTCACCTAAACGTTGCCCCGGAGATTTTGATGGGTTGAAAAATACCATTTTGAATTGATCGCGGCGTTTTTGTTTTCTTAATAAAGTATCAATCCCAAATAAGAATTCAAAAATAGGCCCGCCACGTACCGCACTTGGCTCTTTAGGATTGGCTGAGAAACCAAAGGCTAATGTACCTGAATCCAAGCTATTTAATCGATCACTATAAGCTTTGGTTGGCGCATAGCCTTCGCAAGGTGTGTAAATATTTTCAATCCCAGGTAATTTCTTAATAAAACGTCCACCCGCACCGATAATCAGGCTATCAAAGTGGATTTTATCACCTGTTTCCAATAAAACTTGACGATTTTCCTGATCTAAACCAGACACTTTACCACGATGGTACTCCACATCATTACGGTCAAAAAAGTCTTCTAACTCAATGGTTAAATCCGATTCATTACGCAAGCCAGCAGGTACCCAAATCAAGCTTGGATAAAAGAAAATCACAGGACGTGGCGCAACTAACACAATTGGCTCTTTCCAACCCTGTTTACGCAAAGTTTTAATCGCGGTTAATGCAGCGAAACTTGATCCTAAAACGACGATTTTGTGCATGAGATGTCTCTTTATATAACTCAACATCTGATTAATTGGGGTATATTAGCATGTTAACAATGACAAAAATTCGTACATTGAGCAAATCTTATATCAGTGTTTTTTAGTCAACTATTAATCATAAAAATAATTTATCCATTTGATTAGTCTCATCTCGAAATCAGTATAATCTTAAGTTTGGTATATAATTGGACGAATTAGAAAAAATCATCCTATAAAAAAATTATGCGTTACAAATACCAAGCTATTGATGAAAATGGGCAAGAAGTCGATGGCATCATTAGCACTGATAATGAAAGAGATGCCGCCCGCCAATTGCAAAAACGTGGTTTAACGGTTCTCAATGTCACTTCGGCCGATAGTAAAATTACTAAAATTGCCACCCGTTCGGGTAAGCCGCAACAACGAGATGTGTTAACCGTTTTGCATGAGCTGACCACTTTGCTTGAATCTGGCGTTTCTCTAATTGAAGCAATTGAATCCTTAGCTCAATCCTCACACCATCCAGTGATTGTAGATAATTTCGCTAAAATGGCCACTAAATTACGCCAAGGTGTGGCCTTTTCTGTTACTTTGCAAAAAAGTGATTTAGATTTGCCTTGGTATTTATATCAATTGGTTGAAGCAGGAGAGCTGACAGGTAAAGTCGCGCAAGGCTTACGTGATGGTGTGGAACAATTGGAATATGAAACTAAAGTACAATCAGAAATGCGTAATGCGTTAATTTATCCCAGTATTTTGATTTTTTCGGGAATTACCGCTGTTTTACTCATTTTTATAGTTGTTGTGCCTCGCTTTGCAGGAATTCTAAAAAACAAAAATGCAGAGATTCCTTGGTTGGCAGAAGCAGTTTTAGGAACAGGCATGTTTTTTAACAATAATATTGGGCTAATTGCAGCAGTGGGGGCGGGGATTATCATTGCAGCAGGCTACATATTAAGCCAAGAGCACGTCCGCTTAAAAGCAAAAGACATCATGGCACGACTACCCATTATTGGCGTATGGATTATGGAAGCTGAAACAGGACGCTGGGCAGCGATGTTGGGTACATTGTTGGAAAATAAAGTACCTCTATTACGTGGTTTAGAATTGGCGGCACAAAGTATTCAATTACCGAGTTTAAATGCACGACTGAATCAAGTAACCAAAGCTGTACGTACAGGCACAAATTTATCCCAAGCTTTACAAGATAATGATGCTTTAACTGCGACGGGACATAATTTGATTCGGGCAGGCGAGAAATCGGGCAAATTACCACCAATGTTACATTCTTTGGCTAAGTTGTTAGATGAAAGCGGCCGCACGCGGATGAAGCGATTTTTATTATTAATCGAGCCGTTGGCAATTTTGGTAATTGGTAGTGTGATTGGGGTAATTATTACAGGGGTTATATTGGCGATCACAGCTGTGAATCAGGTGAATTTTTAGAATGGTTTTTAAAGAAGGAAATGTGAGATTAAAAGCACGACCTAATCAAGTAACTAAAGCCGTGCGTACAGGAGCAAACTGGTTCTCAAATGTTGCAAAGATGAATTGATGTTAAGTTATGCCATCATTGTTTGCGTATCTTGTTGTGAACTCAGTTGACTTAAATCAAAACTTGGTTCTTGCTGGCATTGACCGCAATGTAAACAAGCGTCTGTGATATGTTCAATGTGCAAAGTTTGACTGCAAGCAATTAAAAATAACTCTTTGACAATATGCTGTGTATCACACACTTCTAAAAAATCAGGTGGGTAAATTGAACCTTTTTCAATTAAATAATTTAGTGTTTCACTATCGAACTCAAGAATGACAGTATTAGAGTCAATGTTAATAATTCGCAGTTCAGGATGTGCTTGCTCAAAATGAGCATCAATTAAATAATTCATCAGATAGCAACCTTTAAATGAAAATAAATTTCATGAGCAAATGATAATCATTATCAATTAAAAGGTCAAGCTTTAATTAGACTTATTTTTCTTACTGTTTTTATAAAACCTATTTGAAATTCGGCTTGCTATCTTTCAGGTTATTTATTTTCAATTTAAATGCTACATTACTTAGAAAATAATAACTCATAACTAATTGATTATTTTAAATATATAAAAAATATTGAAGCATATTCTTTATATATTATGTAGTTGTTTATATTGTTTGACATATTCAACTAGCAAGGCTAAAAAGACGCGTGTTTTAGGTGCAATATACTGGCGAGCAGGATAAAACGCATAGATAGGCAGAAAATCAGGAATAACCACTTGCTTTAACACTTCACAAGCTACCACACTACACCACGTCGGCAAACAATAGAAGGCGTTCGACTCGAGTCATTGTTGCTATTTTGGAAACAGAATTAGGGCAAATTGTTACTTATATTTCTACAAATCATAACCTACTGTCTGTGTTTAACTTTATTACACCTGATCCAAATAAGATTCATAGCTGATAATGATATAAAACCCAAAGTTTTAGTTTTAATCACAATGCTAAAACCTTGGATTTTAAACTTTATTTAATATAGTTGATTAATTTAAAATACGTTTTTTTGTTGTATTTAAAGACGGAATAGCAACCGCGTCAATGATTGCCCCTGTTTTTCTGTCCACTGCAGCCAGATGCTCATTAACGCTACATGTCATTGATAAATAAATATAGTCGTTGATCTTTTCTCCATGCTTTTGAGCAAATTTTTGCCAAGTTGCATAGTACTCACTATCTTCCGCTATTACCTTGGTTAAGTCTAAATCTTCATATTGCATTGCTGCCAGACCATTACTACCAATAGCTTCAAATTTATCACCAAATACATAAGGCGGTAACATTAAACTACCATCTGGTAATTCAGACAATCGTTGATCCCATGCTCGTTGATCGGCAATATTACTAGGCTCAGGCAAATAAGCTTGCGGCACTAAGAAGTCATCACGCATAAATTGTTCAGGGTCTACATTGATTGCATTCACATTATTTGAAGATAAGCAGACAAACATGCCATCATAATAAACCGTGAGTTTTGGGCGTTCTAAATAAAGCAAACTGGCTGCACCAGCTAGGGCAATAATTTGGATGGTTAAAATCACTGCCACATCAAACTTTAACCCCGGTTTTCCCGGTTTAAATAAGATCAACATCATCACAGGGCCTAACACAGCATCCACCCCAATCATGATAGATAAAGGCTGCCAAATATTATTGGTGCTAGCGTAAAAATCAGGATACCAAATCCACAAAGCAATAGCTGCGACGCTAAATACAACCAATAAGCTGGTTATTAAATGTGTGGTAAATGCTTGGATTCGAGTCACTTTTATATACTCCAAAAGTTTCATCAAAAGGTAATTAAAAAATACAACAACTAAAAATAAGGTTTAACGCCTTGTATATCAAGATTACGGCTCTATATCAATCTACTGGATTTTTAGAATGACCACCAAAAGAGAGAAATGATCCAATGTTTGAAAAAATAGAACATCTTGTTGAAAAAGGCTTGTTTTCTAGTCGTTGGTTAATTGCACCATTGTATGTAGGACTCATGGGTGCATTGATTATTCTGCTGATTAAATTTGTACAGAAATTCTACTTTATCACAGATACATTTCTCACAATGAAAAGTACCGATGTCATGTTAGGCATTTTGGGCTTAGTGGATATTGTGTTGATTGCAAATTTGCTACTGATTATTATCTTTAGTGGTTATGAAAATTTTGTGTCAAAAATTGATTTTGTACAAGGACACGTAGATAAGCCAGACTGGATGGGAAAAGTTGATTATGCTGCATTGAAAATCAAAGTGATTGGTTCAATTGTGGCGATTTCGTCGATTGAATTACTAAAATTATTTATTAATGTACAAAATGGTAAATTACAGTCAGGTGAAATTACTTCAGAAACAGTATATGCTTTAGTAGTTATTCATATGGTATTTGTATTTTCAGGTGTCTTTTTTGCCGTAATGGAGCGGATCATGCATCCTGCACACTTAGAACACCATAGTGGCAATAGTGACACTCAAAACGGACACTAAATGTTAGAGCAAGTTGTTATTAAACAATTAGGTCTCGTCCCGTATATCACAACTTATGATGCTATGCGGGATTTTACCTTACAAAGAGACGAGCAAGCCACTGACGAACTTTGGATGTTACAGCATCCGTCTGTGTACACCATGGGTTTAGCGGCTAAACCTGAGCACTTATTAAATACAGGGCAAATCCCTGTTGAATATATCGATCGTGGCGGCCAAGTCACTTATCACGGAACAGGTCAATTAGTTGTTTACGTGCTGATGAATGTCAAACGCAGACATTGGGGCGTACGTCATTTAGTCCAGCAATTAGAGCAAGCGGTGATTGACTATCTCGCCAGTGAAAATATTGAAGCACAGCGCAAAGACAATGCCCCGGGGGTTTATGTTGGCCAGAAAAAAATTGCTTCTTTGGGTTTACGAATTAAGCGCGGTTGTAGTTATCATGGGCTTAGCTTAAATGTCGATATGGATTTAGAGCCGTTTCAAGGTATCAATCCTTGTGGTTATGAAGGCTTAGAAGTCACGCAATTAAAAGATTTAGGCGTGAATAAAAATATACAGCAAGTCGGCGCAGACTTTTTAACTTATCTTTTAAGCTCTCTTGATTACACCCAAGTGCAGTAGCCTTTCTTAATCAAACTAGGTTAGAATACACTAAAAATTAACATAGGATAAAAAATGCGCGCTAAATTTATTATATCTAGCCTTACATTTATTCTGTTGCTTACATTGGTTATCGGCTACTTTTTTATACTGCCTGCATTCCAACCTAATGAATCCAATGGTATTCAGGGCATGTTATCCAAGCCACAAGCGATCAAACCCTTTGAGTTAACCCGCCATGATAACCAACCTTTGAATCTTGATAGTTTTAAAGGCAAATGGACGATGTTATTTTTTGGTTACACGCATTGTCCTGATATTTGTCCGATGGCACTTAGTATTTTACGTGGCATTAAATTGAGTTTAGATGAGCAACACCCTGAGCAAGAGACCCAGTTTGTTTTTGTTTCTGTTGATGGGAAACGTGACACACCCGAGCAACTCAGTCAATATATTACTTTTTTCCATCCTGAATTTATCGGTGCAACGGGTGACGAAAAGCAAGTCAATGCCTTAACCCGACAACTCAATATTGTATATATGAAAATGCCTGAACAAGAAGATGGTAGCTATATTATTAATCATTCGTCTACCATTCTGTTAGTCAATCCCGGTGCTCAATTAGCGGGGCGTTTTTCGACACCACATGATATTGCTGATATTATTCAGCGTTATATCCAAATGCGCCAATTTGCCGAGGAGGAAGAGCGTGCGTAATTTCTTTAAAACTTTATTATTAGCGGCTAGTTTGCTATCCATGCAAGCTTTACATGCAGAGCCTGCAATTAGTGTTGATGGTGCGTGGGTGCGTGCTGTACCGCCAAATTCAAAAGTAACTGCAGCATATATGAATATCCATAATGCATCAGACCAAGCTATTGACTTAATCAGTGGTGCGACAGAAGCATTTAAAACAGTGGAGTTGCATCAAACTGTATTTGAAGGCGAAATGGCCAAGATGGTGAAGCAAGAAAAAATCACTGTTCCTGCTCAAGGTACAACTGCATTAAAACCCGGAGACTACCATATCATGTTGATTGGTCGCCAAGTGGATTTAAAAGCAGGAGACACTGTGGAATTAACTTTACAGTTTAGTGATGAAACCAGTCAAACGTTAGAGATTGAAGTCAAACAAGCTGATATGCCAGCAATGAAACACCATCACCACTAATATCATGATAGGACATGATGCGTTCACAACTGATTCATGTCCTATAGGTCTAATGATACTACGCTTCTCTATTTTGAAAAACGGTGACCAATTCCGTAATACTGTCCATCTCAAATTGCTTCATCAACATATTTAGTTTATCGATAATAGGCAATAGCGTCTCATCCTCTTGTTCCATCAGTTGTTTAATCACAAGATGAATCGCCTGAAAATCACCCATCATACTGGCTTCATATAATTTTTCTATCATCGCCTCAGGCATTAAACTTAAACTCTCAAAAACTTCCGCATCAGAATAATGTTCATCATCACTGGTAAGTGGTAACTGCTGTTCGGCATCCGCTGCCCAATTTTGACCCGTATCCATTGTATTGGATACAACGATATCCGCTAATATTAAATCGATCTGACAACATGTCCCCACATTGCATTCACTTTGGATTTGCAAATTGCCATTCATGGCCTCAATCGAACGCTTCGCCAATGATAAGCCTAAACCTGCACCTTCTGATTTATTTTCCCAGCATTCGACTTGCTCAAATGGGGTGAAAATACGTTGCAAATCGGCCTGACTCATGCCAATGCCTGTATCTTTAGTTTCAAAGCGCAATTTATCTTCAACAACTTGGACTGAAAAACATACACTACCTTTACTGGTGAACTTAATCGCATTACTTAAGATATGAATCAAACTCTGGCGTAGTCGTTGGGCATCAATAAAAATCATACTTGGAATATTATCGGCCAGTTGATAGTCAAACGTTAACGCTTTTTGCTTGGCTTGTTGTGAAAATATTTGAGTCAGATCATCTAAAAATTGCTGTAGACAAATATCAGAAAGTGCTAATTCCACATGCTCAGTTTCAGTTTTAGATAACTCCAAAATATCGTTAACTAAAGTCAGTAAGTAATTACCGCTTTTCTGAATCACATCAACACTTTCAGTCAGAATATCAGATTGAAAACGAGTTGCTTCTGTTTCCAATAATTGGGCATAGCCTAAGATTCCATTTAATGGCGTGCGTAATTCATGGCTCATATTGGCCAAAAAAGCCGTTTTCATCTGGTTAGCTGATTCCGCAGTTTTACGAGCGGCTTCTATTTCTGCAACGAATTGTGCATTTTCCAATGAAATCGCCATTTGAGTGGATAGTAAAGTCAGCACTTTTAAACGATTGGGTGTAAAAACACCTTCAGCTAAATTATTTTCCAAATACATTACACCAACCAATTGATTAGCATGAATAATTGGTGTGCATAAAATCGATTTAACTTGATGTGTTTGAATATAAGTATCATCTGTATACATCCCCTCTTTCGCAGCATTAGATAACACCACACTGTCACGGGTACGCACCACATAATACACCAACATTTCGGGCAAATTTGATTGAATGGGTAAGGATTGTAACGTTGTAATCTGTGTGGTATCCGCTTCTCCTATAGCCTCAATTTTCCATTCGTCTTGTTGTTTCAATACCAAGCATCCACGTTGCGCTCCCGCATTTTCAATCACAATTCGCAACATTTTTTCCAGCAAATGATCTAGTACTATTTCTTCAGATAAAGTCTGGGCGGCTTTCATCACACTATCAAAGTCCAATAACATCGATGCAGCATTGCTTTGACTGGCTGCCATGTAAGTAGATGAAGATGACAAAATCGTTGTTGTCGTGTTATGGCCAACAGGTAAATGGACGGGCGACATATCAAACCAACTGCTATACTGTTTTTCTAACAAATTGATTTTAGCGGCTGCTCCCCATTGCTGATAATGATAGTGCGCATCTTTCATGTAAAGTTGAGCGTTTTTCTCCATACCTTGCATCATATAAAATTTAGCCAGCAGCTCACATGCTAAACCTGTCTCATGGATAAAATGATGTTTTTGCGCACTTTTGATCGCTTTTTCATAAAGTTTAATTGCTTTCCATTTTTTTCCTTTTACTCGCTCAATTTCTGCACAAACTAACTCATACTTATGTAAGAAATTACTGGGGGTGTTTCTAGCCCATATTTTCAATTGGTTGCGATGTTGTTTGATTTTATCCCAATATATTTGCTCATCTTGTTTTTCAGAACCATCGGCCAAGAAAGCCAGTGCTTGATAAAAGCGATGCTCAGCATTTGGAAACATACTGGCCATAAATACCAATCCAGATTCGGCCTGCTCAAGATAATCCATCGCCTGCTCGACATGCCCCATGATATAAGCCAATTGGCCTCTTAACACTTGATAATACGCACTGGCATTGCGGGTTTTATGGGCTTGAGATTGTGCAAGATATTCTGCCTCATCAAAGACCATGGTTTCATCGAGTAAAGTTTTAATTACATATCTTTCCGCTAATAATGCATCTAAAGGCCACCAATTGTGGGTTTTTTGGTTAAAACTGATGCCTTTTTCCACGTCAACCAATACAGTTTGCAATGGATATCCCTGCGAAAATAAATACCACGCTTTCCATGACAAACTATAGCCTGTATATTGTAAATCCCCGCTTTCTAAGCCTTTTTGATAAGCATAATCTAAAACATCAATGGCTTGCTGTAATGGTTTGACCCATGCAGTAATTAATACGGAAGGCGTTGCATAAGCTTGGCATTTGTTACTATTGAATTGTTCACTGAGCTTTTGCGCAACCAAACTGAGTTCATAACCCATTTTATAATCTTGAGTTACCAATCCGACAATTGTGCCATAAGCGTTATAGCAAGCTGCTGTTTCAGGTACGTTACCGTGTTTTAGCGACATTTCAGCAAACACGGCACTGGCTACAAACCAAAAATCTTTCTGTGACAAGTAACCCGCCAACGCGGTATAACGCAACAAGGGCATCATGATTTTTAACGCAGGGTCTTCAATAGTGGGTCTATGTAATAGCTCGCTAATTGGCTGTTGCGCAAACATATCTTGCACTCTGGTAAAAATTGTATCGAATTCTTGTTTTAAATTTTCTCGGGGTAAATCAATCCCAAACAATGATAATGCTTTGCAACCAATATTAACCGCTTGTTTGGCTTCGCCTAAAATCATATTCTTAATCACTAGCAAATTGTATAAATGGGCTTTATCAATCGCGTTTTGTGCATGATCGATGGTTAAATATGCCCAGTAATCAACAGCTTCATGATTACCTGTTAAGTATTCGATTTCCGCCCGCTGCTTGTGTAATGCATAAGTCAACTCATAATCTGTTTGCCAGTTTGCTTCGAGTAAATCTTGCATACCCGCTTCAATATACATTTTCGCAGCACTGTAAGCCGTTGCTTGAGTTGATTTTTGGCTGGCTTGTAAATTAAGTGCCATTAGCTGCTTTTGCTCATCTGCTTCGGACATAAGGCCACGCCCTAAATTCAAATGGTCAACAATGGAAAAAATATCATCTTCTTGGCGTTGACTGTTGGCGAGCAGCAAACGCCCAATTTCTAAATGAATAATTTGGCGATTATTTTCTGGAATCAGTGAGTAAGCTGCTTGTTGAATCCGATCATGCTGAAATCGAAAAATCGCATCGGTTTGTAAATCGGTATCCAGTAAAATATGCCGCTCACTAAGAGACAAAAGTAACCCTTCAGTCACGATAGGCCATAACACGCTTAATGTAATTTCAGGCGATTTCGTATAAATAATCGATAACGTGTTTAAATCAAACTGATTACCCATACAAGCTGCTAATTTTAAAATGCTTTGCGCTTCATTACTAAAAGTTTTGATTTTATTGGCGAGCAAGTCAACTACATTATCTGTTAGATTTTTAGCTTGGATTTTATCAACGTCCCATTGCCATTTTTGCTTGGCGAAATCGAACCATAACAGTTGTTCATCATATAGGGCTTTCAAAAACGCATTACTAAAGAAAGCGTTACCCAAAGTTTTACTATATAAAATATGTGTCAAGGCGGTGACTTGTTCAGACTGACAGTGCAAAGTATCAGCAACCAATTGATTGACATCATCTTCTCTTAAGTTACTCAAGGTGAGTGTATTGACCATTACACCGTGGGTTTGTAGCTCTTTAGTGGTCAACATAAAAGGATGAGACGCATCAACTTCGTTATCTCGATATGCACCAATTACCAATAAATATTGAATATGGCTATCAATCAGCAACTGGCGAATTAAATTTAAAGAAGCCGCATCAGCCCATTGCCAATCATCGATGAATAAAATCAAAGGATGGTCAGCTTGACAAATTACCTGCATAAAAGACTGAAAAACAAGATTAAAGCGGTTTTGAGCTTCTTTTGCACCAACAACGGCAACAGGTGGCTGTTCACCTAAAATTAATTCTAAATCAGGAATAATATCAATCAACACTTGCCCATTTGCCCCAACTGCATCCAAGATTGTATTGCGCCATTGACTTAATTGTTGCTCAGATTCAGTGAGTAAATAACGACAAAAGTCATTAAATGCTTGGATAAAGGCCGAATAAGGTGTATTGCGTTGATATTGGTCAAACTTACCTGCTGCAAAATAGCCACGTTTTGCGGTCATGGGTTTGTGTACTTCATGGACTAGAGCGGATTTTCCCACGCCAGAATATCCCGCCACCAGCATCATTTCGGTTGTACCTGTTGTCACTCGGGCAAAAGCCTGTAGCAAATGTACAATTTCACTGTCTCGGCCATATAATTTTTGCGGAATTTGAAATTTACCAATAAAGTCACGTTGTGCTAGTGGAAACGTTTGAATTGTATTCTGTTTTAATTGTTGCAATAGTTGTTCTAAATCAACTTTTAAGCCATAAGCAGACTGATAGCGATCTTCTACATTTTTAGCCATTAACTTCATGACAATGTCAGATAAAATAGTTGGAATATTGCTATTGATCTGATGCAGCGGCGCAGGCGTTTTTGCAATATGGCAGTGAATCAGTTCTAACGAGTCTTCACTTTTAAATGGGAGGGTTTGGGTTAATAACTCATATAATGTCACGCCCAGTGAATATAAATCAGTGCGGTAATCTATGCTGCAATTCATACGGCCTGTTTGCTCTGGCGAGATATAATTTAATGTGCCTTCCAAGTGCTCAGGATTTTTTAAAGTAGGATTTTCTCGCGGTAAGATGGTAGAAATCCCAAAGTCGATTAATTTTGCTTGTTTGGTTTTAGGATTCCAAATGATATTAGCGGGACAAATGTCTTTATGGATGATATTTGCATGATGAATTTGGCTTAAGGCTGCAGTGATTTGAATCACTATATTTAGCGTTGTTTCAATATTAAATGTTTCTGATTTTATCCATTCTCGCAATGACATACCGCCAAAATCTTCTAATACCAACATGAGCGAATGCTGATATTTTTCAACTTTGTATGCTTTAATCACACCAGATAAATTGAGTTGTTTTAGAATATCGTATTCTTGGCGATAGCGATTTAATTCTGTCGCAGTAGGATAATCCTGTTTAAACATTTTTAATATCACAGCTTGATGGTTTTTTTTATTTTGACCGCGATAGACCACAGAATTATTGCTTTCACTGATTTTTTCTAAATTATGGTAGTTTGACAGTTGCAGCATGTTAAACCCTCTTACCCTGATTTTTCTTAGAATATCCCCATTTTTTCATATAATAACAAAAATGTAGTTATCCAAAAGAAATTTTATTGCCCAAATATATTTCTTATGAGCATTAATTTTATTAACTTATCGCACAAATTCTACTACTATATTTTAATTATTAAGTGTTTTTCCTCTATGCATGATTGTTTTATTTAAATCCAAAGCAAATTATATGCTATATATTTAGTTTGAAGTTTTTTATAAGGCTATATTATTATGATAAAAACCAACAATATATTCGATAAATTCTTCAATGTAGAGGTGATCCAACGCCTCCAAGATCATTTTGCAACCCAAACGGGTGTCGCTTCTATTATTTCAGATTTAAAAGGTGTTCCTTATACCAAGCCGAGTAATTTTAGTAAATTATGCTCTTATATTCGAGAAACACCCAAAGGCGGGGCAAACTGCATGTATTCAGATAGTGTGATTGGAAAGCGAGCCAATCGTGATCGTCCGCATATTCAGCCTTGTTTAAGTGGTGGTTTGTGGGATGCGGGTGCATGTTTACATGTCGGCAATATTCATGTTGCAAATTGGTTGATTGGGCAGGTGATGAATGGGGCGCAAGACTTAAGTAAAATGATGGATTATGCCACGCAAATTGAGGTAGATCAGGAAAAGTTTAGTTATGCGTTAACCCAAGTGACGATCATGACTGAGGAGCAGTTTAATCACACTTGCCAAGCTTTATTTTTACTGGCGAATGCAGTTTCAGAATGTGCTGTGTATGAAAAAGATTTGTCACTGCCTGATATGGATGTTTTGTTGCAAAAGTATAAAGCCGAGTTATCGGTTTTGGTTGAGCAAGAACCTAGTTTAGAAGCTGTGTGGCCTGTGTGGGATGAGTTTGAAACGGCGGCAAGGCATTATGAATTAACACCGCCTTTGGCATCATAGATAGATAAAAATGATATTTCACGAGGGTAGTGATAGAGTATTTGAGGTTTTCGTAGTGATGCAATGTTTAAGCTATGTTCACTACGAAAATCTTGATTTTAGGTATAACGTTTTAACCACATTTCAAATAAGGGCACGCACATTGTCCATTGATCTTGTGGATTTTTTTGAATAAAACCATGTCTTTCTAAGCGTTGGATGCTGGTTTCATCGGTTGGAGTTTGTTGGTTGAGAATGGCTTTGACTGTTTGCTTATGCGCATCGTTATAACAGAATTCCGTCCAGAAAAAGTTAATACTGGCATTTTCTTCGTCCAGTGTTTCATCAATTGCTTTGTCTAAATCGGCTTGTGTCATCTCGGCTCGGTTATCACCGTTTGCAATATCGACCAAATGTTTACACAGGCGTTGTAATAATGCGGGATGGCCTTGTGTGAGTTGGTACATTTGTTCGAGTAAATTATCTGGATAGTTGAGTGTTACAGGTTCAGTGATGAGCTTTAACGCGCTTTGTTTGTCTAAGTATTCCACTTTTAAGCGTCGGGTATGAGTGAAATATTGATTCCAATTCGGTTGTTGTAATTCCGTGAGCAAGGCAGAGCCGACAAATAAAAACACCGTGCGGTTTTGGTGTTGGGAAAAGCTGCGTAATGCGCCGAGTAAGCGTTTGCCACGTTTTTCATCTTCTTGTAAGTATTCGTGCAAAATTTCATATTCATCAATAGCTAAGATCAGTTTGTGGCCATGATTAAAGCTGAGATTCTCTAAATAGGTTTGCATTTGTGCCCATGCTTCTAACCAATCATCAGGGGCTTGCCAGTCATTTTCTTGTTTAAATTTGTCTGCAATTTTTTGTCGTAAATCTTGTAGCCATGCGGGAATGCTAGATACTTTTGCATCTTGGCAATCTTGTTGAATGATGGTGAATTTTGGCGGTAGCATGGAAGGTAAAAAGTTGATTAAACTGGTTTTTCCTATACGGCGTTGACCTTGAATTAAAAACAATGGCATTTTTTGAGAGCTTTGAATTTCGACTGCCAATTTGTCTTTTAAATCAGTACGTCCTAAAAAAATTTTCTGGTCAGATTCATATTCTTGTTGCAGTGGATCACCATAGCGATACACATTACTGCTGATGGGTTCGGCATTTTGCAGTTGTTGGGCAATGTCTTCAAACTGTTCGGTTGCGTGTTGTTGCCAACTTTGAATTGTGTCGAGGTAATAGTGTTTCCACAATGGGTGTTGGTTAAGCGTGGTGTCTTTGAATATTTCAAGTTGTTGAATCAGGTCTTGATAACCTTGTTTTTGCAAGCCCAAATTGTTTTGTTGTTGTACTTGGCTGAGCTGTTGTTTGAGTTCGGTAAATTGTTGCTTCCAATCGTTTGAAACTTGGAATTTTTTAGGGGCATTGTCAGAAATATTCGGTAAATGGGTTTGGTCGGTAGGCAAGCTTTGTTGTTGCCAATGGCCTGCAGTGGCGGCGTGAGTGAGGTGCATGGCAGTATTGAATTGTAAAGGACGGTGTTCACGTAGAAAGTCGATCAGTTGTTGTCCTAAAACAGGTTGTTGATAAGTTCGTATGGCCAAGTTGCGATCTAGTCGCCAAATCGGTAGCCAGATGATGCTATCGTATACATAAGGGTTTCGGGTTAAGGTTTGATTAATAAAGTTGAGAATAAAATGAAACGGATAAAAGGGAAAGCGGAAATAGAATAAATAGAAGAAAATTATGGTTGCTAAACCTCCTGCTAAACCGACTGCTAAACCTCCTGCTAAACCGACTGCTAAACCGACTGCTAAACCTCCTGCTAAACCTCCTGCTAAACCGACTGCTAAACCTCCTGCTAAACCGACTGCTAAACCTCCTGCTAAACCTCCTGCTAAACCGACTGCTAAACCTCCTGCTAAACCTCCTGCTAAACCTCCTGCTAAACCTAATGCTAAACCTCCTGCTAAACCTCCTGCTAAACCTCCTGCTAAACCGACTGCTAAACTTAATGCTAAACGAAAAATTAATTCTTTTAATAATACATCGTAGTTATTTAAAGTCTTTTTTGCATAAAAAGTTAATTTTTCATTAAAATAAGTTAAGTTTTGCCATTGTTGCGAAAACTGTTCTGTATAACCATCTTTTAATGAGTTTAAATCAGGAGGAAAATGCGTAGGCAAATCAAAAAAAACTACAAATGAAATAAAAATAGGCAATAAAACAATGAGTAAGCATAAAATAACAGGCACAATAATAAAAATATATAATTTTAAAAATTGCGTAACTGTTTGGGTTTTACTTAAAGTTTCTGAATACTTTTCTAAATATGTTGGCTCAAAAATAATCCATAAAAACAACTGCCAAAGTGTGGGGTTTTGGGGATAAGTAAATGCTTTATTTGTCATTTTTGAGTCTCGTTTTGATGCTTAACACGTTTTACCTAATAAACGAATGCCTTTTGATTTTTCTTATCCTTGCATTTAAGAACTACCAAAAAATCCACTTATCCATTTCCATAAAATAACTAAACCCGCGAAAATACCTAACCCTTTTAAAACAGAATAATATTCTTTTCCTATGGATTGTAAAATTTTTAATTTTTCTAAACCTTTATCTGCTTTTTTAGGCAAAGAAAATTTAGGTTGATAGTCTTCATAATCGCTTTTCCAATCAATCAGCTGAGAAGTCAAAGAAACATCTTCATCAATCAAACTGTCTAGACAAAATTGAAAAAAACAATATTTATCTCGATGCTCATAACACGTTCTTGTAAAATCACTCAATTCAATATCTGATAAATCAGGATAATGACGTTGAATTTCTATTCGCATATTTTTCAAGCTTAACTTTCGCAAATAAGTTTTTTCCAAATCTAACTTTGATTTACTATGAATTTTACCATTGATATATATCCAACTATGGTTATGTGGTTTTTGCGTTGCACACAATAAGCTAATATTCGATTGCTGTTTTAAACTATTTAAATTATCAAAAAATTTCATATCATATTTCGCATCTAAATCAGGTGTATTTAACAACGCATCAAAATAGTTCAATAACAAGATCACTCGACAATCTAACTTTTCCAATGCCGTCACCAAAGTTGCAAAATCCAACGACTCCAGTTCTCTACTCTGTTGACATCCAGCCCAAATTGCGCCGATCAAACCTTGATAACTCTGGTGGTAACTTTTGACATTGACCAATACCACAATCACATTATCCAATGCTATATGCTGAATATCCTCCAACACACGACTACAACCCTCAATATCTTCACCAATAAAATTCACCGAATGGTTCTCTAACAAAGCCTTAACCACTTGCTCCGTTTTTGTTGGATGTAAACAATGTGAATAACCCATAACAACTGACCCAGCCGCCGCACAAAAAGTACATTTTGCCGAGCTTATTGAAAAATAACAATACAAATAATGGTTTTTAACCAAAGAGGAAGGAGCAAGCAACAGATTTATATCCATAAACTGCTAAAAAAGTGTGAAATGACTGTAAGAAACTAAGTTGACGCTAAATGCTGTTGTACAATCTGAATAATCTCATCATCTTCAAAATTATGCGCAAGTTGTTGCATTTGTTGAGTAAAAGGTTTGAGGGTTGGGTTTTCCTGCTCCATATGGGTTAAAAAATCTAAAATTCCCTGAATATCACCCATTTTTGCCGCTTCTAATAAAACATTTAATTCCTCAATTTGTGGCCAAACCATAGACTGATTGGCATCAGCATCATCTTGTGCCTGATCTTGATAAGCATCATAAGTTTCCTCATAAATCCAACTTAAATGCAGCTGTTCTTGTAACTTATTTAATAAATCGTCCACTACAAACGGCTTAGGCAAGAAATCATTACAACCTGCTGCAATGCTTTGTTCTTTATGAAACTCAAATACGCTAGTTGAAGCAACAATAATTGGAATATGCTGGGTTTGTATATGCTTTTTAATTAAGCGCGTGGCTTCAAAACCATCCATAATCGGCATTACTAAATCCATAAAAATCAAATCAGGTAATAATGTTTTGGCTTTCTCAACGCCTTCTTGACCATTCGCCGCATCAACCACCATAAACCCAAGCGGCGTTAACAAATTCTGCATCACCAAGAAATTTTCTTTTTTATCATCCACAACTAAAATCGTGCGTGTATGTCCTTCAAAACCAACAGTGATTAACTTCTCTACTTTTTCAGTTTTAATCAAATAAGACACATCATCTAATTCGAGTTCAAACCAAAATATACTACCTTTGCCTATTTCACTAGATACCTCCAACTGTCCACCCATGGCCTTGACTAAACGCTGGGTAATCGACAAACCTAAACCTGTACCCTCTGATTTATGCAAAGTATCACTCACTTGATGAAATGGTTTAAAAATAGAACCTATATCTTTCTCCGCAATACCGATACCTGTATCCTCTATGCAAAACAACATCTTATTATCATGATAATCTAATTTTAACGTCACCCCACCATGCTCAGTAAACTTAATCGCATTGCCCAACAAATTAATCAAAACTTGACGCAAACATTTTTCATCAACCCGAATTCCTCTGGGCAAATAAGATAATGGTTCGTAGTTAAAAGCAATATGCTTCTGCTGCGCACGAATATGAAATAGATCAGAGACTTCTTGCATAAACTCATCAAAGTTCACATCTGTTGGGTATAACTCCACTTTGCCCGCTTCAATTTTAGCTAAATCCAAAATATCATTAATCAATGTCAGCAAATAACTGCCGCTGCGATAAATAATGCCTACGCCTTCTTTTTGATGGTTTGTCAGGCCTTCATCACGTTGTAAAATTTGGGCATAACCTAAAATCCCATTCAGCGGTGTGCGCAATTCATGACTCATATTGGCTAAAAATACACTTTTAGAATGATTAGCCATTTCCGCAGCTTCTTTTGCTTTTAACAATGCTTGCTCGGTTTGTTTACGCTCAGTAATATCGCGGAATAAACACAAAATACCCGTGACTTGATTATGCGTATCATGCAATGGAATTTTACTGATTTCAGCCCAATAAAAATTATTTTCTTTGTCAAAATGCGGGATTTTCTCTTCAACATACAACGATGACTGATTGCTCTGAATGACTTTTTTATCATCCTCATAAAACTGGTCTGCTAAATCGTGCCACACTAAATCAGCGTCTGTTTTACCTACAATCTCATGTATATCGTGAATATGATGGATGTTGGCAAACGCTTCATTACAGCCTAAATAAACCGAATTTTTATCCTTCCAAAATACCAAGTCAGGAATATTGTTAATCACCGAACGTAAGACGATTTCCTTTTCTTGTAATTGTACATTTGCCTGCCGTTTGGCTTCTAGCGCATCAGCTAATGATTGCACCATTTGATTAAACGATTTACCCAATTGCCCGATTTCGTCTTTGGTTGCAAAAGAGACCCTGACTGATAGATCACCTTGACTTAATTTTAAAGAGGCTTCGCGTAATTCCGTAATCGGTTTTAAGGTGTAGCGGGCAAATACTAAAATCACTATCATTGCAATAAAAGCCAACAAAATAGCACCAACCATGGTTTGATTTCTTAGTTTAATCACTTCTGCAAAAGCGTCTTGGGCTGGGTAATGCAGAATCAATGTCCATTGATTACCTTTAAAATTTAAATAGCCTAACTCTTTCGCGGATACCACCAAGTTATTTTGACGTAACTCAACCAATAACTCATCTATGGATACTTTTAAACCTCGTCGCATGGTGCTGCGGTTATAACTGGAATAAAGTACTAAACCATTTTTATCTAATAATTCTGTCCCAATATTGTGAATCGCCTTTTGATTATCACCCAAAATATAATATAAAGAACTGACAGGAATCCGTGACACAACGGCGGTAAATAATGTGGAGGTTTTAATAGGAGAGGCCACATAAATCACAGAACGTCTTAAATATTCTGAATGGCCAATACTGATAATGGTTTCACCTGCAAGTAACTGCTCCCAGCGTGGTCGAGGAATATTAACTGTAGTACCAACCAAACCTTCTGTATCAATAATCACCTGACGTTGAGCATCAACCAAAGACAGAGAAAGATAAGCATTATGGGCATTGCGATGCTTAATCAGATGTTTGGTTATATCAAGGTGTAAGGTTTCTGCTTCAACAAAAAGGGTATCATTCGCCATAATCCGTGTATCAGCCATCCGTTCGAATAGAAAGCGGTCAACTTTATCTATGGTTTGTATGGCACGTTCTTGCAGATTATAGATAATTTGCTTTTCGACATGGTCTAAAATATTTTGGGTTAACAATATTAAAGTGGGCAAAATAATACCCAACACCATGCCAAAATAGAGCAAAATCAGCTTGGTTGATAGTTTCATCGCTACGGTACAGCTTGTATAAATTGAGCGTTAATCACCGCATTTAAATCAGGTTGGATAATGAATTGCCCTTTTTGCATGAAAAAATCAATGGTAATCTGTCCTGACTGAAACATCGTACCGTTTGCTTGCATGGCCGCAATATTTTCTTCCAATGGCAATAAATGTAATTGCTGCACCCCTTGAGACATTTCAGCTTCTGAAATACCTTCAGCTTTTGCCATAATGCTGATCGCCTCATCATAGTGTGTTTGCACAAATTGATAGGCTTCGACCAAGGCATTCACAACCGCTTGTACATCTTCTGGGCGTTGTTCAATCGTGTCGGTATGAAAGCTTAATACATCCAGTACTACCCCCGGTACATCACCCGCTTTGCCCAATATTTTATAGCCTTTTTGCAATGCTTCTGTCACTTGTGGTTCCCACGTATGCCCTGCCTGAATTTGGCCTGAATCCAGTGCATCAACCACTTGGCTGGCTAAAATATTGGCGGTTTTAAATTCACCTTCTTGCAAGCCTGCTCTTTCCATCAACTTGAATACCAATAGCTGTGAAAATGTGCCCACGCCTTCAAATGAAACGGTTTTATCTTTTAAATCACTTAAGTTTTGATATTCAGGCAAACCAATCACAACATCAGCACTATCTGAGTAATCAGCAACATAGACAATTTGAGTGAGAATGCCTTTGACATTGAGAGAAAAGACATCGGTTGAAGCTAAAAAAATGCCTTCGGCTTCACCCATTTCATATAACTTTAACGCTTCTTCATAATCAGTTTGATACTGCAGATTGACATTTACGCCATACTTTTCAAAAAAACCTTTTTCTTGTGCCACAAAGGCATAGGCGTACCCCGGCCACAAATTAATACTGATGTTTAAGGGCTTCTTTTCGGTTTCGGGCGTAGAGCTTGTACAAGCTGTCAAAAAGACAATAAACCAAGCTAAAGCAATATGTTTCATGAAATAACCTCCTATTGAAGAGACGAATACACTTACATATAAACTTGTACTTATTTATGGCAGTTCAATATGTTGCATTGTTCAGATAGATATTGAACCGATTTGAAATCAAAGCAATAACAACTTTAAAAATTAATATGACGCTGAGTATAAACGAGATAAAGCTCAGGTTAAATCTGTAGCTAAAAAATGCAAACATTACGCCTTTTTTACTATTTTAAAACACTTACATCATTAATCGAGTTTGAAAAAAGTGACGCGCTGTTGTAACGCTTTTGCCTGTTGCATCATGGCTTCACTGGTAACTTCGGACTCTTCAACCAAGGCTGCATTTTGTTGTGTCATCTCGTCCATTTGATTCACTGCCCGATTAACTTGATGAATACCAGAGGATTGTTCTTTGCTCGCTGCAGCAATTTCGGCCACGATGTCAGAAACTTTTTTCACTGAAACGACAATATCTTCTAAGGTTTCACCTGATTTATTCACTAACTTTTGACCTTCTAAAATTCTGTCATTACTGTCTTGAATGAGGGCTTTAATCTCTTTGGCGGCGGCTGCACTGCGTTGGGCTAAACTTCTTACTTCGCTTGCAACCACAGCAAATCCTCGCCCATGGTCGCCTGCTCGGGCTGCTTCCACTGCGGCGTTTAATGCTAACAAGTTGGTTTGAAAAGCAATTTCATCAATGACACTGGTAATATCGTTAATTTTTTTGCTACTAAAGGTGATTTCTGTCATGGCCAATATCGCCGTATTGACAATGTCCCCACCAGCTTCGGCTCGACTACGGGCATCCAAGGCTAAACTATTAGCGTGTTCAGCATTGTCAGCATTTTGTTGTACGGTACTGGTCATTTGTTCCATCGTGGCTGAGGTTTCTTCAAGTGATGCAGCTTGTTGTTCGGTGCGCTGACTAAAACTCGTATTACCTTCTGCCAATTGTTCTGCGACGTAAGCCACATCATTCGCGGTTGTTTTAATATCTTGCGCAATATCAGTGAGGACTTCCACAGTAGCATTAACATCTTGTTTTAGGCATTCAAATGCGCCGATATATTCGTGTTCAATTTTTTTATTAATTTCACCATTTGCTAAACTTGTAAAGACTTCTAGCATTTCCGCAAAAATCTGTTGGTTAAAGTCCAAGAACTGGTTAATATTGCAAGAGAAGTTCTTAAATACGCCTTGTTTATTTTCTACATTAATTCTGCCTTTAAAATCCCCTTGTGATGCAGCTTGTAAAACACTACTGATTTCATTTTCTAAAGTATCGCGCAATTGGGTTTGCATATTGGAAAATGCGTGTAGCAGCAAGCCAGTTTCATCTTTAGAGTTGACTTTTATGTTGTTATCTAAAGAGCCTTGTGCAATTCCATTTGCAACACTCACAGCCGTACTGAGTTGGCAAGTAATGTGACGTAAAATAAAATAACTTAGGATCAGTGCAAACAAAATAACAGCAATGGTTGTAAATAGGATTATATTAAACTCTATCGCTGCATTATTATAAGCACTTGTTGCTTTGGTTAATAAATCTTGAACCAGCTTATCTTCTATGGTTTTGAGTGCTTTAATTTTCTGAGTTTGCATTAGATTCCAGTACTCAGCAGCAGCCTGTGCTCTACCATTTTGGTCAATAACAGTGTCTTTAATCACGCCATCTGAAGCCGCATTATAAGCAAGCTCCCTGAGTTGATAAATTGCTTGAGATAGTTCGTCTGTAATATGTTGGTAGAAAAATTCTCGCTGAGACAAGGTCATATAACGCTCGACACTACTTTTAATATACACACGTTCTTGCGTCACTAAGTCAATAAATAGCTGAAACTGCCCTTCATCAAAATAACGTTGCTTAAATACTTCAGAGAGTAAAGCCCGTTCAATCCCTGCTTTTTCTCTTGCAACCAGAATGTTGAGGAAAGCCAATTCTTGTTTAAAAAATTCTTCATGTACATAAGTATTGGCGAGTGAATTGATTTCAGTAATCAGGTGTACACTGATTTCACTGTATTGTTGGATAATTTTATATTCGTGAATATTTCTTATATCTGTGAATTCACGTAAAGGGTGGATTTGATTTAAGATTTGAGAGATTTTTTGTAAATCAATTTTTAATTGCTGTGTAATATCATTGCTAAAACTTAAATTTACGATGGCTTGCCTAAATTGTCGTATTTCCTGATCCAACTCTAAACGTGCTTGAGTGAGTTCTGTCACACCATATTGCCCTTTTAAAAAAGCTGCACTGGTATCCCGCTCAATTTGCATATATTGAATCACTTCATCCAAGTCGGCAGAAAGGTGAACAATTTCTTGTAAATCACGCATTTCTTGCTTGGTATTGGCTTTTTGCAGCACAACCATGCCAGAGATAAAGAGTAAACTAATTAGAGGAAAAAATAACATCAGAGCAAGCTTATGCTTGATTTTAAAATGTTTTATTAGGCTCATTCACTTCTCCCCTAGCAATGAAAGTTCCATATCAAGTATTTTAATCCACGGCCATTATACAAACTTTATGCATAACACATGTTTCAAATATACATTTTTTTTATGGTATTTATAGCTCATTCCATCTAAAAAAGGCAACAATCTAATTTTAGAAAATGGTTTATGAAGGCGTTTTGTTGTGTCATGATTAAGTTTTAAATGACATGGGCGTTTTAATGATGTCTGAGCCACGAAAAACATTACCTGTATCTGAAACCGATAAGCTGTTTGACGAAGTGTATCGTAAGGCATTTGCAGAAGAGTTGACGAAGCAGCCTGAGCGATTTGATGAGTTGAGTAAAGCTTTGTTTACTATTGAGTTGGGTTCACTCAGCGTTTATACATTACTACTTAAGTTTTTGATTAAACAATATATTACATTATTTTGGCCATTTGTTGTTATCACTTATGTTTGTTGGATTATTGCAATGATATGGACTTTAAAAGGTTTTATGCCGAAAGAATATGCCGTATTAGGCAGTCAAACCCAAAGAGGAGAAGTGTTAAGTTTTGAAGATAAAAAGCTCACAATTGCTGAATTTTATCAGGCCGTAACTGAACATAAAAAAGCCAAATTGTTTACAGCGATTAAATGGTTTGTCGCAGGTTTGTTATGTATTTTTATTTCCTTAATTGTTAATATTTAATGTGTGGAAAAATACTAAAAGGATGTTGAGAGTGGAGAAAACAATTACTTTTCAATGCCATCATTGTCATGGCACTTTTCCAAAGCAAGTCAAAATTATAGATAAGCCAAGCCCTAATATTGTGTATGAGTTTACCCAATGCCCTCATTGCGAAATAGATTGTAAGTTGGAATTGCATGAACATGAAGTACTGTCAACAAATGTGACAAGAAGTGGAGAGTCTCAACAGCAAAATACCGATTTAAGCCATTTAGATGGGCGGGTTTTTAGCACCAAGCCAATAAGTTAAGTCACTGTTTTAAATAATTCATAATTCATAATTCATAATTCATGAGCCTCTCCTATGCCCCAATCTATCGCCCAGCCTTTTATTATTCGTCCTGATACTCAGTTGATTGCAGATCATCCGCAATTGGTGTCTTTAGCTAAGCAGTTAAGTATTAAATATGTTCATGACCATATTGTGAGTGATGAGCATTTGCAGCAAGTCGGTGCGTTGTTATGGCAAGCCTTGAATATTGAAGCAGACTTAAACATTGCCAAACAAGTCGCAGGCACACAGATTTTGCCTATTGTGATTGACACTAATCATCCTGCCTTATTTTCTCTGCCTTGGGAGTGTTTGTTTCATCCACAAGATGGTTTTTTAGCCAAACATCCGCGTTATACGATTTCACGTCAATGGCGATCAGAGACGCAATTAAGCGATGTGCCAAAAGGTGCGTTGCAAGTATTGTTGTTTACGTCGCAGCCTGATGATTTGGATGCAGAAAAAGCACGTTTGGATATTGAAACCGAGCAAGTGAAAGTGTTGGAAGCGTTAGGCAATGCGGAGAATGAGGGCAAAGTGCAATTGACAATTTTGGATGATGGGCGGTTTAGTACTTTAAAACAAACTTTGCGAACGCGTGAATTTCATTTGGTGTTTTTAAGTGGGCATGGGATGTTTAAAGCAGAAGCGTTTAGTGATGATCCAGCGGAGGCTTATTTTTTATTTGAGGGCGAAAATGGTTTAGGTGAGCAAATTTCAGGGCAGGAGATTGCGCAGTTGTTTTGTGGGACACGGGTGCAATGTGTGGTGTTGTCAGCGTGTCAGTCGGGCAAGATGTCATCGGATGATTTGAATGCCAGTTTAACCACGCGATTGGTGCAAAATGGTGTACCGCATGTGATTGGAATGCGTGAATCGGTGTCGGATGTGGCAGCGACGGTGTTTACTGAGTATTTGTGTCGGGCATTAGTGAATCAGGATGCGCTGGAAGTGGCGGTGCAGCAAGCACGGGAAAAAGTCAGTGATACGAATATTTTTAGTTTATTTCGGGAGGTTTCTGGCAAGCAGGATGAGAGTTATGGACAGTGGAATTTACCGCATTTAATCAGTTTGCAGCCATCGCGTCCGTTGATTGATTGGGATTTTGAGCCACGGCAGCATGTTAGTGAGCAGATGCTTGTTGAGAGTTTGCAGAATATTCGATTGCCAAAGCGATTTATTGGACGGCGTAAAGAGTTGCGTGAGTTAGGGCAAGCGTTATTTTCTGACAAATTGAAACAGCTTTTAATCACGGGGGCTGGTGGTCAGGGTAAAACGGCATTGGCGGGGCAGTTGGCGAGAAAGTTGGAGCAGCAGGGTTATTTAGTGTTGGCGTATTCGGCGCGACCAGAGGACAGTGATTGGCAGCAATTTTTGTTTGAGGTGCAATTGGGTTTAGAGCCTCGGTTTGCCGAGATATTGGATAAAAAGTTGATTTTATGTAAAAACGCGACGCAGCAAGCGCAGTTGTATTTACAGATTTTATTGCAGCAGTCACAACAGAAGTTGGTGTTATTTTTTGATAATTTGGAGAGTGTGCAGACTGAAGATGGGGTGCTGCAAGATGAGCATTTGCAGGCTTGGATTACGGTTGCGCAGCGTTTGAATAAACCGATTTTGTTATTGACTTCGCGTTGGTGTTTGCCTGAATGGAGCAGCCCACAGCATCATGTATTGGCGCGTCCGAGTTATGGGGATTTTCTGCGTTATTTGAAAGCGTTGGATAGTGAGCGTGATAAGAATCCAAATGATGATTTACGCAAAGATATGGCGGTTAAACGTGAGTTGTATCAGAAAATTGGCGGCAATTTTAAGGGTTTGGAGTTGTATCATGCGGCGGAGTCTCAAGCGGGTTTTGATCGGCAGGCGTTTTTAGATAAGTTAGTGGCGGTGCAGGTGGATTTGCAGGCATTTATGGCGGTGGAGCAGGTGGTGGCTTATTTGACGGTTGAACAACGGACATTGTTGGAGCATTTAACGGTGTATCACACGCCAGTCATGGATATGGGGGTGAGTAAGATTAGTCAGGATTTGGCTGAGCCGATGGTATTGCTTAAGCGGTTGGTGGCGTTGTCGTTGGTGGATGTGGCAAGATCAGCGAATGGTGAGTTATATCAGGTCACGCCGTTGGTGGGGGAATGGTTAAATAATCGGGAGTCGTTGCCAATGGATTTACGGGAAAAAGCCGCGAAGCATCAGTTGTGGGTATTTGAGAATTTACATAAAACCTTAAGTCAAGCCATTATTACCCATGAGGCTTTTGTGTTTGCTCAATTACAAGAGAAAGCGAATCAATTTGCCTTAGATAAGATTGTCGGACAATTAATTCATATTGGTATGTATCAACAGGTATTAACAGAGTGGTTGCCCCGTTTGCGTGAGTCGGATAAGCAGGAGATTAAGGCTGAGGCTTTGGGTTATTCAGGTTTAGCGCATGACAATTTGGGCGATTACGATAATGCGTCAAATTACTACGAACAATCGCTTTCGATAAGACAAGAAATCGGCGACCGTAGCGGCGAAGGCACGACTTTGAACAATATTTCTCAAATTTACTCTGCCAAAGGAGACTATGAGACGGCGTTAGGGTATTTAAAACAATCGCTTTCGATAAGACAAGAAATCGGCGACCGTAGCGGCGAAGGCACGACTTTGAACAATATGTCTACAATTGCTTATGCCAAAGGAGACTATGAGACGGCGTTAGGGTATTTAAAACAATCGCTTGCAATATCAAATGAAATAGGTGATGTCATCAATATTTGTCGTACTACATTTAATATCGGACATATCCATTTACAAAATGAAGAACAACAAGAAGCTGTTGAGTGTTGGGTAAAAGCTTATTTGATTGCTAACAAAATAGGTTGGGCAGAATTATTAGAAGCTTTAGATAATTTAGCAAAACAACTGGGCGGCACGGGACTGGAAACGTGGGAGCAATTGGCGCAACAGTTAAATTCATGACGTAACGCGTCTGAATAGCATTTTTATGTGGCACGCAGGAATGAGATCAATATTTTTATGATGGCTTCCTATTTTTCAACAATGGAATCATCGCATTACCAATAGAAAGCACAATTGCAGAACTATTTAAAACAACTGTCTGTGCCACACCAAAACCCATTAAAAATGCACCACTGAGACAAATCACCCCCGGAATTAAAATAATCGCAAACGAAGTGTTCATATTTGCATTGAAATGATCCGACAAATCAAATAATGAATCTAAATGCTTTAGCCCGCCATCCATCAATACAATCTGTGCCGTATCAATCGCAATAGTCGAAGCACCACCAAGAGAAATAGACACCTGAGATTTTTTCATCGCAACCGAATCATTGATACCATCACCGATATAACAGATAAAATGTCCTTTTTGCTGTAAATCCTCAATCATATTGGCTTTGTCTTCGGGTAAGGTTTCGGCAAAACACACATCAATTCCCAACATCTCCGCTAACTTTTGAGTCGGAATATGATGATCGCCAGACAAAATAACCGTTTTTTTGATATTGTTGCGTTGTTTTAAAGCACTCACAACCTGTTTTGCTTCGGGGCGTATGGTTGGCAATAACTCAATTGCACCAATTACCTGTTTATCCAATGCCACCATGACTAAACTATAACCCGCTTCCAGACTATGAATGTGCTGCTCTTGAAAAGTAGCGGACATAGAAATATGTTCAATTTCCATAAAGCGCGCACTGCCCACATGTATGGTTTTGCCTGCAACGGTAACAGTCATGCCGTAACCCATTTTATATTCGCTGTCATCGATAGCAGGCATATCGAGCTGTCGATGCTTTGCCTCCTGCAAAATGGCTTTTGCTAAAGGATGGTTTTGTTTATATTCGGCGGCGGCTGCATAAATGAGAATGTCATTTTCAGTATAATCTGGAGCAGAATAAATTGTACCTACATGCGGTTGCGCTTCTGTCAGTGTGCCCGTTTTGTCAAATACAACTGTATCCACATTACTGAGTAATTCTAAAGAACGCCCATCTTTAATCAAAATACCTTGCTGAGAGGCTAAATTAATATAATTCATGATGGCAATTGGTGAAACAACCATCATCTTATTTTTTGGATGTGCGTTAATCACGGCCAACGCACCATTCAAACCAATCAATGGCAATGCTAATCCTCCCGCAATTAAAGCGGGACTCACTAATTGTTGCGATAAAGTTTCAGCACGCAGTTGCACCGTTGATTTATAGTCTACCGTGGTATTTAAAATCTTGGTAATTTTAGCAACCGTACTGTTTTCGCCTATTTTTTCAACTTTCACATAAATCGTACCTGACAAAACCAGCGTAGAAGCAAAAACCTCCGCGTCTTGCTCTTTTTCTACAGGCTTCGCCTCGCCCGTTAAAATGTGTTGGTCAATATTTGCCATGCCTTTGATAATCTTACCATCCACGGGAATCATTTCACCTGTATGCACAACAACCGTATCACCTTGTTTTAAATTATCAAAAGGAATACTAACCTCAGTATCATCAATCACAATCCAAACAAATTCTGGATGTCGCTCAAAAGCATCAATCAATGTTTGCCGTGAGTGCTGCGTGACTTCCATCGCCAACCGATTTGCGATATTAAATGACAACGCGACAACACTGGCGGTGACAAAATATCCAAATGCAAAACAGCCTGTAATTGTAATCGCTAACAATGTTTCAGACCTTGCTTGATGATGCTTTGCAAGTTCATAGGCCATTTGGTAGTACGATTTGCTCGCATATATCACCAAAGGTACGCTCAATAATACCAGTGGTGGATACCATAATACGCCCACACTCGAAACACCAAAAGCCATCGCCGCACTGATTATTTCACGTTTGTTTTTTTCTTTAAGGGCTTGTTTATGAGAATTTTTAAATATCTGATTAAATTTTTCTTCTACAATATTTTTTTCTGGCTGATGTATACCGTCTGATGTGCCTTTTTGAGTTGGTGATTTAGTTTGGTTGGTTAGCTTTTGAAATCCAATGTATAACACACTACCCAAAACCAATACATTAAGAATCATTTGATAATCCGTTGTTTAACTGAAATATATAAGGCACAAGCAGTTGCACAATATCATGGGGAATTTGATAACCACAAGGGATTTTTTGAAACTTATATTTCGATAATGAATTAATGCAGTGTGGATTTGTTAGCTCTGAAATAAGCGTAATACTATGGCACTGACTTTTACGTCTTGTGCAATGCGAAGTGCATCAAATATTTTTACCAAACCACGACCTTACATACTCGGGTGAATAACCAAACGCTTTTCAGTCTGCAGCTGATGATATTGTTTGCCAGACTTCTGCACGGAGTTTATAAATTCAGTACAACATTAATTATTTTTAAGAAGCCGAGCAATATGTTATTTATAAACTTTCCACATAATCCAGCCAAGCTGCATTCAGTACTTCAGACACTCGATTTTGGCGTAAACGCTCATTTAAATTCGGCACGTCAATCAATTCCATTGGCTGCTGCTGCCAAGAACACGCAAAAACCGCTTTAGTCCGCTTACCCGTTTCAGGATCAACTTGCCATTGTAAACACTGCGCACAAACGCCTTTTAACATGCATTGCATGGTGCTGAATGTAGAAGCAGAAAACTGTGTATTGTTGCTAAAAGTCTTTTTTAATTCATTTTGGCGTAAAGACTGAATTAAATTGACTAATTTCGCACCACCCAATACAATCACTCGTGATACAGTTTTTAAATCAACACCTAAATCATGCTGCTGCAAAATCGCTTGGACATCGCTGTTAAAAGTCTGATCTTGTGAACGTTGTGGCTTAATCAACTTACCTTGTCGCACATTCCAAATAATTTGATCGGTCGCATCGAGTAATTCTTGATGACAAAATACCTTATCTGCTTGATCGAACGTCGCCAAGAAAATCACTTTATTACCTTTTTGCTTCAATGCTTTACCAACTGCTAACACTTCAGGAATTGCTAATTGTCCACCGATAAATAAAATGGCTTCATTCTCGTCTTTTACTCGTGCTTTTGCGCCTGTTGGGCCCATTAGCGCAATCTGTTGCCCCACTTGCAATTGATGACATAAACGCGAACTTGCACCTTGTGTCACCACAATCACTTGAATTTCCTGTTCATTGACACCCGCACCTAAAACCGCAATTGCCTCCATTTGTAATTTTGTATCATGAATGATTGGTGCATCAGTTTCAAAATTTTGAATACGGAAAAATTGCCCCGCTTCAAACTTCTGTGCTGCCATCGGTGCATAAATATGTAAACGCAACACATTATCACTTAAGGTTTCAATTTGAGTGAGCTTAGCAGTAAACAAATCTTGTATTCTTGCTTTGAATTGTTGATATTCGGTTTCTAAGTCTGATTTATCGTGTTTTTCATCAGCCAACGCTTGCACAATATGTGGATAGACTTTTTGTGCAGAAGCAATTGCTTTCACCACATTACCGTGGAATGCAGGGTGAGTGTCGCCCAAAAACGTCACTTTATTACTTTGATGTTGATAAGAGGTAAATGCACCAAAATCCGATTGTTTACAATGCTCAGTCGCTTGAGCTTTTTGTAATTCACCATTGATTAATTGATAAGGCTGATACTCAAAACCAACGCGCTCAAATGTGCCTCGATGCTCAAACTCATAGGCAATATTGGTTTTTGCACCCGTTGCAACCAGAATCGTATTTGCTGCAAATGTCACTTCATTATCAGTCACTTGCCATTTTCCATCTGCATCTTGCTCACGTTGAATACAAGTTAAACCTGTGGCATGACCTTCAATATCCACTTTAACCGCTTTTGGTTCAAAGCCTTGTGCGTAATAAATACCTTCTTCCAAGGCTTGAATCACTTCCTCATGATTACGAGTATAAGCAGGTGATTCTTGCAAACTGCGTCGGTACACAATGGTTACACCGCCCCATTGATGAATTAAACTTTGGGTATCAGGTTCAACACCGAGTTGTTCCGCTTGTTGTTTTAGTTCTTTCAATTGCTGCGCATGATCTAAAAATTGTTGCAAAATAGATTGCTCAGTCGCTGTGAGTTGTGACCAAATCTTGTCTTTTAGACCGTTTTTTTCTAATTCTGTATAACGCTTAGCGATTTTCTCAATTTGAACTAAATAATAAGCTTGGACTTCAGTTGCGGTATCAATCGCAGTTAAGCCTCCCCCAATCACCACCGCAGGTAATCGAATTTGTAAATTGGCCAAACTATCGGTTTTTGCTGCCCCTGTTAATTGCAATGCCATCAGAAAATCATTCGCCTGACGCATTCCCGTAGCAAGGCTGTTTTCAATTGGCAATGCTTGTGGCAAACCCGCACCCACTGCCACCGCCAAATGGTCAAAGCCCAACGCCCATGCATCTTCCACCGTCACCGTACCGCCAAAACGTACATTACCAAACACTTGATAATGCGAGCGACGCAACAAGCTTAAGTAGATCAATTTTAAATAGTTTTTATCCCAGCGTACCGTAATCCCATATTCCGCCACGCCACCAAACCCTAATGTGATTCTTTTGCTTAAATCTTCTTCAATATCTGTATAATTTTTAATTGGTTTTTTTAACAATTCTTTAGATACTGGCTCAATTTTTAAACCATCTACTCCAACCACAGCAAAACCTTGCATTAATAAATGATGTGCGAGGGTAAAACCTGCTGGCCCTTGACCCGCAATCAGTACTTTTAAACCATTATAAGCTTGCGGTAAAAACTGAGTTTGGCGCAATGGATTCCAACGTGTCAGCAAGTCGTAAATTTCAATACCATAAGGTAAATGCAGCACATCTTTTAATACGCGAGTTTCAATTTGTGGAATATTTACAGGGGTTTGCTTTTGGTACACGCAGGCTTTCATACACTCATTACAAATCCGATGCCCCGTTGCAGGACACATAGGATTATCCACCATCACCATCGCTAAAGCACCAAGATTGTACCCATCTCGCTTAAGCGCGTGCATTTCAGAAATCTTCTCACCCAATGGGCAACCTGTTAAGGTATTTTGCAGTGCATCTTGTCTAAAGCCTGATTCTAATTCACCTTTTTTGACTAAAAATCCTTTTGAACAGGAATCACCATCATGATCGTGACAAAATAAACAATAATGAATTTCGCCTTGCACTTGTCGCAATGACATGCCGTTATCGGTTAAATCAAATCCTTCACGCTGGCAATGTTGTGGAGCTTGTTGGCAATGTGCTTGTGCTGAGATTAACGAAACTAAATTTTGAGGATCAGTATGTTGTGGTAAATTGAAACTGATCCAACTTTGAACCGCTTTTCGTCCTTGTTCAGTTTTAATTGCTTGAATACACCATTGGGTTAATTGCTCAATTTCGTCTTTGTAACTGTCTTTATTATCTAAATAGTGCAAGCCTAATTTTGCAGTTGCTAGCTCTTTATCTTCATAATTACAAGCTAATTTATGTTCTAACCATTTGTCTAATTGCTCAAAACTGGTTAATTCGTCTTTTTTATTCAATCTGCGACGCGCACGACGTAAAACAAACCATTTCTTAAATTGTAAAATCGGGTTATTGGCTTCAATTTCGCCTTTTAACTGAGCGAGTTCAAATTCAATATCGAATAATTGTGCTAAAAATTGTTCCAATGTCGGCGCACAAGCAATTAATAACTCACTGATTTCAAGTGGTGAAAAGTCTTGGGTTTGTTGGCGATAGGCTAAAAGCTTTTGTTTTAATTCGGGATCAAGCGCATTTAAAAATTGTTGGTCAAACGCATTAAGTGTTTCTAATTCAAATAATTGTTGGAAGCTATAACCGTTAAACTGAGACATGAGATTTTGGCAAACTGGCGAAAGATAAGACCATTATAGTTATCGTTGCGATGATTTAAAGTTTCTCATGGATTTTATACGCTTTGTCAAAACGTCAATCACCATAAAACTACCTTGTTATGCGGCCATTCTTTTGAATCAGCTACAAATTTGCTCTCTGATATAAATTCCCCTTGCATCCAAGCCCAACACCCCTTAACATTCCATATCTTTTGCCTGAAAAAACAACAAGGAATACAGTTTTATGCGTAGCCACTACTGTGGACAAGTCAATGAGTCTTTCATTACTCAAGAAGTCACTTTATGCGGTTGGGTACACCGTCGGCGCGACCATGGTGGCGTAATTTTCATCGATTTACGTGATCGTACAGGTTTAGTCCAAGTGGTGATTGACCCTGATACCGAGCAAGCCTTTGCTTTAGCTGAAAAAGTTAGAACCGAATATGTGTTAAAAATCACAGGGAAAGTACGAAATCGTCCTGAAGGTACAGAAAATCCTGAGATGCCAACAGGTATGATTGAAGTGTTGGGCAAAGAATTAGACATCTTAAACGCGGCTGAAACCCCGCCATTCCAATTAGATGATGAGACTGTGAATGAAGAACATCGTTTACGTTATCGTTATATTGATTTGCGTCGTCCATTGATGCAAGAACGTTTTCAAATGCGTGCTAAAGCCAACAACATCTTGCGTAATTACCTAGATGAAAAGGGCTTTTTAGAAATTGAAACCCCTATGTTAACCAAGGCGACACCAGAAGGTGCACGGGATTATCTTGTACCCAGTCGTACCCATGAAGGGGATTTTTTCGCATTACCTCAATCGCCACAGTTGTTTAAACAATTGTTAATGATGTCGGGTATGGATCGTTATTACCAAATCGTGCGTTGTTTCCGTGATGAAGATTTGCGTGCAGACCGTCAACCTGAATTTACTCAGTTAGATATTGAGATGTCGTTCACCGATGAAGATGAGTTGCGCGGCATTATGGAAAACATGATTCGCCATTTATTCAAGCAAGTATTGGATGTCGAATTACCTAACCCATTTCCGACGATGCCTTATGCAGAAGCAATGCAACGTTTTGGTTCTGATAAGCCTGATATGCGTAACCCGTTAGAAATTCAAGACGTAGCACATTTGTTACAAGATATTGAATTCAAAGTATTCGCTGCACCTGCAAAAGACCCAAATGGTCGTGTGGCAGCAATGAAAGTACCTCAAGGCAGCAAGAAATTATCACGTAAGCAAATTGACGAATACACTAAATTTGTCAGCATTTACGGCGCGAAAGGCTTAGCGTACATCAAAGTTAACGATGTGAGCAAAGGACGCGAAGGCTTACAGTCTCCAATCTTGAAATTCTTACCAGACGACGCAGTTGACGGGATTGTGAAATTAACCGCTGCAGAAGATGGCGATTTGATTTTCTTCGGTGCAGATAAAACCAAAGTGGTGAATGAAGCCTTGGGCGCGTTGCGTTTGAAATTAGGCGAAGATTTAGAGTTAAACGAAGACGGTTGGAAACCATTATGGGTTGTTGACTTCCCTATGTTCGAATGGAGCGACAGCGATAAACGTTGGGAATCATTACACCATCCGTTCACCTCACCAGACGTAGACGTGAGTGCATTAGAAGCTGACCCGAAAGCCTGCTTATCTCGTGCTTATGACATGGTGTTGAATGGTTCAGAAATCGGCGGTGGTTCGATTCGTATTCACAAACCAGAAATGCAAGCGGCTGTATTCAAGTTATTGGGTATTGGTGATGAGGAAGCACGTGAGAAATTTGGTTTCTTGTTGGATGCGTTGAAATATGGTTGTCCGCCGCATGGTGGTATCGCATTTGGTTTAGATCGTTTGGTGACGTTGATGAGTGGTGCAAGTTCAATCCGTGATGTGATTGCCTTCCCTAAAACCCAGACTGCAAGTTGTTTATTGACTTCTGCGCCATCGGCTGCCAGTGATGCACAATTGCGTGAATTGAATATTAAATTACGTCCTCGGATTAAAGAATCGAAAGAAACTGAGGCCTAATTTAGCAATGTAAGTTGGGGCTTGTAATGAGTCTCAACTTAACTGATACCTACCTGCTCTGTTTATAGCTCATTTTCGAAGTTCCCTTTTTCTTTACACTAAAGCTTACTGGCGAAACCCATCTAAACCATTATTTGCAAAGATGCTAAATTAAATCTAGCAAGTTCATTTTATTCAAAAATATAAATAGTGAGTCTTTTTTCACTTTCATAATGATCCGCAAAAATTGACTAAAATATTGTATAGTTAGAGCAACGCAATCAAAAATATTTATCAAATGTCATTCTTAATCAATAATGCACTCAATATAAGACTCGGATGCCTAATATGCTAATTCGTCAACTTCTATTTTTAATCAGCTTATTGTTTTCACCTGTACTCATGGCGCAATCTGCATGGGTATTACAAATCAATGGTGCAATTGGCCCTGCAACAGCCGATTATGTAGAACGAGGTATTAACGAAGCACGCGAGCAAGATGCAAAATTGATTATTTTACAAATTGATACTCCCGGTGGCCTAGATACATCGATGCGCCAAATTATCAAAGTCATTATCAATTCACCGATTCCTGTAGCTAGCTATGTCAGTCCTTCAGGTGCGCGAGCAGCCAGTGCAGGCACATATATTTTATACGCCAGCCATATTGCAGCCATGGCACCTGCAACCAACTTAGGCGCGGCCACACCTGTACAAATTGGCGGGTTTGGTGACTTATCTCCACCCGAATTACCTGATACATCAGAAAAGCCAGAATCTGAACCTAAAACACCGCAATCGCCACAAGAAGCTAAATCCTCAATGGAAAAGAAAATGGTGAACGATGCCGAGGCCTATATTCGTTCTTTGGCACAAATGCATGGGCGCAATGAAGAATGGGCAGCTAAAGCCGTACGTGAAGCGGCCAGCCTTTCAGCACAAGCTGCGTTAGAAAAAAATGTGGTGGATTTAGTCGCAGAAGATTTACAAGATTTATTACGGCAGATTAATGGGCGTGAAATCAAAATGTTTGGCCAATCTACGATTTTAACCAATACAGATCAGCTTGCTTTAAAAATAGTAGAACCTGATTGGCGCAATAAATTATTATCCATTATCACCGATCCTAATGTGGCTTATATTTTGATGTTACTAGGAATTTATGGGTTATTCTTCGAGCTGATGAATCCCGGAAGTGTTGTCCCCGGTGTAATTGGTGGGATTTGTTTGATTCTCGCCTTATTCGCGTTTCAAGTGCTACCTGTGAATTATGCGGGATTATTGCTGATTTTGCTGGGCTACTCCTTTATGGTCGCAGAGGCCTTTTTACCCAGTTTTGGTATTCTAGGAATTGGTGGGGTCATTTCATTTATTATCGGCTCGATTATTTTGTTGGATACCGATTTACCACAATATCAAATTTCTAAAGCATTGATTGTGTCTATCGGTGTGGTTAGTGTCGGCTTTTTTGTATTTGTGGTGAGTTGGGCATTAAAAGTACATAAAACCCCTAAAATCACAGGTATTGATGGCATTGTAGGGGAAGTGGGTGAATGTGTAGAAGCCTCGCCATTACGCGTGCACGTACATGGTGAAGCATGGAAAGCACAATCGATGAAACCGATCCAGGTGGGACAAAAAATACAAGTCACTGCCATTCATGGGTTAGAATTAGCGGTAACACCCATTATTTATCAAGGTGAGGAAACTAAGTAAATGGCTGCAACGATTTCGCCAGCAACAGAGCGATTGATTACCACTATATTCATTTCCACGGTATTACATGCTGTTTTGGTTTTCGGCATTAGCTTTGTGCTACCCGAATCAAAACCGCGCAAAAATGTATCGATGGAAGTGATTTTAGTGCAAAAAACGTCCGAGAAAAAACCTGAAAAAGCCGACTTTCTCGCCCAAGCAACACAAGAAGGCGGCGGCGAGCAAGAAGAAGCCCACCGTCCAACCAGTCCCACGCCTGCACCATTTCCTGATCCCGAGCCAAAGCCGATTTCAACACCACCACCTAGTGAAGCGGCCAGTAAACCCAAGCCAACCCAAGTAGCACAAATCAGTGCACCTAACCCAAGTGAGCATAAAATCGCGCCAGAACAGAATCAAGATGCACCACAAGAAGAAGGTGAAGTCGGTGAAGGCAAACAAGAAATCAATACCCCAGATATGTCTGCATTGACACTCATTAATAATGCCCGTGCTTCGGTGGCCAGTATTCAAGCTGAATTAGATAAAAAGTTCGTCGCTTATTCCAAACGTCCACGCCATAAATTTATCAGTGCCAGCACTCAAGAATATAAGTTTGCTAGTTACATGGATGCGTGGCGGCAAAAAGTGGAAAAAATCGGTACACTGAATTTTCCAAAAGAAGCCCAGAAAAAAAATATTTCAGGTAAACTCACGTTAGATGTCGCATTAAACAAAGATGGTACAATTCGCAGCTTAAAAATTTTAAAAGCGTCTAAGTATGCTATTTTAGATAAGGCCGCAGTGCGTATTGTGCGTATGTCTGCGCCATTTGCCCCATTTCCTAGAAATATTAGTAAAGATATAGATATTTTACATATTACTCGCACTTGGGTGTTTGAGTATGGTACGGTTACCAGTCGTTAAAATAAGTCATTTTCTTGATTGGCAACACTTTGTATTCGCTTAGAATCGCAGTATAATCATATTGCATTTTCTTCGTTTTGCATGGATTTAAGGAGTCACAATGGATATTAATGAAATTTGTAGTGAAATTGTTCGCACTGTTGATGCTGCATTAGGCTGTGCAGTTGTGGATTTAAATAGTGGTTTATTATTGGGCGTATCCCATAATGTACCTTATTTCACTCAATCTTATTTAGATGCAGTTGCAGCGGCGGCGGTTGATATGTTTCGTGGTCGTACAATCAGTGCAGTAGAAGATATGATTGCCAATATGCGTGGTAATAGCAAAGCGCATTTAGTCAAAGAAGTGCAAATGACTACCGAAAATACATTTCATTTCATGATGATTGTACCAGACAAGCCTGATGCGTTAGTGGTATTAGTCACCAGTCGCAAAGCGAATTTAGGTATGGGTTGGGCTTCATTACGCCGCGTTGTGCCTCAACTTACTCCATTATGTCCTTAATGTAGACTGCTCAGGCGTGAACGCTACAAATTGGGTAGGCAGCGTCACGTCTTGTTTTGGCATAAACTGACTCGGGCTTGCCCCGCCAAATCCTTAATCGTTTCCACTTTTTGATAGCCCTGTTCTAATAGAATCTGTTGTACCACCACTTCTTGATCGTATCCATGTTCAAACAGTAAATAGCCTTCAGGCAAAAGAAAGTCTTTGGCTTGAGCGGCAATTTCTCGAATATCATTCAATCCATCTTGTCCAGAAGTTAAGGCTTGTCGTGGTTCAAATTGCACATCACCTTGAGTTAAATGCGGGTCATCGTCAGCAATATAAGGCGGGTTGGATACAATGATATGAGCTTGCAGCATGGGTAAATCCCGAAACCAATGGCTGAGATAAAATTGTACCTGATTTAGTTGTAAAGCTTGTGCATTGTGTTTTGCCATTTCTAATGCTTGTGGATTCACATCAACCGCAATCACTTGAGCTTGTGGGCATTCCTGCGCCAAAGCCAACGCAATCGCCCCACTGCCCGTACCCAAATCTAAAATGATCGGTTGTGCAATACTTTCAATATATTTCAAAGCATGTTCAACTAATAACTCGGTTTCAGGGCGAGGGATTAAAGTGGCTGCATTCACCTGTAAATTCAATGACCAAAATTCCTTATGACCTGTTAAATAGGCAATCGGCTGATGTTGCACACGTTGTTCAATTAAAGATTGGAACTGCTGCCATTGTGTATCATCGAGTAATTTTTCTGGCCATGCGTACAATTGCGCTCGTGAAATACCCAACACATGGGTGAGTAAAATTTCAGCATCTAAACGCGGCGTATCTAAGTGCTGTAGTTGTTCAGTTGCAAAGCGCAATGCCGTTTGTCGTGAAGTTGTAGACATATTTTTTAATTGCATAAAGTTATGAATATAAGCTAGTTTTATTAAATATCAAAATAAGCGTTTAAATACCAAATAATTCAGATAAAGCCTCGATCAGTTCTTTAGACGGCATATCATAAAATATACCCACTTCTTGCCCCCACTCTGGCCGCATACCTCTCACGAATAAATAATATACGCCACCAAAATGCTGAGCATAATCATAATGTGGCACGCGTAAGCTCAAATAACGGTGTAAAGCCACTGTATAAATATAATATTGCAATAAATAACGCTCACGTTGTACCACATGGCTCAATTGCTCAAAATGGTAATCATTGGGCTGCATCCCTAAAAAATGGGTTTTATAATCCACAATATAAAATTTGCCTTCAAACTCAAACACCATGTCAATATAGCCTTTCAGCAAACCTTGTACGGGTGCAAACGCCAAACGACTAAATTGTGCATTTAAAGGAATCTGCATCGTATGCCCATATTGTTGAAATACGGATTGAATATCTTGTGGTTGAATGGGATTGAGTGGATAATAAAATTCTAATTCATCTAAACGTTTGTCTTTATTTATATTAGAAAGTTTAAATGCAGGATTTTCCAAGCTTAGCGGTGTATGCAAAACATCTTGCAAAAATTTCAATAAAATGGCGTGCCACTGCTCAATATCATAACCCGCATTGCTAATCTGATATTCTAATCGTTTAGCTAAATTTTCAGTATCTAAAGTAAAATCTATTTTTTCAAACAAAGTATGTAAGAAAACACCCGCAGTTGCGCCGCGAGGAAAATCAAAAATACTCGGTTCATCTTCTATCACAATATCCAATGTGACACTGGGTTTAACTTGGGTCATTTCGTCATGGTCGGGGCGTTCATGAATATCGGTACTGGCCGACTTGTGCGAGGTTAAGGCACTAAAGCTGGAAACTCTCCAATTCTTATTAATTTGCCCAACAAAATCCCGAACCTGCAAATGTGACTCTGTATCGGCCTGACGTTGATATAAAACAGGTTTAACCAATATATCACTTAATGCAATAGTGTGCTCCGAACTTTGAATCACCTGATGTATGTCATGTTCCAAACTGGCATCATTGACACTGGAAAAGGTTTTGCTGTCAATTTGCGGATGTAATAAGTGCGCCAATGGTGAAGTTTCTGCCCCTGCAAAATTGCCCCATAATAAATAACAACGATGTTTTGCCCGTGTGACAGCGACATAGAATAAACGCAGATTTTCAGCTTGTTCCTCGCGTAAAGCCGCTTCAAGGTTTATTTCTTGTTGTTTCGATCCAATATCAAGCACTCGCTGCCCTGTTTCATCATGAAAAATAAATTGGCCTTGTTTGCCTTTCTGTCTCGCATTATGTAGCTTGCCATCCCAAATATACGGACAAAATACAATTGGATACTCTAACCCTTTGCTTTTATGAATCGTAACAATTTTAACCCGTTTTTCATCACTTTCTAATCTAAGCTGCAATTCTTCATTTTCTGTACCATTATTTTGCTGCTGTTTTTGCCCCAGCCAGTGGCACAAAGCGTGGATACCTAATTTATTTTGCATCGTCGCTTGTTGTAATACCTCACCCGCGTGTAGCACATTGGTCAAACGCCGCTCGCCATCAGAAAACTTTAATAAACGTGCCGCTACCTGCTCTTGGCGCAATAATGCCCGAAACATTTGAATAAAGCCTTGCTGCTGCCAAATAAAATTATAATGGTGTAAACGCTTTAGGTATTTTGACCACGTATGTTCCTGTTCAACAATAGCTTGTAACTGACTGCCCGTTAAACCGAAGATATGTGTGGTCAGTGCGGATTTAACCAAACCTTCTTGATGTGGCTCTGCAATTGCTCTTAAAATCCGATAAATTTCTATCATTTCCATGGTTTCAAACAGGCTGTCTTGGCTATAAATCACGCTGGGAATTTGCTGTGAACGTAATACTTCTTGTAGTTGTCGAGCTTGCTCATTGGTACGGACTAAAATTGCAATATCACCCGCTTCAATTGGTTTTTGCTTTATGTCCCCATTTTCATCTGTTTTTTGAATGCTTGCTTGACCTTGCAATGCTAAATTTAATAAACGCGCAATTTCTGAGGCCACAACTTGTGGAATGAATTTATTAGCGGCTTCTTTGCTGATTTGTTTACCTGTATCTAGTTCAAACTGTTCACGTTTTACCAACCATAATTGTAAAGGTGCTTGGGCTTGATTTTGGATCAATAATTGTGCGGATTGCGTCGCTTGTTGTGGTGGGTTTACAGGGTGGAATGGAATTTCTTCAAATAAAAAAGGGTTGTTTGCTTGTGAATAGCTAAATAAATGGTTGATGGCATAAATTAAACGGCTCTCAGATCGCCAATTGGTATTTAACGTGTGATGGGCTTGAGCATGGCGATAGGCATCAATATAAGCAAAAATATCTGCACCGCGAAAACTATAAATGGCCTGTTTAGGATCACCGATAAAAAATAGAATAGGATTATCTTGGCTGGCGTAAACCTGATGAAATATCTGATATTGCACGGGATCAGTGTCTTGGAATTCGTCGATCAGAGCCGCATGATATTTGCGTCGAATCGAAATCGCTAAATATTTACCAAAGTGCGAAGTTAAACCTTTATAAACGCCTGTTAATAAGTCATCAAATGATTGTACTTGCTGCTCCATTTTTCGTTGTTGTAACATAATATCGACTTGCTGGAATAATTTGATTTTTAAAGCCAAAAACTGCTTATCATAAATCCCCAAATCATCCTCGTCTTGGCCTGTCAGTGCATATTGTGCAGATAGCAATTGCTCACATAAATTAAAAAATGGATGGCTTGGCGTTTCACCTGATTTTTTAGTGGCACTTTGCAAAGTTTCAGGCGTGAACTTAATAAAATTCTTAGGCAGATAGACACTGGCTAAATTGGCAAAAAATTCATCTAATTCATCGAACCATTTGGGAATGGTATTTTTTTTATAACGCGCTCGATTTAAATCAGGGTGCTCTAGTAATAGCTTTTTTAGTTCATGCTTTTCAGTTTGCCATAATTGCTTGGCTTCTTGAAAACTATCTAAAAACCGTTTTTCATACAATGTTGGGTCTTTTGTCTCGATTTGTTCAGGTTCAATACGTAAGAAGGGCTGACCAATCAACTTGCCATTATCGATAATTTGCATCAACTTATCAGGGTTTTCACACACACCACCAAGCAAATAGGAAATAAATAAACTATTGGCAGGATAAATATATTGTCGCCAAAAATCTTCAACAATTTGTCTAAGCAAACCACGTTGATCTTTGATTAATTCTAGATCGAATAAAATCCCACTTTCAAATGCATTATCTTGCAAAGTGCGACGGCAAAAACTGTGAATGGTATAAATTGCAGCCTCATCAAACCCCCGAATCGCTAGCTTTAAATAACTGGCGGCCTCTTTATGCTGCGGATATTTTTGTAATAACTTTTGCAATAATTCATCATCGCTATGTCCTTGCTGAAATGCGGCTAATGTTTCAGCCAAGCGTTTACGAATCCTATCACGCAACTCGCCTGTCGCGGCTTCGGTAAAAGTTACCACCAGAATTTTATCAACAGGAATATGTGCCTCTAACACCAAACGCACGAATAAAATCGCAATAGTGTAGGTTTTTCCTGTGCCTGCACTGGCTTCAATCAGATTAATACCGTTTAGATCAACGTTGACAGGGTCAATCGGTTGCACATGTTGGGACATATTTGGATGTGGTCAAAATAAATAAAAAAGCTTGATAACAAAATATATGGCAAAAGTATAGAGGAAAGAGTCACTATGAATGATAAATTTAGAATGATGAGTGAAAATCTTTGATGATTTATACGTAATGATGAATAAGAAAGCGGGCGTATTTTGTTATATCAATAGCTGAATATTAAATCCGTTGTTATCACATAACGATACAATTTGCTACAATGCGCTGCAATTATTCATCATTTTTAACAAAGCTGGGCAGTCCAATTTTATGTATGATATGGCTGTCCTAAACAAGCTTGATTAACAAAGAGAAATATTGTGCCCCAGTACGAATATCAAGCCTGTGACATTGAAGGCAATATCCAATATGGTCATTTGACCGCAGAAAATGAACAGGCTGTAGTGCTTTCATTACAAAGTCAGCAACTGATTCCGCTAAAAATTGAGCAACAGGCTGACGAAGGTGATAACGTATTAAATTTTGGTGGTAGTAAAGTTAGCAACCGCGATTTAATCGATTTCACTGAAGGCTTGACCACACTCATTGAAGCTAAAATCCCTATTGATCGTGCTTTGGTATTATTAGAAGGGATTACGGCTAAACCTGCGTTACAGAAGTTAATTGTTGATTTACGCACTGATGTAAAAGAGGGTAAAACATTGGCCGATGCGCTACAAAATCACCCTCAAACATTTTCACGCATGTATATCAATATGGTTCATGCAGGTGAAGAAGGCGGGATTTTAGAGAAATTATTACCAAAATTAGCCAACTTTTTAGCCAGTGCTGATGAAGCCAAACGTACCGTGATTTCATCCATGATCTATCCCATGATCTTGCTAGCAGTTGGAATATTGAGTGTCGGTATGTTGATGGTTTTTGTCGTACCTCAATTCGCACAAATGTTTGAAGATATGGGAGCAACAATGCCAGATTCTGCTGCATTTCTATTGGGGACTAGTCGATGGCTACAATCTTATGGCTGGATATTGCTATTTGCACCTGTATTGGTTTGGTTGGGCTGGAAGCACTTGGATAGTTCTAGCGAGTTACGGTTTCAGCGGGATAAATTTTTACTGTCTTTACCTTTATTTGGTAATTTATTACTAGATGCTGAATCTTCTCGTTTTTGCCGTACTTTGGGTTCACTGTTAAGTGCAGGTATTCCATTGTTAAAAGCTCTGCATATTGCTCGCGGCGTGATGGAAAATGAAGTGGTAGGCAAAAGTTTAGAACAGGTTGAGGAAGCCGTTCGTAGTGGTGCAAGTTTGGGTAAATCGCTGATTAATACTGCTACTTTTCCCACTTTATTGGCACAGCTCGTTGTTGTCGGTGAAGAGTCAGGCCGTACCGCTGATATTTTAGAAAAACTGGCCGAAACTTTTGACACTAATGTGAAACAACAAACATCACGCTTAGTCGCTTTAGCTGAACCGCTACTCATTTTAGTATTGGGTGTTGCTGTGGGTGCAATCGTAATTACGATGCTGTCTGCAATTTTCAGTATCACTGATGTATCGCTTTAATGTATTATTTGAATAAATAACTATGTCTCATGGATTTTATATACCACATGTCTTTTAAATCATTCACAAGTCTTATTTTACTCACAGGTTTGCTGGCATCCTGTGCCACAACACCACCCCCAAAACCAGCATCCAAGTCAGCACTTGATGTCGCCGCAACTCACCTACAGCAAGAAATGCCTTCAGTTGCTAGTAACATACCAAGTGACTCCCCTATTACGTCACTGCCACAGTCTAAAACTGAACCACCAAAAGAGATTAATCAAATTGGTTCATTGCCGACGGTGCAAACAACCACTGAAAAACCGCCTAAATTTAGCTTAAAAGCAGGCCAACCCCTTAAATTTAATTTTGAGCAAGTCCCATTACGTGATGTTGTGCAAATTATTGCTGATACCATGGGAATTAGCATTGTAGTTGATACCTCAATCGGTGCAGAAAAAATCACCATGCGTACTGCAGAAGGCAAAGATTTACGCAAACAAGATTTATGGCCATTGTTGCAATTATTATTATCTGAATCGGGCATTACCATGGAAAAACGTGGCGGTGTGTATTATTTGAAAAAAATCGGTGCAGGTGGCGGTTTACCGGGAACAATTGGCTTGAAATTGAAAGGTCAAGGTGATGCATCTCAGGTTTTACAAATCACCCCGTTACGTTACATTACGGCAGAATCTGCTAGTGCAGCAATTACCCCAATGATTCAACCTCAAGGGCGTATTTTAAATTTAGCCAATCTCAATATTATCGGTATTGTGACCACGCCAACTATTTTAGATCGTGTTAATCGCTTAATTCAAATCATTGATGCTGATCCATTTGTGCACCGTGGTATTCGCTTATTCCGTTTAGAAAATTCGAAAGCCTCAGAAGTCAAAGCTGAATTAGATCAAATTTTACAAGCAGTTATGGGAAGTGCTCCTGCTTATCAAGTGATTGCTTTAGAACGAATTAATGCGATTTTGATTGTTGCACCGCCAAAAGGTGGTTTTAAAGAAGTTGAAATGTGGCTTAATGTGCTTGATGAGCAAAGTGATGAAAGTATTGAACAAATTTTCATTTATCGCGTCAAGAACTTAGAAGCTAAAGAACTGGCTGCAACATTAAGTGATGTCTTTAAGCAGGATGATAAAAAAGACGAAGAAATCAAGAAAAAAGATAATAACTCTGATTCAACATTACCTGATGGGCAATTACCTTTACAAGTCTCAGATAATCAGGCCGCCCGAGAAAAAGAGCGCGGGGGTAATCAAGCAGCAGGTGGAGCAATCCCTGTCTCAGCTGAGTTAAAAGTCAATATCGTTGCTGATGAAAAAACCAATAGTTTATTGATTCGAGCAACACCGCGTGACTATCAACAATTACTTGAAACCATTCGTATTTTAGATCGTGTACCTAAAGAAGTGATGGTAAACGTGGTCATTGCACAAGTCTCACTCACTGAAACAACTAAGTTTGGTATTAATTGGAGCATATTAATTGATAGCTTTGGCCCTAAT
>JAOXRS010000187.1 GCA_025800385.1 Candidatus Albibeggiatoa sp. nov. NOAA
CCCTGCTGTTCCGTGCTGTTCGTTGTGGATCTGTTGGCTGGCATGCATTGATGGTGTGGGGAGTTCCAGATTGACTTGCGGTTGTTTGGGGGTAGTTGAGTAAGATTTAGGGGGAGTGTGTGCCTCTGTGGCGTGCAGAGGTCAAAGTTATTTTGAATGCGTTTGGAATTGTTGGCCGGCACGTACGCGTGTGATTTTAGTGAGGCAGTAGCCCCCTGCTCGCAGCGTATCTCTAGAGTTGATATTTTGATAAGATTACGGTCATTGAAGGTTAGGCTGCGCAGATGTTTTGTTTAGCATATTTTGACTAGTCAAGGTGAAAGGATGTGTTTGCTGTAATGAAGGTAAAAGTTATTTTTTAGTACTTTGTTGAAAGTGTTGTATAAGTATTGTATTGTTGTAATGATGATTTGGCCGTCGTTTTGGATAGGAATTGACGGTATATGGGCAAGCTTTGTAGAAGGCATTTTGTTGATTGCTATTTGCGTTAGTGTTGCCGGTTGATTTTTGGTGACATTAGTGAAATTAATGTTAGTCGAGTGAGTGTTTTCATGAGTGTGGTCACTCGAGAGAACGCGAAGGGTATTCTAATCTTTTTATTTTAATAGTGTTGAGATGCATTTTCATATATTGGCTTGGTTGCAATGCCCCATAACAGCCATTGATTCCTTGAAAACTTTTTTTAAAATTAAAATTGCTGCTAACTTTT
>JAOXRS010000036.1 GCA_025800385.1 Candidatus Albibeggiatoa sp. nov. NOAA
AGTTCAGGCTGAACCAGACACCACCATATCCTAGGTAGGTACCGTCATGTTGGACAACTTTGGACCATTAGGGTACCATCATGAAAACACAAGAATCAACAATTATTTAAAATATATCATTGCTAGGAGTGCTTATTGGCAGATACACCAAGTTCTTGTCACTGGAGCCTCGCATTGGCATCAAGGTGAATACACCTTTTAGGGCCTTGATAACAAGTGACGGAAAATTCGAGTGATACAAAACATTTAAGCATCTGCACCGTGAGTGTCGCAATAACCTCTGCTAAAGCGCTACCACTCCTAGGGATTTCTCTATAAAATTTAGAAAAGTCACAAGGTTGCATCCCATTTTTCTCCATTGCGTGTAAAGCAGCAGCGAAAAAGGCGCAAATCATGGGATATGTCTCAAGTTATTTGGGGATCTTCAGTAAAGTTGAGTGGCAACATCTATTTTTCGACACAATATACTCGTTCAGTCATGACATCATTTTCCATTGTTTGGGCCCAAATCAGCTGACTGTCCTTTGCATTATGTCATAATCACGTGACTAGCCCACCACCTTACTTCGGGTTCTTGGTC
>JAOXRS010000040.1 GCA_025800385.1 Candidatus Albibeggiatoa sp. nov. NOAA
ATTAGCTTTAGAAATTTGAGAATCAACATATTCTTTATTGGTTGCTTCATCATCATCATTTGGTGAATTAGTTAATCCAGTTATACGATTTCCATCCATTTGAAGATTGCCCAACATTTTTGATTTTCCTTGTCGGTCTACAAAAAGACTGGGAAGATGATTCATTACTGTCGTAACATAATCTTTGGTTGCAGGCTCAGTGTTTAAATGAGGACTGGGTAAATTGGTTATTCGATTATTATTCATGTTTAAAGTACCTGCCATTACTTTTGATCCGTCGAGTTTCATATAATCATTAAGATCACTTTTGTTAGCTTTGGAATCCACTTTATTATCCGTATACCCTTTTGTACTAGCGTGATCGACAGCTGTAGGTAATGGCAAATTATCAATACTGAAGCCGTTCATATCAATGGGTTGAAGCATCTTACCACCTTCCCTTTTAGACAAGAAAATCTCCCTTTGCGTCTCATAACTGAGTACTTTGTTTAGATTCCCTTGAATTGGATAATTGTCTTTTGGTACAATGAGTGAACCTATCATCGCATCCCCGCTTTTTCTAACATAATTATCAGATATTTTGGATAATTCATTTAGGACAAAAGCTCGATTACAAGCTTGACTGTCGATAGCTGGATTTGGTACTTCGATATTATGAAACACTTTTCTACCTTCAATGATTTGATCTAATGAAGTTATAACAAGGCTACTTTTTAGTCGACC
>JAOXRS010000064.1 GCA_025800385.1 Candidatus Albibeggiatoa sp. nov. NOAA
ATGCTTTGCAAGCCTAACTAGGAGTCGTTTTCTAATTACCGAGTTACCTTGGGCTTAAGCAGTTTTTCTATCGTGCTAGCAAGTTCTTGACCTCTGTTTACTGTCTCTTTGTTTTAAAACTCTAATCCTAGCATTATTTTAGGGGGGCAAAAACTTATTTGTGGTTTAGACCTGCACTTGATGTAACAGTTCATAGACTGTTCCTAATGTGCACCTAATTGAGCATCAATATAATCGGAACCTTAGACTTGTTCTGTTGCACGTCACTTGACAGATCAGGTTAACACCATCAATATTTCATATTTCATCGAGGTTCAGACTGGTTCAGTTTTTATGATGCATCACTTATGGCATTACAATTGCATTTGCAAAGCGGTGTGCACTCAAGGCTATTCTTGGCACATTTACACCTGGTACATTTTAGCTTGCATGAACACTTGATGAGCTCTTGACAAGCTTTTGAGACCTCTGGAATGGTCATCCAAACTGGTTTCCACGTATCTCCAATCTTGTGCCACCCGAATTGCTCTGGCGAAGGAGTATCCTGGTTGCTCACATCACTTGTTGTCCAGATTCCAGCCTGTAGAATGGCTCTCTCGACGTGCTTCAGAAGAGCATTCTAATAGAAAGAAATATTTTTTGATTACTTTTACAAACACTATAAGTAAGCTTTGTGTGATATTAATTTCTTTAATTTACCTGGGTAGGAGCGAGATTTTCGATAGCTCTGTTGTGTTTACAGAACAGATCCATTCTGGCCTCATTGACAGAATCCAGTGGGCTTGACTTGTCATACATAATGATAACAAGCCGTTCTAGATTGCGGAAATGTGTTGAATCATCCTGAAGCTG
>JAOXRS010000103.1 GCA_025800385.1 Candidatus Albibeggiatoa sp. nov. NOAA
TGGCTTTCCATAGACCCAATCGCACTCTACAACCCAGTACAAGAAACCGAACATTATATCGATGGGCAGCACAATGGCGGGTATTTCAATCCTAGGAATACTTCGGTTTATGGGTATTGTTATCTAAATCCTGTTTTGTATCTGGATCCTAATGGGAAGCAGGCGGAATTTGATGGATGGACGAGTTATGGAGATAAAAGTTCACCAGCGATTCAAGATGTTCCTTTAGAAGATATGCAGCGTAGAGATATGGTGTTTGCGGGAGTGGTATTGGCTCCTGCTGCTGTAGTTGCCGTTTCTACTGTAGGTGTAAAGGCAACAGCGACTTGGCTATTTCAAGAGGTTGCTGAGTATGGATTTGAAAAATTCACTGGAATACCCATCTTGTTTGGCGTAGATGATATCCTATAATATTCTGGTAAAAAAGCGATTACGACAGGGAGTAGGGTTGTTAGGGAGACAAGACAGTTCTGGACTAAATCTACCACTTTTAAGAATATCAAGGTATTTCAACGTAATGACTTGATTAATCCAAAACTTGTTGATGCAACGGGTAGGACTAATTTACAAAGGATGCAGAAGGGCTTAGCCCCAATTGGCCCTGATGGTAAATCTATGAACCTGCATCACATGACCCAAACAAATTCTTCTGGAATAGCTGAGATGACTCAGACCTTCCATAAAACCAATCATAGTACGATTCATATTAATCCAAACACTATTCCTTCAGGAATCAATAGAAGTCAATTCAATTCTTGGAAACGTAGTTATTGGATAAATCGTGCGAAAGATTTTTAAAGAATATTAATTATGAATATTGAAAACGCTTTTCAAATAATAGAAGACAATATTGGTGATGCGGACTTTTGTGGGCCTGTTGCACTAGATAAAATAGCGTCAGCAGAAGAAATATTAGGGGTTGAGTTTCCTAAGTCCTATTCTATGTTTTTAGAAAAGTATGGAGCAGGAGATATTGCAGGAATAGAATTATTTGGAATAATTAAAGACCCAACTACAGATGGACAAATGGTTCCTAATGCTATTTGGTTGACATTAAATTTACGGGGAGAATCAGCCTTGCCAAAGGAATTTATTGTCGTGTCAGAAACAGGTTATGGTCCTTATTATGTAATAGACACGTCTTTTAAAGATGATAATCTTGAATCACCTGTTTATACTTGGGATACAGGCAATCAAAAAGAAAAAACATCAGATTCCTTTGGAGAGTTTTTATCCTCTCATTTAGAAGAATTCATTTGAAATAAAGAAGTCTCATAGAGATGTGAGGGCTTTTTTATGAGCCATAGGCAGCCCTTGCCTTAGAATCTCTAATGTCGGTATCAATACCACATCATTCCTAAAAAAATCAAAACCCACTGTGTGCGTAAGTTAATTAAAAATCAGCTTATTACCACACCGATCATTTGGGCAGTTCCTCATTTATCACTAATTTAGAAGGCGAAGTCGTACAACATCTGGAATACGTTCCTTTCGGAGAGGTGTTCATAGAATCCAAAAATGCCAGATGGAACACCCC
>JAOXRS010000115.1 GCA_025800385.1 Candidatus Albibeggiatoa sp. nov. NOAA
ACTAAGGTGGAATAATTATTGCCTGACTGAGGTGTCAGTAGTCGGCTTTATACTTGTTTTTCGGGGTAAATGTGCATTTCACAAAAACTGTTTATACATAATCTAGGCATAAATTTATGGAGATTTGGCGAACAGTTGTGCGGTCTTTGCGCTCCATTTAGCGCTACAATGCATCTTGTGGATACATGGAATATGTTGACGGTGAATCAGTGGCTGCGGCAAGTCCAGAGCGCGCAGCTAGTGCCTAATGCTACACTGAATCCGCAGGCGAGACTTAAGCTAGTGCGTGGAGGTAAATTTCACAAGATTTATTCGAGCGAGTTTTGCATTTTATAATCTATCGCAATTCATTTGCCAATAGGCCGATATTTTTCATCATTGCTAAGTTTAGGTATCTTTGATGATGAAGAGAGTTGTTTAAATCTTACTATTTGCCCATGACAGCGTGACGCATCTGGACCAAATTTTCGAGCCCCCGAAGAACATGCTCAATTCCAAATCATG
>JAOXRS010000121.1 GCA_025800385.1 Candidatus Albibeggiatoa sp. nov. NOAA
ATTTCGTTGCTAAATAACAAGATCGCTGATTTTTTTCTGTTGTACGAAGTATTTGCTCGCAATTTAAAACTACCAACAATCGTTTATCACAGATGAGGTTGTTTCGACCAAATCAACATTGCTATGTTGTTGTTCTTGTTAGTGTTTTCCTGCCAGGTATTATTCATCCAGCAATGTTATTTGCATATGGCATCGCATATGATGCGAAATCGCTCAATCCTAGAAAATGGATGAGTGAAGAACAGTTGTTCTCACTTCCATTAGGCTTTATTTTATACGAAAGGCAATTGGAAATGCTTTGCTAACACCTGTTCTTATCGAAACTTCAGGTAAAGAGTTAAATCGCGATTACCAGTCAGGATAAATCACGATTTCGCCTAAGTCTGCGTATGACCGTAGAAATACCTACATCTATATCACGATTTAAAATGACGACATCAAGGCTAAAACGCGGCAGAGTTCAAAGAAATAACTCTCCGTCTAAAACTCAAGAAGTAGTAGGATTTAGTTCACGATTTATCTGAAGCTCGTTTGGATAACCAATCACGTTGCAAAGCAAACCATGAATGGGTTTCGAAACGCGGGCTGCATATCACATTGTTCAGGGGAACAATAAAACGCTAATTACACC
>JAOXRS010000122.1 GCA_025800385.1 Candidatus Albibeggiatoa sp. nov. NOAA
AGTTTGAAATATTAGGAATATTCGTTATCGCATTTTTGTTCATATCTAATGGCACTAACATCTTCATCTTGGTTTTATCAATCTCAAAAGCTTCATGAGCATCATAGACTTCAGAATCAACATGATCTGTCAACCCCTCAATACCACAAGCAACAATGTACACTTGGTTTTTAAATTCTTTTGGATAAGTATTCATATCTCCACCATTATCATCAAAATGCACAGTGAAGTAAACAAATATTGGTGGTGAAGATGAAGTTTTCTTGAATTTTATCAAAGTTTTTGAATAATAAAGATCTCCACTACTACCATAAGTATATTGGTATTTTGTTGTATTATGATTTATTACCCACATTCCAGTTCCATCTACAAAAGTCTGTTGTCTTTGCCAAGTTTTATAATCACGATTGTACAATTCTACAACCAATGAATATTCTTTATTTGTAGTCATTCTAAAGATTTGCAAGCCTAACCTAAATCTATAATTACCATCTTTCTTTAAAGGAGAAAGATTTCAAACTTTTTTATCCCAAGAATGTGGACTTTCTGTGAGATCAGAGAAACTTCCAACTTTGACATTATATTCTGTCGACCACTCATTTACATCATCCATAAGATATTGAAACACATTTTTTGGAGAATGAGATGGTTTAATATTGCGTTTTGAAATATTATCGTCAACGTATTTTTTATTTGTTGCTTCATCATCAGCATTTGGTGGATTAGTTAATCCAGTTATTCGATGATCATTCATTTGAAGATCACCCAACAATTTTGATTTTCCTTGTCGGTCTAAAAAAAGACTGGGAAGATGATGCATTGATAATGTAACATAATCTTTTGTTGCAGCTTCATCACTTAATTGAGGATGGGGTAAATTAGTTATTCGATTATTATTCATTTGTAAATTACCTTGCATTTGATTACTTCCATGTCGTTTCAGATAATCATTCAAATCATTTCGGTCTGCTTTAGTATCCAACTTTCTGTCAACATATTTTCTTGAA
>JAOXRS010000130.1 GCA_025800385.1 Candidatus Albibeggiatoa sp. nov. NOAA
ACGTTGTGAATTATTCTATATTGGAAAGCAATTAACTTTGCTTGTTTCGTGACTGTAAACGGAGCAAGTATACGTCATGAATGTTATCCCTAGTAAACCCACTATTTAAAATCCTATTCTCACAAGTTGGGGGTACAGTCATCTTATTTAGAAGAGAAGAGTATGCAGCGTGGGTGGTAAGCGTGGTTCTGCTGGAGCTTGAAGTCGCTGCAGAATCTGTGTTGCAGTTGACTGATGTATTGTTTACTTTCTTCCATTTTGCTTTGATGGCCTTGATTAAGCCATAATACGTAGTAAAAGGTGTGACAAAATTGAATTTTTCCTTAAGTTCAACCAGGGAAAGAAAGTTGTAATTCTCATTTAACAGATCGCGGAGACGAATAATACCTTTCTTGAACCATGAGTTGTAGAAGATAGGTTTCCCATCAATTTTTATATTTCTATTATTCCAGATTATTTCCGCATCTATCGATGTATTTTTATTGTGTGGCGTTGGATTGTTGAAATCTTGCCAGTAATTAAGAACTGTACAATAAAAATCAGGAAGGTTCTCTAAATAAAGTGACTTAAAATCGTATGGGCAGTCAATCAGAAAAGATATCCCACCATATTGGCTCGTACAAAATTCCGGGATTGCTTTCCACGATGCGTCATTATGCGTCTTTAGCCGCTCTATTAAAGCTAACTTGAGAGCTTTTTCCATGATTTCGAAGTCAATCATT
>JAOXRS010000134.1 GCA_025800385.1 Candidatus Albibeggiatoa sp. nov. NOAA
ACATTGAAAATGCCATATTCATTTTGAGTGAAAATAAACTGATCTAAGTCAACTGAATCAATGGTTGGAGTTTGTTGTAAGCCGACATTAAAACCACCGCCAACTGTTGTATTCTCTGAATTTCCATTATTGGCCACTTCACCACCAATTGAAAAGCTAGACTGAAAATCAACTAAATACGGTGTTAATACATTGCTTGGCAAACGATTCAACAGACCTTTAAAACTTAATTTAGACCCAACCGCAGGAATGATTTTGCCCGTCGAAGAAACTTCCCAACTTTGTGGCAGGATTTTATTAATCAGCTCTTGTGGCGTATCAGGCTGAATATTGGTGAGTAGCTTGGCCACCTGCTCTGCTTGCTGAATGGCTTCAGGATTGAACGCTTGCAACTGCTCAGGAGTTAAGCTTTGCATCACTTCAGGACTGAAAGCGGTTACGTTATCAGCAGTAAAGCCTGCCAATGCTTCGGGTGGTAAATGCTCAAACTGGGCAACACTGATATTGCTTAACGTTTCAGATTCAAAAGCAGCAATTTGATCTGGTGTCATACCTGCAAATGCTGCAGTTGGAATTGAGGTGATTTCATAACGATCAAATAAGGCAATAGCCGCAGGTTCAACAGCAATAATACTTCTGGCATCTAAATTATCTAGTTGATCCATCTTCACGCCAAAGTCATCTAAACTCGGTTCTGCAGGGTTGGAAGCTTGTTTAACATTGATGAGTGTAACATCTCTAGGTAACTTCACCGTTGGACTGAGATAAACATTCTGTAATGTTGAGCCAGCAAGGATTTCAGCTTGTCCAATATAAGCAGGTGATTTGGCGGGTGCAATGATTTCACCACTAATTATGCCTCCAATCACCGCCGAGTTAACCCCTAGTTTCATCTTGCCTTGGATTGTACCTTTACTCTGTGTCACTCCAACAATAGTGCCTTGACCTGTGCTACTGTAAACCGTGCTGCCTTCTGTGACCGTTGAATCGAATATTGTACCGTTATTATCGATAGAACCTGCATAAAACCCACCAGTGACTTCAGTGTATTGAGTGATAGTGAGGTCTTGCAATGTACCGTTATTGGTATTAAATCCACTAATTCGCCCACCTGTAATCATAGCATTAGTGTTCAAAGTAAAGTTTGACATTAAGCCTGAATTGGCATTGTCACCGATGAAATTACCACCTGACACACTGGCCGAATCACAAATGCTTAAATTACCTGTAGTCGTATTGTGATTAGTGAATGATGCTCCGCATAAATCTGATCCCAACTGTGGTACAGGGACTGCTCCCGTTGGCGTTGTGGGGTCAAGTGGATTGACTGCTGTGGGTTCAGGTTCAACAATAATCGGAGTAAAGTGTGCTAAACAATTTTTCTCAGCATCGACCAATAATTGCGAACCAGTACAATCTCCACTCCAATGACTAAATTGCCAGCCATCATTAGGTGTTGCAAGCAAATGAATAGTTGTTCCTGCTGTTGCAACCAAACTACAAGATGTCGCACTGCAATTATTGATCGTGCCTGAACCCACTGTATTCAAATGCACATAAAAATCACCATTGGCCAAGCAATCAGGCATTGTGACAATTTCTTCTAAGCCACCGAGATTTAATACATCATCTGTGACATAAAGATGGTAAGTATATTCCGCACCACAACTTACATCTGTATCAACGAATGATTCCGCATTAATCGGTGCAACAGCAATAAACTCTCCATTTCGAGCAATTGGGAAACCTGTTTCATTTAAACTGTTGTCATTCCATGTTAATCGAATTTGATTCATAGCGAGTTGGTAAGTCTCAAAGTGAGAAGGCGCAACTAAATTTACTAAAGGACACGTACTTGTCGTTACAAAAATGCTTTCACTGCTGGCTTGACCTTGAGCGTTATAGGCTATGATTTGGAATGAATAAGTTGTTTCACATGCTAAACCACGAATAGTGACACTTTCAGTATTCTCAAAAACATCCTTAGCTAAATCATTATTGCGCGTAACATAAAACCCTGTTTCATTTCCGCTATTATCTGACCATCGCAATGAAGCACTGGTATAAGTAATTGACTCCGCAACCAGTTGATCGGGAGCTGTAGGCAATGTTGGGCAGGCCTCGGCATCAACTGTAATACTAGCCGCTTCAGAAGTGCCTGTATCAGTAATGGCTGCCACGGCATAATCATAAGACTGGCCACATTCAAAACCCGAGTCGGTAAAAGTTGTGGTATCCGCAGGCAAATCAAACTCTGTGATTGCTCGGGTTCTGCGAGTGGTTAGCGATTCCCTTGTGACTAAATAACCCGTTTCCCCTTCCACATCTTCCCAAGCCAAGGTGATGTTATGAGCTGTAATAACCGCACTGAGATTTCCGGGGGTTAAAGATGGACATGTTTCAGTGGTAACGGAAAGGGTTTGTATGATCGAATCACCAGCACTATTATATGCATAGATTTCATAACCATATGTAGTTTCGCAACTTAGACCTTTATCAGTGTAACTCTCAATATCACTGTCTACCGTATCGATCAATACACCATCTCGCAGGATTTTATAACCTGACTCTAAACTACTACTATCTGTCCAACTGAGCGTAACTTGATTATAACTAGGCACAGCTGCAAAGTTTATCGGCTCATTCGGCACAGATAACGGGCAAGCAGGCATCACAGCTGTCACTGATACATTGTCCGATTCACCAAATTCATTAGTTGCTTTCAGACTGTAATTATAAGTTGAACCACAATTGACAGAACGATCAGTATAGTTTGTGGTATCTGCATCTAGGGTTGCGATGATATTGCTGCCACGTGATAAAATATAATTGTCTTCATAAGCATTATTATTTGCCCAAGACAAACCAATCTCAGGGTCTAAATCACCAAAACTGGGAATGTTGGCAACAAAATCTATTGGTGTGACTGGTTCAGGACAAGCAGGCATTGTTGCTGGAATAGTTGAGATGATATTGGATTCACCACTGCTGTTTTTAGCTTTCAGGCTATAAGTATAAGTTGAACCACATGAAATAGCTGTATCAGTATAACTGGTTGTATCTTGTGTTAATGTCGAAAGGTCAGCACCGTCTCGGGATAAAATATATTCATCTTCATATAAGCTATCGATCCATGATAAGACAACGCCAGAGGCTAAATTATCATAAGTTGGAATAGTTGGTGTGAAACTACTAGGATCAGTCGGTGTTAAAATGAGTTCATACGCACCAATATCACAAATATCATAAGCAGTTCGAGAAATACCGCGTTGATCGGTTACTTCACAAGTGGCTGCATCACCTGCATTGACTGCGGGACTGGTTGCTTGTAATACAAAACTAAACGTATCAGCCTCATTAAGTGCAAGTGTCTCGAGCTGAGGATCGTCAGTAGATACAGGGCTACCACAATTACCCGACTCAATTAAGTTATTTATATCCGTGCTCAAGCTACCTGTTTCCAGATAACAATCATCACTTACACCATTTGTATTGTCATTGTTCGCAATAATCGTATTTTTTAAATGTATAGTCGAACCATAGGAACGTATACCCGCACCCTCATAAGCAGACTGGTTATTGACAATAGTACAATTGTTCACAATGACTATTGAACCATCTGGCCTCATACCTCCGCCTGCACCTGTTGCAAAATTATTCGCAATCGTTGAATTATTTAAAGTAACTGAGCCAAAAATACCACCACCATGAAGTGAACTATTGTTGAGAAGGCTACTACTGTTAATCGTCAGAGCAACCCCAGAATTGTAAATACCACCACCATGAAGTGCGTTATTGTTGATAATATTACTATTATTAATCGTCAGTGTTGCGCCAGAATTGTAAACACCACCACCATCGCCAGTAGTATCACCATTTTTAATAGTAAGGTTATTCAGTGTGATATTGCCTGAGGCAGTTTGGAAAACCCGTACCGAATCTTGTCCACTAATGCTGATATTTTTGTCACTGCCATTAATAGTGATATTTTGATCTAATGTTATTTGGCTATTGAGTAAAATGGTTTGTCCTGCAATGCTGTCTGCAAATGTAATGGTTTCTCCAACATCCGCATTGGCAACCGCTTCACGTAAGGTATTTTGACCTGTAGAGTAATCCCCATCTGCAGTATCGTTTAGGCTATCAACGATTAAACTAGTGACATTAACTGTGACTGTGGCAATATTGGAGTCATCAAAGCCATCACTAACTTTGTAAGTGAATGTTCGTGTACCTGCGAAAGCGGGCGTGTAAGTAAATGCACCTGTACTGGAGTCAGTTAAAACTGCTGCCCCTCCATCATCATCAACAAGACTATAAATCAACGTACTGCCATCTCTATCATAGGCAGGTAGAGCACCCGTCATTACTGTGCCTAGCTGAGTTGCAAAAAAGACAGCCTCTCTGACCCAAGCACTTGCATCCATATTATTTAATGTGCCGTGACTTGCACTGCTTGTACTCAAATCATTGGCAGTTGTTCCTGTGCCTTCGTCAAAATTCCAATAATTAACAAGTCCTGTTTCTGAACCTGTTAAAGTGGTATACATATTGGCTTGGATTTGGGCTTGGGTGCGGGCAGTACTCCATATTCTCACCTCATCCATTTTGCCATTAAATAAGCCGCTACTTCCTCGGTGCTCAGCAATGCCCCAATTATTATTCACAGACCTGACATTAGGATATGAAAGCCCTGTTTTTGCATCTACTAACTCTCCGTTAATATATAACTCATGCTTAGATGTTGTGAATACCACTGCGACATGAAACCATCTACCGACAACAAGACCATCATAACGTGTTTGGTCTCCAGCTGGATCACCCCAACGATATGCGTATAGAGAACCATTACTCAATAAGAAATAAATCTCTGTTTCCCCAGTGCCATCCCCGCCATTATTCATGATTGTACCTTGACTGGAGTCATCCACTTTTAACCAAGCCTCAACGGTGGCACTGGGTGTATCTGTACGTGATGGCGTGGACACATAATCATCTACGCCATCAAAATCTAACGCAAAGCCAAAACCTGCAACAGGAGCAATATTGGGTTCAACTTCGACGGTCACAGTAGCGATATTAGAATCATCAAAACCATCATTCACTTTATAAGTAAAGGTATGTGTGCCTGCTGTATGAGGCGTATAAGTGAATGCACCAGTGCTAGCATCATCTAAAATTGCAGCACCGCCATCATCATTGACAAGGCTATAAATCAGTACGTCGTCATCATTGTCATAAGCGGGTAAAAAGCCACTAAAAGGTGTACTCAAAGAAGTCGTCAATTGCACGGGAATACTGGTATTTACATCAACCCAGTCGGCATCAACCATATTACTCAATATGCCGTTACGATTATTGCCACTACTATCAATCGCTGTCGTACCTGAACCTGTATTAAATGACCAATAGCCTAGCAAACCTGTTTCTGCACCTGTCAAAGCAAGATGGGTATTATGTTTGACTTGCTCTTCAGTTAATGCGGTATTCCACACTCGAACTTCATCAACAATACCATCTAAACCACCTGAGCCACCATATTTACTACCAATATGAAATGAACCTGTACCCTGATAATTTACAGAAGCTGTATTTTCTGCAATCTTTATCCCATCCCGATAGACAGCACGTTGTTTTGTAGTTGCATCATAAGTTGCTGCCCAGTGATGCCAATTGGTATCTGAGTAAAGTGTATTGCTATCTACATATAAATCATTGTAATAAAATGCAAATTGTGGGGTTTCAGCACTAAGCCAACCAAGGTGCAACCCATTATTAGTTACATTAGCACCTTGTCCTAAAACATATCCTCCTCCAGTTGATGAATCTCGTTTGGCTAGAAACTCTAAAGTCATTGATTGGTTAGCTAAATCTAGTGATGCAATACTGACATGATCTCCAACACCATCAAAACTAAGAGCTGATCCAAAGCCTGCAATAGGTACATTATTAGGGCTAACCTCAACGGTAACGGTTACAATATTGGAGTTATCAAATCCATCGCTCACTTGGTAAGTAAAGGTACGTATACCTGCTGTGTGAGGTGTGTAAGTAAATTCGCCTGTGCTGACATCATCTAAAGTTACAGCACCGCCATCATTATCAACAAGGCTATAAGTCAATGTGCCACCATCACTATCATAAGCAGGTAAGGCATCGCTGATAGGTGTACCTAAACTGGTTACAAATTTAATTGGCACGGTTGAGCTGACCCAAGTCGAACCATTGATTGCGCCATCATTATCATTACCTGTTTGGTCACTTGCTACTGAACCTGTATTCTCATCAAATGACCAATAACCTATCAAACCTGCTTCATCGCCTTGTAAGGTTTTGTACATATTCGCTTGGATGTCAGCTTGGGTACGCGCAATGTTCCAAATCCGGATGTCATCCATTTGCCCATTTAACCAATTTGAATTATATTCAACCCAACCACCGAATCGCCCAATATCAGAAGCAACACTTAGATTTCGAATACCTGTGTCAGTAAACTGGTGGTCTTGAATGCCGTCAATATATAAAGTGATCGTTGTGCCCTCTCTTACGACACTGATGTGGTGGTATTCATTTGTGCTTAAAATAGCACTGCCTTGGGTATTAACATGACTAGACTCTGTGTCTCTACCCATTTGAATGGTTAACTTGGTATCCATGGCGAAATTAAGCCAATTACCATTCCCATCACCTTCACTAGTACGACTCACTACAATATCACCACCTGCCGTGTCTTGTTTGACCCATGCTTCTATTGTGAAATTTGAAGTACCTAATCCAAAATCTTCCAGTTGGACATAATCGTCTACGCCATCAAAATCTAATGCTGAACCAAAGCCTGCAATTGGAACGATATTGGGTTCAACTTCAATAGTGATGGTTGCAACATTGGAATCATCAAATCCATCATTCACTTTATAGGTAAAAGTATGTGTACCTGCGGTATGAGGTGTGTAAGTAAATTCGCCTGTGCTGGGATCATCTACAACTGCCGCGCCACCATCATTATCAACAAGACTATAAGTCAATGTGCCACCATCTCCATCATAAACAGATAAGGTATCACTGATGGGTGTACTTAAACTGGTTAAGAAAGTGGAATTACCGATAATACCTGCAATCCAATCGCTCTCATCCATATTATTTAATGTGCCATGGTTTGCATTGGTAGTATTTAAATCATTGACAATTGTGCCTATGCCTTCATCAAAATCCCAATAGCTGATTAACCCTGTTTCAGCACCTGTTAAAGGGCTATACATGTTAGTTTGGACTTGGGTTTGAGTACGTGCTGCATCCCATAAACGTACTTCGTCTATTTCGCCATCAAAAAAAGTACTTGATCCATTTTTGCTACCAATGCAAGCATCACCTGTTTCTGTGGTTAAGGGAATAGTAGCATTACTGGATATAATGGTAGTCAGTGCAACACCATCCATATATACAGTACTCTGATCGAGGTTAGTCCCGCTTGTATAAGACCATGCAATATGATGCCAATTTCCATCATTGATATTAGAAGCTTGCCATACTATTTTTCTTAAACCTGCTTTTATAAGAACAGTGCCATCTTTAATTTGTAGGTTAATTCGTCCAGCATCACCACCTGTGCCATACATGAACACCGTCATCAAATTGGCTGAAGAGGTTTTGACCCATGCTTCAATTGTTCTTGGATTACTGCCTAATACTTCACCATTTAACGTGCCTAAGTCAACGTAATCATCTATACCATCAAAAATAATTGCCGATCCTGAGCCTGCAATCGGCGGCAAAGCTTGGGTAGTCGCTGAGATAAAAAACAGTATAAATAAAGCGATGTAGCGGATGAGTCGCCTCATTTTTAAGCTTCCTTTGAGTTTTGGTTATATTAACATTCAATTTTAATGATCGATTGCCACCCTCCATTACAGACAAATATGCGAAATACGCTGTATTACCATACTTGCCCATTGAGCAATACAGCTATATTGTAAAACACTTTAGCTTTTTTAATTAAAACGCTTCAATATTTAGAGAAAAAATTAACAAATCATCCCCTTCTTGCACTTCATAAAATAAAGTATTGCCTTGTAAACTGACTTTAGGGTTACGTTTTTCACCCGCTTCTAGTCGGCGCACATCAACATTAATGTTTGGCGTTAAGTTGTATATTTGTTTCTGCCCATTGACGAATACAGTGGTTTCAAAAGTGCCATCTGCCTTGTAAAGGACATCAGGAATAGCATCGTATTGCTCAAGCAAATTGACTAAGGTTTCAGGATAAATCACGGTTGGATAAATGGTCTGGGCTGAGCCATCGGGATAAATAACTTTCGCTTCTTGTCGGGCGCGTAAATTACCAAAATCAGACGGGAACTCCATCCCAAACTCACAAAATTCAGGCTCTAAGCAAAACCCATCAGGTGCAGGTTCAACAAAGGCATCAAAAGTACCCACCAGCATCACATCAGTTTCAAAACGAAGATTTCGACTACTGCGAGTATTTGCTGTATCAATCCTCATCAATACATCACCTGTTGGACTCAGTTTGATTTCACTTTCACCACCTAAAGCCTCTTGCAAACCGACAGGGTTATTCGGTGCAGTCACTAACACAAACTTCTGTTTATCAGGCGTAGTCATTTCAAAATAGCCGCCCTCAATTGTGGTTAAACCGACAGGCGTATCGAGCGGAGCTTGTTCAATATTATTGGCATTGGGCATGAACGCGAATACGATACCCTCATAATCACCCG
>JAOXRS010000148.1 GCA_025800385.1 Candidatus Albibeggiatoa sp. nov. NOAA
CAGATATAAAGTAAGACACGACTGATGTAGCCTTACGGCTTGGAATGAGTAATTATATATACAGCGTGTAAGTCGTGAGACTTCTACCAAGGCACTGATAGTATTTCGGCACAAAATCATTATACAACCATTGCGCCAGGCTATTAGTACTTAGAGTTACTGACACCTAGGTCACAAAAATTTGTACATTCTGAAATTCTGGTAGTCACGTCTTCACAGCAGTTCTATACGGCTTTTGGCACTGTTCTGGCTAGCTTTCTACTTATGTAAGATTCCATAATAAACTGCCTGATCCCAACCGTAGCTCAGGAGTCAGTTTCTGTGTTTAGATATAATACGGCAAGATATATGTTAAGCATGCAAACTAAAATTGAAACACCAAAGCATCTCTTAGCTCTACCATTTCCGTTTTATGTCTCATGAGTATTTGGGTCTATTTGCGGAGGAGAACTTATGGGCCGATTGTATGAACCGGGCTCGGATAGTTTACCGAAAAATGAACACATTGAC
>JAOXRS010000163.1 GCA_025800385.1 Candidatus Albibeggiatoa sp. nov. NOAA
ACCGAACAGATATTTACCGAAACTAGCTGTTTGGTGCCCCTGAAAACAATAAATTAAAGTCCTGCAAACTGAAACTAATAAGCAAGGGTGAACTAACAAAAGGCCTACTCTGGGACCTTAAGTCGCCCAAAGTCGCCTAAAGTCGCCTTAAGTCGCCTTAAGTTGCCTTTGTCGTGCAATGCTATAAATGCTAAAATACCACTTTAAATGACCCAAAAAGGATAAACCTCACCATTTTGAAGGAATATTTCTCAGAGGAGGAGGGAGCGGCCCTTTAAATGGTTAAAGATGCAGATTTAATGGCAATTAATAGAAAGATCTGGGTAGCCTTATATGGGATCACTACCCGTCCCACATCTGCAGAAACTGACACCACCGTCACTATCACAATAGAGTCTTAAACTTGCATAAAATCAGATAACTCGATTGTGGAGCTGGATGGAAACCATCAGTCATGAGTAATATAGCCATGTGCTATGAGGCACATGCAGGAGCTCCTGGCACATGGCTATATTACTGTCAGTAATTAATAACAATTATCTATTTCATAACGCATAAAACAAGTACAACTGTCACACAATAACTGACTGTACGACTAAATTATTTATTTGTACTTGTCTTGCTTTCACTCTATACAAATAAAACGTCATGTCATGTTGACGTCACATTTTATCACACATATTAATATCATTTT
>JAOXRS010000165.1 GCA_025800385.1 Candidatus Albibeggiatoa sp. nov. NOAA
GTACGTTTTACATATATCTGGCGATTTTAGTTTGGAGGCCCCATTAGGAGGGGTCTGAGTATCCCGTATCCCAATAATTTTTGGCCAAAATATCCCGTATCCCGTTAATTCGTGTGGTTTGTATCCCTATAATGCCAGTTACTACTGATGACATCATTGTACGCAATATGTTTGGGTACTAGATAACGTAAAACACATTTTCCAGGGGCGTTTCGTTCTTTGAAGTGGAAATTGCGTGCAAATAACATTTCAAAGATGGTTATAATGTTTATTGATGGTATGTTCTTTAATAGATAACATCTTGCTGGAAATTAAACTTGCAAATCACTTAAAGGGAGGGATTCACGGTTTGGCGCATGTACATAAATCAAAATACTTTTTTTCGGATTTCTTATTAATACTATCGGTTTAAAACCGCGCTCACATATACCTCAGTAATCACATACTATAATTAGCCCAAGCAGAAAGACGGATGACTAAAATTCACAGAAAATATCAGCGGATTAAAACAACACTATCGAGTATCGACCTTGAATTTAGTGTTGACCCGAAGGTTTTATTCCACGGTTGATGAGTCTTTAGCTATTTGCACGTTCGTCAGTCGAGTGGCT
>JAOXRS010000177.1 GCA_025800385.1 Candidatus Albibeggiatoa sp. nov. NOAA
GCTATCAAAACACATTCCAAAAACTGTATATCCGAATACAGCCGGAGAGGCGTTTATTTCACTTTAACCGTAACAACGTCAACTAAACCAACAAGACCTTAGTTTGCTCGCGGAGTAAGATCATAACAGAGTTTGTGAGCACTAAATCTAATCTGCGCTAATGCAAGCCCACAGATGTCGTTTATAGTTCTATATCGAAGTCTGGCCCCGATCCCACGGGATTGCTCTGGCAATGCGTGCAATTACCCCACAGTTGAGGATTTTGAACAGGATGTAATTCGCAAGTCATTGTGAACCAAGCAAGAAATAAACTAAATAAATTGCGTGATTTTACTCTCAAGCATTTCCCTGGTTTTTGAGGCTATTCTTGAGTGGGCGTGTATTAGACACGGGGCGTTTATTAGAGGGGAGTGTCTAATGCAAAGTTTACACCTCAGGGGGGGGGGCGCTTATTGGATTGGGCGTTTATGAAATGATTTACGGTAAACATGTTGCGCCCGGGAAACACGTGTACTGGAAAAATGACGCCATTATGCAAATCGAG
>JAOXRS010000184.1 GCA_025800385.1 Candidatus Albibeggiatoa sp. nov. NOAA
TTTTCGAGACTTTATGTTCGGAAGTGATCAAGAGTCGCCCTCTTGGTTCAATTCGCAATAAGCAGCAAATATAAGCTAGTCTTGGTGAATGGCCGGTCTAGTGTTCCCACAGGCGTTAAAGGTAAACTTATTGCAGAATTATCAAGATTCAGTGTAGATAAGACTTTCTTTTTACTGATGTACCAATTTTGGAATGTTTGTTTCATTATGCATTTGCACAGTTTATGCTAATGCTGATTTGTTTATTGTATAAAGTAATAATTATTATTAAAGCCTTTCATGTTGTGTTTTGTCAAAAAATTGAACTTGAATGCATTTTATTTCAATTGATTTTCATTTTTTAAATTCATTTTCTCTTGTTTTGAAATACTGCCTTTTAAAATATTTATTGATGTAAATTAGGGGCGATCTAAGATTAATTGTTCCAGTCAATAAATATTGTATTTTAGCCTGAACTGATGAAAGACCATTTACACCATCATCACAATGATGATGGCTTTTAATGGATTTAATTACTCCGACTACCTTTAGTTTAGACAGCACAGTCTAAGCTCTCTTAAAGGAAACTTAAGTAACTGGCCATTGACAGCT
>JAOXRS010000202.1 GCA_025800385.1 Candidatus Albibeggiatoa sp. nov. NOAA
TATGATGACCATTTCTAACAATAACTCAGTTGGGTCCAGACACATCCCCCATGATTATTAGAAATTACTAGTAATCATCAGATATTATTTTTATTATCAATGCACTGGTCTCTGCTTTTACATTACGTAATTATTAATGTAAAGCCCAATGGGGAGACCACAGTCAGCTTGGCACTTGATTAATGTTTGTAACACCACCCCTAGCAATTGAATAAAAAATTTACAAACCTGCAGTGTCTGCTGGAGAGGGACCCCCCACCCTCCAACCCAATATACATGATAGGATACCTAACAAACTACTGGGGTAAAGTCCCTACGGTGGACCAGGAGCTATGCAATGAACCTGGCTAGTAATTATTGATACCCTCCTACTTGCTTCCTGCTACAGAAATCAGATTGAGCTTCAGCGATAATATTTTGCCGGTCTTAGGCTGATCAGAGGGAAGTTTGATCAAAAATTGCCAATGTCATGCAATTGTTCAACATTGCCAAGTGCATTTACATATGTATGATGGGCAGTAAAAATGGGAAGTAAAATAAATAAATAAATAAACTACATAACCTCTGCCAATAAATTTAGTGCACTCCCTTTCATTCAAGACTACAAAACAGCTGCCTTTTTCCTCTTACATAAACTTGTAGAGTGCAAATTAGCAAAAGTACAGATACTTGCAAGGTAGAAAGCAGCAAATTCAACTGTGAATTATGTTGCAAGAGCCTTGCATGTCCTGTCTCTATAATTATTC
>JAOXRS010000224.1 GCA_025800385.1 Candidatus Albibeggiatoa sp. nov. NOAA
CGGACTGTAAAGATTGGCAGACGACCTAATTTGCATAACCTGGTCCTGATTAAGTTCCGGCACCACAATTTTATTCCTCACAGGCAGCTGAAGATCAGGAATGGATTACTCACCAATTTTAGCCATTTGCACCGTTTATAAGTTATATTTGTGTGTGGTTTATAAATTGGAACTGTGAAATCTAAAAGTATAACCTTCAAATTGATTTACAAAGATCCCGACCAAGATGATCTTCAAATAAAACTAGTAGTAATCAAACGGTTAGGAAAGTGCGTTCGATCTGTGGTAAAAGTGTTTTTTTATTGTACTGATTACATAGAAATATTCAGGGAAAGTGGATTGTGGGCTGCTTTCAGTCAGTGTCATAAACCAGTTGAACACAACAATAAGTTTTAATAGTTCAATACTTAGTAATGTACTTGATACAATGCCAGTGTCCAAAACAAATAAAAAGACAAAATTGAAGGTATGTGACCACTCGTGGTCAATTGATTCAGTGGCTGCCCAGCTACACAACTGGGTTGAATATTGTTCATTTGACCACCTACTATAGACCTGGTCGTTAGACCCAAAGGCCACCCAGCTACTGGGATTTGTCAGAAACTCAACAACAACAACAAGTAGCTTTATTTGCATGACCATAAATTTTACAGTATTGCAAAAGCATATGAAACT
>JAOXRS010000208.1 GCA_025800385.1 Candidatus Albibeggiatoa sp. nov. NOAA
ATTCATAATGCTAAATTTGACATGAATAATCAAGCTGTTAACCATCGTTTTATAATTAATTACTTCAAAAATATCTAAATTATATATATAAATGAAATCATATTGCGTTAAACAAAAAAAACAAACAGAGTGTGTTCCAAACAGTGAACAATATACAAAAGCTAAAAATGGTAGATTAATGATGAAATGCAAATGCGCTGAATGCGGAATAACAAAATCAAAATTCGTTAAAAGCCAAAAGGGAAACTAAATAGCCCGCATGGTAGCGGGCTTATGGATAGTATAGCATCAACTGGTGCTGATTTATTGATTCATCACGGTATTCCATGGCTTGGAAAAAAAGCTGTTGAAATGGGTAGATACTATGGTTCAGAAGCCTTGAGAAATCCAAAAATACAGAAAAAGGCTATCGATTATGCTCTTGATAAGTTAAATCCGATGATTCAAAATGTTGGAAGTCAAGCTCTCGATCAATTGTCTACTAAAATAAGACCAAAGAAAAAGTACAAAACCAATAGAAAGGATCTAGATGGTGGGGCTTTAGATATACATAAAGCTATTGGGTTGTTACCTAAACCAAAATCAGGTTGGACTTTGCCTGGTCATAAATACACTGGGCCTTACAACGATTTGAATTCACAAGTAAAGTATAATCCATTAACTGGTGAAATATTAGAAATATATGATAAACCAACTGGTAAAACCGATGCAATCGCCATGCAACACGACGTTGATTATTCGGTTTGTAAGGATGATAAAAAATGCAAGAATAAAGCTGATAGGAAAATGGTCAAATCTCTTGATGCTATTCCTTATAAAGATCGTCAGTGGGGAC
>JAOXRS010000248.1 GCA_025800385.1 Candidatus Albibeggiatoa sp. nov. NOAA
ATTAAATTCAAAGATATCTTTTTTCATTTTATTTGAAGGATATATTACATATATGATATTACAATATCGAGAAGAAGTGTTGAATTTCCTACATTATAAAAATGAATATGATTTATTCCATATTCGAATATACTGAACATTGTTGGATTAAGATTTTTTATACTTATTCTATAAATGAAATTTGTTGTTCTTTCACTAATTTCTATGAATGCTTTAGGAAGTTGATTAAAATTTGATGGTGAATTAATGTCACGCACAATAGAAAGGACACCGTTTATGTGGGAGAAAGGTTGAGGAGATAAGTGTTGTCCTGGACCCGAGAGCTGCCTGCCGTGCGCGAGGCCAGTACTCGGGGCTAGTGTCAGCAAGTGGCATATAAGACCGTGAGATGGGTGTCACGGGGCACAGAGGCAGGGTGGCGTGTACCTATGCCAAGCTCCTGGAGGGATGGTAGCGAGGGGAAGTGGATGTGCCCACGTTTCTCACCCAAGCTAAGGCAACCCAGGCATCGCTTCAGTGTGGGACTGAAGGGTTGTCGCCAGCAACACTTATCCCCAAAACCGTTTATTAAAAAACAGCAACTAAGGCGATATCACAAAAACTACTTTCTTTAACTATAAATGTACGGATATAACATCCCAAGAGAATACAATACAAAGCAATGCTCTGTCTGAGAGTGGCAACAAAAGGGATATAAGGTAAGCGCGGAGGGTGGGTGGGAAAATAAACGCCCGAGTCCAGCAGCTTGACTGAATTGCAAGTGAGGATCGACTGCGATCTCGAGTATAAACAGGGGAAAACTGCGCAGAGCTGATTGGCTGGCAATTTGCAAACACGTGCAAGCTTATCTTTCCATTGGCC
>JAOXRS010000026.1 GCA_025800385.1 Candidatus Albibeggiatoa sp. nov. NOAA
CTCAAGCATGTTAAGGCATGGCTCAAGCCCTTGGTAAAGACCCCCCACGAAGTTAACACTTATTCGCTTTGGAAGCAATGTTGCTTCAACGTTACCAATCACCCAAGCTTTATAACAAAGGTAATTACCGTCCTTAAATTCGTTTTGGTTTAATTATAGAGGTCACGTGCTTCATGACGCCACAATCTTGCTCAAAATGAATTTCCAAATGGGGTAAGAATGTTAAACCTGAACAAAACGAAAGACATCAGCTTTTGTTTGCATTTCCGTGTCCATACTATTCATGCCCGGAATGGTATAAATTTTGGTTTTGCTAAGGAGATATTAAGAAATGAATTATGTCACGTGACCTGTTTTGCTAAATATCTATTTAACTTAAAACCGTAGTCAACCATTCTGGGCAGATTCATATAGAGGACAATCATTTGCCTACAGAAATACTGCATTTGATAGTCATCATATGCCATCTCAGCACCCCATTTTAACTTTTATTTTAGAGAAAAGAAACAATGATAACAGGTCACGTGACGAAAAAGTTCGACATCTAAATTCAAAAATGGGTTAAGGTCGTTTAGTTACATACGCGCGCCAAGTTTGAGCTTTTAACGGTAAATGTCGGCAGAGTTATGATTGTTTTTCAGAATTTATGCAAATTAGTGTCAAGCCATGCCTTAACATGCTTGAGTTGAAGATCTTTGAGGTGCCTCCCACTGACATCAGCATCGAATCCTATCGCATGGTGACCATTCAACCCAAGATCG